>NZ_JARUBM010000002.1:5385000-6860000 GCF_029626175.1 Micromonospora sp. WMMD1082 | reverse complement strand
TGGATGCCTTGGCACCAGGAGCCGATGAAGGACGTGGGAGGCCGCGATAGGCCTGGGGGAGCTGTCAACCGAGCTGTGATCCCAGGGTGTCCGAATGGGGTAACCCGGCATCAGTCATGTGATGTCACCTGCACCTGAACTCATAGGGTGTGTGGAGGGAACGCGGGGAAGTGAAACATCTCAGTACCCGTAGGAAGAGAAAACAAATAGTGATTCCGTGAGTAGTGGCGAGCGAAAGCGGATTGAGGCTAAACCGGTTGCGTGTGATACCTGTCAGGGGTTGCGTGGTCGGGGTTGTGGGACCTCATGTGGTGGGCTGACAACCACCGAAGGAGTTATAAAGCCAGTTGTTAGCTGAATGGTCTGGAAAGGCCGACCGTAGACGGTGATAGTCCGGTAGGTGAAAGCAGCTGGTCTTCTGTGGGTGTTCCCGAGTAGCGGCGGACTCCTGAAATCTGCCGTGAATCTGCCAGGACCACCTGGTAAGCCTGAATACTTCCTGGTGACCGATAGCGGACGAGTACCGTGAGGGAATGGTGAAAAGTACCCCGGGAGGGGAGTGAAATAGTACCTGAAACCGTTCGCCTACAATCCGTCGGAGCCTTTTGGGGTGACGGCGTGCCTTTTGAAGAATGAGCCTGCGAGTTAGTGGCATGTGGCGAGGTTAACCCGTGTGGGGGAGCCGTAGCGAAAGCGAGTCTGAAGAGGGCGTTTGAGTCGCATGTTCTAGACCCGAAGCGGAGTGATCTAGCCATGGGCAGGCTGAAGCGCGGGTAAGACCGTGTGGAGGGCCGAACCCACCAACGTTGAAAAGTTGGGGGATGACCTGTGGTTAGGGGTGAAAGGCCAATCAAACTCCGTGATAGCTGGTTCTCCCCGAAATGCATTTAGGTGCAGCGTCGTGTGTTTCTTGCCGGAGGTAGAGCACTGGATGGTCTAGGGGGCCTACAAGCTTACCGAAATCAGCCAAACTCCGAATGCCGGTAAGTGAGAGCGCGGCAGTGAGACTGCGGGGGATAAGCTTCGTAGTCGAGAGGGAAACAGCCCAGATCACCAGCTAAGGCCCCTAAGCGTGTGCTAAGTGGAAAAGGATGTGGGGTCGCATAGACAACCAGGAGGTTGGCTTAGAAGCAGCCACCCTTTAAAGAGTGCGTAATAGCTCACTGGTCAAGTGGTTCCGCGCCGACAATGTAGCGGGGCTCAAGTACACCGCCGAAGCTGTGGCACTCACACGGTGCCCGGTGTCTGCCTTTTGGGGTGGGCATCCAGGTGTGTGGGTGGGTAGGGGAGCGTCGTGCCGGGGGTGAAGCAGCCGAGTGATCGAGTTGTGGACGCGGCACGAGTGAGAATGCAGGCATGAGTAGCGAAAGAAGGGTGAGAAACCCTTCCGCCGGATGACCAAGGGTTCCAGGGCCAGGTTAATCCGCCCTGGGTGAGTCGGGACCTAAGGCGAGGCCGAGAGGCGTAGTCGATGGACAACGGGTTGATATTCCCGTACCCGCGAAGGAGCGCCCGTGATGAACTTCGTTGTGCTAACCATCCGAGCTGTCTGATGCCTTCGGGTTGATGGTGGTGAGCGTGGGAACCTGGCGGGTAGTAGTCAAGCGATGGGGTGACGCAGGAAGGTAGCTGAGCCCGGCCGGTGGTTGTGCCGGGGTAAGCGTGTAGACCGCACCATAGGCAAATCCGTGGTGCATGAAGGTTGAGACGTGATGCCGAGCCGATTCAGGTGAAGTCAGTGATCCTATGCTGCCGAGAAAAGCCTCTAGCGAGTTCCGAGCGGCCCGTACCCCAAACCGACACAGGTGGTCAGGTAGAGAATACCGAGGCGATCGGGCGAACTGTGGTTAAGGAACTCGGCAAATTGCCCCCGTAACTTAGGGAGAAGGGGGGCCGGAGACGTGAAGCCCCGCGCGGGTGGAGCGTTGTATGGCCGCAGAGAGCAGGGGGAAGCGACTGTTTACTAAAAACACAGGTCCATGCGAAGAAGTAATTCGATGTATATGGACTGACGCCTGCCCGGTGCTGGAACGTTAAGGGGACCTGTTAGTCCTTTCGGGGGCGAAGCGGAGAACTTAAGCGCCAGTAAACGGCGGTGGTAACTATAACCATCCTAAGGTAGCGAAATTCCTTGTCGGGTAAGTTCCGACCTGCACGAATGGCGTAACGACTTCCCCACTGTCTCAACCACAGGCCCGGCGAAATTGCAGTACGAGTAAAGATGCTCGTTACGCGCGGCAGGACGGAAAGACCCCGGGACCTTTACTATAGCTTGACATTGGTATTTGAGTCGGCTTGTGTAGGATAGGTGGGAGCCGGTGAAGCGCATACGCCAGTATGTGTGGAGGCAATCTTGAAATACCACTCTGGTTGATTCGGGTATCTAACTTCGGACCGTTATCCGGTTCAGGGACAGTGTCTGGTGGGTAGTTTAACTGGGGCGGTTGCCTCCTAAAAGGTAACGGAGGCGCCCAAAGGTTCCCTCAGCCTGGTTGGCAATCAGGTGTTGAGTGCAAGTACACAAGGGAGCTTGACTGTGAGACTGACGGGTCGAGCAGGGACGAAAGTCGGGACTAGTGATCCGGCACTTGCGTGTGGAAGCGGTGTCGCTCAACGGATAAAAGGTACCCCGGGGATAACAGGCTGATCTTCCCCAAGAGTCCATATCGACGGGATGGTTTGGCACCTCGATGTCGGCTCGTCGCATCCTGGGGCTGTAGCAGGTCCCAAGGGTTGGGCTGTTCGCCCATTAAAGCGGTACGCGAGCTGGGTTTAGAACGTCGTGAGACAGTTCGGTCCCTATCCGCCGTGCGCGTAGGATACTTGAGAAGGGCTGTCCCTAGTACGAGAGGACCGGGACGGACGAACCTCTGGTGTGCCAGTTGTCCCGCCAGGGGCACGGCTGGTTAGCTACGTTCGGAAGGGATAACCGCTGAAAGCATCTAAGCGGGAAGCCTGCTTCAAGATGAGGTATCCCACCCTTGGAGACAAGGGGTAAGGCCCCCAGCTAGACGACTGGGTTGATAGGCCGGAAATGTAAGCCCGGTAACGGGTTCAGTTGACCGGTACTAATAGGCCGAGGACTTGACTACAAAGATCCTGCTCGCGTCCACTGTGCAACTCACAACAAACAAACACACCCCCAACAGGATTGCTGTTGTTGGTGTTGGTGTTGTTTGACATGTTGATAAGGTTACGGCGGTCATGGCGGAGGGGAAACGCCCGGCAAACATTCCGAACCCGGAAGCTAAGCCCTCCAGCGCCGATGGTACTGCACCCGGGAGGGTGTGGGAGAGTAGGACACCGCCGGACACACGTCACAGTCGAGGGCCGCCCGGGATCGGGCCGGCCCTCGACTGCGTTGCGTCGTCGATACGGCGTACTCAGGAAGGATGTACCTGTGAGTTCAGGACCTCAGGGCCCGGACCGTCCCCGGGGCTACGAGGGTCGGCCCGGCGACCGCGACGGCGACTCGCGCCGTGGCGACCGCCCGTCGTACCGCGACCGGGCAGGGGGGCGCGACTCCCGCGACGCCGGCGGATACGGTGCCGACCGGTCACGCTCTGGCGGCTTCCGCCGCGACGGCGACCGTCGTGAGGGCGGCTTCCGGGACGGCGACCGTTCGAGCGGTGGGCCTCGCGGTGAGCGCCGCGACCGGGGCGACGCCGGGCGCGAGGGCTCCCGCGACGCGGACCGTGGCGCGGCTGGCGGCTTCCGTGGCGACCGCCGCTCCGGCGATGACCGGCCGGGCGGGTTCCGGCGCGACGCCGGCGAGCGCTCAGGTGGCTTCCGCGGCGGCGACCGGGGCGCCGGTGGCTTCCGTGGCGACCGCCGTGACGGCGGCTTCCGTGATGGTGAGCGCCGTGACGGCGGCTTCCGGGGCAACGACCGCCGTGACGGCGGGCGGCGCGAGGGTGGCTTCCGCGGTGGTGACCGCGACGGTGGTTTCCGTGGTGAGCGCCGCGAGGGTGGCTTCCGTGACGGTGAGCGCCGTGAAGGCGGTTTCCGCGACCGGGACAGCTCTGCGCGGGGCTCCGGTGAGCGTCGCGACGGTGGTTTCCGGGGCAACGACCGCCGTGAGGGCGGCTTCCGTGGTGAGCGTCGCGACGGCGAGTTCCGTGGTGAGCGTCGCGACGGCGAGTTCCGTGGTGAGCGCCGTGACGGTGGCTTCCGCGGTGGTGACCGCGACGGTGGCTTCCGGGGCGAGCGCCGCGAGGGCGGTTCCCGTGACGGTGAGCGCCGCGACGGTGGCTTCCGGGGCGACCGCCGTGAGGGTGGCTTCCGGGGCGACCGCCGTGAGGGTGGCTTCCGGGGCGACCGCCGCGAGGGTGGCTTCCGTGGCGGCGAGCGCCGCGAGGGCGGTTTCCGCGGTGGTGACCGCGACGGTGGTTTCCGCGGTGAGCGTCGCGAGGGTGGTTTCCGGGGCGAGCGTCGCGAGGGTGGTTTCCGGGGCGAGCGCCGTGATGGCGAGCGTCGCGAGGGTGCCTTCCGCGACGGTGACCGCCGAGAAGGCGGGTTCCGGGATCGTCGCGAGGCGGGCGGCTTCGGTGGCGAGCGCCGAGGGGACGGCTTCCGGTCGGACCGACGTGACGGTGACCGCCGTGAGGGTGGCTTCCGCGACGGTGACCGCCGTGACGGTGGCTTCCGGGGCGAGCGGCGTGACAGCGGGTTTCGGGGTGATCGTCGTGACGGGGGCTTCCGCGGCGGTGAGCGCCGCGACGGAGGTTCGGGCAGCGGTGATCGTCGCGACGGAGGTTCCGGTAGCGGTGATCGTCGTGGCGGCGAGTTCCGGGGCGAGCGTCGCGACGGGGGCTTCGGCAGCGGTGAGCGCCGTGAGGGTGGTTTCCGCGGTGGTGATCGCCGCGACGGTGGGTTCCGGGGTGAGCGTCGCGAGGGCGGCTTCCGTGGTGAGCGTCGCGAGGGTGGCTTCCGCGACGGTGAGCGTCGTGAAGGCGGTTTCCGCGACCGGGACAGCTCTGCGCGGGGCTCCGGCGAGCGTCGCGACGGTGGGTTCCGTGGTGAGCGTCGTGACGGTGAGCGCCGGGACGGTGGCTTCCGGGGCGACCGGGATGAGCGGCGCCGGCGTGACGATCGGGACGGGTTCGGGGCTGAGGAGGGGCGCACGGAGGCTCCGGCGCTGCCCGACGAGATCGTCGCGACCGACCTGGACAAGGATGTCCGCGCCGAGCTGCTGTCGCTGGCGAAGCCGGTCGCGGACACCGTTGCCCGGCACCTCGTGGCGACCGGGCAGCTGATTGACGAGGACCCGGCGGAGGCGCTCGCCCACGCGTTGGCCGCGCGCCGGCTCGCGTCGCGGATCGCCGCGGTCCGGGAAGCGGTCGGGCTCGCCTCCTACCACGCGGGGCAGTGGCAGTCGGCGATCGCCGAACTGCGGACGTACCACCGGATGACCGGTGCGCAGAGTCACCTCGCGGTGATCGCGGACAGCGAGCGGGCACTGGGTCGGCCCGAGCGTGCCATCGACCTGTTCCGCGGCGCGGACCAGGAGAAGCTGGACCCGGCCGTCGCGATCGAACTCCTGATCGTGGCCGCCGGCGCCCGGGGCGACCTCGGCCAGCGGGACGCGGCGGTGGCGATGCTCCAGGTCCGCGAGTTGACCACCGACGCCGTCCAGCCATGGACGGCCCGGCTGCGGTACGCCTACGCCGATGCGCTGCTGGCCGTGGGACGGCGGACCGAGGCGCGGGAGTGGTTCTCCCGCGCGGCGGAGGTGGACACCGAGGCGGAGACGGACGCGGCCGAGCGGCTGCTTGACCTCGACGGCGTGGTCATCGAGGGCGACGACGAGGACGAGGTGGCCGAGGAGTTGGCCGCCGGCCCTGGCGCCCCCGGAGCCGTGCCGGCCAGGCCGGACGCCGACCTGTCGGCGGACGCGGTTGGCGAGCCGAACGGGGAAGATCCGGCCGAGGCCGGTCCCGCAGCCGTCGACCCGGCTGGCGACGAGCCGACCGTCGACGACGACCCAGCGGGCGACGAGCTGACGGTTGACTACGACCCGACCGGCGAGGAACTGGTGGGCGACGAGCTGACGGTCGGCAATGCCGCAATCGACGACGACCTGGCCGGCGACGATCGGGCCGACAACGACCCGGCCGGCGACGAGCTGGTAGGTGACGAACTGGCGGCCGGTAGCGCGACCGGCGGCGAGCTGGCGGCCGACGGCGAAGCGATCGACGGTCGAGCAGCCGAGGGCGAACCGGTCGAGGAGGCGAGGTCGGAGGTCGCGGCCAAGGCTGTCTCGGAGGTCGACTCGTCGGAGGACGGGGACCGCCGCGAGGACGACGGTCCCGAGGAGCCGGAGGCACAGCGGCAATGACCGGGGAACGGCTGGCCGACGGTTACGCCCTGGTCGTCTTCGACCTGGACGGGGTGATCTACCTGATCGACCAGCCGATCCCCGGCGCGGTCGAGACGGTCGCCCGGCTGCACAGTGCCGGCCGGGCCGTGGCGTACGCGACGAACAACGCCTCGCGCCGCGCCGCCGATGTCGCCGACCTGCTCACCGGGATGGGGGTGCGGGCGCGGCCGGAGGAGGTCCTCACCAGCGCGGCCGCCGCCGCCCAGCTGCTGGGTGAGCGGCTGCCCGCCGGCGCACCGGTGCTCGTGGTGGGCGCCGAGGCGCTCCGGTCCGAGATCAGCGAGGCGGGGCTGAAGCCGGTCTCCACCGCAGACGACTCTCCGGTCGCGGTGATCCAGGGGTACGGCCCGCAGGTGGGCTGGGCCGACCTGGCCGAGGCCGCGGTGGCCGTACGCGCTGGTGCGACCTGGGTCGCCACCAACACCGACCGGACCCTGCCCAGCGGACGCGGACCGCTGCCGGGAAACGGTGCACTGGTCGCCGCGCTGGCCACCGCGCTCGGCCGGGATCCGGACGAGATCGTCGGCAAGCCGGCGCCGGAACTGTTTGCCACCGCCGCCCGGCGGGCGGACGGCGGGCGGACGCTGGTCGTCGGTGACCGGCTGGACACCGACATCGAGGGCGCCAACCGCGCCGGCCTGGACAGCCTGCTGGTCCTCACCGGTGTCAGCGACGCCGCCGAGTTGCTCGCCGCCCCGCCGCAGCGCCGGCCGACGTACGTCTCGTGGGATCTGACCGGGCTCTTCGACCCCACCGAGGTGGTGCGGGTGCCGGCGCCGCAGGCCGACGAGGGCGGCTGGCACGTGGCGGTCGGGGCCGACGGTTGGGAGCTGGCCGGCTCGGGGCGTCCGCTGGACGCGCTCGCCGCGCTCTGCGCGGTGGCGTGGTGGCGGCATCCGGCCGGTCCGCTCCGGTCGGCGTCCCCGGAGGCGGCGAAGGCGCTGGAGGCGCTCGGCCTGGCGTCCTGACCGGGCCGGCCTTGACCGGGCTGGCCTGACCGGGCCGTACGCTCGGCGGCGGCCTGACCGGGTCGGCCGTTCACTGGGCCGGGCCGGTCGCTCAGAGCAGCTTGCGCAGCTTCATCAGGTCGAACGGGTTTGCCTTGATCGACACGCGGCGGTTGGCGACCGCGCGGGTGATGTCGAGGTCACCGCGTACCAGGGCGACCAGGTCGTCGCTGGTGGTGCTCATGGCGATCTTCGCCTTCGGGTCGTCGCCGTCGGCCAGTTCCACCAGCCTGCCGCCGGTGAGCCGACCATGGAAGGCGGTTTCCAGATCGGTGACCCGGCACGCCAGGGTGCGATCCAGGTCCACGCGATCGCGGACGGTCTCCGCGTTGCGTTCGAGCCGGGCGGCCAGATCGTGCAACGCCTGCCGACACTCGTCCACGGTGGCCACCGATGCCTCCTCGCCACACCACGTCGTCTCCCGGGCACGGTACCGCACGGGGTGGTCCCGGCGGCCCGGTAGCGTGACACCTGCAGACCTCCGTCGGGCGAAAGGACTCAGGCATGCAGGACGCGTGGCGCGCCTACCTCGAACTGGCCATGGGCCTGACGGAGGCGCCCCGGAAGAAGGCGCAGGATGCGGTGCGCCGGGCGATGGGCTCCACCGGAGCGACCGCCGCACAGCTCCAGACGCTCGCCGAGGAACTGCGGTCGACCGGCGCGGCCAACCGCGAGGCGCTGACCAAGCTCGTGCGGTTCGAGGTCGAGCGGGCGCTCGGCGCGGTGGGCCTGGCCACCGCCGAGGAGGTCGCCGATCTCGAGCAGCGGGTACGCGAGCTGGAGCGCCAGCTTCGCGCGGCTCCCGGCGGCGAGGCAGCGGGTACGCCCGGGGCCGGTACGGCCGCCGACGTGCTCTCCGTCGGTGCCCCGCCGACTGCGGCCGCCGCTCCTCCGATGGAGGCCGCTCCTCCGACGAAGGCGGTCGCCAAGAAGGCCGTGGCGAAGAAGGCGGTCGCCACGAAGACGGTCGCGAAGAAAGCCGTGGCGAAGAAAGCCGTGGCCAAGAAGACGGTCGCGAAGAAGGCCGTGGCCAAGAAGGCGCCCGGGACGGTCGCGCGTACCCCTGATGGTGACCCGGCTCCCCGACCGGCGCAGGGCACACCGGAGCACGGCGGGCGACCGGACGGTGCCGCGTGACCGCGCGACCGGCGCGGACCATGCGGCTCGGTGCGCTGGTGCCACCCGGTGTCCCGGCGTGCGGCGGTGCGATCGGGTGGTGGGGAGCATGAGCGCGCCCCGGCCCGGGCCGGGCCCGCGTCCGGGGCCGCCGCCGCAGCGGTGGACCGGCGACGGCGACGAGGCCCCTGGTCACCCGGCGGTGGAGGCCGCGGTGCAGGCGATCGCGAACGCCGCGACGCTCGCCCCGGCCGACCAGATCGCCGAGTACGAGGCCGCGTACCAGACGTTGCGGGAGACGCTGGCCACCATCGACCAGGCCTGAGGAGGCGCGTCCGTCCATGGCACGTCGTAACCGGTTGGACGCCGAACTCGTCCGCCGCGGCCTGGCGCGTTCCCGCGAGCAGGCGGCCGCGCTGGTGGAGGCGGGCCGGGTCCAACTGCGCGGGGTGCCGGCCCGCAAGGCCGCCGCGATGGTCGATCCCGCCGACCCGCTGCTGGTCAGCGGCGCCGACCCCGCCTCGGAGTACGTCTCCCGGGGCGGGCACAAGCTGGCCGGCGCGCTCGCCGCGTTCGCGCCCGCCGGGCTGGTCGTGACCGGCCGGCGCTGCCTCGACGCCGGCGCGTCCACCGGCGGCTTCACCGACGTGCTGCTGCGCGCGGGCGCGGCCGAGGTGGTCGCGGTCGATGTCGGCTACGGTCAGCTGGCCTGGCCGCTGCGTAACGACGCCCGGGTGCGGGTCTTCGAGCGGACCAACGTCCGGACGCTGACCCCCGAGGCGATCGGCGGCCCGGTCGAGGTGACCGTCGCCGATCTCTCGTTCATCTCGTTGCGGCTGGTGCTGCCGGCCCTGGCCGCCTGTACCCGGGCCGACGGCGACCTCGCGTTGATGGTCAAGCCGCAGTTCGAGGTGGGCCGGGAACGGGTCGGTGCCGGCGGGGTGGTGCGCGATCCGCAGCTGCGGGCCGAGGCGGTGCTCGATGTCGCGGCGGCGGCCGCGACGCTGCGACTGGGGCTGGTGGATCTGGCCGCCAGCCCGCTGCCCGGGCCGAGCGGCAACGTGGAGTTCTTCGTATGGTTACGCCGGGACGCACCACCGGCCGACCCGCAACGGGTGCGGGCGGTGGTGACCGCCGGGCCGCAGGGCGCGGCGACGTTCGTCGGTGGGCCGGACGAGGCGACGGAGGAGGAGCCGTGAGTGCGAGGAGTGAGCCGGTTCTGCGAGCCCCGCAGTCGCGAACCGAGGAGGAGCCGTGAGTGCGAGGAGTGAGCCGGTTCTGCGAGCCCCGCAGTCGCGAACCGAGGAGGAACCGTGAGCGGCGGTGTCGCGATGACCCGCACGGCCCTGCTGGTGACGCACACCGGCCGGCGGCGCAGCACGGAGCACGCCCGTACGGTGGCCGCCGACCTGATCGCCGCCGGCTTCGAGGTCCGAGTGGTGGCCGAGGAGGCCGAGGATCTCGACCTGCCGGGCGTGGTGCCGGTGACCGGGCCGGAGACGGCCGAGGGCGCCGAGATCGTCTTCGCGCTCGGCGGGGACGGTACGTTTCTGCGCGCTGCGGAGCTGGCCCGACCGGCGAAGGTGCCGCTGCTCGGCATCAACCTCGGCAAGGTCGGCTTTCTCGCCGAGGCGGAGATCGACGATCTCGACGTCGCGGTCCGGGACGTGGTGGACCGCAACTACAGCGTCGACGAGCGGCTCACCCTCGATGTGACCGCGGAGTTCGACGGCGGGCCGACGATCGAGTCGTGGGCGCTCAACGAGATCAGCGTCGAGAAGGGTGAGCGGGCCCAGATGCTGGAGCTGCTCGTCGACGTCGACGGGCGGCCGCTGTCGCGCTACGGCTGTGACGGGGTGGTCTGCGCCACGCCGACCGGCTCCACGGCGTACGCCTTCTCCGGGGGCGGGCCGGTGGTCTGGCCGGAGGTGGAGGCGCTGCTGCTGGTGCCGATCAGCGCGCACGCGCTGTTCAGCCGGCCGCTGGTCACGGCGCCCACCTCGACCTTCTCGATCACCGTCGACCCGTTCACCACCCTCGCGGTGCTCAGCTGCGACGGGCGCCGGGTCTACGACCTGCCGCCGGGCGCCCGGGTCACCGTCCGGCGGGGCACCCTGCCGGTGCGGATCGTGCGGCTGCGGGATCGCTCGTTCACCGCTCGGCTGGTGGCCAAGTTCGACCTTCCGGTGCACGGCTGGCGCGGCAACCGCCGCTGACCCGTGGGCGGCGGTGGCGGACGGCGCCCGGCCGCGCCGGCTGGTCAAGTGTCGGGCATCGCGTCTACTGTCGGTTGCTGTGCTGGAGGAGCTGCGCATCACCGGACTGGGCGTCATCGAGGACACGACGCTGCCGCTGGCCGGCGGCATGAACGTCATCACCGGCGAGACCGGTGCCGGCAAGACGATGGTGGTGACCGGTCTCGGCCTGCTCTTCGGCGGTCGGGCCGACGCCGGGCGGGTGCGGGCCGAGCCCGGCCGCGCCGTCGTCGAGGGCCGGCTGCGTCTCGGCGGCCGGGTGGCGGAGGCGGTGCACGCCCGGATCACCGACGCCGGGGGCGAGCCCGACGACGACGGCTCCGTGCTGCTGAGTCGTACGGTCACGGTGGAGGGTCGATCCCGGGCGCACCTGGGCGGGCGGGGCATGCCGGTGGCCATGCTCGGCGAGGTGGGTGAGCAGGTGGTGGCCGTGCACGGCCAGTCCGACCAGTTGCGCCTGCTGCGCCCGGCCGAGCAGCGGGCCGCGCTGGACCGGTTCGCCGGCCCGGAGCACGAGAAGCTGCTCGACGCGACGCGGGAGGCGTACACGCAGTGGCGGGCGGTGGTCGACGACCTGGCGGACCGGCGACGCAACGCGCGGGAACGCCACCAGGAGGCGGATCTGCTGCGGCTGGGCCTCGACGAGATCACCCGGGTCGATCCGCAGCCGGGTGAGGACGACGAGCTGAAGGCGGAGGCGCAGCGGCTGGAGCACGCGGAGGGTCTGCGTACCGCGGCGCAGCTGGCCCACCAGTGCGTGGCCGGCGGGCTGGAGGCCACGGACGACACCCCCGACGCGTCGACGCTGCTGGGCACCGCCCGGCGGACGCTGGAGGCGCAGACCGGCACCGATCCGGCCCTCGGTGAGCTGGCCGCGCGGCTGGAGGAGGCGGCCACCCTGGTCGCCGATGTCTCGGTGGAGCTGTCGACGTACCTCGCCGGTCTGGACGCCGATCCGGCCCGGCTGCAGGCCCTCTACGAGCGGCGGTCCGCGCTGCGCGCGCTGACCCGCAAGTACGCCGACGACATCGACGGCGTCATCGCCTGGGCGGACCGGGCCCGGACCCGACTGTCCGACCTGGACACCTCCGACGAGCTGCTCGACGAGCTGGATCGGGAGGCGTCCAGGCTGGCCGGCGAGGTGGCCGAGCTGGCCGGCCGGCTGTCGGCGTCCCGGCAGGAGGCGGCGGTGCGTTTCGCCGAGCAGGTCACCGTCGAGCTGGCCGGGCTGGCGATGCCGCATGCCCGGATCGAGGTGGCGGTGCTGCCCCGACCGGCTGGCCGGGCCGAGCCCACCCTCCCGGTCAACGGGGTCGAGGTCGGTGTCGGGCCGGACGGCGGCGACGAGGTCGAGCTGCGGCTGCTGGCGCACCCCGGCGCGCCGTCGCTGCCGTTGCAGCGGGGTGCCTCCGGTGGCGAGCTGTCCCGGGTGATGCTCGCCATCGAGGTGGTCTTCGCCGGTTCCGGTGGTCCGCCGACGCTGGTCTTCGACGAGGTCGACGCGGGCGTCGGTGGCCAGGCGGCGGTGGAGATCGGCCGGCGGCTGGCCCGGCTGGCCCGCAGCCACCAGGTGCTGGTGGTGACGCACCTGCCCCAGGTCGCCGCCTTCGCCGACCGGCATCTGGTGGTGGCGAAGGACACCGGCGGCGCGGTGACCACCAGCGGGGTGCGAGTGGTGGAGGACACCGAGCGGGCCCGGGAACTCGCCCGGATGCTGGCGGGTTTGCCGGATTCCGATCTGGGTATCGCTCACGCGGAGGAGTTGCTGGCCGTGGCGGCCAGGGAACGGCGGTCCTGAGACCGCGATTGTGAGCGGAGGCACACCGGCCTTCGCGCATCTGTGCTTCCCTGGGTAGGCGGCCCTGCTCAGGCATGTCGCGACAGATTCACCTGCCTCACATGCCAGGATGGTCACGATGCGTCTACCCACGTTGCGCCGGGCCCGGAACGCGGAACCGGGACGAATCTCCGGCACCGCACGCCTCGACCGCCGTACGAAACGGCTGGTCGGCCGGCTCCGCCCCGGTGACATCGCGGTGATCGACCACGTCGACCTGGACCGGGTCGCCGCCGACTCGCTGGTCGCTGTCGGTGTCGGCGCGGTGCTCAACGCCAAGCCGTCGGTCTCCGGCCGCTATCCCAACCTCGGGCCGGAGGTGCTGATAGCGGCCGGCATTCCGCTGCTGGACGACCTCGGCGAGGGCGTCTTCGAGCGGATCCGTGAGGGCGACACGGTGCGCATCGAGGGCAACACCGTCTATCTGGGTGACGATCCGGTGGCGCACGGCAGCCTGCAGGACACCGAGACCGTGGCCAAGGCGATGACCGACGCCCGGGAGGGCCTGTCGGTGCAGTTGGAGGCGTTCGCCGCCAACACCATGGACTACCTCAAGCAGGAGCGCGATCTGCTGCTCGACGGTGTCGGGGTGCCCGATATCGCCACCGTGGTGCAGGGCCGGCACTGCCTGATCGTGGTGCGCGGCTACGACTACAAGGCCGACCTGGATGTGCTGCGCCCGTACATCCGGGAGTTCAAGCCGGTGCTGATCGGCGTCGACGGGGGCGCGGACGCGCTGGTCGAGGCGGGCTACACCCCGGATATGATCATCGGTGACATGGATTCGGTCACCGACGACGTGCTGCGCTGCGGCGCCGAGGTGATCGTGCACGCGTACCCCGACGGGCGGGCGCCGGGGCTGCCCCGGGTCAGCGGCCTGGGCGTGCCGGCGCTGACCTTCCCCGCCGCCGCCACCAGCGAGGACCTCGCCATGCTGCTGGCCGACGAGAAGGGCGCGTCACTGATCGTCGCCGTGGGCACCCACGCCACGCTCGTCGAGTTCCTCGACAAGGGGCGCGGCGGCATGGCGTCGACGTTCCTCACCCGGCTCAAGGTCGGCGGCAAGCTGGTCGACGCCAAGGGCGTCAGCCGGCTCTACCGGCAGGGCATCTCCGGTTCCTCGCTGCTGCTGCTGGTGCTCTCGGCGATCGCGGCCATGGCCTCGGCGGTGGCCGTCTCCACCGTCGGCAAGGCGTACCTGGGTGTGGTCTCCGAGTGGTGGGACAATTTTGTGTTCCAGCTCGGCCAGCTCTTCTAGCTCCCGACCGATCAAGAGGCTGCAAGCGTGATCAACTTCCGGTACCACGTGGTGTCCCTGACCGCGGTCTTCCTCGCCCTGGCGATCGGTCTGGTCGTCGGCACAGCCGCCCTCAACGGCCCGGTGGCGGACTCGCTGAACAACACCGTCAACTCGCTGCGCAAGGACAACCAGCAGATGCGCCAGGCGGTCCAGAACATGCAGCGGGAGCTGGAGCTGGAGGAGGAGTTCGCGGCCGAGATGGCCCAGGTGATGCTGCCGGGCACGTTGACCGGCAAGCGGGTGCTGATGCTGACCACCCCGACCGGCCGGGACCACGCCGAGGGCGTGCTCAACATGCTGCAGCTCGCCGGGGCCGACCTCACCGGGCGCATCGACCTGCAGGACAAGTTCATCAACCCGGAGAACAACAACAACCTGTTGGAGTTGGCGGTCACCGCGGCCCGGCCGACCGGCGCGCCGACCGCCGGCCTGCCCGGCAACGGCCACGGCGTGGAGACCTCCAGCGCCCTGCTGGCCACCGTGCTGCTGGACCGGCCCGCCGGCTCCGAGCCGGTCACCGAGGCCGACCGGCGGGCCGTGCTGGCCGCGTACAGCAACGCCAACTACCTGACCAGTACGGACCGGATCACCGCCGCCGCGGAGGCGGTGCTGATCGTCAGCGGGCAGCCGTACGTGGACAAGGACTCCGCCAAGAAGGACGAGTCGGTGGTCAAGATCGCCGAGCAGTTCGACCGGACCGGCGGGCTCGTGGTGGCCGGCAACGGCTCCGCCGGCGGCAACCTGGTGTCCTTCGTCCGGGGCGACGCCGTGCTCGCGCAGTCCATCTCGACCATCGACAACGCCAACACGGTGCAGGGCCAGCTGGTCACCACCCTGGCACTGGTGGAGCGGCTCACCGAGCGCCGGGCCGGGCAGTACGGCGTCGGCGACAACGCCGCCTCGCTGGTGCCTAAACTGCCCCAGTGAACCCTTACCCACCCATGAGCGTGTTCCGGCGACTGCTGGCCGCGGGCGTCGGGGCGGCCGCCGCCCGCTACGCGCTGCGCGAGATCCGCAGCGCGCCCGCCGGGCCGGCGCTGGAGCGGACCAACTTCCGTGGGCGCACGGTCACCCTGGCCGCCGGGCCGGCGCTGGCCATCGGCGCCTCGGGTGCGGCGGCCGCCGGTGCGGCGAGCGTGCCGGCCGGGGCGGCGACCCTGGTGGCCGGGCTCGGCGCGGGTGCGGTGGGGCTCTACGACGACGTGGTCGGCGCCCGGCCGGAGCAGCAGGCCGCCAAGGGCTTCACCGGGCATCTGGCCGCGTTGCAGCAGGGACGGGTGACCGCCGGCCTCGTCAAGATCGCCGGAGTGGGTGCGGCCGGTCTGGCGGCGGCGGTGCTGCTCTCCGCCGACGCCGGGGTGGCCGGGCACCGGCGCCGACAGCGCCAGAGCGCGCTGGGCCGGGGCGTCGACGTGCTGCTCGGCGCGGGGGTGGTGGCCGGCACGGCGAACCTGGTCAACCTGCTCGACCTGCGCCCCGGCCGGGCACTGAAGTCGGGCCTGCTGCTCGGCGCGCCGCTGACCGGTGGCCGCCACGGCGGGATCGCCGCCGGCGCGGTCGGCGCGAGCACCGGGCTGCTCCCGGCCGACCTCGGCGAGGACGTGATGCTCGGCGACAGCGGCGCGAACTCGCTGGGCGCCGTGCTCGGCGTGGCGCTGGCCGCCCGCACCGGCCCGCTCGGCCGGGCCGCTCTCCTCACCGCCCTCGTCGGTCTGACCGCGGCCAGCGAGAAGGTGAGCTTCACGTCCGTCATCGCGAGCACGCCGGGGCTGCGTGAGCTCGACGCGCTGGGCCGTCGCGCCGACTGACGTGACCAGACCGGCTCCCCTCGCCGGCGCCGGCCGGGTGGCCGGAGCGGCGGCGCTCATCGCCGTACTCACCGTGGTCAGCAGGGTGGCCGGGTTCGGGCGTACGGCCGTCTTCACCTGGGTGGTGCAGGACAGCGACCTGGGCGCGATGTACGTGCTCGCGAACACCATCCCGAACATCATCTTCGAGATCGTCGCGGGTGGCGCGCTGGCCAGCCTGGTCGTACCGCTGCTCGCCGGTGCGGTCGCGGCGGGCGACCGGCGGGCGGTGGCGGCGACCACGGGCGCCCTGCTCACCTGGACGGTGACGCTGCTGGTGCCGCTGGCGGTGCTGGTGGCCCTGGGCGCCGGTCCGATCATCACCGCGCTCGGCGACAGCCGTTCGCCGGAGGAACTGGCGGCGGCCACCCGGATGCTGCGGGTGTTCGCGCCGCAGCTGCCGCTGTACGGGATCGGCATCGTGCTCACCGGCGTGCTCCAGGCGCACCGCCGGTTCGCCTGGCCGGTGATCGCGCCGCTGCTGTCCAGCCTCACTGTCGTCGTGGTCTACCTCGTCTTCGCCGGTGTGGCCGGCACGGGGGCGAGCGTGGCGCAGGCGGGCCGGGCCGGGGAGCTGATCCTGTCGGTCGGCACCACCGGTGGCGTGGTGGTGCTGTCGCTGTCGCTGCTGATCCCGCTGCGCCGGTTGCGGCTGACGCTGCGCCCCGGGTACGCGTTCCCGGCCGACGCCCGGGCCCGGGTGCGCGGGCTGGCCGTGGCCGGTGTGGTGACCGTCACCGCCCAGCAGGTGGCGCTGGCGGTGATCCTCTACCGGCTCTCCGGCGGGCCGACCGAGGCGTTCCAGGTGTTCAACCTGGCGCAGACGTTCTACCTGCTGCCCTGGGCGGTGCTGGCGGTGCCGCTGGCCACCGCCGCCTATCCGACCCTGTCCGCGGCGGCCGCAAGCGCGGACGAGCGGACCTACCGGGAACTGCTGTCGGCGACGCTGCGCGGCGTGCTGTTGTGCAGCTTCCTCGGCGCCGCGGTGCTGATCGCCGCGGCCGGACCGATCGGGCGGTTCTTCCCGCTCAACGCCGACGCCACCGCCGCCGCGATCGCCGGTTACGCGCCCGGGCTGCTCGGCTACGGGCTGTTCGCGGTGCTGTCGCGGGCGCTGTACGCCCGCGGCGCGACCCGGGTGGCCACCGTCACCATCACCGCCGGCTGGCTCGCGGTTCCGCTGGTGCTGTTCCCGCTGTCGGCCCTGCTCCCGGTGGCCAATCGGGTGCTCGCGGTGGCGCTGGCCAATTCGGCGGGGATGCTGTTGCTGGGCGCGTTGCTGCTGGTCGCCGTCGGTCGGGAGGCCGGTCGGGAGGCGCTCGCCGGCGCCGGACGGGCCGGCGGTGCCGGGCTGCTGGCCGGCACCACGGCCGCGCTCGGCGCGCTGGCGCTGCTCCGGTTGCTGGACGCGGGGGACGGCACCCCGGCGCGCTGGACGGCACTGGTGCAGGGCATGCTGTCCGGGGTTCTGGTCGCTGTCGTGTTCCTCGGCGTGGTCTGGTTGGTTGACCGGCAGGATCTGCGACCGCTGCTGGCCGGGCTGGGCCGACGCCTGCGCCGGGCCCGGATGCGCGACAGGAAGAGGGGATAGGGAGGAAGTGTCCCGGTGAGCGCGAGGAGTGAACCGACGGCCAACCCCCAGCGGCACGGCACGGTGGTGCTGCTGCTCGCGTCGAGCACCGGGGGCGTCGGGCAGCACGTGCGCGCACTGACCCGAGGGCTGACCGCCGTCGGGGAGCCGGTGCTGGTCTGCGGGCCGGCCGCGACCCAGGACCAGTTCGACTTCGTCGCCGCCGGCGCCCGGTTCCAGCCGGTGGAGATCCCCCCGAACCTGACGCCGGCCGATGCCCGGGCGGTCACGGCGCTGCGCCGGCTGCTCGCCGCCGAGCGGGTCAGCGTCGTGCACGCGCACGGGCTGCGCGCCGGGCTGGTGGCGGTGCTGGCCCGGCCCGCCGCCCCGCTCGTGGTCACCTGGCACAACGCGGTACTCGCCGGTGGCCTGCGCGGGAGCCTGTCCCGGCTGGCCGAGCGGGTCGTGGCCCGGGGCGCCCGGGTGACGCTCGGCGCCTCCGCCGACCTGGTCGCGCGGGCCGCCGCGCTGGGTGCGACGGACGCCCGGCTCGCCCCGGTCGCCGCCCCCGACCTGCCCGCGCCACGCCGTCGCCGGGCCGCCGTCCGTGCCGAGTTCGCCGTCACCGCCGACCAGCCGCTGATCCTCTCGGTGGGGCGGCTGCACCCGCAGAAACGCTATGACGTGCTGGTGGACGCCGCCGCCCGGTGGCGGGAGCGCAACCCGCCGCCGGCCGTGGTGATCGCCGGCAGCGGTCCCGCCTACCTGCCGCTGGCCGCCCGGGTCAGTGCCGCCCGGGCACCGGTCACCCTGCTGGGGCACCGTACCGACGTGGCCGACCTGCTCAGCGGCGCGGACCTGGCCGTGGTGACCAGCGACTGGGAGGCACGTCAGCTGTTCGCGCAGGAGGCGCTGCGCGCCGGCGTACCGCTGGTGGCGACCGCGGTGGGTGGCCTGCCGGACCTGGTCGGTGACGCGGCGGTGCTGGTGCCGCCGGGCGACGTCGACGCGGTCGACGCGGCGGTGCGGGAACTGCTCGACGACGACGCCGGCCGCGCCGAGCTGGCCCGGCGCGGCGCGGCGCGGGCGGCGACCTGGCCGACCGAGGCGGCGACCGTCGCCCAACTGGCCGCGCTCTACGCCGAACTGGCGGCCGGGCCCGCCGGCCCGGCCACGCCGGATGCCGACGCGCCGTCGACGGGACGCCGGTGATGCTGCGCCGGGCCGCGCCGATCCTGCTCACCCTGGTTGTGGTGGCGCTCGGTATCACCGCCCTCGCGGCCCGCCCGCAGACGCCGCCGCCCCGGCAGACCGCGGACTATGTGGTCCTCGTCGGCGTGGCCGGGCTGCGTTGGGACGATGTGGACCCGCAGCGGACGCCGACGCTGTGGCGGCTGGCCCGCGACGGCTCGATCGGGTCGCTGTCGGTGCGCTCCGCGCGGCGGCCCACCTGCCCGATGGACGGCTGGCTGACGCTCGGCGCGGGCAGCTTCGCCGCCTGGACGGGCAGTGGTGCCGAGGACGGACAGTGCCCGCCAATCGGCGTGACGGTGGAGCAGCCCGACGGCATCGGCGCGAACCTGCCGGACCAGGAGAGCGTCGTCCTGCACAACCAGGAGCGGCTGCCCTGGGGCACGGTCCCGGGCGCGCTGTCGGAGTCGGTGCGCTGCTCGGTGGCGGTCGGACCGGGAGCGGCGGTGGCCGCGGCCCGGCCGTTCGGCCGGGTCGACCGGTACGCGCCGACCCTGCCCGACAACCCGGCCGAACTGCTCGGCTCCTGCGTGCTCAGCATCGTCGATCTCGGCGCGGTCGAGGGCGAGGATCCGGCGGTACGGGCGTCGGCCGCCCACGCCGTCGACACGCAGCTGGCCCGGGTGCTCGACGGCCGGCCCCCGCGGTCGCTGGTGATCGTCGCCGGTGTCTCCGACACCGCCCTGCCGTCCCGGCTGCACGTGGCCATCGCCGACGGTCCCGGCTGGCAGGAGGGCTGGCTGACCTCGCCCAGCACCGGGCGTCGGGGCTACCTGCAACTGGTCGACCTCCCCCCGACCGCGCTGGCCGCGTTGGGCCGCCCGATGCCGGACCGGCCGTTCCTCGGCCGGCCCGCCGAGTCGGTCGACGGCCGGCCGGCCGACCTGTCCGCCGCGATCGCCGAGCCCGCGGGCGCGGACCAGGAGGCCGCCGCCCAGCAGAAGGTGGCCGGCGGCTTCTTCACGGTGCTGGCCGCCGTCCAGGTGGCACTCGCCGTGGCGGTGCTGCCACTGCTGCGCCGGGCCCGCCGGCACGCCGGGCCGTACGGGCCGAAGCCGGTCCCACCTCCGGTGGTGGCGACGGTGGAGGTGCTGCTGGTCGCCGCCGCCCTCGCCATGCCGGCGGCCCTGCTCGCCGAGGCCGCGCCGTGGTGGCGCTACGCCCACCCGGCCGCGTCGTTCGCCGGGCTGACCGCCGCGCTGCTGGCCGCCGCGACGCTGCTGGTGCGCCTCGCCCCCGGCTACCGCACGACGCTCGGCCCGCTCGGTGCGGTGGCCGGGCTGACCACGCTGGCCGTCGGCTTGGACGTCGTCACCGGCGCCAGGTTGCAGCTCAACGGCGTGATCGGTTACTCCGCGCTGGAGGGTGGCCGCTACGCCGGGCTCGGCACCGTCGGGCTCGGCGTCTTCGTCGCCGGCGCCCTGCTGAGCGGGGGCTGGCTCGCCCAGCGGGTACGCCGCGCCTGGCGGCCGATCGTCATGGTGATCGTGGGTGGCGCCGCCGTGGTGGTGGTGGGCAGCCCCTACCTGGGTGCCGACTCGATTGGCGCGATCGCGCTGACCGCCGGGGTGAGCGTCGCGGCGGCGATCAGCGCGGGTGGCTGGCTGACCCTGACCCGGCTCGCCTGGGCGGCCGTGGCCGGGCTGGCGGTGACGGTCGGGTTCGCGGTGGTGGACCTGAGCCGGTCGCCGGCCGAGCGGGGCAGCCTGGGCCGGTTCCTGGCCGCGCTCGGTGAGGGCACCGGCGGGCTGACCGTGCAGCGCTCCGGCGCCGCCAGCTTCGACACCCTGGTCAACAGCCCGCTGACGGTGCTGGCGCTGGCCGGCGCCGCGCTCGTCTGGTTCGCGCTGCTACAGCCCTGGGGTGGGCTGATGCGGCTGTTCGGCATCTACCCGGCCGTCCGGGCGGCGATGGCGGGCGTCGCGGCGGCGGCCGTGATCGGCGGCCTGCTGGGCGCCGCGGCGCTGGACGTGGCCGGCGCGGCCGCCGCGGTGGTGGTGCCGATGGCGGCGCTGTCGGCGCTGCGGGTGCTCGACCATTCGGCGGACCGGACCCGGCCGAGCCTGGACGCGCCGGCCGAGGGAGATTCGGCCGTACGGCCGTCGGCCGAGCCCGCGACCGGGTGACCCGGCGACGGGTACCCGGGTGCGGCCCCGGCCTGCCGAGGAGGAGGTGTTACCGTGGAATCCCGTGGATCGCGTGATCACTTCGCTGATCGGCTCGGCGGTCTGCATGACCGCGACGGACGACACGGGAGCAGGCCTTGGCCCCTTCAGCACGGACGACCAGGCACATATTCGTCACCGGGGGCGTCGCCTCCTCGCTGGGTAAGGGGCTGACCGCCTCCAGCCTCGGCAACCTGCTGACCGCGCGAGGGCTTCGCGTGGTGATGCAGAAGCTCGACCCCTACCTCAACGTCGACCCGGGCACGATGAACCCGTTCCAGCACGGCGAGGTCTTCGTGACCGAGGACGGCGCCGAGACGGACCTCGACGTCGGCCACTACGAGCGTTTCCTGGACCGGGCGCTCTCCGGTAAGGCGAACGTCACCACCGGCCAGATCTACTCCGACGTGATCGCCAAGGAGCGGCGCGGCGAGTATCTGGGCGACACCGTCCAGGTGATCCCGCACATCACCAACGAGATCAAGTCCCGGATCATGGCCATGGCCGACCCGGACGACGACGGCCGCACCCCGGACGTCGTGATCACCGAGGTGGGCGGCACGGTCGGTGACATCGAGTCGCTGCCGTTCCTGGAGGCGATCCGCCAGGTCCGCCACGACCTGGGCCGGGACAACTGCTTCTACCTGCACGTCTCGCTGGTGCCGTACCTCGCCCCCTCCGGGGAGCTGAAGACGAAGCCCACCCAGCACTCGGTGGCCCAGCTGCGCAGCATCGGCATCCAGCCCGACGCCATCGTCTGCCGCTCCGACCGGGACATCCCGGACAAGCTCAAGCACAAGCTGTCCCTCTACTGCGACGTCGACGCCGAGGCGGTGATCGCCGCACCGGACGCGCCCAGCATCTACGACATCCCGAAGGTGCTGCACCGGGAGGGCCTCGACGCGTACGTGGTGCGGCGGCTCGGCCTTTCCTTCCGGGACGTGGACTGGGACGGCTGGGACGACCTGCTGGAGCGGGTGCACCAGCCCCGGCACACCATCACCGTCGCGCTGGTCGGCAAGTACGTCGACCTGCCCGACGCGTACCTGTCGGTCAGTGAGGCGATCCGGGCGGCCGGCTTCGGCCACCGCGCCCGGGTGCTGCTGCGCTGGGTGCCCAGCGACGACTGCGTCACCCCGGCGGGCGCGGCGGCGGCCCTGGCGGGCGTCGACGGCATCGTGATCCCCGGCGGGTTCGGCGTGCGCGGCATCGAAGGCAAGATCGGCACCGCCCGGTACGCCCGGGAGAACGGCATCCCGCTGCTCGGGCTCTGCCTCGGGCTGCAGTGCATGACCATCGAGGTGGCGCGGCACCTGGCCGGGCTCGACGGGGCCAACTCGCTGGAGTTCGACGCCGAGGCCGTGCACCCGGTCATCGCCACCCTGGCCGACCAGCAGGACATCGTCGCCGGCAAGGGCGATCTGGGCGGCACCATGCGGCTGGGCGCGTACCCGGCGGCCCTCGCCGAGGGCTCGCTCGTCGCCGAGGCGTACGGCAGCATGCAGGTCACCGAGCGGCACCGGCACCGCTACGAGGTGAACAACGCCTACCGCGACCAGCTCACCAAGGCGGGGCTGCACATCTCGGGCACCTCGCCGGACGGTCGGCTGGTCGAGTTCGTGGAGCTGGACCGCGACCTGCACCCGTTCTTCGTGGCCACCCAGGCACACCCGGAACTCAAGAGTCGCCCGACCCGGCCGCATCCGCTGTTCGCCGCCTTCGTCCAGGCCGCGGTGACGTACTCGCAGGCCGATCAGCTTCCGGTCGAACTGGACGCCGCCACCGCCGCGCGGGCCACCCGCAACGGCGCCGCCACGAAGGCGATCTCGTGAGCGCGAGGAGTGAGCCGGTTCTGCGAGCCCCGCAGTCGCGAGCAAGGGTGGCCTCGTGAGCGCGAGGAGTGAGCCGGTTCTGCGAGCCCCGCAGTCGCGAACAAGGACGCTCCCGTGAGCGCGGTGGAGCACCGCTACGAGGTGTGCTCCCGGGAGGTGCGCTACCGCGGCCGGATCTTCGAGGTGGTCACCGAGGAGGTGACCATGCCCGGCGGTCGGACCGCGGCGCGCGACCTCGTCCGGCACGTCGGCGCGGTGGCGGTGGTGGCGCTGGACGATGCCGGCCAGGTGGTGCTGATCCGCCAGTACCGCCAGCCGGTCGGTCGGCGGTTGTGGGAGTTGCCGGCGGGGCTGACCGACGTGGCCGGGGAGGACCCGTCGGTTACGGCGACCCGTGAACTGGCCGAGGAGGTCGACCTCACCGCCGGCCGGCTCGACGTCCTGATCGACGTGCACACCTCGCCCGGGTTCACCGACGAACTGGTTCGGGTCTTCCTGGCCCGTGATCTCGGCGAGGTGCCGCCGGAGCAGCGGCACGACCGGCACGACGAGGAGGCCGACCTGCAGATCGTCCGGATCGATCTGGACGAGGCGGTCGGCATGGTGCTGGCCGGTGAGATCACCAACGCGCCGTGCGTGGCCGGGCTGCTGGCCGCCGCCCGCGCCCGCGACGCCGGCTGGTCGGTGCTGCGCCGGGCGGACACACCGCTGCCCGGCTGACCGGGGTACGCGACGCAGGGGCCGTGCGGTGCACCGCACGGCCCCTGCGTGGTCCCGTCGTCAGTCGCGGTCGGTCGTCAGTCGCGCAGCGGCCGGCCCTGCCCGTCGACGCCGCCGTTGACCAGGATCAGGATGCCGTCGATGAGGCCCCAGAGGGCGCCGATTCCCAAGGTGCAGAAACTGACGACAAGCTGCAGAACGGCGATCTTGGTGTGGCCCATGTAGAAGCGGCCGGCACCGACGCCGCCCAGCAGGATCTGCAGGACGCCCGCGACGACCTTGCTCTTGTCAGAATAGCCCGGGGGAACCGCGGGCGGAAGCGGAGGAGTGGTCATGAGGCGACAGAATAGTGATCCACTCGGCCGCTGTCGCACCTGCATGCCCGAAGTGGGACGATGATGACCGAAACACTGTCCTGACGGCTGAGGTGGCGACCACCCGCAACCCGCGCCCACACCTGACACTTCGTCAGCGCCAACGGCCACCGGGTGTCACAGTGCAGGCTCCGGTGACCTGCGGGCGCGCCTAGACTGCCGCCGGCGGGACCGGTTGACCGGGGCGGCAATGGGGCCGCCGCGGCGCCGCGCAGTCGGGGAGAACCCTTCCCCGAAGAGAGGTGTCTGCATCGTGAAGGTCGGCATCCCACGCGAGGTCAAGAACCACGAGTACCGGGTGGCGATCACGCCCGCGGGCGTCAACGAGTTCACCCGGGGCGGTCACCAGGTCTTCGTCGAGGCCGGCGCCGGGCTCGGGTCGAGCATCAGCGACGAGGAGTTCGCCGCCGCCGGCGCCAAGATCCTCGACACCGCCGACGAGGTCTGGGACGCCGCGGACCTGGTGCTCAAGGTCAAGGAGCCGGTCGCCGAGGAGTACCACCGGATGCGGCAGGGCCAGGTGCTCTTCACCTACCTGCACCTGGCCGCCTCCCAGGACTGCACCCGGGCGCTGCTCGACCGCGGGGTGACCGGGATCGCCTACGAGACCGTCGAACTGCCGGACCGGTCGCTGCCGCTGCTCGCCCCGATGTCCGAAGTGGCCGGACGGCTCGCCCCGCAGGTCGGCGCCTTCTACCTGATGCGTACCGGGGGTGGCCGGGGCGTGCTGCCCGGTGGCGTCTCCGGCGTGTACGCGGCCAAGACCGTGGTCATCGGCGCCGGTGTCTCCGGCATGAACGCCGCCGCGATCGCCCTGGGCCTGCAGTCCGAGGTGCTGCTGCTGGACAAGAACGTCGGCCGGTTGCGGCAGGCCGACGCCATTTACCGGGGTCACCTGCAGACCGTCGCCTCCAACGCGTACGAGATCGAGCGGGCGGTGCTGGACGCCGACCTGGTCATCGGCGCGGTGCTGGTGCCCGGCGCGAAGGCCCCCAAGCTGATCTCCAACGAGCTGGTCTCCCGGATGAAGCCCGGCAGCGTCCTGGTCGACATCGCCATCGACCAGGGTGGCTGCTTCGAGGACTCGCGGCCCACCACGCACGCCGATCCCGTCTACCGGGTGCACGACTCGATCTTCTACTGCGTGGCGAACATGCCCGGCGCGGTGCCGAACACCAGCACCTACGCGCTGACCAACGTCACCCTCCCGTACGCGCTGGAACTGGCCAACCACGGCTGGCGCGAGGCGTCGCGCCGCGACCCGGCGCTGGCGCTGGGCCTGAACACCCACGCGGGTCAGGTCGTCTACGGCCCGGTCGCCGAGGCGCACGGCCTGCCGACCCTGCCGCTGGCCGAGGTGCTGGCCTGACCGGCGACCGGCCGACCGCGCACGCGGACGGGGCCGGCGCGGGCGAGCCGCCCGCGCCGGCCCTGCGTCGCGCCGTGCGCGGCTACCTGGACCACCTCACCGTCGAACGTGGACTGGCCGCGAACACCCTCGCGTCGTACCGCCGGGACCTGGACCGTTATCTCGACTCGCTGGCCGCCGCCGGGGTGGCCGACCTGTCGGCCGTCTCGGCCGGCGAGATCGAACGCCACCTGGCCCGGCTCCGCGCCGGCGCCGACGGGCGCCCGCCGCTGGCGGTCTCCTCGGCCGCCCGCGCGGCCAGCGCGGTACGCGGTCTGCACCGGTTCGCGCTGCGCGAGGGCCTGGTCGGCGCGGATCCGAGCCGCGACGTGCGGCCGCCCACCCCGCCCCGGCGGCTGCCCCGCGCGCTGCCGGTCGACGACGTGATCCGGCTGCTGGAGACCGCCGGGCCGGTGGACGCGGCCGGAGACACCGCGCCGTTGACGCTGCGCGACCGGGCCCTGCTGGAGTTCCTCTACGGCACCGGGGCGCGCATCTCCGAGGCGGTCGGCGCCGCGGTGGACGATGTGGACCTCGACGACGGAGCGGCGGTGCTGCGCGGCAAGGGCGGGCGGATCCGCCTGGTGCCGATCGGCGGGTACGCGCTGCGGGCGCTCGGCGCGTACCTGGTGCGGGCCCGGCCCGGGCTGGCCGCGTCCGGTCGGGGCACCCCGACGATCTTCCTCAACGCGCGGGGCGGTCCGCTGACCCGCCAGGGAGCCTGGACGATCCTGCGCCGTGCCGCCGAACGGGCCGGCCTGACCGTCGACGGGCCACGGGCCGTGTCGCCGCACACCCTGCGCCACTCGTACGCCACGCACCTGCTCGACGGCGGCGCCGACGTCCGGGTGGTGCAGGAACTGCTCGGCCACGCCTCGGTCACCACCACGCAGGTCTACACCCTGGTCACCGTCGAGCGGCTGCGCGAGGTCTACGCCACCGCGCACCCCCGCGCCCGCGCCTGATCCGCCGGTGCTCGACCCCGCTGGGCGGACCCGATCCGCCGCTGGCCGGTGCCGGCGGCCGACACGCCGAGCGGGTACCGAACGCCCTGCTGGCCCGTGGCGTACAGTCGGCATCGGCGCGGTCCTCGCGGCGAGTGGACCGGGGTGCGCAGCGGCGCCGCGACGGACGTCGGGCGGCTCCGACGCCGGATGGTCGTCGGGAGGGGGCAACGAGGACATGGCTGGCAACGGTGACCGTGCCGAGACCTGGACGTCGGAGCTCCGCGAACAGCAGAACGCCCTCGGCTCTGACCTGGGCCCGGCCGACCCGGCCGCCTACACGATGCGCAAGCCGATCCCCGAGCCGATGCCCACCGACCGGCACGGTCCGGCCCGGATCATCGCGATGGCCAACCAGAAGGGCGGGGTCGGCAAGACCACCACGACCATCAACCTCGGTGCCGCGCTCGCCGAGTACGGCCGCAAGGTGCTGCTGGTCGACTTCGACCCGCAGGGCGCCCTCTCCGTGGGGCTGGGGGTCAACCCGCACAACCTGGATCTGTCGGTCTACAACCTGCTGATGCAGGACGACGTCACCGCCGAGGACGTGCTGATCAAGACCGACGTGGCCGGGCTGCACCTGCTGCCGGCCAACATCGATCTATCGGCGGCCGAGATCCAGTTGGTCAACGAGGTCGCCCGCGAGATGGCCCTGGCCCGGGTGCTCAAGAGCGTCCGCAAGGAGTACGACTACGTCCTGATCGACTGCCAGCCGTCGCTCGGCCTGCTGGCCATCAACGCGTTGACCGTCGCGCACGGTGTGCTCATCCCGCTGGAGTGCGAGTTCTTCAGCCTGCGCGGGGTCGCCCTGCTGCTGGACACCATCGACAAGGTCCGCGAGCGACTCAACTTCGACCTGGAACTCGAGGGCATCCTCGCCACCATGTACGACAGCCGCACCACGCACTGCCGCCAGGTGCTCCAGCGGGTGGTGGAGGCGTTCGGCGACAAGGTCTACCAGACGGTGATCACCAAGACCGTGAAGTTCCCCGAGTCCACCGTGGCCGGCTCACCGATCACCACGCTCGACCCGGCCTCCTCCGGCGCCCGCAACTACCGTCAGCTGGCCCGCGAGGTGATTGCCGCGCAGGCGGAGCGGTAGGAGGCGCTGGACGCGGGTGTCTGGGTCGTGGACTACCGTCGTCGGCGTGAGCGCCCCGCCCCTCGACCCGGCCGCCACGGCGGAAGCACCGCCCGTGGCGGCTGACGCACGCGTGCCGACCCCTCCGGATGGTGCCGAGCCGGTGGTCGGTGCGACGCCGGCCGATGGTGTGGAGCCGGCGGTCGGTGCGGCGCCGGCGGATACTGGTCGGTTCACCGTGCGGCTGGCCAACTTCACCGGGCCGTTCGATCTGCTGCTGCAACTGATCGGCAAGCACAAGCTCGACGTCACCGAGGTCGCCCTGCACCGGGTGACCGACGAGTTCATCGCCTACATCCGGGCGATGGGTGACAGCTGGGACCTGGACGAGGCGAGCGAGTTCCTGCTGGTCGCCGCCACCCTGCTCGACCTGAAGGCGGCCCGACTGCTGCCCGCCGCCGAGGTGGAGGACCCGGAGGACCTCGCCCTGCTGGAGGCGCGGGACCTGCTCTTCGCCCGGCTGTTGCAGTACAAGGCGTACAAGGAGGCGGCGGCGCACATCGGCGCGCTGGAGGAGGTCGGCGGGCGCCGCTACCCTCGGGCGGTCACCCTGGAACCTCGCTACGCCGAGGCGCTGCCCGATCTGGTGCTCGGCATCGGCCCGCAGCGGCTGCTCCAGCTGGCGGTCCGGGCGATGACCCCGAAGCCGGTGCCCGAGGTTTCGATCGCCCACGTGCACATGGTCCGGGTCAGCGTCCGGGAACACGCCGAGATCATCGCCGAGCGGCTCCGCCGGGCCGGCACCGCCAGCTTCTCGCTGCTCTGCGCCGAGTGCGAGGCCACCCTGGAGGTCGTCGCCCGGTTCCTCGCCCTGCTGGAGCTGTACCGGCAGGGCGTGGTCGCCTTCGTCCAGGAACAGGCGTTGGAGGAACTCACCGTACGCTGGACAGGGCCCGCCGACGTCGGCCCGACCCTGACCATCGACGAGTACGCCGGCACCCCCACCGACCCCGCGGCAGCGCCGGACCCGACGGCAGTCCCAGACCCCACGGCGATGCCGGACCCCACGGCGGTGCCGGAGTCGACGGCGGTGCCGGAGTCGACGGCGGTGCCGGAGTCGACGGCGGTGCCGGACCTCACGGCCGGTACGGCAACGACGGAGGAGCGAGCCGGATGAGCAACGAGGACCGCCGGGAGTCCCTGGCCGACCAGGCCGCCACCTGGATCCCTCCATGGCAACGCCCCGAACCCAGGGATCTTGGTACGAATGTGCCCTCAGAGGGGCAGTCCCGTACCAAGATCCCGGAGCCGGGGCAGCCGGCGGACGATGCGGTCGAGGGTGGGGAGGCCGAGCTAGGGGAGCGGGGTGGGCAACCGGACGATGCGGTGGCCGCACCGGGCGGGTCCTCGGAGGGCCAGGAGGGCGACGCCGCCGACGAGGCTGTCGCCGACGGGCCGGCCTCCGACGGGCTGGCGACCGACGAGGCTGTCCCTGGCGAGCCAGCCACCGACGGGGCGGGGGAGAGTGCCGCTGGAGTCGGAGGACGGAAGCGGTCGGCGGGACGGGCGCGGGGGGTGCCGGAGCCGGCGCCCGTGCTCGACGACGCGGAGTTGCGCGGCGCGCTGGAGGCGATCCTGCTGGTGGTCGACGAACCGGTCAGCGAGTTGATCCTGGCCCAGGTGATCGAGCAGCCGGCCGAGCGGGTCGGCCCGATGCTGGACGAGATCGCCGCCGGCTATGCCGCGGCCGGGCACGGGTTCGAGCTGCGCCGGGCGGCGGGCGGCTGGCGTCTGTACACCCGCCCGGAATACGCCACCTACGTCGAGCGGTTCGTCCTGGACGGGCAGTCGGTACGGCTGACCCAGGCCGCGCTGGAGACCCTGGCCGTGGTGGCGTACAAGCAGCCGGTGACCCGGTCGCGGATCTCCGCCATCCGGGGCGTCAACTGCGACGGCGTGATCCGTACCCTGGTCTCCCGGGGCCTGGTCGAGGAGTGCGGCACCGAGACCGAGAGCGGGGCGTACCTGTACCGGACGACCACCATGTTTCTGGAGAAGCTCGGCCTCAACAGCCTCGACGACCTGCCGCCGCTGGCCCCGTTCCTCCCCGACGACGTAGAAGAGCTTGCCGATGCCACGCGATAACCGCACCCCGTCCCCGGACGCGCCCGTCTACACCGGCCCCGAGCGCCTGCAGAAGGTGCTCGCCGCCGCCGGTGTCGGCTCCCGGCGTGCCTGCGAAGACCTGATCTTCCGCCGGCGGGTGACGGTCGACGGGCGGGTGGCGCAGCTGGGCGACAAGGTCGACCCGACCGGCGCGGTCATCCACGTCGACGGTGAGCGGCTGGTGGCCGACACCCGGCTGGTGTACCTGGCGATGAACAAGCCGCGCGGGGTGGTCTCCACGATGGCCGACGAGAAGGGCCGGACCGCGCTGGCCGACTTCCTCGGCAACCGGGTCGAGCAGCGGGTCTACCACGTCGGGCGGCTCGACGCGGACAGCGAGGGCCTGCTGCTGCTCACCAACGACGGCACCCTGGCGCACCGGCTGATGCACCCCTCCTACGGGGTGCCGAAGACCTACCTCTGCGAGGTGTCCGGGCCGATCCCGCGTAACCTCGGCAGACGGCTGGCGGCCGGGGTGGAGTTGGAGGACGGCCCGGTGACGGTCGACGCCTTCCGGGTGGTGGACAGTCTGGGGCGTACCGCCCAGGTGGAGCTGACCCTGCACGAGGGGCGCAAACACATCGTACGGCGGCTGCTCGGCGAGGTCGGCCACCCGGTGAGCCGGCTGGTGCGTACCTCCATCGGGCCGATCCGGCTGGGCGACCTGCGTGCCGGGCGCACCCGGAGGCTGACCAACGCGGAGGTCGCCGCCCTGTTCAAGGCCGTGGGCGACTGAGGCCGCGCCGTCGCGGGTACGGCTGGGGGTAGGCTCCCTGGCGGCCCGGTGGTGCCGGCCGTGTGCGGCGGTACCGGGCATGATGGGACATGTGTGGTCAACCGCTCGCGTCCGCCGCCGAGTGCGGATCGTGAGGTACGGGCTGAGGAGGACAACGGTGGAGGAAAACGTGCCGGCCGGGCGATGCGTGGTCGCTGTGGATGGGCCGTCCGGTTCGGGTAAGTCCACCGTCTCCCGGCGGCTCGCCGCCGGCCTGGGCGCCCGCTACCTGGACACGGGCGCGATGTACCGGGCGATCACCTGGGCGGTGCTGCGCTCCGGCGTCGACCTGACCGACGCGCAGGCGGTGGCCAAGGTCGCCGGCGAGGTCGACCTGCGCATCGGCACCGACCCCGTCGGGTACGCGGTGACCGCGGACGGGGTGAACGTCGAGGCCGACATCCGTGGGCCCGAGGTGACCGCCGCCGTCTCCGCCGTGGCCGCCGTGCCGGCGGTCCGTGCGTTGCTGGTGGCCCGTCAGCGCGACATGATCAACAAGGCGGGTCGGATCGTGGTCGAGGGCCGGGACATCGGTTCCGTGGTGGCCCCGGACGCCGATCTGAAGGTCTACCTCACCGCCTCGGCGGCGGCCCGTGCCGCGCGCCGCAGCGCCGAGAACGCCTCCGACGTGGCGGCCACCGCCGCCGACCTGGCCCGGCGCGACCAGCTGGACTCGAGTCGCAAGGCCGACCCGCTCGCCCAGGCACCCGACGCGGTCGTGCTGGACACCACCGAGCTGGGCATCGACGAGGTCGTGGGGCGCCTGCGTGCGCTGCTCTCCGAGCGGTCAGTGGCGTGACCGAAGACAACGGTTGGGTGGAACTGCGGGAACCGGACCTCGACACCGAGGAGCCGACCGGACCGCAGCCGGTGGTGGCGGTGGTGGGCCGCCCCAACGTCGGCAAGTCCACCCTGGTCAACCGGATCATCGGCCGTCGCCAGGCGGTCGTGGAGGATGTGCCCGGGGTGACCCGGGACCGGGTTCCGTACGACGCGCAGTGGTCAGGGCGGGCGTTCACCGTGGTGGACACCGGCGGCTGGGAGCCGGACGCGAAGGACCGGGCGGCGGCGATCGCCGCGCAGGCCGAGGCCGCCGTGGCCACGGCGGACGTGGTGCTGTTCGTGGTCGACGCGACGGTCGGCTCCACCGACGTCGACGAGGCGGCGGTGAAGATGCTGCGCCGCAGCGCGAAGCCGGTGATCCTGGTTGCCAACAAGGCCGACAACACGAACATCGAGTTCGAGGCCACCTCGCTCTGGTCGCTCGGCCTCGGCGAGCCGCACCCGGTGTCGGCGCTGCACGGGCGGGGCTCCGGCGATCTGCTCGACGCCATCCTGGCGGCGCTGCCCGAGGCGCCGAAGGTGGTCGAGTACCGTCCGCGCGGCCCGCGCCGGGTGGCCCTGGTGGGCCGGCCGAACGTCGGCAAGTCCAGCCTGCTGAACCGCTTCTCCGGCGAGGAGCGGGCGGTGGTCGACCCGGTCGCCGGCACCACCGTCGACCCGGTGGACAGCCTGGTCGAGATCGGCGGCGACACCTGGCATCTGGTGGACACCGCCGGCCTGCGCAAGCGGGTCGGTCGGGCCAGCGGCACCGAGTACTACGCCAGCCTGCGTACCGCCTCGGCGATCGAGGCGGCCGAGGTGGCGGTGGTGCTGCTCGACTCCAGTGAGCCGATCAGCGAGCAGGACCAGCGGATCCTGTCCATGGTCACCGAGGCGGGCCGGGCGCTGGTGATCGCCTTCAACAAGTGGGACCTGGTCGACGCCGACCGCCGGTACTACCTGGACAAGGAGATCGACCGGGAGCTGCGCCGCATCCCGTGGGCGATCCGGCTGAACCTGTCGGCGAAGACCGGCCGGGCGGTCGACAAGCTCGCCGCCTCCCTGCACCGGGCCCTGGCCAGCTGGGAGACCCGTATCCCCACCGCGCAGCTCAACGCGTGGCTCACCGCTCTGGTCCAGGCCACCCCGCACCCGGTGCGTGGCGGTCGGGCACCGCGGATCCTGTTCGCCACCCAGGCGGGGGTCGCTCCGCCGCGCTTCGTGCTCTTCACCACCGGTCCGCTGGACGCCGGCTACCAGCGCTTCGTCGAGCGCAAGCTGCGCGAGGAGTTCGGCTTCGAGGGCAGCCCGATCGAGATCTCGGTACGCCCCCGCAAGAAGCTCGGCCCCGGCGGCCGGGGCAAGGCCCACGGCTGACCCTGCCCCCTGCCCCGTGACGCGGTGACCCATCCTCCTAGGAAGCTTTAGGGGTGGTGCGCCTGCTCACTGCCGCGGTGACCTCCACCTCCAGGACCGCTCCGGGCAGGAAGAGCCGACTGACCTCGACGGTCGTGCTCGCCGGCGGGTTGCCGGCCGGGGCGGCGGGGAACAGCGCGCGGCGGACCGCGCCGTAGGCGGGCAGGTCGCCCAGGTCGGTCATGAAAGTGCGGATGTGCAGGATGTCGGCGAAGGTTGCGCCGTGCGCGTCGAGCACCTGGCGGATGATCTCGAAAATCCGGGTCGCCTGCCCGGCGGCGTCGCCCGGTGCGACGATCTCGCCGTCGTCGTCGACGGCGACCTGCCCGGCGAGCATGAGCAACGCACCGCCGTCGAGGTCCAGGCGGGCCACGTGGGCGAAGCGGTCGCCGAACGGCGCGGCGACGGTCGGCGGGTTGTCCAGCGTTACCTTCATCGGTTCTCCACCTCGATCAGGGAGGCCACGTCCGCGTTCTGGTCGGTGGCCCTGGTGAGCAGTCGCAGCGCGGCGGAGGCCACCGGGGCTGCCGGTGTCTCACGTAGCGCCAGCCGGGCGTCCTTGGCGGCGTGGGCGATCGCGAACGACGCGCCGGTCGCGGTCACCCGCCGTACCGCGCCGCCCAACGGCCCGGCGGCGAGTGCATCGAGCGCCACCGCCCGGTCGACGCCGACCCCGTCGGCGACCGCGAGCGTGTCGTGCAGCGCACCGAGCGCGGTGATCAACGCGGTGTTGACCACGAGCTTCAGGGCGGCTCCGGCGCCGACGGGACCGCAGCGGCGGATCGTCCCCAACTCCCGCAGTACGGGCTCGGCGAGATCCACGACGGCATCCGGCCCACCGGCGAAGATCGCCAGCCGGCCCGCCTCGGCGGCGTCGACGCTGCCGCCGACCGGGGCGTCCAGCAACGGCACCGAGGCGGGCAGGCGGCCGGCGATGCCGCGCACCTCGTCCGGGCCGATCGTGGACATCTGCACCACGACGGTGTCCGGCCGGAGGGCGGCCACGGTGTGGCGGGAACCGAAGAGTGCGGCCTCGACTGCCGCGGCGTCCGTCAGCAACGTGATCACCACCCCGGCCGTGGCGACCGCGTCCGTTGGCGTCGCGGCGACGTCGGCCCCGGCCGCGGTCAGGGCGTACGCCCTGGCCGGGCTGCGGTTCCACACGGTGACCCGGTGCCCGCCAGCCAGCAGGCGGCGGGTGACCGCGGCACCCATCCACCCGGTGCCCAAGATCGCGATGTCCGTCATGGCGGCAACGCTAGAGCGCGCCATCCCAGGCGGCCAGCGAATGTCCAGCATCCCTGCCATGTGTGGCTAACATGGCAGCGTGGAGACCCACCTCCTGGAGGTGTTCCGGACCGTCGCGCGATACGGCTCGATCACCGCCGCCGCCCGCCAGCTGCGCTTCACCCAGTCGGCCGTGTCGAGGCAGATCGCGGCGCTGGAGGCAGAGATCGGAGCGCGGGTCTTCGACCGGCTGCCGCGGGGCGTGGCGCTCACCGAGGAGGGGCGCACCCTGCTACCACACGCGGAGGCGCTCCTCGACCGGCTCGCGACCGCCCGACGAGACCTCGACGATCTACACGGCCTCGGCAGCGGCCGACTGCGCGTCGGCGCGTTCCCGACCGCCGTCGCGGCACTCGTACCACGGGCACTCGCCTCGTTTCGCACCGCGCACCCCGACGTGGCGCTGTCGCTGGTGGAGGGACGCACGCCGGCGCTGCTGGAACGGCTGGTCGCCGGCGATGCCGACGTCGCCGTGGTGAGCGAGTCACCGGCCGTACCGATCGACCCGTCCCGCTTCGACCTGCACCATCTCATCGACGAACGGCTGCTCGTGGCGGTACCGTCCGACCACCGGCTCGCCCGCCGGCGCACGGTGCGGTTGGCGGACCTGGCGGACGACCCGTTCATCGTGGGCTCGGCCACCGCCGAGGAGACCCTGCTGCGCGCCAGCCTGCCCGCCGGTTTCGCACCGAAAATCGACATCGTCGCCGCCGAGTGGACCGGCAAACTCGGCTGCGTCGCCGCCGGCCTCGGCGTCGCCCTCGTCCCCGCCCTGGCCGTACGGGGAACACCGGCGGACATCACCCTGCTCCGCCTGCACCCCGACGACGAATCCATCCGGCGGGTCTTCGCCGCCACCGTCGCCGGGCGAACACGCCCCCCGGCGGCCGGCCGGTTCCTCGCCCACCTCGACCAGACCGCGCGGGCATTCACCCGGGACGGATGATCACCACCAGGGCCGGGTCAAGGACTCTCCTCGCCGAGGAGGGGTCGGTGCGACGGAAGGAGATGCTGCGCTAAGCTGTACCGGCTGTCGCGGGGGGTACCGCGCGAGGGCATCGGGACGTGGCGCAGCTTGGTAGCGCACTTGACTGGGGGTCAAGGGGTCGTCGGTTCGAATCCGGCCGTCCCGACAGCGAGAGGGTTTCCGCAGGTCAGAGACTTGCGGGAACCCTCTTTTCATTGCTCGGCATGGATGCCTGGTCTAGCACGCCGCTGTTGGACTCCTTGACTCGGGCAGGTTGTCATGCCACTACTGGATCTTCAGAAACTCACTCCTCGCCGCCGCGCAGCTTGGCCGCTATCTGGGCGAGCAGTCGCCGGATCCGGACGCCGGGGACGCGGCGGAGGATCTGTGTGCGGTGACGCGGGCGCATGTGGAGGCGTTCCAGGGTTGGATGATCGAGACCAGGTCCGCGTCGACGGCGGTGAACAAGCACAAGGGACTGCAGCAGTTCTTCAAGTGGCTGCTCTTCGACGAGGAGGCCATCGACCGATCGCCGATGGAGCGGGTGCGGCAGCCGAAGACACCCCGCAAGCTGATCCCGGTCATGCGCGACGAGGACACCAGCAAGCTTCTCGACGCCTGCGGGCCCGGAACAAGCACAGGGGCGCTGCGCTGCCGCACCTGTGGCTGGCGAAGCGTGGCGCCGCCCCGTTGACTGCGAACGGGATCAAGATCCTGCTCAAACGGTTGGGTGCCGCGGCCGGGGTGACGGACGTGCACGCGCACCGGTGGCGGCACAGCTTCGCCCACGAGTGGAAACGCGCCGGCGGCGACACCGGTGACCTGATGCTCCTGCTCGGATGGACCTCAGAGGACGCGCCCCGCCATTACGGCGCCAGCGCCGCAGCCGAGCGAGCACAGGAAACGCAGGCGCGACTGGGTATCGGCGAGCGCGTATAGGCGGGGTCGGCTGGCGCGGCTCGCCTACCAGCGGATCGTGCATATCGCGGCGGGCGCGGTTGCGGGTATCAGCGGCGCGCTGTGGATCCACACCCACCGAGGGGTCATACCCGGCGATGTCGGGCTCGGCACCGCCGTGGTGGTCGTACTCGCCGTCGCCATCGGCGGCGCCCGCTTCCTGCCCGCCGCCGGCCTCGGTGTGGCCCTCGTGCTTGTCGTGGGCGCCGTGGTCGCCGCCACGGCGCCCGGCCACGCACCGCTGCTGCTCGCCCTGATCCTCGGGGCCGCCGTGTGGGCGCTGCCCGATGGCGTGGCCGGCCTGCCCGCCCGCCTACGCCGCCGCCGACAACCTCCCGCCCGAGCAGACGAGACAGCAGCCGGCCCGGACGCGGCTGCTGCTGCCAGCGCCCGCCGGTTCGGTCGACAGTCCGCCAGCAGCGACCGGCCACGACCGTGACCGCCGCGGATAGCCACCGGGATCCGGTCGGGCGCGTGGTCGACACCTTGACTTCGGTGGGAGACCGCCCGCGCGCGGCATGTACCGCCGCGCGGACGGATCGACCGCCGTACGGTCGGGTACGCCAGAGCATGTCGGCGGCCCGTGGAAACAGTTTCATCCAATCTACAGTGGAAGCAGGCGGCGTTGCGCATAGCATCCCGGCTGTTGCGTAGTAGGTAACAGGAACGTTTGCCGTGCCCCGAGGTTCCATCGATGTTTGTGCAGGTGTGAGGGTGGGTCGATTTCTGGGGCGACCGGTATTCGATACGTAGGTGGTCTTGACTTCGCCGCGAAACAGCGTGTTAACTTTCCCTCATGTTCCTTGAATGAAACACCTGTTGCATAGAAGGGAACAGCAATGAGGGCACGAGATCCCCTTGGTCGCGCCATCCACGTTCTGCGGTGGATGGCCGAGCAGCCGGCACCGTTCGTCGGTGTCCGGGAGATCGCGACCGCCCTCGGCATGCAGCCGAGCACCGTCTCACGGCTGCTTGCCTCGCTGGCCGAGGAACGGCTCGTGCGGCGTGACCCGCGCACCAGCGGCTTCGCGCCCGGGCTGGAGCTGATGCGGCTCGGAGTCCTCGCCTCGCAGAAGCTCGACGTGCGCGCCGCGGCCCGCGTGCACATGCGCACGCTGGCGGACCAGTGCAACGAGAGCGTCTTCCTCGGCCTCTTCGACCCGAGCCGGCAGGAGCTGTTCCGGGTGGAGACCGTCTCGTCGAACCGGCCGCTGCGCTATGTCGTCGAGATGGACCAGTGGACCAAGATCTATCTTGGCGCGAGCGGGCTCGGCGTCCTGGCCTTCCTGCCCGACGCCCAGCGCGAGCTGGGCATCCGCCTCGCGGACGCGGCGGCCGGTCCGGACCGTCCCTGGCTGCGCCGGGCCGAGTTCGAGCCGATGCTCGACCGGATACGGGCGCAGGGCTACGCCATCACGTTCGGGATGCGCATTCCCGACGCGGTCGGGGTGAGCGCGCCGGTCTTCGCCGAGGGCGGCCGGGTGCTCGGCTCGGTCATCCTGACCGTGCCGAAGGTGCGCATCGGCGAACACGACCAGCCGCAGCTCGCCCGGCTGATCACCGAGACCGCGGCCGCCATCACCCACGACATAGGAGGGAGTCGTCCGGACTATCTGCACCAGCCGTATCAGCTACAGCAGTAACGCCCAGTAAGAGTCCGATACGAGCGCTCTGGTCGCCGGGTCGTGTCCCGGTGTCGCCGTACGAGCATATTTTCGCCCCTCTCGTGGCTGCTGACCATTCGCGTCACGAGCCGGCCGACGCCATAACCGCGTGAACGGGGACTGCGGATTAGCGCACTCCACGACAGGCCGCCTCCGGCGGCCCGATGAAACCTGCTCTATTCGCAGTAATGCCATTACACAATTTCGCCTACCTGCGGCGGTGAATTCATGCAAGCCACCACCACCCGTCCCGGAGCGACCGACTCGACGACGAACCTGCTGAGCGTTCGCGGTCTGGCCACGCACTACGTCACGCGGTCCCGCACGGTCCGGGCCGTGGACGGTGTGAGCCTCGACCTGGCCCGTGGGGAGACGCTCGGTCTCGTCGGGGAGTCCGGCTGCGGGAAGAGCAACGTCGCTCTCTCCGTCGCACGCCTGGTGGGCAGGCCGGGACGGATCGTCGGCGGCGAGGTGCTCTTCGAGGGCCGGGACCTGCTCCGGCTTCCGATCCGGGAGATGCGCCGTTTCCAGGGCAAGGAGATCGGGTTCGTCTTCCAGGATCCGATGACCAGCCTGAACCCGCTGCACACCGTCGGCGCCCAGATCATGGAGAGCATCGTCCGCAACGACGGTGCCTCCCGGGCGCAGGCGCGGGAGCGCACGGCCGAGTTGCTGCACAAGGTCGGCATCCCGCGCCCGCGTGAACGGATGGACGACTACCCGCACCAGTTCTCCGGGGGCATGCGCCAGCGCGTGGTGATCGCCATCGCGCTCGCCTGCAACCCCAAGCTGCTGCTCGCCGACGAGCCGACCACCGCGCTCGACGTCACCATCCAGGCGCAGATCCTCGAACTGATCCGCGCCCTGTCGAGCGAGCTGGGCACGGCCGTCCTGCTGATCACTCACGATCTCGGGATCGCCGCCGGGATGTGCGACCGGGTCTCGGTCATGTACGCCGGCCGGATCGTCGAGACCGGTCACGTCGACGACATCTTCACCAGCCCGCGGATGCCGTACACCGCGGGACTGCTGAACTCGCTGCCCCGGCTCACCGACGCGCGGGGGGAGCGGCTGCGCACCATCGAGGGGATACCGCCCACCGGCAGCGGGGTCGGCGACCGGTGCCAGTTCGCCCCCCGCTGTCCGCACCGCCGCGACGCGTGCCTGGACGCCGAGCCCGCGCTCACCCCGCGCCCCGGCGTCGGCGCCGCGCACGTGGCCCGCTGCTGGGGCACCGAGCCCGGGGGGTGGGTCGATGCGGCCTGACCTCAGTCCCGAGCCGCTGGTCGAGGTCGACCGGCTTCAGGTCCACCTGCCGGTGACCCGACCGTCGGGACGCGGCGCGTTGCTGCGCGCCGTCGACGACGTCAGCCTGACCGTACGCGCCGGCGAGACGCTCGGGCTGGTCGGCGAGTCCGGTGGCGGCAAGAGCACCCTGGGTCGCGCCCTGGTCGGCCTGCGCCCGCCCTCCGGCGGGTCGGTGCGGTACCGGGGCCGGGACCTGGCCGGCGCGGGCCGGCGTGGGCTGCGGGAACTGCGCCGGCAGGTCCAGATCGTCTTCCAGGACCCGTACAGCTCGCTGAACCCGCGGATGCGGGTCGGCGACATCGTCGCCGAGCCGCTGATCGTGCACAAGTTGGTCGCCCGCGCCGAGCGCCCGCACCGGGTGGCGGAACTGCTCGGGCTGGTCGGCCTCGACCCGGTACTCGCCGACCGCTACCCGGACGAGTTCTCCGGCGGCCAGCGCCAGCGCATCGGGATCGCCCGGGCGCTGGCGGTGGACCCGGAGTTCATCGTGCTCGACGAGCCGATCAGCGCGCTCGACGTCAGCATCCAGGCGCAGATCCTCAATCTCCTCGTGGACCTGCGGGAACGTCTGCACCTCACCTATCTGTTCATCGCGCACGACCTCTCGGCCGTGCGCCACCTGTCGACCCGGGTCGGGGTGATGTACCTCGGCCGGATCGTCGAGATCGGGACCGCCGAGAAGATCTACGGCGGCCCGCGCCACCCGTACACCCAGGCCCTGCTCTCCGCGCTCCCGGTGCCCGATCCGCACCTCGAACGCAGGCGGGAGCGGATCGTCCTGCGGGGCGATCTGCCGTCGCCGATCCATCCACCCCCCGGCTGCCACTTCCATCCGCGCTGCTGGCTCTACGAGAGCCTGGGGCGCCCCTCCCGCTGCCGGGAGGAACCGGTCGAGCTGGGTTCCGTTGCCGACGACCACGACAGTGCGTGCCACTTTCCGGCGGAGGCCGCCGAGCAGGCGGCGGAGCGTCTCCGGCTGGAACGCACTGGCTGAATCCGCTATCCGTTCTCTTCAGGCTTGGAGCAAGCATATGAGAACCACGAACAGACGATCGAACGGACGGGCACGACGAGCGATCGCCTCCGGCGTCGCCGTGATGCTGGCGCTCTCCACCGTCGCGTGCGTCGGGGACAGCGACACCTCCGCCAGCACCGACGAGATCACCCTCGCCCTGCCCACCGAACCGGACTCGCTCGCCAGCGAGCAGGCCAAGACCACCGCCGGGTACGCCGTCCTGCGCAACATCGAGGAGAGCCTGCTCAACCGGAATCCGGAGACCAACGAACTGGTCGGTGAGCTGGCCACCTCCTGGTCGCAGCCCGACCCCAACCGGTGGCGCTTCGAGCTGCGGCAGGGCGTGACGTTCCACGACGGCTCGCCGTTCAACGCCGAGGCCGCCGCGTTCAGCCTCGCGCGGGTCTGGGACCGCAACAACCCGACCATCCTGACCTCCTACCTCGGCCCGGACATGACGTTTACCCCGGTGGACGAGTACACCCTCGACATCAGCTCGGCCGACCCGGATCCGATCCTGCCGCTGCGCATCTTCGTGTCGCCGATCTCCTCGATGAAGGCGTACCAGGAGGATCCGTCCTCGGACCCGCTGCGGCCGGTCGGCACCGGCCCGTACCGCTTCGTGGAGTGGGTGAAGGGCCAGCGCATCGTCCTGGAGGCCAACCCGGACTGGTGGGGTGGCGACGCCGACGACGCGGGTGGGGAGGTGACGATCCAGCGGGCCACCTTCGTCTTCCGGGCCGAGCAGGCGGTCCGGGCGGGCATGGTGACCAGCGGCGAGGCCGGCTTCGGCCGGTGGCTCACCAAGGAGCAGTGCGAGGACGCGCCGCAGTGCGTCTCGTCCCCCGGCGTGGAGACCATCTTTGCCCGGCCGGACACCATGCACCCCACCCTCGCCGACCGGCGGGTCCGGGAGGCGGTCGCGCTGGCGATCAACAAGGACCAGATCCTCAACCAGATCCTCGGCGGCGGCACGCCGAGCGGGCAGATGGTGGGCCCCTCGGCGATCGGCTTCGACGAGTCACTCTCGGCCTACCCGTACGACCTGACCCGCGCCCAGGCGCTGATCGACGAGGCACGCGCCGACGGGGTGGCCGTGGACGCGCCGCTGCACATCGTGGCCCGCCGCGCGTTCATCCAGCGGATCGACGAGATCGTCCAGGTGATCGCGGGTGACCTGGAGAAGATCGGGTTGACGGTCGACACGCAGCTCCAGGAGCAGGTGGCCTTCGAGGAGATGCTCCGCGCGCCGAAGCCGATCGACCCGCAGCGGGGCTACGTCGTGATCCACTCGCACGGCAACGAGCTGATGGACTACAGCCTGACCGTCAACTCGTACTACCGCTGCAACAGCGTGGTCGGCACCTACTGTGACCGGGCGCTGGACCGCCAGCACGACGAGGCGAGCCAGCTCACCGGCGACGCCCGCGACCAGGCGCTGATCGCGATCGCGAAGAACGTCCACGAGAACGTCGCCGCCGTCCCGGTCGGCCAGACCACGTTCTACTTCGGGCTCGCGGACAACGTGCGGTGGAAGCCGCGGTTGGACGGATTCATCCTGCTCAAGGAGATGGCCATCACCAGTTGAGGACGTCGGGTGCCCGGCACCGTCCGGGCACCCGCCCCGCCTGTGGAAGGAGAACGATGGCCACCCTCGATGCCCCCCGGCCCGGTCCGGTGGCCGCGGCGGCCGACCTGTCGGCTGCCGTACGGGTGCCCCCGTGGCGTCGGCTGGCCGGTCAGAAGCTGGCCGCGGCGGCGGCGCTGTTCCTGCTCCTGCTCTCGATCGGGGCCGTGTTCGGCCCGCTGGTCAGCCCGCACGACCCGCACCTGATCGACCTGTCGATGCGGAACCTGCCGCCGGGCACCGCCGCCGCCGACGGTGGCCTGCCGCACCTGCTCGGCACCGACGCCCTCGGGCGGGACGTGCTGAGCCGGATCATCCTCGGCGCCCGGGTGACCCTGGCGGTCGGGTTGGCCAGCGTCCTGCTCTCCGGCGTGGTCGGCGTCGCGGTCGGCCTGGTCGCCGGGCACTACCGGGGCCGGACCGACGAGGTGGTGATGCGCTTCGTCGACCTGCAGATGAGCATCCCGTCGCTGCTCATCGCCCTGCTGGTGCTCTACGTCCTGGGCGGCAGCTTCCTCAACGTCATCCTGGTCCTGGCGGTGATCCGGTGGATGGTCTACACCCGACTCACCCGGGGACTCATGCTGACGCTGCGCGAGCAGCTCTATGTCGAGGCGGCGCACGCGATCGGTGCCCGGGACCTGCGGGTGATCTTCCGGCACATGCTGCCGAACCTGCTCTCGCCGATCCTGGTCCTCGCCACCCTCGAAGTCGCCACCGTGCTGCTCACCGAGTCGTCGCTGAGCTTCCTCGGCCTCGGCATCCAACCACCGGACACGTCCTGGGGGCAGATGCTCTCCGAGGGACGCGAGTACCTGCGTAACGCCTGGTGGCTGATCATGTTCCCCGGCCTCGCCATCCTCTTCACCGCGCTGAGCCTGAACATCCTCGCCAACTGGATGCGGGAGCGGTCCGGCCCACAGAAATGACCCCTTCGCACCACCAAGGAGACATCGTGATCACTGGCACGCTGAAGTACCTGCGCCGGCCGTTCACCGCCAACGTGAAGGCGGGCGACCAGGTGCTCGTGCTGACCGACACCGCCCAGGACCCCCGGGTCTGGCAGGCGTCGCTGACCATCGTCGCCGACATCGGCGCCGAGCCGACGCTGGCGATGTTCGACCCGCGTCCGGCCGACTACTACGACCCGCCGGCCGCCGTCGCCGCCGCCATGCTGAAGGCCGACGTCAACGTCCTGCTCGCCTCCACCGCCATGCTGCACTCGCCGGCCTCCATGGCCTCGATGGCGGCGGGTGTGCCCACCATCTGCATGGACGGCAAGGTCACCCTGGAGATGTTCCAGTACGGCGCCGCCACCGAGGACTACCACGAGATCTCGCGGATGAAGCACTACACCGCGCTCAACGTCTTCGGCGAGGACGCCAAGGAGGTCCGGGTGACCTCCGAGTTCGGCACCGACATGACGTACGGGGTGGCCGGGCGGATCTTCGTGCCGCCGCTGCGCCCGGCCGACTGGGACCCGTTCAAGGCGTACCGGCGCACCGAGGAGGGGCGCGAGGGCAGCCCGATGTACGCCTGCCTCTTCCCGACCGGCGAGTTCAACGTGCCGCCGCTGGAGGGCACCGGCGAGGGCACCTTCGTCATCGACCTGACCATGCACCACCTCGGCCGGATCGACCATCCGATCACGCTCAAGGTCCGCGAGGGCCGGATCGTCGACGTCACCGGCGGCTCGGACGCCAAGCGGCTCCGCGACCACCTGGAGAACTACGGCGACGACAACGCGTACCAGTTCCCCACCGAGGCTTCGGTCGGGTTGAACCGGCGGGCCCGGATCGTCGGCAGCCAGCGGGAGGACAAGAACATCCTCGGGGCGATGCACTTCGGCCTCGGCACCAACTCCGACGTCGGCGGCACGGTGCACAGCAACCTGCACATGGACGGCGTCGTGCTGCAACCGACGCTCTACGTCGACGGGGAGAAGCGGATCGACAACGGCCGCTTCCTGGTCCCCCTCGACCGGGAACTCTGACCGACCAGTCGACCGCCACCGGCAGCAAGGGAGAGCAGAAGGATGAGTCAGTACGGCAGCGGCCTGCTTCTGGTGATGATGGAACCGGAGCCGGCCTTCGAGGAGAAGCTGAACCGCTGGTACACCGAGGAGCACTTCGCCGAGCGGCTGAGCGTGCCGGGCTTCCTGGGCGGGCGCCGTTTCGTCGCGGTGACCGGCCAGCCCAAGTACCTGGCCCTGTACGACCTCGCCAGCCCCGAGGTACTCCAGAGCGAGCCCTACCTGGCGCTCTCCGAGCCACCCTCGCCGTGGACCGCCGAGGTGCGCAAGCACGTCGCGATCACCCGCAACGTCTACCGCGACATCACCCCGCACCTGCCCCCCGGGTTCGTCCCGCGGCGCCGACCGGCGGGCGAGCTGTGACGGCCCGCACCCCGTACGTGCGGGTCCCGGCCCCGAACGGGTCGTCGGGCACCACCCGCCACCGCATCGCGGTCATCCCGGGCGACGGCATCGGCGGGGAGGTGGTGGCGGCGGCCGTCACCGTACTCGACGCGGCCGGTGCCGACGCCGGGGTCGAGTTCGAGTGGACCGAGTTCGACTGGAACTGCGCCCGCTACGCGCGCACCGGTGCGATGATGCCGGCCGACGGGCTGGACCGGCTGGCCGGGTTCGACGCCATCTTCCTCGGCGCCGTGGGCTGGCCCACCGTGCCGGACCACGTCTCGCTCTGGGGCCTGCTCATCCCGATCCGGCGGCACTTCCGGCAGTACGTCAACCTGCGTCCCGTCCAGCTCCTGCCCGGGATCGTCTCGCCGCTGGCCGGCGTGGGCCCCGCCGACGTCGACTTCGTCATCGTCCGGGAGAACAACGAGGGCGAGTATTCCCAGGTCGGCGGGAGGCTGCACGGTGGCACCGACGAGGAACTGGCGGTGCAGGAGTCGATCTTCACCGCCCGTGGCGTGGACCGGGTGCTGCGCTACGCCTTCGAGTTGGCCCGGGAGCACGGGTCGCGGCACGTGACCTCCGCGACCAAGTCGAACGGGATCGTGCACACGATGCCGTTCTGGGACGAGCGGTTCGCCCGGATGGCCGAACGCTACCCGGACGTACGCACCGACGAGTACCACATCGACGCGCTCTCGGCGTACCTGGTGCAGCGGCCCGCGTACTTCGACGTCATCGTCGGGAGCAACCTCTTCGGCGACATCCTCTCCGACCTCGGCGCGGCGGTCGCCGGCAGCATCGGCATCGCCCCGGCGGCGAACATCAACCCCGAGCGGGAGTACCCGTCGATGTTCGAGCCGGTGCACGGCTCGGCGCCGGACATCGCGGGCCAGGGCGTCGCCAACCCGATCGGCCAGATCTGGACCGGGGCGATGATGCTCGACCACCTCGGGCACCCCGACCCGGCGGCGGCGGTGCGCGCCGCGCTCGGCCGGGTGCTGACCGACCCCGACCCGGCGACGCGTACCCCCGACCTCGGCGGCGTGGCCACCACCAGCGAGGTGACCCAGGCGGTGGTGGCCGCTCTCGCCACGCCCGCCGCCGCACCGACGGCGCTGGCCGGTCCGCCGCCGCCGGCCGGCGCGACCGGCCCGGACCGGGGGGATTGACGTGCTGCGTTACGTGCTCAAGCGGCTGGTCTTCTCGCTGTTCGTGCTGTTCGGTGTGCTGGTCGCGGTCTTCGGCATCTCCAGCGCCATCGGCAACCCGGCCCGGCTGATGCTGCCGGTGGAGGCGTCGGAGGCCGACGTCGCCGCGCTCAGCGCCCGGCTGGGGCTCGACGACCCGATCCACGTCCGCTTCGCCCGCACCGCCGCGGACTGGCTGCGCGGGGACTTCGGCGACTCGCTGTGGCAGTCCGCCCCGGCGCTGGAGATCAGTCTCCAGCGGGTGCCCGCCACCCTGCTGCTCACCGCCGTGACGCTGGCCGTGGCGCTGCCGCTGGCCGTCGCGCTCGGGGTGTTCTCCGCCCGCCGGCCCGGCTCCACGCTCGACCGGGGGATCACCACCGTGTCGCTGGCCGGGGTCTCCATCGCCGACTTCTGGCTCGGCCTGATGCTGATCCTGGGCTTCGCGATCCACCTGCGCTGGTTTCCCACCTCCGGCTACGGCGGCGCCGCCTACCTGGTGCTGCCGGCGTTGACGCTGATGATGCGTCCGATGGGCCGGGTGGCCCAGGTCGCCCGCTCGGCGCTCATCGACGAGATGGGCAAGCAGTACCCGGTGACCGCGCGGGCCAAGGGCCTTCCGGAGACCGCGATCGTCTACCGGCACGGCCTGCGCAACTCCGCGATCGCGGTCGTCACGGTGGCCGGCGCGGAAGCCGTGTCGCTGCTCAACGGCGCGGTCGTGGTGGAGACCGTCTTCGGCTGGCCCGGCATCGGCAGCCTGTTCATCGGCGCGATCCAGCAGCGGGACCTGCCGCTGATCCAGTCCACGGTGGTGGTCGTGGCGGTGCTCGTCATCGTGGTCAACCTGCTGGTCGACCTCTCGTACGCCGCCATCGACCCCCGGGTGCGCCGCCAGTGAGGAGACCGTCATGAGAATCGTGGAGGTCCGCGAGGCGACCGTGCCGATCCGGTCCGGCATCGCCAACGCCTACATCTCGTTCGCCGCGATGACCGCCTCGGTCGTCGCCGTCGTCTGCGACGTCGAGCGCGACGGGGCGCCGCTGGTCGGCTACGGCTTCAACTCCAACGGCCGGTACGGCGTCGGCGGACTGCTGCGGGAACGTTTCGTCCCGCGCCTGCTCGGCGCCGAGCCCGGCGAGTTGCTCGACGACGCGGGGCGGCTCGACCCGGTGCGCGCCTGGCCGGTGCTGATGCGCGACGAGAAGCCCGGCGGGCACGGCGAGCGGGCGGTCGCGGTCGGCGTGCTGGACATGGCGCTGTGGGACCTCGCGGCGAAGCTCGCGGACCGCCCGCTCTGGTCGCTGCTGGCCGACCGGTTCCGCGACGGTACGGCGGACGAGTCGGTCTTCGTCTACGCGGCCGGCGGCTACTACCAGCCCGGGGCCGGGCTGGGCGGGCTGCGCGACGAGATGCGCCGCTATCTGGACCTCGGCTACTCCATGGTGAAGATGAAGATCGGCGGGGCGAGCCTGACCGAGGACCTGCGCCGGATCGAGGCGGTGCTGGCGGTGGTCGGCTCCGGCGACCGGCTCGCCGTCGACGCCAACGGCCGGTTCGACCTGGAGACCGCGCTCGCCTACGGCGACGCTCTGGCCCCGTACGGGCTGGCCTGGTACGAGGAGGCCGGCGACCCGCTGGACTATGAACTCAACGCCCGGCTGGCCGAGCGCTATCCGGGGGCGCTGGCGACCGGCGAGAACCTCTTCTCCCTGGCCGACGCGCGCAACCTGCTGCGGTACGGCGGGCTGCGGCCGGCCACCGACGTGTTGCAGTTCGACTGCGCGCTCAGCTACGGGCTGGTCGAGTACCGGCGGATCCTGGCCGAGGCGGGCGAGCGGGGCTGGTCGCGGCGGCGGTTCCTGCCGCACGGCGGGCACCAGATGTCGCTGAACATCGCGGCCGGGCTCGGCCTGGGCGGCAACGAGAGCTACCCGGACCTGTTCCCGCCCTTCAACGGCTTCGCCGATGGCATCGAGGTGGTCGACGGGTACGTCCGGCTGCCCGACGCCCCGGGGATCGGCCTGGAGACAAAGGCCGACCTGCACGCCCTGCTGCGCGAACGGCTGCGTTGAGCCCGCGCCGCACGCCTCGCCCGACCGGCCGCCGGCCGGACCGGCGCACCCGTCGACAGGAGGAGACACCCGTGCCGCGGATCACCCACCCGGACCTGACCCGCTTCGCCGCCGCGCTGCTGCGCGCGGCCGGCCTCGCCGAGCAGGACGCGCGGGCCACCGCCGAGGGCCTGGCCGACGCCACCGCCCGTGGTGTGACCAGCCACGGCATCACGCGACTGCCGCAGTACGTCCGCAGCATCTCCGCCGGGGAGATCAACCGCACCCCCGACGTCCGGCTGATCGGCGGGCGGGGGGCGACCGCGCTGGTGGACGCCGACGGCGGATACGGGTTCCGACCGTCGGTCCTGGCGGTCGAGGAGGCGGTCCGGCTCGCCACCCGGTACGGCGTCGGTGTCGTCGGGGTACGCGCCAGTCACCACTTCGGCGCCGCCGCGCTCTACACCGAGCGGATCGCCCGGTCCGGCATGATCGGGATCGGCACGTCGACGGCGAAGGCCCGGATCGCGCCGCCCGGCGGCACCCGGGCCGTGCTCGGCAACAACCCGCTCTCCCTGGCGGTGCCCCGGCCGGCCCCCGATCCACCGATCGCGCTCGACATCGCGCTCGGCCAGGTCGCCATCGGCCGGCTCCGGCTGGCCGCCGAGGCGGGCGAGCCGGTCCCGGCCGGCTGGGGATTCGACCGGCACGGGCGGCCCAGCACGGACCCCCGGGAGATCATCGACGGTGGCCTGCTCGCACCGGTCGGCGGGCACAAGGGGTATGGCCTCGCGCTGGTGCTGGAGATCCTGGCCGGTGCGCTGACCGGGTCGCCGTTCGGGCTGGCCGCCGACCCGCACCGGCACCTCGCGGGCGGGGTGGGCCACCTGTTCCTCGCCCTCGACGTCTCCGCCCTGGGCGGTCCGGACGGCTTCGACGCCCACGTGTCGGACCTGGTCGCGCAGGTCCGGGCGGTCCCGCCCGGCGAGGGCCAGCCGCCGCCCCGGCTGCCTGGCGAGGGTTCGGCCGCCCGCGCCGCCGCGAGCCTGACCGAGGGGGTCGCGGTCAGGCCACGGCTGGCGGAGGACCTTGACGAACTGGCCGGGCGGCTGGCTGTCGCCGGGCCCCCGTGGATCCGGGAGTAGGCGTGCTGGATGCTGCTGCGCATTCTCCTCATCACCTTCCTGGAGCAGGTGAGCACGACCGCGCTGCGGCCGATGGTGTCGTACCGGGCGCTGGAGTTCGGTGCGGACCCGCTGGGCCTGGGGCTGGTGGCCGCCGCGTTCGGCCTGCTGTCGATGGTCGCCAGCCTGCTGGGTGGCTCCTGGGTGGACCGCTGGGCGGAACGGCGGGTCAGCGTCGCCGGTGCCCTGGTCATGGCGGCCGGCTGCGGCATGGTCCTGGCCGCCGACTCGGTGGTGCTGCTCGCGCTGAGCCAGGCGGCGGTCGGGCTCGGCCAGTCGATGGTGATCATCGCCAGCCAGTCGCTGCTGGCCCGCCGCAACCGGGGCGCCGACGGCGGGTACGGCGTCTACGCGGCGGTGGCCTCGGCCGGTCAGTTCATCGGGCCGTTGGCGGCGACGGTGCTGGCCACCCGCCTGGCGCCCGGCCTGGGTCTCGCCGGTGCGGGCAGCGGGCCGACCACCGGCAGTCAGCTCGTCTTCGCCGGATCGGTGCTCGCCGCGCTGCTGGTCGGCGTGGTGTCGGCGACGATGCCGGCGCCGGCACCCGCCGCGCCCGGTGCCCGTCCGGGACACCCGCCCCGCCGGGCCGTCTTCGCCTCGGTGCTGCGGCTGCCGCTGATGCGGCACGCCATCGTGTGCAGCGCACTGCTGAACTCCAGCGCGGACATCCTGATCACCTATCTGCCGGCCTACGGCAACGCGCGCGGCTGGTCGGTCCAGTTCGTCGGGATGCTGCTCTCGGCGCGGGCGCTGGGCTCCTTCGCCGCCCGGATCTTCACCGGGCCGCTGCTGGTCCGGCTCGGACGACAGCGGGTGCTGCTGCTGAGCCTCGGCCTGCCGGCGGCGGCGCTGCTGGTGTTCGTCCTCGTCCCGACCGGTGCCGTACCGGCGGTGACCCTGATGGCCGTGATCGGCTTCTGGCTCGGCCTCGGCGTGCCGGTGACGATGCACTGGATCGCCCAGATCGCCCCGGGCGGGCTGCTCGCCAACGCGATCGGGCTGCGGCTCGCCGGCAACCGGTTCACCCAGTTCTTCCTCCCGGCCGCGGCCGGGGCCCTGGCCGGGGTGGCCGGGCTGGCCGCCATCTTCGTGGCGATGGCGGGACTGCTCACCACGAGTTCCGTCGCCCTCGCCGTGGCCCGGCAGCGCGACAGCGGCTGACCGCATCCGATCCCTCCGAAGGAGAGCGCTCGTGACCCTCGTACTCCTGCACCCGGTCGGCCTCGACGCCCACTGCTGGCAGTTCATGGACCTGCCGGAGCCGACCGCGCTGGACCTGCTCGGCCACGGCGGCCGGACCGACCGGCCGGGCACCAGCCTCGCCGAGATGGCCGACGACGTCGCGGCGCGGGTGGCCGGCCCGATCGACGCGGTCGGGCTCTCCATGGGCGGTGCCGTCGGGATGCACCTGGCGCTGCGCCACCCGGACCGGGTCCGCTCGCTGGTGCTGGCCTGCACCTCCGCCGCCACCCGCGCGGAGGTGATGGCGGAGCGCGCGGCGGCGGTGCTGGCCGACGGCATGGTCGGGGTGACCGAGTCCATCCTCGCCCGCTGGTTCACCCCGGCGGCCGTGGCGGCGCCGGACCACCCCGGCGTCGGGTACGCCCGGCGCCGCCTGCTGGCCGACCGCGCGGAGGACTTCGCCGCCGGCTGGCGGGCTCTCGGTGGTCACGACGTGCGGGCCGAGCTGCCGTCGATCGGCTGCCCGGTCACCGTCGTGGCCGGCACCGAGGACCAGTCGTCGTCCCTGGACGGCCTGCGCGGCATCGCCGAGCGGCTGCCGGTGTCCCGGTTCGTCGCGCTGCGCGGTCCGCACATGCTGCAACTGGAGGAGCCGGCGGCCCTCTCCGCACTGGTCCGGGAGCACCTGACCTGGACCGACGCGACCAGGGCGGCCGGCTGATGCGACTGGTCTCCTACTACGACCGTGGGGTGCGCGTCGGTGCCCTCGATCCGGCCGGCATCTGGGACCTCCGGGCCGTGCTGGCGCTGCATCTCGCCCGCGTCGCCGGTGAGCCGGCGGCGGCCCACCGGGCGCGGCAGGCGGTACCGGCCGACATGGCCGAGTTCATCCACCGGCAGCACGGCCGGATGGGGCGGTTCCGGGAGCTGGTCGCCGCCTGCGCGGACGACCCCGGGGCCCGGGACCGGTACGTGGCGCAGGGCATGCTCCGGTCGCCCGGGGCGGTGATCGCGCTACCGCCGGTGCTCCGGCCGACGAAAATCCTCTGCGCGGCGCGGTCCTACCGGGACACCCCGGCCGGGTCAACGCCGGCCGGGGGAGCGACGGTCACCGCCGCCGCCCCTCCCCGCGAGGTGCGGATGGGCTTTCTCAAGGCGCCCTCCGCGCTGGTGGCCCACGGCGCGGACGTGACCGGCCCGGCCGACTCCCGGCGGTGGGACTTCGAGGCCGAACTCGCGGTGGTGATCGGTACCGAGTGCGCCGGGCTCCGCGACGCGGCCGAGGCCCGCCGGGCGATCTTCGGCTACACCGTCCTGAACGACGTCTGCCTGCGGGACGTGCCGCCGGAGCGGGGCACGCTCAGCTCGCCGGCCGGGAAGTCCCGCGACACCCACGCGCCGCTCGGCCCGGCTGTCCTGCTCGCCGACACACCCGGCCTCGACCCGGACGACCTCACCGTCCGGAGCTGGCGCAACGGTCGGCTGCGGCAGGACGCCAACACCGCCGAGCTGCTCGCGCCCGTGGCAGAGATCGTCGCCACCGCCTCGCGGCTGATGCGGCTGCTGCCGGGCGACATCGTCTCGACCGGCTCGCCAGCCGGCACCTCGCTGGAGACCGGCGAGTACCTCGAACCCGGAGACGTCATGCGCGTCGAGGTGGCGCGGGTCGGCGTCCTCGAGAACCGAATCATCGCAGCACCGACCAGGAAGGACCCGAGATGACCGCACCACAGCCGCTGCCCACCCGCGAGGAGATCGTCGAGTACGTCCGCGCCAACCGAAACTGGGGCCGGTGGGGCGAGGACGACGAGCTGGGCGCGCTCAACCTGATCACCGACGCCAAGCGCGTGGCGGCGACCCGGCTGGTCCGGACCGGCCGCTCGCTGTCGCTGGCCCGGCCCTATCCGCGCCACCCCGCGCCGAACAACCCCACTCCGGCGGTGATGTACATGGAGCGCTTCGACCGCGCGCCCGACGCGGGCGGCTCCAAAGATTACCAGGCGATCAACTACCACGGCTGCACCGCCACCCACATCGACGCGCTCTGCCACACCTGGGACGTGGACGGCATGTGGAACGGCCGCGACCCGGACCAGGAGATCACCATCGACTCCGCGCGGTGGGGCTCGATCGACAGGTGGAAGGACGGCATCCTGACCCGGGGCGTGCTGCTCGACATCCCCCGGTTCCGGGGCGGGCGGTACGTCACCCAGGACACCCCGGTGCACGGCTGGGAACTGGAGGCGGTGGCGCGGTCGCAGGGCGTGACGATCGAGCCGGGAGACGCGATCGCGGTCTACTGCGGGCGGGAGGCGTCGGACCGTGAGGGTCCGTTGTGGACGGCGGATCCGAACAACCGGCCCGGTCTCGACGCGACCTGCCTGAAGTTCTTCCGGGAGGCGGACTGCTCCACGGTGCTGTGGGACATGTGGGACATCCGGCCCACGCCCTACAACCTGCCGTTCCCGGTGCACGCGGTGATCTTCGCCTTCGGGGTGGCGGTGGTCGACGCGGCCCTGCTGGAACCCCTCGCCGCGGTCTGCCAGGGGGAGGGGCGCTACGACTTCATGCTGACGGTCAACCCGATCAACGTGGTCGGTGGCACCGGTTGCCTGGTCAACCCCGTAGCGACGTTCTGAGGTGCGGCCGTGACGTTCGTCCTCGTCCACCCGATCGGAATGGACCCCGGGTGCTGGCGCTTCTGCGACCTGCCCGGGGCGGTGCCGGTGGTGCTGGCCGGGCACGGCGACCGGGGGTATCCCGGTCGCCCGCTCAGCCTCGACGACCTCGCCGACGACCTGGTCGGGCAACTCCCGCCCGGCCGGGTCGACCTGGTCGGCCTGGCCTTCGGCGGATGCGTGGCGCAGCACGTCGCGCTGCGCCACCCCGACCGGCTGCGCTCGCTGGTGCTGGCGCACACCACCGGCTCCACCGTGCCCGAGGTGATGCGCGGCCGGGCCGCCGCCGCCCGCGAACGCGGCCTGGCCCAGGTGCTGCCGGAGACCTTCGCCCGGTGGTTCACCCCGCAGGCGCTGGCCCGGCCCGACCACCCGGGCGTCGGCTACGCCCGGACGCGCTTCCTCGCCAACGACGTGCGCAGCTACGCCGACTGCTGGGACGCGATGGCCGGGCACGACGTGCTGCCCCGCCTCGGTGAGCTGGCCGTGCCGGTGACCCTGCTCGCCGGTACCCGCGACCTGTCCGCCACCGTCGAGAAGGTACGCGCCATCCACCAGCGGGTCCCGACGGCCCGGTTCGAACTGCTCGACGGCCCCCACATGATCCACCTCGAAGCGCCGGCGGTCTTCTCCGCCGCGGTCCACCGCCACCTGGCCGCCGTCGCCGCGGCGTCGTGAGCCGGCGGCGGCACCACGATCGTACGAAGGAAGGAGCTTTTCGATGAGCGTACGTCTGCGGACGGCGATCCTGGGTGTCGGGCACTGGCATGCCAAGTTCGTCTTCGAGACCCTGCGGCGGCACAGCCACGTGGTGGCGGTCAGCGAGCCGGACCCGGCGTTGCTGGCGACGGCGGCCGGCGCGCTGGACTGCCGGGCCTACGCCGACCCGGTCGACCTGCTCGACCGCGAGCAGGTCGACGCCGTGTTCGTCTACGGCCGGCACTGCGACATGGCGGCGCTCGCGGACGAGGTGATCGGGCGGGCGATCCCCTTCGTGCTGGAGAAGCCCGGCGGGATGAACGCCGACCAGGTCGCCGGCCTGCGCGACCGGGCGCGTGCCGCCGGCCTGTTCGCCGCAGTGCCGTTCACCCACCGGTTGACCCCGTGGGTGCGCGAGATCGTCAACGCCGGTCCGCCCGGGGTGCGGCATGCCCAGTTCCGGCTGCTCTCCGGCCCCGCCTCCCGCTACCGCGCGCACGGCGTGCCCTGGGCGGTCAACCGGGCCGAGGCCGGCGGCGGCTGCACCATCAACCTCTCGGTGCTCTTCGTCGACCTGTTCCGGCACCTGACCGGGCAGCGGGCGCGGCTCGACTCGGCCCGGATGCTGACGCTCACCCCCGGCATCGACGTGGAGGACTACTCGACGCTCGTGGTGTCCTCCGCCGACGGGGCGTCCGTCGCCACGATCGAGACCGGCTACACGTTTCCGACGGGCAGCGGGTCGGACCTGAGCGCGTCGGTCCGCACCGCCGAGGCGTACCACTTGGTCAGTGGGGACTTCCGGACGGTGACCAGGGCGACCGGCGAGCCCGACTCCGCCGCGATGGCGACGCACCACCGGAACTACTACGGGCAGTTCGCCCACGACACGCTCCGGGCGATCGGCTCCGGCGGGCCGCCGCTGGCCTCGCTGGACGACCTCCACGAGGCGATGGTCGTCGTGGACGCCGCGTACGGCGCGGCCCAACCACCCGCGATCGTGGACCGACGTTAGCTACCGGGCTATCGATCCACTCGAAGTGGCGAGCCAGTTCCTGGCGGGTTGCCCAGGGCTGGTGGTCGAGCAGCGTGCTGCTGGTCCCGTCTGTGAGCGTGACGGCCCGCTACGCGCGACGGGCGAGCACGAACCCGGTTGTTGCCGCGGCGAGGACGAAGGCGGCGAGTACGGCCAGCGTCTGGCTCAGGGTCGGCGGTGATGTCGATCCAGTCGTACGAGCCGCGGACATGGCGAAGGTGCTGCAGGTGTGTCGGGGCAAAGGCTTCGTCAGCCTGCGCGACGAGGCGCTGGTCCGGTTGTACGCACTCTCGGACGGGGCCGCGAACGGGCCGACACCTGTCGGGGTGTAGGCAGACGGGATGCCGGGTACCTCGCGCCCGACCCCTTACCCCTGCCCAGGAGGACCCCATGACCGTCGTACTCGCCGTGGTCTGCAGCGACGGGGTGGTGATCGGTGCGGACTCCCAGATCACCGAGAGCGACCGCGGTCTGAGCTTCCCCGCCCAGAAGCTGCACCCGCTGGGCTCCTGCGCGGCCTGGGGCGGCAGCGGCGCGCGGGGCGTACTCAACGATTTGCGACCCCTGCTTCAGGACTCGGCCACCGCCATCCTCGAAGCACCCGACATCGGCGGCGAGTTGCAGGAGCGCGTCCTGCCCGTCTTCAGGAAGCACTACGAGAACTACATCCCGGACGTGCCCGGCGAGGACGGCGGTGGCGGGGTGTCGGCGTACCTGCTCGCGGTCGGTTACAGCCAGGGCGGCCCGTGGATCGTGGAGATCAATCCTAACGGGCTCATCGGCCGCTACGAGGACGTGGGCTTCCACGCCATCGGCTCCGGCGCGCCCATGGCCCAGCAGGCCGGCGCGCTGCTGTCCCACTTCCGGATGACCACGCGCGCTGTCGAGTACGGCGTGGTGGGCGTGGTACGGGTGCTGGAGGCGCTGGAACGGACCTCGCCGTCGGTCGGCGGGCCGTTCAGCGTCGTGTGTATCCGCGAGGAGGGCGCCCACCACCTCGACGAGAAGGAGATCGCCAAGGCGCTGAAGGACTGCGAGCGCTGGCGCGACCTCGAACAGGAAGCGCTCGACCGGCTGTTCGACTGACACCGGCGGGTCCTCGGCCTGGAGCGTCCTGGTCACCTCCGCCGGTTCGAGGGTGACGCGACGGCCACCGACGGCATCCCGGGTCAGCGCAGCCAGCGGCTGACGGCCAGGGTACCCAGCAGCCGCAGTGCCTCGGCGCTCCGGCTGTGCGGCTCCGCGCGGTACACGATCAACTGTTGGCCGGGCGCGTCCCGTACGTCGAACGCGTGGTACGACAGCGTCAGCTCGCCCACGGCGCCGTGCCGGAACGCCTTCGCCTCGTGCGTCTTGCCCTGCACGTCGTGCCGCCCCCACAGCCTGCGGAACTCCGGGCTCTCCGTACCCATCTCCTCGACCAGTTCCCGCGCCCGCAGGTCGTGTGGATCGTGGCCGAGGGCCAGGCGCAGGTTCGCCACGCACGCCTCGGCGACGCGACGCCAGTCGGCGAAGAACGTCGTGCCGGCCGGGTCGAGGAAGGTCATCCGGACGAGGTTGTCCGCCTCGGCGAAGTCCGCGTAGAACGCGTCGGCCAGCGCGTTGCCGGCCAGCAGGTCTAGTCGCCGGTCGATGACCATGGCAGGGGTGTCCGGCCAGGCGTCGAGCAGTTCGCGCAGACGCTGCCCGACCTGGGGTCGGGCGGGGGTCGGCGCGCTGCCGGGTGAGAGTCCGGCCAGCCGGAGAAGATGGTCGTGGGCGTCCGGCCCGAGGTCGAGCGCTCTGGCCACGGCGGCCAGTACGGACGACGACGGGTTGCGCTCGCGGCCCTGTTCGAGCCGGGTGTAGTAGTCGACGCTCACCCCGGCCAGCACCGCGACCTCTTCGCGCCGTAGGCCGGCGACGCGCCGGTTGCCGCTGGAGACGAGGCCGACGTCGCCCGGGTTTAACCGGGCGCGTCGGGCGGTGAGGAACGCCCCGAGCGCGGTCGTCGGCATGCGACCAACGGTAACCGTGCCGGCCCCGGCCAGGCAGGGTGCGGCACACCCTGGTTCGGTCCGGCCTGGCTGCCGACTCCGCCGCTGGTCACGGTGGAAACAAGAACCCAACCCCGGGAGGTACGCCATGAGCAGCCCGATGCTCGATGAGGCGGTACTGGCGGAGATCGCCGGGAACACCGACGACCGGCACCGACCGCTGATGTTCGTCAACGCCGCCATCCACACGCTCGACCCGGTGATCGGTGACTTCGCCGCCGCCGACCTGTTGATCGGTACAGACGAGATCGTCGCGGTCGGCACCGGCCTGCACACGGCGGCCGAGGACGACGGCGCGATCATGGTCGACTGCACCGGTCTGGCCATCGTTCCTGCCGTCGTCGACGGTGTCGCCGTCGCCGGTCTGCGCGTTCGTCCGGCCGACCGGGTCGGCGCGCTCACCCCCGGGAACCCGGCGACCTTCGCGCTGGTCGCCGGCCCGACCTCCGGCAGGTCCGGGCTGGAGATGATCGTCTGGCGTCCGGAGCAGGCCGCCGCGATCGTCGTTGACGGCGAGATCGCCCTGGTCAACGGTCGCCGGATCACGCCCGCCCCGGTCGAGCCGGAGCCGGGACCGAGGTCGGTCGAGAGTCCCTACCTGGGCATGTGGATCGACGAGACCGGTTTCCTGCACCAGGAACTCACCGCCGACGGTCGGTACGACGAGACGCGGGGCGGACGGCCACACGCGTACCAAGGGGCGTTCTGGATCGACGGCGACCGGATCGTCTACCGCGACGACCTGGGCTTCTGGGCGTACGGCCGGTTCACCGACGGGGTGCTGTACCACGCCGGCTATGTCCTGCGCCGCCGGTGATCACAGACTACGACGGGAGAGCCTGATGATGTTGTTCAGCGGCGGCACGGTCGTCACCATGGACCCGGCGATCGGCGACCTGGAATCCGGTGACGTGCTGGTCCGCGAGGACCGGATCGTCGCGGTCGGTCCGGCGCTGCGGTCACATCCGGAGGCGGCGGGCGCGACCGTGGTCGACACGACCGGCCGGATCGTCAGCCCAGGATTCGTCGACACCCATCGGCATGCCTGGCAGGCGCAGATGCGCCGCAGCATCCCGGACGTGACCGACCTGGGGGCGTACGTGATGTCGACGCTGGCCGGGATCGCGCCCGCCTACACCCCGCACGACATGTACGTCGGCACCCGGCTCGCCGCGCTCACCGCCCTCGACGCCGGCATCACCACGATGCTCGACTTCTCGCACAACTCCCGTACCGCGGCGCACTCGGACGCGGCGATCCAGGCGCTGATCGACACCGGCATCCGGGGCGTACACGCATCGATGGGACCGCACTTCGGTGAGTGGGACCGCCAGTGGCCGGGTGACCTGGTCCGGTTGTGCGGGGCGTACCAGGGGACGAACGGTGGGCTGGTGACCTTGCGCCTGGCGGCGTTGGCCACCGACGAGATCGCCGGGCCGGCCCTGGCCTACGGGCCGGAGCTGGCGGCCGTCGCCCGCGAACTCGACCTCGGTGTCAGCGTGGACGCGGTGTTCGGCGCACCATCGTCGGCGGCGATCCTGCGCTGGGCCGCCGACGGGCTGCTCGGCCCCGACCTGACCCTGATCCACGCCACCGGACTCACCGCGCAGGCGTGGCAGGCGATGGGCGACGCCGGGGTCACCGTGTCGTTGGCACCGACCTCGGAGGCGCAGATCGGCCTGGAGACGGCGGTACCCGCGATCGACGAGGCGCTGGCCGTCGGCATCCGGCCCGGACTCAGCATCGACGTGGAGGTGGCGCTGGCCAGCGACATGTTCACCCAGATGCGTACCCTGCACGCGATCCAGCGAATGCGCGCGGTGAACGCCGCGTACGGCACGGACACCACACCGGACCGAATCACCACCCGCGACGTGCTGGACTTCGCCACGGCGCAGGGCGCCCGGACCAACGGACTCGGTGACGTCACCGGTTCGCTCACCCCCGGCAAGCAGGCGGACCTGCTAGTGGTCGCCGCCGACGACATCAACACGATGCCGCTCAACGACGCGGTCGGCACGCTGGTGCTCGGGGCCGACCCGCGGAACATCGAGACCGTCGTGGTGGCCGGCCAGGTGCGCAAGCGGAACGGGCAGCTCGTCGGCGTGGACATGGACGAACTGCGTCAGCAGGTGACCGCGTCCCGCGACGCGATCCGCAGGGCCGTCGTGCGTCCCACGCGCGCTGACCAGGCACGCGATCAGCGAGTCGGCCGATGAGCGTAGGTCGTGCGGTCGCCGACGGTTTCGGACCACGGGTCACTCTCTGAGGGCGTGGCGGCGTACAGGTTCGACACCGACCGTACGTCCTTGGGCCGGACGCGGCGGGCGGGCGACGTTCGAGGACGGTACAGCCGCAGGGGGTGCGGCCCCGCGATCGATCATGACGACCGACCGATTGACCGGCCGATCCGGCGCAGACCGCGACGCCCGACACTCGTTACGTGAGCCATCCCCGTATGCGCCGCTGACCTGCAGGAAGGCGGCTCCTCCGTCGGTACCGACGGCGAGGTGCGAGGGCCTCACGAGCCGACCCCGCAGGCCGACAGCACGACCGACCGCCCGGAAGGACCCGCATGCCCGCGTCGATGATCGAGAAGCCCGACTTCAGTGGGCTGCGCGCGATGTACATCAACTGCACCCTCAACCGTTCCCCCGGCCGCAGTCACACCCAGGGGGTGATCGACCGGAGTGTGGCGATCATGCAGGCGAACGGGGTCAGCGTGGACCAGATTCGCGCCGTCGACCACCACATCGCCACCGGCGTCCGGCCGGACATGACCGAGCACGGGTGGGACACCGACGAATGGCCCGAGCTGCTGACCCGGGTCCTGGCGGCCGATATCCTGGTCATCGCCGGACCGATCTGGCTCGGCGACAACAGTTCGGTGACCCGCCGGGTGATCGAACGACTCTACGGCTACTCCGGCGTACTCAACGAGCACGGCCAGTACGCCTATTACGGACGTGTCGGTGGTTGCCTGCTCACCGGCAACGAGGACGGCCTCAAGCACTGCGCGATGAGCATCCTCTACAGCCTGCAGCACATCGGGTTCACCGTTCCGCCCCAGGCCGACGCGGGCTGGCTCGGCGCGATCGGCCCCGGCCCCTCCTACCTCGACGAGGGCTCGGGCGGCCCGGACAACGACTTCACCAACCGCAACACCTCGTTCATGACCTACAACCTGCTTCACCTCGCCTCGATGATCCGCGCCTCCGGCGGGTTCCCGGCCTACGGCAACCAGCGCACGGCCTGGGACGCCGGGAGCCGCCCCGACGACGCCAACCCCGAGTACCGCTGATCGGAGAACGCTCACGGGCGGCGGAGCCGCCGCGCTCGCCGGTTGCGGCCGGCGCCGCACCGGACCGCCCAGATGGGAGTACGGATGACAAGCCCGGCAACGACGAGATGGCCGAGCCTACGGGGTCGCGGACTGGACCCCCACCCGCGACACCCTGCACATGTGGACCCAGATCGTGGGCAAGATCCGCATGGCCCACGCTCCGCTGCTCAACCACTGGTGGCAGGTGACCCTGTACGTCAGCCCACGCGGGTTGACGACGTCGGCCATCCCGCACCGCACGGGTGCCTTCGAGATCGAGTTCGACTTCCTCCACCATCAGCTCGATGTACGCAGCAGCAACGGCGGCGCGCGGAGCCTCCCGCTCCGGCCGATGCCGGTCGCCGAGTTCTACGCACGGATCCTGGACATGCTCGGCCAACTCGGGATCGAGGCACCGATCCGGCCGCACCCCAACGAGGTCGACCCGGCGATCCCCTTCGCCGAGGACCACGACCACGCCTCCTACGACGGCGAGGCCGCCGCCCTGTTCTGGCGACAGCTGCTACAGGCGAACCGGGTGATCGGCGAGTTCCGGTCGCACTTCGTGGGCAAGGTCAGTCCGGTGCACTTCTTCTGGGGCGGGATGGATCTCGCCTGCACCCGCTTCTCCGGCCGGTCGGCCCCGCCGCACCCCGGCGGGGTGCCCAACTGCGGGGACTGGGTCATGGTCGAGGGCTACTCCCGAGAGCTCTCTAGCTGCGGGTTCTGGCCCGGCGGCGGAGAGGAAGGCGCCTTCTACTCCTACGCCTACCCCGAACCCGATGGGTTCGCCGAGCAGCAGATCGGCCCCGAAGGCGCGTACTTCAGTACCGAGTTCAAGCAGTTCCTGCTGCCCTACGAGGCCGCCCGCGCCGCACCGGACCCCGACCGCGCGGTCGCCGAGTTCCTCCGTACCACCTACGAGGCCGCCGCAGACCGCGGACACTGGGACCGCTCCGCGCTCGAAGACGACCCGTTCCGATGGCGCCGGGACGACCCTGCTCCGGCGGGAAACATCGGCTCCTGACCGAACCGAATCGGTCGGCCACCCACGGTCGGACCGGTCACCGTCCGTGGGTGGCCGAGCTGAGCCGCAGGTCACCGTCGAAGTCGATCCTGGCCAGCTCGGCCCGGGAGGTGATGCCCAGCTTGGGGTAGACGTTGGCCAGGTGGTGGCCGACCGTGCGAGGGCTGATCAACAGCTGCGCCGCGGTCTCCCGGTTGGTCAGACGGTCTGCGGCCAACTGCGCAACCCGGAGCTCCTGCGCGGTCAGCCCGGCCGCGATCGGGGGACCGATCACGCGGGAGGCGGCCCGCCGGTCGGTCAGGGCCTGCTCGCGCAGCGCCCGCGCCCGCAGTGGCTCCGCGCCCAGACGGTCGAAGACCTCGGCTGCTGCGGCGAGCTGGAACCGGGCGTCGGCCCGTCGGCGCGCCCGCCGCAGCCACTCCCCGTACAGCAGTCGAGTGCGCGCGTACTCGAACGGATGTCCCCCCGCCCCCGTCACGTCCAGGGCGGCTCGGAACGAGTCCTCGGCCGCCGATCCACCCTCAAGGAGGGCCCGGAGACGGTGGCCGGCGGTACGGGCCCAGGTCGCGCCCGTACGCTGCGCCCACTCCTGCACCATCGCGACCTGAACCGCGACGACGTCGCCGCTGCCGACCTGCACCGCCGCTTCGACGGTGTCCACGGCGGCGAGCAACGCGATGGTGCGGTGCGCGGCCTCGTGACCGGGCTCGGAGAGACACAGCAGGTCGCGCAGCGCCTCCTGCGGACGGCCGTCGAACAAGGCTGCCCGTCCACGATGCCAGTACGCCGACGCGCTGAGCGCTCGCACTCCGCGCGGTACCGAGACCTGCAGGATCCGGCTGGCGTGGTCGCCGACGGTACGGTGATCGCCGCGGACGGCAGCCAACGCGCCGAGGGAGCTGCGGTTCTGCGTGGCGAGGTGATCCGCCCCCACCTCCTCGGCCAGCCGCAGGCCCTCGGCCGCCGTGGTCTCGGCGGCACCCCACCGGCCCGCGGCCGTGTCGAGGACCGCGATCTGGCCCAGCACCAGCGCCAGCGCGGTGAGCTCGTGCCGACGCCGCAGCTCTGCGGCCTGCACCCGCAGCACGTCGAGCAGGCCACCGTCGATACCCCAGGCATGGACCAACGGCACGGGCGGAAGTAACTCCCACGCGGCCCTACCGAGCCGGCCGACCGTGTCGCTCGCGAGGTCCGGGCTGGTCGGGGTGACCTCATCGGTCTCGTCGTAGCAGGACCACCAGTTTCGCAGTACGGGCATCAGCCCCGACACGGCGGCGTCACCATCGGTGTCCACCGCCCGCACCCGCTGTAACGCCTCCTGCTGGAGGTCGGACCGACCGGCCGACCACGCGGCACGTACCGCGACCGTTCCCAGCTCCAGCGCGCGGCGGGTCTCGGGCGCCACGGCCATGTCGCATACCAGGTAGCGGTGGGCACGCTCGGGCATGCCGTGGGCGAATTCGAGGATCCCGCGCAGCCCGCCGCTCAGCCGTGCGACGGAAGGCACTCCGCCCAGGCGCTCAGCGTCATCGAGCAACTGCCGCGCCGCCTCGGCGTGGCCGGCGTGCCAGGCCGCCCGGGCGGCGGCGGCCAGCCGGCGCGCGGCGTCCGCCGGTTCCGGCGACAGCTCGGCGGCTCGACGCAGCGTGCGAGCCGCCGTCGGGCCCGCACTACGTCGCAGGCACTGCTCGGCGGCCTGTTCCAGCAGTGTGGCCACGTCCTCGTCCGGCCCGTCGGCAGCTGCCGCCAGGTGCCAGGCCCGCTCCGCGGTGGCGTCCGGCGGCAGGGCCGCGGCCAGCGCCCGGTGTACAGCCTGCCGTTCCGGGAAGGGGGCGCCGTCATAGACGGCTGCCGGGATCAGGGGGTGCCGGAACTCCAGGCGGGCTCCCGTGGCATGGAGCAGACCGGAGCGCAGGGCCTCGTCCCAGGCGGACGTGTCGACGCCCCAGCCAGCCCCGGCACGCTGCACGACGTGCCGGTCGCCCCGGCCCTCGGCCGCGGCCAGCAGCAGTAACGCCCAGGTCGACGGTTTCAGGGCCTCGGCACGCGCGCAGAACGCCCGCCGCAACCGTGGCCCGACCGGCACCGGTTTCCCGGACGGCGGGAGTATCGCCTCGCCGTCGGTCTCGCGATCGAGGGTGGGCAACTCGTGCAGCGCCAACGGGTTGCCCCCCGCCGCCCGCACCGTGCGATCGACCAGCGCCGCGTCGGCCCCCGGCACGACAGCGGCCACGAGCCGGCGTGCATCGTCGTCGGCCAGTCCTGCGACCTCCAGCGACGGTAACCCCTCCCACGGCCCCGAGGCGGGATCCTCGTGTCTGGTCAGCAGCACCGTGACCGGCTCCGTCGTCACTCGCCGCGCGACGAACCCCAGACAGTGCGCGGTCGCCTCGTCGACCCACTGAGCGTCGTCCACCACGACAAGCACCGGTCGCGCCCGAGCAAGACCGGAGACCAGCGACAGCACGGCCGCGCCGATGAGGAAGCGGTTGGCCGGATCCCGGCTGATCCCCAACGCCCCCCGTAACGCCGCGGCCTGCGGGTCCGCGAGCGTCTCCAGCCGATCCAACACCGGCCACAGCAGCTCGTGCAGCGCCGCGAACGCGAGCCCCGCCTCCATCCGAGTGCCCCGACACCGCAGTACCGTCGCGTCGGACGCCGCCCCGACGGCGTACTCGAGCAGGGCGGTCTTGCCGATGCCCGGCTCGCCCCACAGCACGAGCCCGGAACCCGCGCCAGCAGCCGCCCGATCCAGCAGCCGATCCAGCGCCGCAGTCTCGGCGCGCCGCCCGAACAGTTCCATGTCCCTCCCCGGGGTGTCGTGCCTGGCCACGATGGCACGGCCGGCCAAGGCTATCGCGTGGTCCGCCCATCGCCAGGCGACCGATCAACCGGCCGATCCAGGCCGACCTGGCGATGCGGGCCCGGACCGCGGCGGTACCGGTCGGTGCTGATCAGGACGTGTTGGCTGCGGCCTCGGGTGGTGGGTCGGGATCGTGGTCGGAGGGGCGTGGGCCTTCCGGGCCGTTGGGGGAGAAGCGCAGCAGGGTTTCGACGCGGGTGATGCGGAACCGTCGGCCGAGGGCGGTGATCTCGTCGATGCGGTTGCGGTCGAGGTGGTCGGCGGCCTGCTGATAGGCGGCGTTCTGGTCGGGGGTGAGTGGGCGGTGGCGGGGCTCGATGTGGCGGAAGGTGAAGGCGAGTTCGTCGCGTGCCTCTTGTGGAGTGGCGACGGCGTGGCTGATGGGCTGCCATGCCCCGTCGACGTGTTCGGCGGCGGCGTATCGGGCGGGGAGCACTGCGGCGTGGGGGTGGGAGCGCACGGCGGCGACGCTGTCGGCGTACACGTCGGCCGGTACGAGGGCGCGTGGGTAGTGCGCGGTGAGTAGGTCGACTTTCAGCATCGCGGTGCCGACGCCGGTGGCGGCTGCCGGGTCGGCGATGACCTCTTCGTCGCAGAAGCTGTCGTGATCGGTGAAGTCGCGGGGGTCGGGGTCGGTGGGACGCGGCGGTTCGGGTCCGTCGGGGCCAAAGCGGGCGAACGTGTCCGCGCGTATGACGCGGTGGATCTGTCCCGCGACGACGACCTCGTCGATCTTCTCCCGGTCGAGGAGCTGTGCGACGGCGGTGACTTCGGCGGCCAGGGCCGGGTCGGTGGTGTCGAGCAGCCGTTCCCGTAGTCGGTGGGCGAGGGTGTTGCGGGCGTCTTGCGGGGTGTGGTCGAGCAGGGCGTGCACCTGCCACCGTCCGTCGCCGAGGTCGACCGCGTGTCCGAACAGCGGCGCGCCGATCCGGACGACCGGGTACGCGTGCGTGCGGGAGACGGCGTCGTGATCGGTGATCGCACCGACCGGGTCGGTGGGCCGCTCGACGCGTACGACCGCTGGCGACCGGGCGTGCTCTTCGTGACTCATGGACGTGATTGTGTAACGCAGCGGATGGTGCTGTCCTGCCGGCACGCGGCAATAGGTCCACATTGTGGAACGGCAGCTGTCTGTGACCTTCAAGCCATCCGGATCTGGCCGATGTGATTGTGTCTCCGGACGAGGATTTGCATCGCCTGGGCGCTGGCCCAGACGTCCATATTGCGGTTGACGGACGCTCAACAGCGGATCAGTGTCCGAAGCATGGACGCGACGACGCGGGCGAACAGACTACAGCGAGGTTGCGGTCCGCGCGGCGCAGCGACGTGCGAACGAGCTCGGTGTCGCCTGCCGGTACATCGTCGCGGCGCTCCCCGGCGCTCCTCTGGCCGATGCCTGCGCCGACCTCGTCTACACCGGCAAGGGCGCGTTGATCTGGATGCCCGACCTGGCTCGGTGGGCTCAAGACATCGTCCGTCTGCCTGCTCCGCCCGTCGGGACATCTGTTCATCTACGAGGAACACCCTGCGGTGCCATTGTGGACGTGGGACGCAGACGAACCTCGAATCCGACCGGATCGCAGCTACTTCGCCAGGAGTCACATCAATGACACCTTTCCTGCCGGCGGAGCGGTCCAGTGGCAGCGAACTCTCGGCGAAGTCGTGACGACGGTGGCTGCGGCCGGCTTGCACATCCTTCACCTCGGCGAGTATGCCGACCCATTTTGGCGCCAGACAGGAGCAGCCGCATTGATCTGCCGCAGCCCGCGCAAACGAGGGAGCCGGTGGGGAGCAGACTGAGCGGTGTCCTGCTGGTGGTACCAGAGGTATCCGTGCGCGGCGGATCCCAGGGCGGCCCAACTCGTGGGCGGCGTCTACCTGGGGTGTCTCCTATTCGTGGCCATCTCTGTGATGATGTGCGTCGTCTGCGGATGTGCTGTCCTGCTCTTGTCCCCGGCCCTCTAGATGAGGGCGCGGTCGCTGGTGTTCGCGCGGTGGCGGGCCCGCCAGCGGGTGATCGTGCCGGCGGCGCAGGCGAAGCATCCGATTGTCCACAGCCAGCCGACGGTGTAGTCGCCGCTGGCATCGACCAGCATTCCGAACAGCGGTGGGCTGAGGAACAGCCCGGCGAAGAACGAGCCCTGAATTCGTCCCGACGAGCGGGCCACGTCCCGGCCCCGCGCGGCCCGAATCACCACGAACATCGCCACGCTGTTGAACGCCGCCGCGGTCAACCCGATCACGACCGTGCCGGCCCAGAGGGCCATCGGCCCGACCCACGCACCGGCCAGGATCAGCCCGGCGGCCAGCGCGCCGACCAGCGCCATCATCCGTAACGTCCGCAGGCCGGCGCGCTGCGCGTCGACGGTTCGTTCGACGATGAGGGTGACGTTGATCCGGGAGATCACCGCGCAGAGCCCGATCGTCGCCAGCAGTGCGCCGGCCAGCCCGGCACTGAGGCCGATCTGCTCGTGGGCGTAGAGCACGAGATAGGTGTTGATGGTCGCCATCCCGGCACCCATCAGCGCGCTGAACACCGCGAGTCGGCGTAGCGGCGACGCCGCGGCTGGGGGATCGGGTGCTGCGATGGTCACCGGCGTCCGGCGCGGCCGACTCGCCCCGGCGGCCCGGGTCGCCGGCAGCGTGAGCAGGCACGCCCCGGCGGTGGCCAGGACGGCGTAGCGCCAGGTGGTGGCCAGTGCGATGGCGGGCAGACTGATCCCGGTCAGCAGGGCGGCGGCCTGCACCCCGGACTGCTTGACCCCGATCAGGACGGCATGGGGCTGGGGGCGGGCGGCGATGGCCAGGTTGGTGGCCGGATTGGCGACGGCCGCCGCCGCGCCGGCGACGACGACCGCCACCATGACGGCGAGCAACGTGGTCGCGGCGGCGAGCGTGGCCGCGCCGATGGCGGCGAACGCGATCGTCAGCAGCATGGCCCGGCGGGCGCCGAGCGCACCGACCCAGTGGCCCATCACCGGTGACAGCGCCGCCGCGGCCAGATAGTAGGCGCTGGTGACGATGCCGAGCTGGGAGCGGGACAGGTCGAACTCGGCGGTCAGGAACGGGCTCAACGCGCCGATGCCGAACTGCATCAGGCTGGCGACGACCATGATGGTGGCGAACGCGACCGCTGGTCCGACCTGATGCCGGGCCGTCCGCGTCGGCGTCGGACTGGCGGGCACTACGGTCCCAGGTCGTCGGGATCGGTGCGGACCTCGATGAACCGTGGCCCGGCTGCGTCGGCGGCGGTGTCGAGCGCCTTGGCCAGGGCCGGTGCCGAGTCCACGCGCTCTGCCGGCACGCCGTACCCGGCGCTGATCGCGGCGAAGTCCGGTCCGGCGATGTCCTTGCCGGGGTAGGTGCCGGACTCCACCGCACGTCGGCCGTAGCGACGCAGCGCGGCCGCCACGGCCGCGTACGATCCGTTGTTGATCATTAGGTAGGTGACCGGCAGCCGTCGTCGGGCCGCGACCCAGAGCGCGGGGGCGCCGAACTGGAACGAGCCGTCCCCGACCACCGCGACCACCCGATCGTCCGGGCGGGCGATGCTGACCCCGAGCGCGGCGCCCATGCCCCAGCCCAGCGCGCCGGAGGAGGTGGTGATCAGCTGCCCCGGCGTGTCCTGCGGAAGGTGGGCGAAGAACGCGCCGTTGGAGGTGGTGGCGTCGGCCACGATCCGGGTCCGCCGGTCGACGGTGGCAGCCAGCGCGGTCGCCACCTCGGGCACGGAGAGCGGCCCGTCTCGGTCTGGGCCGGTCACGGTGGCCGGTCCGGTCGCCTCGGTGGTATCGGCCGGGGAAGTGGGCCGGGGCTGGTGGTCGGCCGGCAGCGCGGTGAGTAGCTGGTCGAGGATGAGCCGGTGGTCCCCGGTGAGGGTGATGTCGGCGCCGTGCGTCTTGCCGATCTCGGCCGGGTCGGCGTTGCTGTGGATGAGGGTCACCCCGGCGGCGGGCGCGGCGATGCTGCCGGCCTCGAACTCGTGGAAGCAGCGTGCGCCGAGGAAGGCCACCACGTCCGCCTGCCGTACCGCCGGCAGCCGGTCGGCGTAGAAGCCGGCGTAGCACGGGTGGCCGGTGGGGAAGGCGGATCGTTCGAACGACCGCCGGTCCTCGTTGACCACCTGCGCGCCGAGCCGCTCGGCGAGCCTGACCAGCAGATCGACCGCGTCCTCCCGGACGAGGTCGGCACCGGCGACCAGCAGCGGTTTCCGGGCCCCGGCCAGTGCGCTGGCCGCCGCCGCGACCTGGTCGGGGGCGGGGGCTCCGGACGTGACCTGGCGGGATCGGGCGGGTGCTGGTGCGACGGTCGAGGCCGGTGCCGCGACCAGGTCCTCGGGCAGGCCCAGCCAGACCGGGCCGGGTGGTCCGTTGGTGGCGACCTGCAGTGCCCGGGACAGGTCTTCGGCGAGATGCTCGGTGCGCTGCACCTGCCAGCTCCACTTGGCGTTCCCGGCGGCCAGCGCGCCGACGTCCGGCGGCGCGGTGAACCCGCGCCGGGACTGGATCACGCCGGCCTTGAGCCCGTTGAGCACCAGCACCGGCGCCCGGCCGAGCTGCGCGGCGTACATCCCGCCGAGTCCGTTGACCAGTCCGACATTGGTGTGCAGGTAGGCCACGCCCGGCGGGCCACCGGCGAACCGGGCGTAGCCGTCGGCCATGGTGACCGCGGTCAGCTCGTGGGTGGTGAGCCAGACGTCCAGCTCCGGGCGGTCGACGGAGGCGTCCAGGAACGGGGCCTCGGTGCTGCCGGGGCAGGTGAAGACCTGCCGTACGCCCCAGTCGAGCAGGATGTCGATGAGGGTGTGTGCGGCGCTCTGCGGCATGGTTACTGCTCCTTCCGGCCGCTCGGGCTCGGTCTGGTCGGTGGGGCCGCAACGGTCGGGCCGGGCAGGCTGGCCGGGTTGACAACGTGCGCGATGGTCTGCAACTCGCTGCATTCCTCGACGGCCACGAAGCCGTGCCGTCGGCCGAGGCCGCTCTGCTTGGCCCCACCGAACGGCATGGCCAGGTCGGAGGCGCCGAGCCGGTGGGCGTTGACGAAGACCGAGCCGGCCTCGATCCGGCGGGCCACCGTGTCGGCGTGCGACGCGTCGGCGGACCAGACCGACGCGGCGAGGCCGTAGTCGGTGCCGTTGGCGAGGGCGACCGCCTCGTCGTCGGTGTCGAACGGCAGGATCGGCACGGTAGGGCCGAACTGTTCCTCGGTGACCAGGGCGATGTCGTGCGGGGCGTCGGTGACCACCGTGGGCAGGAGGAAGTTGCCGCGTTCCCAGTGCGCGGTGGTGCCACGCCGGCCGACCGTGCGGACCCGGGCTCCGTGTCGCCGCGCCTCGGCGACAAGGGCACGTACCCGGTCGTACTGGGAGCGGGTGGTGAGCGGACCGATGGTGGTCTCGGGGTCGCGGCCGTCGCCCACCACCAGCGCGTCGGCGGCCTCGGTGTATGCCGTGACCAGTTCCGCGTAGCGGCTGCGGTGTACGTAGATCCGCTTGACGCTGTAGCAGACCTGGCCGGACGAGGTGAACGTGCCACGGACCAGCTCGTCGATGAGCCGGTCGTCGATCATCGCCGACTCCAGCACCAGCGCGGGATCGTTGCCGCCGAGTTCGAGGCCGAGCCGCTTCAGCGTGGGTGCCGCGGCCGCCATGATGGTCCGCCCGGTGGCGGTGCTGCCGGTGAAGAGCACGGCCCGTACCCGGCGGTCGGTGGTCAGCGCGGTCCCGGCCACCGACCCGGTGCCGGGCACCACGGTGACGACGCCCGGTGGCAGCGCGGCGGCAAGGATCCGCAGCGTCTCGGTGAGCGCGAGCGGGGTGACCTCGGAGGGCTTGACCACCACCGGATTGCCGGCCAGCAGCGCCGGTACCAGCATCAGTGAGGCGAGGTAGACGGGGTAGTTCCACGGCACGATCACGGCGGTGACGCCGAGGGGACGGCGACGGAAGCGGGCGGTGCCGGCGGCGTTGCGGTGGTCGACCTCGGCGTCGAACTCGGCCGCCAGACCGGCGTAGTAGCGCAGGATCGCCGCGGCGCCGCCGACGTCGAGCGTGGACTCCCACCGCACCTTGCCGTGCTCGCGGGTGAGCAGCACGGCGCGGGCCGCCGGGTCGTGGCGGTCGAGCGCGTCGGCGGCACTGCGGAGCAGGTCGGCGCGGGCGGTCGCGGTCAGCGCGGCCCAGCCGGGCGCCGCCGCCACGGCCAGGTCCAGGGCCCGGTCGACGTGGTCGGCCGAGCCGAGGGCCACGGTGCCGACCACCTCATCGCGGTTGGCCGGGTTGCGAACCGGCAGCAGGTCGGCGCTGGGGATCGTCCCCAGGGGCACGTCCCCGTCGAGGTAGGGCAGCGCGGTCGGTGCGGTGGCGGAGGTGGATGTCTGCGTCAACGGCGGATCTCCTCCGTTGAGAGGAACGGATGTTCCGCCCAACCTTGCGGACGTCATCTCGCCTGTCAAGAGCCGAAGGTGATCGCATTGAACCGTGCTCACCTGCCGATATGTCCCAATCGGAAACGCCGACGAGATGGCCCGGAAACACCTCTTGACAGCGCCGACCCTGATGGCGGAGGGTTTGCGGAACGTTTGAACCGCTGAACGGAACAGCCCGGAACCGGAAACTCGATCCCGAACAGGAGTCGATGGTGTCTCGCCCCTCCGAGGGAGCCCGTGAGCCGATCACCAAGGCGATCGACCTCATCACGGCAGTGATCAGCCACGGCGGCAAGCCAGTGGGCGTGCGCGAACTGGCCACCCAGACCGACATGGCCCCCAGCACCGTCCACCGGTTGCTCGCCGTACTGGAACGACGTTGCCTGGTCGAGCGGGACGACACCGGCCGGTACGCCATCGGGCTGGAGCTGTTCCGCTGGGGCTCCCGGCTGGCTGGCCTGTTCAACCTTCGGGAGACCGCGCTGCCCCGGGTCCGCGACCTGGCGCACGAGACCAACGAGACCGCCCTGCTCGGCGTCTACAACGCCACCACCCAGCTGATGATGTACACGGCCAGCGTCGAGTCGTCACACCCACTGCGCTATGTCCTGGAGTTGGAGAAGTGGCGCCCGATCTATGCCGGCGCGAGCGGCCTGGCCATCATGGCCTTTCTCCCGGCCGACGAGCAGCAGGCGATCGTGGACCGGTCCGGGCTCGCCCCGGTCACCGAGCGGACCATCACCGACCCCGAGACGCTGCACCGCGAACTGGCGAAGATCCGTCGTCGCGGCTACGCGCTGACCAGCGGGCAGAACATCCCCGGCGCGGTCGGCCTGGCGGCGCCGATCTTCGACGGACAAGGCGCGGTCGTCGGCGACGTCTGCCTCACCATCCCCGAGCAGCGGTACGACGCCACCGCCCACGAAGACCTGACCAACCACCTCATCGACTGCGTCCGCGACATCTCCATCTCGCTCGGCGCCCAGGTGCAGACCGGGGTCTGGCCACCGTCCCCCGCGCCCGCCGCCGACGCCCCCGCATAAGGAGCACACCCATGGACATCCCCCTGTCCCGGTCCACCCCACGGTCCAGAACCCTCCGCCTCGCCCTGGCCGCCGTCCTCGTCGCGACCACCGTCACCGCCTGCGGCGGCAGGGGTTCCGGCGCCGACGGCGATGTGCAGACCATCCGCTTCGGCTCGGTCGGCGGCCTCACCGACGCCGGTCTCTACCTCGCCGAGGCGCGGGGGTACTTCGCCGACGCCGGCCTGCGGGTCGAACGGCAGCGGATGGGTGGCGGATCGGAGATCACCACCGCCGTCGCCACCGGCAATCTCGACGTCGCCGGGTTCGCCGTCACCGCCGGACTGTTCAACGCCGCGGCACAGGGGCTGGACGCCAAGGTGGTGGGGGACAAGCAGAGCGTCAGCACCGCCGCCTCGGCCACCCGACTGGTGGCACAGAAGCCCCTGGTCGGCGGCGACGTCGCCGCCAGCCTCAACAACCTGCGCGGCAAGCGGATCGCCGTGTCCGATCCCCGGTCGGCGACCATCGTGTTGCTCGACGGGCTGCTGAAGAAGTACGGCATGACCCGCGATGACGTGCGAGTCGAGACGCTGGCCTACCCGGAGATGACCGCCGCACTGATCAACGGCTCGCTCGACGCGGCGATCGAACTCGAACCGTTCCTCACCACGGCGCTCAACTCCGGCCGTGTCGCGGAGGTCTCCGATCTGTCCGAGGTGGTGCCGGCCGACGGCGCCACCCTGGTGCCGCTGGTCTACAGCCAGCGCTTCATCGACGAGCAGCCCGAGGCCGCCCAGGGCTTCATGACCGCGTACCTGCGCGGCGTACGCGACTACAACGACGCCTTCCTCAAGGACCAGAGCAAGCAGGAGGTGGCCGAGATCATCGCCGAGGCGGCCCAACAGCCGCTGGAGGTGGTGCTCGCCGCGCACGTCGCCGGGCTCGATCCCGACCAGGTGGTCAGCCGGCAGTTCCTCGAAGACACCCAGCAATGGTTCGTCGAGAGCGGCCTGGTCAACGAGCCGGTCGACATCTCCACACTGCTCGACGACCGGTTCGCGAAAGAGGCGGTGAACGAACTTGGCAGCTACTGACACGGCGACCGGCACGACCGGAACCTCCGGCACCGGCCCGACCGGCGGCGTCGGCGACCGGACGGTCTGCGAGCTGGACGACCTCAGCCGGGTCTACTTCGGCAAGTCCGGTCAACCGGTCGTCGCCATCGGCGGGATGTCCTTCCGGATCCGGGAGGGCGAGGTGCTGTCGGTGATCGGCCCGAGCGGCTGCGGCAAGAGCAGCCTGCTGCGGATCCTCGCCGGCCTCGACCGCGACTACGAGGGCACGCTGCGCTGGCGACGCCAGGTCAACGATTCCGGCCGGCACCGGCTGGCCAGCGCCACCGTCTTCCAGTCGGACAGCCTCTTTCCCTGGCTCACCGTGCGCCGCAACGTGGAGCTGCCGCTCAAGCCGCTTGGTTGCGGGGCCGCCGAGCGTCGCGAGCGCTCCCGGCGCTACCTCGAACTGACCGGGCTGCGGGACTTCGCCGACGCGTACCCGCACGAACTTTCCGGTGGGATGCGCCAGCGCGCCGCGCTGGCCCGGGCGCTGGCCGCCGAGCCGCTGCTGCTCCTGCTCGACGAGCCGTTCGCGGCCCTGGATGCGCAGACCCGACTGATCATGCAGCAGGAACTGCTGAACGTCTTCGCGAAGAGTCCGACCACGGTTCTCTACGTCACCCACGACATCGAGGAGGCGGTCACCCTCGGTGACCGGGTGATGGTGATGACCGCCCGTCCCGGCCGGATCCGTCACCTGCGCGAGATCGACGTGCCCCGCCACGACGAGGTCATGTCGACCCGCAGCACGGAGGAGTTCCGCACCACCACCGAACAGCTCTGGACGATCCTCGCCGAAGAGGTCGGCGACACCCTCACCACGCAGAGGAGGTAGCGCGATGGCCGAGACCGCCACCGTCGGCGCGTACGCCGCGCTCAACGCCCGCGCCGCCCGCAGCTACCAACGGCGACGCCGGCGCAACCGGCTGATGCAGATCGGCCTCGGTGCCGGGGTGCCGCTCGCCCTGCTGCTGCTCTGGCAGGCCGGTTCCATGTTCGGTCTCATCGACGAACGGTTCTTCCCGGCGCCCTCGACCATCGTGGAACGGGCCGGCACCGACATCACTGAACGCAACCTCCTCGGTGATCTGGGCGTCCAGTTGCAGGCCAGCCTGATCCGGATCGTGGTGGGGATCGTGCTCGGGGTCAGCACCGGCATCCTCGTCGGCACCCTGATGGGCAGCGTCACCGCCGTCCGGCACGCCCTGTCGCCGTTGGTCTACGCGCTCTATCCGATGCCGAAGCTGGCGATCCTGCCGCTGCTGCTGATCATCTTCGGGATCGGCGACACCAGTAAGATCATGTTGGTCACTCTCGGTGTCTTCTTCGTCGTCTGTCTCTCGGCATTCAGTGGCACCCTCTACACCAGCCAGGTCTACGCCGACGTGGCCAAGGCGTTCGCCTTCCCCCGGATGATGCGCTATTGGCGGGTGGTGCTGCCGGCCGCACTGCCGTCCATCATGAACGGCGTCAAGCTCGGCATCGGGCAGGCGCTCATCCTGGTCGTCTCGGTGGAGTTCGTCAGCTCCAACGACGGCATCGGATACTTCATCTGGCAGTCCTGGCAGACCCTGGACATCCCGAGGATGTTCATCGGCCTGATCTGCGTGGCCCTCGGGGGTGCCGGCGCGGTGCTCCTCGGCGACCTGTGCGAACGGATGCTCGTGCCATGGGCCAAGCGTTGACCGACCCCGCCGCCGCTGCCGCTGCCGATCCCGGCCTCGTGCACGAGGGCGCGGGCCGACCGGTCCCGATCCACGGCGTGGGCGGACCGGTTCCGACCGTCGTGCTGCTGCACGCCGCCGGCCTGGACCATCGGATGTGGCGGCCGGTGCACACGCGACTGACCGGGCTCGGATACCGGGTCGTCGTACCAGACCTGGCCGGCCACGGTGGGCGGCCGGCACCGCCGCCCGCGTTCACCCTCGGTGACCTCGCCGAGGACGTGGCCGGTCAGCTCGCCGAGCTGACCGGGCCGCTGGTGCTGGCCGGCGTCTCGCTCGGCGGGATGCTCGCGCAGCTCTGCGCGCTCCGTCCGGAACTGCCGGTGGCCGGTCTGGTGCTGGCCAACACGATGTCCGAGACCCCGGCGCCGCTCCGGGCGGCGCTGGCACGGCGGGCCGACCGCACCGCCCAGGCCGGGATGGCCGGCATGGTGGCCGAGACCATCGACCGCTGGTTCACCGAACACACCCGGCAGACCGAGCCGGCGCTGATCAACCGGGTCCGGGACTGGCTGCTGGCGGCCGACCCGGCCGTCAACGCGCAGACCTGGCGGGCGATCGCCGAGCTGTCGCTGCTCGGCCGGCTGGCCGCGGTCAACGTGCCGGCCCTGGTCATCTCCGGCTCGGCCGACCGGGCCGCCCCCGAGGAACTGGCGGCCGCGACCGCCGCCGCCCTGCCCCGGGCGCGCCGGGTGAGGTTCGCCGGCGTGGGGCACCTCGCCCCGCTGGAACAGCCGGACCGGTTCGCCGACGAGTTGCACCGGTTCATCGCCGACGACGTTGTCCACCGACAGGAAGGCGACCGAGCATGAACACCCCCACTTCGCCGGTGCCAACCGGCGCGACCGTCGCCGGCGCGACCGACCGGCCCCGCGTCGCCGTGGTCGGCGCCGGAATGGGTGGCCTCACCCTGGCCATCCTCCTCGCCCGGCTGCCCTGCATCGTGGACGTCTACGAGCAGGCGCCGGCGTTCGCCCGAGTCGGCGCCGGCATCAACGTCAGCCCGAACGCCACCCGCGCGCTCGACGGTGCCGGCGTGCTCACCGAGATGCGTCGCACCGCCTGCCGCCCGGCGGGTTGGACCAGCCGTAGCTGGGACACCGGCGATGTCCTCGCCTACCTGCCGCTCGGAGACGAGGCGGAGAAGCGCTACCACGGGCCGTTCCTACAGATGCACCGCGGCGACTTCCACCAGGCCCTGGTCGAGGCCGCAGCGGCGACCGGAGGCGTCAACCTGCACCACGGCCACCGGCTCGTCGGGCTCGACCAGTCCGCCGGCGACGCGGTCCGACTGACCTTCGCCGACGGGCGTACGGCCGAGGCCGACCTGGTGATCGGCGCGGACGGCATCCACTCCCAGGTACGCCGGACGGTCATGGGCGAGTCCGAACTGCACTTCACCGGCCGCGTCGCCTACCGGGGCGTGGTCGAGATGGATCGCGGCCAACGGGACGTCGATGACGACTTCGTCAAGTGGTGGGGGCCGGACCGGCACATCGTCGCCTACTACATCGGCGCCGGCCGGGAGGTCTACTACGTCACCAGCATCCCGGAGACCTCCTGGCGGGAGGAGTCCTGGTCCACCCGGGGCAGCCTCGATGACCTGCGGGAGGCGATGGACGGCTTCCACTCCGACGTACACAAGGTGATCAACATGCCTCATGCCACCTACAAGTGGGCGCTCTACGACCGGCAGCCGCTGGCCACCTGGCACGACGGAGCAGTCACGCTGCTCGGCGACGCCTGCCATCCGATGGTGCCCTACATGGCCCAGGGCGCGGCGATGGCAGTGGAGGACGCGGTCGTGTTGTACCGGAGCCTGACCCGGCACGGCTTCGGCGACCTGCCCCGGGCCCTCGACGCGTACGAGGGAACCAGGCTGGCCCGGACCGCCCAGGTGCAGACCGAATCCGCCCAGAACACGTTCATGCGCTCCGGCGGCTCGCCGCAGTGGCTCTACGGCTACGACGCCTGGAGCGTGCCGTTGACCCCAGCCGACAGCGAGGTATCCCGATGAGTGAGCCACGGCCGCTGGCCGACCTGAACCCACCCGACGTGGTCGCACCCGCCGCCGACGGCCAGCCGGCCCGGCTCATCGGCGGGGAGTGCCGCGACTGCGGCGCCCGGACCTTTCCCACCCGGGTGTCCTGCCCCCGGTGCCTCGGCGGCAACGTCGTACCGCTGCCGCTCGGGAGGCGCGGCACCCTGTACGCGTACACCACCGTGCACGTGTCGGCCACCCGCCCGGTGCCGTACACGATCGGCTACGTCGATCTGCCGGAAGGCCCCCGGGTGCTCGCCGGCCTTCCCGGCGACCCCGCCCGGTACCACCTCGACCAGCAGGTGTCGCTGGTGGTCGAGACCGACGGAGACCGGCCAGCGTGGGCGTTCGTCCCCGCCGAGCCCGCCCGACCGGAGGGAGACCGTTCATGACCCGCCAGGTACACGTGATCAGCGCGGCGATGATCCCCATGGGGCGACACCGTGAGTCGTCGTACGTCGGGCTGGCGGCTCCGGCCGTGATCACCGCGCTGCGCGACAGTGGGCTGACCACCGATCGGATCGGCGCGGTCTACTGCGGGCACGCGTTCGGGGGGATGCTCACCGGGCAGCGGATCGTGAAGGAGACGGGGCTCGCCGGCATCCCGGTGGTCAACGTGGACAATGCCTGCTCCGGCGGTGCCAGCGCGGTGCACCTGGCCGCCGAGGCGGTCGCCCGGGGAGCCCAGGAGACCGCCCTGGTGATCGGCGTGGACAAGCTCACCCAGTTCGGTGGCGGCACGCTGCCGCTGGTCGCCGAGGACTGGGAGGTGCAGCAGGGCATGGTGATGCCGGCCCTCTACGCCATGCGGGCGCGCCGCTACCTGCACGATCGGGACGGCACCGTGGCCGACCTCGCCCGGCTGAGTGTCAAGAACCGCCGGCACGGCAGCAAGAACCCCTACGCGCAGTACCAGAAGGAGGTCACGGTGGAGGAGGTGCTGGCATCCCGGCCGATCGCCGAACCGTTGACCCTGTTGCAGTGCTGCCCGACCGGTGACGGGGCAGCCGCGCTGGTCGTGGTCGCCGACGAGGTGTGGCGCGGGCTCGGCCAGCCGCCGTCGATGCGGATCGCCGCGTCGGTGCTGCACTCCGGGGGCTTCGAGCCCGGGTTCCGCGACATGACCCGCCCTGAGATCAGCTATGACTCGGCCCGGGAGGCGTACGAACAGGCGTCGATCGACCCGAGCGACATCGACGTGGTCGAACTGCACGACGCCTTCACCGTCGCCGAGTTGGTCTACTACGAGGCGCTCGGCCTCTGCCCGCAGGGCGAGGCGATCGGGCTGCTCCGTTCCGGTGGCACGACGTACGGCGGCCAGGTGGTGGTCAACCCGAGCGGCGGGCTGCTGGCCAAGGGCCACCCGGTCGGGGCAAGTGGTGTGGCGCAGGTGGTGGAGGCGTTCTGGCAGCTCACCGGTCGGGCCGGTGCCCGGCAGGTGCCGGGCGCCCGGACCGCGCTGACGCACGTGACGGGTGGCGGCATCGCCGGGCTCGACCACGGCGCCTGCGCGGTGCACATCTTCGAGGCGGCGCAGTGACCTCCGCCCGGTCCGGTCCGTCGACTCCGACGGTGCCGGGCGGCCCACTGTCCGGGGTGCGGGTGCTGGATCTGACCACCTTCCTGTCCGGTCCGTTCGCCACCCAGATCCTGTCCGACCTCGGCGCCGAGGTGATCAAGGTCGAGTCTCTCGGTGGCGACCTGAGCCGGTCCATCCCGCCGCACTTCGTCGGCGACGACAGCGTCTACTTTCTCGCGAACAACCGGGGCAAGCGCAGCATCGCCGTCGACCTCAAGACCGATGACGGCCGCCAGGTGGTGCTCGACCTGATCGCCCGCAGCGATGTGGTGATCGAGAACTTCCGTCCCGGGGTCTGCCGCCGGCTCGGCCTCGACCCGGACCGGATCCGGGCAGATCAGCCCGATCTGGTCTGGGCGTCGATCAGCGGGTTCGGCCAGGTCGGTCCGCTGCGTGACCAGCCCGCGTACGACATGGTGGTGCAGGCGATGTCCGGGGTGATGAGCCTGACCGGCGAGCCGGGTGGTCCGGCGGTCCGGCTCGGTATCCCGGCCGGTGACCTGATCGCCGGCATGTACGCCACGATCGCCGTGATGGCCGCGCTGCTGGACCGGCCGCGCAGTGGCGGACGGACCGCGGATGTGTCCATGCTGGACGGCCAGCTCGCGATGCTGTCGTATCAGGGGGCGTACTCGCTGGTCGCCGGGGTGACGCCCGGACCGCAGGGCCGGGGGCACGACTCCATCCCGACCTACCGGTCGTTCGCCGGGCGGGACGGGCGGGAGTTCGTGGTGACGGCGAACACCGAGCGGATGTGGCAGGGGCTGTGCGACGCCCTCGGCCGGCCCGATCTGATCGCCGACGAGCGATTCGTCGACGGACGGGCACGGCTGACCCACCGAGACCAGCTCTGGCCCATCCTGGAGAAGGAGTTCGCCCGGCGCACTGCCCGGGAATGGGTCCGCGAACTCGCCACGCGGGCCGTTCCGGTCTCGCTCATCAAGACGGTGCCCGAGGCGCTGCGGGACGCCGACGAGGCGGGCCGGGACATGATCGTCGACCTCGCCCACCCGGACGGCCGGCAAGCGCGGGTGCTCGGAAACCCGGTGCGGTATGTCGGCGAGTCGGCCCGTCCGGCGACGTACCCGCCCGGGCTGGGGGAGCACACCGTGGCGATCCTGCGGGACATCCTCGGCCGGCCGCCGGAGGAGGTCGACCGTCTGCTGTCGAACCGAGCGGTGGCGACGGACCCGCGCCCACCCGGCACCACCCCGGCCGTCGCCTGAAGTCGGATCCGCGCCGCCCGGAGCCTCTGGAAACAGCCGGGCGAGCACCAAGGCCGAGCAGGAAGATCATCAAGGGCTCCTGCGCCAGGTCTCGGTCAGGGTGCGCAGGGTGAACCCGAACCTGTCCGCGGTCTCTCGCGGATCGTTGACGGGGAGGCAGTCGCGCAGCAGGACGTCGATGAGAGGCTTGGGGATTCCTGGTACGAGCCGGCTGGCGAGGCGTGCGGCCCAGCCGGGCAGGTGCCGAACGCGGACCGGGCCGGGATTGATGTGGCCGACGAACTCGTCCACGGTGTATGCCTGCGGTCCGGCCAGGTCGAACGTTCCGGTCGGCGTGCTCGGGTCGAGCGCCGCGTGGACCAGCGCCTCCACCACGTCGTCCCGCGCGATCCAGGCGTAGCGTTGGCTTCCCGGTCCGGGCACGACCACCCGTCCGTGCCGGCCGAGCAACGCCGAGGCAGTCGGGCCGGGCTGGTCGGGCGGCCCGTAGATGTGGGCGCATCGGAAGATCACCGCTGGCGTGTCACAGTCCTGCAGGAGTTGCTCGGCCTCGGCCTTGAAGCGCAGGTACGGGTTGGCCGATGCGGCGGAGACGTTCAGGTAGGACAGAAAGACCACCCGCCGCACGGCGCAGTCCTGCAACGCCGCGCAGGTCGCCGCGACAGTGTCGCGGTTGGCGGCCCGATAGCTGTTTCCCCGCCCGGGTGCCAACGCCCCGGCCAGATGCACCACCACGTCGGCGCCGCGGAACGCGGCCCGCAGGTCGTCACCGCGGCGCAGCGGACGCACCTCGGTGGGCAGTTCGGCCAACCGGTCCCGTAGCGCGGAACCGACCTGGCCGTCCGCGCCCACGACCGCCACCGGACCGGTCGACCAACCATCGGTCGTCACGGCACCCACCTTTCCTCCCTACCAGCGTGCGTTCCCGCGGCCCGGGATGGACAGGGCCGAACGGCCTGCCGGATCACTGTGCCTGGTCCGGTGGAGCGCCGCAGTCGCGGCCGAAGCGGCGGCGGTACTCGGTCGGGGTGAGGCCGGTCTCGCGGCGCAGGAGGGTGCGCAGGTTCGTCGCCGTGCCGAGGCCACTGCGGCGGGCGACCACGTCCAGCCGGGACTCGCCGCGTTCGAGCAGGCGGCAGGCGAGGGTGACCCGCTCCCCGGTCAGCCAGGCCAGCGGCGTCGTGCCCAACTCGGCCCGGAACCGCCGATGCAGCGTCGCCGGGCTCACCGCCGCATGACCGGCCAGGTCCGCGACCGTCAGCGGGCGGTCGAGGTGCTCCTGGGCCCAGGCCAGCAGCGGGGCCAGCGAGTCGTCCGGGATGTCCGGGATCGGGCGCTCGACGAACTGCCGCTGACCGCCGTCACGGTGGGCGAAGACGAGCCGGCGGCTGACCGCGTTGGCGATCTCCGCGCCGTGGTCGCGCCGCACCACGTGCAGGCCCAGATCGAGGGCCGCGGCACTGCCGGCCGCGGTGAGGATGTCACCGTCGTCGACGAAGAGAACGTCGGTCTCCAGGTGTACGCGAGGGAAGCGCGACCGGAACTGAGCCGCCCACTGCCAGTGGGCGGTGGCCCGTCTCCCGTCGAGCACTCCCGCCTCGGCCAGCGTGAACGCCCCGCTGCAGAAGCCGATCAGCCGGGCGCCGCGGGCGTGGGCGCGGCGGATCGCGTCCAGGACGGCCGGGCGCCGTGGGACCTCGACGTCGGGGCGGTTCGGAACGATCACCGTGTCCGCCTCGTCGACCGCGTCGAGCGGGGCGATCCCGGTCAGATCGAAGAAGCCGTCGCGCATCCGGGTGGTGCGGGTGGCCGAGCAGAGCCGGAAGGCGTACAGGTCGCGGCCGAGTTCGGGCCGGTGCAGTCCGAACACCTCGGTGGCGCAGCCGAGTTCGAAGGGGTTCGAGCCGGCGTCGACCAGGGCCACGACACGGTGCGAGGATTCTTGCGTCATCTGCTATTCCTAGCACTCACGCCGTACCCGGGAAGGGCCCCACGATGGGGGCGTGACCGAACCGATCTCCCTGACTGCGGCCCTGGCGTCCTTCGCGGAGCTGTGGAGCCCGCGCATCGTGACCCGGGTCAACGACCACGACATTCGCGTCGCCAAGGTGCGCGGCGAGCACGTCTGGCACACCCATGACCACACCGACGAGTTCTTCCTGGTGCTCGACGGAGAGTTGACGATCTCCCTGCGCGACCGCACGGTGGTGCTGCGGCGAGGAGACGTCTTCACGGTGCCGCGCGGGACCGAGCACAAACCGTCGTCACCGGGCGGCGCGTCGATCCTCATGGTGGAGCCGGCGGGGACAATGACCGTGGGCGACCGGCACGAGGACGTGCCCGATCACGTCGACGCGACCACCGGGCACGCCCTGTAGCTTCGGTGCGGCCCGAGGCGACCGACAGCAAGGTGCTCAGGCGCGCGGTCGGACCAGGCCGTTGTCGTACGCGAAGATGACCGCGTGGATCCGGTCCCGCGCTCCGATCTTGGCTAGGACGCGTCCGACATGCTTCTTCACGGTGGACTCGGTGAGGGTGAAGCGTTCGGCGATCTCGGCGTTGGTGGCGCCCTGGCCGATCGCTTCGAGGACCTCCCGCTCCCGCTCGCTCAGGGTGCTCAGGCGGGGGTCTGCCTGAGTGGTCGGCGCCGGATGCTCAAGGTAGGCGTTCATCAGCTTGCGGGTCAGGCTGGGAGCCACCACCGAGTCTCCGCTCGCCACGGCGCGGATGCCGGCGACCAGCTCCTCGGGACGGGCGTCTTTGAGTAGGAAGCCGCTCGCTCCGGCTCGCAGTCCGGCGTAGACGTATTCGTCCAGGTCGAAGGTGGTCAGCATCAGTACGTGAGTGCGCGAGCCAGCCGCGGTGATCCGGCGGGTGGCCTCTATGCCGTCCATGCCGGGCATGCGCACGTCCATCAACACCACGTCCGGGCGGGTCTGTTCCACCATCCGCACGGCCTCGGCGCCGCCCGAAGCCTCGCCGACCACGGTCATCCCGGGGGTGCCGTCGAGCAGCATCCTGAAACCCATGCGTTGCAGCTGCTGGTCGTCGGCGATCAGCACGGTGGTCATGAGGGCTCCTTGAGGACGACGTCGACGAGCCAGCCCTGCTCGGTCGGGCCGGCGGTCACTACCCCGCCGTACATGGCGGCGCGTTCCCGCATGCCGAGCAGGCCGTGGCTCGGGGCGGCGGGTTTGCCACGGCCGTCGTCGCGTACCTGTACCCGTACCTCTCCGTCGCAGGCAGCTAGGGTGACGTCCGCGGTCGCCCCGCGTCCCGCGTGTTTGAGGGTGTTGGTGAGCGCTTCCTGAACGATGCGGTAGACCGCGAGTTGCACGCCCCGCCCGAGGGTGTGCAACTCGCCCGAGGTGGAGTAGGTGACGGGCAGCCCGGCCGCCCGCACGCTCGGCAGCAGCCGGTCGAGATCGTCGATGCCGGGCTGCGGGCTCAGCTGCGGATCGGCGTCTCCCTCGCGTAGCACGCCCAGCACCCGGCGCAGCTCGGACAGCGCCTGCCGGCCGGTGTCCCCGATCAACCCGAGCGGTTCGGCGGCCCGCTCCCCCCGTGAGGTGGCAAGCGCGGCGCCGCCGTCGGCCAGGCCCACGATCACCGAAACGTGATGGCCGACGATGTCGTGCATCTCGCGGGCCACCCGGGCTCGCTCCTCGGCAACGGCGAGGCGGGCCCGCTGATCCCGCTCGACTTCGAGACGGGCGGCGCGGTCCTCAAGGGCGATGAGGTACGCCCGGCGGGTGCGCACCGCGACGCCGGACGCGACCGCGGCCCCCGACGTGCCGATCACCAGGAACAGCGTGATGGTGCGGTTCTCCGTCACCGGGGTGAGCACGTAGATCTGGGCGACCAGCAGTGCGATGGTGATCCCGGAGGCCCAGGCCAGTGCCCGCCACGAACCGCGGGAGGCCACCCCGAACAGCATCACGAGCAGGATCACCCCGGCGCCGACGCCGACGTCCAGCAATCCCTCGATCAACTCGATGGTCGCGGTGACCAGGAACGCCGGGAACGGGTACCGCCGCCGCCAGTACAGCGGTGGTAGCAGAACCAGGGTGGCGATCGCCGCCGACAGGGGATTCTCGATGAGGTTAGGGATGCTGAAGAGCACGATCGGAACGGCCACCAGGGTGTCCATGACCCACGGGCGGCGCCGATCGACGGCCCGCAACCGCGACTGCCGGTCCACCAGCCATCCCTGCGTGCTCATCAGGTGGTACGCCCCTTACGCATCGGTCTTCTTGAGCCGGTATGCCGCCGCGGCGAGCGTCACGACCGCATACCCGGCGAAGACCGCAAGGCCCGCCCAGGGCGCCAGCGTGCCGTCCGCCTGGGTCAGCGCCATCACGGCGCTGCCGGCGTTGCTGGGCAGGTACGGGGTGATGGCCTCGGAGATCGAGCCCGGCAGCAACGCGGCCAGACCGGGCACGATCAGCAGCAGGGCGGCCAGGACCGCGATGGCGCCGGCGCTGGAGCGGACGAGCATGCCGAGCGCGACGCCGAGCACCGCGACCAGGCCGAGATAGAGGCCGGCGCCGAGCAGGGCCCGCAGCACGCCGTCGTCGCCGAGGCCCAGGCCGCCGATCTTGTCGTTGAGCACGGCCGACCCGGCCGCGAAAGCAGCGAAAGCGCCGGCGGTCATCGCGACGAAGGCGGCCGACCCCGCCACGAGGCTCTTCGACCACAGCACCGGCAACCGGCGCGGCACCGCGGCGAGGGTCGCCCGGATCATGCCGGTGGTGTACTCGCCGGCGCCCAGCAGCGCACCGAGCACGCCGACGGACAGGGCGGCCAGGATGCTGCCGGACAGAGCCAGGTCGACCGAGGTCAGGCCGTCGCCCGAGAAGGAAGCCGAGGCGATCATGCCGAAGGCGATCAGGAGAAAGACGGAGATGCCGGTCGTAATCCAGGTGGAGCGCAGGGAGGAGAACTTGGTCCATTCGGCGGCGACGACGCCACCAGCGGTGATCTTCATCGGGAGGCCTCGTATTCGACAGCGTCGCGGGTCAGGTCCATGAACGCCGCTTCGAGCGAGGCGTTCTGCGGGGTGAGCTCGAACAGCGGGATGCCGCGGGCAGCCGCGGCCAGCCCGATCGCGCGGGCGGAGACGCCGGCGACGAGCAGCTCCTCGGCACCGGCCGACGTGACCGTGATGCCCGGGCCGGCGATCAGGGCGCGCAGCGCGTCGGGGGCGGAGGTGACGACCCGGACGCCCTCGGCGGCCACGAGGTCGGCCACGGTGGTGTCGGCCAGCAGTCTGCCCCGGCCGACGATGACCAGGTGGTCTGCGATCAGCGAGACCTCGCTCATCAGATGCGATGACAGCATCACGGTGCGGCCTTCGGCGGCCAGGCCGGTGAGCAGGTTGCGCACCCAGAGGACTCCCTCGGGGTCGAGTCCGTTGACCGGCTCGTCGAGCATCACCACGGCCGGGTCGCCGAGCAGCGAGGCGGCGATGCCGAGCCGCTGACCCATGCCGAGGGAGAAGGCCCCGACCCGCTTGTGGGCGACGGCCGAGAGACCGGCCAGGTCGAGCACCTCGTCGACGCGGGAGCGCGGGATGCCGTTCGTGCGGGCCATGGCGAGAAGGTGGCTGGCCGCCGTACGGCCGGGGTGCACGGCCTTGGCCTCGAGCAGAACGCCGATCTCGCGCAGTGGTGCCTTCGACGATGCGTATGGCTTGCCGTTGACCAGCACGTCGCCCGAGTTCGGCGCGTCGAGGCCGACGATCATCCGCATGGTGGTCGACTTGCCGGCGCCGTTGGGGCCGAGGAAGCCGGTGACCTGTCCGGGTTTCGCGGTGAACGACAGGCGGTCGACGACCGTCTTCGCACCGTACCGTTTGGTAACTTCGCGTACCTGAATCATGCTCACCACGCTAGTTTCGGGCAGCGCGGGGATCGTGGTACCGCAGTCGACACTTCCCGGCCGCCGGTGGTACCCAGGTACTACTGGCGCCTCAGCTGGCCGACGACGGATTGACTTGTCGCAAGTCTTGACGCACCATGCTGATACAAGCTTTGCGACATGGGAGGCGTCATGCCGAGTGGAACGTTGCCGAATGTCGACCCGCCGGTGCGTCCGGCGGACCTCGACCTGGCCGGTGCGTGGTTGGCCGGGCACGGCCTGGCCGACGTGCGGCCGACACCCCTGCTGGCGACGCGTCTGGCGGCCCGGCGACGTGCCCGGTTGGCCGCTTCTGTCCTGCTGGCCGCGTTCATCATGGCGGTTGCCCTCACCTACGTCGGCGGCATGGTCGACGGGTCCGGGTACCGGCGCTGGTTGCTGCTGGTGTTGACGGCGCTGGTGGTCGGGTTGGTGCTGGCCCAAGCGCTGCTGGACTGGTGGGTACGGCGGGTCGACCGGCGTGCCGGTGCGACGTTGCCGCGACGGGCGGCCTACCCGGTCCGGCTCGGCTGGCGTACCGTGCTCGGCTGGCCGCGTGCCGTGTTCGCGGCCGTCACGTTCGCGGGCGCGACGGTGCTGGCGATCGGCACCCTGACCCGGCCGGATTCCAGCGCGAGGTACGCGGCGGTCATTCTGCTCATCGGGCTGTGCGGGCTCGCGGTCGGCATGGTCGTCCAGCTACGCCATGTCTTGACGCACCCGGTCGTGGCCGACGACGAGGTCTCGCTGACCGCCGACGTCATCATGCGGGTCGAGGACGCCCGAGACGTCGCCGTGCCAACCGTGGTGTGGTCGCTGCCGGTCGTGTCGGTGTTCAGTACCGCGCTTGGTTGGTGGAACGCCGCCTGGCTCGCCTTCATCGTCCTGAGCGTCATCGCGCTCGCCCTGATCAATGCGCGGACCGCGCGGAGCGGCGTGGTGGCGCGGCACGCCACGAACACCCGGTGAACCGAATGATCGTCATCGACGCGGCCTCGCCCGTCCCGCCGTTCGAGCAGCTCCGTGCTCAGCTCGCCCGGCAGATCCAGGACCACACGCTGGCCGTGGGCACCCGGCTGCCGACCATTCGTCGTCTGGCCGCAGACCTTGGCCTGGCCGTCAACACGGTCGGCCGGGCCTACCGGGAGTTGGAGGAGGCAGGGTTGATCGAGACCCGCGGATCAGCCGGCTCGTTCGTGTCCGCGGCCGGCGAGAAGGGACGCGAACGGGCGAGTCGGGCCGCCGCCGAATACGCCGCCGTCATCACCAGCCTCGGCATCGACGCCAACGAGGCCATCCGCATCGTCCAAGCGGCGCTGACCAGGGGAATCGCAGCATCCCCCGCCACACGCGACCCGAAAGAAGCATGACATGGCCGTACCCGCGATTCCGGGACCGCCTTGTCGACGAGCGGGAGGATTGAATACGCCGGGCTGGGTGAGGTCCGGAATGTAGACCCCGAGGCCTTCGGGCTCACGGTAGTCCAGTGTGTAGGCGGTCAGCGTGTGGAGGGGATTGACGCCGTCGGTGAAGGGAGCCGGCGGAGCGGGGGGTCCAGGGCGCCGGTGCCGAGGTTGGCAGAGGTGTGGAACGTGTTTCCGATGTTGGGCTTGGAAATCACCACGTTCTGCCCGTTGATGGTCTCGGTCTTACCGTATGGGTCGCCGTGCAGCAGGTAGAGGTATCGGCCGACGACGGCGTAGCCCTGGAGGGCAGGGTGGCCGTACGTGGTGAGGGGCCATCCGGGGACCGCAGTGATGTCCGGCTCGCTGATGCTCGCGAGCGGCTTCTCCCAGATGTCGAGGCGCGCCAGGTCAAGGTCGTGCACCTGGTATTTGGTGACGCCGTCCGTGTCGCGGTAGCGGACGACGAGTCGACCGTAGACCGGGTCGATGCTGGCAGTGTTGATCGTGGAGCCTGGCACGGGAGTGTACTTGGCGAGAGTGGACGAGGTGGAGTCGAGGAGCTGGCCGTTGACGAAGGGAAAGCGGGCCAGGCGAGTGCCGCGGCTGGTGCCGTCAGATTCTTCACGCGACTCTTTGCGTAATTTCACGGTTCTGCGGCCGCCTACCTCCCGCCTAGCATCCATGTCGCTGATCGTCACACGGCGATCGCACGATGTGAGGAGGTGGCGGTGGCATCACGTAGAGTCGTGTCACCAGGACGGCGTATGCGGTTACTCGCCGCAGTCGCGATCATCGGCGGGCTACTCGTCAGCGCACAACCCGCGCTGGCCGGGACGCCGGCCGCCAGCGACGGCGCTGCGGCCCAACCGGCCGCGCGGGACGAGGGCTGGCAGCCCGATATCCAGACGCCCGACCCGGTGACCCTTCCCGGCACCACCAAAAAGATCACGCCGTTCGCGACACCGCTGAGCCCGCATCAACCCGAGGCGCTGCCGGGTGCCACGAAGGGGCCCGGCGCCACGCTCAAGGCGGACGGCGCGGCCCGCGCGGCGATCCGCGAGGCCGACATGCCAACCTTCCGTGGGGCATCGCCGCAGGCCGGGCCCGACGACCCGCCAACCGGGCTGTACTGCACCGAGGCGATCTCACGGAACGGCTCCGTCAGCGGCGCCCCCAATCAGACCAACTACGCGGCGAACATCTCCTACCTGGCGGAGTTCGGCTGCAACTTCTGGCTCGACGCGGCCTACATCGCCACCGGCGTGATCGACCGCGGCCGCTTCGACGGCCAGTTCCTCTACACCACGGCGCCCCTCTCGTACGGGCAGACCTACTACGGCGCGACCTCGGGCGGCGTGAGCACCCCCGGGGAGCTCTTCGACGGCGGCCGCAACGTGGAGATCGCCTTCGAGCTTTACCTGTTGGCTCCGATCGGGGTCTACTGGGGCGGCTGCTTCCCCATACCGGGGCTGCGCTACCTGCTGTGCGAGGGTCTCGGCACCGGCCTGCTGCACATCGTGCTGGGCACCGGGCCGTTCGGGACCGGGCTGCAGCCCCCGGTGATCCGACATGTCGCACTGGGTGACTCCTACTCCTCGGGCACCGGCGCGCCACCGTACTCCGACGCGTTGTGCCGGCAGTCGCCCGCGACCTACTCCAACACCATCACGGGAACACTCCTGTCAGGACTGTCGGTGGACCGACCGACCCTGGCGGCGTGCCATGGCGCGAGGATCCCCGACCTGTACGCGAGTCAGCACCCCGGCGTGCCACCCCAACTGGACGCGATACAGCCACACACCCGGCTCGTCACGCTGACCATCGGCGGCAACGACCTCGACTTCACGGCCAAGCTCACCGGCTGCTACCTGGGCGCCGACTGCTCCACAGCGGGACCGTTGGTCACCCCGCAGGAGCTTTACCAGGTACAGGTCCAGCTCACGGCCCTGTACCGGCAGATCAGAGCGGAGATGCACCCCAGCGGGAAACTCATGGTGCTGAGCTACCCGGCCGTCGTGCCCAACCCGGACGACTCCGCCGACCCGCCGCCGGCCCAGGACCGTTGCCCGGACCTGGCCAGCAACCTCATCGAGAGCGAACGGAGAGCGATCTACGACGCGACCGCCCAGACCGACAGGATGATCCGGGACGCCGCGTTGGCCACGGGCGACTCCCGTGTCATCTACGTCAACGGGCTGGACCTGTTCCGCGGCCACCGGCTCTGCAGCGCCAACGGCGTATGGGCCAACGGGCTCACCTCGCCGCTGAGCGACTCGTTCCACCCCAACGCCTCGGGGTACCAGGCGATGGCGACCCGGGTAGCCCAGGCCCTCCCCCCACTCTGACGGCCTCGGGCTCGCCGTCGGGCGCCCTGGTCCGCCACGGGCGCCCGACACCGGCATCGGTTCGCCGCCCCGAAGTGCTCAGCATTCCCCTGGTCCTCCCCGAACGGAGGGATCATGTATTCGCTTGAGGAACGTGCCCGGAGTCATTCCGTCATCATCAGGCGGGCGAGCTCGACCCGAGAGCGCACGCCGAGCTTGACGAACGCGTGCCGCAGGTGCGAGCTGACGGTGTGTGGCGACAGGAACAGCTCCTCGGCGATCTGGCGGTTGGTCCATCCCTGGACGACCATCCGGGCCACCCTCGTCTCCGACTCGGTGAGCCCGGCCCACCCCGCCTGGGGCCGGTTGGGAGCGCGTCGGCGTACGCCCTGCCGGCGGAGTAGTCCTCTGACGCGGGCCGCGTCGCGGTCGGCACCGACCGCTTCCCACTGGTCGAGGGCTGAGGTCAGCAGGGACAGCCCGCCAGGGCGATCGCTGTGGACCACCACAGTGCCTGCGTCCTCGATCACCCGGGCCCGCAGCAGAAGCCGCTCGTCTGCGGTGTAGAGGTCGACGGCCTCCAGCAGCAGCTCCGGGTCCGCGTTCAGCAGGCCGCGTGCGTGGCACAGTGCGGCGGCGACGACGGGCTCACCTGCGTGCCGGTGTACTTCGTCCTCAAGACGGGCCACCGCCGCCTCCGCCCGGTCGCGCCGGTCGCTTCGCAGCAGCAGACGGACCAGGGTGGCGACCTCGGCATGCTCCGTCAGGGTCACGATGCGGACGCAACCGCCGAACAGCGCGTCCATCTCCTCTTCGTCGGCCCGGTCGTCGGCCGGCGCACCTCGGGCCTCGGCCAGCAGTGCCCACAGCCAGCGCCCCGGCCGCGCCAGACGGGTCCGTTGTACCTGGCCATCTCCGTTGCCGTCGCCTCGGCGGCCGTCATCGCAGCCTGGTCCCCACGGTGGACCGCCACCGTGCCGAGAACGAGGGCGGCGATGTAGAGATAGCTGTGGTTGCCAAGCTCGTACGACATGGCCTGGATCGCCTCGGCCTCCGCCTGTGCCTCGTCCAGACGGCCGGCGCGGAGGTGGATTCGAGCTCGGATCATCGACCACACCCGCGCGTTGGCGACCTGGCCGTCCGCCTGCGCGAGCCGGGCGCCTTCATCGGCCAGTCGCCACGCCTCGGTCATCCGGCCCATCGCGTCGAGCATCATTGCCTTCCAGGCGTCAGGCAGTGACAACGAGCGAGCGCTGGGCACCTCGTTACGGAGCCCGATCGCGTCGTCGGCCGCGCGTAGACCGCTCGCCCAGTCACACAGGTGGAAGTCGGCGACGGCCTTCGCGACCAGCACGGCTGAGCGCGAGTGGGGAGCCATGCCGTCGTCGGCCAGGTCCATCGCGGCGTCAGCGGCACGGCGGGCCCCGTCGGGTTGGCCGACGATGCCCAGGGCGCCGGCCAGGACCGCATGCAACCGGGCGCGGAGTTCGGCAGGCAGGCCCGCGTCCTTGAGGGCTTCGCGACAGAGTTCCGCCGCGCGCCCGGCGTCGGACGGCAGGATGGCCTCGGCGATCAGACGCCGGACCTGGGCCATCGATATCCGGTCGAGCACCAGCTCGTGGCTCTGCGTGAAAAGCTCGAAGGCCTTCGGAGCCTGGTCGGCGAGGACGAGGTGGGTGATGGTCTCGGTGAGCAGCACTCCCCGATCCGGGTCGTCGCGACGCGCGAGCTCGAAGGCCCGGGTGGTGAGCTGAGCGGATACCGAGGGGGAGCGGAAGCCGATCTCGGCCGCAGCCCGGCGGAGCAGTGCGATCCCTCCTTGATCGCCGTACGTGGCGGTCTCCATCACGAGCGCGGCCACCTGGTTCGCGGGCGCCCCTGCGGCCAGGCTGGCGTCGATGGCCTGTTGGCGCAGGGCGCGGCGCAGAGGTGCGGGCAGGCTGCTGTCGATGGCTTCGCGGACCAGATCGTGCCGGAACGCGAAGGTGTCACCGTTCTCGATGATCAGCTCCGCGTCCAGGGCCTCCCGTAGCGGGGCGAGTAGGGTGGAGGCGCGGCGGTCGAGCATCCGGGCGAGTTGCTCCACGGTGAAGGTTCGGCCGAGGACCGAGGCCAGTTCGACGGCCAGGCGGGCGTCGTCGGACAGCAGCCGTACCTGTTCGCGGATCGAGTCGGAGAAGCGCAGGGGCAGACGAGGCGCACACAGCACCGCCACGCCCTCGCGGACCTCCACGGCCCGCTCGTCACGCAGCCCGTGCAGGAACTCGAGTAGCAGTAGCGGCCGGCCGCGTGCACCAGCCAGCATCTCACCAAGCCGCTCGTCCGGCATGCCGCCGAGGACGTCGTACGCGACCTGCGCGACGGCCTGCGTGTCGAGGGCGTCGAGCCTGACGACGCAGTCGGTCTGACCGCTGATCTGGTCGATGACGGCGCGGACCGGTGCTGGCGGATCGGGCCGTAGGGCGATCGCCCAGAGAACGGGATCGGAGGACAGCCGCCGGGTCAACGTCCGCACCGCGTTGACGGTGGCCAGATCGGCCCAGTGGAAGTCGTCTATGACGATCATGAAGGGAGACTGCAGGGCTGCCTTCTCCAGGCCCTCGTGCAGTTCCTGGATGAGCCAGAAGCTGCCCTCGGTCCGCTCGGCCACCTGCCGGAGAGCGTCCAGGTCGACCGGGGGGTCGTCGTTGTCGGTCAGCGTGTCCAGCAGCAGCAGTGACGGCACGCCGAGCGATGCGGCCTGACCCGACCCGGTGAATACGCGCAAGCCATGCTCACGGACGCCGGCGGCTGCCTCGGCCAGCAGGCTGGTCTTGCCGCTGCCTGGTGCACCCTCGACGATGACGACACCACCTGTCCCCGCGGCCAGCTGGCGGATGCGATGGTGGATGGCGCTGCGTTCGGCATCCCGGCCGCGCAGCGGTTGCGAACCCGACCGTGCGCCAGCACGGGCAATCATTGTTTCTCCCCGCCGCTGGATCGGAGCCCCTCAAGACAACGGTGGACCCTCTTTGCCCAGCGATGAGGATTTCACTCTGGGCCCGGTCCGTGCAACGTGAGGTGGCGATGGTCGGCCGGCCCACGTCGTATGCGGCACAGGTGGAACGACCTCCTCGAATTCGTAGCGCATCAGACGCGTACGGGTGCTCCGCCGGCCCCCGCACCGGAAGTTGACCTCTGCGACCCCCAACGGAAACCTGAGTGCGGTCGGTGCACCTCGAGCTCGCACGTCCGGGTGATTCGAGAGCACCCCGCCCGCACATCCGTGCGATAGCAGCCGTCTGCGGCAGCCCGGCCGGCCGAGGTGGCTCGCGTGGCGAGCGTCAGGACGTGTGATGTTCCGGCCCAGTGGGCTCTGGTCAGATTAGCGCTGCCGATGATCCACACGGTGTGGAATCTGATGGGCATGAGATGCGAGCCGCCAGCATGTACTCGAAAAGACATCAGCCTGTAAGCGGTGAGGTCAAGCAGGGCCGGGTGCGCGTCCCCGCAATCCACCAACTGAACGAGGAAAGAGGGGGGTCTCTCACTCGAATCCAGCGTGGCCCCCAGACCGGGAACTGAGTCGTGTCACTTTTTCTGGAGTTCCTGAAGAATCCCATGACGGTCGGCGCGATCGCGCCGAGTGGCCCGGCGCTGGCACGGGTGGCCACCGCGGTGGTACCCCGCACGGGTTCCCCGGTCGTCGTCGAACTCGGCCCGGGCACCGGTGCCTTCACCGACGCTGTCCAGCAGCGTCTTGCGGGACGCGGCCAGCACATAGCCCTGGAGATCAACCCACGGTTCGCCGAGCAACTGGCTGCCCGTCATCCGGCGGTCGACGTCGTGAACGCCGACGCCGCCACCCTCGAGACCGTGCTGGCGCAGCGTGGGCTCAGGCGGGCCGATGCCGTGGTCAGCGGCCTTCCCTGGGCGGCGTATGCCGAAGACCAGCAGCGCAGCGTGCTGTCCGGGGTTGTCGCGGCCCTGCCGCCAGGCGGCGTGTTCACCACTTTCGCGTACGTCCATGCCCGGTGGGCGCCGCCGGCCCGGCGCCTGCTGCACTCGCTGCAGGCGCGGTTCGACGAGGTGGTGATCAGTCGCACGGTATGGGCGAACCTCCCACCTGCCCTCGTCTATTACTGCCGGCGCCCGCGGACCTGGTTCTCCGCCGACGTCGATCCGACCAGCCATGCCCTCACCAAAATGCGAGTTCAGTGATAGTTCAGTGCCGTCAACCAATTTCTGGCTTTCGTATGTGGATTGTCTTCGGGGGTACGGTTCGTGACGTCGCGACTGCGCCTGCAGGTCATGGGTCCGCTGCGGGTGTGGCGGGGCGACATCGAGCTGGACTCGGGGCCTCGGCAGCAGCGGTGTCTCCTCGCGCTGCTGCTGGTCCGCGTTGGTCGTCCGGTCAGCATGAGCGATCTGATCACTCTGATCTGGGGGACCGACCCGCCGGCCAGCGCGGCTAACGTCATCCACAAGTACGTCGGCGCGCTGCGCCGGCTGCTCGAACCCGATCTGCCGCCGCGGTCCTCCGGGAGCTATCTCACGCGCCACAGCAACGGATATCGCTTCACCGCCGGTCCCGAGACGCTCGATCTGGTGACGTTTCGCCAACTCGTCTCCGCGGCGAGAGTGAACACCACCGAGGGACGGCCGGCCGAGGCGCTCGACCGCTACATCGACGCGCTGCGCCTCTGCCACGGGTCGGCCGGTGACGCCTTGGCGGACTGCACGTCGGCCACTGCCACCGTCGCGAGCGTCGACGGTGAGTTCTTCGCTGGTGCTGTCGCCGCGGCGGGTGTCGCCGCCCAACTGCGTCGCCCGGCCGAGGTCCTCGCTGCGCTACGACTGGCAGCGGAGATGGATCGGCTCAACGAGCCGGTGCACGCGAGCCTGGTGACGACGCTCGCCGCTGCCGGATACCAGGCCGAGGCGCTGATGGCGTACTGGGCAATCCGTGACCGGCTCTCCGAGGAACTTGGCATCGACCCGGGGCGTGAGCTGCGGGAGGCCCAGCAGCGAGTGCTGACCCAGGCGGTGACACCATCCGACGCCGAACGTGACCAGGTGGGAACCGCGCTGCGGGCGGGCCCGTCCCGACTGGTCCCGATGGTGCGCCCGGCGCAGTTGCCACCGGACCAGCCGCTGTTCGTCGGGCGAAAGGCCGAACTGGACATCCTCGGCGATCTGGTCGTCGAGATGCGCTCCGGCGGACGCACCAGTCCGATGGTGGTCGCGATGGACGGCATGGGCGGCGTCGGCAAGTCGACGATCATCATGCACTTCGCGCACATGGTTGCCGATGAGTTCACCGACGGCCAACTCTATCTGGATCTCCAGGGCCACGAGGGCGAGGAGGGGAGCGTCCTTGCCGGCGAAGCCCTGCGTTCCCTGTTGTACGCATTGGGTGTCCGCGCGGCGGACATCCCGGACACGTTCGACGCGTTGGCCGGCACGTATCGCAGCCTGACAGCCGGAATGCGGATTCTCGTCGTGCTGGACAATGTGCGGGACTCGTCGCAGGTGCGCCCCCTGCTGCCGAACTCAGCCGACAGCCTCGTGCTGATCACCAGTCGACGCCCGCTGGTCGGCCTGGCCGCGTCGGACAGCGCACGCCTGTTTCGCGCAAACCTCCCTGATCTGCCGGAGGCCCGGGAGCTACTGCGGACCCGACTCGCCGAGATGTACAGCCGGATCTTTCCCGCGGGGGAGGATGTGGAGACTCTCGACGAGATCATCGAACTGTGTGGCCGGCTGCCGCTGGCGCTCCTGGCTGCCCGACTGAGCGCACGTCCACAGCTGTCGCTGGGCTCCGTCGCAGTCGAGCTGCGGGACGGTGTCCGACGGCTGGAAGCGTTCCAAGGTGGCCGCGGGGTGAGCGATCCGCGGACCGCGTTCTCGTGGTCGTACCGGCAGCTGACTCCCGGAGCGGCCCGGCTGTTCCGGTTGTTGTCGGTTGCGTTCGCTGCGGGGATCACGGTCGAGGCGTGCGTCAGCATGTCCGGTCTGGATCTCCAGCAAACTCGCGCGCTGCTCGAGGAACTGGCCGAGGCGGCGCTGGTAACCGAGGACGACAACGGCTACTTCACGTCGCACGTGCTGGTCAAGGCGTACGCGGAGGAGTTGTTCCTGGCTACCGAGTCGCCGGCCGAACGGCGGGCGGCGGCCAGCCGCCTGCTGCAGCATTACCTGCACAGCAGCTCCAACGCCGAGCTCATGCTCGAACCGCCCCGAACTCCGATCGTGCCGGCGCCACCCCTGCCTGGCGTTGTTCCCGAGCGGCCGGCCTCGTACGAGGAAGCTCTCGGCTGGTTGGCCCGCCACCGCGAGGTGCTCAAGGAGGCCGTCAAGGTCGCCGCCGAGGTCGGCCACGGCATCGTTCCGTGGCACCTCGCCATGACGACGCAGCAGTACCTGGAGTGGTACGGGTTCTTCCGAGACTGGGAGGACATCATGCGGTACGCCCTGCGAGCAGCGCGCGAGCGGGGCGACGTGATCGGCGAGGCGCACATGCTGCGTTGTCTGGCCGGCGCTCGGTGATTCTCCGGCGCGAATGAGGAGGCCCTGGATCTGCTCCGGGCCGCCCTCGACATTTTCGCCGTGCATGACATGCTGCCGGAGCAGGCGATGACGTACGTCGATCTTCATGCGGTGCATACCGTGCTCGGCCGGCACGACTTGGCCCTCGATGACAGTGAGAAGGCCGTGGCGCTCAACTGCACCGCGGGCAACAAGCGGGCGAAGATCCGCAGCCTTGGCTGCAACGGTCAGTCGCTCGCGCGTCTCGGGCAGCACGAGAAGGCGGCTCAGGTGCTGCAACGGGCACTCGATCTCAACGCCCAGATCGAGTACCGGCACGAGGACGCCTCGATACGGGTCGCCATCGCGCAGAACCTCACGACCATGGGACGGCTCGACGACGCCGTGGAACAGCTCAAACTGGCGGCCAAGACCGCGGGTGAGATGAGCCAGGGACCGAACCGGTTCGAAGCGTTCCGCGGCCTGTCTGAACTGCTGCTCTCCGTCGGCGACGCGAGCGGCGCGCGGGAGGCGTACGGGCGGGCTCATGAGGTGCTGGGGTCTTTCCAGGACGGGGGGCCCGACCACATGCGGGCCGGCCTTCGGCACCTGGCCCAGAGGCTGGCGCGGTTCGGTCCCGCCCCGCATTGACGTGACGTCACACCTGAGCGGTACGGACAGGGCCGGAGATGCGTCGGGCCGCGGCCGCGGCCGTGGCAGATCAGCGGCATCCCGTCCCCCGCACCTCGTGAGTCATCTCCGGACGCGCCACGGCGAACCCCCTCGATACCCGTACCGGTGGCTTTGTCGAGTTCGATAGTGCCCGTGGCCAGTTTATTTCCACTTACTTCTCTGTCGGTGTCGTCCTGCCCGATCGCCGGAAGTGCCCGAGCATCGAGGGCCTAGATCCCGATGAATGTCCAGGAACCGTAGATGAGGGGAATGCCCGGAGACCGAACTTCTACTGAACCGCAATGGGCGCGTGAGGGCGTTGAGTGTTGATGTAGGTCAGTCTCTGTCCACCCCCGGCACCTAGCGTCGAAGTCGACAAGAACGTAAGGACCGAGAAGAGGAACATCATGGTGGGTGGAGAAAGCAAGCCGACAATCGTTCTCGTGCATGGTGCGTTCGCCGACAGCAGTGGCTTTGACGCGGTCATCCGACGGCTGCTGGCCGACGGGTACCCGGTGGTCGCCGCGTCGAATGCGCTGCGCGGCGTCGCCTCTGATGCGGCCGCGGTCAAGGCCCTGCTCGGCAGCGTCGAGGGGCCGATCGTGCTGGTCGGCCACTCCTACGGCGGCGCCATCATCTCCACGGCCGCGGCCGGCAGCGAGCAGGTGCAGGCGCTGGTCTACCTGGCGGCGTTCATCCCGGACACCGGCGAGGCGGTCGGGGAACTGGTCGCCAAGTTCCCCGGCAGCACGGTCAACGAGTCCCTGAAGGCGGTGCCGCTGACGGATGGGCAGGTCGACCTGTACATCGACCCGGCGGTATACCATTCCCGGTTCGCGGCCGACGTGCCCACCGAGGACGCGGCGGTGTACGCGATCGCGCAGCGCCCGGCCGCCGCGGCGGCGTTTGGCGAGCCCGCAACCGGCCCGCAGGCGTGGAACACGATTCCGGCCTTCACCCTGATCAGCGGCGCTGATTTGATCATCCCGCCGGAGACGCAGGAGTTCATGGCCAAGCGGGCCGGCGCCACCGTGCAGGTGGTCGAAGGCGCCTCGCATCTGGTGTTCGTCTCGCACCCGGACACCACGGTGGCCTTCATCCAGCAGGCGGCCCACGAGACCGCTCGCTGACCGTAGCCAATCCGCCGGTGGGCCGGCCTGGGACAGTCTCTCGGCGAGCTGTTCCAAGCCGGCCCGCATGCGGTCGTTCCGCCGTCCTGGCCCCACGTATGCATGCTGATGCACTGTTTCGTCCCTCTGCGGGAGATCAGCCGAGCTGCGTATGGGCTGGCGCGGCCGGCGGGTCGTCGCCTTCACGGAGGCCGTATCGCGCGTAGAAGCGCCGCAGTGGCGCTGGCGCCCACCAGTTCGTGTTTCCGAGCAGGCGCATCGTGGCGGGGATCAGCAGCGCCCGGACGATCGTCGCGTCCACCAGGACGGCGATGAGCAGCGCCACTCCGATCAGCTTGATGAACGTGATTCCGGAGATGGAGAACAGTCCGATCACGACGAGGATGAGCAGCGCAGCGCTGGTGATGATGCGACCGCTGCGTTGCAGCCCGACCGCGACCGCCGCTGCGTTGTCGCCGGTCCGGTCGTACTCCTCACGGATCCGGGACAGCAGGAAGACCTCGTAGTCCATCGACAACCCGAAGACGATCGCGAGTACGAGGATCGGCTGGGTCGCCTCCAGCGTCCCGGTGGACGTGAAGTTCAGCAGGCCGGACAGATGGCCGTCCTGGAAGATCAGAACCAGTGCGCCGAACGAGGCGCCGAGCGACAGGATGTTCATCACGATCGCCTTGATCGGCAGCACGAGCGAGCCGAAGGCGAGGAACAGCAGGACGAACGACGCGCCGACGATGATCAGCGCCATCCAGGGCAGCAGGTCGCCCACCGCGTCGAGTTGGTCGGCCAGTCGCGCGGTCAAGCCGCCCACCAGCACTTGGCCGCCGGGTGGTGCGGGCACGGCCCGGATCCGGCTCACAAGTTCCCGCGCCTGCTCCGATATCGGATCGTCCTGGTAGGTGATCGCGACCCGGGCGACCTCGTCGGCCAGACCCGTGACCTCGGCTCCGGTCACACCGTCGACGCTTCGGACGGCGGCGATGTACCCCTCCAGACCGACCCGGTCGGGCGAGGTCACGATCGCCTCGATCGGCAGTTGGCTGTTCTGGACGAAGTCGCGGTCCACGGTCTCGGAGACGACTCTGCTCTCGGTGCCCGCCGGGAGCACCCTGGGGTCGATGCCGCCGAACTCGACGCGCAGGAACGGGGCGGCGGCCAGCAGCAGTACCGCGAGCACCCCGACCGCATAGAAGACCGGGCGGCGCATGATGCTGTGCGCGAGGCGGTACCAGAACCCGTGCGCGGCAGTGGCCCCCGCCGCAACCGGAGGCGGACGGCGGAGCAGTCGCCGCACCGAGAGTGCCTCCACCTGGGGGCCGAGGATGCTGAGCAGGGCGGGCAGCACGGTCAGCGCCGCCACCATCGCCACCAGGACCGCGGACAGACCGCCGAAGCCCATGGAGCGCAGGAAGGTCATAGGAAAGATCAGCAGACCGGCCAACGAGACCGCGACGGTGATGCCGGAGACCGCGACGGTACGACCGGCGGTGGCCATCGTGCGGGCGATCGCGTCCTCGACGCCGAGCCCGTGGGCGATCTCCTCCCGGAAGCGCCCGACCATGAACAGGCCGTAGTCGATCGCCAGGCCCAGCCCGAGGATCGTCACCACGTTGATCGAGAAGACCGAGACGTCGGTCAGGTAGCTCATCGCGCGTAACGCGGTGAACGCTCCGACGATGGCCAGACCGCCGATCGCGAGCGGCAGGCTCGCAGCGGCCATGCTGCCGAAGACGACCACCAGGAGCAACAGCAGCACCGGTATGGAGATCGTCTCAGCGAGGGCGATGTCCGCGGCGACCCGCTCGCGGATGTCACGGCTGACCGTCGTGATCCCGCCGACCTGGGTCTGTACGACGGGCGGCGCGACGAGTTGGTCCTCGATCTCCTTGAGTCCTTCGCCGCGCTGCGTCTCGTCGTCGCCGGCCAGGGTCAGCACCGCGTAGGTGGCGTGCCGGTCGTGACTGACCAGGGCCGGGCTATTGGTGCTCCAATAGGTGACGGCCCTGGTCACCGCGTCGTCGGGGAGCGCGTCGACCGTCTCGGTCACGGCCCGCTGGAATGCCGGGTCGTCAACCGTCATGTCGGGGCTGGTGTAGAGCACCACCACGTCGTTGCCGGTCCGGCCCAGTGACGCGTCGGCGCGCTCGACCGCCCGGGAGCTCTCGCTTGCCGGGTCGTCGAACCCTTCGGTGGTCAACGCGCCGAAGACCTGCGTACCCCAGATGCCGCCGAACACCACGAAGGCCGTGGCCAGGCCGACCACCCACCACCGTCGGCGAAACATTGTCCGCCCCAACCGCTCGAACATCGCTACCCCTCTACGGCTTTGTCAGCGCGCGGCGCGCTTGATGAGGTCGGCCGTCACGGCGGGCTGCGAGATCATCGCGACGTGCGACGCGCCGACCTCCCGAACGTGCGCACCGGCACGCTGCGCCATGAACCGCTGTGCCGCGGCGGGCAGCACCTGGTCGTTGCGGGCAACGAGATACCAGGACGGAATGGTCTTCCACGCAGGGGCGCCGGACGGCTCCCCGAGGGTGCGCGCGTCGGCCGGCCGCTGCCCGGCCCACAACAGCTCGGCGGTCGCCTTCGGCACGTCGCCCGCGAACACTTCCCGGAAGAACTGCCGCTTGATGTAGCCGTCGACGAGGCCCTCACCGTACGGCCGGAAGTCCAGCGCTGCCTCGTTGAGCTTGCTTCCCGGGAACTTCGTCTGCAGGCCCAGCAGCGTCTCGCCCTGATCGGGTGCGAACGCGGCCACGTAGACCAGCGCCTTCACGTTCGGGTTGCCGGTCGCGGCGTTCGTGGTAACGATCCCGCCGTAGGAGTGTGCGGCGAGGATGATCGGGCCGCTCAGCGTGGCGAGGATGCTGGCCAGGTAGCCGGAGTCGGCGGCAACGCTGCGCAGCGGGTTCGCCGGAGCGATGACCGGGTAGCCGTCGCGGATGAGTCGGGTGGCGACGTCGTTCCAACCGGAGGCGTCGGCGAACGCGCCGTGCACGAGGACCACGGTGGGCTTTGGCTTGCTGCCGTGCCGGGGGTGTGCCTGCGCGGCGGGCGCACCGAGCACAGCGCCGGCTGCGGCCACGACGGAACCGGTCAGCAACGTTCGGCGAGTCGTTGTCACGGGTAGACCTTTCGATAATCGTTCTCGGTCCTAATCGCGGATCAGCGTAGATCCGGCTACTTGACGAGGACTGAACGAAGCGGCCGGCTAGCCGCCGACGTATTCCGTCTGCGTCAAGTCCGTCGGCCTAGCCTGCGATCATGACAAGGACGAAGAGCGAAACCGCCATCAAGTGGCGCCTGCGGGTCCACCTTCTCTCCTACGTAATCGCCAACCTCGCCCAGGTCGTGGTGTGGTGGCTCGTCACCCCGGACCATTTCTTCTGGCCCCTGTGGTCGATCCTCGTCTGGGGCGTCGGGCTGGCATTCCACATCCGCGCGGCGGCGAAGTCCCCATCCAAAACGCACCGATACGGGCATCCTCACCCGCGGCACCCTCATTCGGAGCACTGAACCGTGTCGTTTTTCCTGGAGTTCGTCCGCGATCCCCTGACGGTCGGCGCGATCGCGCCGAGTAGTCCGGCGCTGGCCCGGGTGGCGACGGCGGCGGTGCCCCGAACCGGTTCCCCGATCGTCGTGGAGGTCGGACCCGGCACCGGCGCCTTCACCGCGGCTATCCAGATGCGCCTCGCGGGACGGGGCCGTCACATCGCGGTCGAGGTCAATCCACGGTTCGCACAGCGACTGGCCGTGCTCCATCCGGCGGTCGACGTGGTCAACGCGGACGCGAGCGACCTCGTCACGGTGCTCGCGCAGCGCGGGCTCAGCCAGGTCGATGTCGTGGTCAGCGGCCTTCCGTGGGCGGCGTTCGCCGAGAACCGTCAGCGCGACGTGCTGTCCTCGGTGGTCGCCACGCTGCCGCCGCACGGCGTGTTCACCACGTTCGCGTACGTGCATACCCGGTGGGCCAGACCCGCGCGGCGCCTGCTCCGATCCGTGCGGTCGCTGTTCGACGAGGTCATCATCAGCCGGACGGAGTGGGCCAACCTCCCGCCCGCCCTGGTGTACTACTGTCGCCGTCCCTGGGCGAACCCATCGTCCGAAGTCGAAATGGCCGATGCGGTGACGTCACGCCTCAGCCGGCCAGGCCAGCAGTTCCTCGGGACGGCGGCGAACAGGTAGGCCCCGCGCTCGATGGACAATGCGCCCGGCGGCTCGGTCGAGGTAAGCGTCCAGCGCAAGATCGGCCGAGTGGTACTGACCGTGGCCGACACCGGGGAGGTCATCCCGTCTGACCAGGTCGACCGCTTGTTCGAGCCGTTCCAACGGCTGCACCGCACGGCCGACGACGGGCACCACGGCCTCGGACTGTCGATCGTGCGCGCGATCGCCCGCGCCCACGGCGCGGCGCTCGCCGCCCGCCCACGTCCTCACGGGGGCCTCGTCATCGAAGTGGCGTTCCCCGTGATCAGCGCGGACCTGACGGACACCTGAGAGCGGCCAACGCATCCTGGCAGCAAGCCCGCCGATGTTCAGCCGGGTGACGCGGTGAGTTCCTCGGATCGGTCGAAGGCCGGTGTCGGGACCGGCAGCCCGAACCGCTCCAGCGCGGCGGAGAAGCCTTCCCAGCGGCGGCCTGCGGCTCGTGGCGGACGGCTTCGCCGAGATCCGCGGTGAGCTGAGCTAGGACCCGCCCGCGCCGTCGGTCGGGATCCAGCCGCGCCGGATCGCCTCCATCCCGGCCTGGAACCGGGTCTGCGTGCCGAGCAGGTCCAGCAGCCGGCGTACCCGGCGCCGCATGGTGCGGACCGAGAGGCCGAGCTGCCGGCCGATCGTCTCGTCCTTCACGCCGGCCGCGAGCAGCGCGAGCAGTTGCCGGTCCTCGGCCGAGAGTTCGTCGGCCGAGGCACCGGCCTCCAGCGGCACCGCCCGGTCCCAGCTCACGTCGAAGACGAAGGTCAGCGCGTCGAGCAGGACCGAGGCGTACACCAGCATGCTGCGGGTGGTGCCGTTGGGGCTCGGCTCCAGCGGCACCAGCGCCACCCGCTCGTCGACCAGGTGCATCTTGAACGGCACGTCCACCGAGACCCGGGCCTGCTCACCGAGGGCGGCGAGACTCCGGACCTCGGCGAGCGCGCCGGGCTGCTCCAGGGCGTCCGGATGGTAGATCGCCCGCCAGCGTACGCCCCGGGCCAGCACGGCCGGTTCGACCGGATTGCCGGCGGCGTGCACGTACGGCGGGCGGTCGAAGGCGCGTACCTCGCGTACTGCGCTCTGCTGCAGGCGGAGGAACGTGCGACCGATCTCCTCACCGGTGACCACCTCGACCGGCCCGGTCACCGCCTCACCGGTCCGGACGGTCTCGTAGATCGCGGCGAGTTCGGCGGCGGCGTCCCGTGCCCGGCGCAGCGACCGCTCCGCCGGGTGGAGCAGGGCGTCCAGCGCGACCCGGGGGTCGGCCGCCGCGTACCGTTCCGGCTCGGCGGCGAACCGTGCGACGAGCCCCTGCCGGCGGAGTTGGTCGAGAGCGTCGGCGACTCGTTGGGGGCTCAGGCCGGTTGCCGCCGCGACCTCCACCGCGTTCGCCTGCCCGCGACCGAGCAGTGCCCGCAGCACCACCTCGTCGGCGGCGGAGATCCCGGCTCCGGCCAGGGCGTTGCGTTCTGAGGGCACGGCCGATTGTGGCCGGCAGGTGCCATCGGCACCAATATGACGTTGCCAACCATTGCCGGCCCAGCCTCGCTCGGGCTCCCCTATCAACCATGATCAGTACATCGATGCGACGCGGCGTGGCGGCGACGACCGTCGTCCTGCTTGCCGCCGGATTGCTCCCACCCGGGCCCGCGGCGGCCGTGCCGGCCGCCGGAGTGGACCGGACCGTGATAGTCGAGTTCGACGTGGCGCCGACGATCGCGGTGGCACCCGCGCCGGGCACCGTCGACGCCCAGGCCGCCGACCGGCTGCGCCGGGCGCGGGCGACGGTGGCCGCCGCTGAGCAGGAGGTGACCGACGCCGCCCGGCGGGCCCGGATCCAGGTCGAGCGGCGCCGCTCCTTCGAGGTCCTGCTGCCCGGCATGACCGTCCGGGTACCGGCCGGACAGGTCGACACGCTGCGCCGGCTGCCCGGGGTGAAGGCGGTGCACGAGGTGACCCGGTTCCAGATCCGGGAAGCCGTTGCCGGCCCCGGGAGCACCGGAGGCGCCGGTCCGGGCCGCCCGGCCGGCCCGGTCGTCGAGGAGAACCTGGCGCTGATCGGCGCACCGCAGGCCTGGCGCCGGACGGACGGCGCCGGCCGGCCGCTTCGCGGCGGTGGGGTGACGGTCGCGGTCATCGACACCGGGGTGGACTACACCCACCCGAGCCTGGGCGGCGGATTCGGCCCGGGACGCAAGGTCGTCGGCGGGTACGACTTCGTCAACGACGACGCCGACCCGATGGACGACCACAGCCACGGCACGCACGTGGCCGGCATCATCGCCGGGACCGGAGCGAGTGGTGTCACCGGGGTGGCTCCGGATGCCACGCTGACCGCGTACAAGGTGCTCGACGCGGACGGGTGGGGTGAGAGCGACGGTATCGTGGCCGCCCTGGAGGCCGCCGTCGACCCGGCCAACCCGCACCGCGCCGACCTGATCAACATGAGTCTCGGCGGCACCGGCGACGGCACCGACCCGGTCGGCCGGGCGGCGAGCGCCGCCGTCGCGGCCGGCGTGACGGTGGTCGCCGCCGCCGGCAACTCCGGCCCGGGCGAGCGGACCGTCGGCAGCCCGGCCCTCGCCGACGGGGTTCTCGCGGTGGGCGCCTCCACCAGCGGGGTACGGGTGCCGGTCGCCGAGCTGACCAGCCCGCGCAAGGGCCCGATCGTGGCCTACCGGTCCGCCGTCTCGGCGAACCCGCCCGTTAGGACGAGCACCGGCGACCTGGTCGACGTCGGTGAGGGCACGCCCGCCGAGTGGGCCGCCGCCGGTGACGTACGGGGCAAGGTGGTGCTGATCAGTGGCGCACCGTACGCCGGAGCCAGCCCCGACGACGTCGACCGGTTCACCGAGGCCGAGCGGCGTGGTGCGTTGGCCGCGGTCGGCTACACCCGCTCCCTGGTGGGCGACGAGACCGGCGCCGACGGGCCGGCGGGCGGCTTCGCCGCGACCGTCACCAAGAGCCCCGATCCGCGCGACGAACTGCGCTTCAACCGGCTCGTGGTGCTCGGCATCGACGACCCCGGCCAGTACGCCGAACTCCGGCAGCTGCTCGACGCCGGCCGGGTCCGGGTCGCCATCAGCGGCCAGGACGCCACCGACCAGATCGCCCGCTTCTCCTCCCGGGGGCCGGACCTACGGTGGGGCCTGAAGCCCCAGCTCGTCGCCCCCGGTGTGGAGATCCGCTCGGCGGTGCCGACGGCACTCTGGGCACCCGGCGTGCAGCGCTACAGCGGCACCAGCATGGCCGCCCCGCACGTCGCCGGGGCCGGGGCGCTGCTGCGCCAGCTCCGTCCGGAGGTGTCGCCGGCCGGGATGACGGGCGCACTGGTCGGCTCGGCCACGAAGGTCGATGCTGGTCCGGCCTCGGCCGGAGCGGGCCGGCTGGATCTGCCGGCGGCGCTGGACGCCGAGGTGACCGCCGATCCGCCGGCCCTCTCGCTCGGCCTCGCCGACCTCACCGGAGACCGGGTCCGGACCACCGGCACGGTGACCCTGCGCAACGACGGACGCACGTCCACGACGGTACGGCTGCGCGTCACTCCGGCGGCGGGCAGCCCGGGCGTCGTCCGGGTCACCCCGGAGCGGGTGACCGTGCCGGCCGGCCGGTCCGCCGCCGTCACCGTCCGGATCGAGGCGCCGGCGCCGGACCAGGGTCACCCGGACGTCTCCGGTTGGCTGACCGCCGCCGGCGGAAAGGGCACCGACCTGCGGGTGCCGTACCTGCTGGCGGTGCGGACGCCATGGGTGTACGCCACCCCCGACCCGAGCGACGGTCGCAGCGCCGTCTACGTGGACACATTGGACCCGGTCGAGACCGCACCGGCCATCGTGGTCACCGGGCCGGACGGCCGGCGGACCGAGGTGACGCCGATCGCCGACGGCGGGGTGTGGTGGCACGCCCCCGTCACCGGCGACCGGCCCGGGACGTACGCCGTCACGGCCAGCGTCCGTACCGGCAGCGGCGCGACCATCGTCGGGAGAACCCACTTCGAGGTGGCCGAGGACGCGGCGGCGAGGCCGTGGCAGTTGGTCGGGCCGTACGGGTCGGGCGGGCAGCTGGCAACCACGCCGGCTGACCCGAACCGGCTCGTGGTGACCTCGCCCGGCGTCGCCGGTCTGTGGATCTCCACCGATCGCGCCCGCACCTGGCGGTACGAGCGGCTTGCCGCAGTGTCGAGCGGCCGGACCACGGTCCAGCTCGACCCGAGACGGGCGGACCGGATCTGGGTCGCGGTCACCTCCCGCGACGACCCGACGTACCAGGGCCGGATGCTGCGCTCCGACGACGCCGGCCGCACCTGGCGAAGCCTGCCGTTCCCGGACGCCCAGGTCGCCGGGTTCGTCGTCTCGCCCGACGGCGGCGTGCTGGTGGCGGCGACCGAGTCGACGGTCGAGGTCAGCCGCGACGGCGGTGACACCTGGACGTCGACCCCGGCGTTCTGGTCCGGCCTGCTGACCGGGATCGCCTTCGCCGGTGACGACCTCTTCCTGACCTCCGACGACGGGGTCTGGCGGTGGTCGGTGGCGACCGGGGCACCCGCCCTCGTCCGCCCGGCCGCCGACTTCTTCGCCACGCCCAGGACCGTGGTGGTCGCCGGGGAGACGGTGGCGGTCGCGCAATGGGATGGCAGCGTCTGGGGTTCGACCGACCGGGGCGGCACGTGGCGGCACCTGCTCGACGTCGAACACCTGCTCAGCCTCACCGCCACCGGCCGGACCCTGCTGGTGGACACCAACCAGGAGAACCGGATCAGCACCGACGCGGGCCGTACCTGGCGGCCGGCGGCGAAGGCGGGCAGGGCGATCGTGAACAGCCTCGCCCAGTGGCCGGACGACGACCGGACACTGCTGGTCGGGATGGAGACCGTGGGCGTTTTCAGCACGACGGACGCCCGGCGGTACACCCGGATCGGCACCCCGGGGGTGCCCGCCGACGAGCTGCTGGTGGCCGGCGGCAAGCTGCTGGTCGGTACGCCCTCGGACGTGTACCGCGCGCCGCTGCCGGTCGACCCCGGCCGCCTGGACTGGGGTCCGACCCAGGGCGAGGGGATGATCGGGTTCGGGGTTCGCGGGCTCGTCACGGATCCGCGCGACCCGAGGACGGTGTGGAAGCTCCTCCAGACCGGCTTCTTCAGCATCCGCCTGCAGCGGAGCCTGGACGGCGGATCGAGCTACTCCGACGTCTTCACCGACTACGCCTCTCCGCTGGCGCTGCTGGTGCACCCGGCCGATCCGCGCCGGCTCTACCTCGCGTACAAGGACCTGACCGGGGCCGGACTGCTGACCAGCCGGGACGGCGGGGCCACCTGGCGGCGGATCAACCACCTCACCGAGTACGCCGCGCTGGCCGGCGACCCGCGTGACCCGGATCGGGTCTGGCTGGGCGGGGAGGGCGGTCTCTGGCGGTCCGACGACGGCGGGGTGAACCGGGTGAAGGTGCTGGACGGCCCGGTCTCCGCGCTCTCCGTCGACAGCCGGCGGATCATCGTCGGCGGCGCCACCATCCGGGTCAGCACCGACGGCGGGCGCACCTTCACCGAGGCGCGCAGCGCCGGCGGCCGGTTCACGTTGCCGATGCGGGTCAGCGAGCTCGTCGAGTCCCGTGGGGTGTGGTATGCCGGATCGGCGGACTTCGCCGAGGCCGGGCTGCGCTTCGGTGGCCGTGGCGTGCTGCGCAGCACCGACGGTGGCCGCACCTGGAGCAACATCGGTGCCGGGCTGCCGGACAGCTCGGTGCGCTCGCTGGCGGTCAGCCCGGACGGCACGTGGCTGTACGCCGGCACCGCTGCCGGCGGGGTCTACCGGTTGGCGCTGCGCCGCTGAACCGACAGGCCGGCCCCGGCCGGGTCACCCTCGCGGGTGGCCCGGCCGGTCAGGCCGAAGACCCGGGGAGGCGAAACCGTGCCGGCGGTGCCGTAGCCGCCCGATCCGTGGCAGTGCAAGCATTCAGGGAGACGCAGGGCGATGCCGGAGAGGATCGGACATGGATCGGGTGAGCGGTTCCTGGCTCTACCGGGTGAAGCAGTGGATGTATCGGGGCGGTAGACCCAACTGGCTGGCTCGGGCGATGAACCGGGTCTCGGCCTGGCAGTTCTCGACCGGTTTTCTCGCCCCCGGCAACTGGGTGACGTTGGAGGTCGTGGGTCGGCGCAGTGGCCGTACCGTGTCGTTCCCGCTGGTCGCTGTCGATCACGACGGTGGGCGCTACCTGGTGTCGATGCTGGGCGAGCAGGCGAACTGGGTGCGTAACGTGCGAGCCGCTGGAGGGCGGGCGGTGCTGCGGCGCGACCACCGCCAATCCGTGCTGCTGGCGGAGGTGCCCGTCGCGCAGCGGGCGCCGATCCTGCGCCACTACCTGGACAAGGCACCGGGAGCGCGGCCGCACGTGCCGGTCCGGCGGGGGGCGCCGATGGCGCAGTTCGCCCAGATCGCCGCCGACTATCCGGTGTTCCAGGTGCTGCCCGCGCCCGGTCACGCCGCACGGTCGGGCGGTAGGGGCTGAATCGGGGCGACCATGGGGACGAAGACGACGACGTCGAAGCTGGATCGCAGCGAGGGCAGCTCGTAGTAGTGCTCGGCGTCATCTCCGGGGTCGTACACCCCGGAGATCAGTCTCGTCCGCCAAGGCGCGTCGAGTCGCGCGGCGACGTCGACCGGAACGTCGGCGGCCAAGTTCACCGTCCGTTCGCCGCCGGCGCAGAGCAAGAGATCCTCGAGCGAACCGGAGGCGGGCAATGGGATCTTGCTGTTGCGGACAAGACCGTGGCCGAATGTGACGTGACCGGCGAAGTATCGGTCGCCGAGGGCTTCCCGTAGATGGGAGCCGAGCATGACGCCGCCGTGCGCCGCGACGTGAGCGCTGCCCTCCCAGAGGACGATCCGATCGCCGGTACGCCGGTGCCACTCCAGGATCCGTTCGGCGGCTGCCCGCTCCTCACGTTCCGCGTCGTATCCCACCCCGATCGCGTTCGCGTGGTGCTCGACGATCATGTCGAGTAGCCGCACGGCCTCGTCTTGCCCGGCACCTTCGAGCCGCCCGGCGATCGCACGCGCCTTGCGCGCGAGTTTCACGAACGGCGTGCCTGGGTGGGTGCCCTGGGCCCGCTGCACATGCTCGCCATTGTCGTGAGCAGTGCGGATGACGGCGAGCAGTTCACGGACCTGTGGCACCTCGGCTGGGGAGATGGCCGCGATCAAGTCCACGACACGGTCGTAGTCAGCGGGCAGCACCCGCGAGCCACCCACTCCGATCACCCGCACCGGGTCGTCGGGCCGGGTCGCGTTGCGGCGCCGGAGCCGCGTGAGGGCGTCCCGCATCTCGCTCGTCTGCCAGGGCCCCCAGCCCTGCCGCAGCGAGGAATCGATGTTGACGTCCGCACCGCGCACGTAGCGGTCGTAAAGCGCACCCACGCGCTGGTTGTCGAGTATGGCGAGGACCCGGAAACCGCGATCGATCAGCGCATGGGTGGCGTGCTCCACGATCTGGAAGGGCTCGTGTGCTTCGCGTGTGCTGCCGCCGAGCCCGACGACGAAGGCATCCGAAGCCAGGTCGGCGATCGCCGTCGGGTCAACGGTCTCGGGCTGTGCCGCCAGCCAGGAAACCACGGCCTCGCTCGCGGCGTTGCCGGTGTCGTCGACGCCGCCGAACGGGCGTCGACGCCGTGCTTCCCGCAGAGCGCCGGCCCACCAGGAGAGCTCGCGGACGGCGTCCCGGACCGCGCCGTCCTCCCCGTCAGGAGCGACATAGCGGCCCTCGGTGAGGTGTACCCATGGCGCGCGGAGCGCGACCATGCGACGAGTGGTGACCACGGAGAGCTCGGCGAAGACCGGGCGAAGGTACTCACCGGCGAGCAGCCCACCCTGTACGCCATACGGCACGACCATGGCGGCCTTGAACTGCCACTCGCCGTAGTGCCAGTCCACGAAACGCTTCAGACACGCCGGGTAGGAGTGGTTGTACTCGGGGGTGACGATCACGAAGCCGTCTGCGGCGGCCATCAGATCGGATGCCGGCGTCGGCTGCCCACCGCCGGGCTGCAGATCCGAGTCAGGTGGCAAGTGGAGATCGGTGAGATCCACCATGTGGGTCCGGACATCCCCAGGGATTTGTGCCATCACCCAGTCGCCCAGGATGCGGCCGATCCTGTCATCGCGGACGCTGGCCACTACGACAACGAGGTTGAGAGGTGGCTCGTCAGCCCTGTTCCCGTGCTCGTTCAATGCGGTTGTCTGATCGCTCATACGAGCCACGCTGCCGGTTGAACATATGTTGAAGTCAAGCCCGCTCGTGTGGCAGCCTTCTGGCGTGAGCCACGCCATCATCGCCCCGCCCGAAGCTGTTTTCACCGTCGGTGACGTTGCCCGCGATGCCGACGTCGCGCCGTCGGCAGTCCGGTTCTACGAAAAAACCAGTGTTATCACGGCCCGGCGCAACAGCGGCAACCAGCGTCGTTTCGACGCGAGCGCAGCATGCCGGATCAAGGTCGCGAAGCTGGCCCAACGAGTCGGCCTCACCGTCCGCGAAATCGCCGACCTCTTCGCCGACCTGCCGCCCAACCCCGGACCGCAGGAGTGGGGCCGCATAGCCACCGAACTGATCGCCGAGTCCGAACGGCGAACGGCCGAACTGCGCACCTGCCTGACCGAGCTGCAATCCGGCGGCAAACTCTGCGAATCCATCGACCGAATCCCCTGACTCCAACAGGGCGCGTCCGACCGACACCACCGGCTCGTCTACGAGCGGGCCGGCGACGAGCGCTTGCTCGTCATCGAGCGGGGCGATGCGCCGCGCTGGGATGCGATTTACGTGCTCGAATCTCCACCGAGTCCGGCCTCGATGAGGGCACGCGTCGAAATGCGGGTCGCGACCGCGTCAGGATCCCGGACGTACCTGGTCGCCTCGGCTGCTGGAACGACCTTGCGGTGGGCGACCTCAAACTGCGGCTCCCAGGAACCGATCGCGACATTCGCCAGCCAGTAGGAACGAACGAGCACCAGGCCCCGTTCGTGTCCCTCGACGCACTCACTACGCGCGAAGCCCAACAGCCGAGCATCGAGGACCTCGACGCATGCCTCCTCACGCATCTCCCGTGCCAGCGTTTCACCCAGAGTCTCAGAACCCTCCGGCCGGCCTGCCGGAAAACCCCAATGCACCTGATCAGGGCTGATGAGGACGAGATCGCGGCCGTCGTTGCCGACACAGACTCCCGCGGCTCCGTGGTTCCGGCCCTCGGGCGCGGCATCGACCGGGTGCCAGGACGTCAGCCAGCGCTGGCCTCCCGACACCGTCGGCATCGACTCGTGGTCGCGGGCTGCTGTCGGCACGGACACTCGTCTCACCAGATCACCCGTAACGTTGCCCGGACACTGCGAAGGCTCGGACGGACCTGACACAGGCAGACGTTTACCTGTCAACCTCTCTAGCAGTCAAGGAGCGCGACCCTGCCGGTGCTTCCGTCCACCTCGACCGGCGCGCCGTCGGGCAGGGCCGTTGTCGCGTCCGGGATCGCCAGGACGGCCGGGAGGCCCAGCTCGCGGGCCACGATCGCGGCGTGCGAGAGCAGGCCGCCGGTCTCGGTGACGACCGCGGCGACGACGCCGAACAGCGGTGTCCACGCCGGATCCGTGGTACGGCACACGAGCACGTCGCCGGGCCGGACGCGGGCGAAGTCGGCGGGGCCGCGCACCACGCGCACCGGTCCGGTGGCGGAGCCCGGACTCGCGGGCGTACCTGCGCGGGCCGTGCCGTCCCCGGCGGCGGCCGCCGGTGCGGCGGGGAGGGAGCTGGTCACCGGGCGTGCCTGGAGGATCCAGACCCGGGAGTCGGCGATCGCCCACTCGATGTCCTGCGGGCCGCCCAGCAGATCGGCTATCTGCCGACCGAGCCGGGCGAGACGGGTGACCTCGTCGTCGGTGAGGCAGAAGCGATCCCGGTCGGCCGGTTCCACCTCGCGGGCGACGGTGCGGTCGATCCGGGTCGTCTTCGTGCCGAGCGTACGGCGGGTGACGGCGTCGCCGGAAACCACCCAGGAGTCCGGTGTCACGTGGCCGCTGACGACGCTCTCGCCCAACCCCCAGGACGCCTCCAGCCGGACGTCGTCGCCGGTGAACATCACCCCGGCGACGTCGGCGTCCACCAGGCGCTGCACCAGCACGGCGATCGTCGGTGACCCCGGGTCGCCCTGCCGGCGCCAGTATGCCACGGCGCGCTCGGAGCGCAGCGACGCCCAGCATCTGCGTACGGCGTCGGCCACCTGATCGGGGCCGCGTACGCCGAGGAAGGTGTCGTGCTGGCCCGCGGCGGTGGCGTGGGCGGTGTCCTCGCTGGTCGCCGACGAGCGTACGGCGACGTAGCCGCCGCCGATCCGCGGCAGCGCCTGGGCGATCTCGTTGACCAGCTCGGCGGAGGGGCCGTCGACCGCCTGCTCGTACGCGGCGATCGGCACCACGAAGCCGGGTGGGATCGGCAACCCCGCCCCGAGGAGTCGGGCGAGCACGGCGGCCTTGCCTCCCGACATGGCGGGCTCGGCGTCGGCCAGGTCGATCAGCACCAGGCTCTCCCTTCGGTAGGTGTCGCGTTGACGCATCGTGCCCGAGTCTGGATGCTCACTGCCATGACCGACGCCTCATCACCGGAGCTGTCCGTCCTGCACGCCGTGCGGGTGGCCGGGATGGCCAGCGACGCGGCCGTCTCCCGGCGTACCGGCATCGACCAGGACACCGTCTCCGAGCTTCTGCAGGACTTCGAGGCGTACGGGTGGGTGACACACGTCGAGTTCGGGCGCGCCAGCGGGTGGACGCTCACCGAGCGCGGCCGCGACGAGGACACCCGGAAACTGGGCGAGGAACTCGATCGGGCCGGCGCCCGGACCGCCGTCGAGCAGGCACACAAGGAGTTCGAGGCCCTCAACGGACGGCTGGTTCGCGCCTGCACCGACTGGCAGTTGCGGCCCACCGAGGGCGACCGGTTGGCGTCCAACGACCACAGCGACCCGCGCTGGGACGCCCGGGTGCTGGACGAACTGACGATGATCGGCGGCGAGTTGACCCCGCTGATCGGCGGACTCGCCGGCGTGCTGGTCCGGTTCGGCGGCTACGACGAGCGGTTCGACGCCGCGCTGACCCGGGCCCGGGCCGGGGAGGGGCAGTGGGTGGCGGGGATCGACGTCCCGTCGTGCCACGCCGTGTGGATGGAACTGCACGAGGATCTGCTGTCGACGCTCGGGATCCCCCGTGGCGCCGAGCCGGGAACCCGGTAGGTCGCCCGGTGGCTACCCGATACCTCTACCTGGCGCGGCACGGCGCGGCGGACGCGTTCGGCGAACTCACCGACGCGGGATACCGACAGGCCGACCTCCTCGGCCGGCGCCTCGCCGGGTTGCCGATCGACGCGGTGTGGCATTCGATGCTGCCGCGCGCCGCCGCGAGTGCGCACGAGATCGCCAAACACCTGCCGGACGTGCGGGTGGCCGAGGCCGCCGAACTCGTCGACCACGTGCCATATGTGCCGAACGCGGACGAGATGCCCCGGGCGTGGGCCGGCTTCTTCGACGGCTTCGACGATGCCGAGGCCGCAGCGGGCCGGCGGACGGCGGAGGCCCTGGTGGCGCGGTTCACCAGGGCACCCGAGCGCACCGAGCCCGACGCGCACGAGGTGCTCGTCACCCACGCGTACCCGATCGCGTGGCTGGTGCGGGACGCGCTGGCGGCCCCGCCCACCCGGTGGCTCGGCCTGGACAGCGCGAACACGGGGCTCACCGTGATCGAGTATCGCGCGGGCCTGTCGCCCACCCTGGTGATGTTCAACGACCAAGGCCACCTGACCGGTGACCTGCGCTGGACGGGATTCCGGGCGCCCGCGCGACCGTGAGCGGTGGTGACGTGGCCCGTCCCACCGTCTCGCTGTCAGTCGCTGAACTCGGCGCGATCCACGGCGAAGAGCGTGCCGTCACCGCCGGTGAACACCAGGTAGAGGTCGTGGAAGCCGTTCGCGGCACCCGGGCTGGTGTCGATCCAGGTCGTCGCCGTCACCCACTCGGTGCCGGAGCCGGGCGGCACGGTCATCGAGCCGACGAGCGGCCCGTCCGGGCTGCCGATCCGCGCCTCGATGACGCCGCCGCCCTTCGCGGCGACGGTGGCGTGCAGGCGCAGTTCGCCCTTCTGGTCGGCGAAGCCCGCGGCCGACCCGTCCGCGAAGTTGACATCCGCCCAGCGCAGGTAGCTGCCGTCGCGTACCCCGGCGACGATCTTGCCGTGCTCGGGCGTCGTGACGACCCTCAGGCCCGCCGACTGACCGTCGTTCTCCTCGGCGAGATAGGTGGAGAAGACGTCCTTGCGGTCGGGCAGCTCGGGCAGCTCGGACCACTTCGGCACGAACGTCGTGACGCTCTGGCCCCGCAGGGTCGTGCTGAAGGATCGGCCGCGCGTGCCGATGTCGGCCAGCTTCCTCATGTTCTCGTTCGCCGACGTGCGGTACGGCACCACCGAGGAGGTCGGTCCCTTGCCGGCGGCGACGTAGGAGACGCATGCGCCCTGGTTACGGAACGTCGGGTTGACGAAGGCGGCCCAGCCGCCGCTCTTGCAGTCCTGCTTGGTCTCCGGTGGCAGCGGGAAGCCACCCGCGAGATCGACGGCGAGCGGGACGTCGTGCGGGTTGTTGTTGACCACGACGATGGTGAAGTCGTGCGTCGCCTCGTCCTTGTAGGCCGTGACGGAGACCCCGGGTGCCGGCGTCCTGGTGGCGCCGATCATCACGTCGCCGGGGTCGAGGAAGCGGCTGTACTGGCCGAACGTGTAGTACCGCTTGAAGATGCGGTACTGGCCGTTCTCGGTCGGGTTGCCGCTCTGCGGGGTGCCGGTGTTGACCAGCCGGATCAGGTCCGAGCCGTCCGCGCCGTTGTTCGCCACCGGCCACCACCAGAAGTAGGCGTTCAGCCGGGTCTCGTCGAACAGGTTCCCGATGAGCGTCGCGTAGCGCAGGCCATCGCTGATCGTGTTGTTGACGAAGAGCCGATCCCGCGGCGATCCCTGGTTCATGTACTCGGTCTGCCAGATGGTCTTGCCGAGCGCGTGCGACGTGGTGAACGCCGTGGGCGCGGCCCGCGTCGCCTCGTCGATCAGCCCGGAGTATCCGTGCGCCGCGACGACGTCGACGTACTGGTTCGCCACCGGGTCGCTGATCGCCGGCAGCGCGAAGCCCTCGTCGAAGCCGACGCCCTCGCCGAGCACGATCTTCGCCTCCACGCCGCGACGCTCGAACGTCGGGCCCAGGTGGTCGCGCACCAGGAACCGCAGTTCCTCGGCGGTCCACTGGCTGCTCGAGTATCCCGTGCTGACGTCGGGCTCGTTGGTCGGCGAGATGTGCGTGATCGTGATGCCGAACTCGCGCTCGTAGCCGAGCACGTACTCGGCGAGGTAGTCGGCGAACGCCTGGTACATGTCGGGCCGGAGCTTGTTCGGGGGGCCGGAGGCGCCGGAGGAGATCACGCTGTTGTTCTGCTTCATCCAGGCCGGCGGGCTCCACACGCTGGCGAGGATCGTCTCGACGCCACGCGCCTGCGCCTCACGCATCAGCCACACCTGGTACGCGTCGAAGTCGGCCTTGCGCTGCGCCCAGTCGGGCAGATCCCACACGAACACGCCCGGCTCCGGCTCGATCGTCTGCGTCGGGCCGTCGTAGAGCTGGTCGCCCCACACCCCCACGCCGCCGTCGCCCACCATGACCCGGACGATGTCCAGGCCGATGCCGGCCTGAGCGTCGAAGACCATGTCCAGCATCTGCGAGGTCAGCGGCTCCCCGAGCCGTTGGATTCCACCCGCCTTGTGGAACGCGAACGCCCCGCCGAAGCCGTCGACCGTCTGCCGTTCGACGCTCCAGTCGACCACCGTGGTGGCCGGGGGAGCGGGCCGGTGCGCGGTGCCGCCCACGGCGGTCGAGGCCACCAGGCTCCCGGCCACCATCGCCGCGGTGGCCAGCCGGACCGTCCACACCGTTCGCCGCCGCATCGCTGGCTCCCGTCGCTCGAACCACCCGACCGTGCGGGCGTGCGGCCAGCGGGAACGCGGGCAGCCCTGCGCCATCGAGACGCCGTCGCGGGTGGTGGATCATCGACGTCCGCGGATCCAGGCTATGGGGCCGCGCGCTGAGGGGCAAGGCGAGGCCCGTGGTGGTCGGCGGGGCGTGCGGGATGATGCGGTGGTGGCAGCCTCCAACTGGATTCCGATCGCCGGTACCGCGCTCGGCGCGGTGATTGCCCTGGGCGGCACGATCCTGGCCGGCGTGCGCAACGATCGCGGTCAGCGCCGCCGGGACCGGGAGTCCGATCGTTTCCGGACATACGTCGACTTCGCATTGGCTCTCGACGCCGCCCACGCCGGCCTGCGTGAGGTTGCTCGCGACCGGGCCGAGGATCTCGACCGACGCGGGGCGGCGTTGTCCGCAGTGCACGCGTCCGGGCTGTACAGCGTGCGGGAGCGGCTGCTCATGTCGGCGAGTCCGGCGGTGATGGAGGCCGGGGAGCGGGCCTTCAGCCGGCTGATCGACATCCGTGACGCGATCCGGTCCGGCGCCGCGCTGTCGAGTCGCGGGTATCACGACGCGTACCACCCGTTCGCCGAGGCACTGTGGACGTTCCGGGTCGCCGTCCGGGTCGAGATCGGCCAGAGTCGTCTCGATCCCGTGGATCTCGATCGGGAATCCTGGTCGGAGCGAGAGCGGTGTGCGGTCTGCGGGCAGGCCGGCACCGCTGTCTGAGGCGCGGCCCAGCCGGCACCGCCGTCTGGGGCGTGGCCCGGCCCGGTCAGCGGGCGCCGCGGGGGAGTGGGAAGCTGCGCGGGCCGCTGCCCCGCGCACTCGCCCGCGCCGCCTCGGCCAGGACGTCGGCCAGCTCGGCGAAGCCGTCGCGCACCAGCCCGACGGTGACCCGGACGTGGTCCGTCCCGGTCGGACCGACCTCGAACGGCGCGCCGGGGGCCACCGCGATGCCGTGCGCGGCCAGCACCAGCATGGCGAGCTGCTGGTTGCCGACGGAGAGCCACAGGTTGATCCCGTCGTCGGCGGTCGCCGTCACCCCACGGGCGTCGAGTTCGGTCAGGAGTGCCTGCCGCCGCCGGGCGTACTCGTCGCGGGCCCGCCGGATGGCCGACGCCGTGCCCGGATCGGTGAGCAGGTCGAGCAGGAGCAGCTGGAGCAGCCGGCTGGACCAGCCGGGACCGAGCAGGCGCCGGTCGGTGACCGACACGATGACCGGGGCGGCCCCGGCGACCGCGGCCAGCCGCAGGTCCGGGCCGTGGCTCTTGGAGAAGCTGTGCACCCGTACGGTCCGGTCCGGCAGGTGGGTGCCGAGGCTGACCGGCGGCGCGGTGGCGATGTCGCCGGCGTGGTCGTCCTCGACGACGATCACGCCGGGGTGCCGGGCCAGCACCCCGGCCAGCGCCGCCGTCCGGGCCGGGGTCATGCTGACGCCCGTCGGGTTCTGCGCGCGGGGTTGGAGGTAGAGCGCCACCGCCCGGTCGTCGAGCGCGTCGGCCAGCGCGTCGGGCCGGAGACCGTCGCCGTCCAGCGGGATCGGCACCGGTGTCGCGCCGGCCGCTTCCAGCAGGTCCAGCATCGGCGGGAAGGCCGGGTTCTCCACCAGGACCCGGTCGCCGAGCCGGACGACGGTGGCGGTGATCCGGTCGAGGGCGTCCAGGGCGCCGTCGACGACGGTGAGCGCCGCCGGTGGGAAGGGCCACCGGGCACGCAGGGCCGCCTCCAGCTCCGGCAGCACCGGTTCGTCGAGGTAGCTGGTGGTGAGCCGGGCATCGTGGATCCGGCGCAACGCGTCGGTCAGGTCCGGCAGCAGATCGTGGTCGGGCACCCCGGTCGACAGGTCGTTGGGCAGCGTCGTCGGGCGCGTGGTGAGCCGGGCGTACCGCAGGTGCTCGCGGGGCCGGGCCGGGGTCCGGACGAAGGTGCCGGAGCGGCCGCGGGTCTCGATGGCGCCGGCCGCGGCCAGGCTCCGCCATGCCTCGCTGACCGTGGTGGGGCTGATGCCGAGCTGCCGGGCGACCGAGCGCACGGTGGGTAGCCGGGTGCCGGGCGGCAGTTGACCGCCGTGGACCAGACGGCTCACCGCGGCGGCGATGCCCCGGGCGCTGCGGTCGTCCACGGCACCAGTGATGAGCTGCAGCATGTTACATCTCCGAAATAGCCCGTAACAGGCAACCCATTGTCCGGCCCTACCTGTGTCACTAGAGTCCTACGCCATCCACCGTGTCAAGACAACCTCTCGACGACGACCACCACCACCCGACACCGGAGGAGCGCCATGGCCGACAGCATCACCGCCGCCCTGGTCCAGACGACCTGGACCGGCGACAAGGAATCCATGATCAAGGCGCATGAGGAGTACGCCCGCCAGGCGGCCGCCCAGGGCGCCAAGGTCATCTGTTTCCAGGAACTCTTCTACGGGCCGTACTTCTGCCAGGTGCAGGACCGGGAGTACTACTCGTACGCCGAGTCGATCCCCGGCCCCACCACCGAGCGTTTCCAGGCCCTCGCGGCCGAACTGGGCATGGTCATGATCCTGCCGATGTACGAGCAGGAGCAACCGGGCGTGCTGTACAACACCGCCGCCGTGGTCGACGCCGACGGGCGCTACCTCGGCAAGTACCGCAAGACGCACATCCCGCAGGTGCAGGGATTCTGGGAGAAGTTCTACTTCCGCCCCGGCAATCTCGGCTACCCGACCTTCGACACCGCCGTCGGCCGGATCGGTGTCTACATCTGCTACGACCGGCACTTCCCAGAGGGCTGGCGGGCCCTCGGGCTCGGCGGGGCGACGATCGTGTTCAACCCCTCGGCGACCAGCCGCAGCCTCTCGTCCTACCTGTGGCAGCTCGAACAGCCGGCCAGCGCGGTCGCCAACGAGTACTTCATCGGCGCGATCAACCGGGTCGGCGTGGAGGACCTGGGGGACAACGACTTCTACGGCACCTCGTACTTCGTGGACCCGGAGGGCCGGTTCGTCGGCGACGTCGCGGACGGGCACCAGCCCGAACTGGTCGTCCGCGAGCTGGACATGAACCTGCTCGCCGAGGTCCGTGACCGGTGGGCGTTCTACCGGGACCGTCGTCCGGACGCCTACGACTCGCTCGTGAAGCCGTGAGGGGGCAGCCATGCCAACGCTGATCACCGGCGGCACGGTCATCGGCCCGACCGGCCCGCACGCGCTCGACGTACTCGTCGACGGCGAGACGATCGCCGCCCTGCACACCCCCGGCACCGGCCCGGCCGGTGTGCCGACCATCGACGCGACCGGAATGTACGTCATCCCCGGCGGCATCGACGCGCACACCCACATGGAGCTGCCGTTCGGCGGCACGTTCGCGAGCGACACCTTCGACACCGGCACCAGGGCGGCCGCCTTCGGCGGCACCACCACCATCATCGACTTCGCCGTGCAGAAGACCGGCGAGGTGGTCCAGGACGGCCTGGCGGCCTGGCACGCCAAGGCGGCGGGCAACTGTCACGTCGACTACGCCTTCCACATGATCCTCGGCGGGGTGGACGACGACTCGCTCAAGGCCATGGACCAACTCGTCGCCGACGAGGGGATCACCAGCTTCAAGCTCTTCATGGCGTACCCGGGGGTGTTCTACTCCGACGACGGCCAGATCCTGCGGGCGATGCAGAAGGCCCGCGACAACGGCTCCATGATCATGATGCACGCGGAGAACGGCATCGCCATCGACGTCCTCATCCAGCAGGCGATCGCGCGCGGCGAGACCGACCCGATCCACCACGGCATCACCCGCCCGACCGCCCTGGAGGCGGAGGCGACCCACCGCGCCATCGCCCTGGCCGACGTCGCCGGGGACACCCCGCTCTACATCGTGCACCTCTCGGCCAGCCAGGCCCTCGCGCACGTCGCGCAGGCGCGCGACAACGGCCGCAACGTCTTCGCCGAGACCTGCCCGCAGTACCTCTACCTCACCCTGGAGGAGCAACTCGGCGCCCCCGGCTTCGAGGGCGCCAAGTGGGTCTGCTCCACCCCGCTGCGCAGCGGGAGGGAGAGCCACCGCGCCGACCTCTGGCGCGGCCTGCGCAGCAACGACCTCGCGATCGTCTCCACCGACCACTGCCCGTTCTGCTTCAAGGACCAGAAGGAGCTGGGGCTCGGCGACTTCTCGAAGATCCCCAACGGGATCGGCGGCGTCGAACACCGCGTCGACCTGGTCTACCAGGGCGTCGTCGACGGCAAGCTGTCGCTGCAGCGCTGGGTCGAGACGATCGCCACCACGCCGGCCCGGATGTTCGGCCTCTACCCCCGCAAGGGAATCATCGCGCCCGGCTCCGACGCCGACATCGTGCTCTACGACCCGAACGGCCGGACCCGGATCGGCGTCGAGACGCACCACATGAACATGGATCACTCCGCGTGGGAGGGCTACGAGATCGCCGGCCGGGTCCACACGGTCATCTCCCGGGGCACGGTCGTCGTCGCCGACGGCGAGTACTCCGGCCGCAAGGGTCACGGCCGGTACCTGCCCCGTGGCCTCTCCAGCTACCTGGTATGACGGAGGTTGGTGTCCAGATGAGACAGATACCGCACTGGATCGACGGCGCGGCGGTCGCCGGCACCGGCCCCCGCCGCCTCCCCGTATGGGATCCCGCCACCGGCGAAGCACAGGCCGAGATCGCCGCCGCCACCGCCGGGGAGGTCCGCGCCGCCGTACTGGCCGCCCGGGCGGCCTTCCCCGCCTGGCGGGCCGCCTCCCTCTCCCGACGGGCCGAGGTGATGTTCCGCTTCCGGGAACTCGTCGACGCCCACCGCAAGGAGATCGCCGGCCAGCTCAGCGCCGAACACGGCAAGACCACCGCCGACGCGCTCGGTGAGGTGGCCCGAGGGCTGGAGAACGCCGAGTTCGCCGCCGGCGCGCCCTACCTGCTGCGCGGCGGCTACTCCGAGGGCGCCTCCAGCGGCGTCGACGTCTACTCCATCCGCCAACCGCTCGGCGTGGTCGCCGGGATCACCCCGTTCAACTTCCCGGCCATGGTGCCGATGTGGATGTTCTGCAACGCGCTGGTCTGTGGCAACACCTTCGTGCTCAAGCCGAGCGAGAAGGACCCGTCGGTCTCGCTGCTCCTGGCGGACCTGCTGCGCCGGGCCGGGCTGCCGGACGGGGCGTTCAACGTCGTGCAGGGCGACAAGGAGGCGGTCGACACGCTGATCGCCGACCCGGACGTGCAGGCGCTGAGTTTCGTCGGCTCCACCCCGGTCGCGCGGAGCATCTACGAGGCGGGCACGCGGGCCGGCAAGCGGGTGCAGGCCCTCGGCGGCGCCAAGAACCACATGGTCGTCCTCCCGGACGCCGACATCGCGGCCGCCGCCGACGCCGCGGTCTCCGCCGGCTACGGCTCGGCCGGTGAACGCTGCATGGCGGTCTCGGTCGTCGTCGCCGTCGGCGCGGTCGCCGACCCGCTGGTCGACGCTATCGCCGAGCGGGTGCACCGGATCCGGGTCGGCGCGGCGAGCGACCCCGACGCCGAGATGGGGCCGCTGATCAGCCGGGAGCACCGGGACCGGGTCGCCGGCTACCTCACCCTGGCCGACGAGGACGCCCGGATCGTGGTCGACGGGCGGCGGACGACCCCGACCGACGCGGACGGCTTCTTCCTCGGCCCGTCCCTGGTGGACCGGGTGCCGACCGGCTCGGCGCTCTACACCGACGAGATCTTCGGCCCGGTGCTCTCGGTGGTCCGGGTGGACACCTACGACGAGGCTCTCGCGCTGGTCAACGGCAACGAGTACGGCAACGGCACGGCGATCTTCACCCGCGACGGCGGGGTGGCCCGGCGGTTCCAGTACGACGTGCTCTGCGGCATGGTCGGCATCAACGTGCCGATCCCGGTGCCGGTGGCCTACTACAGCTTCGGCGGCTGGAAGGCATCGCTCTTCGGCGACCTGCACATGTACGGCCCCGAGGGGATCGCGTTCTACACGCGGACGAAGGTGGTCACCTCCCGCTGGCCCGACCCGGCGACCAGCGAGGTCGACCTCGGCTTCCCGAAGGTGCGGTGAGCGGCATGGACGTCGGAGTGGTCTTCCAGCTGGACCCGCCCGCGGAGTCGGTGATCCGCCTCGCCGAGGAGGCCGAGCGGGCCGGTTTCAGCCACGTCTGGAGCTTCGATTCGCATCTGCTCTGGCAGGAACCGTTCGTGATCTACAGCCAGATCCTGGCCCGCACCGAGAAGATCATCGTGGGGCCGATGGTCACCAACCCGGGCACCCGGGACTGGACGGTCACCGCCTCGCTCTTCGCCACCCTCAACGAGATGTACGGCAACCGCACGATCTGCGGGATCGGGCGGGGCGACTCGGCGCTGCGCACCCTGGGCGCGGCGCCGACCAACCTCGCCCAGCTCCGCGAGTGCGTGCACGTGGTGCGGGAGCTGGCGAACGGCCGGTCGGTGACCTACCGGGACCGGGAGCTGCGGTTTCCCTGGGTGGACCGGAGCGCCCTGGAGGTCTGGGTCGCCGCGTACGGGCCGAAGGCGCTCGCCCTGACCGGCGAGGTGGCCGACGGGTTCATCCTGCAACTCGCCGACCCGGACATCGCCGCCTGGATGATCAACGCGGTCCGGACCGCGGCCGAGCGCGCCGGCCGCGACCCGGCCGCGATCAAGTTCTGCGTCGCCGCCCCCGCCTACGTCGGCGACGACCTCGCCCACCAGCGGGAACAGACCCGCTGGTTCGGTGGCATGGTCGGCAACCACGTGGCGGACATCGTCTCCCGCTACGGGGCGAGCGGGGCCGTGCCGGCGGTCCTCACCGACTACATCGCCGGGCGGCAGGGCTACGACTACGCCGAACACGGCCGGGCCGGCAACGCCCACACCGGCTTCGTCAGCGACGACATCGTGGACCGGTTCTGCGTCCTGGGCCCGGCGGAGGAGCACGTGCGCCGCCTCACCGAACTGCGCAAGCTCGGCGTCGACCAGTTCGCCGTCTACCTGCAACACGACGGCAAGGAGGACACCCTCGCCGCGTACGGTGAGCACGTCATCCCGACGATCAACGCGCTGCCGGGGTGAGCCCGATGGTCGCCGCCCGGGTCCGGGCGGTCGTCGGCGCCCTGGCCGCGGCCGCCGTCGCCGTCGGGCTCTGGGAGGGCTACAAGGTCGTCGGTGACCCGGACGGCACCGTCGTGTTCGGCACCCGGCTGCTGCCCCGGGCCGACGACGCGGCGATGCCGCACGTGCTCGACGTGCTGCGCCGCTTCGCCGAACCGGAGCTGACCGGCGGCCGACCGGTCGGCCTCGTCGTCGCCGACGCCTGCCTCTTCACGTTCGGCATCGTGGCGGTCGGGTTCCTGGCCGGCACCCTCTTCGGCCTCGTCCTCGCCGTGCTGATGCAACGGCTGCGGGTGCTGGAGCGGGGGCTGCTGCCGTACGTGATCCTGTCGCAGACCGTGCCGCTGGTCGCGCTCGCGCCGGTCGTCGCCGGCTGGGGCGGCGCGCTCAGCTTCGGACCGTACCCGTGGCAGCCGTGGATGTCGGTCGCGACCATCGCCGCCTACCTGGCCTTCTTCCCCGTCGCCGTCGGGATGCTGCGCGGCCTGCAGTCCCCGCCACCGATCGCGGTCGAGCTGATGCGCAGCTACGCCGCCAGCTGGTGGCGCACCCTGGTGAAGCTCCGGGTGCCGGCGGCCCTGCCGTACCTCTTCCCGGCGCTGCGGCTGGCCGGCGCGGCGGCGGTGGTCGGTGCCGTGGTGGGCGAGATCTCCACCGGCACGCCCGGCGGCATCGGCCGGCTGGTCATCGAGTACTCCCGGGAGGCGACCACGGACCCGGCCAAGGTCTACACGGCGATGACCGGCGCGGCGCTGCTCGGCCTGGCCGTCGCCGGCACGGTCAGTCTGCTGGAGCGGCTCCTGCACGGGCGAAGGGTGACGGCGTGAGTGACGCGGGATCTGTCGAGTTGCGGGGCGTCGGCAAGACGTTCAGCGGTGGCCGCGGCGACGAGGTGGTCGCGCTCACCGGCGTCGACCTCGCCATCGAGCCCGGCGAGTTCATCTCCCTGATCGGCCCCTCCGGCTGCGGCAAGAGCACCCTGCTGCGGTTGGTGGCCGACCTCATCGCGCCGACCACCGGCAGCGTGACCGTCGCCGGCAAGCCGGCCCGGCAGGCCCGCCTCGACCAGGAGTACGGCATCGTCTTCCAGCAGGCCGGGCTCTTCGAGTGGCGCACCGTGCGGCGCAACGTGGAGCTGCCGCTGGAACTGCGCGGCGTGGGCCGGGCGCAGCGGAAGGATCGGGCGGCGGAGATGCTGGACCTGGTCGGGCTCGCCGACTTCGCCGGTCACCATCCCGCCCAGCTCTCCGGCGGCATGCAGCAGCGGGTGGCGATCGCCCGGGCGCTCGCCGTACACCCGCCGTTGCTGTTGATGGACGAGCCGTTCGGGGCGCTGGACGAGATGACCCGGGAACGGTTGCAGGGTGAGCTGCTGCGGATCTGCGCGGAGACCGGCACCACCACCATCTTCGTCACCCACTCGATCCCGGAGGCCGTCTTCCTCTCCGACCGGGTGGTGGTGATGTCGGCCCGGCCCGGCCAGATCACCGACGTGGTCGCCGTCGACCTCGGGCCCCGCACCGAACAGACCCGCCAGTCGCCGGGCTTCTTCGCCGGCATCACCGACGTCCGCAGGGCGTTGCGTGGGGAGGGGACATGACGGCCCCGCCCGACCTCACGGCGTTCCGGCCGCGCCGGAACCGGGCATCCGGTCCGCTGGCGCTCGCCCGCGCGGTGCTGCCACCGCTGGTCGTCGGGGTCGGGGCCGTCCTGCTCTGGGAGGCCGTCGTCGTGGTCGGCCGGATCGCACCCTTCGTGCTGCCGGCGCCGTCGGCGATCTGGGCACAGTTCCTGCTCAACCGGGAGGTGATCGTCCGGGTCGGCCTCGCCAGCGGCACCAACGCCCTGGTGGGCCTGGTCGTCGGTGCGGTGCTGGCGATCGTCGCCGCGATGGCGGCGAGCCGGTTCCGGCTGCTGGCGGAGATGTCGCTGCCGGTCTCGGCGACGCTCAACGCGCTGCCGATCATCGCGTTGGCGCCGATCCTCAACAACATGTTCGAATCCACCAGCAGTGTTCCCCGCCGGCTCGTGGTGGCGATCGTCGTCTTCTTCCCGGTCTTCATCAACACCGCGCGTGGCCTGCGGGAGGTCAACCCGATCCACCGCGAGCTGATGGAGAGCTACGCGGTCGGCGGGTGGACGTTCACCCGGCTCGTCCGGCTGCCGGGTGCGCTGCCCTTCGTCTTCACCGGACTGCGACAGGCGTCGTCCCTCGCCGTGATCGCGGCCGTGGTCTCGGAGTACTTCGGCGGGCTGCAGGACGGCCTCGGCTCCCGGATCACCTCGGCGGCGGCGAACACCGCGTACCCGAGGGCGTGGGCGTTCGTGGTCGGCGCCTGCCTGCTCGGTCTCGTCTTCTACCTCGTCGCGCTCGTGCTGGAACGGCTGGCAACACCGTGGCGCTCCGGCGGATCCACCACCTGATCCCCGCTCTGGACAAACTCCTGGAGGACCGATGAGAAGACCCGCAAAACGGTACGCCATCGCCGTCGCCGCCGCATCGACCGTGCTGGCCGTGCTGGCCGGCTGCGGTACGGCCGACCCCGAATCACCCTCCGGTGGCGCGACGGACGGCGCCCCCATCCCGGTCAAGCTGCAGTTGCAGTGGTTCTTCCAGGCCCAGTTCGCCGGCTACATCGCGGCGGTCGACAAGGGCTTCTACGCCGAGCAGGGGCTCGACGTGACGCTGCTGGAGGGCGGCGTCGACATCGTGCCGCAGACCGTGCTCGCGCAGGGTCGGGCCGACTTCGCCGTCTCCTGGGTGCCGAAGGCGCTCGCCTCCCGGGAGCAGGGCGCGCAGATCACCAACGTGGGTCAGATCTTCCAGCGCTCCGGCACCTACCAGGTCAGCTTCGCCGACAGCGGCATCACCTCGGCGGCGGACCTGCGGGGCAAGAAGGTCGGCAACTGGGGGTTCGGCAACGAGTTCGAGCTCTTCGCCGGGATGACGAAGGCCGGGCTCGACCCGGGCCGGGACGTCACCCTGGTACAGCAGCAGTTCGACATGCAGGCCCTGCTGCGCCGGGACATCGACGCCGCCCAGGCGATGAGCTACAACGAGTACGCCCAACTGCTGGAGGCGATGAACCCGGCGACCAACGCGCTCTACCGGCCGGAGGACTTCACGGTCATCGACTGGAACGACGCCGGCACCGCCATGCTCCAGGACGCGGTCTGGGCCAACACCGAGAAGCTGGGGGACGCCGCGTACCAGGAGACGACGGTGAAGTTCCTGACCGGCACGATCAAGGGCTGGATCCACTGTCGGGACAACCCCGAGGAGTGCCGCGACCTCGTCGTCGCCCGCGGCGCGAAGCTCGGCGCGAGTCACCAGCTCTGGCAGACCAACGAGACCAACAAGCTGATCTGGCCGTCGCCCGCCGGCATCGGCATGATCGACGAGACCGCCTGGAAGCAGACGGTCGACCTCTCGCTGACCACGAAGAACCAGGACGGGCAGACGGTGCTCACCACGCAGCCGGAGGGTGAGGCGTACACCAACGAGTACGTGACGAAGGCGCTCGACGCACTCAAGGAGGAGGGCCTCGACGTCGCCGGCGCGGGCTTCACCCCGGCGACCGTGACGCTGAACCCCGGCGGCGCGTAACCCGCCGGTTCCCGCACACACCGCATCGCGCCGGCCGGTCCGGGTTCCGGGCCGGCCGGCGCCTCTGGGCTGGCCGGCGCTCCGGGGCCGGCCGGCGGCGCCGGGGTCAGCCGTCGGTGCTGACCAGCCGGTCGGCGATGTCGAGGGCGTCGTCGATGACGTCGATGCCCCGGAGCAGGTCGTCGGTGGAGATGACCAGCGGCGGCACCACGTGCACCCGGTTGAAGTGCGTGAAGGGCCAGACCCCGCCCGCCTTGCAGGCCGTCACGATCTCGGCCATCGGGGCGGCGTCCGCGCCGGCGGCGTTGTACGGCACCAGCATCTCCCGACTCCCGGGGTCGCGGACCAGCTCGATCGCCCAGAACAGGCCGAGCCCGCGCACCTCGCCGACCGAGGGGTGCCGGTCGGCCAGCTCCGCCAGGCGGGGACCGACCACCTTCTCGCCCAGCTCGCGGACCCGCTCGATGATCCCCTCGTCGCGCATCGCGCCGATGGTCGCCACGGCGGCGGCGCAGGCCAGCGGGTGCCCCGAGTAGGTGAGCCCGCCGGGGTACGCCCGCGCGGCGAAGGTCTCGTACACCCGGTCGCCGACCACGACGCCGCCGAGGGGCACGTAGCCGGAGTTGACCCCCTTGGCGAAGGTGATCAGATCCGGAGCGACCCGCCACCGGTCGAAGGCGAACCACTCGCCGCACCGCCCGAACCCGCTCATCACCTCGTCGAAGATCAGCATGATCCCGTGCCGGTCGCAGAGTTCCCGCACACCGGCGAGGTAGCCGTCCGGCGGTACCAGGATGCCGTTGGTGCCGACGACGGTCTCCAGCACGATCGCGGCGATCGTCTGCGGCCCCTCCAGGGTGATGACCTCCGCCAGGTGCCGCAGGGCGCGTTCGCCCTCGGTGGTCTCGTCGCCGGCGTGGAAGGCGGACCGGTAGGCGTACGGGCCGAAGAAGTGCACGACACCGGGAATGGCGGGTTCGCTGGCCCAGCGGCGCGGATCGCCGGTGAGCGCGATCGCGCCGTTGGTCGCCCCGTGGTAGGACCGGTAGGTGGCCAGGACCTTGTGCCGGCCCGTGGTCAGCCGGGCCATTCGGACGGCGTGCTCGTTGGCCTCCGCGCCGCCGTTGGTGAAGAAGACGTGGTTCAGGCCGTCCGGCGCCAGTTCGGTGATGAGGCGGGCCGCCTCACTGCGGGCGTCGTTGGCGAAGGTCGGCGCGACGGTGCAGAGCTTGGCCGCCTGCTCCTGGATGGCGGCGACGATCCTGGGGTGGCCGTGCCCCATGTTCAGGTAGACCAGCTGGGAGCTGAAGTCCAGGTAGCTGTTGCCGGCGTCGTCGGTGAAGGAACTGCCCTCAGCTGCGGTGATCACAGCCGGCTTGAGGGCGGCCTGCGCCGACCAGGAGTGGAAGACGTGGGCCCGGTCGTCGGCGTACGCGCGGTCGGTGTCGGTCATCGGTGCCTCCCTGGTCGCTGGCACTGAACGTACTGGCACAACTCGCTGCGTCCAATACTCGTTCTGTTACAGGTCGGTCTGCGGGCATGATGGATCGGTGGACGTGGAACCGGTAACCGCGCTGGCGCCCCGGGGCGTCCGCCGGTCGATCCTGGTGCAGGGCTGGCACGATCTCGCCTTCCTGCACTGGCCGGTCCGTCCGGAGTCGGTCGCGCCGCTGCTGCCGGCCGGCACCCGGCCCGATCTGCTCGACGGCGTCAGCTACGTCGGTCTGATCGCGTTCCGGATGGTCGGCGTCGGGCTCCTCGGCGGGCCGGGACTGCCGTACCTCGGCACCTTCTGCGAGACCAACGTCCGGCTCTACTCCGTCGACGCCGCCGGCCGGCGCGGGGTGGTGTTCCGTTCCTTGGAGGCCGCCCGGCTGCTGCCGGTCCTGGTCGCCCGGGCAAGCCTGCGGCTGCCGTACATGTGGTCGCGGATGCGCCTGGAACGCGACGGCGACGTCTACACCTACACCTGCCGACGGCGTTGGCCCGGGCCGCGCGGCGTCGGTGGACGGATGGTGGTCCGGGCCGGTGCGGCGATTGCCGAGCCGAGCCCGTTGGAACACTTCCTGACCGCCCGATGGGGCCTGCACGTACGGGCCCACGGCCGAACGATCTACCTGCCGAACGTTCATCCACCGTGGCCGCTGCGCCGGGCGGAGCTGTGCCACCTCGACGACGGACTCGTGGCGGCGGCCGGGCTTCCCGCCCCCGACGGGCCCCCGGTCAGCGTGCTCTTCTCGCCGGGCGTCGCGGTGCGCTTCGGCCCTGCCGCCCCGCGCCTGCGGGTGTGACTCCGCCGAGCAGACTGACGACGGGTGCCGCTGGTGACCCGCCCGGCGGCGAGTGGCGTCGGGCCAGCGGGGTCGCCGATGGTTCATCCAGGTGTGCCGGTGCCGTCGTGAGGAGTCAGGCTGTCGAGGAGCCGGGTGACGTACTCGCGGATCTGGTCGCGGACTTCGCGGACGACGGGCAGCGGCTGGTGGGCGGGGTCGGTGAGTTCCCAGTCTTCGTAGCGTCGACCAGGACCGAGGGTGTGGTCTGCGGTGCGGGCATGCTCATGGCAGCGGGTCCTCGTCTTGGCTGGTCTGATCAGGTGGATTCAGGTCTGATCTGGTGGATTCGGGCCGGCGCCCCTTCCGGGCGGGCCGGTGTCCATTCGACCGATGCGGCGGTGCGGGGCTGGGTCGGGTACCACCAGCTGATCGCGGTCAGCGCGAGGGCGGTGGCGGCGAGTTGGGCGGTGACGAACCCGAGCGCGGAGGTGGGGGTGATACCGGCGAAGGTGTCGGTGAACATCCGGCCGATGGTGACCGCGGGGTTGGCGAACGCGGTGGAGGCGGTGAACCAGTACGCGGCCCCGATCCACGCCCCGACCGCAGCCGGTGCGACCGCCTGGCGGTGGGTGTGGGTGAGTGCGGCGATCAGCAGGAGCAGGCCACCGGTCGCGACGACCTCGGCCAGCCACAGCCCGCCGCCGTCACGGTGGCGGGTGGAGATGGTGACGGCGGGCAGCCCGAACATCAGGTGAGCCAGCACCGTGCCGCCGATCGCGCCGAGGATCTGCGCGTTCAGGTAGGCGGCCAGGTCGCGGGCTGGCAGGCCGGTGCCGGCGCGGCGGCCGAGCCACCAGTCGGCGACCGACACGACGGGGTTGAGGTGGGCACCGGAGACCGGTCCGAAGATGAGGATCAACGCGCCGAGGGCGAACGCGGTGGCGATGCTGTTCTCCAGCAGTTGCAGACCCACGTCAGTCGGCGAGAGGCGGCTCGCGGCGATGCCGGAGCCGACCACGGCGGTGACGAGCAGGCCGGTGCCGACGAGTTCCGCTGACGCCCGGCGCAGCACCGCTCGGTGCGGGTCGGGTGTCACCCGGTCGCCCCGGCCGTGGAAGGGGCGGTGGAGACGTCGAGGAGCTGGGACAGGGCGGCGAGCCGGGCCGGGAGGATCCAGTAGTAGACCCAGGTGCCGCGGCGCTGGCAGTCGATCAGCCCGGCCTCCCGCAACACCTTGAGGTGGTGGGAGATCGTCGGCCCGGTCAGGGTGAACGCGTCGGTCAACTCGCACACGCACACCTCGCCGCCGGCCCGCGCGGCGATCAGCGACAGCAGCCGTAGCCGCACCGGATCACCGAGGGCCTTGAACCCTCGCGCCAGGCCGGCGGCGGTCTCGGCGGTCAGTGCCTCGGTGACCATCGGCGGGCAGCAGGTCGACGCGTCGGCGAGGACCGGAAGCTCTTGTCTCGACACTCGTCTAGTTTGACAACCGTCTAGACAGAGTGCAACTCTCTGTCTAGACGGTTATCTAAACAACCGGAGGTGTGGGATGTCCCGCGTCCAACTCGCCCTGCGCGTCGCCGACCTGGAGGGGTCGGTCGCGTTCTACTCGAAGCTGTTCGACACCGAGCCGACCAAGCGTCGGCCCTGCTACGCCAACTTCGCCATCGCCGAGCCGCCGCTGAAGCTGGTCCTGATCGAAGGCGCCCCGGACCGGCCCACCGCGATCGACCACCTCGGCGTCGAGGTGTTCGACGGCGCGGAGGTCACCGCCGCCACCGACCGGCTCACCGACGCCGGCCTGATCACCCTGACCGAGAACGACACCTCCTGCTGCTACGCCCTCCAGGACAAGGTGTGGGTCTGCGGGCCCGGCGACGAGCGATGGGAGGTGTACGTGGTGAAGGGCGACGCCGACCAGTACGGCAGGTCCGCGCAGGACCAGCCGGGTGCTGGCGACGACTGCACGTGTGGCGAGGCCACCGGCCAGCAGCCGGTCGCCGTCTCGTGTTGAGCCCTACTCGTCGGGGGTGACCGCCATGCCCGGCAGCAGCCGCCGCAGCTCCCGGTCGAGCGCCGCCTCGTCGGTGACCCGAACGCGGAACGGTAGGCGGACGTCGTGGTGCCGGTGCGCCGTCTCCGCCCGCAGGGTCAGCCCGTCGGCATCGACGGCGACCGGCACCACCCGGGCGCCGGTGGCGGTCAGTTCCGGGTCCACAAGGGCGGCGAATCGGTGCCCGAGCTGGGGGTGATGCCGGGCCAGGCGGGCCAGGTGCGCCGCCTCGACAGCGGCGACCGGGTCGGGGCGCGCCGCATGGTAGGTCGCGACCGGCACGTCGACGGCGACCCCGTGCCGTTCGACGCGCACGCCGTCGGGCTCGATCGACCACAGAGCCACCGGCGGCAGGCGAAGCAAGGCGATGACGGCATCGTGGTCGCAGGAGTCGAGGACGGCCGGGTCGAACCGGCGGACCGTGCCGGTCACAGTCACCCGCGCCCGTACCCGCGCGCGCACCGGCACCGGCACCAGGTGCGTGACATCGAGCCGGACCGCGCCATCGGTTCCGCGGGCGGCGACGAGCAGCCCACCGAGCGGGGTCATCGGGTCGACGCCGACGACGACGGTGCCGTCGGGGAGGACGGCGTGCGTGTCGATCAGGTCGACGGCGGTGCCGGCCACCTCCAGCCGCAGCGAGGTGCAGGTCGCGATGGCGGAGCGGGCCTCGACGGCGTCGGGTGACGGCCGGTCGTCGGCGAGCGTCGACGGTGATTCGGTTGCGGATGCCACACCGGCCTCCTTGCACCGCGGTCGAGTTGAGGTCAGCCTACCGTAATAGGTAAGGCTTGCCTTATTCAAGCGGACCGTGGTGCGAGGAGGCCGGTGACACTGCCGCTGTGGCCGGGCCAGGCCGGGCCAGGCCGGGGCGAGTCGGGCCTGCTCAGGCCGGTTGGTAGGTCAGGCAGTCGCTGGCCGTGGCACCCGAGCCGACCTGGACGGAGGGCGCCGTGCAGGCCAGGTTGGTGTTGTAGGTGCAGTCGGTGCGGGCACACGCGCCGACGCTGCCGGTGATCTCCGCGATGCCCCCGCGAACCGACGACTCGACGAACGTGGCGCAGGAGGCCGCGTCGCCGGCCGTGGCGACGGTCACGGCCGGGGCGTGACAGCCACCGTCGTTGAAGCTGCACGTGACGGCAGCGCATTCGCGCACGGCGGGCATCTGCAAAAGGGTCTTCATGGTTCCTCCGCTCACTCAATTCCCATGCTGAACGACCGAGGTGCGATCACGTCCCAGAATAACCCGGAAACCGTTCGCCGGCGCGTTTCCCAGAGTCGTACCGGGTGACCGATGGCGGCATAGCTGCTGCTCAGGATGGTTGTGGAGGGCTGTGAAAATTTGCTGTGGCGTGCCCTACCGAAGGTAAGCCTATGCTTTGTTATCGCCATTCAGAAAGGCAAGGCTACCCTTTGTTCCCGCATTCGAGGGTGTTTAGCCGGCCGTGCCGACTCGGCTGCGGTAGGCGCGCGGCGACAGGCCGGTGGTGCGCTTGAAGGCCACGCTGAGCGCGCTCTCCGAGCCGTATCCGACCGCCCGGGCGATGGTGGCCAGGGTGTCCTCGCTGCGGCGGATCCGGTCGGCGGCGAGCTCGATCCGCCAGCCGGTCAGGTACTCCAGCGGACCCTGGCCGACGACCTCCTTGAACCGCGCGGCCAGCGTCGAACGGGAGACCGTGGCGACCCGGGCCAGCTCGGCCACGGTCCAGGGGTGGGCGGGGCGGGCGTGCATCGCCCGCAGCGCGGCGGCGAGCACCGGGTCGGCCAGGCCGGCCAGCCAGCCGGAGCCACCGCCCCGGGCGAGGTGTAGGCGCAGCATCCGGATCAGCATGACCAGGGCGAGGTGCTCGGCCACCAGCGTGCCGCCCAGCGGCGCCGCCCGCAGTTCGGTGTCGATCTCCCTGATCGCCCAGCTCACGGTCGCGGCCTCCGGCCTCGCGGCGGGCACGTGGATGACGGGCGGCAGGCCGTCCAGCAGCAGGGCGCGGGCGCGCTCGGTGAAGGAGAACGCACCACCGACCAGGAACACGTCGTCTCCCGCGCCGACCCGGGCCACGCCGTCGACGGCTGCCGTGAAGATGGGCCCGGCCGGTTCGGGCGGCGCGTCCGGGTCGCTGGCCAGGGTGAAACCCCGAGGGCTGGTCAGCAGGAAGCAGTCGCCCTCGGCCAGCACGACCGGCTCGGGCACGCCGTCGACCCGCAGCAGGCAGGTGCCGTACCGGACGGCGTTGAACTTCACTCCGGCCGGCGGGTCGAAGCGGATCGCCCAGCGGCCGCCGGCCGACATGGCCGCGGACACGTGGCTGGTCGCGCCGACGAGCGCGAGCACGTCCTCCAGCGGATCCACGACCCCTCCCTTGGACGCCTACTAAAGAGTGACGGATCTTAGACTACGGACAGTCCAGCACATCCGCTCGTAGCGTGGGGTCATGACAACGCACACCCGAGTCAGCACCCCGTTCACCGCCCGTACCACCGCTGCCGAGATCCTCGACGGCGTCGACCTCACCGGTCGCCGGATGATCGTCACGGGCGGCGCCTCCGGCATCGGTGCGGCGGCCGTCCGGGCCCTGGCCGGGGCGGGGGCGGAGGTCACGGTGGCCACCCGCAACCCGGCGAGCGCCGACGCCCTGGTGGCGGAGTTCGCCGGAGCCGGCCCCGGCACCGTACGGGCGGCCGCCCTCGACCTGGCCGACCTGGGCTCGGTCGACGCCTTCGTGGCGGCCTGGGAGGGCCCCCTGCACGCGCTGGTCGGCAACGCCGGGATCATGGCGATCCCGACCCGGGAACTCACCCCGCAGGGCTGGGAACTCCAGCTCGGCACCAACTACCTCGGTCACTTCGCGCTCGCCCGCGGCCTGCACGACCACCTGCGCGCCGCCGGCTCCGCCCGGGTGGTGCTCGTCAGCTCCGGAGCGCACCTGCGGGAGGCGTTCGACTTCGACGACCCGCAGTTCGATCGGCAGCCCTACGACCGCTGGGCGGCGTACGGCCGGTCGAAGACCGCGGAGGTGCTGCTCGCGGTCGGCATCGCCGGGCGCTGGGCCGCCGACGGGATCACCGCCAACGCACTCAACCCCGGCTTCATCACGACCAACCTGCAACGCCACATGGACGACGAGACGCTGCGTGCGTTCGGGGCGATGGACGAGGCGGGCAACCGCATCGAGCAGCCCTACTTCAAGACGACCGCCCAGGGCGCGGCCACCACCGTGCTGCTGGCGGCGTCGCCGCTGGTCGAGGGGGTCACCGGGCGGTACTTCGACGACAACCAGGAGGTCGAGGTGGTGGCCGGCGGGCCGGAGGCCACCGGAGGGGTCGCCGCGCACGCGGTCGACCCGGCCGCCGCCGATCGCCTCTGGGCGTACGCGGATCAGGCCCTGGCGTCACGCGGATGACCGGGTGGCCGCGCCGGGCGGGGTGGCCCGGCGCGGCCCGGCGTCACAGATTGGCGCAGTACCCGATGCTGAAGGTGCTGGCGCCCGGTGCGAGGGTGCGGTTCCAGTCCACGCCACGGATCCGGTAGCTGCCGTCGGCCAGCCGTTCCCGCTTGAAGTTCCACGCGTCGTAGATGTCGCCCTCAAGGTTGACGACGCCGCTCCACGCGACGGGCTCGCTGCCATTGTTGGTGGCGACGATGTTGGAGCAGTAGCCACCGCCGCTGTCGGAGTACCACCGCGTGAACCTGGTCACCGTGATCTCCACGGTGGAGCCCTCCACCAGCCGGCCCACGCCCCACCGGGCGGTGCTCTGGTAGCCCACGCCGTCCTGCTCGGCCCAGTTGCGGATCGCCGTACGGGCACCGTTCGACGCGTCGTTGACCTGGAAGTCCAGGCCGTGGAACGTGTCGAGGCCGCCGTATTCGAGCAGGCTGATCGCCGCCTCGACGGTGTAACCCGTCTCGGTACGGACGGTCGCGCTCTCCAACCGGCCCGCCTGGAACGCCTCGTCGCCGGTGCCGAACGACACGGCGTTGTCGGCGTTGATCCGGATCTGGGTGTCGTCGTAGCGGTAGGTGCCGTTCTTGGCGTTGCCCGCGTCGACGTAGATCTCCACCGAGTCCTGGGTCCACGGGTCGGAGCCGGAGACGTCCACCACCGGGTCGGCGACCTCGGCCAGCACGTAGAGCGTCTGGTCCCGCCAGAGCGTACGGACCTGGGCGATCGCGCCGTCGGTGCCGGAGACCTCCTTGGCGGTGGTCACCGTGCCCGCGTTGGCCCAGACGGCGTCCACCGTGCCGTCGATCACCGGTGCGGTGGCGGCCTGGCGCACCTCCAGGTAGGACAGCTCCTCCACCAGGGTGAGGGTGCCGACCGCGCCCGGACTGTTCCAGCCGGACGTGGTGCCGTTGTCGCTGACCCGCACGTCGAGGGTGAGCGTGTCGCCGTGCTCGGCGTCGGTCAGCGGCAGGTGGGCGACCAGGTGGTAGCCGCCGTCCCGCGCGGCGGCGACGGCCGGCACGTCACCGGTGCCGTCCCGGGAGACCTGGTAGGTCTCGTCGCCCAGGACGAAGGTCACCCGATCGTCGGCGGACGCGGTGGCGTCGGTGACCCTGACGTACGCGGTCAGGTGGTCCGGCGCCCAGCGCAACTGGAACTGTGCCGTCTCCTCCACCGGGTGCAGCGGAAGCTTGCGCCAGGTCAGATCCGTGGGAGCGGCGGCCGTGAGGGCCACGTCACCGGCGAAGACGTTGGCGGTCCGCAGCCGCGCCGGCAGCTCACCGTCCACCGCCCCGTAGTAGGCGGGCTTGGCCCGCAGGTTGTCGTCGAAGAGCAACGGCGCGTTGGCGGAGCGCCAGGAACGCCCGTCGGTCAGGCCCCAGATCGTGACGGCCTTCAGGTCGTCGGCGTACGCCCGGAAGATCCGGAAGGCGTCCCGGTAGTAGTAGCCCTGCTCGATCAGGTTCGCCTGGGTCACCGGGGTGCCCGTGGTGACGTCGAGCTCGGTGACGGCCTGGGTCAGCGGCAGATCCGTGAACGCCTCCAGCGCGGCCTCCAGACTGCTGACCGGCGTGGACAGCGAGACGTGGAACTGGTGGCCCACCCCGTGGATCGGCACGTCGCGGTCGAGCAGCCGCTCGACGAGTGCCCGATAGCGGGTCTGCTTGCCGCTCTGCTCGGTGTTGTAGTCGTTGATGAACAGGGCGACCGGGTCGCTGCCCGCGACGGCGTGCACGTCGTTGAAGGCCTCGTGCGCGTACTCGAAGGCGAGGTCGATGTAGCTCTCGCCGAGGATCCGGTACCACTCGCTGCGGCGCAGACCGTCGGCGTGCTCACCGCTGTCGCCCACCACCTCGTTGACCACGTCCCACGCGTTCAGCGGGTTGGTGGCCGAGCCGAACAGGCCGTACCGATCCGCCAGCGACTCGGCGACACCGAAGATGTGCGTACGCATCCGGTCGCGCAGCAGCTGCTGGTGCGCCGCCGACGTGGTCAGCGGCTCGCCGTCCGCGTCCTGGAAGAACCAGGCCGGGGTCTGGCTGTGCCAGACCAGCACATGACCGTAGACGCGCAGGTCGTTGTCCCGCGCGAAGTCCAGCACGGCCAGCGCCTGCTCGTGCGGCCGGAAGTTGCCCGCGGCGTCGTACCACGCCTCGGGCTTCATGTGGTTCTCGTGGGTGACCTGGTTGAAGTGCCGGGTCAGCAGCTCGGCGGCACCGCCCACCGTCTCCCGGGCGTCGATCGCCGCGCCGACCGGGAAGTCGGTGGTCTCGTGGAGGCCGGTGAGGTCCTCGATGACCGGGGGCTCCGGCACCCGTACGACGATGTCGTCGACGAGGAAGTCGCTGGTGTTGCCGACCTCGTCCGCGCCCTGCCAGCGGGTCTCGAAGTAGAGGAAGGCGCTGTCCGCCGTCGGCATGGTGAAGCGGGCGCTCACCTCCGTCCAGCCGGTGTTGCTGATGGACTCGAACTGGGCGAGCGTGCTGAACGACTGGCTGTCGCCGGTGGTACTGGCGAGGCTGAGCCAGATCTGGTCGGTCGGCTGGCCCTCGGCGAACCGCAGCCAGGCATTGAACTCGTACGTCACGCCCGCCTCGAACAGGCCGCTCACGTCGCGGCCGATGCCGGCGCCCTGGTTCACCCGGTCGGTGACCAGCGCGGCGGACTCGCCGCCGTGCGCGACATCGGTGATCTCGACGGTGGGAGCGCCCGGGCCGCCGTCGCGCGGGCCCCAGCCGTCCAGCCCGTCCTCGAAGTCGGTGTCGATGACGACGGTGCCCGGCTCGGGTCCGCCCGGCCCGCCGTCCGGCCCGCTGATCAGGACGTCGTCGATGAGGAACGGGGTGTCCCCCTCCGCCTCGACGTAGAGGGTGGCGGCGCTGAGCCCCGCGGGCAGCGTGTAGTCACCGCCGATGCGTACCCAGTTGTCCGCGGTGGTGGCGATGTTGCCACCGATCCAGGTGTACGAGTTGTCGCCGCCGCCGGCCGGAGTCGTCTCGACGGTGAAGTGCACGCCGGCGGTGCCCTCGGTGCCGGCCGGGAGCTTCGCCCAGGCGGTGACCGAGTACTGCGTACCGGGCCGGAACAGGGCGGTCGCGCTGGTCGCCGGGCCCTGCCAGTTCGCGGTGCGGCCGGTGACCGACAGGCTCTTCGCGCTCTCGTGACCCTCGTCGGCAATGGCCAGGGTCACGTCACCGCGTGGCCCCCAGGGGGCGTACGAGTCGGACTCGAAGTCGTTGGAGAGGATGACCTCCGAGGCAGCGGCCGGGGTGGCCACTGCGGCGACGGTCGCGGCGAGCGCGGTCGCACAGAGCGCGGCGAGGATCCGCGACCGGCGTCGTGATCGATGGGAAGAATTCCAAAGGCGCATCGGTGGTCCCTTACGCAAATGGGCGGTGGTGGGGTACCTGGTATCGCTCCCCAGGCGACCCAAGCGCGTGAATGCTATGGCCGAGACCACCGCTGTGGCCAGGACTTCCGGAAGTGATCGGCGCACGACGAGGCGATGCCGGCCGTCGTTGGCGCGGATTTCGGCGCCCGCATCCTAGGCTCTGAGAATGGTCGATCTGCCGCAGACAGTGACGGACGTGACTGCTCGCTATCTGGAATTGGTGGACCGGCAGTTGCCGGGGCTGGTGGCGGGCCTCCACCTCGTCGGCTCCGTCGCCCTGGACGATTACCAGGAGAGTCGAAGCGACATCGACATCGTGGCGGTCACCACCCGGCCGCTGTCCGGGGCGGTGGCAGGATCCGTGGCATGGAGTTCGCAGAGGTGATCCGTCGTCGTCGGATGGTGCGGCACTACACCGACCGGCCGCTCAGTTCCGAGGTCATCGAGAGGATCCTGGCCAGCGCGCTACGCGCACCGTCGGCCGGCTTCTCACAGGGCTGGGCCTTCCTCGCCCTGACCGAGCCGGAAGACCGCGCCAGATTCTGGCCGTTCGTCCCCACCCGGGTCGCGCAGACCCCCACCATGCAGGACGCGCCACTCGTGGTCGTGCCGCTGGCCCACAAGGCCGCGTACCTCGCCCGGTACGCCGATGCCGACAAGGGCTGGACCGATCGCTCCGAGGCCCGATGGCCGGCGCCGTACTGGTACGTCGACACGGGCATGGCCGCGCTGATGATGCTGCTCTCGGCCGTCGACGAGGGCCTGGGTGCGTGCTTCTTCGGCATCATGCCCACGATGGGCGAGGATTCCGACCCCGGCGTCGATGTCCCCGCGCACACGGCCGCCTTCAAGGCCGAGTTCGCCATCCCCGACGAGTACGCGCCGATCGGCGCCATCTGTATCGGCTATCGCGCCGACGACCTGCCGCCACAGACCCCCACCGTCGCCGCTCGCCGCCGCGACGCCAGCGCGGTCATCCACCGCGGACAGTGGGGCGCCACCTGAGCCGTGCGGACCTGCCCGAGCGAGCAGGCGGCGGGGCAACTGTGCGAGGGACACGTCACCCCGTGTCAGGTGACTGTTTGTGACGGTGACGCCCTCCATGCAGTGCCACATCTCCACGCTTTGCTCTGCTTCAACCCACGCAATGGGTCCTGAACTGCACTGACGCGGCACCTCAGTCGGCGCCACAGCGAGCCGATCGGTGCGGATAGTAATCGTTGCGTGGGTTGAAGCAGAGCAAAGGAAGCGGGTGGAGGGTGGGCGGCTGAGGGCGAAACTACGCCAGGTAACGATCGTGGCTCGCGGGCGAGGGCTCGGCGAGCACCGCGGTCCTGGTCACCCGACGGGCACCGGCGGGGCGACTCTCGCCCCACGCGCTGTCAGATGGTGATGACCACTTTGGCGCGGGCGTGTTCACCTTCGAGGTACCGGATGGCCTGCGGGACCTCGGGGAGCGGATAGGTCCGGTCGATGACCGGGGTGAGGCGGCCAGCCTCGGCGTGGGCGCGAAGCGCGTCGAGGTGTTGCCGGCTGGGTGCGGTGGTGAGGATGACGATGCGCTGCCGGGTGAAGGGTGCCAGCAGCCGTCCGCGTGCGATGAGCCCGATCGGTCCGATGAGGCTGCCTCCCCGGTAGACGCCACCGCCGGAGAGCACCAGCGTGCCGGTCGGGGTCAGCGCCCGCCGGAGTGCGGTGAGCGAGCGGTTGCCGACGAGGTCGAACACGACGTCGTGGCGGCGGGCGTCGCGGGTGAAGTCGTCGCGGGTGTAGTCGACGACGTGGTCGGCGCCGAGGGAACGGACCAGGTCGACGTTGCGGGTGCGGCACACCGCGGTCACGGTCGCGCCGAACACCTTGGCCAGCTGGACGGCGAGGGTGCCGACGCCGCCGGAGGCGCCGTTGATGAGGACCCGCTGGCCGGGCTCGACCTGCCCGACGTCGCGCAGCCCCATGAGCGCGGTGATGCCGGCCAGCGGGAGGGCGGCCGCCTGCTGCGGTGTCAGGTTCGCCGGCTTCGGCGCGACCAGGGCCGCGGGCAGGCAGGCGTACTCGGCGAAGGCGCCGTTGGCGTCGCCGAGGTCGCCGAAGACGGCGTCGCCCGGGCGGACGTCGTGGACGTCGGCGCCGACGGCCTCGACCCGGCCGGCGAAGTCGCGGCCGCGGATACGCGCCCGGGGCCGCGTGCGGCCCATCGCCAACCGTGCCATCCGCGGGTCGCCGCGCATGGCATGCCAGTCGTACGCGTTGAGCGCGGCGGCCTCGACCCGCACGAGCACCTCGTCCGCGGCGGGCACCGGCGGGTCGACGTCGGCAAGCGTGAGGGTCTCCGGGGAGCCGTACCGGTCCTGGACGATCGCCTTCATCATGTCCTCCCCTCGCGGTGTACGGCGTACACCTGATGTGAGCAGTATGGGTGTACGCCGTACACCTGTCAACGCGGTTATGGTTTCAATCGCTGACGGGAGACGAGGACCGAGATGGCTGAGCAGGCAGAGACGCTGCGCCGGGCGCCGCTGAGCAGGGACCGGATCCTGCGCGCCGCCGTCGCGCTCGCCGACGAGACCGGGATCGAGTCGCTCAGCATGCGCAACCTCGCCCAGGATCTCGGCGTCGTGCCGATGGCCCTCTACAAGCACGTGGCCAACAAGGACGAACTGCTCGCCGCCATGATCGACACGGTCGTCGGTGAGATCGACCCGCCGGTGCCCGACATCGACTGGAAACGGGCCGTGCGCGGGCGCATCCTCTCGGCGCGGCAGATGCTCCGGCGCCACCCCTGGGCGCCGCTGGCGATCGAGTCGCGGAACGTGCCGACGCCGGCCATCCTCGCGTACCTCGACTCGATCGTCGGAACGTTCCGGGCCGGCGGGTTCTCCGCCGACCTCGCCCACCACGTGATGCACGTGATGGGCAGCCGGATCCTGGGCTTCAGCCAGGAACTGTTCGACGCCTCCCGGGACGCCGGCCGCTCCGGCGTGACCCCGGACCCGTCGGCCGGGTTCCCGCCGGAGATCGCGGCCCACTTCCCGCACCTCGCGGAGATCGCCACCGCGGCGTCCCACGACGACGAGTCGGTGGTGGGGCAGGGCTGCGACGACCAGTTCGAGTTCGAGTTCGCGTTGGACCTGCTGCTCGACGGCATCGAACGGCTGCAACGGCAACGCTGGACATCGTCGCGCCGACCCGGGTGAGTCGCCGGGTCCGCCCTGATAATCCGTATTAGCGTCTTGACGCTCCCGGAACGGCGCGCGCACACTCATCGATCAACGACCCCCCGTCGCCCGTCCCCGAACGGAGGGAACGCCATGACCCGTACCCCTGAAGGCTCCTATTCCCGACGCACGCTGCTGCGTGGCGCGGCGGCCGCCGGTGTGGCGACCGCGACCACCGGCTTCGGCCTTGCCGCCACGGCCGCGCCGGCCCTCGCCGGACCGGCCGGCTTCCCCACCTATCGATACGTGCGCGACGCGTTCGCCGGACCGTTGCGCTACAACCCGACCGGCGAGTTCATCTTCCCGTGCGTACGCGGTGTCTACGACAAGATCAGCGGCTACCTCGGCCGCTACCACCTCTACTACGCACCGCACGATGCGCCCGGCGGGATCTGCCTCGCCTACGCCGACCGGCTCGAAGGCCCCTACACCGAGTACGCCGGCAATCCCGTCATCGACCGGGTGCTGCCCACCACGACGGTGAGCCACGTGTCGTCGCCGCACGTCGTCTGGGACGCGCCCACCCGGCAGTTCTACCTCTACTTCCACGGTGAGAACTTCACCACCCGGGTGGCCCGCTCGACCGACGGCGTCCGCTTCACCGAGGAGACGCCGATCCTGTCGACGAGACTGGTGCCCAACACGACCGAGACCTCGTACGCGCGGGTCTTCGAACACTCGGTGGCGGGCCGGGGGAACCGCTACGTGATGGTGTTCATGGGGGCCCACACGGTCGGGCCGGGCACCCGGAAGATCTTCTGGGGCTGGTCGCCGAACGGCTGGAGCGGCTGGCAGTTCGCGCCGAACCCGCTGGTGAGCCCCGCCGGCGACGGGCTCACCGACATCTCCGCGCCGCACCTGTTGACGCGCAACGGCACCGCGTATCTCGCCTATCACGGCAACAACGGCAACATGTATCTGACCGAGGTCGGCAACAACTTCGACCGGGAGAACCATCTCGGCGTGTTCCACCGGCCGATCGCGTCGGACAACGGCCGGGTGGCGTCGCCCGCGTTCGGCACCGACGGCGGCGTGTCGTACATGCTCTACGAGGCGGGGCCCCGCCTCAACGCCCGGATCTGCGTGGCCCGCGCGGTCTAGCGGGCCGTCGTCATCCCTTGAGGCCGGTGGGGGCGAGGCCCTCGACGAACTGCTTCTGCGCGATGACGAAGACCACCAGGACCGGTAGGGCGGTCATCGACGCCGCGGCGAGCTGGACGTTCCACATCGGCCCGCCGTAGGCGTCGACGAACTGGGTGAGCGCCTGGGGCAGGGTGAACTTCGCCGGGGTGGAGAGGAACACGATCGGTTCGAGGTAGAGGTTCCAACTGTGCAGGAAGGTGAAGATGGCGACCGCGCCCAGCGCGGGCCGGGACAACGGCAGGGCGATCTTCCAGAAGGTGGCGAAGCGACCCAGCCCGTCGACCCGGGCCGCCTCCTCCAGCTCGCCGGGGAGGGCGAGGAAGAACTGCCGCATGATGAACGTCGCCAGCACGCTCGGCGCGCCGAGGATCGGCACCAGGATCAGCGGCCAGTGGGTGTCGATCAGGTCGAGCCGGAAGAACATCTGGAACAGCGGCACGATCGTGACCTCGCTCGGGATGAGCAGGCCGGCGAGGACGACCAGGAACAGCACGTTCTGGCCGCGGAACCGGATCCGCGCGAAGGCGTAGCCCGCCAACGCCGACACCGCCAGCGTGCCGACGGTGACCACCAGCGCGATGTAGAGACTGTTCAGGTACTGCTGGGCGAACGGTTGCAACTCGAACACCCGCTGGTAGGCGTCGAGCCGGGGGTTGGCCGGCAGGAGCTGGGGCGGGAAGGCGAAGATGTCCGCCACCGGCTTCAGCGACGAGGTGACCATCCACCAGGTCGGGAAGACGAACGGGACCGCCAGCACCAGCAGCACCCCGTAGAACGTCAGCCTGGTCCGCGGCGACAGGTCACGACTCATGGAAGACCCACCTCCTGCGCAGCTGCCACTGCAACACGGTCAGGGCGAGGACGATGCCGAACAGCACGATCGACAGGGTCGCGCCGTAGCCGAAGTGATGGAACTGGAACGCCTGCTGGTAGAGGTAGTAGACGAGCACGGTGGTCGAGGTGCCGGGCCCGCCCTGGGTGAGCACCGCGATCTGCGCGAAGACCTGTAGCGAACCGACCACCGTGATGATCGAGGTGAGCAGGATCGTCGGGCTGATCAGCGGAACGGTGATCCGCCAGAACTGGCGCAGCCGGCCGGCCCCGTCCACCTCGGCGGCCTCGTACAACACGCCGGGCACGCCCTGCAGGGCGGCCAGGAACAGCACCATGTTCAGGCCGACGTTCTTGAACACCTGCACGACGACGACGGAGAGCATCGCGGTGGCCTCGCCGCGCAGCCAGTTCGGCCCGTCGACGCCGATCGTGGCGAGCAGCCCGTTGATGCCACCGTCGTCCTGCAGCAGGAAACCCCACACGATGGTCCAGGCCACCAGCGACACCACGACGGGGGAGAAGAACAGGGTGCGGAACAGGGTCGTGCCCCGCAGCCGCTGGTTCAGCAGGACGGCCAGTAGCAACGCCAGGGCGAGATTGAACACCACCAGGCCGACGGAGAACAGCCCGGTGGCCCGCAGCACCCCACCGAGGTTCGGGTCGTCCGCGAGGGCCGCGTAGTTGTCGGCACCGACGAAGGTGAACGTGCCGGCGAGCACGTTCCATTCGTGCAGGCTGTACCAGACGACGAGGGCCAGCGGCAGGATCACGAAGACCGCGCTGCCGAGCAGCTGCGGAGCGATGAACAGGTAACCGGTGAGCTGGTCGCGGCGGCGGCTGGTCCAGAACGGTCGGGGCCGGTCCAGGGTGGGTCCGGCCGCGACCGGGCCCACCCTGGTGTCCGTACGGGTCATCCGTCGCCCTACTTCGCGAGCAACGGCTGGATCTTGTCGCAGACCCCGGCCAGGACGGCCTGGACATCCGCGTCGGCCTGCCACAGCGGGTCCAGCCCGGCACGGACCTGCTGGCTGATCTCGGCCTGCCCGGCGTGGCTCGGCTTGACCACGCCGTTGGTGATGCCGTCGATGACGACCTTCTGCAACTGCTCCGGCGTGAGCTTCGGGTTCGTCTTGGCGAGGGTCTCCGCGGTCAGCTGGGACTGGCGCGGCGGCGGGAAGAACTGGGCGAGCTTGGCCGAGTTGGTCGGGTTGGTGAGGAAGGCGAGGAAGTCGGCGGCGACGTCGGCGTGCGGGCTGTTCTTCAGCACCCCGATGCCGGCCTGCCCGACCACCGAGTACGGTCCCTTCGGCCCGGCGGGCAGGGGGACCAGGTCCCAGGCGAAGCCGTCCTCCAGCAGCGAGGCGCGGGAGATCTGGGTGATCGTCATGGCGGCGTCACCGGCGAAGAAGTCCGCCGTCGTACCCGGGCCGGGCAGCGCTCTGGTGGTGAAGATCGCGGTGTGCAGGGTGGTCATCGCCTCGACCATCTCGGGGCTGGCGAAGCCGCAGGTCCGGCCGTCCTCGCTCCACGCCTGGGCGCCCCATCCGGTCCAGTAGGTGGAGAGGTTGTCCCAGCCCTTGTAGTCGAAGTCGCGGATCACCAGGCCGGCCTTGCCGGTCGCGGCCTGGGTGGCGCCCGCGGCGGTCAACGCGGCGTCCCAGGTCCACCGTCCGGCGTCGATCAGCTCGGCGGGCGTCTGCTGCCCGGCCCGCTTCAGCAGGTCGGTGTTGACGAAGACGCCGAACGGCGAGGTGGAGAAGGGGTAGGCGTACAGCTTGTCGTCGTGTTGCCAGAGCGTGAGCGTGGCCGGGGAGATATCGTCGTACTGATAGCCCTCGGCCTTCGTCAGCGTGTCGTCCAGCGGCAGCAGCGCGCCGGAGGCGACGAAGTCGGGAGCGGAGTTCTCGAACACCCAGGCCAGATCGGGGGCGTTGCCGCCGGCGATCTGGGTGGTCAGCGTCGTGGTGTAGTTCTCGAACGGCAGCGGATCGAAGGTGATCTCGGTGACGTCGGGGTTGCCCTGGCGGTACTCGTCGGCGATCTCGTTGAACAGCTTCAGGTGCGCCTCGTTGGCCGACCAGACGGTCACCCGGAGGCTGGCCGGGCCGGTGTCCTCCGCCTCGCCGCCACCACAGGCGGAGATGGCGAGCACGCCGGTCAGTGCCGTGGCGACAACGCGTATTCCCTTTCCTGGTTTCATTATCTTCTCCTCACCGGGGGTCAGTAGCCCGCGATCTGCGGCCACCGTCGTTCGACGCCGGCGGCCGAGACCCGGTCGGTGAACTCGGCCAGCAGCCGGGGGGTGCTGCGGACCGCGCGCGGGGACTCGCCCCGCGCCAGACAGAAGTCGGCGAGCAGCCCGGCGACCTCGCCGACGTTCCACTCGACCGGGTGCAGCCGGTAGCTGCCGTTGGTGATGTGCGTGGTGCCGATGTTCTTGCCGGCCGGCAGCAGGTTCTCCATCCGCTGCGGGATCAGCGCGCCGAGCGGGATCTCGAAGGGACAGGAGCCGACGTCGATGTAGGTGTCGCCACCGGTCGACGGGTGCAGGTCGATGCGGTACATCCCCACGCCGACCGAGTCGGGGTACTGGACCGCGCCGTGGTGACCGCGCACCGCGAGGGAGAGGTCCTGCTCCGCGACCGTGTACTCGGCGCGGATCCGGCGGGACTCCCGGATGTAGGGCGCCTGGGCCAGGCCGTCGCGGCTGCCGGTCACGTCGCCGCGCAGCCGCAGCCCGGGAAAGCCGGTGCCGCCGTCCGGGCGCGGCGCCTCCGTCTGCAACCAGTACAGGACCGAGTACGACAGTTCGCGCGCCTGGGCCAGGTGCCACGACGCGTTCGGCACGTCGATGACCGGACCTTCGAAGTAGTCGATCATCGGCCAGTTGACCAGGGTGATGTCACTGTCGTACGCGCCGTCGGTGAAGTTGCGCCGGGCCGCGATCCGCCGGAACGTCCACAGGTTCCCGTCACCGGGGTTGACCCGCTGGTCGGCGTCGACGCGCAACGGGTCGTCGTCCGGGTTGGGGGTGAAGCTCCGCTCGACGATCTCCAGGGTGCGGGGGTGCGGCGACCGCCAGGACAGCAGCCGGTCGCCCCAGAAGTCGGGCTTGTAGTCGCGCCAGAAGTCGTACCCGGTGGGACGGTCGATGGTGTGATCGCCGTCGACGTGGTCGATCGCGAAGCAGACCGACACGGCCTGCATGTTCATCGGCTGCGCCTCGGCCGGCGCGCTGGGCTCGCCGGTCTGCGCCTGTGACTCGAACCCGGTGACGTACTCGGTGCCGGTCAGCGGCAGCAGCTCCCCGGTCTCGGTGGCGTCCAGGACGTACGGCGCGGTGACGTCGATCCGGTCGTCGCGGTCCCGGTGCGCCAGCGTGACACCGGTGACCCGGTCCCCGTCGGTGTCGGCGGCGACCGGCCGGTACGGCTGGAGCACCCGCAGCCGGCCCGAGCCGCGGTACGGGGCGAGCATCTGGTCGAGCACGGCGACGGCGACCCGTGGCTCGTGGCAGATCCGGCTGACCCAGCCGGCGCCCGGGTTGAGATCGGCCCACCGCCGGGAGCGTTCGGTGAGCGGGTAGTGGCGGCGGTAGTAGTCGCGGATGCCGTCACGCAGCGCCCGGTAACTGGCGGTGGCGCCGAACCGCTCGATCCAGGAGTGCTCGTCCGGCGGGACGCCCTGGCTGGTGAGTTGCCCGCCGAGCCAGTCGAACTCCTCGGTCAGGATGACCGACCGGCCGGCCCGGGCCGCGGCGAGCGCGGCGGCGACCCCGCCCAGCCCGCCCCCGACGATGAGGACGTCGGCACGCATCTGTACCACTTGCTTCCTTCCAGTCGCGCGGTCCGCCTACCGGCGGTCGACCGCCGGATCGGGGGCACCGAGGGTGTCGCCCTCGACGAGTTCGCAGGGCAGGAGTCGTTGCTGGACGCCGGCGGCGCTGCCGTCGATGACGCCGGTGAGCACCTCGACCGACTGCCGGCCCATCTCCTCGCGCGGGATGCGGAACCCGGTGAAGGCGACGTCGGTGGGGACCGGCACGGTCGGGTCGCCGAGGGTCAGGATCGACAGGCCACCGGGCACGGCCAGCCCGCGTCGGCGGGCGGCCGACTCCAGCGCCACGGCGGTGGCGAAGTCCTCCACGAAGACGACGGTGCTGCCGTCGGCGAGCAGCTCGTCGAGGATCGTGTCGGCGTCGCGGGCCGGCGTCGCCAGGTGGCGGGCGGCCTCCGCGTCCGTCGCGGCGACGTCGAAGCCACGCCGCCGGTCCGCGGAGGACTCGGCGGTCGCGTCGACGCCCAGGTAGGCCAGGCGGCGGTGGCCGCGTCGCAGCGCCAGGCCGACGAGCTGACCCACGGCGGCGGCGTAGTCGGTGCCGACGTAGGGCACCGGACCTCCGGCGTCGTCACGCCGGCCGACCGCGACGTACGGGTATCCGTCGCGGTTGAGCCGGAGCAGTTCCGCACCGTCGATCTCGCGTCCGAGCAGGATGCATCCGTCGGCCAGGCGCAGCCGGTTGTCCCGGTGGAAGATCCGTCGCCGGCCGTCGACCACCGGTGCGCTGGTGAACAGCAGCAGGTCGCAGCCGACCCGCTCGGCGTACTCCTCGATGCCCAGCAGAAAGGGGTGGAAGAAGTCCCGGCTGCGGCTGGGGAAGGCCGGCTCGTAGGTGAAGACGCCGATGATCCGGTTGAACCGTGCGGCGAGCCGGCGCGCGACCGGGTCGGCGGCGTAGCCGGTCTCGGCGATCACCCGCAGCACCCGCTCCCGGGTCTCGGGGGCGATCCGCACGTCGGCGTCGGCGCGGTTGTTGAGCACCAGCGACACGGTCGCCTGACTGACGCCGGCCAACCGCGCGATGTCACGCTGCGTGACGCGTCGGGGTGCAGGGGGCACGGTGGGGTCCTTCCGGTGCTGCTAATGCGTATTAGCGCTCGGGGTTGGAAGGAGCCTCGCCGGCCGGCCCGTCGATGTCAAGAGTGTGACGCCAGATTTCGGATCGATGAAACCCCTGAACTAATGCGGATTAGCGATCGGCGCGGTCGCGGCGGCCGACGCACCGCGCCGACCCGACGGCCGTCCCGCACTATGCTGAGCGTCGCCATGCTGACGCGACGAATCGGTCTGGTCGCCGCCGGTGCCGTAGCGGCGGCGGCCACCTGCGCCGGACCGGCGGCCGAGGATCTCGGGCAACCGGAGCCGGGCCCGGCGCACACTCGGGAACTCCTGACCGCGCCGCCCGCGGCTGCCGGTGAACCACCACGGGACCTGCTCATCCGGGACGCCGAACACACCTACCCCACCACCTCGTACGCCGGCGTGACCGTCGACGGAACGGCGCTGGTGATCCACCGCGTGCCGGTGCCGGGAGTGGGCCGCCTCGACACACGTCTGCGCGTGCGACACCCGGAACTCCGACTCGTCTTCGCCGACGCGCGACATCCGCGCACCGTCCTCGACCAGGTGTCGAGCAGCATCGTGGCGGACATCCCGTACTGGCGGGCGCGGGGAGTGGCCGTCGGGGCGGTGGCGGCACGCGCAGATGGCTCCGGGGTCAGGTTGGTGGTCGGCCAGGTGGGCGTGGGGTTGGCCGACGCCATGCGGGAGCGATACGAGTTCCCGGACCTCACGCTCGTCCACGGCGAGATCGTCCCCGCCTGACCTCCGCTCCGGCGTCGCACCGTCCGTCCGAACGGGATGCCCGCCGGCCCGGATGGACAGCGAACCGCCCGCGCCGAGTGCCGGCGCGGACGGTCGTGGTGCTGGGTGCCGCTGCGGCTCAGCTTCCGAAGGTGCCGATGTAGAGCAGGCGGTTGGGTGACCCGGCTCCGGGGTTGACGACCACGTTCGGGGTGGCCGCCGCGACGATGGCCGCGTTCACCGTCGCGGGGCTCGCCGTCGGGTTGTTCCGCAGGTAGATGGCGGCGGCCCCGGCCACGTGCGGTGCGGAGAACGACGTGCCGCTGCCGGTGTACGTGGCGGTGTTGCTGGTCCGCCAGGCGGCGGTGATCGAGACACCCGGCGCGAAGAGGTCGAGCGCGGTGCCGTAGTTCGACCAGGTGGGACGGGTGTCGGTGCGGTCGGTGGCGCCGACGGTCAGTGCCTCGGTGACCCGTGCCGGTGAGGTACCGGTGGCCGGGACGCCGGAGTTGCCCGCCGCGATGGTGTACGTGATGCCGGCGTTGATCGACCGGCGGACCGCGGCGTCGAGGGTGGCGCTGGCACCGCCGCCGAGGCTCAGGTTGGCCACGGCGGGTCGGGTCGCGTTGGCGGTGACCCAGTCGACGCCGGCGATGACTCCGGCCGTGGTGCCGGAACCGCTGTTGTTGAGCACCCGAACGCCGACGATGGTGGCGTTCTTCGCCACCCCGTACGCGGTGCCGGCGGCCACCGACGCCACGAAGGTGCCGTGCCCGTTGCCGTCGTCGGTGTTGTAGTCGTTGTCGACCGCGTCGTAGCCGTGCACGGCCCGGCCGCCGAAGTCCTGGTGGGTGATCCGTACGCCGGTGTCGACCACGTAGATCCGGACCCCGTTGCTCGGCCCGTAGGTGAACGACTGGTTCAGCGGCAGGTTCCGCTGGTCGATCCGGTCGAGCCCCCAGGACGGCGGGTTCGCCTGTGTGGCGAGCGCCTGCACCCGCTGGTCCTGCTCGACGTAGGCGACGGCGGGGTCGGCGGCCAGCCGACGGGCCGCCCGCTCGGTGAGGGTGGCGGAGTAGCCGTTGACGGTCCGCCCGTAGACCCGGTCGACCCGGCCGCCGTAGCGGGTGGCGAGACCCTCCGCCCGGCTCCGGTCGAGCTGCTGCCCGTCCTTGAGCACGACGATGTAGCCGCCCGCGACGGCGGTGGGCAGGTCGGCACCGAGGACCGTGCCGGTCGCCGGGGTCGCCGCCGCCGGGTTGACCCCGGCGGTGGCGAGTAGCGCGCCCGCGAGCGTGGCGGCGCCCAGGGCGCCGAGCCGACGGCGGGTGACGTGTGGGGTGAGCCTCACTGGGCTGCTCCTTCCTGAACCGGCCACCGCGGCGACCGGCGCGCTCCGGGCATGACTCCATTGTGGATGGACAATCCCGGGAGCCCTTGTGGTGCACCGGATCCGGTGCGATATGGACGTTAGGGAAGAACAAGCCATCGATGGTTGCCGCTAATTTAGGCTTCTGTTTCCGGGTTGAGCCAGCCGTTACAAGACGTGTGGCACCCTCAACCAGATGCACCTGCCGGAGCGAGCGCAGCCGATGCGGCGCAACGCCGGGACCGCGCTGGAGATGCGGGCCTGGCGGCCGAGGCTGCCCGGCGTCGCCGAGGTGCTGCACGCTCACGTCACCGGTCACGCGTACCCCATGCACGCCCACGACACGTGGACGCTGCTCATCGTCGACGACGGTGCGGTCCGCTACGACCTGCACCGGCACGAGCGGCTGGCCTCCCGCGACCTGGTGACGCTGCTGCCGCCGCACGTGCCGCACAACGGCTGTCCGGCCGGGCCGGACGGTTTCCGCAAACGGGTGATCTATCTCGACGCGAGTCACCTGGCGGTGGACCTCATCGGCTCGTCGGTCGGCACGTCCAGCTTCACCGATCCCTGGCTCCGCCGGGCACTATCCGCACTGCACGGCGTTCTCCGGCAACCCGGTGACGAGTTGCGGGCCGAAGGGCTGCTGGCGCTGCTCGTCGACCGGGTGCGCGTACACCTGGGCGAGCGCGCCGTCGCCGCCCCCCGCGATCACACGGCGGCCTATCTGCTGCGCGACCTCCTCGAACAGCACGTCGCGGACGGGGTGTCGCTGTACGACGCCGGCCGCCTGCTGCACTTCCATCCCTCGTACCTGGTCCGGACGTTCCACCGGGAGTTCGGTACGACGCCACACCGGTACCTCACCTCCCGGCGCGTCGACCACGCGCGGCGCCTGATCCTCGACGGTCAGCCGCTGGCCTCGGTGGCGCGGAGCAGCGGCTTCTACGACCAGCCCCACCTGACCCGCCACTTCACGCGCATCCTCGGCGTCAGTCCTGGCCTCTTCTCCCGCGCCGCCAGGTCGACCGGCTGAGCCGGGGCTGCCGCCCATCAGGTCACCTTCGTACAAGACCGCCGGCGGGCCGGGGCAGATCATCGGCTCATGCAACCTGACACAGCACCCGTACGCTTCGACACGAAGATCGCCGTACTGCTCCGCGACGACCTGCTCACCTGGCAGCGCCTGAACGTCACCGCGTTCCTGGTCAGCGGCATCGGGACGGCCGCCCCCGAGGTGATCGGCGAGCCGTACGAGGACGCGAGCGGTCAGCGGTACCTGTCCATGTTCCGCCAGCCGGTCCTGGTCTTCGAGGGCGGCGAGGAACTGCTGCGGTCGGCGCACGAGCGCGCGATCGGGCGGCAGCTGCCGGTGTCGGTGTTCACCTCTGACCTGTTCGCCACCGCCAACGACCGGGACAACCGGGCCGCCGTGCGGGCCGTCGCCACCGACAAGCTCGACCTGGTCGGGATCGCGGTCCACGGCCCGCGGAACGCGGTGGACAGGGTGCTCAAGGGCGCGAGCATGCACCACTGAGCTGTAGGGCGGGAGGGTGGCGGGTGCTGAGGTAGCGGTAGTGGTCGAACAGCCGGCGTCGCGCCGCCTCCCGCTCGACCGCCGGGTCGTACCGCTCCGACAGCTCGACGGCGCAGTCGCGGGTCATCTCGTGCAGGTGGTAGCGGCCCGCCGCGCGTTGGCCGACCAGGTTGTCGTCGACGAGTCGGTCCAGCATCGACTCGGCCACCGCGACCTCCAGACCGGCGAGCGCGGCCACCGCGTCCGGATCGAAGTCGTCGCCGGGATGCAGGCTCAACAGCCGGAACAGTCGGGCCAGCGGATCGGGCAGGGCGAGGTACGACGTGGCGAGGTTGTCGACGACCCTCGTGCCGTCCGCCGTCGAGAGCAGCCACACCCGACTCTGCCGGGTACGCAGCCGGCGCAGCAGGTCGGCCATGGTCCAGGTGGGCCGCACCCGCAGCCGGGCCGCGATGATCCGGATGGCCAGCGGCAGGCGGCCGCAGAGGCGTACGACCTCCTCCACCTCGGGCCCGGCGGCCGCCGCTCCCGGTGCCGCCGTGGCCCGCTGGAACATCGTCACCGCCTGGTCGAGCGGCAGCACGTCGAGGGAGAGCGGGGTCGCTCCGGCCAGCCCCACCAGCCGCCGCCGGCTGGTGACCACCGCGAGCGAGCCCGGTGCCCCGGGCAGAAGGGGCTGGATCTGCTGCTCGTCCACGGCGTCGTCCAGGACCAGCAGGACCCGCCGGTTCGCGGTCAGCGACCGCCATCCGGCAGCCCGGCCCGCGAGGTCCGGCGGCACCAGATCGTCCGGTACGCCGGCGCAGCGCAGCAGCACGCCGAGCGCGGCCTCGGCGGACAGTGGCGGGTCGCCGTGGCGGAGTCCCCGCAGATCCACGAAGAACTGGCCGTCCGGGTACGTCTCGCGGAGCCGGTGCGCCACCTGCACCGCGAAGCTCGTCTTGCCGACGCCGCCCATGCCGTCGATCGTGACCACCGAGAGGGCCCCCGGGATGGCGGCGCGCGCCAGCAGGCGGGTACTTTCCGCCACCCGGCCGGTGAAGTCCGGCGGCGGGGGAGGCAGGAAGGTGCGCCGCGCCGGGCGGGCCCGCTCCGCCGGCGGGTGGGTGGGCGGACGGACGGACAGCAGCTCCGCCGACTGCCGCAGGATGTCGGTCTCCAGGCGACGCAGTTCCGGACCGGGGTCGGTGCCGAACTCCTCGATCAGCCGACTGCGCAGTTCCTGGTACAGCTCCAGGGCGCGGACCGGCTGCCCGTCCCGGTACAGGGCGATCATCAACAGTCCGAACAGGCGTTCCCGGTGCGGGTACGTCCGCACCAGGTCGAACAACTCGCCCACGACCGCGTGGTGGTGACCGAGCTGCAACTCGGCGTCGATCCGATCCTCGACCGCCGCGGCGCGCTCCTCGTCCAGACCGGTGGCGACCCGGTGGCGTGCCCCGTCGGCGAGCGTCCCGGCGAGCACCGGCCCCCGCCACAGCCCGTCGGCCTCGCGCAGCAACTGGACGGTGCGGGCCGGCTCGGCGTCGCGGGCCCGGGTCACGAGATCACGGAACCGGTGGACGTCGACGGCCTGCGGTGCGACCGAGATCTGATAGCCGTCGCCGGACTTGACGATGGGGGCGCTGTCGCCCAGGGCAGCACGTAGCGTGGAGATGGAGACCTGGATGGCGTTGCGGGCGGTACGCGGTGGCTCCTGCTCCGGCCAGATCAGCTCGGTCAGCCGGTCGATCGGCACCAGCCGGTTCGCCTCCAGTAGGAGGGCGCCGAGGGCGACCCGGTGCCGGCGCGCCCCGATGGGTACCTGGCGGCCGTGCCGGTGCACCTCAAGGGAACCGAGGAGCCGGAAGCCGTGGTCCGACCGGAGCGGACGAGACGTTGACCTCATTCGTGCTCCTCCGGTATGCCCGGGTACGGACGGAGGAACGGTACGGTGGCCGACGTATAACCTGTGTACAAGCGATGTACAGCGTTGCCGTATCCAGGGCCGATGCGTGGGGGCGGCTGGGCTTGGGCGGTGGCCGGCCGCAATATCCACGGCACACCCCATGGATGGTCCCCTTGCGTTTCGACATTCTTGGCCCGCTCACGGTCCACCACGGGAACCGGCGCGTCCCGCTGGGCTCGATGAAACAACGCCTGCTGCTGGCCGCCCTGCTGCTCCGGGCCAACGACACCGTCGGCACCAGCGAGCTGGCGTCGGTGCTGTGGGCCGACCAACCGCCCCCCTCGGCCGCGGCGAATCTGCGCACGTACGTCCGAGGGTTGCGGCAGTTGCTGGGCGGCGACGACCGTGGGGACCGGATACCGGCCGCGGCCGGCGGCTATCTTCTCCGCGTCGGGCCGGACGAGCGGGACCTGGATCGGTTCGACGCGGCGGCCGCGCGCGGCCGGGAGGCCCTCGCCGCCGGCGACGCCGTCCGGGCCGAGGTCGAGCTGGGCGGCGCGGTGGAGTTGTGGCGCGGTATGCCCCTGGCGGACCTGCCGTTGCCGCCGGTGCTGGCCCGCCGGGTCGCCCCGTTGCAGGAACGGCGACTGCTCGCCGAGGAGGACTACGCGGAGGCGATGCTGCAGCTCGGCGCCGTGGTCGAGGTGGTGCACCGGCTGCGCGTCCTGCTCGACGAGCACCCGCTGCGGCAGCGGGCGTGGGGGCAGTTGATGCTGGGCCTGTACCGCATCGGCGACGTGGCGGGTGCGCTCGACGCGTTCCGGCAGGCCCGCCAGATCCTGGCGGAGGAGACCGGCCTGGACCCGGCCCCACACCTGACCCGGCTGCACGACGACATCCTGCACCACCGCCCCGGTCTGCTCACGACCCCGCCGGCCGGCCCCACCGAGCCGGAACCGGGACCGGCCGCGGTGGCGGACCTGCCCGCCCCGGCCGGCCCTCGACCTGAGCAGCTACCGCTCGCCGTGCCGGAGTTCGTCGGACGCGCCGCCGAGCTCGCCCGGCTGGACGCGCTTGTCGACACCGGCGGGTCGGTGCCGGCGACAGTGATCATCTCGGCCGTCTCCGGGATGGCCGGCGTGGGCAAGACCACGTTGGCGCTGCACTGGGCCCACCGGGTGGCCGGCCGCTTCCCCGACGGCCAGCTCTACGTGAACCTGCACGGGTACGACGAGGCCGACGTGGTGTTTCCGGACGACGCCCTGCAGGGCTTCCTCGAAGCGCTCGGCGTACCCCAGGCCCGGATTCCCGCCAGCACCGAGGCCAGGACCGGGCTGTACCGCAGCCTGCTGGCCTCCCGCCGGATGCTCGTGGTGCTCGACAACGCCCGCGACGCCGCCCAGGTACGTCCGCTGCTGCCGGGCGCCGGCGGTTGCCTGGTCGTGGTCACCAGCCGGGACCGGCTCGCCGAGCTGGTCGCCGCGGAGTGCGCCGAGCCGCTGCGATTGGACGTGCTCTCAGACTCCGAGTCGATGAGCCTGCTGGTCGGCCGGCTCGGCGCCCTCCGGCTCGCCGCCGAGCCGGACGCGGTCACCGACATCATCGCGGCCACCGGCCGGCTGCCGCTCGCCCTGTCGATGGTGGCGGCACGGGTCGCCACCCACCCGGCCTTTCCGCTCGACGCCTTCGCCGCCGAACTGCACTCGGCGGATGCGCGGCTGGACGCCCTGGCCGATGGCGACGTCCGGCGGGTCTTCTCCCGGTCCTACCTGGCCCTGAGCCCCGCCGCGGCGCGGCTGTTCCGGCTGCTCGGGCTGCACCCCGGCCCGGATCTGACCGCCGACGCCGCCGCCGCGCTCGCCGGCGTGTCCGCGGCGGCCGTCCGGCCACCACTGCGCGAACTGACCCGGCTGCATCTGCTGACCGAGCACGCGCCGGGGCGGTACTCCTTCCACGACCTGCTGCGGGTCTACGCCGCCGAACTGGCGGACTCGTCCGAACACGCCGAGGACCGGCGTGCCGGCCGCCGGCGGTTGTACGACCACTACCTGCACAGCGCCTACCCGGCGGCCCTGCTGCTCCAGCCGCAGTGGGCGCCCATCGACCCGGTGCCGCCGCTGCCCACGGCGGCCCGGCGGCCGGTGACCGATCACGACACCGCCCTGGCCTGGTTCACCGCGGAGCACCGCGTCCTGCTCCGGGTGGTCCGGCAGGCCGCCGAGTGCGGCTTCGAGGCGTACGCCTGGCAGATCGCGTGGGCGTCGAACACGTTCGTCGCCCCGCGTGGTCTCTGGCAGGACCAGCTCTCCGTCCAGCAGATCGCGCTGGCCGCCGCCGAGAAGATCGACGACATCGCCGGTCAGGCGACCGCCAACCGGTTGCTGTCGCGCGCGTTCACCCGCCTCGGCGAGCACGAGGACGCCGAGTACCGGCTGCGCCGCGCGCTGGAGCTGTACGAACGCCTCAACGACCCGACCGGCCAGGCGCAAACCCTGCACAACTACTGCGAGCTGTGTTACCTGCTCGGGCGGCCGGACGAGGCGCTCGCGCAGGCCCGCGAGGCGCTGCGGCTCTACCGGCTGGCCGGCAACCGCTCCGGTGCGGCCCGCACGCTGAACGCGATCGGCTGGCTGCTGGCCACCGCCGGTGAGTACGCCCAGGCCATCGCGAGCTGCACCGAGGCGCTGGCCGAGCAGCGCCGCAGCGGCGACCGCAACGGGCAGGCGGCGACGCTGGACAGCATCGGCTTCGCGTACGACCGGCTCGGTGAGTACGCCCGGGCGGTCGACTGCTACGAGGAGGCGATCCAGCTGTTCCGCGACTCCGCCGACCGGTACCACGAGGCGGAGACCCTCCTCCGGCTCGGCGACACGCGGGAGACGATGGGGGAGCCGGCGGCGGCCGTCGCCGCCTGGCGGCAGGCCGCACAGATCTACGACGAGGTCGGTGACCCGGCCATCGAGGACGCCCGCCGCCGGCTCGACCGGTCGGCGGAGTCCACCGCCGACCGTGCCGGATAGGCCCCCGTCGTCGCCCACCGGCCGCTCGCCGCGGGATCCTGCGTTCAACTGGTCCCGAGCTGAACGTCGGCCTGCCGCGGCGAGCCCTCCCCCCGGGTGCCTCACAACGCCGTCGTGGCGCTGCCGTGGGCTCAGCGTAACCGCCGGCGCTTACAGTTTTCTTATCCCGACTGATCGTTTACACCTCGGTGACTCCCGCACCGGTGGGTCATGTCACCGATGTGCGGACGATCAAGGTGACCCGGGTCAGCCGCGGCGTCGGTCGCTGGAGCGACGCACCACGAGTTCGGGCTGGAAGACGACGTGCCGGTGGCGGTGCGTCATGCCCGCCTCGGCCTCCTCCAGCAGCAACTGAGCGGCCGTACGGCCCAGCTGTTCGCGCGGCTGGCGTACCGACGACAGCGGCACCGCCGCCGCCCCGGCGAACTCGATGTCGTCGTACCCGACGATCGCCACGTCGTCGGGCACCCGCACGCCACGCTCGGTCAGCTGTTGCAGGACGCCGAGGGCGATCAGGTCGTTGGCGCAGATCACGGCGCTGGGTCGTTGCCCCGGTGGCCGGGTCAGCAGTTCCTCGGCCGCGCGCCGGCCGGCGGCCACCGTCAGGCTGGTCGTCGTCGCCACCCTCAGCTCGGCGGCGACGGCCCGCTCGGTCAGCGCCGCCTCGGCGCCGGCGTGCCGGTCGGCCACCTGGGGGATGGAGAAGGGGCCGCCGGCGTACGCGATGCGTCGGTGCCCCTGGTCCAGCAGGTGCGCCATGGCCAGCCGGCCACCCAGAAGGTCGTCCACCGCCACCGAGCAGCGACTGGCCTGCCCCGATCCGCGGTCGACGAGCACCACCGGAATGCCGCGGTTGTGGAGGCGTTCGAGGTTGGGCTGGACCCCGTGCGCGACGGGGGTGATGAGGACGCCGCGCACCCGCTGTTCCTCCAGCAGTTCGAGGTGCCGGCGTTCCCGGGCGCTGTCCTCGCCGCTGTTGCAGACGATGAGCATCGCGCCGGCGTCCTCGATGACCTGTTCGGCGCCGTGGACCACGTCGGTGAAGAACGGGTTGGCCACGTCGAGCACGACGATCGCCACGGTGCGGCTCTGGCCGGCGCGCAGCTGCCGCGCGGAGTCGTTGCGCACGTAGCCGAGTTCGGCGATGGCGTCGAGGACCCGCTGCCGGGTGGCGGGCGCGACGGTGTTCGGCCGGTTGAGCACGTTGCTGACGGTGCCGAGGGACACGCCGGCGTGCCGCGCCACCTCCTTGATGCTTGCCGTTGCCATGGGCTCCCTTCGCCGCGACGTGCTGTTCCTGCCAATCCCCCACGGCAGGCCCCCGGCCGCAGGTGATCGTGCGCAGTCTATCCCCGCTATAACGTTTCAACCCTCACCCCCCACAACGAACCCCACCCCCACCGCCCCGCCCGCGTTGATCATGAGGTTAGCGGCGACTTTGATCTCCAAACCCTCGCTAACCTCATGATCAACGGGTGGGTGGGGTCGCGTTTGGCGCGGTGGCTCATAACGAATCGGTAACCGGCTGGAAACCCTTGACCCGTGGTCGAGGCCACACCTAGGGTCTTGGCATTGGTGAAACGTTTCATACGTGTGATGGGTCATCTACGACAACCCGAAGGGGGCGTTGTGCTTCCGGTCCTGGCGCTGGAGGGTGTGGACAAGTCGTTCGGTGCCGTCGCCGCGTTGCGTGACGCCCGGCTGGAGCTGTTCGCCGGCGAGGCGCACGCGCTGGTCGGTGAGAACGGCGCCGGCAAGTCCACCCTGGTGAAGATCCTGGCCGGCGTGCACGGGCCGGACGCGGGCCGGGTGCTGCTCGACGGCGAGCCGGTCGCCTTCGCCAGCCCGGCCGAGGCCCGCGCGGCGGGCATCGCCGTCATCTACCAGGAGCCGACGCTCTTTCCCGACCTGTCGGTCGCGGAGAACATCTTCATGGGGCGTCAGCCGCGCAGGGGGTTGCGTCGCATTGACGTCGCGGCCATGCGGGCGCGCACCAACGAGTTGTTCGCGCGGCTCGGGGTCCGGATCGACCCGGACCGGCCCGCCCGGGGCCTGTCCATCGCCGACCAGCAGCTCGTCGAGATCGCCAAGGCGCTCTCCTTCGACGCCCGGGTGCTGGTGATGGACGAACCGACCGCAGCGCTCTCCGGCGTCGAGGTCGAGCGGCTCTTCGCCGTGGCCCGCTCGCTGCGGGAGAACGGCACGGCGATCCTGTTCATCTCGCACCGGTTCGACGAGGTGTTCGCGCTCTGCCAACGGGTCACCGTGATGCGCGACGGCCGGTGGATCGTCACCGACGAGATCGGAAACCTCACCGTCGACGGTGTCGTCCGCACCATGGTCGGCCGCGACATCTCCGCGCTCTTTCCCAAGCTGGCGACCGAACCGGGTGAGGTACGCCTCGAGGTCGACGGACTGACCCGGCACGGCTACTTCGACGATGTCTCCTTCACCGTGCGCGGCGGCGAGATCGTCGCGCTCGCCGGACTGGTCGGCGCGGGCCGCAGCGAGGTGGCCCGGGCGGTCTTCGGCATCGACCGGTACGACGCCGGCGAGGTGCGCGTCGACGGCCGGCGGCTGCGCCCCGGCGACCCACCGGCGGCGATCTCCGCCGGCCTGGCGCTGGTGCCGGAGGACCGCCGCCAGCAGGGACTGGTGATGCAGTTGTCGATCGAGCGCAACGCCACCCTGCCGCGCCGGTGGGCGCTGAGCAGGCTGGGGCTGCTCTCCGGCGGCAGCGAGCGGCGTTCGGCGGCGGACTGGGCCCGGCGGTTGCAGGTCAAGGCCGCCCGCAACAGCGACCCGGTCGCCACCCTCTCCGGCGGCAACCAGCAGAAGGTCGTGTTGGCCAAGTGGCTGTCCACCGGGCCCCGGGTGCTCATGATCGACGAACCGACCCGTGGCATCGACGTCGGCACGAAGGCCGAGGTGCACCGGCTGCTCTCCCAGCTCGCGTCCGAGGGGGTGGCGGTGCTGATGATCTCCAGTGAGCTGCCGGAGGTGCTCGGCATGGCCGATCGGGTGCTCGTCATGCACGAGGGCCGCCTGGTCGCCGAGCTGCCCCGCGACCGCGCCGACGAGGAGAGCGTCATGTTCGCCGCGACCGGGCAGGCCGTGACCGGGCAGGCCGCGACCGGGCGACGGGGGGCCGCCGCATGACCACCGCAGACGTACGGCCACCGGCCACCGCCGCGCCGGCCGGGCGGGAGTCCGGCGGCCGTCTCGCGCACCGGCTGTTCGTCGTCCGCGAACTGGGCATCCTGCTCGCGCTGGTGCTCCTGGTCGCGGTGACCTTCGGGGTGAACCAGCGGTTCCTCTCCGCACAGAACATCAAGGACCTGCTGCTCAGCTCGACCATCCTGGCGATCCTCGCGGTCGGCCAGGCGATCGTGATCATCACCCGGAACGTCGACCTGTCGGTCGGCTCGATCCTCGGCCTGTCCGCGTTCGCCACCGGCGCGCTCTTCGTCGACAACCCCGGCATCCCGATCCCGCTGGCCATCCTGGTCGGCGCCGCGCTCGGTGCGGCCTGCGGCGCGGTCAACGGCGGCCTGATCGCCGCCGCCCGGGTGCCGGCGCTGGTGGTCACCCTCGGCACGCTGTACGTCTTCCGGGGCCTCGACCACACCTGGGCCAGCGGCCGTCAGATCAACGCCGCCGACATGCCGCGCGCCTTCCTGCGGATGGGCAACGCCACCGTGGTCGGCGTCCCGGTGCTCGCGCTCTTCGCGGTCGCGGTGCTCGTCGCCGCCGGCTACCTGCTGAAGAACTACCGCAGCGGCCGGGAGCTCTACGCGATCGGCTCCGACCCCGACGCGGCCCGGCTGTCCGGCATCGCGGTGGGCCGCCGGGTCTTCTTCGCCTTCGTGGCCAGCGGGGCGCTCGCCGGACTCGCCGGCGTGCTCTACGCGGCCCGCTTCGGCACCATCGACGCGAACGCCGGGCTCGGCATGGAACTCAACGTGGTCGCGGCCGTGGTGGTCGGCGGCGTCGCGATCTTCGGCGGCAGCGGCTCGGTGTACGGGGCCGCCCTCGGTGCCGTCCTGCTGACCACCATCGGCAGCGCCCTGCCCGTCCTGGGGGTCACCCCGTTCTGGCAGCGCGCCGCCGTCGGCGCACTCATCCTGGCCGCCATCGGGCTCGACCGGGCGCTCGCCGTCCGCATGGCACGCCGTCTGCGAGGAGGCAAGACCCGTGGCAACTGACACCCTCGCCGCCCCGGCGCGTACCGCGACGGCGGGACCGCCCGCCTGGCGTCGACTGCTCGGCTCGTGGGACGCCATCCTCGTCGTCGCGCTGGTCGTGGTGGTGCTCGTCGCCACCGCCACGATCGACGGTGTCGGCAGCCCCCGCTTCTACCGGTTCCTGGCGCTGGAGGCGATCCCGATCGCCCTGATCGCGCTGCCGATGACGCTGGTCATCATCACCGGCGAGATCGATCTCTCGGTGGCGAGCACGGTCGGCCTCACCTGCTCGGTGCTCGGCCACCTGTGGCATCTCGGTGTCACGTCGCTGCCACTGCTGATCGTGTCGAGCCTGCTGCTCGGCGCCGTGCTCGGGGCGGTCAACGGCGTCTTCGTCACCATGTTCGGGCTGCCCTCACTGGCGGTCACCATCGGCACGCTGGCGCTCTACCGGGGTCTGGCGTACGTCGTCCTCGGTGACCGGGCGGTCGCCGACTACCCGCCGGCCTGGACCCAGCGGGCGGTCGCGCCCATCCCGGGCACGGTCATTCCCTGGTTCGTGCTGGTCCTGGCGGCCCTCGCCGTGGCGTTCGGCGTGCTGCTGTACGCCACCCCGGTCGGCCGCGCGCTCTACGCGATCGGGAACAACGCCGAGGCGTCCGTCTTCACCGGCATCTCGGTGCGACGTACCAAGTTCTGGCTCTTCGTCGCCACCGGCGCCATGGCGGCGCTGGCCGGCGTGTTCTGGACGTTCCGCTTCGCCAGCGCCCGGGCCGACAACGCGACCGGCCTGGAGCTGGCGGTGGTGGCGGCCGTGCTGCTCGGCGGCGTCTCCATCTTCGGCGGTCGGGGCGGGCTGGTCGGCGTGCTCGCGGCGGTCGCGCTGCTCGGCGTGCTCCGTAACGCGTTGCAGCTGGCCAACGTGCCGGCCAACACGCTCACCATCGTCACCGGAACGCTGCTCATCCTCTCCGTGGTCGGACCGAATCTCGTGCGGATGACGCGCGAGCGGCTACGTCGGCGCCGGCCCCCCGCCACCGCACCCGAAAGGAATCCATCATGAGCACCAGACGTACCCGGGTCGTCGCGACCGCCGTGCTGGCCGCCGTGGCCCTCGCCCTGGGCGCCTGCGCCGAGGACACCGGCACCGGCACCGACACCGGAGCCGGCGGCGACCCCTCCGGCACCATCAAGGAGGGGCTCAAGGTCACCTTCCTGCCCAAGCAGATCAACAACCCGTACTTCGAGACCTCCGACAACCAGGGCGGCCGGGCCGCGGTCGAGGAGTTCAAGGGCCAGTACGCGCAGACCGGTCCCTCCGAGGCGAGCCCGTCCGCGCAGGTGTCGTACATCAACACGCTGTCCCAGCAGGGCACGGACGTGATCATCATCGCGGCGAACGACCAGGACGCGGTCTGCGGCTCGCTGACCGAGGCCAAGGTCGGCGGGGCGAAGGTCATCACATACGACTCGGACACCAAGCCGGAGTGCCGTGACGCGTTCGTCAATCAGGCCACCGCGGAGGGCATCGCCCAGGCACAGATCAAGCTGATCTCCGACGCGGTCGGCCCGGACGGCGGCGAGATCGCCATCCTCTCGGCGACGGCGAACGCGACCAACCAGAACGCCTGGATCGAGCTGATGAAGACCGAGCTGGCCAAGCCGGAGTACGGCAAGCTCACGCTGGTGGCCACGGTCTACGGCGACGACCAGGACGAGAAGTCGTTCCAGGAGGCACAGGGTCTGCTGTCGAAGTACCCCAACCTCAAGGGCATCATCTCGCCGACCACGGTCGGTATCGCCGCCGCGGCCCGCTACCTCTCCGGCTCGTCCTACAAGGGCAAGGTGCAGCTGACCGGCCTCGGCACCCCGAACCAGATGCGCGAGTACGTCAAGGACGGCACCGTCAAGGCCTTCGCGCTGTGGAACCCGGCGGACCTGGGCTACCTCGCCGCGTACACGGGTGCGGCGCTCGCCTCCGGCATCATCACCGGCGCCGAGGGTGAGACGTTCACCGCCGGCAAGCTCGGCGAGTTCACCGTCGGCGCGAACGGCGAGGTCCTGCTGGGCGACCCGTTCGAGTTCACCGCCGACAACATCGACCAGTTCGACTTCTGAGTCACGGGGAGGTGTGGTGTGCGTCGGATCTGCTTCACCCTCCAGGTCAGGCCGGAGCGGATGGCGGAGTACCGGCGCCGCCACGCCGCCGTGTGGCCCGACATGCTGGCCGCGCTCAAGCACGCGGGCTGGCACGACTACGCACTCTTTCTCCGGGACGACGGACTGCTGGTCGGCTACTTCCTGACCGACGACCTCGACGCCGCGCAGGCGGCGATGGAGGCGACGGAGGTCAACGCCCGGTGGCAGGCGGAGATGGCGCCGTTCTTCGCCGATCTGCCCGACGGGCGACCCGACCGGGGGTTCCACGTCCTGACCGAGATCTTCCATCTCGAAGAGCAACTGGGGGAGCCACGATGACCGAGATCGACCCGAGCACCCGCAGACGGGTCCTCGACGCCCTGCGCGAGCAGCGCATCGAGACGCCCTCCTGGGCGTACGGCAACTCGGGCACCCGGTTCAAGGTGTTCGCGCAGGAGGGCGTGCCCCGCGACCCGTTCGAGAAGGTGGCGGACGCGGCGACCGTGCACCGCTTCACCGGAGTCGCACCGACCGTGGCGCTGCACATCCCCTGGGACCGGGTGGACGACTACCCCGCGCTGGCCGCGTACGCCAAGGAGCAGGGCGTCGAGCTGGGCACGATCAACGCGAACGTGTTCCAGGACGACGACTACCGGCTGGGCTCGGTCACCAACCCCGACCCGGCGGTGCGCCGCAAGGCCATCGGGCACCTGCTGGACTGCGTCGACGTGATGGACGCCACCGGGTCGCGCGATCTGAAGCTGTGGTTCGCCGACGGTACCAACTATCCGGGCCAGGACGACGTCCGGGCGCGCCAGGACCGGCTCGCGGTGGCGCTCCGGCAGACGTACGACCGGCTCACCGGCGACCAGCGGCTGCTGCTGGAGTACAAGCTGTTCGAGCCGGCGTTCTACCTGACCGACGTGCCGGACTGGGGCACCGCGTACGCGCACTGCGTGGCACTCGGCGAGCGGGCGCAGGTGGTCATCGACACCGGCCACCACGCACCCGGCACGAACATCGAGTTCATCGTGGCCGTCCTGCTGCGGGCGGGGCGACTGGGTGCCTTCGACTTCAACTCGCGCTTCTACGCCGACGACGACCTGATGGCCGGCGCGGCGGACCCGTTCCAGCTGTTCCGGATCATGCACGAGATCGTCCAGGCGGACGCGCTGCGCCCGAGCTACGGCATCGCGTTCATGCTGGACCAGTGCCACAACATCGAGCCGAAGGTGCAGGCCGTCATCCGGTCGGTGCTCAACGTCCAGGAGGCGACCGCCAAGGCGCTGCTGGTGGACGCGGCGGCGCTGGACGCCGCCCAGCGCTCCGGTGACGTGCTGGAGGCCAACGCCGTGCTGATGGACGCGTACCACACCGACGTCCGGCCGCTGCTGCGCGAGCTGCGGGCGGAGCTGGGCCTGGACCCGGATCCGGTCGCGGCCTACAAGCGCTCCGGCCACCTGGAGCGGGTCCGGGCCGAGCGGGTCGGTGGCGAGCAGGCGGGCTGGGGCGCCTGACGGCGCCCTCGTGACCCCGGCATCACTGAAACGTTCCAGATCGGATGGCGAAGGAAGTCATGACGAACCCCGCGGTGCGTGACCTGCTGACCCGCAGCAACCGGCTCGGCGCCGACCCGGCCAACACCAACTACGCCGGCGGTAACACCTCCGCCAAGGGCGTGGCCACCGACCCGGTGACCGGCGAACCCACCGACCTGCTCTGGGTCAAGGGCTCCGGCGGCGACCTCGGCACGCTCACCGAGGGTGGGCTGGCCGTGCTCCGGCTGGACCGGCTCCGGTCGCTGGTCGACGTCTACCCGGGGGTGGACCGCGAGGACGAGATGGTCGCCGCGTTCGACTACTGCCTGCACGGGCGGGGCGGGGCGGCGCCGTCCATCGACACCGCCATGCACGCCCTGGTCGACGCGGCGCACGTCGACCACCTGCACCCCGACGCGGGCATCGCGATCGCCACCGCCGCCGACGGCCCCGCGCTGACCGCGAAGATCTTCGGCGACCGGGTGCTCTGGGTGCCCTGGCGCCGACCCGGCTTCCAGCTCGGCCTCGACATCGCCGCCGTGCGGCGGGCCAACCCGCAGGCCATCGGCGTCATCCTGGGCGGGCACGGCATCACCGCCTGGGGTGCCACCAGCGACGAGTGCGAGGCCCACTCCCGCGAGATCATCGCCACCGCCGCCCGGTACCTCGCCGAGCACGGCCGCGCCGAGCCGTTCGGCCCCCTGGCCCACCCGCCGCTGCCGGAGCAGGAGCGCCGGGACCGGGCCGCCGCGCTCCTGCCGGTGCTGCGCGGGCTCGCCTCCACCGACCGGGCGCAGGTGGGCCACTACACCGACAGCGACGTGGTGCTCGACTTCGTCGGCCGGCAGCGGATGCCCGAGCTGGCCGCGCGCGGCACCTCCTGCCCGGATCACTTCCTGCGGACCAAGGTCCGCCCGATGGTGCTCGACCTGCCGCCCACCGCCGGGCTGGCGGAGACGGTCGCCCGCCTGAAGGAGCTGCACGCCGCCTATCGCGACGACTACCGGGCGTACTACGAGCGGCACGCCGACCCGGACAGCCCGGCGATGCGCGGCGCCGACCCGGCCATCGTGCTGGTGCCGGGGGTCGGCATGTTCAGCTTCGGGGCCACCAAGCAGACCGCGCGGGTCGCCGGCGAGTTCTACGTCAACGCCATCAACGTGATGCGCGGCGCCGAGGCGGTGTCGACGTACGCCCCGATCGACGAGGCGGAGAAGTTCCGCATCGAGTACTGGGCGCTGGAGGAGGCCAAGCTCCACCGGATGCCCCGGCCCAAGCCCCTGGCGACCCGGATCGCGCTGGTCACCGGCGGCGGGTCCGGCATCGGCCGGGCGATCGCCCACCGGCTCGCCGCCGAGGGCGCCTGCGTCGTGGTCACCGACCGGGACACCGCCGCCGCGCAGCGGGTCGCGGCCGAGATCGGCGGCCCCGACATCGCCGTGGCCGTACCGCTCGACGTCACCGACGAGGACCAGGTCGGCGCCGCCGTACGGGCGGCGGCACTCGCCTTCGGCGGGGTCGACCTGGTGGTGAACAACGCCGGACTGTCGCTGTCGAAGTCGCTGCTGGACACCACCGCCCACGACTGGGACGTGCAGCACGACGTGATGGCCAAGGGCTCGTTCCTGGTGGCCCGGGAGGCCGCCCGGGTGCTCATCGCCCAGGGCATGGGCGGCGACATCGTCTACATCGCCAGCAAGAACGCGGTGTTCGCGGGCCCGAACAACGTCGCGTACGGCGCGGCAAAGGCCGACCAGGCCCACCAGGTCCGGCTGCTCGCGGCCGAGCTGGGCGCGCACGGCGTGCGGGTCAACGGCATCAACCCGGACGGGGTGGTCCGCGGCTCCGGCATCTTCGCCGGCGGCTGGGGCGCCGACCGGGCGGCCGTGTACGGCGTACCGGAGGAGAAGCTCGGCGAGTTCTACGCCCAGCGCACCCTGCTCAAGCGGGAGGTGCTGCCGGAACACATCGCCAACGCCGTCGTCGCCCTCACCGCCGGCGACCTGTCGCACACCACCGGCCTGCACATCCCGGTCGACGCCGGCGTCGCCGCGGCCTTCCTGCGATGACGACGACGCCGCCACCCGCCGACCCGGGCACCGCCGTGGCACCGGTCCCGCGCGGCGCCCGCGAGGTCACCGTCGCGGCCGTCGACCTCGGCGCGTCCAGCGGCCGGGTGGTGGTCGGGCAGGTCGGCCGCGACGCGCTGCGTCTCACGGTGGCGCACCGGTTCGCCAACGAGCCGGTACGCGCCGGCGGAACCCTGCACTGGGACATCCTGGCCCTGTTCCGCGAGATACTGGCCGGGCTCCGCACGGCCGGCCCGGTCACCAGCATCGGCGTCGACTCCTGGGCGGTCGACTACGGGCTGCTCGACACCTCCGGCGCGCTGCTCGGCAACCCGGTGCACTACCGCGACGGCCGCACCGAGGGCGTCCTGGAGCGGGTGACGCGGCGGCTCGGCGCCGAACGCCTCTACGCCACCACCGGGCTCCAGCAGCTGCCGTTCAACACCCTCTACCAACTCGTGGCGGCCGCCGCCGCACCGCAACTCGCCGTCGCCCACCGGCTGCTCATGATCCCGGACCTGATCGCCTACTGGCTCAGCGGGCAGATCGGCGCCGAGGTCACCAACGCCTCCACCACCCAGCTGTACGACCTGCACGCGCGCACCTGGGCAACCGGCCTGATCGCCGAGGCCGGCATCCCCACCCACCTCTTCCCGCCGCTGCGGGAGCCCGGCACCCGGATCGGGCCGGCGCTGCCGGAGCTGGAGCTGCCCGGCACTCCGGGCGTGGTGGCGGTCGGCTCCCACGACACCGCCTCCGCCGTGGTGGCGGTGCCCGCCGCCGGTGAACACTTCGCCTACATCTCCTGCGGCACCTGGTCCCTCGTCGGCCTCGAGCTGGACCGGCCGGTGCTCACCGAGGCCAGCCGCCGCGCGAACGTCACCAACGAGGTCGGCGTCGACGGCACCATCCGCTACCTGCGCAACGTCATGGGCCTGTGGCCGTTGCAGGAGTCGCTGCGCGGCTGGGGCGAGCCCGACCTGCCCCGGCTGCTCGCCGCCGCCGCGCGCGAGCCCGCCTTCCGCAGCGTGGTCGACATCGACGACCCGTCGTTCCTGCCGCCCGGGGACATGCCGGACCGCATCACCGAGGCGTGCCGCCGGGCCGATCAGCCGGTGCCGCAGTCCCCGGCCGCCGTCGTGCGGTGCATCATCGACAGCCTGGCACTCGCGCACCGCCGCGCGGTACGCCAGGTGCAGGAACTCTCCGGCCGGCACGTCGACGCCGTGCACATCGTCGGCGGGGGAGCGCGCAACGCCCTGCTCTGCCAGCTCACCGCGGACGCCTGTGGGCTGCCGGTGCTGGCCGGCCCGGTGGAGGCCACCGCCATCGGCAACGTGCTGGTGCAGGCCCGCGCCGCCGGCGTGGTCGGCGACGACCTCGCCGCGCTGCGGCGGCTGGTCCGGGACACCCAGCAGATCGTGCGCTACGAGCCCGGCGGCGGGTCGGTCGCGGCGCCGGCGGCCGACCGGCGGGTGGAGGTGTGACGTGCGGATCGCCCTGTTCGTGACCTGCCTGGCGGACACCATGTTCCCCGAGGCGGCGAAGGCGACCGTGCGGCTGCTGGAGCGGCTGGGCCACGAGGTGGTCTTTCCCGAGGGGCAGACCTGCTGCGGGCAGATGCATGTCAACACCGGCTACCAGGCCCAGGCGATGCCGCTGGTACGCCGGCACGTCCGCGCCTTCGACCCGTACGACGTGATCGTCGCCCCCTCCGGGTCGTGCGTGGGATCGGTGCGGCACCAGCACGCGATGGTGGCCCGGCGCGGTGGTGACGCGCGGCTGGCCAGTCGGGCCGAGTCGGTGGCCGGGCGCACGTACGAGCTGTCCGAGCTGCTGGTCGACGTGCTCGGGGTGACCGATGTCGGCGCCTACTTTCCGCACCGGGTGACCTACCACCCGACCTGTCACTCCCTGCGGTTGCTGCGGGTGGGGGAGCGGCCGTTGCGGCTGCTGCGCGAGGTACGCGGGCTCGACCTGGTGGAGTTGCCGGCGGCCGAGCAGTGCTGCGGGTTCGGCGGCACGTTCGCGGTGAAGAACGCGGACACCTCGACGGCGATGCTGGCCGACAAGATGCGGCACGTGCTCGCCACCGGTGCCGACGTCTGCACCGCCGGGGACTCGTCGTGCCTGATGCACATCGGTGGCGGGCTGTCCCGGTTGCGGACCGGGGTACGCACGCTGCACCTGGCCGAGATCCTGGCCTCGACCGAGCGGGGCGGGACCACCGACGAGCGCGGGGAGCTGGTGGTGCGACCGTGACCCGGACCTTCCTCGGCATGCCGGCGACCGCACCCGCCGGCGTCGGGCAGTTGCGCGGCGAGGAGCCCTTCCCGACCGCCGCGCGGCGGGCACTGGCCGACCCGCAGCTGCGCCGCAACCTCGGGCACGCCACGGCGACGATCCGGGCGAAGTCCGCCGCCGTCATCGGCGAGGTGCCGGACTGGGAGCAGTTGCGGGCCGCCGGTTCCGCGATCAAGACCGACGTGCTGGCGCGCCTGCCCGAGCTGTTGGAGCAGCTCGAAGCGGCGGTGACGGCTGCCGGGGGAGTGGTGCACTGGGCCGCCGACGCGACCGACGCCAACCGGATCGTCACCGACCTGGTACGCGCCACCGGCAGCGACCGGGTGATCAAGGTCAAGTCGATGGCCACCCAGGAGATCGGCCTCAACGAGGCGCTTGAGGCGGCCGAGATCACACCCGTGGAGACCGACCTCGCGGAACTCATCGTGCAGCTGGGTGACGACCGGCCGAGTCACATCCTGGTGCCGGCGATCCACCGCAACCGGGCCGAGATCAGGGAGATCTTCCTGCGGGCGATGCCGGGGGTGGACCCGGCGCTGACCGACGAGCCGGCGGTCCTGGCGGCGGCGGCGCGACGGTTCCTGCGGCAGACGTTCCTGTCCACGCCGGTGGCAGTCTCCGGGGCGAACTTCGCGGTGGCGGAGACGGGCACCCTCGCCGTGGTGGAGTCCGAGGGCAACGGGCGGATGTGCCTGACCCTGCCGGAGACGCTGATCACGGTGATGGGCGTGGAGAAGGTGGTGCCGACCTGGCGGGACCTGGAGGTGTTCCTGCAACTGCTGCCCCGGGCCTCGACGGGGGAGCGGATGAACCCGTACACCTCGATGTGGACCGGGGTCACCCCCGGCGACGGGCCGCAGGCGTTCCACCTGGTGCTGCTCGACAACGGCCGCAGCGCCGTGCTCGCCGACGAGGTCGGCCGGCAGGCCCTGCACTGCATCCGCTGCTCGGCCTGCCTGAACGTCTGCCCCGTCTACGAGCGCACCGGCGGGCACGCGTACGGGTCGGTCTACCCGGGCCCGATCGGCGCGGTGCTCTCCCCGCAGCTGACCGGCGTCGCGGACAACGCCTCCCTGCCGTACGCCTCGTCGCTCTGCGGGGCCTGCTACGACGCCTGCCCCGTGAAGATCAACATACCGGAACTGCTGGTGCACCTGCGTGACCAGGTGCCCCACCCGCGTGGCGAGTCGGTGGCGATGGCCGCCGCCGCGTACACCATGGACCACCCGGCGCTGTACGCGACCGCGCAGCGGGCCGCGCTGCTGAGCCGGCTGGCCGGCCGGCGCGGTCGCGGCCTGCCACCGCCGCTGTCCGGCTGGACCGCCAGCCGTGACCTGCCCGACCCGCCGGCCCAGACGTTCCGCGAGTGGTGGGCGACGCGGTGAGCGCCCGGGAGACGATTCTCGGCCGGCTGCGCGCGGCCGGCGGCGGGGCGCCCGTCGCGGTGCCGCGCGACTACCGGCGGGACGGCCCGGTCGACCTCGACCGGCTGGTGGAGCGGCTGACCGACTACCGCGCCCACGTGCACCGGGTTACCGAGGCGGCCGTCGCCGACACGATCGCCGGCATCCTGGCGGCGCCGGCGACCGTCGTCGTGCCGCCGGGGTTGCCCGCCGCCTGGCTGCCCCCGACGGTGACGGTGCTGCGCGACGACGGCCTCGACAACGCCCGGATCGGCGCCGCGGACGCCGTCGTGACCGCCGCGGCGCTCGCCGTCGCGGAGACCGGCACCGTCGTCCTCGACGGCTCACCCGACCAGGGCCGTCGGGTCCTCAGCCTCCTGCCCGACCGGCACATCTGCGTGGTGCGCGCCGACCAGGTGGTGGCGGGCGTTCCGGAGGCGCTCGCCCGGCTCTCCCCGCACCGCCCGCTGACCTGGATCAGCGGTCCGTCCGCCACCAGCGACATCGAACTCAACCGGGTCGAGGGCGTGCATGGCCCGCGCACCCTGCACGTGATCCTGCTGCCGTGAGTGAGCGGTGGCGTCACCGCGCGACGCTGACCGTCTGCCCGACGCGCCCGCGCCGGACTCGCCGTGCGCCCGGTGACGTGGCACGATCGCTCAGGTGACCAGCAGATCTGCCACCGCGCAGCACCTGAGCGACCTCGCGCGGCTGCGCCGCGTCCGGGACCGGATCGACCGCGAGTACGCGCAGCCGCTGGACGTGGAGGCGCTCGCGCGCGGCGCGAACATGTCGTCGGGGCACCTCAGCCGCCAGTTCCGGCTCGCCTACGGCGAGTCACCGTACGGCTATCTCATGACGAGGCGCATCGAGCGCGCGATGGCCCTGCTGCGTCGGGGCGACCTCAGCGTCACCGAGGTCTGTTTCGCGGTCGGCTGTGCCTCGCTGGGCACCTTCAGCACCCGCTTCACCGAACTGGTCGGCGTGCCGCCCAGCGTCTACCGGCGCGAGGCGCGGGCGATGACGGGGATGCCCTCCTGCGTGGCGAAACAGGTGACCCGACCGATCAGGAATCGAGAAGCACGGGCCCCGGAACCGCAGCTAGCGTGACCGCCATGGACATCACGATTCACTCAAGCTTCCTGCCGCAGAACGACCCGGACGCCGCCCTGGCCTTCTACCGGGACACCCTCGGGTTCGAGGTCCGCAACGACGTCGGATACGAGGGGATGCGCTGGATCACGGTCGGTCCCGCCGGCCAGCCCGGCACGTCCATCGTCCTGCACCCGCCGTTCGCCGACCCCGGCGTGACCGAGGACGAGCGCCGTACCATCACCGAGATGATGGCGAAGGGCACCTACGCCATGGTGGTGCTGGCCACCCCCGACCTCGACGGCCTCTTCGCGCGGCTGCAGGCCAGCGATGCCGAGATCGTCCAGGAGCCGATGGAGCAGCCGTACGGGGTGCGCGACTGCGCCGTACGCGATGCGGCGGGCAACATGGTCCGCATCCAGGAAGTGCGAGCTGCTTAGATCGGGTCGGGTGACGCCGACGGAGTCGGCGACGGCGTCCCGCGTGAGAGGCGGATTCTGATGAGCAAGGACACCCGGTCGCCGGCGCCGCACGCCGCCGACAGCCATGATCTGATCCGCGTGCAGGGCGCGCGGGAGAACAACCTCAAGGACGTCACGGTCGAGCTGCCGAAGCGCCGCCTGACGGTGTTCACCGGCGTCTCCGGCTCGGGCAAGAGCTCCCTGGTGTTCGGCACGATCGCCGCGGAGTCGCAGCGGTTGATCAACGAGACGTACAGCGCCTTCGTGCAGGGCTTCATGCCGACGCTGGCCCGGCCGGAGGTCGACGTGCTCGACGGGCTGACCACCGCGATCATCGTCGACCAGGAGCGGATGGCCGCCAACCCCCGCTCCACGGTCGGCACCGCCACCGACGCCAACGCGATGCTGCGGATCCTCTTCAGCCGGCTCGGGCAGCCGCACATCGGCTCGCCCCAGGCGTTCTCCTTCAACGTCGCCTCGATCAGCGGCGCCGGCGCGGTGACCATCGAGCGCGGCGGCACCACGACGAAGGAGCGGCGCAGCTTCAGCATCACCGGTGGCATGTGCCCGCGCTGCGAGGGCACCGGACGGGTGACCGACTTCGACCTGTCCGCGCTCTACGACGACAGCAAGTCGCTCAACGAGGGCGCGGTGACGGTCCCCGGCTACAGCATGGAGGGCTGGCAGGGCAGGATCTACCGGGGCTCCGGCTTCTTCGACCCGGACAAGCCGATCCGCCGGTACACCAAGAAGGAACTGCACGACCTGCTCCACAAGGAGCCCACCAAGATCAAGGTCGAGGGCATCAACCTGACGTACACCGGGCTGATCCCGCAGATCCAGAAGTCGTTTCTGGCCAAGGACGTCGAGGCGATGCAACCGCACATCCGCGCCTTCGTGGAGCGGGCGGTGACATTCACCGCCTGCCCCGACTGCGCCGGCACCCGGCTCAGCGAGGCGGCCCGGTCGTCGCGGATCGGCGGGGTCAATATCGCCGACGCGTGCGCGATGCAGATCAGCGATCTCGCCGAGTGGGTGCGGGGCCTGGCCGAGCCCTCCGTCGCGCCGCTGCTGGCCGCGTTGCAGCACACCCTCGACTCGTTCGTCGAGATCGGGCTCGGCTACCTCAGCCTCGACCGGCCGTCCGGCACGCTCTCCGGCGGCGAGGCGCAACGCACCAAGATGATCCGCCACCTCGGTTCGTCGCTCACCGACGTCACATACGTCTTCGACGAGCCCACCATCGGGCTGCACCCCCACGACATCCAGCAGATGAACGGCCTGCTGCTGCGGCTGCGCGACAAGGGCAACACGGTGCTGGTCGTGGAGCACAAGCCGGAGACGATCGCCATCGCCGACCACGTCGTCGACCTCGGCCCCGGCGCCGGGACCGCCGGCGGCACCGTCTGCTTCGAGGGCACCGTCGAGGGACTGCGGGCCAGCGGTACGCTCACCGGCCGCCACCTCGACGACCGGGCCGCCCTCAAGAAGACGGTACGCACGGCCACCGGCCAGCTGCCGATCCGTGGTGCGTCAACGCACAACCTGCGCGACGTCGACGTGGACATCCCGCTCGGGGTGCTGGTCGTCGTCACCGGCGTCGCCGGTTCTGGCAAGAGTTCGCTCGTGCACGGGTCGATCCCCGCCGGCGCGGGTGTGGTCTCGATCGACCAGGCCGGCATCCGCGGCTCGCGACGGAGCAACCCGGCGACGTACACCGGGCTGCTCGAACCGATCCGCAAGGCGTTCGCGAAGACCAACGGCGTGAAGCCGGCGCTGTTCAGCGCCAACTCCGAGGGCGCCTGCCCCACCTGCAACGGCGCCGGCGTCATCTACACCGACCTGGCGATGATGGCCGGCGTCGCCACCGTCTGCGAGGAGTGCGAGGGCAGGCGGTTCCAGGCGTCGGTGCTGGAGTACCACCTCGGCGGGCGCAACATCAGCGAGGTCCTCGCGATGTCGGTGACCGAGGCGGAGGAGTTCTTCGGGGCCGGCGAGGCGCGTACGCCCGCCGCGCACCGCATCCTCACCCGGCTCGCCGATGTCGGGCTCGGCTACCTCAGCCTCGGCCAGCCGCTCACCACGCTCTCCGGCGGCGAGCGGCAGCGGCTCAAGCTGGCCACCCACATGGCCGAGGAGGGCGGGATCTACATCCTCGACGAGCCGACCACCGGCCTGCACCTCGCCGACGTGGAGCACCTGCTCGGGCTGCTGGACCGGCTCGTCGACGCCGGCAAGTCGGTCATCGTCATCGAGCACCACCAGGCGGTCATGGCGCACGCCGACTGGATCATCGACCTCGGCCCCGGCGCCGGCCACGATGGCGGCCGGATCGTCTTCGAGGGCACTCCCGCCGACCTCGTCGCCGCCCGGTCCACCATCACCGGCGAGCACCTCGCGGCCTACGTGGGCAGCTGACCAGTCAACCGATGTTGCGGTAGCCGGGTGTGGTCACATTGATGATCACCACACCCGGCACCGTTGCTCAGGCGTCGAGCGTGCCGGCTTTGATGCCCTGGACGAAGTGGGTCCATTGGCCGGCGGTGAAGGACAGCATCGGGCCCTGCCGGTCCTTGGTGTCGCGGACCTGGGCGGTGTGGTCGGCGTACCGGGCTTCGAGGCACGCGCCGTTGCCGCCGCTGCGGGTGCTCTTGCGCCACTGGGAATCCATGCGCACCTCCCTAATCGTGGTGCTCCGCATCGCGGATCTTCCTGATCATCGCCGTTGAGGCGGTGGCCGACAGGGTAGAGGTCTCCGGTCAGGCCCTCGACGTACATCACCCCCGGTCCTTCTTCGAAGTTCAGGATGTGGAAGCTGGACAGCATCGAGGCGTAGGCGCCCTCGCGGAACGGGATGACCTGGATGGTGACGCGACCAACGAGCGAAGGCCATCGACCAGAACGATCGGCGGGCATCCACGTGATGATCATGTCCCCGCACCGTCATGATCCGCCATTCGAACTTGCCGGCGTTCGGGCGCTGTCGGGTGGTCAGCCGGTGATGGCGTGGGCGGCCGTTCTCGTCCTTACCTCCAACCGGCTTGACGTATTCCGTTATGGGAATATAATGGCTGCCGTGGCACGAGCAGCGACGACGTCGGACGCGTTCAACGCGATCGCCGAGCCGCAGCGTCGGGACATCCTGGCGCTACTGCAGGCGGGTGAGCGGCCGGTGACCGACCTGGCCCAGGAACTGGGAATGAGCCAACCGCAGGCGTCCAAGCACCTGCGGGTGCTCCGGGAGGTGGGGCTGGTGCGGGTCCGCGGGGCGGGCAAGCAGCGCCTCTACGGCCTGGACGCCCGCGGGCTGCGGCCGGTCCACGAGTGGGTCGGCGGGTTCGAGCGGTTCTGGAACGAGAGCTTCGACCGGCTGGACGCCTACGTGCAGGACCTCAAACAGACACGGCAGGAGGAATGAGCAATGACAGGGACAGGGCAGGAAACAGGGGTGGGATCGGCGACGGCCGACCGGGAGATCGTGATCTCTCGGGTCGTCGACGCCCCGCGGGAGCTGGTGTTCGAAGCGTTCACCGAAGTCCGGCACCTGTCGCGGTGGTGGGGCCCAAACGGGTTCACCACCACCACGCGGTCCTTCGAGTTCCGCGTCGGCGGGGAGTGGGACTTCGTGATGCACGGGCCGGACGGAACCGACTACGCCGAATGGATCACCTGGACCGAGATCGTCCCACCGGAGCGGATCGCGCTGCTGCACGGTGAGTCCCGCGACGACCCGAACGCCTTCGAGTCGACCCTGGCCTTCGCGCCGCACGGCACCGCGACCCGGATCGTGATGCGCACGGTCTTCCCCACCAGAGAACTGCGCGACCGGGCCGTGGAGGAGTACCACGCGATCGAGGGCGGTGAGCAGACGCTGAGCAACCTGGCGGCCTACGTCGTCGAGATCGCCCAGAACTAGGGAGGGCAGCTGATGGCCGGGACGGTGCTCTTCAGCGGGTCGGCGATGATGAACTCATGCCACTCCTTGTCGACCCAGCCCTGCCCACCGGTTCCCTCCGAGCCACCGGGCAGCCCCGTCTCGGCATCGACGAGCACATGTTCCTACGGCCGTGGTGCAACGCGGACACCGCGACCGTGCGGGCCGCGTTCGCGTGTCCCGACATCCAACGTTGGCATGTGCGCCGGATGGACAGCGATGACGAGGCGCAGGACTGGATCGCGCACTGGGCCGATCGGTGGGCGAACGAGTCAGACGCCAGCTGGGCCATCGTCCGTAGCGCCGATGATCAAGCCGTCGGCCAGGTCGGCCTTCGGACGATCATGCTGTCGGAAGCGTCGGCGCAGCTTTCGTACTGGGTCCTGCCCACTGCACGCGGGAGAGGTGTTGCCGTGCGCGCGGTCCACACGCTGACATCGTGGGCGTTTGGCACGCTGCGGATGAACCGGCTCTTCCTGGTCCACTCGATCGCCAACTCGGCGTCATGCCGGGTCGCGCACAAGGCCGCGTTCGGCATCGAGGGCACCCTACGCGGTTACCTGCGGCACGCCGACGGGTGGCACGACGCCCACCTGCACGCGCGGCTGCGAACCGACGCCGGCACCCCTCCAGAGCCCGGCGGGGTCGAGTAGCCGCTCGGCGATAGAAGCTTGGTTCGACACGGCGGAACCGGGGCGTGGCGTCCTCATCAGGCCGCCGATCAGGTGCTCAGCGCCCGGTCTTGGTGGGAGACCGGGCGCTGGGCGGGGGGTCGGGGCTCTCAGGCGGTGGTGTCGGCTCGCTCTGGCGAGGGGGCGGCGAATGTCTTGCTGGGTGGGGTGCGGAAGGCGTGGACCAGGCCGGCGAGGGAGAGTAGTAGGAGCAGCGCGGCGCCGAGGTACATGACGGTGGCGGCCTGTCCGGCCTTGGTTCCCATTTCGCTGAAGCCGTAGGAGGTGAGTAGCAGGCCGCGGAGTGTTTCGCCCTTGAACACGGTGTCCCGCTGGGCGCTGACTTCGGCGAGTTGGGCTTGCAGGTCGGCCAGTGCCGGGTCGTTGGTCTGCTGGGCGGTGGCGACCTGCTCGCGTAGCTGGCTCTGCGGCTCGCCCAGGTCGGCGTAGGTCTGTCCGCCGGCCATGTTCTTTAGGTGCAGCCCGATGTACTCGTTGGCGTAGCACTCGGCCTGTTTGCCGGTGGTGAGTTCCTTTCCCGCGTTCTCCACCAGGCAGTCGACGTTTTTCTCGTCGTCGCTGAGTTGGTCGGCGGGGGTGAAGGTGATGTTCTGGGCGCCGAGTTGGTCGCGTACGTAGGTGTTGGCGAAGTTGGCGTTCGAGGTCAGGACGATCCCGATGACGAGTAGTAGGGCCGCGAGGCCCAGCCCACCGATGCTGAACAGAATGTCGAGCGTCCTGCGCTTCACGCGATTCTCCAAGGGGTTGGTTGCCGAGTTTCGACTGTCATATCGTGGCCCGCCGGTCCGGCGTCCAGCAGGGTCGAACTCCCGCACCCGGAAGGACCTTCGACCCGGATGCCCACCGACACGGTCAGCGGATGTGTGGTTGACCGGCTACAGATCACGGGAGGGAACAATGACGCGGATGCCGCTGCCCACCCCACGCTGCCCACCGCTCGCCTTCGACTGCGTGCCTTCGACGACGCGGATGCGAACGACCCCTTCGCGCTGCACAGCAGCGCCTACGTGTTGCGCTCCCGAACACACACGGCAGTGCTCCGTCGTTCACGGCGGAGGTGAAGCCGTGTCCCACGCCGGGTCAGCGGCAGTCGCTGGCCCGGGTGTTCGGGTGTGCGCGGGTGGTGTTCAACGACGGGCTGCGCGCACGGCAGGAAGCGCACCGGCAGGGGCTGCCGTATCTCTCGGACGGGCAGCTGTCCTACGCGCTGATCACCGAAGCGAAGACCACGCCCCGAGCGGGCGTGGCTGAGCGAGGTGTCGGCGGTGGTGCTGCAACAGGCCCTCGCGGACCTGAGCGCCGCCTACCGGAACTTCTTCAACTCGGTCTCCGGCAAGCGCAAGGGTCGCAAGGTCGCCCCGCCCCGGTTCCGGTCCCGCAAGGACAACCGACAGGCGATCAGGTTCACGGCCAACGCCCGGTTCAAGGTGCTGGACAGCGGCCGGCTGCGCCTGCCGAAGAAGGTCGCCAGGGCGCACGCTCAGGTGGCCGAGGGCCGGCGAGACTGGCAGCACAAGCTCTCGACATCGATCATCCGCGACAACCAAGCGGTGTACGTCGAGAATCTGTGCGTGGCCGGTCTCGGCCGGACTCGGCTGGCCAAGTCGGTGCACGATGCCGGCTGGGCGCAGTTCGTGGACATGTTGGAGTACAAGTCGAGCAGGGATATCCCGGCCGCGGCGAAGAACATCAGGACCGCCGGACGGGCGGACCTCAAAGACCGTGGGGCGCAGGTAAGACCGGCACCCGTGCCGGCACCACGCAGGGAAGCGGTAACCCACCGGGAGCTTGCCCACTCGGGGGCGTAGCAGACCGGAGTCCTCGCCATTCATGGCGGGGAGGACGTCAACGCGCAAGCAGGCTGCGCAGGACCTTGATGATCTCGTCGGGCGCTTCCTCGGCCATGAAGTGTCCGGCCGACGTGGTGCGGTGGTCCAGATCGGTAGCCCAGGTGTGCCACAGCGCGGCGGCGTCGTAGCCCAGTGCGGCTCCCCAGTCCTGCTGGACGACGGTGATCGGCATCGACAGCCGATTCCCGGCGGCCCGGTCGGCCCGGTCGTGGTCGACGTCGATGCCGGCCGAGGCGCGGTAGTCGGCGACGATGGAGGGGACCGCCTCGCGGGAGGCTTTCAGGTACTCCGCCCGCAGGTCCGCCGGGATGGCCTGGGGGTTCTTGACCCATATGTCCAGGAAGTAGCTGAAGAAGGCGTCCGCGCTGGCGCTGATCATCTGCTCGGGCAGGCCGGGCGGCTGGGCCATCAGGTACAGGTGGAAGGCAACCGCGGCGGAGGACCCGTGCAGGATGTCCCACATGTCCAGCGTCGGCAGGACGTCGAGGATGGCGAGGTGACTGATCGTAGCGGGATGGTCGAGACCGGCGCGGATGGCGACGAGGGCGCCGCGGTCGTGTCCGGCCAGGGCAAAGCGCTCGTGGCCGAGCTTGTTGGCGAGGGTGACGATGTCGGCGGCCATGGTCCGTTTGGCGTACGTGTCGGCGTCGCGCGCGTCGGGCTTGTCGCTGGCCCCGTAACCGCGCAGGTCGGGACAGATCACAGTGTGGTCGCTGGCCAGGTCGCCGGCGACGTGCCGCCACATGACGTGGGTCTGCGGAAAACCGTGCAACAGCACGATCGGGCTGCCCGTACCTCCCACCGCCACGTTCAGGGTCACCTCGTCGTCGACCGAGACGCGCTGGTAGTCGAAACCGGGAATGGCAATTGTCATGATCGTCCTTTTCTCGTCGGGTGGACGATCCCAGCGTGCCGGTCGCGGATGAGCAAACGATGAGCGCGATACCTTGAGCGGAGGTGCGGAAGGGCGGTTCGATCAGTGCAGGTCAGCGTCGGTGTTCTCGGGCCGGTTGTCGGCTGGGACGGCACTGGCGCGCCGATGGACCTGAAAGGGCCGAAACATCGCGCGGTGCTGGCGCGACTCGTCGTCGCGCGCGGTCGGGTGGTACCGGTCAACCACCTCGTCGATGATCTGTGGCAGGAGCCCTCGCCAGGCGCGGTGAGCAGCGTCCGCACGTTCGTGGCGGCGTTGCGGCGGGCGCTGGAGCCGCAGCGTCCACCGCGTGAGCCGGCACGGTTGCTGGTCACCGAGGGCCCGGGCTACGCGCTGAGGTTGGCGCCGGATGCGGTCGACGCCTGGCGGTTCGAGGACGAGGTCTCCGCCGCGTCCACGGCGTCCCCGCACGAGGCACTCGACAGGCTCGATCGTGCCCTGAGCTGGTGGCGGGGGCCCGCGTTTGCCGGCGTCGACGACGAGCCGTGGTCGCGTGTCGAGCGCTCCCGCCTTGAACAGCTACGGCTGAACGCGATCGAGCAGCGGGCCGAGGCGCAACTGGCCGTCGGGCGCGCCTCGGACGTCGTACCCGATCTCGACGCGCACGTGGCCGAGCATCCGTGGCGGGAGGAGGCGTGGCGGCTGCTGGCGCTCGCCCTGTATCGCACCGGACGCCAGGGTGATGCGCTTGCGGTGCTGCGCCGCGCCCGCGGCCTGCTCCTGGAACAGCTCGGCGTCGATCCGAGCCCGCGACTGCGGCGCCTGGAGACCGACATCCTCCGGCACGACGATCGGATCAGCGACGGCCCGGGCTCACCGGGACCGCACCGGGTCTGGGCGGAGACCGCAGCGGCATACGACCGTACGGTAGCGTCCGGCTCCCGATCTCGACTGGAGTCGACGGTCGGCCTGCTGCGAAGTCTCGCCGTGACCGGGGCGAGCGGGCTTGAGGCGGCGCGGAATCAGCGGATCGCGGCCATCGCCGCCGCCGAGCAGCTGGGCGATCCTGACCTCACCGCCCGGGTGATCGGCGGCTACGACGTCCCCGCGATCTGGACGCGCTCGGATGATCCGGCGCAGGCAGCGCAGATCGTGACGGCGGCCGAGCGGGCCCTGACCGCCCTACGCCCCGACTCGTCCGAGGCCACCCGAGCCCGACTGCTGGCCACGATCGCGGTGGAGTCACGCGGTACCCGCGCGGCCCGCGGCCCCGAGGCGGCCCAGGAGGCGGAGCGGATCGCCCGCCGCCTGGGCGACCCCGCCCTGCTGGCCTTCGCGCTGAACGGGGTGTTCATGCAGACCTTCCACCGCGCGGGCCTGGCTCCCCAGCGGAACCAGATCGGTGCCGAACTCGTCGCCCTCTCCGCTCAACACGGCCTCGGGACATTCGAGATCCTCGGCCATCTCGTCCAACTGCAGGCCCACAGCGCGCTCGCGGACTTCGCCACCGGCGACCGGCACGCTGCCGCGGCGGACCGGCTCGCCGAGCGGTACGACCGCCCGCTGGTCGGCGTGTTCACCCGGTGGTACCGCGCGCTGCGACTGGCCGCGACCGAACCGTCGCCACCGGCGGTGGAAGCGGCCTACCGCGACGCGGCGGCGCAACTCGCCACTGCCGGCATGCCCGGCGTCGAGCGGGGCCTGCTACCGCTGGCCCTGCTCTGCCTGCACGTGTCGCACGGTGAACCGGTCCGCTTCGACGACGACACCGACTGGGGCCCGCACACACCCTGGGTACGCCCGCTCGTCCTACTGCGACGGGACCGCCCGGCCGATGCCGCCGCGGCGCTGCGTCGGATCCCGGATCCGCCGCGCGACCTGCTGTTCGAGGCCCTGTGGTGCCTCACCGCCCAAGCTGCCATCGCCCTCGACGACCGGACGGCGATGACACGCGCCCGGAGCGAACTCGCGCCGGCCGCCAACGAGTTGGCCGGCGCCGGCAGCGGCATGCTCACCGTCGGCCCGGTCTCACGTCATCTCGACGACCTCGACGCCGCCCTCGGCCGCATCCGGTGAGCCGCATCCGGTGAGCCGGACGTTCACGAAGGCTGCGGTGGGCGGCGCATGCTCAGGTAGGCGGGGCCGCCGGGGAACAGTTCGCCGAGCGGTCGGGTCACGGTGAACCCGAAACGCTGGTAGTAGGCGACGTTCGCCGGGTCGGAGGTGTGCAGCCCGACCGTGGCGCCGTCGACGTCGGCCAGGGCGAGCACCGGGCTGAGCAGGTGGCCTCCGACGCCGCGCCGCTGAGCGGACGGGTCGACGCCGAGGGCGATCAGGTACCACCCGTCGATGGTGTCCGCCTCGATCGCGGCGCCGGTGCGCAGCCAGGGCCGGGCGCGGCCGCCGGCGGTGAGCAGCGCGACCGTGAGTGCCGGCGTCATGCGCAGCTTGCGCCCGGGGGTGGCGGGCCAGGCGCCCGGCGGCATCCAGAGGGCGGCGCCGCCGACACGATCACCTATCCGGGCGACGTCCAGGCGACCGTGTCGCGCGGCATCCCGAGCGGTGGCAGTCAGGAATGGCCGAAGAACCCGCAGACGCCGGGCGCGGTCCGGGAACAGGTGCTGGAACGCCGGGTACTCGGCGTGGCTTCGGCAGAGCACTCCCGCCGCGGCCGCGGCCATCGCCGGGCCGGCCGTCTCGATCCGCAGCTCCGCGTCCATCGGCCGAGCGTACGCGGCATCCACCCGCATGACGCGCCCGCAAGTCCTCGGCGGCGTCGATGGTCGTCCCGGGATAATGGTCGACGTGGCGGAAGTCGAGGTCGTCGTCGCCCATGACGAGCGGGCGACCCTGCGTGTCGGTGCGGTGTTCCTGAAGATCGACGCTGATCAGACGCGCACCGACGTCGAGGTCGAGGCGATGACTCTGGCGCCGATCCCGACTCCGCGGGTCCTGTGGCGCAAGCCGCCCGTACTCGCGCTCGCCGCCCTGCCCGGGATGGCGCTGGGCCGCCTCGGCCAGCCCTCGCCCGCGTCGTCGGCGGCGTGGGCCGCGGCGGGTGCGGCCGCGCGGACGCTGCACGACGCGCCCCTGCCGCCCTGGCCCGGTCGGCGCCTCGACGAGATCGTGTCGCGCCTCGACGGCGAGTGCGAGTGGCTCGTCGCGCATGGTGTCCTTCCCACCGACGTGGTCACCCGCAACCGCCAGGTTGCCGAGGCCGCGCTGCGGCCGTGGACACCGGTGTTCATGCATGGCGACCTGCAGATCACCCACGTCTTCGTCGACGGTGACGAGATCACCGGTGTGCTCGACTGGTCCGAGGCGGCCCGGGGCGATGCGCTGTACGATCTCGCCGTCCTGACGCTCGGACACGAGGAACACCTTGACGACGTGGTCGCCGGCTACGGCGCCGATGTCGACCTCGACGTGATCCGTGGGTGGTGGTCGTGGCGCAGCCTGGTGGCGGCCCGCTGGCTGGTCGAGCACGGCTTCGACCCATCCCTGCCGGGCTGCGAGTTCGACGTGTTGAGATCCCGGATGAGACGAGGTTGACCACCCAGCCCAGGTTCATCTCCTCCCGGAAACCCAGCAGCTGGTAGAACCCGCTGCTCGCGACCGGGTCGGCGGTGGTGATATCGGGCACGGCACGGCGAATCGTCATGCCGAATCCTGGCATGCGTGGTGGCGCGGACGCCTACGCAGCGGCGCCGGTCGACCGGCGGCGGATCGCGAGCAGCGCGATGTCGTCGGTCGGGCGGTCGTCGACGAGGTTGGCCATCACGGTGGTGCAGACCGTCTCGGCGGGGCCCGGCTCGATGGTCGCCCGGAGCCGGTGCAGTCCCTCGTCGATGGGTTCGCCGCGCCGTTCGACCAGGCCGTCGGTGTAGCAGACCAGGACGGTGTCGTCGGGGAAGTCGAGGACGGTCGTCCGGCGGGGGTGGCCGCCGCCGAAGCCGAGCGGGTGATCGACGGGTAGGTCGAGCAGTTCGGCGGGCCTGTCCGGCGCGGCGCGGGCGGGTGGCGGGTGACCTGCCAGGGACAGGTGGATGCGGTTCCGGTCGGGCGGCAGCATGGCGTAGAGGGCGGTCGCGAGGTGTTCCGGCTCGAAGTGCCGGATCTTGCGGTCGAGGCGGGTGAGCACCTCGGCCGGGTCCGGGCATTCCAGCGCGTACGCGCGCAGGGCGCTACGCAGCCGGCCCATCACCACGGCCGCGCGTAGTCCGTGACCGGCCACGTCGCCGATGACGACACCGAGCCAGCCGGAGGGGAGCAGGAAGACGTCGTACCAGTCACCGCCGACGCCGATGTCGTGCCCGGGAAGGTAGCGGGCCGCCATGTCCACCCCGGACACCTCCGGCAGCTGCGGCGGCAGCAGGCTGCGTTGCAGCGCCAGAGCCGCGGCACGATCGAGGTGGGCCTGCCCGGCCTGGCTGGCCTGGGTCGCCCGGTCCGCGGCGAGTTGCAGCAGCTGGACATCTTCCGCGCTGAATCGGCGGGGTCGGCAACTGCCCACCTGCAGCACCCCGACCACATCCGCGTTCGCCAGCAGCGGCACCGCGGCCAGCGACCGGAGGTCCGAGGCGGCCGAGTCGACGCCGGCGACGGCGACCGGTAGCCGGTCCCGGACGATCCGGGCGGCCAGTCCGCTCCAGGCAGGGTCACGGTGACCGGCGGAGCCGTCCGGACGACCCGAGACGGCGGTTTCCATCAGCTGCCGGGCGTGCGGATCAAGGTGCAGCACGACGGCGACGTCCACCCGCAGGATCCGCCGGACGCGGTCGAGGAGTTCGGCAAGCAGCTGGTCGGCACCCATCTCGGAGAGGCTGACGTCGACCACCGCCTCCATCCGGCGGAGCCGTTCGTCGGCATCCAACTCGCTCGCCGTCACCGATACAGGTTAGACCTGCCCACCCCTCGGAAGGCCGTCGACGAGCGTGCGGGGCGCGGCGGGTCGCCCCGCCGGAGCCGGTGCGATCACGACCAGGGCGTCGGTTCCGCCGCCGCCCGTCACCTGTTGTCCACGCGGCGTCAACCTCAGATCCGCCCGATGGCGGTACCTTGCGGTCTTCCGTGAGTCGTCAGCGACCCGTTCTCCGAACGCGTCGGCGGGCTCTGCGGTGCGCCATGAATCCATGAATGCGGACACAGCGCTCGGGCGCGTGTACGCGGGGGAAGGACGGTTCTGCGGGTGTGGCTCGGGGCTGACAAGAAGGAGTTCGAGGCATTCCTCGACTCCGCTGCTGTCTACTGGCGCAAGAACCTGGGGTCCATGCCGTCCCAGAACTACATCGTCGTCGAGGTGTTCCACCAGGACATCAGGGTGGCGATGCGTAACCTGTCGGTCGCCAACGCGATCCGCCGGATCGTGCCGGCCCAGCTCGTGGTCGTGACCGGCGTGGAGCAGATGTGGCACGAGGCGCTGTGGACCGAGTTCGACGTGAAGTTGGTCGAGCGGGTCGCGGAGGCGTACGGCGCCAGCGAGGTCATCGACCTCTACCGCCTTGTCGAGGGTTCGGCCAGCTCCGCCACGCCGGGCGCCGTTCCGGTGACGCTGTTCGGGCGGCCGTTGCCCCCCGGCGCGCCGATCGGCGAGGAGACCCTGGAGGAGTTCGTCAGCGCCACCTACTGCCGGGTGACCAAGCGGCCCCGGCCGCCCGAGGATCCCGCCGCCGACCCGCGCTACCGGCGGCGGCAGGCACTGGCCCGGGCCATGTCGTCGTGCTACGACGCCCTGCTGGGCAGCGGATCCGCGGTGGCGCTGGTGACCAGCCACGTCGACTACGACCACTGGGGCCTGGCGGTCGACTCCGCCCGGCGCGCCGGCGTACCGGTCGTGCACACCCAGCAGACGGGGTGCCTCAAGGCGTACGCACTGTTTCCCGAGACCGACACCGGTGAGCACACCTTCCGCGGCGAACTCACCCACCAGATCGGTGCCTTCTTCGAGGAGCGGGTCTGGTCGCGGCGCGGCGAGGTGCGGCGGAACGCGGAGCTGGTCGCCTGGCGGTCGAAGGTCAACCTGGGTCGGCCCAGCTGGTGGCGGGGCGGTGCCAGCGCCTCCGTCGACATCACCAACAGCGAGGAGCGGGCCCGGCTGCGCACCCACTTCGCGGCCCGCCTGGGGTTCGACCCGTCCCGGCCGATCGTGGCGGTGTTCAACCACGCCGTCTCCGACGCGCCCGGCACGAACCACCAGTCCTTCCCCACCCTGGCCGACTGGTTCGAGGAGACGGCGCGGTTCGCCAGCACCGCCACCGAGGTCCAGTGGCTGTTCCAGGACCATCCGAGCCAGTTCCGGTACGACAGCACGGACTTCTTCGACTCGGTCGCCCGGCAGTACGGGCGGCACCGGCACATGGTGTTCCAGCTCAGCAAGGATCTCAGCAAGAACGGCCTGTGGAGCCTCGTCGACCTCGGCGTGACCGTTCGCGGCAGCGTGAGCAACGAGCTACCGGCGTACGGCATCCCGGTGATCCAGGCCGGCTGGTCCGAGTGGAGCGAGTGCGGGTTGTCCACCGTCGTGAACGACCCGGAGTCCTACTGGAAGGCCCTCGACGCCGCGATCACCGCGATGCTGAACGGCGCGGAGACCATCTCGGCCGAGCAGGTCGAACGCGCCCGACTCTGGCTGTGGTTCTACCGCAGCGCCACGGACCTGTTCACGCCCCAGGTGCCGCACTGGGAGGTCTGGCCCGCCGACTACATGCTCCGCGCGGTGCGGACCGCGTTCCGGCACATCGAGAGCGACGCGGACCCGCTCTTCGAGGCCGTGGAACGGATGTGGACGCGGCGCGAGCCGGTGCTGACCCGGACGGACCTTCAGGTGCCCGGGGGTGTCCGGTAGTGGCGATCGGCGCATGGTTCGCCACGGAGTTCGACGATCCGACCCCCGCGCGGGAGCTGCCCGCGCTGTTCACCTCCGGCGGCGACCCCGAGGTGCTGGTCGCCGACCAGATGGCCCGAGGCATCGCGATCGTGGGACGGGTGCAGGGCGCGTCGGGCGCGGTCGTGCTGAAGCTGCGCACCGGCGGCCGGCCCGTCCGCGTCCGGGTGAACCTGCACGTCGACGGCGCCTCGCAGACGGCCTGGTCCCGCGCGGCGGCACCGGCCCGGGGAATGCGGGAGCTGCCGCGTCTGGTCATGGTCCGAGCCCAGGGCGCGGATCGGGCCGCCGCGCTGATCAGCCGCCAGCGGGGGCGGTTGCGGTTGGTGGAGGCCCACGCCTGGGTCGAGTTCGACCTGCGGGCGGACGAGGTGGGCCAGGACGGTCTGCTGATCATCGAACTCGCGGACGCCACCCTCCCGGGCTGGGCGGCCTCGGCACTGAGCCAGCTCGCGGCGATCGGGGTCCGCATCAACCAGGTCGAGGTCCACGCGATCGAGGACCTCGCCGAGGGGCAGGGCTCGGGCCGTCTCGCGGGCGGGCCCGCGCAACTCGCCGGTCTCGTCAGCGCCGGCGGGCTGGTGGGGGCACGGGGTCGCGGCCAGGGCCATGCCCGGTCGAGGTTCGTCGTGGTCAACGCGGGCGGCGCCACGGTGCGCTGCCGGCTGCGGATCACGACCGCGTCCGGCCCCCCGCCCGCGATCCGCCAGCCGAGCCAGGCGTGGCTGCGCCGGCAGCGGGGCCAGACCGTGCTGAAGGCGTTGCGGGTGGCACAACGCGGGGCCGGCCACGCACTGTTCGAGGCGTCGCCCTTCACCCGGCCGCCCCACCCGGATCGCCTGGCCGTCCGGGCCGTGAGCCTCCTGGACGGCACCGAGTGCCCGGTGCGCGCGACGGCATCGGCCGAGGACGCGCTCGACGTGGTGATCGCGCGTACGGCACCCGGGCCGGTGTTGATCGGGCTCGCCGAGCGGGAGGCCCCAGCCGTACGGCGACGGGTGGCCGAGATTGTCTGCCAGGTCGTCGAGTTGGAGTGGTGACCGGTGCTTGACGCTACCGCGTACGACCTGGTGCTCACCGACGACGCGACGGCCAACCAGGAGGCGATCGAGCGGCTCCTGGCCTCGGGAGCGGGCGGAACGGTGCGGCTGCCGGCCGGCACCTTCCCGTTGGAGCGGGGGGTGGTCGTCGGATCCGGTTGGACGCTGGCCGGGGCGGCACACGGGGACGGGCCGGTGGCGACCTGGCTGACGTCGTCCGCGTCGGACGGGCAGCCCATCGTCCACGTGCTGGGCTCGCGGGTGGCGATCCGGGATGTCGGTTTCCTCCCGCCGCCGTGCGCGCCGGGGGAGCACGGCGGCGACCGGGGCACCGCCATCACCGTCGGCAGCTACTTCTACCCGGCCGAGGCGGAGTGGATCGAGGAGATCGAGATCCGGCGGGTCCAGGTCGAACGCCGGGACGCGCGCGCCGCCAACTGCATCGCCGTGGTCGGCGCGGTACGCGACATCACCATCGCCGAGGTGTCGATCGTGGGGGGTTGCACCGGGATCGCGGTGCACTGGGGTGCGGTCGGCGAGGGGGTCGACGCCATCGTCGGGCCGTCCTACCACCCGCACCACCTGACCATCCGCGACCTGCGGGTGTCCGACGCGTTCGAGGGGTTCTACCTCAGCTCGGTCCACGACGTCGTGGTGGAGCGGGTCTGCCTGTCGGAGGTCGAGATCGGTTTCCGGTTGCTGCCCGGCGACAACACGGACCGCTTCCACGCCTCGGACGGCAGCGCGGTCGGCGAGCGTATCCGGGTGTCACACGCCTGCGTGTCCTGGAACGGCCCGTTGTACGCGGTGCGGATCGCCGGCTGGGGTCGCAGCGAGATCGACCACTCGGTCCGGGTGCTCGAATACCGGGACGTGCTGGTGCGGGAGTGCACCCTGGTGCCGTTGCCGCTGGCCACCGGCGGGTCCGGTGACCCGCTGCGCCCGCGCTCACCCGTCGTGATCGAGCAGGCCGCCGGAGTGCTCCTGGACGCGATCCGCGTCGACTCGCGGAACGGCGCCGGCGCGGCCTGCTGCCCGCTGCGGGACGCCGGGCCGGTCGATCCCCGGCGTCCCAGCGTCCCGCAGGCCCCGCGCTAGCGCTGGCGAGTCATCCCGCCACCGCCAGGGCTTCGGTGGGGGCGAGGCGGGAGGCCCGGATCGCCGGATAGAGGCCGGCCACGCCGCCGATGAGCAGTGTCGCGGCGACGCCGCCGACCGTCGCCCAGGCCGGCACCACGGTCGGCCAGCCCTGGGAGAGCGCGTACCCGGACGTCACCAGGATGCCGAGCAGCACCCCGCCGGTCCCGCCGAGCGCTGACAGCAGCAGCGACTCGGCGAGGAACTGGGTGCGGATCTGTCCCCGGGTGGCGCCGAGCGAGCGACGCAGGCCGATCTCGGCCCGCCGTTCCAGAACCGAGATGACCATGGTGTTGGCCACCCCGACGCCGCCGACCAACAACGCCACCGCGCCGAGACCGAGCAGCAGCGCGGTGAAGGTCTCGTCGGTGGCCTGGGCGGCGGCCAGCGCGTCCGACGGGCGGGAGACGTCCACCTCGTTGGGCGCCTCCGGATTGGCGGTCGACCCGAGCACGGCCCGGACGGCCTCGACCTGGCTGGCCTCCGCGCGGGCGTAGACGGTGGTCGGATGGCCGTCGAAGCCCAGGTGGCCGGCGGCGACATCCCAGCCGACGAGGGCCGAGCTGTCCAGCTCCGGCGCGAGCGGTGCCGGGACGAGGATGCCCACCACGCTGAACCAGCGGCCACCCAGCCACACCTGGACATCAGGCCCGGCGGCCAGGAGTCCGAGCCGCTCGGCGGCGGTCGCGCCGAGCACCACCGCCGGATACCGCGCGGTGGCCTCGTTGAGCCAGGTGCCGCTCGCCACCTCGGCACCGACCGTGTCCAGCAGCCCGAGCTGCGCCGCCCGGACGGCGACGCCACCGGTCTCCGCCGCCGGGATGAGGTCGGTGCGGTAGACCTTCGCGTCGGCGACCTGACCGGTGGCCGTCACCTGGGCCACCGGCCCGATCCGGCCGATCATCGCCACCGCCTCGTGCGGAAGCTGGGCGTCCCCGCCGAAGAAGGTCCGGCCCGGTGACACGGTCAGCAGGTTGGTACCGAGGGCGGCGAGGGTGCGGTCCAGCTCGGCTCGGGACGACGCCGAGATGCCGACCACGGCGATCATGGCGGCGATGCCGATGGCGATGCCCAGCGCGGAGAGAAACGCCCGCAGCGGCCGGGTCCGTAGCCCGACACCGCCCACCCGCACGACATCGGCGGGAGGCATCCGTGCCGGGGAGAGCGGAGCCGGCCGGTCCGGTGTACGTACGGTCATCTCAGCTCACCCCGCTCGACGCGGGCCGCGAGTCGGCGCGCAGCCGCCCGTCGCGCATCTGCACCTGGCGCGGCAGGCTGTCGGCGATCTCCCGGTCGTGCGTGATCACGACAACCGTGGTGCCGGCCCGGTGGAGTTCGTGCAGCACGTCGAGCACGGCCGTCCCGGAGCTGGTGTCGAGGTTGCCCGTCGGTTCGTCGGCGAGCAGTATGGCGGGTTCGCCGACGACCGCGCGGGCCACCGCGACCCGCTGCCGTTCGCCGCCGGAGAGTTCGTGCGGCCGGTGGCCGAGCCGGTGGCCGAGGCCGACGCGGTGCAGTGCGGCCTGCGCGCGTCGCCGCCGTTCCCGGCGGGGTACGCCGGCATACAGCAGGCCGTCCGCCACGTTGTCGACCACCGGTACGCCGGGGGCCAGGTGGAACTGCTGGAACACGAAGCCGATCCGGGTGGCGCGTAGTGCGGAGAGTCGCCGGTCGGACAGCCGCGCCACGTCGTGACCGTCGATCAGCACGGTGCCCGAGCTGGGGCGGTCCAGCGTGCCGATGACGTTGAGCATGGTCGACTTGCCGGAGCCGGACGGCCCGACGATGGCCACCAGTTCGCCGTAGCCGACCCGCAGCGACACCTCCGCGAGCGCGACCACTCCGCCGGCGTACCGCTTGCTGACCCGGTCGAGCACGACCACGTCCCCGGTCATCGCGGCATCCCGACGGTGCTGCCCTCGGTGACGCCGTCGCCGCTGACCTCGACCCGGCCGTCGGCGAACAGCCCGGTGGTGACGGCGACGATCCGGCTCGACCCTCCGTCGAGGACCTCCAGCCCGTAGCCCCCCTCGGCCAGTGCCAGCAGCGCGGCCACCGGGACGGTCAGCACGTCGGCGCGTTCGCTGACGGTGAAGGTCACACTGGCGGACGCCCGGTCGAACTCGGCCAGGGCCTGCTGGTCGGAGACGGTGACGGTGACCTCGATCTTCGTTTCCGCTTCAGACTCACCGGCCGCGCCCGCCGCACCGCTGCGGATGACCGTCTCGACCGTGTTCACCTTCCCCGCCACCCGCCGACCGTCCGGCAGCGTGACCTCGACCGCCGCACCGCGCTCGGCGAGTCGCTGGTCGTCGACGTCGAGTTCGGCGGTGACCAGCCGGTCGGTACCGGTGTACCTGAGCACCGCCTGACCGGGCTGGACGGCCGCACCCACATCGAGCTGGTGACTCTCCACCCGGACCGGACCGTCGGCGTACCCGATCCGGCCCAGCTCGACGCGGCCGGTCTCGGGCACGCCGAGGTCGTCCTGCCACGCCCGGACCGCGTCGGCGGTGGCCCACGTGTACGTGCCGTCGACGGTGAAGCCGGAATAGCCGAGCTTCCTCAGGTTCCGCTCCAGCTGTTCGACGTCCGGCCCCTCGACGCCGGGCTGGAGCGTCCGGTAGGCGGGCAGCCGGCCGTACAGGAGGATCACCGGGTCGTTGTCGACGGCGTAGAGTGGCTTGCCGCGCGACACGGTGGCGCCGGTGTCCGGCAGCGCGGTGAGCGTGCCGGACAGGCGGCTGGTGGCGGTCCGGCTGGGCCCGTACCCCAACTCGCCGTCGACGGTCTCCGCGGCGGCGAGGGTCTGCCGGGTGACGGTGGCGCTGGCGGGAGGTGCGGAGCGCGCCTCGGCGTCGTCGCCAGCACCACCACCGAAGCCGACCGCCGCGGCCACGCCGGCCCCGGTGACGAGCAGCAGCGCCACGCTGCCGACCGCCGCGGGCAGACGGGTACGGCGGGTCATCGATCGCCTCCGAACTGTGGCGCGTGCTGCCGGCACTTTTCCATCGCCGTGCGGAACGTGGGGTCGTCCGGGTTGATCCGGAGGGCGTCCCGCGAGATCTGGATCCGGCCGTCCGGGGCCGGGTCCGGGAAGTCCGGTACGCCGTTCTCCCGCATGCACCTGGCCATCACCCGCATCTGTTCGAGTTGCTCGGCGTCGAGCTGTGGCGGCTGTCCGCCGTTGGGCAGCAGGTGACGGCACTTCTCCATGCCCGCCTCGACCTGCTTCGGGTCGACGCTGCCGTCGAAGCGGAACATCGGCCCGTTACCGGCCTCCGGATCGGGCATGTCCACGCCGTTCTCTCGCATGCAGCGGGCGAAGTCCAGCTGCCGTTCGGCATCACTGCCCCCGGTGCCGGTGCCGGTGCCGCCCGCCGAGGCGGAGGGCGTTGCCGCGGTGTCGCCGGCCGTGGCCACGCCGGTACCGCCGTCGTCCCGACTGGCGCAACCGGCCAGCGCGAGCGCGAGCAGTACGGGGAGCATCAGAGTTCTCCGTCGCATCGTCGATGTCCTTTCCGGTCATCCGGCGGCCTTCGCCGGACCGTCCGCCCGGCTGCTGCGGCCGGACGACCGGACCAGTCCACGGCAGGGTCCGTATCGGGGGCGTAACCGATCACGTTTACGCGGGCGTTATCCCCGGTCGCGGCACCATTGGCGGATGCGAGTGCTGGTGGTGGAGGACGAGGACGTGCTGGCGGACGCCATCGCGGAGTGGCTGCGCCGGGAGGCGTTCGCGGTCGACGTGGCGTACGACGGTGACGCCGCGCTGGAGCGGCTGGGCGTCCACGAGTACGCGGTGGTCGTGCTCGACCGGGACCTGCCGGTGGTGCACGGCGACGACGTGTGCCGGGCGATCGTCGACTCCGGCGGCGAGACGCGGGTGCTGATGCTCACCGCCGCCGCGGCGGTACGCGAGCGGGTGTCCGGTCTCGCCCTCGGCGCGGACGACTATCTGGTGAAACCGTTCGCGCTCGTGGAGCTGGCCGCGCGGGTGCACGCGCTGACCCGCCGGTCCCGCCCGGCGGCACCTCCGACGCTGCACCGCGCGGGTATCACGCTGGACCCGGGTCGTCGCGAGGTGCACCGCGACGGCCGGTACGTGCCGCTGTCCCGCAAGGAGTTCGCGGTGCTGGCCGAGCTGCTGCGTGCCGACGGTGCGGTGGTCTCCGCCGAGGAACTGCTGGAACGGGCCTGGGACGAGCACATCGACCCGTTCACCAACGTGGTCCGGGTCACCATGATGAAGCTGCGGCGCAAGCTCGGCGACCCGCCGGTGATCGAGACCGTGCCGGGAGTGGGGTATGCGATCCGGTGAAGCGGCTGACTCTGCGGGCCCGCCTCACCCTGGTCTACGGCGGCCTCTTCCTCCTCGCCGGCATCGTCCTGCTCGGTGTCACGTACGTGCTGGTGGACCAGCGGATGCCGCAGCCGTTCCGGGTCGAGCCGGATCGGGCCGCGGTGGTCACCCGCACCCCGCCGGGCGAGCAGGACTTCGACAAGATCCGCATGCTGATCCAGGACGTGCAGAGCGAGGCGAAGCGCAATGCGCTGGAGTCGCTGCTCACCCAGGGCGGCTTCGCGTTGGTGGTGGTCTCGGCGGCGGCTGTCGCGATCGGCTGGCTGATCGCCGGCCGGGCGCTGCAGCCCCTGCACCAGATCACGGGGACGGCCCGCCGGATCGCGGGCGCGGGCTCCGCCGGCCGAGGGCTGCACGAGCGGATCGCGCTGACCGGCCCCCGCGACGAGGTACGCGAACTCGCCGACACGTTCGACCAGATGCTGGAACGGCTGGACCGGTCCTTCGACGGACAGCGACGGTTCGTGGCGAACGCCTCGCACGAACTGCGAACGCCGCTGGCGCTGAACCGGGCGCTGGTGGAACTGGCGGTCAGCCGGCCGGACGCGCCGACCGATCTGCGCCGCCTCGGCGAGGCGCTGCTGTCGGTGAACGAGCGGCACGAGCGGCTGATCGACGGCCTGCTCACGCTCGCCGACTCGGAGAGCGAGCTGACCGAGCGTACCCAGGTCGACCTGGCCGAGATCGCCGCCCACGTGATCGACCAGGCCGGCGCGGCGTTCCCCGGCGTCCCGGTGCGCCGGTCGCTGGGCCCGGCCCGGGCGGCCGGCGATCCGGTACTGCTGGAGCGGCTGACGTTCAATCTGGTGGAGAACGCGTTGCGGCACAACGTGCCGGTGCAGGGCTGGGTGGAGGTGCGGACCGGGGTGGTCGCCGGACGCCCCACGCTGGTCGTGGTCAACACCGGCCCGGTGATCCCGAGCTACGACGTGGAGACGATGTTCCAGCCGTTCCGGCGGCTGAGCCGGGAGCGGGTGGCCGGTACGCGGGGCTTCGGGCTCGGGCTGTCGATCGTGCGGGCGGTGGCCCGGGCGCACGGCGGCGTCGCCGAGGCCGCACCGCGTCCGGAGGGTGGCCTGTCCGTCACGGTGACGCTGCCGCCGTCCTGACCGTCCACGACAGTAGAGATGGCCTGGGACGGCTTTGTTCCGACCACCACCAGGTGGGCGATTGGGTATGGTGAGCCAGAACTATCCGATTAGCCGGTATTGCCCATAGTGTGCCGTGTTCGCCGAAGGTGCGGACGGATAGGTCGGCGCACCGTGAGCCCCACCAACAGCCTTAGGTGGTGTGGAGGTGACGCGATGGCTGGTGCTGGCGCTGGCGGCGGCGTCCCTCCTCGGGCTGGGCGGATGCGCCGCCGACCCACCCACGCCGCCGCCCGAGGTCGTCGACGGTGACGTCCAGCGCGGCCTCCGGTTGATCGAGCACTACGGCTGCGGCACCTGTCACGCGGTGCCCGGGGTGCCGGGTGCCGAGGGTCAGGTCGGTCCACCGCTGGCTGGGATCGGCAACCGTTCCTATCTCGGCGGACGGCTGACCAACAACGCGACGAACATGCAGCGGTGGATGCGGAACCCGCAGGAGGTGGATCCGGGCACGGCGATGCCGGATCTGGGTGTGACGGAGGCCGACGCCCTCGATCTCACCGCCTTCCTGTTCACGCTCAAGTGACGTCTCCGACCGGGAAGGAGGGCCAGGTGGCGGCCACCGCGTGGGGCGACAGCACCCCGGTCCGGCGAGCCGTGCGGTGGGGTCGCCTGGCCGCGGTCGTCGCCGCCTGCCTCTTCGGCCTGCCGTCGGCGATCCCGGTGACCCCGGCGACCCCCACGATCTCGCCGCCGATGTCCGCGCGGGCGGCGGCGTTGCCCCTGGCGCCGCAGGACACGGACCAGGCCGCGCTGCTGTACTTCCGGGACTGCGCCGCCTGCCACGGTCAACGGGGCGCCGGCACCGCGCAGGGGCCGTCGATCACCGACGCGGGCGCGGCCTCGGTGGACTTCCAGCTCAGCACGGGACGGATGCCGCCGGCCTCACCGCGGGACGAACGCCGCCGCTCGGAACCGGCCTACGGCCCGGAGGACCTCGACGCGTTGGTGCGCTATGTCGCGGGCTTCGGTGACGGACCACCGATCCCGCAGGTCGGGCCGGGCGACCTGGGCACCGGCCGGGTGCTGTACCTGGCCAACTGCGCCGCCTGCCACTCGGCGACCGGCACCGGCGGGATGCTGTCGGGCGGCCGGATCGCACCGAGCCTCCTGGGGGCGACCGCCGTCCAGGTCGCGGAGGCCGTCCGGGTCGGACCCGGAGCGATGCCCGTGTACCCGGAGTCCCTGCTGGACGCCGAGGACGTGAACGCCGTCGTCGCGTACGTGGAGGCGCTGCAGAACAGGCGGCAGGACCTGGATCCGGGTGGGCTGGCGCTGGGCCGGATCGGTCCGCTCCACGAGGGTGTGGTCGCGGTCGCCGCCGCCGCGCTGCTGTTCGTGTTGCTGGCGCGCTGGCTGGCCCGCCGCGAGCCCATGGGCGGGCGCAGATGAGCGGGGGGCGGGGATGAGCCGGGAGCGGGGCACCGCGTCGGTGGCCGTGCTGTTCGGCGTCGCCGCCGCCTCGGCGGCCGGCTTCGCCACGGCGTACGTCGTGGACGCCGGGACGCAGTGGCTGGGCGTCACGCTGGGCCTGGCACTCGTCTGCCTGGCCCACGGGCTGTCGCTCTGGGCGCGACGGTTCCTGCCCACCGGAGGGTACGTCGAGGCCAAACCCGAACTGGGGACGAGGACGCCGACACTGCCGCCTCCCGTGATCCATGAGGAGACCCCGGCGGCACAGGTCGGGCTGCGCCGTCTGCTCGTCGCCACCGTCGGCGTCCTGGGCCTCGCCGCGCTGTTTCCGCTGCGGTCGCTGGTGGGTCCACGGATGACCGCGCCGAACCGGGAGTTGCGGAGCACCCCGTGGCAGGCGGGGCGCCGGTTGCTCGACAACCGCGACGCACCGGTACGGGCCGACGACGTGGGCCCCGACAGCATCGTCGTGGTCTACCCCGAGGATCACCGCGAGGCGCCCGGAGCGCCGGCGTTCGTCGTACGGCTCGCACCGGAGGGCGAGGGCACCGGCCCGTCCGGCGCCGCCGGGCTGGCGGCGTACTCGCTGCTCTGCACGCACGCCGGATGCCCGGTGGGACAGTACGAGCCGGACGCCGGTCGGGTCTTCTGCCCGTGCCACCAGTCGGCGTTCGACCTGCGGGCCGGCGCGCGACCGGTGAGCGGGCCGGCCGCTCGCCCGTTGCCGTCGTTGCCGATCGAGGTCGACGCCGACGGTCGGCTACGCGCCGCGGGCGGCCTCAGCGCGGCGCCCGGCCCGGGATACTGGAGCCGGTCGTGATCACCCCCCGGCTGGTCCGCGCGCTGGACTCGCGGCTCGGTGTCCGACCCGTGGCGCGCAAGACGCTGACCAAGGTGTTTCCGGACCATTGGTCGTTCATGCTGGGCGAGATCGCCCTGTACTCGTTCGTGGTGCTGGTGCTCACCGGCGTCTTCCTCACCTTCTTCTTCGTGCCCAGCGGCGCCGAGACGACGTACCGGGGCAACTACGCCCCGCTCGACGGCGCGCAGGTGTCCTCGGCCTTCGCCTCGACCGTGGCGCTCAGCTTCGACGTACCGGCCGGGCTGCTCATGCGGCAGACGCATCACTGGGCCGCGTCGATCTTCGTGGCGGCGATCGCCGCGCACCTGATCCGGGTCTTCTTCACCGGCGCCTTCCGCCGCCCCCGGGAGATGAACTGGGTGGTGGGCGTGGCCCTGCTGGTGCTGGTCCTGATCACCAGCTTCGTCGGCTACTCGATCTCCGGCGACCTGTATGCCGGCACCGGGCTGCGGATCGCCTACTCGGTGGTCGAATCCGTCCCGGTGATCGGCGCCTGGCTGGCCTACCTGCTCTTCGGCGGCGAGTATCCCAACGAGCTCCTGGTGCCGCGGCTCTTCGTCGCGCACGTGTTGCTCATCCCCGCGCTGCTGGTCGGCCTGATCTCGCTGCACATGGCGATCCTGATCCGGCAGCGGCACACCCAGTTTCCCGGCCCCGGCCACACCGAGCGCAACGTGGTCGGCTCCCGGCTGTGGCCCGGCCACGCCGCCCGCACCGTGGCCCTGTTCGGCTACGTGGCCGGCGCCGCCGTCCTCCTGGGCGGGCTGGTGCAGATCGATGCGATCTGGTTCTACGGCCCCTACGACCCGGCCCAGGCCACCACACCGGCGACGGCCGACTGGTACCTGGCCTGGACCGACGGGCTGCTGCGGCTCTTCCCGCCGCTGGAGTTCCGGATCTTCGGGTACCTGGTGCCGGCACAGTTCCCACCCGGCGCCACCCTCGTCGTCGCGGCCGTCGCGTTGGCCGCGTGGCCGTTCCTGGAGTCCCGGCTCTCCGGCGACCGAGCGCCGCGCCACCTGCTCGACCGGCCGCGCGAGCACCCGGTGCGCGTCGGTGTCGGTGTCGCCGCGCTGACGGCCCTGGTCGTGCTGAGCGCGGGCGCGTCCAACGACGTCATCGCGCGGATGCTGAACACGCCGGTCACCGACGTCACGTCGTTCCTGCGGATCCTGGTGGTGACGCTGCCCTGGATCACCGGCGCGGCGGCGTACTGGGTCGCCAGGGCGCTGCGGGACCGGCCGGAGTCGACACTCGGCTCGCTGAGCCTGTCCGAGCTGCGCTCCGCCCGCCGGCCGTCGCGGTCCGGCCGCCCCGGCAGGCGCGACAGCTCCGACAGGCCCGGCAGGCCCGACGGCCCCGGCCCGCCGGAGGACGCGCACGTGGAACTGTGGCACCACGCCGACGACTGCTGGCGTTGGCGGTACGTCGCGCAACGTGGCGCCGTCAGTCTGATCAGCACCGACTCGTACCCCGACCGGCGGTCCGCCGTCGCGGCGGCCAGCACCGCGTACCCGGGGCTGCGCGTCGAGGAGGTGCTCGCACCGGCCGTCGTCGGCGCGGCGCCGCCGGGTCGGGACAGGCCGCGCGGTCTGACGGGACTCCTCGGCCTGGTCGCGCTGTTCGTCGTCGGGCGCCGCCGGGCCCGTCGGGCGCCGCGCGAGGAACAGCGCGAGGAGGTACGGGTTGACTGAGCGACTCCCGCCCGGCGCGCGCGGGCCGACCGGCGCCGGGGGTACGACCCGGTCCGGTCGCGCGTTCGGTCTGGGCGCGCTCCTCGTCGTGGCGGCACCCGCGCTCACCGGGTGCGGGCCCGAGCGCACGATGCTGTCCCCGGTGAGCACCGACGCCGGCCGCGCCGCCGACCTGTGGTGGCTGATGTTCTGGATCGGTGCGGTCATCTGGACGCTGGTGACCGCCGCGACCCTCTACGCGCTCTACCGCCGTGGGCGAGGCCAGCAGGATCCGCTGGCCCGTCGACGCTGGGAGAACACCCCGCTCATCTGGGGCGGGATCGTGCTGCCGAGCATCGTGCTCGTCCTCGTCACCGGGGTGACCGTCGACGCGATGCGGCGTACCGACCACCGGGCCGGGCCGGGCACCATGGTCGTGCAGGTCATCGGGCACCAGTGGTGGTGGGAGGTGCGGTACCCGGAGCGGGACGTGGTCACCGCCAACGAGGTGCGCGTGCCGGCCGGCCGGCCGGTGCGGATCGAGCTGACCACCGCCGACGTCATCCACAGCTTCTGGGTGCCGGCGCTCGCCGGGAAGGTCGACCTGATCCCGGGCCGGACCAACACGCTGTGGATCAACACCGACCGGCCGGGTGTCTACGAGGGGCAGTGCGCCGAGTTCTGCGGCCTCCAGCACGCCAGGATGCGCTTCCGGGTCGTGGTGGCACCGGAGCCGACGTTCCGGCAGTGGCTCGCCGGGCAGGAGCAGCCGGCCACGGAACCGGCCGACGAGCTGGCCGTACGCGGCCGGGAGGTGTTCCTCTCCGCGTCCTGCGTCCACTGCCACAGCATTCGCGGCACCGCCGAGGTCGGTGCCAGCGGGCCCGACCTGACCCACCTGGCCAGCCGCGACACGCTGGCCGCCGGCATCATGCCCAACACGAAGGGACATCTGGGCGGCTGGATCGTCGACCCACAACAGGTCAAGCCCGGAGCCCGGATGCCGGGCAGCGACCTGTCACCCGATGACCTCCAGGCGCTGCTCGCCTACCTCGGCTCTCTCGAGTAGGCGGCGCCATGTCCCTCACCACGGGTCTGCCCGACGCCGCCACCGGCGACCAGCCCGGCTTCGCCGCCCTGTGGCGCAACCCGCGCGGCATCTGGGGCAGTCTCTCGGCGGTCAGTCACAAGCCGCTGGGCGGCCGGTTCATGATCACGGCGGGCGTGTTCTTCCTCGTCGGGGGCGTCGAGGCGCTGCTGATGCGCGTCCAGCTGGCCCGACCGGAGAACCGGTTCCTCGACGCACAGACCTACAACGACCTGTTCACCATGCACGGCACCACGATGATGTTCCTGTTCGTGGTGCCGTTCATCGAGGGCCTGGCCAACTACCTGCTGCCGGTCCAACTCGGCGCCCGCGACCAGCCCTTCCCCCGGTTCAACGCGTTCAACTACTGGTGCTACCTGTTCGGCGGCATCCTGCTGTACAGCAGCTTCGCGGCGGCGGCCGTACCGGACGCGGGCTGGTTCGCCTACGTGCCGCTGAGCAGCGACCCCTACTCACCCGGCCCGGGGATGGACTTCTGGCTGTGGGGGCTGGCGCTGGTCGAGTTGTCCGGCATCGGCGCCGCGGTGGAGATCCTGGTGCTGACCCTGCGGATGCGGGCACCCGGCATGTCCCTGGCCCGGATGCCGCTGTTCGGCTGGGCGATGATGACCGCGTCCGGGCTGATCCTGCTGGCGTTCCCGCCGCTGCTGATCGCGACCGGCATGCTGGAGTTCGACCGGCTGCTCGGTGCCTCGTTCTTCGTGGTCGACAAGGGCGGCAGCGCGCTGCTGTGGCAGCACCTCTTCTGGATCTTCGGCCATCCGGAGGTCTACATCATGTTCCTACCCGCCGCCGGAATCGTGTCCCAGGTGGTGCAGGTGCACGCCCGCCAGCGGCTGATCGGCTACCCGTTCGTGGTGCTGGCGTTCGTGCTGACCGCCGTGATCAGCCTCGGCCTCTGGGTCCACCACATGTACACCACCGGGCTACCGCCGCTGACCATGAGCTTCTTCACCGCCGCGAGCATGACGATCGCGATCGCCAGCGGCATCCAGGTCCTGGCCTGGGTGGCCACGATCTGGCTGGGCCGGCCCCGGTTCACGGTGGCGATGTTGTTCGTCGTCGGGTTCATCGTGACCTTCGTCGCCGGCGGCATCACCGGTGTGATGGTCGCGTCGGTACCGTTCGACGAGCAGGTGCACGACACCTACTTCGTCGTGGCCCACTTCCACTACGTGCTGATCGGCGGCGTGGTCTTCCCGCTGCTCGCCGCCCTCTACCACTGGCTGCCCAAGATGACCGGTCGCCGGCTGCACCATCGGGCGGGCGTGCTCGCCTTCGCGCTGGTGTTCGTCGGCTTCCACCTGACGTTCTTCCCGATGCACCTGGCCGGCATGTGGGGCATGGTGCGCCGCGTCTACACCTACGACACCGACCTGGGCATCGGCGGTGTCAACCTGCTGTCGACGGTGGGCGCGTTCCTGCTGGCGACCGGCGTGCTGGTGTTCGTCATCGACCTCGCCGTCGCGTGGCGGCGCGGTGCCCCCGCCGGGCCCGACCCGTGGGGCGGGGACGGCCTGGAGTGGTCCGTGCCGGCACCGCCACCGCCGGAGAACTTCGCCCGGATCCCGCAGGTCGGCGGCCGCTACCCGGGCTGGCAACCCGCCGCCGACGCCGACGAGCGGACGCGGGCGTTCGACCGGGCCCCGGGAGGCTTCCGGGCCACCCCGACGACCAGCGTCCTGCTGGCCGAGCCCGAGGCCACCGTGCACCTGCCCGGTCCCACCCGCTGGCCGCTCGTCCCGGCGCTGGGGCTGGTGGCCACCGCCGCCGCCCTGGTGTTCCAGGCGTACCCGATCGCGGTGGGAGCCCTGGTGGTCGTCGCCGTCGGGTTCGCCGGCTGGTTGCGCCGCAACGAGGCCGAGCGGTCACCGGAGCGGGCCGGCGTCCAGATCGGCGGCCTGCCGGTGGACGTGCACGGCGTGCGCTCCGTCGGCTGGTGGGGCGCGATGGCGGCGATCGCCGTGCTGGCCACCGCCGGTGGCACGATCCTGGCCTCGTACCAGTTCCTCCAGGTCACTGCCACCGGCTGGCCGCCGGCGCTGCCGCAGCGCCCCGGCGCGGTGCTGCCGGCGGGCCTGCTCGCGGCCCTCGTCCTGGCGGCCGGCGGTGCCCTCTGGCTGTGCACCCGCGCCGAGATCCACCGCCGGACGGCGCTGGTCGTGCTGACGGTCGTGGCGGTGGCCGGTGTGACGGCCGGCGGGTTGACGGTCGGTACGTACGTCGCCGCGCCGCCGGTGCCCTCCCGGCACGCGTACGACTCGATGGTCCTGCTCGTGCTGGTGTTCCAGGCGGCCCTGGTGCTCGTGGCGCTGCTGGCGACCGGGCTCGCCTGTCTGCGCTCGGCGCGGGGTGGGCCGCCCGGGCGTGTCCGGTTGCTCATCCAGATCTGCGCCGGCTACTGGTCGCTCACCGCCGTCTGGTGGGCGCTGGCCGCCGGTTCCCTCTATACCGCGCTGGTCGGCTAGGAGGCGCCGTGCGACGGGACCGGCGCGACGCGTACGCCATCGCCTTCGTCCTGCTCGGACCGGCCGTGGCCTGGCTGGTCGCGCTGGCGGCGAGCTACGCCGTCGCGGACGCCGGCTGCACCCTGCGCGATAGCGGGCGGCCGTTTCCCGTGAACGTGCCCGTCACCATCCTCGCGCTCAACGTCGTGCTGGCCGCGGTGCCCGTGGTCGCGGGACGGGTGGCGTGGCGGCTGTTCCGGCGCCCCCGCGGTCGCGACCCGGTCGTCCGCACCGAGACGACCCGCTTCGCCGGCGTCGCGGGGATCGGTCTCGCGGTGATCTTCCTGTTCGGACTGGTCCTGGTCGCGATCAACCCGCTGTTCTTCTGGCACTGCGGCTGAGCCCGGTGGCGGTCCGGCGGCGGGCGGTGCTGGTGGTGCCAATGATGCCTAAATCGGAGAAATGCCCCCTATGGCTCCCGGGTTGGGTAATCCTGGCCTGGACGCGTCGGTGAGGAGAGGGACCGCCATGACTCAGCTGCACCGCATCCTCGGCCTAGGCGCGGTGTGCGCGGCGGCGACCGCGATCGTCCTGGCGGCCACCGCACCCCCGGACGCCGTGCAGGGCGAGGCGCAGCGGCTGATGTACGTCCACGTGCCCGCGGCCTGGACGGCCTACCTCGCCTTCACCGGCGTGCTGGTGGCCAGCGCGGCATACCTGCGAACCGGCCGGCGGCGTTGGGATCGGTGGGCGACGGCCTGCGCGGAACTCGGGGTCGGCATGATGGCGCTGGCCATCGCGTTGGGCAGCATCTGGGGCCGGGTCACCTGGGGCATCTGGTGGACCTGGGACGCACGGCTCGTGTCGGCCGCCGGGCTGCTGCTGGTCTACCTCGGATACCTGTCGGCTCGCGAGTTGGGCAGTGACCCCGACCGGATCGCGCGCCGCGCCGCCGTGCTCGGCATCCTCGCCTTCGTCATGGTGCCGGTGGTGCACTTCTCCGTCTTCTGGTGGCGCACCCTGCACCAGTCACCGACGCTGCTCGGGCCCGATCCGAGGCCACCGATCGCCGCGTCCATGGCGGTCACCCTGGCCGGCGCGGTGCTCGCCTTCACCCTCGCCGGAGCGTGGGTGGTCACCCGGCGCGTGGCCCGCCTGGCCGAGGCCGTCGCCCGGCCACCGGCGCCGGATCGTACGGCGCCGCTCGCCGAGCCGGCGCAGCCGCCCGCCGTCAGGACCGGGCCGCCACCCGCCGACCAGCGCACCGAGGTGCCCGCGTGACCGCCTGGCTCGCCGTCGCGGCGGGGTACGGCCTGACCGTCGCGGTCTGGGCCGGCTACGCGTGGTGGTCGGGACGGGGACGGACATGAGCCGCGCCCGGGTGACCGCCGTGGCGGTGCTCTGCCTGGTGGCCGTCGGTCTGGCCGGGCTCGCCGCCAAGGGGTTGAGCGAGAGCGTGGTCTACTACCGGACACCGTCCGAGATCGTCGCCGGCCAGGCCCGGGTGCACCACGACCTGCGGGTCGCCGGCACCGTCGTGCCCGGCTCCGTCCACCAGGCCGGTACGGAGACGAGGCTGCGGCTGACCGACGGCACCGCCGACATCGAGGTCGTCCACCGGGGCGGGCTGCCCGGCATGTTCGGCGAGGGACGCGGCGCCGTCGTAGAGGGGCTGCTGGGCGCCGACGGGATCCTGCACGCCGAGCGCGTCATCGCCAACCACGACAACGAGTACCGCCCCGCCGCCGACCGATGAGCGTGTCGTTGGTGGGTACCGCCTGTCTCGGTCTGGGGACGGTCGCCTCGCTGGCCGCCACTGTGGGGTGGGTGGCGCGGTCCCGCGACGGGCGACGCCGGGCGCCGCGCGCCGCGACCTGGGCGCTCGCCCTCGCGGCCCTGGCGGCCTTCCTGATCCTGGAGTGGGCGCTGCTCGACCGGGACTTCAGCGTGCGGTACGTTGCCGAGCACGGCGGTCGGGACGTGCCGCTGTACTACACCCTGACCAGCCTGTGGAGCGCCCTGGAAGGCTCGCTGGTGCTCTGGTTGCTGGTGCTGGGTGCCGTCGTGGTGCTGGCGTTCCGGCATCCCCCGAGGACCGAACCGCACCTGCACCCACCGGCGATGGCGGTGCTCACCGCGACCGCCGCGTTCTTCTTCGGCCTGGTGCTGCTCGCCGGCAACCCCTTCGAATCGGTGGCGACGGTGCCGCCGGACGGGCCGGGACCGAATCCGCTGCTGCGCAGCCATCCCGCCATGGGCGTGCACCCGCCCCTGCTCTACGCCGGTTACGTCGGGCTGGCGGTGCCGTTCGCGTACGCGATCGCGGCTCTGGTGACCGGCCGGGCCGGCGCGGGCTGGGCGCGGACGGTCCGCCGGTGGACGTTGCTGGGCTGGGCGGCCCTCACCGCCGGCATCGCGGTCGGCGCGTGGTGGTCGTACGCCGTCCTCGGCTGGGGCGGCTACTGGGCGTGGGATCCGGTGGAGAACGCCTCGCTGCTGCCCTGGTTGACCGCCACCGCGTTGCTGCACTCGCTGCTGGCCCGGCGGCGCGGCGGGGGCCTCACCGGGTGGACGGTCTGCCTGGCCGCCCTGACCTTCTCCCTGGTGATCCTCGGTACCTTCCTCACCCGCTCCGGCGTGGTCGGCAGCGTGCACGCCTTCACCCAGTCCGGCGTCGGGCCGCCGCTGCTGGCCTTCCTCGCCGCCGTCACGGTCGGCTGGCTGGTCCTGCTCGCCCTGCGCGGCGACCGCCTGACGGCCCGGGCGGCGGGGGCGGACCGGGCGGCGGGGACAGAGCGAGCGGCGGGGGAGGTGCGGCCGGCCGGTGCGTCGCGGCCCTGGCCCCTGCTGTCGCGGCGCGGCGCGCTCGTCGGCAACAACCTGCTCCTCGCCGCGGTCGCGGCCACCGTCGGTGTCGGCACGCTGTTTCCCACCGTCCGGCAGTTGGTCTCGGGTGCGGAGTCGACGGTCGGCCCGGTGTACTACAACCGGGCGCTGGCCCCGCTGGCCCTGGCCGTCCTGGCCCTGATGGCGGTCGGCCCGCTGCTGGCCTGGCGCGCGGACCCGCCCGTGCGGATCGCCCGCCGGCTCGCCACGCCCGCGATCAGCGCCGGCCTGGTCGCCGGTCTGGTGGGCCTGAGCGGAGATCACCGGCCGGCCGTGGTGGTGGTGTGCGGCCTGGCCGCGTTCATCGCCGCGAACCTCGTCCACACGACGGCCGCGCGCCTGGCCGGCGCGGGCAGGCCCGGCGCGGACGGGGCCGGTGCGGACAGGGGCAGCGCGGGTGCGGGCGGCGTGGGCGGGCGCCGCTGGTGGCGGGTACTGCGGGGCAACCGGCGCAGCCTCGGCGCGCAGATCGCCCACCTGGCCGTGGCGATCGCGGCGGTGGCGGTCGTGGTCTCCGGTGCAGACCCGCCCGCCGAGCAGCGGGAGATCGCCATCGACGGCACGGCGACGGTGCGCGGGGTGACGATCCGACTGGTCGGGTTGGACTCGCGGGTGACCCCGGGACAGGAGCGGGCGACCGCCCGCCTGGAGGTCGATGCCGGCGGCGGCGCGCCGCGCCGCGCGTCCCCGACGCTGGCGCTCCTCCCCGACCACGGGATGGTCGTGGCCACCCCGGCGATCGACACGGGGCTGCGTAGGGACGTGTACATCACCCTCCTCGCCGCCGACCCGCAGGCGGGTACGGCGCTGCTGCGGGTATCCGTCAATCGCCTGATCGGGGTGCTGTGGTGCGCGGCCGGACTGCTGCTGGTCGGCACTGCCCTGGCCGGCTGGCCGCGACGGCGGACCCCGATCAGGCCCGCCGAGCAGGCCGCCGGCCCGGGGAGCCGGGTGCCGGTGGGGGAGGCGAGCCGGTGACCCGCCCGCCGGTGGCCCGTCGTGCCGTGCTCGTCGCGGCGGCGGCCGCCGCCGGGCTGGTCGCCACCGTGCCGCTGGCCCACGCCCTGCGACCCGGGGCCGCCACCCGGGCCGCACCGGCGGACCGCGCCGCGCCCCCGCTGGCCGGCACCGGGCCGGACGGGACCTTCTTCGACCTGACCACGCTGCACGGGCAGGTCATCGTCGTCACCGTCTGGGCGTCCTGGTGCGCACCCTGCCGCCGGGAGTTCCCGGTGCTGCTCGCCGCGCTGGAGCGGTGGCATGGGGCGGGGCTGCGCGTGGTCGGTCTCAACACCGCCGACCGGCCGGAGAGCGCGCGCCGGTTCCTGCGGGAGGCGGGTGCGCAGGCGATGCCCGTGGTGTCCGACCAGGACGGGCGGCACGCGGTGGCCTGGGCCGCCCGGGGTGTTCCCGAGACCATCGTCGTCGACCGGGGTGGCCTGGTCGCGGCCCGGCACCAGGGAGAGGTGACGTGGGCATGGTTGCAGTCCTCGGTCGAACCCCTCCTCGCGTGAGGCGGATTCTGCACGGGCTGCTGGCCGTCGCCGCGCTGCTGCTGTTCGCCGCCGGGCTGAGCCGGGCGGCCCGGGTCGGGCCGGAACCCGGTGACGAGGACGCGCGGGTACGCGCCATCGCCGCCACCGTCCGGTGCCCGGAGTGCGTCGGGGAGTCCGCGGCCGACTCGCAGGCCCCGATGGCCCGAGGCATCCGCGAGACCATCCGCGAGCAGGTCCGGGCCGGGCGGGAGCGGGACGAGATCCAGCGGTGGTTCGTCGACCGGTACGGGCCGGGCATCCTCCTCGAACCGCCCGCCCGAGGGCTGGGGCTGCTGCTGTGGTGGTTGCCGGTGGCGTTCGTGCCGGTGACCCTCGCCGCGCTCGCGGTACGGTCCGCGCTCCGCCGCTCCCGGCGGGGGAGGGCCGCCGCCCGCGCGCCCGCCCGGCAGGTGATTCCCCCGGGCCGGTCACGCCGGGGTGCCGTGGTGCTGGCGGTGGCCGTCGCGGTGGCCGTCGTCCTGCCCGTCGGGATCGTGATGGCCGCCGGTGGCGCGGACCCGGCCGCGCCGACGACTGGGGACGCCACCGTGGACGCGGAACTCGACGCCCTGGCCGCCGCCACCCGCGCCGCCCCGGACGACGCGGGGAGTTGGTTCTCCCTGGGCCGCGCATTGGAACACCGGGGGAGGCTGGCGGAGGCGGCCGGGGCCTACGAGCGGGCGGTCGGGCTGGACCCGGAGGATCCGGCGGCGATGTTCCGGCTCGCCTTCGCCCACGCCCGCGCCGGCGACCCGGACCGGGCCCGTCCGCTGCTGCGGGAGATCCTGACCCGCGACGGGCGGCACGCCGAGGCGCTGCTGCTGCTCGGCATGCTGCAACACGAGGCGGGGCAGCCGGATGCTGACGGGACGTTGCGCCGCTTCCTCGACGTGGCCGGCGACCATCCCGCCGCCACCGGGGTACGCCGGCTGCTCGACGGCGCCCGATGATCCGCCCGTGCCCGATGACGTGCGCGCGCCGACGCTGACGGTGGAGCCCGTCGTCCTGGCCCACGTCACCGGGGCCACCTCCTGGTGGTGGGCGGATCCGGCGACGATGCTGGCCCTGATCGTCACCGGGCTGCTGTACGCACAGGGGCGCCGCGCCCTGGCCACCCACCGGTCACGGGAGGTGCTGCTGCCGCGCTGGCGCGTCCGCTGCTTCCACGCCGGGCTCCTGGTGCTGGTGGCCGCCCTGGCGGGGCCGGTCGACGCGGTGGCCGGCGAGCTGTTCTGGGTGCACATGGTGCAGCACCAGCTGCTCGCGCTGGTGGCGCCGCCGCTGTTGATCCTGGGCCGGTCCGGCCTGGTGATCGGCGGCGCGCTGCCGAGGCCGGTGCGCCGGATCCTGCTTCCCGGCCGATGGCTGCCCCGGGCGTTGCGCTCCGGCGCGGTGGCCGCCGCCGGGGCGGCGGCGGTGCACGCCGGCACCTGGTGGCTGTGGCACCTGCCCGGTCCGTACGAGGCGGCGCTGCGGTCGGACGCCGCCCACGTCGCCGAACACGTGCTCTTCCTCGGCAGCGGCGCGGTGCTCTGGTCGGTCACGCTGCGGCGCCGGCCGCGCGTCGGCCTGCCGGTCGCGCTGCTGTCGGTGGTGGCCGCGATGCTGCCCACCTCGGCGCTCGCGGCGCTGCTCACGTTCAGCACCAGGTCGTGGTACGACGGCCACCACGCCGCCGACTGGGGTCTGACGCCGCTGGAGGATCAGCAGCTGGGCGGGGCGTTGATGTGGTTCCCCGGCTCGTTGAGCTACCTGGCCGTCGCCGCGGTGATCGTGTTCCGGGGGCTGACACCGCCGCCTGCACCGCCGTGTCCACCGCCGACGGCGGGCGCCGGGCGCCGCCCGGTGGACCTGGCCGCCGGTCAGGAAGCGGGGGCGGGGCCGGTCGAGTCGCGTACCACCAGCAGGTGACCGGTCGGCCGGCGCCGGGGCCGGGCCGCCCGTGGTTTGAGGGCGAGATTGAGTGCCATCCGGCCCATGTCGGTCATCGGCAGCCGGATGGTGGTGAGGCTGGGCGCGAGGTCGGCGGCGACCGAGACGTCGTCGAAACCGACGACCGACATCCGCTCGGGCACCGCGATGCGGTGCGCGCGCAGCGTGGACAGCACCCCGATCGCCATCGTGTCGTTGAGGGCGATGATCGCGGTCGTCTCCGGGTGGTCGCAGAGGATCTGCTCGGCGGCCATCCGGCCGCCGGCGCGGGTGAAGTCGCCGTGGACGACGGGGATGCTCGCCAGGGAGAGCCCGCGCTGGCGCAGCGCGGCCGAGACGCCGGCGAGCCGGTCGGCGATGGTGGTGAGCCCCTCCTTGCCGGCCGCGATCGCGATGCGGCGGTGCCCGAGATCCAGCAGGTGCCCGGCGAGCGCCCGGCTGCCGGCCTCGTTGTCGGGGACGACCGCGTCGACGCCGAGGGCGTGCCGGCCGATGACCGCGACCCGGCCGCCCTGCTTCTGGAACTCCGACAGCTCGGCCCGCGCCTCGGCCTCCACCCGGGGGTCGTTGTAGCCGGAGCCGGCGACGAGGATGATGCCCACCCGCTGCGCGATGAGGTGGCGCAGTTGCCGCAGCTCGGCGTCGGGGTCGCGGCCGGAGTGGCAGATCTGCACCAGCAGCCCCTCCTGGCCGGCGATCTCGATGACCCCGCTGGCGATCTCCGCGAAGTAGGGGTCGTCCACCTGGTGCACGACCAGACCCACAGTGGAGCTGGCGCCGCCGGCGAGGGTGCGGGCGTACGGGTTGGCGACGTACCCGAGTTCCCGGGCGACCTGCCGTACGCGACCGGCGACCTCCTCGCTGACGCCTTCGCGGCCGGCGAGGGCGCGGGACGCGGTCGCCAGCGAGACCCCGGCGCGTTCGGCCACGTCGATGAGGCGAAGCCTGGTGCCAGGCTTGGGCATCGGCAACTCTCCTGAAACATCCATGTCATCCGACTATTGCCAGTGACGTCGGGCACAGCCTAGGCTACGTAAGCGCTTTCGTAAGCGCTTCCGTCCCGGCAAAGGAGCGTACGGGATGACAACCCGTTATAAGCGAATCCAGTGGATGACAGCCCTCGGCGCGACGTTGACCCTCGCGCTGGGTGCCTGCGGTGGTGGCGGCGGCGGTTCGACCGCCGGCGACGGGCCGATCGTGATCGGCATCTCCCTCCCGCTGACCGGAGACTTCTCCGAGCCCGGCAAGGGGGTCCAGCGCGGGTACGAGGCCTGGGCAAAGATCACCAACGACAACGGTGGCCTGCTGGGCCGCCAGGTCGAACTGAAGATCCTCGACGACCAGTCCAACGCCGACCGGGTGGTCGCCGACTACGAGCAGCTCATCGGGCAGGACCAGGTCGACCTGGTGGTCGGCCCGTTCTCCACCCGCCTCGTGGTGCCGGCGGCCCGGGTCGCCGAGGAGTACGGCATGCTCTTCGTCGAGCCCGCGGGCGCGGCGAAGGAGGTCTTCGAGCAGGGGTTCAAGAACCTCTTCTACGCCGCCCCCGCGGTGGCCGACGACCACTACAACCACCTGGCCGAGTACATTCTCGCGCTGCCGGAGGGCCAACGGCCGGCCACCGCCGCGTACGCCGCCATGGACGATCCCTTCGCGCAGGGCACGGCGTACGGCTTGAAGGAGAAGCTGGAGGCCGGCGGTGTCCGCACCCTGGTCGACGAGGTCTACCCGCCCAACACCACCGACTTCGGCAGCATCGCGGCGAAGATCGCCGCCTCCCGGGCGGACATCGTGGTGGGCGGCTCGCAGTACCAGGACGGCGTGAACCTGATCGTCGCCCTGCAACAACTGCAGTACCAGCCGAAGCTCGCCGCCTTCTCGACCGCGCCGACGAACCCCGAGTTCGCCGCCGCGATCGGCAACAAGACCGAGGGGATCCTGGCGCCGACCGGCTACGCGCAGGACGCGCCGTACCCGAGCAACCGGGAGTTCGTCGAGAAGTACACCGCGCAGTTCGGCTCGCCGCCGGAGGAGGACGAGGCCAACGCCTACACGACCGGTCAGGTCGTCGCGGCGGCGGTCACCGCGGTCGGCTGCGCCGAGCAGGGGGAGTGCCAGCAGAAGCTGGTCGACTGGGTACGCGGCAACACCGTCGAGACGGTGGTCGGCCCGCTCTCCTGGGACGACACGGGCAAGCCGACGGGCGCCCACATGATCCAGCAGTGGCTGGGCGGCGAGATCAAGATCGTGCTGCCGGCCGAGGCCAAGGAGGCCGACCTGCTCTACCCGAAGCCGGCCTGGTAGGCGCCGATGCCCTCGGGTCCTCTGCTCCTCCAGAGCGTGATCCTGGGTCTGCTGCTGGGAGGGCTCTACGCCCTCCTGGCGGCCGGCCTGACCCTCTACTTCGGCATCATGCGGGTCGTGATGATCGCCCACTCGGCGTTCCTCATCCTCGCCGCCTACCTCGCCTGGTGGTCGCACACCCGGCTGGGCATCGACCCGCTGCTGTCGATGATCGTCACGGTGCCGCTCTTCTTCGGCTTCGGGGTGCTGCTGCAACGCGGGCTGCTGGCCCGGCTGCGACCGGCCACCCTGACCATGATGTCGGTGCTGCTGACGTTCGCGATCGCGGTCACCATCGAGGGGCTGCTCGGGTACGCGTTCACCGGCACCCAGCGGCGCATCCAGCTCGGCTACGGCTCGGCGAGCCTCGGCCTCTTCGGGGCCCGGATCGCGGTCGTCAAGCTGATCGCCTTCGGCCTCGCGGCCATCGCCCTGCTCACCCTCTACCTGCTGATGAAGAAGACGTCGTTCGGCTGGGCGCTGCGGGCGACCATCCAGCACCGCGACGCCGCGCGGCTGGTCGGCATCGAGACCGAACGGATCGCCGGGTACGGCTTCGGCATCGGCCTGGCCACGGCCGCGGTGGGCGGCACCGCGCTGGCCCTGGACACCACCATCTACCCGTCCCTGCACTGGCACTGGATCGGCCCGCTGATGGCCATCATCGTGGTGGGCGGCCTCGGCAGCGTGCCCGGAGCGGCCATCGCCGCCATGGTGCTCGGCCTGGCGCAGAGCCTGTTGCAGATCCCGCTGGGTACGACCTGGGCGCAGACGGTCTTCTATCTCGCCCTCTTCGCGACCCTGGCCTTCCGGCCACAAGGATTCTTCGGAGGTCGCCTTGCCCAGCGCTTCTGAGCAGTCGACGGCCGACCCGGGCACCCCGGTCAGCACGGCCGCACCCGCCAGCACGGCCAGCACGGCCAACCCGATCGGCCGCGGCCTCCGCGTGGTGGCGGTCGTCGTGCTCGCGGCCGCGGTGCTCTCGTTCCCCTCGCTGGCACCCAACCCGTACATCCTCTCCGCGGGCATCGTGGTGCTGAACTACGCCGTGCTCTCCACGTCGTGGAACTTCGTCGGCGGGTTCACCGGCTACATCTCCCTCGGCCACGGTGCCCTGGCCGGGCTGGGCGCCTACGGCACCGCGCTGCTGGTCACCAAGGCCGGGCTGCCGAGCTTCGTGGCCCTGGCGGTCTCGGCACTGCTGGTGGCGGCGCTGGCGGTGCCGATCGGCGTCGCCGCGCTGCGGGTACGGGGCGCCTCGTTCGTGATCGTCTCCATCGCGCTGGTACTGATCCTGCTGCTGGTCTTCCAGAGCTGGGCCGCCCTGACCGGCGGGTCGCGGGGGCTGGTCGTGCCGCGACCGTTCCCCGGGCTGCTGCGCCCCGAGCACCACCGGGTCTTCTACTTCCTCTTCGCCGCGCTGCTCGGCCTCGCCCTGCTGGCCTGGTGGCTCATCGACCGCTCCCGGTTCGGTCTCGGACTCAAGGCGATCCGCGAGGACGAGGACAAGGCGGAGGCGCTGGGCACCCCGACCTTCGCGTACAAGCTGGTGGTCTTCGTGGTCTCGGCCGGTTTCACCGGCCTGGCCGGCGGGCTCTACGCGCTCTGGTTCGGCGACCTCGACCCGGTCTTCCAGTTCTCCATCCTCACCGGCTCCTACATGGTGCTGATGGCGTTGCTCGGCGGCGTCCGGCACCTGTTCGGCCCGCTGGTCGGCGCCGTGGTGGTCGGCGTCGCCCTGGAGTACTTCAAGGTGGAGTTCGGCGACACGCAGCTGCACCTGGTCGCGACCGGGCTGCTGCTCGCGCTGGTCGTGCTCTTCATGCCCGACGGGGTGCTGCCGGCCATCGGCGGCGTGCTCAACCGGGTGTTCCGGCCGGCGCAGAACTCGATCCGTGAGGTCACCGCCGCGCAGTTGCGGGACCAGCGGGCCGAGACGGCGCCGGAGCGCGAGCCGGTCGACGCCGGCCACGCCACCGGCGGCAGGGAGGGAACCCCATGACCGAGGTACGCAGCCTGACGACCGAGGGCCTGACCAAGGCGTTCGGCGGCGTGGTGGCCATCGACGCCGCCACCGTCGAGTTCCGGCACGGCCAGGTCAACGCGCTGATCGGGCCGAACGGGTCGGGCAAGACCACGTTCTTCAACTGCGTCACCGGGATGATCCGGCCGGACAGCGGGCGGACGACCTACCGGGGGCGGGACATCACCGGCAGGGCGCCGCACGCCATCGTCCGCGCCGGCATCGGCCGCACCTTCCAGCTGTGCCGGGTGTTCCCCCGGATGACCGCGCTGGACAACGTGCTCGCGGCCGTCCGCCCGGCCGGCCTGCTCGGCCAGCTGCGGGGGGCCCGCGCCCGGGCGGAGGTGGACCAGGCCCGGGGCTGGCTCACCCGCCTGGGCATCGAACACCTGGCCGACGTGGAGGCACGCAACATGTCGTGGGGCCAGCAGAAGCTGCTGGAACTCGCCGGCGTGCTGATGAGCGGCCCGGAGACCGTGCTGCTCGACGAGCCGGCCGGTGGCGTGAACCCGGCGCTGCTGGACCGGATCGGCACCCTGGTCCGCGAGCTGAACGCCGAGGGGAGAACCTTCGTGATCGTCGAGCACAACATGGACCTGGTGATGAGCGTCAGCGACCACATCGTGGTGTTCGACCGGGGCCGCCCGATCGCCGAGGGCCCGCCGTCGCTCATCCGCTCCGACGAACGCGTGCTGGGGGCATACCTTGGCGTCTGAGATCGAACTCGTCGACATCCAGGCCGGCTACGGGCGCGCCGCGCCGGTGCTGCGCGGCCTGACCGTCTCGGTGCCCGCGGGCACGATCGTCTGCCTCGTCGGTCCCAACGGCGCCGGCAAGTCGACCGTCCTGAAGGTCGCCAGCGGGCTGCTCAGGCCCCGCTCCGGGCGGATTCTCGTCGGAGGCGTGGACGTCACCGGCCAGGGGCCGCAGCGGATGCTCGCCTCCGGCGTCGCGCACGTCCTACAGGGGCACAGCGTGTTCCGGGAGATGACGGTGGCGGAGAACGTCCTGCTGGGCGGCTACACGCTGAAGGACAAGGCGCTCATCGCCGAGCGGACGGCCTTCGTCCGGGACCTCTTCCCGGTGGTCGCGCAGCGCTGGGAGTCGCTCGCCGGGCTGCTCTCCGGCGGCCAGCAGAAGCAGGTCGAGTTCGCCCGGTCCCTGATGGTCGACCCCAAGGTCGTGCTGCTGGACGAGCCGTCGATGGGCCTGGACCCGAAGGCGACCAGCACCGTGTTCGAACAGGTGGTGCGGATGCGCGACGCCGGCACGGCGGTGCTGCTCGTGGAGCAGAACGCCCGGCGGGCGCTGGAGACGGCCGACCTCGGGTGCGTGCTCGACCTCGGGCGCGTACACATCTCCGGGCCGGCGGCCCAGCTGCTGGCCGATCCCCAACTCGGCGAGCTGTACCTCGGCGGCCGGCCCGCCGAGCCCACCGCCCCATCCCCGCGAAACGAGGTGTAGCGCGCGATGACCAGAACCAGACGCGTCGTCGTCACCACCGCCGCCCTGCTGGCGGCCGGCCTGGTGGCGGTCGTCGCGACACCCGCCGCCCAGGCGAATCGGCAGCACCCGCGCGACGTCCACCCGCACCTGCGGTCGCACCTGGTCGCGTTCTACGACTTCGACCATCCGGTGCCCGGCGACCCCGCGCTCGAACGTGACCAGGGCCGGTCCGGCACCGAGATCGAACTGGTCAACGGCGGCGCCGCCATGCGGGTGGCCGACCGCGCCTACCCGGGCAGCGGCCGGGCGTTGCAGACCCGGCAGGTCGACCCCGACCGGGCGGGCAACGACGACTGGAAGGCCGGCACCTGGTCGGCCAGCGGCGTACGGACCCTGCGCCCGTTCGCCGGCACCGGGGGTACCACGGTGATGGGCTGGTTCAAGCTGCAGATGGACGTCCCGGCACCGGACTCCACCACCACCGACCCGGCCGACCGGTTCAACGCCATCGGGCTGGCCGGCATCCTGACCGGCGACTCCGACGGCCACGGCGTCCGGGCGCTGCTCGAACTCATCGACGTCGACGGCGAGCTGCGGCTGGTGGCGCTCGGCCGGCGCCTCGACGGCGGCCAGTCGCAGACCTTCGCCGCTAGCGAGGACTGGCGCACCCTGCTGCCCAAGGGCAAATGGGTGCATCTCGCCGCCACCTTCGACTTCACCACCGGCGCGATGGCGCTCTACCGCGACGGCAAGCCGCTGGACGGCTTCTACACCCGCACCGACGACCCGTGGCTCGTGTCGGGGCCCGGCCCGCACGTGACCACCGCCTCCGACCCCCGGGGCATCAAGATCGGCGGAAGTTTCCCGCAGAACACGCTGGAGCGCAACCCGTGCGACTGCCGCATGGACGGGCTGATGTTCCTCGACAGCGTGATCTCGGCGAGCGACGTCGCGAAGCAGTACCGCTACCTGGCCCGCTGACCACCCTCGGCACCGTCCCACCGAGAAGGAGACCCGCGTGCGTAGCATCCGCAACACCGGCAGCATCCGCAGATCCGCGCTGACGGCCGGGTTCACGGCCGCCGTCCTCGTCCTGTCCACCCTGGTCGCCGGCCCGGCCCGGGCCGCGGAGCCGGTCCACGACCCGATCATCGAGATGCCCACCCAGTCCCGGCTCGGGCTCGTCCTGACCGAGTACGCGAGCTTCCCGCAGTCCTTTCCGAACCCCGCCCCGGTCGACGAGCGGCTCATGCGTACCGCCCGGATCAACACGATCATGGAGGTGCCCGACGGTTCCGGCCGGCGAGCCGTGCCGGACCTCAACGGCAGTCTCTACCTGGTCAAAGACGGCGTGCCGCAGGTCTACCTCGACGTGGCCGCGACCTTCGCGCCGCAGTTCTTCTCCGGCCGGGGCCTCGGGCAGGGCTTCGGTTACGTGACGTTCCACCCGCAGTTCGGCGCCAACGGCCGCTTCTACACGATCCACACCGAGCAGGCCGCGACGACCACGGCGGTGCCGGACTTCGCCCAGGCCAACAGCATCTTCCACGGCGTCATCACCGAGTGGACGGCGACCGACCCGTCCGCCGACACCTTCGCCGGCAGCCGCCGGGAGGTGCTCCGGATCGGCTTCGCCGGCCAGATCCACGGCATCCAGGAGATCAACTTCAACCCCACCGCGAAGCGCGGAGACGCCGACCACGGGCTGCTGTACCTGGCGGTCGGCGACGGCGGCACCGGCGTACGCAACACCGAGCCGCAGAACCTCGGCATGGTGCACGGCAAGTTGCTGCGGATCGACCCGCGCGGCACCAACTCGGCCAACGGGCGGTACGGCATCCCGCCGACGAACCCGTTCGTCGGCCAGGCCGGCGCCCTCGGCGAACTCTACGCGGTGGGCTTCCGCGACCCGCACCGGTTCAGCTGGGACCGGGCCACCGGGCGGATGTACCTCGGGCACATCGGTGAGCACGCCATCGAGGCGATCTACGAGGTGCGCGCCGGCGACAACTTCGGCTGGAGCGAGCGGGAGGGCGCGTTCGTCTTCGACAGGGCGGCCGGCGCCTGCGACAAGCTCCTTCCGTTGCCGCCCAACGACGCGGACTTCGGCTACACGTACCCGGTCGCCGCGTACGACCACAACCCCGCTCCCGGCTGGGACTGCACCTCGGACGTGGGTGTCGCGGTGGCCGGCGGCTTCGTCTACCGGGGCCGGAGCCTGCCCGCCCTGAAGGGCAAGTACGTCTTCGGTGACCTGGTCGACGGTCAGGTCTTCTACACCGAGGCGAACCGGATGCGCCGGGGCGCGGATCCGGCCCCGCTGCACAAGCTGGCCCTGTTCGACCCGGCCGGCAATCCGGTGCGGATGCAGGACCTCTCCGCCCCCGGCGCGCCCGGCAACCCGGAGCGGGTCGACCTGCGCTTCGGCACCGACGCCGCCGGCGAGCTCTACATCCTCGCCAAGGCCAACGGGAAGATCTGGAAGGTCACCGGCACCCGGGTCTTCGCCAGCGGCGACGTCGGCCGGGTCAGGCTGCACAAGCCCTCGGGCCTGCGGGACTGGACGCCGGTCACCCCGTCGAAGTGGCGGTTCCGCAAGGACGAGGTGATCCTCGCCGAGGAGGGCGTGAGCCGGCCCGGCCCGCGCCGGCCGTTCGAGTACGCGGTCGTGACGGCCGGACCCCGGTGGTCGTCGGTGCAGATCGAGGCGCAGGTCCGGCTGGACACGCCGGTGGAGGTCAGCAACCGCGACGTGATCATCGTGTTCGGCTGGCGCTCGGACACGGAGTTCTACTACGCCCACCTCTCCACCGACAACACGATCTATCCGCACAACGGCATCTTCAAGGTCGACAACGCGGACCGGGAGCGCATCGACTACCAGTGGAACGGGCGCTCGCGCGGTGCCGACCCGGCGATCGTCGACGCCGACTGGCACCGGGTGCGGGTCGTGCACCTGCCGGCCACCGGCGAGATCGCGGTCTACGTCGACGGACGCAAGGACCCGCTGATGACCGCGAAGGACAGCACATTCGGCTCCGGACGGGTCGGGTTCGGCTCGTTCGACAACGTCGGCCGCCTGCGTCACCTGACGGTGACCGGGAAGCCGGCCTGACCCGGTCCGGTGGGGAGGGCGGCAGCGCCGCCGTCCTCCCGCCGGACCGGTGACGAGGCTCGTCGCGGCGCCCGAAAGAGTCGGGCGGCCGGAGGAAGTGGTACCTGGAGGGTGAGGCGATGACGGCACGTGTCCCGATCGGGATCGTCATGAACGGTGTGACCGGGCGGATGGGTTACCGGCAACACCTGGTCCGGTCTCTGCTGGCGATCCGGGAGCAGGGCGGCGTGCCGCTGCGCACCGGCGCCCGGCTCTGGCCGGAGCTCGTGCTGGTCGGGCGGAACGAGGCCAAACTGCGCGACGTGGCGGCCCGGCACGGGTTGACCGAGTGGAGCACCGATCTCGCCGCCGCGCTCGCCCGCCCGGACGTGTCGATCTACTTCGACGCCCAGGTCACCAGCGAGCGGGAGAAGGCGATCGGCCTGGCCATCGGGGCGGGCAAGCACATCTACACCGAGAAGCCGACCGCGACCACCCTCTCCGGCGCGGTCGAGTTGGCCCGGGCCGCCGACGCGGCCGGCGTACGGCACGGTGTGGTCCAGGACAAGCTCTTCCTGCCCGGTCTGCGCAAGCTCGACCGGCTGGTGCGGGGCGGCTTCTTCGGCCGGATCCTGTCGGTACGCGGCGAGTTCGGCTACTGGGTCTTCGAGGGCGACTGGCAGGAGGCGCAGCGTCCGAGCTGGAACTACCGCAGCGCCGACGGGGGCGGCATCGCGGTCGACATGTTCCCGCACTGGCACTACGTGCTGGAGCAGATCTTCGCCCCGGTGCGGGCGGTCACCGCACATGTCACCACCCACATCCCGCAACGCTGGGACGAGGACGGCCAGCCCTACGAGGCGACCGCCGACGACGCCGCGTACGCCATCTTCGAACTTGACGGCGGCATCGTGGCGCAGGTCAACTCCTCCTGGGCGGTCCGGGTCAACCGGGACGAGCTGGTGGAGTTCCAGGTCGACGGCACCGAGGGCAGCGCCGTGGCCGGGCTGCGCCGCTGCCGCGTGCAGCACCGCGCCACCACCCCGAAGCCGGTCTGGAACCCCGACCTGCCCTCCACCGACGACTTCCGGTCCCAGTGGCAGGAGATGCCGGACAACGAGACGTACGACAACGGCTTCAAGGCGCAGTGGGAAATGTTCCTGCGTCACGTCGCCGAGGACGCCCCGTACACCTGGGACCTGTGGGCCGGCGCGCGCGGCGTGCAACTGGCCGAGTTGGGCCTGCAGTCGGCGCGCGAGGGCCGCCGCATCGAGGTCGAGGAGTTGCACCCGTGAGCCGTACGGTCGGCCTGCCCGACGGGCCCCTCACGCTCTCCGGCGCCGGGCGCGAGCACGCGACACCCGGTGCCCGCTTCACCGGCCGGATCGCGTACGCCGCCGCGCACGTGGTGGCCGACCCGCGAGCGGAGAACGTGCCCGGTGCGCCGGCCACCGTGGACTGGGACGCCACGCTCGCGTTCCGCCGGCACCTCTGGTCGTACGGGTTCGGGGTGGCCGAGGCCATGGACACCGCGCAGCGGGGCATGGGTCTGGACTATCCGACCGCACGGGAGCTGGTGCGCCGCTCGGCGCGGGCCGCCCGGGCCGAGGGCGGCGCGATCTGCGCGGGCGTCGCCACCGACCAGTTGCCGGCCGGCCCGGCCACGCTCGACGAGATCCGCAAGGCGTACGCCGAGCAGCTCTCCGACGTGCAGGACGCCGGCGCCACGCCGGTGCTCATGTGCAGCCGGCACCTGGCGGCGGCGGCCCGCTCGGCCGACGACTACCTGGACATCTACGGCCGGTTGCTCGACGAGGCGGACGGCCCGGTGGTCCTGCACTGGTTGGGCCCGGCGTTCGACCCGGCGCTGACCGGCTACTGGGGCGACGCCGATCCGGTCCGGGCCGCCGACATCGTGGTCGCGCTGATCGAGGCGCACAGCGCCAGGGTCGACGGCATCAAGGTGTCGCTGCTCGACGAGGAGTTCGAGGTGGCGCTGCGCCGGCGGCTGCCGTCCGGGGTGCGGCTCTACACCGGGGACGACTTCAACTACCCGGCGCTGATCCGTGGCGACGGCACCGGCCACTCCGACGCGCTGCTCGGGGTGCTGGCCGCCATCGCGCCACCGGCCGCGGCCGCGTTGCGCGCCCTGGATCACGGCGACGTCGCGGCGTACGACGAGATCCTCGCGCCCACGCTGCCACTGGCCCGGCACCTGTTCGGCGCGCCGACCTACTACTACAAGACGGGCATCGTCTTCCTGGCCTGGCTCGCCGGCCACCAGGACCACTTCACGATGGTCGGCGGCCTGCAGTCCGGGCGGTCACCGGCGCACCTGGGGCGGCTGCTCCGGCTCGCCGACGCGGCCGGGTTGCTGCCCGACGCCGAGCGGGCCGCGCAGCGGGCGCGGGCGTTCATGACGACCGCGGGGGTGACGCAGTGAAGCGGTTCGCCCTCAACTCCGCGACGACGAAGCGGTGGCCGCTGCCGCAGCTCGTGGCGGGCTGCGCCGACGCCGGCGTCTCCGGTGTGGGGCTGTGGCGCGAGGACCTGGCCGCGCACGGCGTCGCGGAGGCGGCGGCGCTGGTCCGCGACGCCGGCCTCACCGTCACCTCGCTGTGCCGGGGTGGCTTCTTCAACGTCCCCGGATGGCAAGACGAGAACCGGCGGGCGATCGACGAGGCGGCGGCGCTCGGCGCCCCGGTGCTGGTGCTGGTCTCCGGCGGGCTACCCGACGGCAGCCGCGACCTCGACGCCGCCCGGGCCCACGTCGGCCGGTCGATCGAGGCGCTCGTGCCATACGCCCAGGAGGCGGGCGTGCGGCTCGCCGTCGAGCCGCTGCACCCGATGTTCTGCGCCGACCGGTGCGTGGTCGCCAGCCTCGGTCAGGCCCTCGACCTGGTCGAGCCGTACCCGCCGGAGACGGTCGGCGTGGTCGTCGACACGTACCACCTCTGGTGGGACGACCAGGTCTGGGCGCAGATCGCGCGGGCCGGCCGGGAGAACCGGATCGCCTGCTTCCAGGTCGCCGACTGGGTGACGCCGCTGCCGGCCGGGGTGTTGCTCGGCCGTGGCCTGCCCGGCAGCGGCAGCGTCGAGCTGCGCCGCTTCCGGGAGGCCGTCGACGCCGCCGGGTACACCGGCCCGGTGGAGGTGGAGGTCTTCGCCGAGGAGGTGTGGTCGCGGCCGGGCCGCGCGGTGCTCGACGAGGCGATCGCCGGCTACCTGACGCATGTCGCCTGACGTGCGCGGGCAGGTGGGTTCCGGCGCCGGCGGCGGGATCCGGTCAGGACAGCCCTGACACGAGTTCGGCCACCTCGTCGGCGCAGCCGTAGGAGAGGGTCACCCCGGCGCCGCCATGGCCGTAGCAGTGCACGACCGGACCACGCTCGACGACCTCGGCCTCCAGCCGCACGCGGGGCCGACCGGGCCGCAGGCCGACCCGGTGACGGAGCACGCGTGCCCCGCGCAGCGCGGGCACCAGCGCGGCGCACCGGTCCAGGATGCCGGCGGCGGTGCCCGGCCGGACGGTCAGATCCTCGTCGCCCTCGTCGGCGGTGCCGCCGAGCAGCACCGTGTCACTCCTGGGCACGATGTAGGTCAGGCGCCCGGGGTCGGTCTGGTCGAGCAGCCATTCGCTGAGGCCGACCTGCGCGACGACGACCACCTGTCCCCGTACCGGCGTGAGGGATCCGTCGCCGAGCAGTTTCCTGGCTCCCAGCCCGGTGCAGTTCACCACGGCGTCCACGCCCGCGAACGCCCCGGCGAGATCGTCCACCTGTCCGCCGCGCACGGCGACCCCTGCCTCGGTCAACCGGCCGAGCAGCCAGGGCAGGTGCACCGCCATGTCCACCACCGGCACGGTCAGTTCGTAACCGTCGAGGTAGCCGGCGGGTAGCCGTTCGTCGGTCGGCCGACCCAGCTCGGGAACCGCGTCGCGCCACCACGGGTCGGGGGCGGGCGAGCGGAACAGCTCCCGCCCGAGACGCAGCCGGACCCCGGTGGACGGGTCGGCGGCCAGGCCGCACAGCGTCGCGTAGGTGAGCGACGACCATCGGGTCACGTCCGCCTCGGGGTAGGCGCGGTAGGGATACCAGAGCGCCGCGGCGAGAGCCGACGTGGTGCTGTCGCCGACCTTCCCGGCGACCACGTCGACGTCATGACCGGCCTGTGCCAGGCGGAGCGCGCTGGTCAGGCCGACGACACCGGCACCGATGACCCGGACCCTCATGCCTGGAGATCACACCACATCGGCGCCGTGGCGGACAGGGCTCAGGCGGTCAGCTGCCGTTCCTTGGTGAGGTGCACGATGTCCGGGGTGTCGTCGGCGGTGGCGCTCAGGGTGTAGCCGGCGCGCTGGTAGAGCCGGATGTTGCGGGTGCTGCGGTGCCCGGTGAACAGCGCGCAGTGCGTGGTCTCCGCGGGGGCCTGCCCCTCGGCGTACGCGAGCAACCAGGAGCCGATGCCGTTGCCCGCCTGGTCGGGCGCCACCATCAGACGACCGATCAGCCACGCCCGCTCGTCCGTCCGGGCGCGCACCGCCGCGACCAGGCGACCGTTGCGACGTACGCACCACAGCCGCCAGGTCGACAGCGAGGCGCGCAGGTCGTCGAGGGTCTCCCGCAGCGGCGGCAGGTCGAGGGTGTCGTTGGCGAACGCCTCCTGCACCCAGCAGCATCGCTGCAGGACGAGCAGCTCGGCCAGGTCCGCCGGCCGGGCCTCGGCCAGCGTGAGGCCCTCTACCGGCCCACCGACGGTGGCGTCGTTCCCGCCGGCCCCGGTGCGCAGGGGGCGCAGCGCGCAGGCCACCCGGCTCAGCTCCACCAGCACGCCCCGGGCGGCTCGATCGAGTGCCGCCGACGCGACCACCCGGCCGTCGCGGGTGCTCTCCGCGATGCGCAGGGCGACGGTGGCGCCGATGGGCATCATCTTCAGGGTGGTGACCACCTGCTTCGCCATCTGCACCGACCGGGTGCCGGCCGAGGTGTTGCCGTAGCTGACGAAGGCCACCGGCTTCCACGCCCACTCGTGGTAGAGGAAGTCGAGGGCGTTCTTCAACACCGCCGGCATGCCGAAGTTGTACTCCGGTGTCACCACCACGAACGCGTCGGCCGCCGCCACCCGCCGGCTCCACCGGCGGGTGTGCTCGTGCAGGTAGCTGCCGCTGGCGGGGTGCTCGGGCTCGTCGAGCAGCGGCAGCCCGATGTCGGCCAGATCCGCCACGTCGACGGTGATCCCGTCGGGTGTGGCGCCCGGCCGGTCAGCGTCCGGCCGGTCAGCGTCCGGCGTGGCCGTCCGGACGAACCAGTCGGCGATCGCCGGTCCGAGACGGCCGGGGCGGGTGCTGGCGACGATGACGAGGAGGCGCAGCGGCGCGCCGGAGTTGTTCGATGACATGTCAACGATAGTACGAGGGCTTTCTGTGACGTGTCAACGAGGGGTAGGGTGGTCGGGTGGACACCGCCTGGCTGAGTGAGGACGAGGAGCGGGCGTGGCGGGCCTTCCGGCGCCTGCTCGTCGCGCTGCCCGCGCGGATCGGCCGGGACCTGGCCCGCGACTCGGGGCTGTCGCCGGCGGACTACGAGGTGCTGAGCACCCTGTCGGAGAAGCCGGACCGTCGGTGGGCGCTCAAGGACCTGGCCGCCAAGATGGAATGGTCGCGCAGCCGGCTGTCCCACCACGCGGCCCGCATGCAGGCCCGGGGGCTCATCGAGAAGGAGCCCGATCCGCAGGACGCGCGGGGCTGCATCCTGCACCTGACCGACGACGGCTTCGGGGTCCTCGAACAGGCGGCGCCGTACCATCTCGTCTCGGTGCGGTCCCGCTTCCTCGCCCACGTCAGCGCCGACGAGCTCGCGACGCTGCGCAGGCTCTCGACCCGAATCGCCGACCTGCCCGACTGAGCGGGTCCTTCCGGAGAGGATGTTGACGGCAATGAGTTCACCCGAGGTGCCCGCGTCGCCGGTACGCCAACTGCGGCTCGTGGTGGAGGCCGACGACTACGAGGCGGCGGTGCGGTTCTACCGCGACGTGCTGGGCCTGCCGGAACAGGCGGCGTTCTCCAGCGGCGACGACGCCCGGGTGGTGATCCTGGACGCCGGCCGCGCGACGCTGGAGATCGCCAATCCGGCGCAGAAGCGGATGATCGACGAGGTCGAGGTGGGGCGACAGGTCGCACCGCGCATCCGGGTGGCGTTCGAGGTCGACGACACCGCCGCCACCACCGATCGGCTGGTCGCCGGCGGCGCCGCGCAGTTGGCACCACCCACCACCACGCCGTGGCAGTCGGTCAACGCCCGCCTCGACGCCTCGGCCGGTCTGCACATCACCGTGTTCCAGGAGCTGCGCACGCTCGACGAGCGGGCCACGCTCGACGGCTTCGGCACCGACCCTTCGTGACCGGTGCGCCGGGCAACCGGCCCCGCCGGCTCAGTCGCCGGCTGGTTGCGGGGTGCCGCAGAGCTTGGTGCCGGGCGGGATGACCTCGTCCGCGCTGTGGATGAGGTACGGCGGCGGCCCCAGCTTGCCGGACGAGTTGATCGGTTTGACGTTGATCAGGTTGAGAAACTTGTTGATCACGTTCACCACCGGGGCCAGGATCGTGTAGCCGATGCCGTACGAGCCCCGGACGCCGATCCCCACCCCCCGGCAGACCGCCAGCGGGGCACCCAGCGCCGAACCGATCGTCGTCCCGTAGGCCGTCGACACCTCGAAGAAGAGGCCGGCCTTGAGCACGAACGCGCTGAACCCGACATCGAACCGGACCCGGTGCTCGATGAGCAATCCCATCACCCCGACCGGCACCCCACGCAGGGAATTGATCAGGCTCTCCTTGCGCTGGAAGTTCTTGCTGACCTGCGGGCCGAACCTGCCGTTGGCGTACCCGTAGCCGAGCGAACCGGCGAGCGAGAACTCGCCCTGGCCCTTGATGGTGCCCACCTTCGCGCCGAACGCGGTGGTGACCTTGACCGTCTGGCTGATGGTCAGCGCCAGCGGTACGCCGAGCACGGTGCCCAGCGGGATGCTGAACTCCACCGGGATGGGGAGCACCGCCCTGATGTTCTGCCCGTCCCGGATGCCGGCCTCGAACGAGTACCGGACCCCGAAGCCACCGCTGACCGACAGCTCCGCCCGGCCGATGGAGCCGCCCTTGATGCTGAGATAGAAGCCCGCCGTCGGCTGCGCGAAGGTGAGCGTGGCCCGCCCGAACAGCTTCGTACCGTTGTGGTCGTAGTTGAAGCTGACCCCGGCGCCACTGTTGAGGCTGACGCCGGTGGAGAAGTTGGCGACGACCGATCTGACCTCGCCGCCGCCGCGGATCGGTGCCGGCTGCGCGGGGCGGGGCGGCAGCGGGGCGAGCCGCAGCGGCGCGCTGCGGCCGGCCCGGCCGGACGGGGTGGGTAGCGCCTCGTCGGCCTCCTCCTCGGGCGTCGCCCAGATCGGCTCACCGGCCTGGTAGATCACCGGGTCCTCGATCGCGATGTCCCGCATCTCCAGGACGCCGTCGCGGATCACGTCGGTGACGGTGACCGGCCCGATCGTGACGAGCAGATCGCCTCCCTCGTGCTGGAGGTCGAGCACCCGGCCGACGCCGCGACCGGTGACGAACATGACCTTGCCGGGGGCCAGGTCACCGGCGCGGGGCGCGGCGCCGTCGATCCGCCAGGTCAGCCCATCGGCGGTGACCGACCGGACCGAGCGGCCACCGCCGCCGACGAGGACCACGTCGGGCTGGTACGTCAGGTCGGGATGCGGTGCGGGCGCCATCCCGTACCGCAGCGCGGACTCGCTGTACGGGTCCTCGTCGACCGTGCCGGCCGGATCGACCGGCGACCCGCCGGTGCAGGCCGTCGCGGCGAGCAGCAGCGTCACCGTGAGGACAGCCGAGACAACCTTGCGCACCATGCGACCGACCCTAGAGAGTCGTTGCCACCGGGGAATCAGGGTTTTTCCTATGACGTCACGCGGCGTACCGGCGGATGACCGACAGCCCGGCGCGGCGCGTACACTGCCGGGCATCTGGTCGCGCTCGGTTCGCGGCCCTGGCGTTCGAGGCGGTGGAGATGGATTCGGTGCTGGTCGCCGTCCGCCGCTCGCGCCTGCGACGACGATAGTCGTCCGTCCTTTCTCGCGCGCTCCGCCCGTCGTGCCCGCACCCGCCGTGCGGCCGGCCGGCCTTCGTGACGATCCCGTCCCGTCCTGGGGAGTACCCGTGACCGTGCCCTCGCTGGCCTCGTCGTTGTCCGACACCGTCACCGCCGCGGCGGCCCGACTCGGGCTGCCGGACCTCGCGCCGCAGGTCCGACGCTCGGAGCACGCCGACTTCCAGGCCGACGGGGTGCTGGCGGCGGCGCGGCTGCTGCGGCGCAGCCCGCGCGACGTCGCGGCGGAGGTCGTCGCGGCGCTGCCCGCCGACGGTCCCGTGGCCGCCGCCGGGGTGGCCGGGCCGGGCTTCGTCAACCTGGACCTGACCGACCGGGCGCTGCTGGCGCAGCTCGCCGGCCGGCTCGCCGCACCCCGGCTGGGCGTCGGCACCCCCGAGGCCGGCGTCGTCACGGTGATCGACTACTCGCAGCCGAACATCGCCAAGGAGATGCACGTCGGCCACCTGCGCTCCACCATCATCGGGGACGCGCTGGTGCGGATCCTCGAACACCTCGGCGGCACCGTGGTGCGCCGCAACCACATCGGCGACTGGGGCACCCAGTTCGGCATGCTCATCCAGTACCAGGTCGAGCACCCCGCGCCGCAAACCACGGACGACGCCGCCACGATGCGCCGGCTGGCGACGCTCTACCGGCAGGCCCGGTCGGAGTTCGACGCCGACCCCGCGTTCGCCGACCGGGCCCGGCGGCGGGTGGTGGCGTTGCAGGCCGGTGACCCGGCGACCGTCGCCGCCTGGCGGGACATCGTCGCCGAGTCCACCCGCTACTTCACCGACGTCTACGACCGGCTCGGCGTGCGGCTGACCGGCGCCGACGCGGTGGGGGAGAGCGCGTACAACACCGCGCTGCCCGATGTCGCCGCCGAGCTGGAGCGCCGGGCGGTCGCGGTGACCAGCGACGGTGCGCTCTGCGTCTTCTTCGATGACGTACGCGGGCCGGACGGCGACCCGACGCCGCTGATCGTCCGCAAGCGCGACGGCGGGTTCGGCTACGCCGCGACCGACCTCGCGGCGCTGCGGCAGCGGGTCGCCGAGCTGCACGCCGACCGGCTGCTGTACGTCGTTGACGCCCGGCAGGCGCTGCACTTCCGGATGGTCTTCGACACCGCCCGGCGGGCCGGCTGGCTACCGTCGGCCGTGCCCGCCGTGCACGTGGCCTTCGGCACCGTCCTCGGCCCCGACGGACGGCCGTTCAAGACCCGGGCCGGCGACACCGTACGCCTGGTCGACCTGCTCACCGAGGCGGTCGACCGGGCCCGCGAGGTGGTCGCCGCCAAGAACCCGGGGTTGACCGGGGCGGCGCTGCACGAGCGGGCCCGGCAGGTCGGCATCGGCGCCGTCAAGTACGCCGACCTGGCCACCGGTCGTACCCGCGACTACACCTACGATCCGCAGCGGATGCTGGCGCTGACCGGCAACACCGGCGTCTACCTCCAGTACGCGCACGCCCGCGTCCGCTCCATCCTGGCCAGGGCCGGGGGTGCCGACGCGACGGTCGACCCGACCGCCGCGCTGGAACCGGCCGAGCGGGCGCTGATCCTCGACCTCGACGCCTTCGCCGACACCCTCACCGAGGTCGTCGCCGGCTACGAGCCGCACCGGCTCTGCGCCTACCTGTACCGGTTGGCGCAGACCTTCACCGCGTTCTACGAACGCTGCCCCGTGCTGCGTGCCGAGCAACCGTGGCGCGGCAACCGGCTCGCGCTCTGTCGTCTCACCGGCGACACCCTGCGTATCGGCCTGGGGTTGCTCGGCATCGACGCCCCCGACCAGCTCTAGCGATCCCCCGGCCGCCGCGCCGGTCGGTGCGGTGGCCGGGTTCGGTGGCCGGGGTTCGGTGGCTTCCCTGCGCGCCCTGTCGAGCTGAATCACCTGTGCTATCGCCGGCCGGCATAGCCCCCGGCGGTCGGCGCGCTGGCGCTGGCACCGTCAGGCCGGGTGGCGCTGACCGAACTGCATGCGGGCGAGCATGACCAGCATGGCGGCGGTGCCGGCGAGCAGGGCGAGCCAGGACCAGACCCAGCCGACGGTGACGCCGAGCACCACAAAGGCCGCGATGGCGATCAACCAGGTGGTGGCCGTGTAGAGCCCGAACCGGGCGGCGGCGGCCGGATCCTGGGTGAAGCGGTCGACGCCGTCGCGGTGCGTCGCCTCGATGCGCAGCACCCACGGCTTGTGTCGGTTGGTCTGGGTGCCGCCGAGATAGGTGAACAGCACCACCGAGGCGACCACCGCGAGGGCACCACCGAGCAGCCACGGCAGCGCGTCGCTGGTCAGGTAGTGCCATCCCGCGCCGAGCGCGGCCAGCCCGAGGGCGACGGCGAGCCCGTACCCGGCGGCTCGGGGCGTGGGCATCGGGTAGCTGGTCGAGGTCTCCTGGCGCAGGGCGTCGGCGGTGCCGGCGCCGGCACCGACCGCGACGGCGGCGACCGCGACGAGCAACCAACCCGACGGTACGGCCGTGCCGGTCGCCGCGAGCGCCACGAGGACGAGCCCGGCGACGCCGAGCGTGGCCAGGAACGCCGTGCGCACCAGGAATCCGGGTGCCGGGCGGACCCGGTGGCGGGCCCATTCCGGCGCCGGTGACCCGCCGTCGCCGGCCGGGGCGGCGTCGAGCAGTGGACCGAGGTCGCCGAGTTCCGTCATGGCCTGGCGGGCGGCGGTCGCGGGGTGCAGCCCGGTGTCGACCAACTCGCCGACGCGGGCGACCAGGTTGGCCCGGATCTCCTCCTTGAGATCCTGCCGTTCGGGGCTCATCTCGGCGCCGGCGAACGCCTCGTCGAGGAGGCGATGGACGTCCAGCGCGGCATCGTGGGTCGAGCGTGCGGTGGTCATGCGGACTGCCCTCCAGCAGATGTGTCGGGGTGGCCGGAGCGGTCGGCCAGGTCGAGCAGGGTGTCGATGAGGTCGCGGGTCACCGACCAGGCCGCCACGTTGCGGTGGTAGACGGCCCGGCCGGCGTCGGTGATCCGGTAGTACTTGCGCCGGCCGCCCTGGGTCTCGTCGCCCCAGTACGACTCGATGAGCCCGTCGCGGGCGAGGCGGCGGTAGCTGGCGTAGAGGGTGGCTTCCTTGATCTCGTGACGGCCACCGGTGCTGTCCCGGATCCACTTGAAGATCTCGAAGCCGTAGCTGTCGGTGCGGCGCAGGATGCCCAGCACGATCGTGTCGGTGTGACCGCGCAGCAGGTCGGCGGCGAGCACCTCGTCGTCGGCGAGGACGGACTTATCAACCACGACAACTACTGTATCAGATCAAATACATGGTCAGTTGTAGCCCGCCGTCGAGTCGACGCCGCACCGCCAAGGCAGGCAGGACCACCCGTAGCCGGTCCCGGCCTGAACTGACCCGGCGACTCCCGGAAGACGGACACCGCACGTTCGGGCCGGAGATCTGGAAGTAGCCGAGGCGGGTCGGCGCGAACTTCTCAAGAAATGAGATGCGGACGCGAGATCTTGGAAAGTTTCCGTTCGGCGCTCACGGGAAGTGTCCAAGATCTGGACCGGCTGCGTAGTGGGACCCGGATTACCGGTTCAAGGTTGCGTGGCGAGGCACTAGATCTCCAGCCGTAGTCCGGTCCATCGGTCGCGCCATCCCTTGGCCCCTACGCGGTGCTGTACCTTCGCGCGGCCCGCTACGGTATTGAAGGCTGGCGAGGGGCGGACAACCATTCCCACGAGATCAGCCAGCCCGTGGCAGGACACCAGGCGAACAGAGTCACCTCGCAGGGTGACCGCGACGCAAGTTGCCGTTTCCGGCCAGCGCGATATCGCGTCCAGGGTGGACGTGTAGGGCTCGTCGCCATCGCGCAGATGCATCCGTGCTTGATTGCGGATCTCCCACGGCACCCCAGGCAGGGCCGTGGTGGCTAGGGCTTCGGCGCGCGCGTCTTCGCGTGGGTCCAGCTTCTCCGGGTCGAAGTAGGCGACATCCACGTCGCGCTCCGGCGAGACCGGGAGGTCGCTGATCGCGTCCCAGACGCGGTTGCGTACGAAGCCGGCACCGATCCACCAGTCCGGTAATCCAAGGTCGGCCGTGGCCCGAAGGATTTGCATTGCTCCCGGGTCTGACTCGATCACGCCCACAACGTCCTGCGCGCTCATGACCACCCAGGAACCCTAGACCAGCGGACGTACGTACCGCTTGCGAGGCAGGGGCTCAGGGCAGAACGCCGGCCGGTCAGGCCCAGGATGTCCCTTCGCGCAGCACGATCGAGTCAGGCGGGCCGGCTGCGCAGCCAGGTGCGGTAGCGGCGTAGCGCGAACGCCTGCAGTGCCGTCTCCTTGGCGAGTGCGAACGTGGGGTTGATGCCGGGTCTCGTCCGCCGTCCCGCGCCGAGGCGGCGTAGCTGGTGGCGTACCCGCGCCATGCTCGCGGCGGAGGCCACCGCCTTGTCCTTGATGCGAACCGGCTTGAGCTGGACCCTGGCATCCGCGTCGTGCCGCCACCTGGTCGGCAGGTCCGGATCGATGGCCAGGGCGCTGCCCACGCCGACGAGGTCGACACCGCTGGCCACTACTTCTTCTGCGACGGGGCGTCGGGTCACGCCACCGGTGAGCATCAACGGAATCTCACTTGTCCGCACGAGTTCTTCGGCGAGGGTCAGGAAGTAGGCCTCTCGGGCGCGGGTGCGGTCGTCACCGGACTGCCCGGTCATGGCCGGGCTCTCGTAGCTGCCGCCCGACAGCTCCACGACGTCCACGCCAAGTGGCGCCAGCATCGCGATGACCGACCGGGCGTCGTCGGCGTCGAAGCCGCCGCGTTAAAAGTCGGCCGAGTTGAGCTTGACGGCCACGGCGAACTCTGGAGCGACGACGGCACGCACTGCGCGGACGATGTCGAGGAGCAACCGGGCCCGGTTCTCCAGGCTGCCGCCCCACCGGTCGGTGCGCTGGTTGGCCAGCGGAGAGAGGAACTGGGAGAGTAGGTACCCGTGTGCGGCGTGGATCTCCACGCCGTCGAAGCCGGCCTCGTAGGCGCGCCTGGCGGTGGTCGCGAACCGGGCGATCGTCTGCTCGATCTGGTCCCGTGTCATCGCGACCGGCTCGGCGAACCGCTTGCTGTTCCTGCCGAGGTTGACGCGGATCGCCGAAGGTCCCCAGGCGACGCCGGGCATGTCGGCGCGAACCTGCCGCCCGGGGTGGTTGATCTGCATCCACACTCGCGCGCCACCGCTCTTGGCGGCAGCTGCCCACTGCCGGAAGGGCTCCAACGGGACGTGAGCGTCGAGGACGACGCCCGCCGGGCCGGTGAGCGCCTCGGCGTGCACCATGACGTTGCCGGTGATGATCAGGCCGACCCCGCCGTGACTCCAGCGGCGGTAGAGCCGGAACAGAGCCTTGTCCGGGAGTTGGCCGTACGCGGCCATGTTCTCTTCCATAGCGGCCTTGACCAGGCGATTGGCGAGCATTGACCCGTTGGGGAGGGTGAACGGCGTGAAGACCGGTGAGACGTTTGGGGTGGCTGTGGGTGAGGTGGCGGAGGTGGGGACTGCGGATGACATCGCTGCTCCTGGAACGCAGTATGTTTACGACGCTCACATAAGCGTAGGAGGGAATGTAAGCAGTGTCAACTTCGGCGAAAAGTGGCTACCATCACGGCGACCTGCGGGCGTCGTTGCTGGCTACGGCGATGGGCATGCTCGAAGCCGGCGAGCCGTTCTCGCTGCGCGCCGTGGCGCGCGAGGCGGGCGTCTCGGCGACCGCGCCGTACCGGCACTTCACCGACCGCGACGCCCTGGAGTCCGCGTTGGCCGTGCAGGGTCTGCGCGACCTGAAAGCGGACCTGACCGAGGGCCGCGCGCGCCCGACGTCGCCGGATGACCTTGGCGAGCTGGCGGTCGGGTACGTCGAGTTCGCGCTCCGTCGCCCCGCCCTGTTCCGGCTCATGTTCGGCAACGCCTGCGACGAGGGGGACGAGGAGCGAGTCGCGGCCGCGGCCGAGATCCACGAGCTGCTCGAACTCGCCATGTCGAACGTCTTCCCCGCTGGCGACGCCGAGAAGCTGGCTGCCGCCGGCTGGGCCCTGGCGCACGGGCTGGCCTACCTGTACCTGGACGGCAAGCTGAAGGCGGGGGCGAGCGGCGGGGTCGCCGATCACGTCCGCGCGGCGTTCGCCGCGATCCTGTCGGCCCGCGCAGGCTAGCTACGCAACCGCGCAGGTACGCCCGTCAATCGACGTCGGAGAGTCCCAGACGGTCCCGCAGCGCCGCCTTTCCGTGCGGGGTGAGCCGCACCGCCCGGCCGGTTCCGATCCGGATCACCCAGCCGTTGCCGAGGAGCGTCTCGCAGAGCTTTGCTCCGGCCAGCCCGGCCAGGTGCGGGCGCCGCTCGGTCCAGTCGAGGCAGCCGCGGGCGAGGGGTCGTCTGCCGGGCCGCAGGCTCTCCGGGCTCAGGCCGAGCGTGTCGGTCAGCCAGGTCAGGCCGGCGGTGGTGATGGCGAAGCCGCCGGTCTGGTCCAGCAGTCCGGCACCGGTCATCGCGTCGGTCACGGCGACGCCGAGCCGTCCCGCGAGGTGGTCGTAGCAGGTGCGGCCGCGTCGCAGGGCCGCGCTCGCGGTCGCCGCCCGCAATCCCCGGGGCGGGGCCGGGCGAGGTTCGACCCGGGCCGCCAGGTCCTCGAGAAGCTGCGCGACGGAAGGACCGGCGAGTTGTACGTACCGGTGCCGGCCCTGGCGCCGCTCGACGAGCAGCCCGCCACCGATGAGCCGGTGCAGGTGCTCGGTCGCCGTCGAGGGCGCGACCCGGGCGTGCGCCGCCAACTCGCCCGCCGTCCACGCGCGGCCGTCGAGCAGCGCGAGGCACATCGCCGCCCGCGTCTCGTCGGCCAGCAGGCTTGCGAGCGACGCCAGGTCCGAGGCCGAGGTCACCCACCCAGCCTAGGTCGTCACCTTTCGGCCACCGCCGAACGATCCCGGCCGTACGTTCGCCGCATGCAGCAGATCAACGGCCGCGACGCCGCCCTCGCCGTCCTGAACGACCCGACCTTCGTGGTGCCACCGGTCCCACCCGCGTCCGCGGGCGTCGCCTGGCTACGTGCCACGGTCGGCCGGTTCAGCAGCGGAGAAGCTCACCAGCGCCGCCGCGCACTGTCGAGCGCGATCCTGGACGCGATCCCGCTGGAGTCCCTCTGCGACCAGGGCCCGGTGCACCCGGTGGCGGTACTCGCCCGCGAGATGGGCGTGGGCGAGCCCGTCGTAAACCTGGTGCGTGACGTCGCGCAGGCGTACCAACCGGACACCGGCGACGAGCCCCGGGCGGACGCGGCGGTCGATCGGTTGGTCGCGGTCCTCGGTGGCGCCTTCGACGAGCCGACCGCGGCCCGCATCGGGGTCCTCGTGCAGGCGTACCAGCCCACCATCGCCCTGATCGAACGGACTCGGGGCCGCCCCGTCGACGACGTGTTGCGCGATGATCCGCCGGTCCCGGCGACCAAGCGGCAGGCGCTCGTCGGGACCACCGTCGGCGACGTCACGGTCGACGCCGGCGAGGTGGTACGGGTACGCCTGGCGGGCGATCTGGCGTTCGGGTCCGGACCCCGCCGCTGCCCCGGACGCGAGCACGCCCTCGCCCTCGTCGAAGGAGCCCTCGCGTGAAGGAGTTCGCCGCCCTGCACCGCAGCGGCGACCCACTCGTACTGCCGAACGTGTGGGACGTCGCGTCAGCCCGGCGCCTGGTCGAGGCGGGCTTTCCCGCGCTCGGCACCACCAGCCTCGGCGTCGCGGCCGCCGCTGGCCGGCCAGACGGCGTCGGCGCCACCGACGCCGACACGCTGCGCCTCACCCGCAGCCTGGCCAACCTCCCGATCCACCTCACCGTCGACATCGAGACCGGCTCGGTCGGCACCGCGGTCGCCGTGGCCGAGGCCGGTGCGGTCGGCGTCAACATGGAAGACGCCATGGGCCCGGCCGAGGCGCACGCGGCGTTGATCCGTTCGGTGAAGCGGGAGGTGCCGCACCTGTTCGTCAACGCCCGGACCGACACCCACTGGCAGCGCCCCGGAGACCTGGCCGAAACCCTCCGTCGGGTACGCCTCTACGCGGACGCCGGCGCCGACGGGGTGTTCATACCCGGCCTGGCGGAGCCCGCCGACATCGTCCGCATCGTGGCGGCGGTCGACGTGCCGGTCAACGTCCTGTTCCTGCCCGGCCAGCACACCGTCGCCGCCCTGGCAAACCTGGGAGTACGCCGGATCAGCACCGGATCCCTGCTCTTCCGCACCGCCCTCGCCGCCGCCGTGGACACCGCGGTAGCCGTCCGCGACGGCCTCCCCATACGCCCCGACCTACCGTCCTACGCCGACGTCAATGCCGGGCCGCCGCCAGAGTGACACCAGTGACCGTTCCTCCGCCGACCGTCGCCGTGACCGACCACGCCAACTCGCAGGGCTCCTACTGGCGCCACGTGCACTGTCATGCCGATGAGCGGATGCCTCAGTGCCCGCGCAGGATGCGATGATAACGCGGCGATAACCGGATCAGCGGAGACAGCCCGCAGGGGGTATGCACATGAATCGGTCGTGGCCATTTCAAGGGATCGTGATGCAGGACGCCTACGAGGCGGCCCAGGATCTGCTTGATCGGGTGGTGCGTCCGCAATGCGGTGTCGACGTCGTCATCTGCTCTTGTCAGGAATTCCCGACCGCTTGGGTTTTCGGCTACAACACGCGACGGTTCTTGCAGGGCATGGAGCTTCTGGCGTCTCTCGTCGGTAACGGTCCGGTCGTCGTGCCCAAGTCGGGTGAGCCGCCGTATCTCGGCGCCTCTGGCAACCCCATCGAAGACCAGATCCAGCCCCGACACGGCGGGTTGACTACCGATGTGGGCTGACCGCGCCGGTACGACGCCTCGCCGTTCCCAGGCTGACGTACGGATTTGCCGCTCCCCGTGTAAAATCGCGGGGCCTGTCTCGCTAACGGCACCTCTCTTGTCAACCCGTCGGCAGCAGAGAGGTCTCCGTTAACGAGACAGCCCGGAATATGGCGTGGAGGTTGCTGGCCGGGTCGGGCACGATGCAGGGTGTGATGCTGCTGGTTCCTGCGGATCCACTGCGACCGCGTCGTCCCGACGAGCACTTCAAGGCGGAGGCGGTGGCTGCTCGTGAGGCCGGACTTGACGTGGCGGTGGTGGACCACGATGCGCTGACCAGGCCGGGTCGTGTGGATGAGGCGGTGGCGTTGGTGCCTGCTGGCGGTGAGGCGGTCTACCGGGGCTGGATGCTGCGTAGCGAGCAGTACGCAGCCCTCGCTGAGGCGCTGGCCCGGCGCGGCGTGACACTGCGAACCTCGCCTGAGCAGTACCGGCGGGCCCACGAGATGCCCGGCTGGTACGGCGCCGTGGTGGCGCTCACCCCTACGTCGGTGTGGACCAGGGGCGACCTGCGAGCCGATTTCGATCGGGTGCGCGTCGAGTTGGGCACTGGCCCGGCAGTCCTGCGTGACTACACCAAGTCGATGAAGCACCACTGGTACGAGGCGGCGTTCATTCCCGACCTCGCCGATGGCGAGACGGCGTGGAAGGTGGCAAGCCGCCTGCGGCACCTGCGTGAGGACGACTTCGTCGGTGGGTTCGTCCTACGCCGCTATGAGCGGTTCATCTCCGCCGAGGCGCGTACCTGGTGGGTCAACGGCGTCTGTGTCTTGGTCGGTGCGCATCCGGACACCCCGAACGACGTTCCGCACCTCGACGTGGACCTAGACGCGGTCACACCGGTCATCGCCGCACTCGGCCTGCCGTTCACCACGGTCGACCTCGCCCTCCGCGACGACGGAGTCTGGCGGATCATCGAGATCGGCGACGGCCAAGTCAGCGACCGCCCAACCACCACCGAACCCAGCACACTGATCACCGCACTGCTCACCCGCACCCTCTGACTGCCGTATGTGTGTGTACCCACGGCGAGGAATCCTGATTTGCCGCTTAGCGGTCGTGCCGGAAGGGCGACCCGACGCGTCTCCGCCTGGGCGCACATGTTCCGTTGGCGTTATACCGGCTCACGGGGTGGTCGGTGAACCTGCCGAATCCCGCCACCGTCGATGTAACCAGCGCGTGCGGCGTCGAGGCTGAGTCTCCCGTTTGGTCCACCCCTCACGACAGCACTATCGTGATCATCTTGCCCGTCGTCTTCCCAACCGCACTCATCGCAGATCTCGTACCCGCCGCGCTCGGACAAGGTGAGGTGTCCGCAGCACGGACAGGTGTAGAGAGACTCTCCAGCCGGGGCCAGGACGTTCTTCTGTGCCGTGTAGGCGTCGAACCACGCGACTCGCCGACGAACCAGCTCATCGTCTGACAGAGAGGGATCATCGTTCGGATGACGCTGCACGGGTGAGCTGTCCACCGGCTTAGGGTGCCAGGAGTGATGCCGTCTCGACATATGCATCTGCCGCACACCGTGCGGCAGGTTGTGCCTAGTTCACGATGGGGCGGCAGGTGTCAGTCGCCGATGAACACGAGTTGCTGTTGCTCGGTGGAGCAGTGAATTGCCATCGTCCGCAGTCGCATCAGCCCGCGGTACTCCGGGCCAGGCTTCGCGCGACTGAGCAATCGGTCGACTTCCGTTATGAGGGAACCCATATCAGTAGGGCCGAGATGAGTCTCGCCGTACGGGTCGACCTGGCCTAGCAGCGGAAAGGCCGGGTCGTCACGAGGGATCAACCGGTCGAAGTCACCGGCTGCGTCGAAGGACCCGCCGTCGGGGTCTGGCAATGCTTCCAGCCGCTGGCCGGCCGAATGCAGCTCGACTTGAATGCCCATCCACCGATGATCCACGACGACGGGTGAGACGCGCTCATCTGCCGCGAATCGGGCGTGAAAGATGGTGACCGATTGTCCCGTATGCTCCGGCTATGCTGCTGTGCGGGTCCAGCGCTTTTGCCAACTTGTCGGCGCCCTCGGAGGCGTTTTGTGCCCGATTATGCTGAACAGCACGGATTACCCAGCTCGGTAGTCTCGGTCCGTGCAGATGCGCCTCGGCAAAGGTGATGACTCCACCGGAGTTATCCGGACCGACCCCACGCCAGTGACTCGTCTAACGATCATGACCATGGTTGAGGCTGGCGACTGGGCGGTGGAGCTTCCGCGTCCTCTCATCCTGCACGTTGGCGACGAGGTATGGATCGAGGGCGCGGCGGTCTTTGTCCGGCAGCCAGATGGAGACGTGGTCCGTCACGACGGCGACGGTTTCTGGCTATGCCGGTAGGAACCGCAGCTCGACATACGGGACCCTACCGGCATCGGCTTCTGCCGCTGATCGTGCGAGTTGTCGCCCGGCGGCGCATCGTGAATCGATGAGTGTCAGGCGTCCCACCATCGTGGGGTTCCGGATCCCACCTCGTAGTGCCACCAGTCATTGTTTTGGCCACGTTCCAGCAACATCTTGATAGCGGTGAGATCCGCGTCGGCCGGGATGTTGAACGCCACCAGTGGCAACTGTTCGCTGAAGACCTCGCCGCCGAGGTTGAATGCCGTGAACTCGGCGTGCACGGCTTGCGCCGACCGGCCGAGTGGTCCATCGGGATTCGGGAGGACACGCACGGTGCAGTTGCCGGAGGCTTGAACCTGTTCTACAGACCAGTGCAGCCCGTCGGCGTCCGTCACGAAACGCACGACGTCGTCCTCAGCTACTCCGTCCTGCAGGAACGGCACGTTGCGGACCCGGGCCAGATCCTCGCCGACCCGTGTCGCCCACAACCCTTCCGTGTCGAAGGGCAACCAGCCCTCCCGTGGTACGAACCGGAACCAGACCTTGATGTCCTCAGCTTCCCGCTGAGCATGGACGTCGACCGAACCCGATGCCACGTGAAACCCCACCGTCCTGGGTACCGCCGAGCCCACTCCAGCGTCGCCTACCGTCGTAGGGTACCGCTGCACGCTCCAAGGCTGGATTGTGCGGCGGGGAGTCGAACTGAAGGCGAGCAGTCTGTATGTTGCGGAGATTTGGTCGGCTGGCCGCCACCGATGCGGGGGCTGGCTCGCCGCCGGGCGGCAGTCCTGCGTACCCGAGCAGGGGCCGCGGCCCAAGGCTGCCCCTGTGGGCGGTCGCGATTGTGGTCACCGCAGCGTGCGAGGCCGTCGTCGCCGTGGTGCTCAACCTGTTCACCAGCAACGTCACCCTCATGCTGGGCGTGCTCGGCGTCGTGGCCGTCGTGTGTCTGACCGGCGTCCGGCTGATCTCCAGGCATCTTGACTCTGTGGACAGCGAGCAGCAAGAGGCTCGGCAGGTCGAACACATACGTGCCGCGGCGTCGTCCACTTGCGCGGCGGTGGAGGATGGCACCCATTCCATCCTGAGCCGGATGTCAACGACCCGGGCGTTCGACGACCAGGTGGGCATGCTCCAGCCGTGGCGCCGCGATCGGGCCATTGAGATCCGTGATTCGTGGCCGGTCGTGGAGCAGTTGGTGCATAGCATTGTCACGGCGGATGATCGTGGCGCTGTCCTTCGACAGTGGGGCGAGCAGCCGCCGGCCTGGTTCTCCCTGGCGCCCGTGGAGGTGATCTGCTGGCTGGCGGAACTGGCATCCGATTACGGCCAGAACCCTACGGCGGCGAGGCTGTTCGCTATTGCCGTGCAGCGTGGTGCCTATCCGATCGGATATTGGAAGGCGCGGCAGGCAATGGCTCTGCCTAAGGAGGCCGTCGCTGAGGTCGACGAGCTCCTCGCTGGCGCGGCCGGGGACCATGTGTTTGCTCATGCCTTACTCCTCGTCCACCGTCAGAAGTGGGATCTGGCCATCGACGTTCTGGCAGGGTGGCAGACGTCGTCGAACGCCGACGAGGCGATGCGGCTGCAGCTGCTTGCGCGGCTGCATGCCCGGGCGGACAACCTGAACTTGGGGATCAAGTACGCGCTCGAGGCCGCCGATATCGAGGGCGCGAGCGGGCCAGCGCTCTACGCCGCCGAGCTGCTGCTTTACCGAGCGCAATACGGGGAGACCGTCCACCGGTTGGCCGACACTGAACAGGCGGCCGCGTTAGCAATCACGGCACGCAACGCCCAACGATCGTGGCACGGCGACAGCGTCAAAGCGACCGTCATTGCGGTCAAGGCGCGCCGGCTCGGCGGCAAAGTGAGGCAAGCGCGGGCGCTCATCGAGCCGGCACCCGAGGGTGATGCCTGGCCACACGAGGCCACTGACCTCAGGCTGCGAAGGGAGAAGGCGGAGCTGCTCGCCACAACCGGCCAGCACGACCAGGCCCGCTCGTTGGCCGCGGAGATCGGCAACCCTTTCGTCGTGGCCGAGATCGAGGCCGTGGTGCTGACCAGCACCGCCGAAGACTCGGTCGCCGCCGCAGCGTGGCAGACCGCCCTGGACGCCGCGGAGACCGGCACGGACTTCCTTATTGCGGTCCGAGGGCTGGCCCACACTGGAGGTGATCTGCCGGATCTCACCGAGATGGAACAGCAGCACCCGCGGTTGGTCGACGAGATCAAGGCCATTCACCGCGCCATGGGTGCCGGCGGCGGAACGATCGAAGCCCTGCGCGCCGGCGCCACCGAACACCTGGCGCTCGCGGTGCTGCTCGCGGAGCGATACGGGCACGAGGAGAAGCATCAGCTGGCCGCCGACGTGCTCAACGACAGCGCACACCGGTGGAACGATCCAGGCTCGATGCTCGCGTCAGCAACCCACCTGCGGGCCGCAGGCGAGCCCGAAGCAGCGATTCGGACCGCCGAACGCGCGTTGACAATGGGCGGCCCCGAGTGGGCTGGCCAATTCGACACGCGCGCGTTGATCTTCGAAATCCACGTCGACGACGGGCAGTGGGACCTGGCGATCGAGCAGGCCCGCAACCTGGTCACGCTCGATCCCAACGCTGCAAATGCCCGCTGGGCACTCGTACACGCCTTGGTCCGCCGCAATGATAGAGACGGTGCGTGGAACGCCCTTACCCCTGACGGCGATCCGTTCGCCCCCCGCGACCGGCACGACGCCCGCACCTGGATCGGCCTGGTCGCCCGATTCGATACCAGCACCCAGTTCGTGTCCCGCGCGCTGTCCACGATGGCCCGATGGCCGGACGACGAGCAGCTGATGGGGGTCTTCATCGCTCAGATCTTCTTCGGTCTGCAGCGGCAAGGGCTTTCCACGACCGACGAGGACCTCGCCGCGCTGCACACCGCCATGTTCGACTACGCCGAGCGCTTTCCCGACAGCACCGTGTTTCGTAAGGTGACGATCTCGAACGAGGATCCGCTCGGCTCACTCGCACCGATTATCCGCGCACGCTACGAATCACTAAGCGAAGCGGTCAAGGAGCTCGACCTCGCCAACTTGCCCCTGGGCGTCTTCGCCACCGCCTACGGCTCCTCCTACACCGAGGCATCGCTGAAACGCGACGCCGGCTTCATCAGCGCTCATTCCCCGGCGACAGAGGCACACGGCAGGGCGGTAGCCGAGGCCGCCCTGAACAGCGCCGTGATTATCGACATCACCGCCGCTCACACGCTGGCCCTGCTCGAACCGCAGCTGCGCTCGCAGTTGCTCTCTGGCTTCGGACAGGTCCGCGCCACCGACGACGCCTACCACGACGCGATCCGTGGGCAGGAGTCACTCGGCATGCGCTCGACCACGTCGCCCGGCTGGGATCCCGTCGAGCAGCGCCCGACCGTCACGACAATCGAGGAGTCCGTCGCCGACGCACTTGCCGAGAAGTCCACGCTGGTCTGCTCGATCCTGCGTCAAGCAACACGCCGGCCGTGGCCGCGGCTGACGAGATTCCGCGATGCCGACCAGGGATTCGAGTGGCTGTCATCGCTCGATATGGCGGCTGCTCAAAGCACAGCATTCTGGTGCGACGACCATCGTCTGCGTTCGGTCGCTGCCGATATGGGCGTCCCGGCCTTCGGCACGGTAGACCTCATCCGGCACCTGCAGAGCCGGGGACAGATCCCGCGTGAGCTTCGCACAGCGGCCGAGGCGGTCCTGCTTACCAACTACTTCACCGACCTCGGATTCGACCGGGTCACGTTCGACCTGGCCGCGACGATCGACGGCCAGGTGCCGCGCGGGGTGGCGTTCGCGCTGACCCGGCCTGCGACCTGGACCGACCCTAACGCGGTGATCGAATTCGTGCTCGCCATGCTGGCGCACGCCGCGACCGCCGGACCGGACCAGATCGAGGTCTGGGTGTCCGCGACCGCCATCGGACTGGTTCGCATCACCGAAGACGACCGCGGTGCCAGCGCCAACCTGCAAGCCCTTCTGACTCGGTGCATGACGCAGCCGTGGATGAACGCCGATAGGCTCCCGGCAGTGTTGCGCGGTGTACGAGCGGGAATCGGCGAACGGCCGCCGGCCACTGACCCGTTCGAGGCCGTGGCCACTGGCGTTCACCGCAATCTGGTCGCCAAGCACGGACATGCCTTTGCCATGTCGATGATGCTGGCCCTCGTCGCCTTGTTGCCGGAGTCCGACAAGGCGACGGCTTCGCGGGTGATTCTGACCCATCGCGACTGAAGCAACGACAGTTCAACCACTCACAGGTTGCCGTTAGCCCTGCCGGTATGGAGCTGCGGGCTACCAGCTATGTCGACTGTAGACCGGAGAAGTCCGAACATGCCGTCGACGGCCCGTTCAACTACTGGGACCATCGTCAAGATCAGGTGCACGGATCTGCCGCGAGGCGCGGATTTCATGTTTGGATGAGACGCTAGCGATCGGCCGTCGGCTGAGTTGTGCAGCAGCTGGGAGGCGCGGTCATGAACGGGGTGCTCACCAGTGACGAACGCCGGTTGGTTGGCGCGGCACAGCGCCTCGGCCTCATCCTCAGCAGCGATTGGCCGCATGTAGCCGCTCATCTGGTCGCGCAGGGAGCCGAAGGGGAAGCGGTCTGCGAGCTCGCCGGCCTGCCGAGGGCGGGGTCGCCCTGGCGTGTCGACCAGCTGGTGCCTGAACTGCTGGTCGAACTTGGCATTCGGGAGATGCCCATAGAGCAGTCCAGCAACGTGATCGCGCGTCTGGTGGGTCCGGTTACAGCTGAACGACCCCAGGCCGACGAGTTCGCGGCGATCCGATTCTTGGCGCGGCTCGCCCCGGACCTCGACTATCCCGGCGGCGTAATCGGCGACGCTTACTCAGCCGCCGAATGGCTGGACTGCGCGTGTCACGCCAACTCGCCCGAACGGGACACGGCGATCACCATGGAGCATGCTCTCCGCGGGACCGACCCGTTGGAGATCGATCCCGGACTGCTGCGAGCGGTGACGGCCACCTGGCTGTGAAATCAGTACATCGCCCGCCGACATCCGGATCTGCCGCCGAGCGGGCGTCACAGTACGTGACCGAGGACGGCAGAGCCCAGCGCGATCGTGCCGACGAGCGTGCACTCGATCTTGCTTCGGGCCGAGGCTCGTTCGGGTTTGTCGCGCGAGCCGGAACTCCCTTGCCGCGGCCTCGTCGTGTCGACCGGGAGACCGCTGTCGGGCCCGATCATCACGCCGCTGGGATTGGTCCAGGTGGAGCGGGCCCGACGTGCAGCGCGACCGTACCAGCCTGGGTGGATTGAGCCCTCAGTGTATCTCGGGCGAATTCCTGGCCTGGTCAGTAGGCGATCCAGCCAGTGCGTGCGCGCCAGTTCCGTCCGGAACGGAGGTGGGCCACGTACGCCCTTTGTAGGGACGTGGCTTGTGGCAGGTCCGCGAGTTGGTTCGCGGCTACCGGACCGCTCTGGCCGGGTTGGCCGAAGATGTACTCCAACATGTCGCCGTCGGCATGATTCTGATCGTGGGACGTCAGCGGCTCCAGGTCGAAGCGGTGGAGAAAGCGTACGATGTTCGACTGCTCGGGGAGGTATTCGGTGAGTTGGGGGTCGAGTAGCCACGAGTGGCATGTGAAGTGCGAGACCGGTTCGTCAGGGAAATGACGCACGAAGAATGTGCGGGCCAGGTCAAGTGATTCGTCACAGGACTCAGGTGATAGGGATACACCGGACGGGATGTGCATGTTCAGCAGAAATCTAGTCGCGCCGTCTGGGCATTTGCCGCGGGCACGGTCGTAGTCAAGTCGGCCGAGCCGATACTCGGTCCCCTGGAACGTCAACGGCGGGCACCACTGTTCGAATCTCCCGATCCCGCCGAGCCCGTGAACGGATCGATGTTCAGCCATCATGGGCCCCAGGCTCGACAACGTCTCCCAGGACCGTCGACGGTCGATGCCGCGCTCGGCGTGGTAGCGGAGCGTCTCCGGGAGGACGGCAAGATAGAGCCATACGTAGAGGTGAAGGGCGACCGAGTCAGCATCAGCCGACATCGCCGGGAAGCCACGGTATCCGTTCGACGGATGAAGCCCTGAACCCATACTTGACCTCAAGTCGTGATAGCAGCGCTCCAAGGTCCGCCACAGATCCGGATGCTCCTGCGGATCGGGTCGCGCCGACAGCGTCTCGTCTCGGTCTTCAGACGACGCCCCCAGATGCTCCAACAGCCGCGCCGCTTCGATGTCCGAGGGAAGTTCAAGCACGTATCCAACCTACGCGCCACCCTTGATCGCGTACACGCTCATGCCGCTGTTCGCGCTGGTGAGCCGGGACTGTGGTGTCGGCGCGAGTCATGCGGAGCAACGGTAGTCCGCCGGGGCCACGTGTTCACCCGATGGCGGATGGCGGTCAACTACCTGCTCACACTGGTTTCAGGGCTGGGTCGAGGGCTCGGACTGGTACGCGTCGTGCAGGAGTTGGGTGAAGTTGGCGTCGTTCGCGAGCTGCCTGTCTCCCAGGCGAGAGACAGGAATGGCTGGGGTCCAAGAGTTCATGATGACGGCGGCCATGTCCTTGTTCAGGTCGGCTCTGCGGATCTCGCGAGTCTGCTGACGAACGCCGACGTTCTGGAGTTGGCGGGTGATGATCTGCATGGTTACTCCGGGCAGGATGTCAGCACGGGGCCAGATAACCTGCTCGCCATCCCACCAGGCGAGGTTCCAGATGGTCGCTTCGCTCAACCGGCCCGCACTGTCCTCGAAAGCGGCGTCGTCGAAGCCGCGGGCTTGAGCCTGCCGGAGGTACAAGGTCTTGGTGACCTCGCCGACGTGCTTGATGCCAGACAGGTGCCGCTGATGGTGGACGATGTCCAAGGCGACCGGCCCGGAAGGCGGCTGGGCCGGATCAGTGATCTTGATGAGCGTATCCAGGCTCAGGCCAGGGCTGGTGGGCATGAACTCCGCTGGCCGGGTGGTGACGAAGCAGGTGAGCGACACGTCCGGTCCACCCGCGTCGATGGCCGCGCGCAGGTACTCGCGGACCCGGCTGTTGGATAGGCGCTGACCGAACAGCACCTCGCTCGCCCGGCGTAGGCGCTCCAGGTGGAGATCCAAGCCCCGGACAGCCCGATCGCGGACCTGCATGGCGGTGAAGTGGGCGTAGCCAGCGAACGCCAGCGGTGCGAGGTCCTTGGCGGTGGCGGGCTTACCGTTGAGATGAGTGAGCGAGACGGCCATGCCAGGAACGTAGGAGCTGACACCAGTGTCAAAGGCAAGCGTCCAGGACAGGCAGTTGCTGCGCGTTGGTGAGCTGGCCTCCCGCACGGGGGTGAGCCCGCGGTTGCTGCGCTACTACGACAACCAAGGCCTGCTGGCCACCGAGCGCTCTGCAACCGGGCAGCGACTCTTCGAGGCCTCGGCGGTAGAGCAGGTCCGCTCCATCCGGCTTCTGCTGGGGGCCGGCCTGCCGACTCGTGTGATCGCCGAGCTGCTGGAGTGCATCCACGAACCCGGCCGGCTCGAACCCTGCGCCGTGCCCACCCTCGTTGAGCACCTCCAAGCCTACGACGAACGCATCGCCAGCCTCCTCAGCACCCGCACCGCCCTCCAAGGACTCATCGACTCCTTGAACCCAGAGCAGTAGCAGCTCCGAGCAGGCTCGGGATCCCGCGGCAACGGGCTCCTCAGTAACGACAGAGGGGCGCAAGGACCGTGGTGAGGACGGCAGATCCGTGGACCGGCGCTGTGGGATTCAGGACGGGTCGGGTAGCCAGGGGTCGAGGATGTCGGGGTCGGCGACGGCCTGCCGCACCTGGTCGCGCTCCGCTGATGTCAGGGTGAGTGCCTGGAGCCGGGCGCCCCAGTCGGGCACCCGCTCGGGCTCCTGCAACGCGATCGACAACTCGATCAGCCCGGCGAGCGCCAATGCCTGCTCGACCGGGGATGCCGTCTCGCCGTGGCGGCGCAGGCCGGAGTTGAGCGCCCGGAAGGCCGCCTTGTCGTCGCTCTTGAACTCCCGCAGGATCCGCGCGTTGTCCAGCACCCGGGCCAGCCCGCTCAACTGCGGGGAGCCGCCGTACTCCAGTTCCTCCGGCTCGTCCCGGGCGATGAAGATGATGGTGTTGCCGGACGGGTCGACGACGCTGAACCGCGACGCGCCGGGCCGGTAGCGGGTGATCCGGGGCAACCCCCGGGCGAGCACCTTGCCGTACGCCTGGCGCATCGCCGTGGTGAACGCCGCGTGGTAGGGCGCCACCGCGTCGACCATGACCAGGCAGCCGCCGGTGTTCTCGGCCGCCGGGTCGAGGTCGCGTGGCGCGCGGCCGTAGTGCAGCTCGAACCCGCTCCACCGGAGGGCGAGATAGACGTACGGCTTGCGCTGCTCGTACGTCACCGCGAAGCCGAGCGCCGTCCAGAACGCGATCGTCTGGTCCACGTCCACGCAGTGCAGCAGCGGCACGGTGGTCTCGTTCGGCTGGACACGCTCGACGGTCGGCATGGACGGCACCTCCGGGGCCCGGATCGACATCGCGGCCAGTGTGCCAGCGTCCACATCGCGGTAGCGCCATCCCCGCGCGCCCGACGGGCCGATGGGACCTGATCTGTCAGGCGGGGCGGGTGACCCGGGCGTTACGCAGCGCCCACTCCAGGGCGTGGTCCGCCACGGCCTGCCAACCCGGCGCGCCGCAGGTCCAGTGGTCCCGCCCCGGAAACTCGTGGTAGTCGGTGACGGCGGGGGAGCGGTCGTAGTGCCGGGCGTTGGCGCGGTTCACCGACGGCGGCATGATGTGGTCCTCCGCGCCGGCGATGAACAGCAGTGGGGCCCGGTCGGCCGCGTAGTCGACCCAGGTGTCCTGGTGGCCGGGTTTGAGGTTGGCGAGGAGGCCGTACTCCCAGATCCAGTAGCCGGGTGCGGGGATGTGGTACCGGTCCCAGACCTCCCGCGACTCCGCCTCGGTCAGCGTGTTGGTGAAGGCGTAGTGGAACTCCTCGGGCGTGAAGCCGACGGCCCGGTGCCGGGTGGCGGGGTTCTTCAGCGCGGGGAAGAGCGACCTGGCCTGCGAGATCGGGGTGACCCGTACGCCCTCGGTGGGCGCGGAGTCGATGGCGACCCCGGCGCAGCCCAGGCCCCGGGCGAGCAGCAGTTGGGTGAGGGTGCCGCCGAAGGAGTGGCCGATGATGATCGGCGGCCTGGGCAGCTGCCGGATGACGTCGGTGAGGTGGTCGACGGTCTCGGCGACGGTCAGGTTCGCGATCAGGTCCGGGTTTCTGCGCAGCGCCTCGACCTCGATGTCGAAGCCGGGGTAACCGGGCGCGAGGACGGTCAGCCCGCGCGACCGATAGTGCTGGATCCACTGCTCCCAACTGCGGGGGGTCATCCAGAGGCCGTGCACGAGGACGACGGTGTCGGGCCTGCTGCTGTCTGCCATGGCCGTGATTCCCCTTCCGGTCGATGGTGCCGCCCCTCAGAATCGCCCTGACCACCCGGGCGGCGGGCCGTTTCGCCGGAATCCGACGAGCCCACGACCGACGCCCGGGCTGACGTCGGAGGTACGCCGTCGCGCGAGCACTGTGGTTCACGTTCACACCCGAGCGTGTGCCTGACGGTCGCGGAAGCCGCATTGCCGTCTTGACAGGCGGCGGTCCGAAGTCGACACTTCGAAACAAGCCCGAAACACTGATCGTTGCCGATCAAACGGGCAGAGATGTTAGCGCTCACATCAATCTATCCCGATGCGCCATCGCCGCGAAGGAGACCGCCGATGCCGAGAGTCCTAGCCAGGGTGAGCGCACTGCTCGCCGCCGTCTGCCTGCTGTTGCTGCCCGCCGCGCAGGCACCCCGCGCCGAGGCGGCCGACCTCGACCCGTTCACCGGATACCTGATGACGCACTTCACCGGGGAGTCGGCGAACGGCGAGCAGGTCTATCTGGCCCACAGCCGCGACGGGCTGACCTGGCGCGACCTGAACAACGGAGCGCCCGTCCTGCTCTCCACGCTCGGCACCCGGGGCGTGCGTGACCCCTCCCTCGTCCGCTCGCCGGCCGGTGACCGGTACTGGATCGTCGCCACCGACCTGCGGATCGCCAGCGGCACCTCGTGGAACGACGCGGCGAACCGGGGCAGCACGTCGCTGGTCGTCTGGGAGTCCCGCGACCTGGTGAACTGGTCCGCCCCCTGGCTGATCAATGTCGCCGGAGCGATTCCCGGCGCCGGCAACGCCTGGGCACCCGAGGCGATCTACAACCAGGCCACCGGCGACTACGTCGTCTACTGGGCCACCAACTCCGCGCGCAACGGCGTGACCAAACACCGCATCTGGTACGTGCGCACCAGCGACTTCCGCACCTTCACCGCCCCCCAGCTCTACATCGAGCGCCCCGGCACGCAGGGGATCATCGACACCCAGATCGTCGAGGTGCCGAACAGCGTCGGCGGCTACCGCTACTACCGGGCGTCCGCCGACGGTCACATCACCATCGAGGCCAGCAACTCGATCCTCGGCTCCTGGACGACCCTGGGGAACCTGTCCCACCTGGGCATCTCCAACGGCACCGGTGGCGGCAACGTCGTGGAGGGGCCGATGTGGGCGCAGTTCAACGGCCGCAACGAGTGGGCGCTCTGGCTCGACCAGTACGCCACCGGTCGGGGCTACCTGCCGATCACTTCGACGAATCTGGGCAGCGTCAACAACTTCCGGACCCGCTCCGACTACGCCATGGGCGCCACCCGCAAGCGGCACGGTTCGATCCTGAGCCTGACCGCCGCCGAGGAGAGCGCGGTGCTCGGCCGCTGGGGTGCCACCACCCCGGTGAACCGGATCCAGGCGTACACCCACCAGGACCGGTACGTGCGGCACGCGAACTTCGACGTACGCATCGACGCGAACGTCAGCCCCGCCCAGGACGCGCAGTTCCGGGTGGTGCCCGGCCTGGCCGGCGGATCCGGGAACGTGTCGTTCGAGTCGGTCAACTTCCCGGGGTACTACCTGCGGCACTACGGATTCGACTTCGTGCTGGCCGCCAACGACGGCGGCTCGGTCTTCGCCGCGGACGCCACCTTCCGGCAGGTCGCCGGGCTGGGCAACGCGGCCTGGTCGTCGTTCCAGTCGCACAACTACCCCGACCGGTACATCCGGCACTCCAACTACCTGCTCCGGCTCGACCCGATCAGCGACGCGGCGGGGCGCAACGACGCCACCTTCCGCCTGACCTCCTAGCCCGCCTGACCTCCTAGCCCAGCCTGCCGGGCCTTCGGCCCCGTCGCGGGAACCGGCCGAAGGGTCGGCCGCGGCGGGGCCACCATGCGTACCCGCCGAACGAAGCGCTGCGCGAGGCGGTGGCCGGCGGCGATAGTGAGGGCATGACCAGCGCGTACCGGCGGATCGACGTGGGCGGGATCGACACCTTCTACCGGGAGGCCGGGCCGCCGGATGCCCCGGTGGTCCTGCTGCCGCACGGCTACCCCTGCTCGTCGTTCCAGTTCCGAGGGCTGATGCCCGCCCTGGCCGACCGGTGGCGCACGATCGCCCCCGACTTTCCCGGGTTCGGCTACAGCGCCACCCCGGCGGACTTCGCGTACACCTTCGACGGGCACGCGGAGTTCCTGCGCCGGTTCGTCGACACGCTCGGGCTCGACCGGTACGTGATCTACCTGCACGACTACGGTTCGCAGCACGGACTGCGGCTGGCCATGGCGCGTCCGGAGCGGGTCGCCGGGCTGATCATCCAGAACGGGGACATCTACGAGGATCAGCACGGCCCGAGGTACGCCCCGCTGAAGGAGTTCTGGGACAACCCGACGGCCGACGGGCGGCGGCGGTTGGCCGAGGCGGTGAGCCTGGCGGGCTTCCGCGACGAGTTCGTCGGCGAGTTGCCCCCGCCCGTCGCCGAGCGGGTCAGCCCCGACCTGTGGACCCTGTCCTGGGCGGTGCTCGGCACCCCGGAGCGCCGGGAACACCTGACCAGCCTGCTCGCCGACCAGCGGCACACCCGGCAGTGGTTCGCCCGCCAGCAGGATTACCTGCGTACGCACCAGCCGCCGACCTTGATCGTCTGGGGGCCGCACGACGGCTACATGCCGGCGGGGGCGGCCCGGGCGTACCTGCGGGACCTGCCGCAGGCGCGGCTGCACCTGCTCGACGGCGGCCACTGGCTGCTGGAGACCCATCTGGACGAGGTGGTCCCGCTGGTGCGCGACTTCCTCGACCTCCTCGACCAGGGGCCGCCGAGTTGACCATGCCGGTGCGCCGGACACCGACCGGAGGGTGGGCTCGTACGATTACGCCGAGATCGGTGGACGGTGCAGCGGGAGGGGATCATGGGCAAGGGGATCTACGTGCAGGACCTGCCGGGAATCGGCAAACGGTACGACGTCGACCTGGGCAGCAACACCCAGCGCATCTCGATCGTGGTACGCCGGGAGGGCACCCGCGACCTGTACGTCTTCGCCGCCGGACAGGATGATCCGGTGGCCGTCATCGAGATGTCGGAGGAACAGGCCCGCAAGGTCGGCGCGCTGCTGACCGGCACCTACTTCTCCGACTAGCCGGACCCGCGTCCCACCCGGTCCCTCCCGCCCACCTGAGGAGTCCTCACCGTGCACGCTGACCTCGTGGGCTTCGGCGCCCTCGTGCTGATCGCGGGCCTGCTCGCCCGCGCGGGCCGTCGGATCAACCTGCCCACCGTGCCGTTCTTCATGCTCGCCGGCATCCTGCTCGGGCCGGGCACCCCCGGCCCGGTGCTGATCGCCCACCCCGAGGATCTGAGCCTGCTCGCCTCCCTCGGCCTGGTGCTGCTGCTGTTCCATCTGGGCGTCGAGTTCCCGGTCGAGCAGGTGCTGGGCAGCGGCCGGCGACTGTTCGTCGCGGCCGGCTCGTACATCGTCCTCAACGTGGGTGCCGGGCTGCTCTTCGGGCTGGCGCTGGGCTGGGGCGGCTACGAGGCGTTCGTGATCGCCGGTGCCCTCGGCATCTCCTCCTCGGCCATCGTCACCAAGCTGCTCATCGAGCTACGCCGGCTGGCCAACGCGGAGACGCCGGTCATCCTCGGCATCATCGTGATCGAGGATCTCTTCCTCGCGCTGTACCTGGCGCTGCTCTCTCCGTTGCTGTCCGGCGCCGGGTCCGCCGGGGAACTCGCGCTGCGGATCGGGCTCAGCTTCGCCTACCTGGTCGTGCTGTTCGCCGTCGCCCGGTACGGCGCCCGCCTGGTCAGCAAGGTGATCGACAGCAACGAGGACGAGCTGCTGGCCATCCTCATGGTCGGCCTGGTGGTGCTCGTCGCCGGCGTATCGGCCGAGATCGGCGTCTCCGACGCGATCGGCGCGCTGATGATCGGCCTGGTGGTGGCCCGTACCCCCATCCGGGAGCGGGTCGAACGCCTGGTCCTGCCGCTGCGCGACGTCTTCGCGGCGGTGTTCTTCGTGGCGTTCGGGCTGAGCATCAACGTCAGCGAGATCGGCACGGTGGCGGTGCCGGTGCTGCTGGCGGTCCTGTTGACCCTGGTGACCAACGTGCTGGCCGGGCTGGTCGCCGGCCGGCTCTTCGGGCTCAACCAGCGCGGCGCGGCCAACGTCGGCCTGACCGTGCTGGGTCGTGGCGAGTTCTCGCTGATCCTCGCCACGCTCGCGCTCACCGCCGGCCTCGACGCCCGACTCGGCCCGTTCATCGCCCTGTACGTGCTGGTGCTGGCCGTGGCGTGTCCGCTGCTCGCCGCGAACTCGCGCTACCTCGCCCGGATCCTCCCGGACCGGCTGCTGCACTCGAGCTGGCGGTACGTGCGGGAGGAGACGATCAGCACCGCCTGCACCCACCTGGACCGGATCAACATCACCGAATCCGACGTCGACGTGTGCCCGCAGTGTGTGGAGAGCGGCGACGACTGGGTGCAGCTGCGGATGTGCCTGACGTGCGGCGCGGTGGGCTGTTGCAGCGACTCGGTCAACAACCACGCCGAGGAGCACTACCGGCAGACCGGCCACCCGCTGATCCGCTCGCTGGAGCCGGGCGAGGACTGGCGCTACTGCTACATCGACGGCGCCCTGGTCCGCGAGCCGATGGGCTCCGACCGCTGAGCGGGGTCAGCGCCCGGCCGGCCGGGGCGAGCCGGCCTTGGTGAAGCCGGAGCCGTGTTCGACCAGTGGCGCGACCAGCGCGGCCAGGACGCCACCGAGCAGGGGGAAGACGATGAACACCCAGAGCTGCCGGAGTGCGGAGCCACCCTCGAAGAGGGCCGGCCCGAGGGCTCGTGCGGGGTTCACCGCCGCCCCGGTCAGCGCGACCCCGACCAGGTTCGCCACGCCGAGCGCCAGGCCGATCGCCAGCCCGGCGAAGCCCGACAGATCCGTGCTGCGCTTGCCGACCACCAGCACGACCAGGACGAACAGGAACGTCAGCACGGTTTCCAACAGCATCGCGCCACCGGCGTTGATGTGCGTGCCGTAGCCGTTGGTGCCCAGCACGCCGGTCTGGTCGGTCACCCCACCCCACCGGACGAGCACCCAGAGCAGGAAGGCCGCCACGACGGCTCCGGCGAACTGAGCGATCCAGTACGCCACCGCGCCGATCGGCGAGATCTTGCCGGAGAGCAGGACGCCGAGGGTCACCGCCGGGTTCACGTGGCTGCCGGAGAGTTGGCCGATGGTGTAGACCAACGCGAGCATGACGAACCCGAACGCCAGCGAGACCACCACCACCCGGCCCTCGACCTGGGCCGCGATGGCGCTGCCCACACCGAAGAACACCAGCAGGAACGTGCCGATGAACTCGGCTACGTAGCGTCTGACGTCGACCATGGCGTCAGTCTCGCCCACCCGCGCCGCTCCGCGTTGGCGTTTCGCCTGGTCAGCCCGCTCCGGTGGGGCGCCTGGGGCGGTTGAGGCGCCGGTATACCGGGGCCAGCCGCTGGTGTAGCTCCCGGTAGGTCGCGTAGAGCTCGTCGTACGTCGCCCGGTGCGCCGGCGTCGGGGCGAAGACCCGGTCGGTACGCATCAGCGTGGGGATGTCGGCGAAGGTGAGCTGCCCGGTGCCGACCGCGCCGATCCAGCCCGCCCCCCGGACGTTGACCGCGAGGGGCTGGGCGTCGCGCCGGATCTCGACGCCGAGCACGTCGGCGAAGATCTGGCACCACGAGTCCGACAGCGCCCCGCCCCCGGTGATGGACATCGAGGTGACCGGCGTGCCGAGGAACCGGTCCACCGCCGTGGTGAGCCAGCGGGTGTTGACGGCGACGCCCTCGAAGACCGCCCGCAGCAGATCCGAACGGTTGGTGTCGAGGGAGATGTTGACGAAGGCGGCACGCAGGTTCGGGTCGTCCACCGGGGCACGCTCGCCGTACAGCCAGGGGGTGTAGAGCACGCCGCGCGCGCCCGGCGGCACCGTCGGGATGATCCGGTCGAAGGCGTCGAAGATCGTGCCCTCGTCGCGGCTGAGGTGGCCGGGGCCGAGCAGCGGATCGTCGTACTCGACGATCTTGTCCCGCAGCCAGGTCAGGTTGGCCCCGGCGGTGGCCTGTAGGGCGGTCATCAGGTAGCGGTCGCCGATGGCGCAGGGCACCGACGCGATGCCGGCGGCGATGTCGGTCTTCTTCCGGGGCACGTGGGCCGCGATCCAGGAGGAGGTGCCGACGTACAGGTGCGGTTGGCGGTCGCCGGTGGTGCCGGCGCCGATCGCGGCCGCGGTGGTGTCGATCGCCCCGGCGACCACCCGGACCGTCTCGGGCAGGCCCAGGTGCGCGGCGGCGGCCGGGGTCAGCGTGCCGATCACGTCGGTGCAGGCGACGATCGGCGGCAGCCTGTCGCGGTCGATGCCGCAGTCGGCCACCAGGGCGGGGGAGTAGCGGATGTCCCCGGGCCGCCGGTTGTCGGTCACCCACGAGGTGAGGATCGAGTCGACGGTGGCCACCGTCCGCCCGGTCAGCCTCAGGTTGATCCAGTCGAGCACGTTGAGGAACGACGCGGTCCGCGCGTACACCTGCGGCAGCTCGTCGCGGACCAGCAGCATGTGGGCGGCGGGGTCCTTGCCGGTCGGCGAGGGCATCCCGCCGGTGAGCCGCAGCCAGCGGGCGATCCGGCGGACCGACATTCCCTGGTACGCGGGGAAGCCGCCGAACTGCCGGCGCAGGTGCGGGGCGCCGCGCATGTCGAGCCAGCTGATGCACCCGGTCAGCGGCTGCCCGGCGGCGTCCACCGCGATGGTCCCCTCGCCCTGGGTGGAGGCGCAGACCGTGCCGACGGCCGACATCCGCTCCGGGTGGGCCCGGCCCAGCTCGGCGGCGACCTGCCCGAGCGCCGCCCACCAGGCGAGGGGGTCCTGTTCGGCGCCGCCGCCGGGCAGCACCCGCAGCGGGACCGGTCGCTCGGCCCAGCCGGTGACCGTGCCGTCGGCGGCGACGAGGGCGGCCTTCATCGCCGAGGTGCCGAGGTCGATGGCGAGGATCTGCGGTGGTGTGGCGGCCACCGGCTCAGACCCCCTCGACCAGCGCGAAGACCTGGTCGAACCGGGCGAGGGCGTCGTCGATGACCTCGTCGGTGTCGGCCATCGAGGTGTACATCCGGGAGCCGGCCAGGGTGACGATGCCGTGCGCGGTGTACGCGGCGCCCATCTGCTCCATCAGCCGCTTGCGGGCCTTGTTCTCCCGCAGCAGCTTGACCGGGTTGCGCATGTCCAGCAGCATCACGCCGCTGCACTCCAGGTGCACGATCGAGCCCTGGTGGTACGCGACGTACGGCAGGCCGTAGGAGTCGATCAGCCGTTGCAGGCCACGGGTGAGCCGGTCACCGGCGCGGCCGGCGATCACCGGCGCGTTGGTGCGGGCCATCTCCTCGATGGCGAAGTAGCCGGCCGCGCAGGACAGCGGGTTGGCCGACAGCGTGCCGCCGACCTGGATGTGCGCGCCGCTGCGGCCGTCCAGCCCGGAACCGAAGACCGCCATCACGTCGGCCCGGCCGCCGACGCCGCCGGCCATCGGATACCCGCCCGAGACCGCCTTGCCGAACACGGTCAGGTCGGGGATGACGCCGAAGTAGCCGGCCGCGCCGCCCAGGCCGAGCCGGAAGCCGGTGACCACCTCGTCGAAGATCAGCAGTGCGCCGAACTGGTCGCACAGCTCGCGGACCCGGGCGTTGAAGTCCCGGGGCACCGGCCGGGTGCCGGACTCCGGGCCGACCGGCTCGACGATGACGGCGGCGGTGCCGCCGCGCAGCCGGTTCTCGATCAGCTTGCGGCGGAGCTGCCCGAGATCGTGCGGGAAGGACTCCCGGGTGCGGCTGGTGGCGCCGAACGGGATGCCCTTGGCGTTCATCCGGTACGTCCCGGGCACCCGCAGCCCGTACACCATCGTGTCGGACCAGCCGTGGTAGGCGCCGCCGACCTTGATCACCATCTTCCGGCCGGTGTAGGCGCGGGCGCCACGGACGGCGGCCATCACCGCTTCCGTGCCGGAACCGAGGGAGCGGTACATCTCCACGTGCGGCATGAACCGGTGGATGATCTCGGCGAGCCTGAGTTCGTACTCGTGGAACAGGCCGGTCACCGGCCCCGAGTCGCGGACCACCTCGGCGACCCGCTCGTTGACCGGGCCGTAGTTGCTGCCCAGGATCGTCGGCCCGCCGGCCTGGAGGAAGTCGATGTACGTGTTGCCGTCGCGGTCGACCAGGTACGCCCCCTCGGCCTTCTCGATGGCGAGCGGGAACGGGTAGTTGAAGGCCAGGTTGTGCTGCACGCCGCCGGGGATCCGCCGCCTGGCCCGGTCGGTGATCTCCCTGCTGGCCCGGCACTTGGTGTCGAAGTAGTTCAGCACGTCGAGCAGCGCGTCGTGGCGCAGCCCCCGGACCGGCTGCGCGGTCAGCGCCCTGAGTCGCCGCATCACGTCGTTGACGTCCGGGTACTCGCTGATGGCGTAGCCGAGCCGGGCCGACTCGGCGCCGGGCGCCTCGTCCCCAGCTGCGTCGCCGGGCGCCTCGTCTCCTGCCGCCTTGTCTCCTGCCGCCTCGCCGGGGGAGACCTCGGCGGCGAGCCGGTCGGCGCTGGGTAGCTCTTCGTCGGTTGGTACCCGCAGCGGCTCGACCGCCTCGGTGATCTGCGCGGCGATCCGCTTCTCGTCGGCCCGCAGCTTGCCGAAGGCGATCTCCCGGATCGCGGCCGGAATGGTGTAGACCTTCCCCGCCTCGCTGGTCAGCGCCAACAGGTAGGCGATGGAGACCTTCTCCAGCAGCGCCATGTTGAACACCGCCCGGTCCGGGTCGGTGCCCACGGCGACCACCCCGTGGTTGGCGATGATGAACGCGTTGTCCCCGCCGGCGACCTTCTTCTGCACGTTGCGGGCGAGGAATCCGGTGCCCGACGGGGCGTAGTCGATGATCGCCACCTGCCGGCCCAGGAAGCGCACCTGCTCGTCGGTGAGCGCCGGGATCGGCCTGCGCAGGAAGGCCAGCGCCGAGGCGTACGGCTGGTGGGTGTGCACGATCGCGTTGACGTCCGGACGCTCGCGGTAGATGTTGGCGTGCATCCCGCACTCGATCGACGGCTTCAGGTCGGCGCCCGAGTCGTCGGGCACGTGCCGGCCGTCGAAGTCGACGATGCAGATGTCCTCGACGCGCATCCGGTCGTAGTCGTAGTTGCTCGGTGTCACCGCGTACCGGCGGTGGCCGGGAACCCGGACCGAGACGTTGCCCTCGGTCGCCTTGAGGTAGCCCCGGGCGAGCATGGTCCGGCACATGTCGACAACGTGCTGGCGGGACAGTCGGTGCTGCACGGCGCCTCCTCGGCCCTCGGCCGGCGGCGTCGGGGTGGTGCCGCACGGTGGGTCCATCGTCGCGCGGGCCCTCGCGTCGAAACACCCTCCCGCCGGCAGCGAGAATCTGGGCTCTTCTTATCCCGCCGTGACAAAATCGCCGGGTGAGCGCGCCCGTGTCCACGGCCCCCTGGCGGCGCCTGCCCGCCGATCTGGCCACCGCGATGCGCCCGCAGCTGCCCGCGACCGTGGCCGCCGTCGCGGTCGCGGTCACCGAGGCGACGCCCGCCTTCGCCGCCATCGCCGACGACAAGTTCGCCCGGGACGTGCAGAGCGCCGTCCAGGTCGCCCTTGACCGCTTCCTCGACCTGGTGGGCACCGAGGAGCCCGCGCTGCCGCCCCGCTTCCGGGCGGTCTTCGTCGGGCTGGGCGCCGCCGAGGCGCGCGAGGACCGGGGGCCGGAGGCGCTGCTGGCCGCGCTCCGGACGGCGGCACGGCTGCTGCTGCGTACCGCGTCGCAGTCGTTGGCCCGGCTGCGACCGATCGACACCGAGGAGCTGATCGACCTCTCCGACGCGGTCAGCGCGTACGTCGCCGAGCTGGCCGCCGCGAGCACCGACGGGTACGCCCTGCAACTGCGCGAGCAGGCCGGCGAGGGAGACCGGCGCCGGCAGCTCGCCGAGCTGCTGCTGCGCGGTGACGGCATGCCCAGCGCCGTCGAGGCGGCGGCCGCCCGGATCGGTTGGCCCGACCTCGACGCCGTGGTGCCCGTCCTGCTGCCGCTGGACCAGGCCCGCGACGCGCGGTTCCGGTACGGCGCCGACGGCCTGGTCATCGAACGTGGGCGCGACGCGGTGCTGCTGCTGCGGGCCGGCCCCCGGGCCACCCGTGCCCCGCTGGCCGAGGCGTTGGCCGGGCGGTGGGCGGTGGTCGGCCCGGAGCTGGACTGGCCCCAGGTGCCGGCGGGCGTCCGGCTCGCCGAGCTGACCGCGGGGCTGGCCGGTCCCGACCCGGGTCCGGTCTTCGTCGACGACCACCTGATCGCGCTGACGCTGCGCGGCGAGCAGCGCGCCCTGGCGGTGCTCACCGCCCGCCGCCTGGCACCGCTGGCCGACGTGCGCCCGGCGCAGCGGGACAGCCTGCTGGTGACCCTGCACGCCTGGCTGCGGCACTGGGGTTCGCGGGCGGAGGTCGCCGCCGAGCTGTTCGTCCACCCGCAGACGGTCAGCTACCGGCTCAAGCGCCTACGCGACATCTACGGCGCCGACCTCGACGACCCCACCACCCGCCTGGAACTGCTCGTCGTGCTCGCCACCCACCTCGGCACCCCGCCACCCCCCGCCCGGCGCGGGTAGGGTCCGTTCCGCAACGTCCCTGCGGTGTGGTGGTCAGGAAGCCTCGGCGCGGTAGAAGATGTAGCCGCCGAAGCGGCCCTTCCCGCGACCGTTCTCCGCGACGCCGGTCAGGCCGGCGTCGGCCAGGGCGGCCAGCACCCGCTCGGGCAGGCTGCCGGCCACCCGCGGATGGCGGTGCGCCCGGCCCGATTCCCGCCCGGACGGCGTGCCGTCGACGTCGAGCACGTGCAGTTGGCCGCCGGGGCGCAGCACCCGCCGGACTTCCCGTAGCGCGCGCGTCCGTTCGTCGTCGTCGAGGTGGTGCAGCATGTACGCGGACAGCACCCGGTCGAGGCTGTCGTCGGGCAACGGTAGTTCGCCGGCATAGGCGCGCTCGTACCGGATCGGCAGCCTGCGCCGGGCCGCCTTGCGGCGGGCGCGGCGCAGCGCGGCCGGGTCCGGGTCGATGCCCAGCGCGTCGATGTCCGGGTGGCGACGCCCGAGCGCCTGCAGGAGGTTGCCGGTGCCGCAGCCGATCTCCAGGAGGCGCTGCCCACGCCGGAGGTCCGCGCGGTCCAGCAGCTGTTCGTGAAGGCGCCCGACGCCCGCGAGTCGGGTGAGCGGGTCGTAGAGGGGCAGCAGCCAGTGCTTGCCCATGGCGGGCAGGTAGTCCCGCTCGCGGCCGGTGTTAACCCGTTCGGTCATGTCACGCTCCGGTATCCGATGAAGTTACTCTCAGCCTCATGCGGCGCGACAACGCGGACAAGGGCGGAACTGTGGACCGGATGCGACAAAGTTTGGCTACCGCGCCGCGCTCGGTGGGAACGACCGGGCAGGGCGTACCGGTCATCGGCTTCCGCCACCTGCCCGGAGTCGCCCCGGTCGCGGTGGCCCGCGTCGCCGGGGATGCGCCGGCCGGGCCGGCCGCCGTCGGGGCGCACACGCACGACTTCCTGGTGCTCTTCTACGCGCATCACGCCGACGGAACGGTGCTGATCGACGGTCGCGCGTGGACGGTGACCGACGGGGACCTGTTCGTCATCGCGGCGGGGCAGGTCGTCGCCTTCGTCGATCCGCACGAGGCGATCGTCACCGACGGCTGGACGGTGTGGTTCCCGGCCGACGTGGTGCGACCCGGAACGGCCGGGCCCTACTCGTCGTGGCGGGCACACCCGCTGCTCTTCCCGTTCGCCCGGGGCACCGACCGGGCGCAGCGGCTACGCATCCCAGCGGAGGACCGGCCGGGCTGGGTCGAGCGCTTCACGGCGCTCGACGCCGAACTTCGGGCCCGGCGCGATGGCCACCAGGAAGCCGCCCTCGCCCACCTGACCCTGTTGCTGGTCGCCGCGGCCCGCCTGTCGACCAGCGTCGCCGACCAGCTGCGGTCCGCCGACGAGCCGCCGCTCGCGGCCGTCTTCGACGCCATCGAGCAGCGCTACCAGGAGCCCATCTCGCTGGCCGACGTCGCCGCCGAACTCGCGCTCACCGCCGGTCACCTCACCACCGTGGTACGCCGCAAGACCGGCCGGACCGTACAGCAGTGGATCGCGCAGCGCCGGATGCAGCAGGCCCGCCTGCTGCTCACCGAGACCGACCTGACCGTGGCGGCGGTCAGCCGCCGGGTCGGCTATCCCGACGTCAGCTACTTCATCAAGCGGTTTCGCGCCGACCACGGGGTGACCCCGACGCGATGGCGGATGAGTACGAATGCGGATGCGCCGGGTTCCGGTCCGGTGGCAGATTCCCGGACATGAATGGTGGTCATTCGCCGCGCCTGCGGTTGTTCGGGTTGAGTCTCGCCGTCGCCATCGGGTGGTACGCCACCGTCATCGTCGCGGTCCTCGTCGGCTGGTCCGGAGCGCCGGCCGCGCCGGACCGGGACTGCTCGGCGGTGTTCAGCTGCCTGACGCCGCTGGAGTCGATCGGGCTGCTCCTGATCGTCAGCGCGCCGGTGCTCGTGGGCCTGCTGTGCGTCACGCTGGTGGTCGCCGCCCTGTTCGCGCGCTGGATCTCCTCACCGTTCGTCATCGGCACGCTGTCGGCGCTGGCCAGCGTCGTGCTGGTGGCTGCGGCGGGCCTGCTCTGGCAGGGTGCGTGATGAAGCGCATCGGATTCGGCGTGCTGTTCCTCGCCGGGCTCTACGGCGTACCGTTCCTGCTCATCGTGGGACTGATCCGGCGTACCTCGTCGCCGTACCTGGCGACCCGCGCGGCGGCACAGGAGTTCGGCGCGACCACCGACACCATCCTGACCGCCGGGCTGATCCTCAGCCTGATCGTCCCGCTGGCGGGGATACTGCTCGCCGCGCTCGCCGACGACCGATACTGGAAGCGCCACTTCACCTGGTCACTGGCGGGGATGGCGGTGATCTGGTGCCTCGTCGCGCTCGCCGGCAACGCCGCCACCGGGCCGTTGATCGGCTGGACGCCAGCCGACGAGGAGCCGGCACCCCGCATCACCCAGTGCATTCCGGTCAGCGGCGGCCGGGGCTGCCCCGGCGGCTGACCGCGATGCTCAGGTGACCGGTTGCGGGTGACGCGCCGCCGCGACCCGGTAGCGGAAGACGTGACGGTAGGTCTGCGGGGTCATGCCGCTGACCCGGTTGAAGTGCTGGCGGAGGTTGGCGCCGCTGCCGAAGCCGGTGCGGTGGGCGATCCGCTCCACCGGGTCGTCGGTGGTCTCCAGCAGCTCCTGCGCCAGCCGGACCCGCTGCTCCAGCAGCCACTGCAACGGCGTCGTGCCGAGGGTGTCCCGGAAGCGCCGGGTGAGGGTGCGGGGGCTCAGGTGGGCCTCGCGGGCCAGGTCGTTGACCGACAGCGGCTGGTCGAGGTGCCCACGCGCCCATTCCAGCACCGGGCTCAGGTCGGCGGGGGAGGCACCCCGCACCGGCGGCTGAGGGTACTGGCTGTGGTCGGCGGCCCGCTGCGGGGCGACCACCATCCGCCGGGCCACCTCGTTGGCCACCGCGGCGCCGTGGTCCTGCCCGACCAGGTGCAGGCACAGGTCGATGGCGGCGGCCGTGCCGGCCGAGGTGTAGATGTTGTCCTCGGCGACGTACAGCACCTGTGGATCGAGGTCGACCAGCGGGAACCGGCCGGCGAAGTCCTGCGCGTTCATCCAGTGCGTGGTGGCGCGACGGCCGTCGAGCAGGCCCGCCGCGGCGATCGCGTACGCGCCGGTGCAGATGCCCACGATGCGCTTGCCCCTGGCGTACGCCACCCGCAGCGCCTCGACGAGGGCGGGTGGGGGATCGATCTGGGCCGGGCGGGCGCAGCCCGGCACCAGCACGGTGTCCGCCTCGACGAGGTCGGCCAGGCCGTACGCCGGGTCGAGCCAGGAGCCGACGGTGGTGCGCAGCGGGCCGGGCTCGGCCGCGCACAGGCGCAGCTCGTACCAGGGGTCGACGATGTCCCGCCGGTCGGTGCCGAAGACCTCCTGGGGCACCGCCAGCTCGAAGATGGGCAGGTTGTCGGTCACCGCCACCGCGACGACGTGCGTACGCATGGCAGAAATCTAGCGCAGCGCGGCGCCAATCCGGCTGTCCCGTCCGGCCGTGCCCGGCGAGGGTGATCACATGACTCAGACCCACCCCACGCCGATGACCGGTGGCCGGCTGACCGCCGCCCAGGGGACCGCACTGTACGTCGGCGCCGTGCTGGGCACCGGAGTGATCGCGCTCCCCGCGCTGGCGGCCGAGACCGCCGGCCCCGCGTCGCTGCTCGCCTGGCTGTTGCTCGTGGTGGTCTCCGCGCCGCTGGCGGCGACCTTCGCCGCGCTCGGCTCCCGCTACCCGGACGCGGGCGGCGTGTCGACGTACGCCCGGATGGCCTTCGGGCCGCGGGCGGCGGCCATCGTCGGCTGGTGCTTCTACTTCGCGGTGCCGCCGGGTGCCGCGGCGGCGGCGCTGTTCGGCGCCGCCTACGTCGAGGCGGCGGTCGGCGGCGGAGCGGTCACCGTGGCGGTGACCGCCGTGCTGTTGATGGCCGCGGTCACCGTGACCAACCATGCCGGCGTGCAACTGGCCGGGCGGGTGCAGCTTGCCCTGGCCGGCGTCCTGGTCGCCTTTCTGCTGCTCGCGGTGCTGCTGTCCCTGCCGCACGCCTCGGCGGACAACCTTCGGCCGTTCGCCCCGCACGGCTGGACGGCCGTCGGCCCGGCGGCCGCGTTGTTGATGTGGAGCTTCGTCGGCTGGGAGGCGATCACCCACCTGACCGGGGAGTTCCGCAGGCCGGCGCGGGACCTGCCCCGGGCGACCATCGCCGCGGTCGTGGTGGTGGGTGCCCTGTACCTGGCGGTGGCCTTCGCCACCGTCGCGGTGCTCGGTTCGGCGGCGGCGGGGTCCGACGCGCCGCTGGGCGAGTTGTTCGCCGCCGCGCTCGGTGGCGACGCCCGCTGGCTGGCGGCCGGTGCCGCGCTGCTGCTCACCTTCGGCACGATGAACGCCTACTACGCCGGTGCGGCGAAGCTCGGCGCGGCGCTGGGCCGCGACGGGGCGCTGCCCGGCTGGTTCACCCGGGGCAGCGTGGCCGGCGAGGTGCCCCGCCGCAGCCTCGCGGTCATGGCCACGATGGCCTTCGCGGCCCTGGCCGTGGTGCTCGCCGCCGGTCTGGGCCTCCGGCCGCTGGTCCTGGTCACCACCGCCTCCTTCATCACCGTCTACGTCATCGGGGTCGCGGCGGCGCTGCGCCTGCTACCTCGGCGCGGCCGAGCCTGGTACGCCGCCGCGGCGACCATCGGGGTGGTGCTGTTCCTGCTGGCCATGACCGGGGTCTACCTGCTCTGGCCGGTGGTGGTCACCGGTGCGGCCCTGCTCTACCTGCGGCTGCGCGGCCGAACTCCCGCCTGATCCCGCCGGCCGGTGGGCGTGCCGCGGATCGGCGTCGGCCCTCGGGAGAGCTGTTAGGCTGGTGCCCGCGCGGGAGAACCGCGCTGAGACGAGGAGCGCGACATGCTGTCGGGGGACGACGACATCTCGGGGTGAGCAACCCGCCACCTACCTGGCCGACGCCGGGGTGGCCTGTCGTGTCATAGCCCTGTCTGCCTGACCGGGGCGCCGCTCGCGTCCCGGGCATCCTTCCGAGGTCTCTGCGATGTCTGACATCTGCGTTGTCTGCACCAACCTGTCCTTTTCCTGGCCGGACGACACTCCGGTGTTCCGGGATCTGTCCTTCACCGTGCCGCCGGGGCGTACCGGCCTGGTCGCGCCGAACGGCGCCGGCAAGTCGACCCTGCTGCGCCTGATCGCCGGCGAGCTGACCCCGACCGGCGGCGGCGTGACGGTCGACGGGGTGCTCGGCTACCTGCCGCAGAACCTTCCGCTGACCGGTGAACTGACCGTGGCGGAGGTGCTGGGCGTCGCACCGGCGCTGGCCGCGTTGCGGGCGATCGAGGCCGGCGACGCCAGCGAGGAGAACTTCGCCGCCGTCGGCGACGACTGGGACGTCGAGGAACGTAGCCACGCCGAACTCGACCGGCTGGGCCTGGGCGAGGTGGCCCTGGACCGCCGCCTGCACACCCTCAGCGGCGGGCAGGCGGTCTCCCTCGGCCTGGCCGCGCAGCTGCTCCGGCGCCCCGACGTGCTGCTGCTCGACGAGCCGACCAACAACCTCGACATCGACGCCCGGCACCGGCTGTACGCGGTGCTGGAGAACTGGTCCGGCTGCCTGCTGCTGGTCAGCCACGACCGGATGCTGCTGGACCGGATGGACCGGATCGCCGAACTCGACGGCGGGCAGCTGCGGCTGTTCGGCGGGAACTTCACCGCGTACTCCGAGGCGGCGCAGGCCGCCCGGGACCTGGCCGAACGCCAGGTACGTAGCGCCGAGCTGGAGGTCAAGCGGGAGAAGCGGGAGATGCAGCAGGCCCGGGAACGGGCCGAGCGTCGGGCCGGCAACGCCGCCCGCAACCTCGGCAACGCGGGCCTCGCCAGGATCGTCGCCGGCGGGCTCAAGCGCAGTGCGCAGGAGTCGGCGGGCCGGGCGCAGCAGGCACACGCCAGCCGGGTGAGCGACGCGCAGGGCCGGCTTGACGAGGCCAGCCGGGCGCTGCGGGACGACCAGACGCTGGCGCTGGACCTGCCGGAGACCGACGTTCCCGCCGGCCGGACTTTGGTCGAGGGGCAGCGGATGCAGGTGCGGCACGGCGCCCGGGCACTGTTCGCCGGGGACGGCGTCGAGTTGACCATCCGGGGCCCGGAGCGGATCGCGCTGACCGGCCCCAACGGCGTCGGCAAGTCGACCCTGCTGCGCCTGCTGCTCGGCGAACTGGAACCGGAGGGCGGGCAGGTGCGTCGGGCCGACGGTCGGGTGGCGTACCTGTCACAGCGGCTGGACCTGCTCGACGCGGACCGTACGGTGGCGGAGAACCTCACCGCGTACGCTCCGGACCGCCCTCAGTCGGAGCGGATGAACCTGCTGGCCCGGTTCCTGTTCCGCGGTGCCCGCGCCCACCTGCCGGTCGGTGTCCTCTCCGGTGGTGAGCGCCTGCGCGCCACCCTCGCCTGCGTCCTGTACGCCCAGCCGGCGCCGCACCTGCTGCTGCTCGACGAGCCCACGAACAACCTGGATCTGGTCAGCGTGGGCCAGCTGGAGAACGCGCTGGACGCCTACCGGGGCGCGTTCGTGGTGGTCAGCCACGACGAGCGCTTCCTGCACGACATCGGCGTGCAGCGGTGGCTGCGTCTCGACGACGGCGGCCTCCGCGAGATCGCCGCGCCCGACCCCGAGTGAGCGCAGGAACTGCGGTCCCGCCGCGGGCCTGGTCGAGTGACACCCGGCGGCTCGGTCATGCCCGCCGGGGCGGGTCTGCGGAGGCTAGGTAGCGACGCAGGGTGACCGGAGCGCCGTCCGGGGCGGTCCAGTCGGCGGTGACGGTGGCGGCGTGTCGCCAGCCGTCGCGTTCGTACAGCGCGACGGCGGGCGACCGTTGCCGGTCGACGACCTCCAGCGTCAGGTCCATCCGTCGGTCGGTGGCCCACCGTCGGGCCGCACGGAGCAGACCGATGGCGACCTGGCGGCGACGGAAGGCGGGCGAGACGAACAGCCGGGCCACCTCCGCGCGTTCAGGACCGGCGCGGTCTGGCCCAGCGCGGTCGGGGCCGGTGGAGTCCTGGCCGGTGGAGTCCTGGTCGGCGTGGTCCGGCTGGTCCGGGTCGCCGTTCGTGAGATGGACGGCGAGGTGTCCCACCAGGCCGGCAGCGTCGGCCTCGGCGACCCAGGCGTGACACAGCTCCGGCGGGTGCAGCCATCGGTACGGATCGGCCGGCCAGTTGAGCGGATAGCCGTCATGCCGGTGGACCTCGGCCAGCAGCCCGACACATCCGGGCAGGTCGGTGGGTTCGCGGTCGCGGATGATCAGCGCGTTCACCGGCCCATTGTCGGGCTGCCCCACCGCCGACCGACCGGCGTACGTGTCGAGATCTTGGACAGCTTCCGTTTCGCCCGAACGGGAACTGTCCAAGATCTGCAGGTTTCGGAGTGGGTGTGCGGGTGGCGGGCGAGCTGGGGTGGAATATGGCGCTGGTATCGGCTGTTGGGCAGATCGTCTTGGCAGCATATGATCTGAGGTAAAGAAGATCGATGGAGGGTTGGATGGCTGTGGAGCTGGGGATCGCGCTGGATCTCGTCAGGGTGCAGGCCGATCCCAAGGCCGCTGCCGCCCTGGCGCGCCGTGCCGAGACGGGCGGCTTGGACCTTGTCGTCCTGCGCGACGACGGCACGCGCGACGGACCGCACGGGCTGGATGCGTGGACGACCGCGGCCTGGCTCGCCGGACGGACCAAGCACATCCAGATCGGCGTCGCCGCCACGCCGGTCTCCCACGCCGACCCGCCAGGCCCGACCGACCCGCCGGCCGCGACCGACCGGACGGCCGTGACCAATCCGCCAGGCTTGACCGGCCCGGCGGCCGCGACCGATCCGCCGGGCGCGACGGACCGGGCGGCCGTGACCGACCCGACCGACCCGGCGGGTTCCGTCGATCCGGTCGATCCGCAGGCGGCGTACCCCACCGTGGTCGCCAAGGCGCACCAGAGTCTCGACATCCTGGCCGGCACCAGGCTGATCACGTCGGAGTCGGCCTGGGTGATGGCCTCCGCCGGCACCGCGTCCGCCGGCACCGCGCCCGCCGGCACCGCGCCCGCCGGCACCGCGTCCACCGGCACCGAGTCTGCCGGCACCGCGTCTGCCGGTATCGCGTCCGCCGGAACCGGAAAAGCCGGTGCCATCGGGATGGGGCGCGACGAGCTGTGTGCCCTGGCCGAGGGTGGGCTGCCGGTGGTGGTGCCCGTGCGCACGGAAGCGGACGTGGATCGGCTGACCGCCCTGGCGGGCGAGCTGAAGCGGGGCGGCCCACCCCGACGTACGGCGGCCGTCCGTGCGCGACGGCGGGCCGGCATCGACTACGACGGGGTGCCGGCGTCCCTGACCGATACGGCGATCGAGCCCGGTGACCCGGCGTACCGTGGCAGTGCGTCGACCTACCTTCGCGGCGGCGCACCCGGGCTGGTGCTTCGGCCCCGCACACCGGCCGAGGTGTCGGACGCCGTCGCGTTCGCGCGCCGCCACCGGCATGTTCCGCTCGGCGTGCGCAGCGGTGGGCACGGCATCAGCGGTCGTTCCACCAACGACGGCGGGCTGGTCATCGACGTCGGCGGGCTCAACCGGATCGAGATCCTCGACGAGGACCGGCGTCTGGTGCGGATCGGTCCGGGCGCGACGTGGAAGCAGGTCGCGGCCGCGCTGGACCCGTACGGCTGGGCCCTCGGCTCGGGTGACTACGGTGGGGTCGGGGTGGGCGGGCTGGCCACCGCGGGCGGGATCGGGTATCTGTCGCGTAAGTATGGACTCACCATCGACCATCTGCGCGCCGTCGAGCTGGTGCTCGCCGACGGCACCCGGGTACGGGCGAGCGAGGCCGAGAATCCCGACCTCTTCTGGGCGGTACGCGGCGCCGGCGCGAACTTCGGTGTGGCCACGGCCTTCGAGTTCGAGGTCGACGAGTTGCGCGAGATCGGCTGGGCCCAGCTCGTCATGGTCAGTGCCGACATCGAGGGGACCTTGCGTCGCTTCGGCGAGCTGGCGAGCACGGCGCCCCGGGACACGACGGCCTTCCTCGTCACCGGGCGACCGCGTCAGGGCCAGTCGGCGGTGCAGCTGTACGCCATCGTCGACGCGCAGGATCCCGACGTGATCGTCGACCGGCTCACCCCGTTCACGGCGCTGGGTCTGCTCGCGCAACAGCAGGTCGTGCTCACCCGGTACCGGGACGTCATGGACCAGGCTGTCGACGTCGGTCCCGACGGTCACCAGGGGGCGGGCGAGCCGGTCTCCAGGTCCGCGTTCCTGCCGGTGCTGACGGCCGAGTTCGCGCGCGACGCCGCCCGGCTGCTGCGCAGCGGCCGGGTCTACTTCTTCCAGCTGCGCAGCATGGGCGGCGCGATCGCGGACACGCCGCCGGACGCGACGGCGTTCGCGCATCGTACGCCCGCCTTCCAGGTGACGGCGATGGGCGCGGACCGCGCCGCGCTCGACGCCGCGTGGGACGGCCTCGCGCACCACTTCGACGGCCTCTACCTCAGCTTCGACACGGACCTGCGTCCCGAGCGTTTGGGCGACGCCTTCCCGCCCGACACCCTGGCCCGGCTCCGGAGGCTCAAGGGGCGTTACGACCCCGACAATCTGTTCCGCGACAACTTCAACATCGACCCGCAGCGGGGCGCCCCGGCCGGGCCGCCCGTCACCGGGCCGACGAACGAGGAGGCCACGCCATGACCGACTACGGACACGACCTGCTGTTCGGCACCTTCGTGACCCCCGGTGCGCAGGGCGCGGAACACGCGGTCGACCTCGCGGTCACCGCGGACCGGGTCGGGCTGGACCTGGTCACGTTCCAGGACCATCCCTACCAGCCGGCGTTCCTGGACACCTGGACGCTGCTGTCCTACGTCGCCGCGCGCACCACCCGGGTACGGCTGAGCGGCAACGTCCTCAGCCTCCCGCTGCGCCCGCCGGCCGTGCTCGCCCGCGCCGCGGCCTCGCTCGACATCCTCAGCGGCGGCCGGTTCGAGCTGGGCATCGGCGCCGGAGCGTTCTGGGACGGCATCGCCGCGATGGGCGGCCGCCGGCTCACCGCGGGCCAGGGGGTCGGCGCCCTCCGCGAGGCGATCGCGATCATCCGGGACCTGTGGGACACCGACACCCGCGGCGCGGTACGCCACGACGGTCGCTACTACCACGTCACCGGTGCCAAGCGGGGACCGCGGCCGGCGCACGACATCGGCATCTGGGTCGGCGCGTACAAGCCGAAGATGCTGGCCCTGACCGGTGCGCTCGGCGACGGCTGGCTGCCCACGATCGAGTACCTGCCCCAGGGCGTCGCCTCGCTACCCGAACTCAACGCCCGCATCGACGAGGCCGCCACCGAGGCGGGCCGTCCGCCGGCCGCGGTACGCCGGCTGATGAACGTCATGAACGTCGAGTTCTCCGCCGCCGGCCGGGGCCTGCTGGGCGGTCCACCCGCCCAGTGGGTGGAGCAGCTCGCCGATCTCGCCCTCACCCACGGCGTCACCGCCTTCCTCATCGGCGGCGACGACCACACCATCACCGAACGGTTCGCCGCGGAGGTGGCACCGGCGGTACGCGAGATCGTCGAGCGGGAACGCGGCTGAGCGCGCGCGGCGGGGTCAGAGCTGTTCCCGTACCCACTCGGCGAGCAGTCGGGCGCAGCCGTCCACCGACTCCTTCCAGGTGAGATCCGCCCCGGCCCCGGCCTCGTCGCTGACGTGCTTGACCAGGCGGACCGGTACGCCGAACCGCCGCGCGGTCGACGCCACCGCGTAGCCCTCCATGTCCACCAGCTGGGCGCGTCGGGCCAGCGCGGCGCGTACCTCGTCGTCGGCGATGAACTGGTCGCCGGTGGCCAGCACGGGGCCGTCGCCGAAGGTCAGCGGTGCGCCGACGGTCTGGCCGGTCAGCCTGCGGATGAACTCCGTGTCCAGGTCGTGCTGGAGGACGGCGCCCACCTCGTGGGTGCCGGTCCAGCCGGCGTGCAGCGCTCCGGCGGTGCCGAGGTTGACCACCACCGACGGCAGTGGGGAGCGGGCCAGCGTCGTCGCGAGGGCGGCCGCCGCGTTGACCTTTCCCATCCCGGTGAGCAGCACCGGAAGCTCCGGATCGAGGTACGCGGCCTCCTCCGCGATGGCCAGGACGAGGAGCGGGCGGTCCGGGCTGATCGTGCCGCGAAGATCCATCGGGCGATGGTAGCCGCCGCCGCTGACCGGACGGTGTCGGCGCCGTGGGGCCTACCGTCGTAGCGAACACCACCGACGTACGCTGCTCGGGTGGAGCCAGAAGACCGGATCGCCCTGTTCCTGGATTACGAGAACCTGGCGCTGGGGGTGCGTGATCACCGGGGCGGCGCGATGTTCGACTTCCGGCCCATCGCCGACGCGCTGGCCGAGCGCGGGCGGGTGGTGGTGCGGCGGGCGTACGCCGACTGGTCGTACTTCGACGAGGACCGGCGGATGCTGACCCGGTCGCACGTGGAACTCATCGAGATACCGCAGCGGATGGGCGCCACGCGCAAGAACGCGGCCGACATCAAGATGGCCGTCGACGCGATCGAGTTGGCGTTCGAACGCGACTACATCTCGACGTTCGTGCTCTGCACGGGCGACAGCGACTTCACCCCGTTGGTCCACAAGCTCCGCGAACTCAACAAGCAGGTCATCGGCGTCGGTGTGGAGAAGTCCACCTCGGCGTTGCTGCCACCGGCGTGCGACGAGTTCCTCTACTACGACCGCCTGGAGGGGGTCGACATCCTGCCGACGCGGGGTCGGCGGGCCCGTCCGGCCCGGCTGCCCGAGCCGCAGCCGCAGCCGGCGGAGCAGGTGGAGCAGCTGGAGCCGGAGGCGCCACCGGTCGTGGAACCGGCCCGCGACGTGGACGCGCTCGCCGTCCTCGTGGCCCAGACGGTGGCCGGCCTCCAGGGTGGCTCCGGCGGGGAGGTGACCGCGTCGAGGCTGAAGCGCACCCTGTTGCGCAAGGATCCGACCTTCAGCGAGTCGGACTACGGGTTCCGCACCTTCGGCGAGTTGCTGCGCCACCTCGCCGGGCACCGGGTGGTCGAGCTGGCGGAGGGCCCCGCCAAGGGCGACCCGGAGGTCTCCCTGCCGGAACACGGCGAGCGGGAGACCGACTTCGCGTTGCTGCGTACCGTCGTGCAGGACCTCGCCGGTGAGACCGGCGAGGTGGCCCTGTCCGGGCTGAAGAACCAGCTCCGGCGCGTCCGGCCGGACTTCAGCGAGAAGAAGCTCGGCTACCGCAGCTTCCTCCAGTTCTGCACGGCCGCCGCCACCGGCGGCGCGGTCGGCCTGCGGTGGAGCGCCGAGGCGGACGACTACCTGCTCACCGCGCCGCCGCCCTGACCCCGCCCGCCGGCCGGGTTGGCCCGGCCGGCGGGTCGGTGCGTCACTCCCACCGGAACAGGGCGCCCGCGACCAGGGCACCGACGACGACCGTCGCGCCGAGGCCGACCAGCTGCGGAGCCTGCACCGCCGTGCCGGCCCACGCCGACGACAGGGCGTCGACCGCGGCGCCGAAGGGCAGCCAGCCGCCGACCTCGGCGACCGGTTCGGGCAGGGCGTCCCGTCCGCCGAACATGCCGCCGAGGGCGCCGAGGATGAAGAAGGCGACCAGACCGATGGCGACGGCGGAGTTCGGCGTGGGCGCGACCGCGGCGACGATCATCCCGGCGCCGTACATCGCCGCCATCGCCAGCGCCAGTACGCCGAGTGCGACGCCGACGTCGACGGGCGGGTTCGCGCCGAAGGCCAGGAACGCGACGACCAGGGCGACGGTGATGCCGATGGTCGCCTGGAGGATGCTGACGATCGCCTGGGCGGCGAGGACCATGGCCGGCGACGCGGGGGTCACCCCGAGCCGGCGGAGGATGCCGGACCGCCGGTAGTAGGCCAGGAAGCTCGGCATGTTGATGATGCCGATGATCGCCATGACCATGGTGAACACGAGCGGGAGGACGTACAGGTCCAGCGCCGTACGCCCGTTGGCGACGACGGTCCGGCTCGCCGAGGAGGCGCTGGTCAGCATGATCAGCAGCGGCAGGCAGAGGGGGACCACCAGGCCGGCGGTGTCCCGGACGACCATCTTCGCCTCACACCTGATGAGCGTGAGCAGGGATCGCACCCCGGGCCGGCGTGCCTCGACGACAATACTCATTCGGCGTCCTCCAGGTGCTTTCCGGTCAACGCGACGAACGCGTCGTCGAGGGTGGCGGTCGCCGCGCGGGCGGCGAGACCCGCCGGGGTGTCGAGCGCGACGACGCGTCCGGCGTCGATGACGGCGACGCGGTCGCAGAGCCGCTCGACCTCCTCCATGGCGTGGCTGACGAGCAGGATGGTGACGCCGGAGGATCTGAGCCGCTCGATCGTGCCCCACATCCGCCGCCGTGCCTTCGGGTCCAGGCCGGTGGTCAGCTCGTCGAGGATCACCACCCGTGGCCGCCCGGCGAGGGCGAGGGCGATCGAAAGTCGCTGCTGCTGGCCGCCGGAGAGCTTGTCGAAGATCGTCCGGCGCTGTTCGGTCAGGTCGACCATGTCCAGCAGTTCGTCGGTCGGGCGGGGTGCGGGGTAGAAGCTGCGGTAGAGGTCGACCAGTTCGGTGACGCGCAGCGCGTGGTGCAGGTGGGCGTGCTGCAACTGCACGCCGAGGACCTGCCGGAGCCGGGCGCGGTCGCGGTGCGGGTCGAGGCCGAGCACGCGTACCCGCCCCCGATCGGGTACGCGTAGCCCGGCGATCATCTCGACCGTGGTCGTCTTCCCCGCACCGTTGGTGCCGACGACGCCGACCGCCTCGCCGACCTCGACCCGTAGGCTCACCTCGGCGACCGCCTGGGTCCGGCCGTAGCGCTTGGCAAGGTTCTCGGCGAGGATCGCCGGCTCGGTGCTGCTCATGCCTCGACGGTAGGAGCGGGCCGGGCGGATTCCATGTCCCGAAAGTCATCACGTGCAGGCATTACTTTCGGCACGGGCGCGGCGCCACACCCCCGACCTAGAGTGGAGATCATGCGACGCGTCGGCACAGACGAATGGTCCGGCCTCGCGATGCTCGTGGTGGCGGTCGCCGTCGCCGCACCCGGGCTGTTCGGCGCGGTGGAGACCACGATCCCGCACGGCTGGTGGATCGCGCTCTTCGTCGGCTTCCTGGCCGCCCTGCTCGCCGCGGTCGGCACGCGCGTGTCCGGCCGGCTGCGCTACGGTGCGTTCGCCGCGACCGTCGTCGCCGCCTGGGTGCTGGTGCTGTCCGCGTCGAGCCTGGGACTGCTGCCGGTGCTGCTGGTCCTCACCGCGGCCGTGAGCGTGTACGTGGTGCCGCTGCGGGTGGGCCTGATCGTCGTCGGTCTCAACACCGTGGTGATCATCCTCGGCACCGGATCGGCCGCCAGTGACCCGGTGGAGGTCACCGTGCTCGGGGGCTTCTACCTGCTCATCCAGTTGGCGTCGCTGCTCAGCTCGGTCACGCTGCTGCGCGAGCAGCGGATGCGCCGCGAACTCGCCGAGGCGCATGTCGACCTGCAGGCCGCCAGCGTGCTGCTCTCGGAGTCGGCCCGCACCGCCGAACGGCTGCGCATCTCCCGCGAGCTGCACGACCTGATCGGCCACCAACTGACCGTCCTGACCCTGGAGCTGGAGACCGCCCGTCACCTCGACGGCGATGCCGCCCGTACCCACACCGAGCGCGCCAACCGGGTCGCCCGCGACCTGCTCGGTGACGTCCGCGCCACGGTGGGGCAGCTGCGCGCCGAGACCCCCGACATCGCGCAGGCGCTGCGCGGCGTCGCCCGGGATCTGCCCGGCCTCGACGTGACGATCGACGTCTCGCCCGGCGTACACGTCGACGAGGAGGGCAACGCGGCGTTCGTCCGGGCGACCCAGGAGATCGTCACGAACACCATCCGGCACTCCGACGCGCGCGAGTTGCGGATCTTGGTGACCGCCGACGACCACGGGACCGTTCTCGACGCCCGGGACGATGGCCGTGGGGCGCGCAACGTGGTCCTCGGCAACGGGCTGCGCGGGCTCAGCGAGCGGTTCCACACCCTCGGCGGCGACCTGGCCGTGGACGGCGGCGACGGATTCCGGGTGACCGCGCGAGTGCCGGCGCGATGACCCGCGTGGTGGTGGTCGACGACCAGACCCTCATCCGGCAGGGCATCCGCGGGCTGCTGGAGGTCGCCGGGATCGACGTCGTCGGCGAGGCCGACGACGGTCGCGCCGCCCTCGCGGTCGTCGACCGGACCTCGCCGGACGTGATCCTGCTCGACCTGCGGATGCCCCGGTTCGACGGCATCTGGACGCTGGAGCGCCTGCGCGCGGAGAACGTCGACGTCCCGGTGCTGGTGCTGACCACGTTCGACGACGACGAACTCGTGCTGGCCGCCCTCCGCGCGGGCGCCCGTGGCTACCTGCTGAAGGACGTGACGCTGGCGCAGCTCACCCGGGCGATCGGGACGCTCGCCGACGGCGGCACACTCATCGCGCCGTCGATCACCGACCGCATGCTGCGGGCGATCCGGTCCGGGCCCTCACCGGCCGGCCCGGGAGCGGCACCCGTGCAGGGTCTCACCGACCGCGAACGGGAGGTGTTGCGTCTCGTGGCGCAGGGTTACAGCAACCGCGAGATCGCCGAGGTCCTGTTCCTCGCGGAGGGGACCGTCAAGAACCACGTCTCCACGATCCTCACCAAGCTCGGCGCCCGGGACCGGACGAACGCGGTACTGCGCGCGCTGCACGAGGGCATCCTGGACTAGCTCGTCCGCTGCCCGCCGCCGGGCGAGGACACCGCCGGCGGCGGGCAGCGGGGAGTACGGCTACCAGGTGGTGAGCCCGAGGTCGATCGTCCTGGTCAACGTAGCGTTGTCGTCGTCGCCGTCCAACGACCAGATCATCGCCCCGCCCAGGCCGGCCAGCCGGATGTAGAGCGTCTTCTGGAGCACGACCGCCGGATCGTCGTACGTCCAGAAGGTCGTACCGTCGAAGAGCCAGGCGTGCCCGCCGCGGAGGTCGCGGTGGACGGTGAAGCCGTCGCGGACCAGGGTCTTCAGCTGTTTGTAGTCCTCGTAGCCGGCGGCGTGGGTGGCCGGCGCGGGCCCGGACGCGGGCTGGAACAGGCCGTTCCCGCCGCCGGTGACGCCGGTCCAGCCCTGGCCGTAGTAGGGGATGCCCAGGACCAGCTTGTGCCGGGGCGCCCCACGGGCGATCCAGCCGTCGATCGCCACCTCGACCGAGAAGTCCGGGTTGTCCGGTGCCCCCTTCGGTACCCGCAGGGCCGACTGCTGGTTGGTCACCGTCTCCCAGGTGCCGTGGAAGTCGTACCCCTGCACGGTGGCGAAGTCGAGGTACTGGAAGATCTTGCGTCCCTCGTAGCCGGCGTCCATGGTCGCCGGGTTGGCCGGCAGGAAGGCGGTCAGCGGGTGGTGCTTGCGGGTCTGCCGGCCGTACGCGTCGAGTTGCCGGCGGAACTCGGCGAGCAGCTTGGTGAAGTTCTCCCGGTCCTCCGGGCGGATCACGTTGCCGGGCTCACCGGGCCAGTTCGGCCACTCCCAGTCCAGGTCGATGCCGTCGAAGACGCCGGCGGCGGCACCCGGGCCGCCGCTGCCACCGTCCAGGATCGGCAGGTTGCCCTTCAGGTAGAGGTCGATGCAGGAGGCGACGAACGCGCGGCGGGAGGCGTCGGTGCGGGCGGCGTTCGAGAAGTACGTCGACCAGCTCCACCCACCCAACGAGATCATCACCTGGAGGCCGGGGTGCTTGGCCTTCAGCTTGGCCAGTTGGCCGAAGTTGCCGTTGAGCGGCTCGCCCCAGGCGTCGGCGACACCGTCGACGCTCTCCTCCGCCGGCACGGGACGCTGGTAGTCGGCCCAGGCGTCACCCTCGCCCGGTCCACCGTCCACATAGCACAGCCCGTCCTCGCTCACGTTGCCGAAGGCGTAGTTGACGTGGGTCAGGCGGCTCGCCGCCCCGGACGTGTCGAGCTTCTTGACCGGGAAGGCCCGGCCGTAGATGCCCCACTGGGTGAAGTAGCCGACCCGGTGGTAGCCGGTGCGGCGGTCCGACCTGTCGCCCGCGCTCGCCGCGGTCGGTGGCGCGGCGGTGACCAGCAGGGCGGTCAGGGCGACGAGAGCGGTGAGGCGGCGGTGGCGGAATGGTCGCATCGGCACTCCCACGAGGGATGAGGCGAGATTAGTAAAGACACCTTTCTGATTGATGAAGCTAAGCCGATCACGTTCCGCCGGTCAAGGGCCGACGTCGGCGGGCGCCGGATGGCCGCCGCGCACCGGCCGGCCCGGCGGGAGACCCGCCGGGCCGGCGTCGTGGTGCGGTCGACACGGGGGTACGGATCAGCTCGTCCGCACCGAACCGTTGATCTTGCTGTCCCGGATGGTGGCGCCGATGGCGTCGACCGAACCGTTCACCCTGCTCTCCACGATCGACACCACGGAGGCGTTGACCGCGTGGATCGCGCCGTTGAGGTTCGAGTTGAAGACGATCAGGCCCGCACCCGGGTTGACCTTGATCGCCCCGTTCTGGGTCACCCCGTCCATGCAGGTGACCCCGCTACTGATGGTCATGCTGCCGTTGTGCCGCCCCCGCAGCACCGTGGTGCAGGCCGGGTAGCTGGGCTGCGTCTGCACGTTCAGCTCGGCGAAGGCCACCGCGCGGGCGTTGTTGGTCAGCGGGTCGTCCAGCTTGAGGACGTCGAAGCCCTTCTGGATGTCGTTGGAGTAGATGTATCCGTTGTGGTAGTAGGTCGACCAGGCTCCACCGAGGATGCGGGCGGTGTCCGAGAGCGGACCCCGCTCCCAGAACGCGATCTCGACCGGGTTGGCCGAGTCGGTGAAGTCGATCACCGACACGCCGCCCTGGTACCAGGCCTGGACCATGATGTCGCGGCCCATCGCCGGGATCAGCGACCCGTTGTGCGCCACGCAGTTCTCCAGGCTGGTGTTCTCGCGCGGGATCTTGAAGTAGCTCCGGAAGACCAGCTCGCGGTCGGCACCGGCGCCGACGATGTCGTAGATCGCGTTGGCGCCCTGGTTGGCCCGGTAGCTGCTGGTGCAGATCGCACCGCTGCCGCCACCCAGCTCGTCGGTGAAGAGCACCTTGGTGCCGGCGTTGTTGAACGTGGCCGAGTGCCAGAACGCGAAGTTCGTGTCCCGGACCTGGCTGAGGATCACCGGCTGTTCCCGGTCGGAGATGTCCAACAGGACGCCGTCACCCATGCAGGCGCCGGCGGCCAGGTCCAGCTCCGGGTAGGCGGTGATGTCGTGGCAGCCGCTGGTGTTGGTGTTGCCCCCGTCCGGGAAGAACACCGGGGTGGCCACCACCGAGGCGCTGGTCGGGTCCGCCAGCGGCACCTTGATGATCGAGATCTTGTCGTGCGGCGGCTTGCAGTAGAACGCGCTGGCCGACGGGCTGTACGACTGGACGTAGACGTAGACGCTGCGGTGGTCCTTGCCCGGCACCAGCGTCAGGGTGTGTGAACCGCAGTCGGTGCGGACCGACTTGATGTACTGCGGGTTCGCCTTGTCGCTGATGTCGAAGATCCGGACGCCCTCCCAGGAACTCTCCTGGGCCACCGAGCCGCTGCCGCTGCTGCACGAGTCGTCGCTGCGCGGCGAGTCGACCGCGAGGAACAGCAGGTCGCCGAAGACCGACGGGTCGCCCTGCGCGCCCGGGCAGACGACCTGGCTGACCACCTGCGGCGAGGTGGGGTCGCTGACGTCGAAGACGTTGAAGCCGTTGTAGTTGCCGGCGAAGACGTAGTCGCCCTGGAACGCCAGGTCCGAGTTGTACGCGCTCTCGCTGGCGAACGCGCCGAACTTCGGAATGTTGGCGACCTGCTGGAGGTTGGGGGAGCTGACGATCTCGTCGACGCCCGGGATGGCGTTCGTGGCGGACTCGGCGGCGCTGCTCGCCGGGGCCGCCACCACGCCCGCGAGGACAAGGGCGGCTGTCGTGGCCAGGCTGATGGCCAGCCGTCGACTCCCTCGTGGGGTTGGATCGAACATGTAGGACACCCTTCGTCAAGGATGAGCGGGGGTAAGCGGGACCATAACCTTGTCGTGGCGGGGAGATCGTTGGCATTGTGGTCACGGTTCGGCAACACGAACGGCCGGGTGACGGTGCAGGCCGCCGCGGCGCTACCATCCCCGCCAAGCCTCGGACGACGGCGGGAGTCAGGTTGTGCTAGGCGTACGGATCCGGGCGCTCCTCGGGCGGTCGCGGCGGATCGTGCTGATCGAGTTGGCCGTGCTGGCGGTGTTGGCCGTCGGGGTCGCGGCGGTGCTGTGGTGGCCGGAGGGCGACCCGAAGCCGGCGGCGACGGCGAGCCCGCCGCCGCTCGCCCTGCCCGGCCTGCCGGACAGCACCGCGCCGGTGCTGATGCCCGGGCGTCCGGGTGAGCCGGCGAAGTCCCTGCCGGCGAACGAGATGTCGGCGCTGCCGCGCGCACCGCACAACAACGCCGACATCCGTTTCGTCACGATGATGATCCCGCATCACGAGCAGGCGCTGGTGATGGCCCGGCTGGTGGCGGAGCGCGGCGAGAACCCGAAGCTGAAGATTCTCGCGGATCGGATCCTGGCCGCCCAGGGGCCGGAGATCGGCGTGCTGGAGGCATGGCTGACCGACCGCGGGCTCGACCGTGACTCCGGCGGCGACCACCGGCACCGGATGGCCGGCATGCAGACGGCGGAGGCGTTGAACCGACTCACCGCCGCCCGGGGTGCCGAGTTCGACCGGATGTTCGTCGCCATGATGACCGACCATCACCAGGGCGCGATCGACATGGGCCGGGAGGCGCTGACGCTCGGCACCGACGTCACCGTCAACGAACTGGCCAGCAGCGTCGTGGTGGAGCAGGGCGTCGAGATCAACCGGATGCGCGACGCGCTGGCCAACCCGTAGGCGGTCCCACGCGGCGCGGCGGAACGGGTGCGGCGGAATGTCGGAGGTGGCCAATAGCATCCGGCTGACCGCCGACGAAGGGCCCATCATGATCGAGTCAACGCTGACCACCGAGCGCGCCGACCTGCTGCACGCCCTGGCACAACACCGCTTCTTCCTGCGCAACACCGCGCGGGGCCTGACCGACGAGCAGGCCGGTGCGCGCAGCACCGTGAGCGAGCTGTGCGTCGGCGGGCTGATCAAACACGTCGCCCAGATGGAGCAGGGCTGGGTCGACTTCATCGTCGACGGCCCCGACGGGTCGCTACCCTCCACCGACCCCGACACCTACGAGCGTTACGCGCAGGCGTTCCGGATGCTGCCGGGTGAGACCCTCGCCGGCGTCCTCACGACGTACGACGAGGTCGCCCGGCGCACCGACGAGCTGGTCCGCACCCTGCCGGACCTGGATGCCAGCCACCCCCTGCCGGAGGCGCCCTGGTTCGAGCCGGGTGCCCACTGGTCGGCCCGTCGGGCGCTGCTGCACATCATCGCGGAGACGTCCCAGCACGCCGGCCACGCCGACATCGTCCGGGAGGCCATCGACGGTGCCAAGTCCATGGGGTGACGCCGCCGGCCCGAGGCACCGCCACCCCCGTGACCTCGATGCCCGGGTCCTAGCGGACCCAGGCCGTCGTGGGGTGGTGGTGGGCGCTGCGTACCGTCGGCCAGTCGTACCTGTCGGAGGTCGGGCTCTCGATCGTCGCCAGGCCACCGTTGCCGTTGACGAACGCGGCCAGGCGGCGCTGGAAGGACAGCCACAGCTGGTGGGCCGCGCCGAACACCGTCGTCGACATGGCGCTGTCGAGAGCCGCCGTGGTCCGGTCCGCGCCGCGGGCGTAGAAGACGAACTCGCCCGCGCTGGCGGCGGTGTAGCCGAACTCGCGGTTGCCGCTGACCGGGTGCCCGCCGTCGTCCGGCGTCCACAGCGTGGAGAAGACCCAGTGGTCGGCCGCCACCTCGGCCGCCACGACCGCCCCGTCGTCGACGTTGACGCCGGACGAGAACATGTCGATGGAGAGCACCGCACCCGGGAACGCCGTCGGCAGGAGCGGTGGCAGCCACGCCGCGGTGTCGACGAGCGGCTCGTACGGCTGGAAGACGCACCCGTTCGGCGGGCCGTCCACGAAGTTGTTGAAGTTGCGGCGGACGAACTCCAGCAGCTTCTCCGCGGTCATGGTGCTGCCGCCCTCCGTCGGCATCGCCGAGACCCGCACCGGGTAGAAGTCCAGGTTGACCGGTCCCTTGGCATCCTCGATCGCGTGCACGACCCGGCTGGCGGAGAAGAGGCCGAACCGGGCGTTGAGCGCCGCCTGCATCGGCCCGGCCGGCCGGAAGCTGATCAGCCGCTCCCAGGCCTGCAGCGCCGGCGAAGCCGGCACCGGCGTCGGCGGTGGCACGACCGTCGGCGCGGGCGTGAACAGCGCGTTGAGGCGACCACTGGTGCCGGGCCCGACCACGCCGTCGTGCTGGGTCATCCCCGCCGGCACGGCGAGCCGTTGATCGATCTTGAACTTCCGTACGGCGGCGGCGGTGGCGTCGTCGTAGGCCAACGTGACATCCACCGGATAGCCCAGATCGCGCAACGCACGCTGGATGGCGCCCACGGCGTCCGGGTCGTTGGGGCCGTCCACCGTCAGGTCGCCGTTCTTGTCGAAGCCGTCCGGGGTCATGCGCGCCCCCGCGACGCAACGCTCGAATTGGTCGATCCCGGCAAATCTCGGTGCGATCACGGCACTCATCGTCAGCTCCTCGGGGCAGTTGTCGGTCCACTCACGCGGGACGAGAGGCGCGTCGCCGACAGGTTGATACGACGCGCGGGTATTCAGCGCGTACCGGCGCGACTCTTGCTGCCATAGGCTGCACGTATCGAGTGCTCATACCCCTGTCCGAGGTGGTCGGTGTGGTGACGCGGGTTGACGATGACAACGCCGAGTTGCTGCGGCGTGCCGGCGATGGCGACCAACAGGCGTGGAACACCATCGTCGACCGGCACAACGGTCTGTTGTGGTCGGTCGCCCGCAGCTTCCGGCTCGGCCACGCGGAAGCTGCCGACGCCGTGCAGAACACCTGGCTGCGGCTCGTGGAGCACCTGGATCGGGTGACCGAGCCGGACCGCCTCGCCAGCTGGCTGGGCACCACCGTGCGCCGGGAGTGCCTCCAACTGCTCCGCCGGACCGCGCGCCAGCACACGTCCGCCTTTCCGGAACTCCTCGTCGAGATCGCCGACCCGGGCCCACCGCTGGACGCGGGCCTCCTGCTCGCCGAGCGGGACGCCGCGCTGTGGCGCGCGTTCGAGACGCTCCCCGCGCGGTGCCGGCAGCTGCTCCGCGTGCTGATGGCGAGCCCGCCGCCGGCGTACGCCGAGGTCGCCGCCGCGCTCGACATGCCGATCGGCTCGATCGGCCCGACCCGGCAGCGGTGTCTCGCCCAGCTGCGTGCGACGGTGAGCGCGGCCCCGGCGCTCGCGGACCACGTGCCGACCACCGAGGATCGATCATGACCGACCGTGATGATGCGCTGAGCAACCGGCTACGCGCCCTCGCCGGCCAGGTGGACCCGCCCCCCGCCGCCGTGGACCAGGCCGCCCGCGCCGCGCTGGCCACCCGCCGTCTGGCCGAGGAGTACGCGGCGCTGGTGCGGGACTCGGCGACCGACGTGCCGGAGCTGGTGCGGGGCGACGGTGACGAGCCGCGCCTGCTGTCCTTCGAGTGCCGCACGACCACGGTCGAGGTGCAGGTCCGCTACGTCGGTGACGTGCTGGCCCTCCGTGGGCTGGTGTCCGGCGCGTCCGGCGACGCCGTACTGGAGACACCGTCCGGCCGCCGCGTGGTCCCGCTGGACGGCGGCGGATGGTTCTCGGTGGACGGCCTGCCACCGGGGCTGTACCGATTCCGGCTGGAGTCCGACGGTCCGGTGACCACCGGCTGGGTGACGCTCTGACCGTGGCACCGCCGCGCGCGCCCGCGGCCCGGTCGTTGGCCGAGTCGGCCCTGGAACTGGTCGGCCGCGACCCGAGGGCGGCGCTGGCGCTCGCCGACGCGGCGGCCGCCGCCGCGCGGCGCGAACGCGACCCGGGGGCGGGCTCGACCGCGCACCGGGCGGCCGGGCTGGCCCTGCGCGAGCTGCCCGATCTGGCCGGGGCGGAACGGCGGCTGCGCGCCGCGGTCACCGCCGGCGACCGGGGCGGCGACGAGCAGGCGGCGGCGCTGGCCCGGATGAGTCTCGCACTGGTGCTGCTGGACCGTGGGCGCATCCGGGCCGCGCTCTCCGCCGCCGACCGGGCGGCCGGCGTGCTGCGCGGCCTGCCGGCGGCGCGGCTGAAGAGCCAGCGGGCGCTCATCCTGCAACGCGCGGGCCGGCTGGACGAGGCGCTGGCCGCCTTCGCGGAGGCGCTGCCGGTACTGCGCCGCTCGGGTGACGCGCTGTGGGAAGCCAGGGCGTTGAACAACCGGGGCCTGCTGTACGGCTACCGGGGCGCCCTCGCCGCCGCCGAGGCCGACCTGGAGCGGGCCCGGGGGTTGCATGCCGCCCTCGGGTTGGCGAAGTTCGCCGCCGACGTCGACTGGAACCGCGGCTTCGTGGCGGGCCGCCGGGGCGACGTGCCGGCGGCGCTGGCCCGGTTCGACGCGGCGGAGAAGGCCCTGGTGGGCAGCGGCGCGGTCCACCCGCAACTGTACGTCGACCGGGCCGAGGTGTTGCTCGGCGTCGGCCTGGCGGAACAGGCGCGGGACGTGTTGCGCCGTACCATCACGATCCTGCGCAGCGGCGGCCAGGACGCGGACCTCGCCGAGGGGTTGGTCCTGCTCGCCCGTGCCGCGTTGGACGCCGGCGACCCGGCGGAGGCGGCGACCGTCGCCCGGCAGGCCCGCACCCGCTTCGCCCGGCAGGGCCGGGCCGGCTGGGCACTACAGGCGGGCGTCATCGAACTGCGCGCGGCCGAGCTCGCCGGCGCGCCGGCCGCCGGGCTGTTGCGGACCGCGCTTGCCCGTGCCACCGCCCTGGCCGCCGTGGGCTGGCGCGCGGCCGAGTTGGACGCCCGCCTCACGGCCGCCGCGGCGGCGACCCGGCTCGGCCGCGCGGAACTGGCCGACGACCAGCTCGCCCGCGCGTCCGCCGCGCGCCGCGCCGCCTCCCTCGACGTGCGCACCCGCGCCTGGTACGCGAGCGCGATGCGGCAGGTCGCGGACGGCAACCGGGGCCGGGCACTGGCGGCCCTGCGCGCCGGGCTCACCGCCGTGGAGCGCCGGCAGGCGGCCGTCGGCGCCACCGAGTTCCGGGTGCACGTCGCCGCGCACGGGGTACGCCTGGCCCAGCTGGGGCTGTCGCTGGCGATCGACGGCGGCGATCCACGGGCGGTGCTGCGCTGGGCCGAGCGGGTGCGGGCCAGGTCCCTGCGGCTGCCGCCGGCGCGACCACCGGCGGACGAGGAGCTGGCCGCGGCCCTCGCCGAGCTGCGGCGCCTGTCGGCGGCGCTGCTCGCCGCCCAACTCGACGGGAAGGAGTCGGGTGGCCTGGCGCTGCGGCAGCGGGCCGCCGAGGAGCGGGTGGTCCGGGCCAGCAGGACCGCCCCCGGTGCCTGGCCCGCGCCGGTCGGGCCGGGGCCGGCGCCGGCCACGCTGCGCGCCGAGCTGGGGGACGCGGTCCTCGTCGAGTACGTCCAGCACGACGGCGAACTCCTCGCGGTGACCCTCGGCCCGCGCGGCTGCCGGCTGCATCGCCTCGGGCCGGCGGCACCGGTCGGCAGCGCCGTCCAGGAGGCGCACTTCGGTCTGCGGCGGCTCGCGCTCGGCTTCGGCACCTCCCGGGGCGCCGACCAGGTCCGGCGGGCGACCGCCGCTGCCGCGGGCGCGTTGGACGCCGCGCTGGTGGCGCCGCTCGCCGCCGTCGTGGCGGACCGGCCGGTCGTCATCGTGCCCACCGGGGCGCTGCACGCCGTGCCGTGGGGCCTGTTGCCCGATCTCGCGGCCCGTCCGGTGCGCGTGGCCCCATCGGCCGCGGCGTGGCTGCGGGCGGCGACCAGGCCCGTGCCGCACCCCGCCGGCCCGGTGGTGCTGGCCGCCGGGCCCGGTCTGCCGGCGGCCCACACCGAGGTCGTCGGGGTGGGCCGCACCTACGACCGGGCCCGGGTACTCGTCGGGGATGAGGCGTCGGCCGCGGCCGTGACCTCGGCGCTGGACGGTGCCGGCCTCGCGCATCTCGCGGCGCACGGGCGGCTGCGCACCGACAACCCACTCTTCTCCGCGTTGGACTTCGCCGACGGCCCGCTGACCGTCTACGACCTGGAGCGGCTGGGCCGGGCGCCCCGGCTGGTCGTCCTGCCGGCCTGCCAGTCGGGCACGTCGGCGGTGCGGGCCGGCGACGAGCTGATGGGCCTGGCGACCGCGCTGCTCGCGCTCGGCACCCGGACGGTGGTCGCCGCCGTCGCACCGGTGCACGACGTAGCGACCTCCGACCTGATGGAGTCACTGCACCGGCGGTTGCGGGCCGGCGTACCGCCCGAGTCGGCGGTGGCCGCCGCCCGCGCGGAGGTCGGCCCGACCGGGCCGGCGGCCTGGGCCGCGGCCGCCTCGTTCAGCGTGTTCGGAGCCTGAGCGGGCGATCAGGCGGTCGGCGGGCGGTCGGTGTCGGTGTAGTCGGCGGGCGGGACGTAGATACGGCCCAGCCCGTCCCACCGCGACGCGTCCAGCTCCTCGACGAACGCGAGCGCCACCTGCCGGGGAGTGCGTTCGCCCCGGGCGTCCCGGACCCGCCGGGCGATCTCGGCGGCGACCAGCACGGTGGCGAACGACGTGCCGCTCCAGGCGGCCCAACCCCGCAGGACCCGGTCGCCGTCGTGCGCCGGGTAGGTGCCCCGCACGTACGAGCTGACCAGGTCCCGCGCCGGTGCGCAGACGTCCACCCAGGGACCGCGGTTGGAGAAGTCGGTCTCGGCCGGCCCGCCGCCGGTGGAGTCGTACCCGGCGACGGCGATCACGCCGGGCAGCGCGGCCGGCCAGAAGAGCCGGGTGGCGCCGTCGTTGTTGCCGGCGGCGGCCACCACGACCACGTTCTCGCCCTTGGCGGCGATGGCGTCCGTCAGCGTCGGGGGCGGCAGGTCGTCCTCCGTGTACCCACCGAGGGAGAGGTTGACCACGGGCGCGGTCGTCTCGTGCAGCTCGGCGGCGATCGAGGCGTCGTCCCCCACGCCGCTGGCGTCCAGCACCAGACCCGGATCGACGCGCAGGCCGGGGGCCGCCCGCTGCGCCAGACCGCAGGCGAAGAGCCCGTGGCCGGACTGGCTGGCCAGGATCCGGGTGTCGTTGGCCGACGTGCGCGACGGTGGCCGACCGTCGACGTACGTGGCGCGCCGGTCGTCCCGGTTCGGGAACAGCCGGCCGTCGAGCCCCGGATGCAGGCTCTCCCAACCATCGGGCAGGCCGGTGTCCAGGACCGCGAGGTCCACGCCGGTGCCGTTCCCCGGTGCGGCGCGGAACGCGGCCGGCGGCTCGGCGACCGGGCGCGGCTCGCCACCCGGACCGCCCTGGTAGAGCGGTTCGCCGAAGAAGACGTGGTTCAGCGCGACGGCGACACCACCGCCACCGCCCGCGCAGCTCACCCCGGTGGAGAGGCGGTCCCGCAGCTCGTGGACCAGCGCCAGGTGCTCGGCCGGGCTGACCTGCTCCGGCAGCCGCCACAGGCTGCGTCCCACCTCGGGCAACCGCTCGCCGAGATCCTGCTCCGCGTCCAGTCCGATGCTCCGCCGCCAGTCGCCGGGATCCTTCTCCACCGGGCAGGCGTTGTAGTAGCCGCTGAGCCGATCGGCGAGGCGGTCCCGGGCGGCGACGGTCAGCACCAGATCACGCGGCCGGTAGTAGGCGTGCGCGGTCGCCGCGATCGGCGACAGCCCGCCTCGGGCGGCCAGTTCCCGCTCCCGCAGCTGCCGGAGACTGGCGCGCTCGGCCGCGCGCTCTGCTGCGCTCATCGGACCTCCAACGACTCGGCGTAACCCAACGGCTACCAGAGTTCCGCCGTCCCGCGCTGATACGACACCGGCCGAATGGGCGGACGTATCAGACGCGCAGCGACCGGCATCGCAAAGGGGCACCGTTCGACCGAGAAAACGGCGGAGCAGGATCCCGCCATTGAGGAGGCATCGACCATGCCGAACGAACTGGAGAATCTCATCTTCGCCACGCTCGACCGGATCGTGGGTCGCGTGCTCGGCTCACGACCCACCACGATCGACGGCGAGCAACTCGACGAGACCGTGTACTCGCACCTCAAGCAGGGCATCCTGATCGACCCGGTCACGTACCGGGATCCGTGGGTGCCCGGCGGTACGACCGTCGACCTGACCGCGCCGGGTGCCGTGCCGGAGATGAACCGGAGCCGGTACGCCGCCTGGCGTACCGCCGAGCTGACCAACGACATGCTCATGGTGACCACCGACGGTTCCTACCGACCCTACCGATCCGGCCGTCACCTCGACGCGCAGTACGAGGCGATCCTGACCCAGATGCAGCCGGCGCCGCCGCCACCGGTCAATCCGGAGGTGCGCCAGCGGGTCGACGAGGCGACCCGGCTGCTGCACGTCCTCGACGAGCAGGGCGACATCGTGGACGACACGCCCCTCTACCGGCGCTACCAGGACAAGGCCCAGGCGTACGCCGAGGCGCGGGCCGAGTTCGCCGAGGAGCAGCTCAGGGCGCAGGCCGACCCGGCGCGGCTGGCGATCTGGCCGCAGCTGTCGATCCCGTTGAAGGCCAAGGTGGACCGGGCCTACGACGCGTGGAAGACGTCGGGCGCGGCGAAGGTCGAGGCGGCGCTGGCGACGATCAAGGCGGAGGGCCGGCCGATCACCGAGGCGATGGTGGCCAGCGCCCGCAATGAGTTCGACAAGTGGAGCCTGGTGCTGTCCGGTGTGGAGCTGATCACCCCGTACACCTACGTGGAGCCGGCCGGCTGGTGCGACCCGACCAGGACCGACATCGGCTGGACCAGGTTGAAGATCAGTAGTGCGGAGGCCAACGGGCACGTCGCCTCCGGCAGCAGCAGCTTCGCCCGGTCGTACTCGACCAGCCACTCCTCCTCGACCAGCGTCGGCGGGCAGGTCGGGTACGCGTTCCTGTTCGTCGGCGGCGACTACGGCACCGCGGAGAGCGAGTCCACGTGGGGCTCCACGGCGTCGAAGGACTCCAGCTACGAGTTCCGCAACGACGGCTCCGACTTCTCGCTGGAACTGGAGTGGGCGCTGTGCCGGGTCCAGCGGCGCTGGCTGCGTACCGATCTCTTCGCCATGCAGAACTGGTATCTGCCCGGCCAGAAGAAGCACTGCATCAGCGACGGTACGATCGCCAGCCAGTCCCTCAACGAGCGGCCGATGATGCCGATGATCCCGATGGACTTCCTGGTCATCCGCAACGTCCGGATCCACAGCAAGAAGTGGGGCAGCGACGGCCGGGTCCTGTCGTCGATGTACGACAGCAGCAAGGGCGACTACCGGGCCTCCAGCACCAGCTACGGTGGCGGCGGTGGGGTGAGTCTCGGCTTCATCACGTTCGGCGGGCGGGTCAGCCACGCCCGCTCGGATGCCTCGGCACAGTACGAGGCGGAGCACCGCTCGACGGACAGCAGCGACTGGGGCTGGCGGTTCGAGGACGGCACGCTGGAGATCCGGGGCGCGCAGATCGTCGGGTGGGTGTCCTCGATGACGCCGCCGTGCCCGCCGATGGACGACCCGACCCTCGCGGCCGACCGGTAGCGGGCACCGTCATGGCCGAGAACGGCATCGCCACGCTGCAACGGGCGGTACGCGACTACTTCGAGTCGCTCGTACCCGAGGGGATCGGACCGGCTGCCCTCGCGTTCGAACAGATCGGCCGCCCGCTGGACCCGGCGGACTTCCGGGCCCGGCCGGGCGTGCCCGCCGGGCCGGCCGGCGCTGAGGAGACCGCCCGGCTCACCAACCACACCATGCGCGTGTCGGCGGGCATCGCCACCCGCACCATGCTTCCGCTCACGTCGTTGCAGGATTTCGTGCTCGCCGCGGAACCGGCCGCCGGGCTGGACGCGCCGCGGGTGGCGCTCTTCGAGCGCATCAAGGCGGGCATCGCCCGCGAGTACGCCAGCAGCCGCCAGGTCTCGCTGTACGGACCCGACGAGTACGTGGCCGTCGCCGTCGATCCCCGGCGCTGGTACGACGCCGACGGCGGGTGGACCCGCTACCGCTTCGACACCGGCAGCCCGCCGGCGACCGGTGCGGTGACGGACCCGCCCGCCGGCGGTGCCGAACAGGCGTGGGCGTTCCAACTGGCCGAGCCGGAGCTGGCGGAGGTGCTCGACCAGCCACCCACGGCGACCCGGGAGCTGTGGCAGTCACTCGTGGAGCAGCCGGGCCCGCTCGACGACCCGGCGGAGCTTTCCGCGCTGGCCGTGGACCGGGTCCGCGTCGAACTCGCCGATCTACTGGATCGCTTCCACCAAGGCGGGTTGCGGTACCGGCCGGGGACCGTGCCGGAGATCGGCGATCGGGTCGACGTGCTCGACGCCGTCCGCGTCGCCGACCTGGCGATTCCGGACGTCGCCCAGCGGGCGTTCGCGGTCGAGTCGTACCGGATAGCCAACGACCTGCCCGCACCGGCCGCCCTGGCGGACTTCGTCGAGCTTGTCGAGGTCGCCGAGAGGTACCGCGTGGTGGCGGCGCCGCGGCCGGTGGTCGTGCCGGTCCACACCGGGAGGGTGACGGTCGACTTCGAGTACCAGTTGGTGTCGGTCGCCCGCGACTGGTGGTGTGCGCCGCTGCTGGAACTCGGCTCGTGGCACGTGCCGGGCATCCGACGCGGGCAGTTCTCCGACGGCCGGTCGAGGGAGAACGCCGGCCGGGCACCGACCGTCCCCGTCGCCTTCCTGGCCGTCCGCGACCTGCGACTCACCGGCACGTGGACCGCGCAGGACCGGGACGCCCTCGGTAGGTCGATGGCCCTCGGCCCGTTCAGTCTGCTCGGCCGGTCGGTCAACGCGCAGGCGGAGGAGGTGACGGTGACCGTGCCGGGCTGCCAGCTGGTGGCCTGGATCTGCGAGACGCTGCCGATGCTCCCGCCCGCCGAGGGGTAGGTCGGGGCGGTGGCGTCGTCGCCCGAGCCGGACCGGTACCGGCGGGGGGCGTTCCATCGTCCGGAACGCTCCCCGCCGGCGCCCACCTGGCCGGTGGTGTCGGTCAGCCGGTGAACCTGAAGTAGGCGCGGAACTGGAAGCCGTCGTCGAGGGTCAGGACGAACTCACGGCAGGTGCCGGCCCAGCTCGGGTCGGTCTTCCACACGTAGTTGTACCTGCCCTTGGCGTTGGCCGACAGCTTCGACCTGCCCGGGTTGACGGCCGGGACGGGAACGGGTCGCGGGGTGATCGACCCGTCGGGGTTGACGGTCTCCAGGGTGTCGCAGTCGACCAGCCGGGAGTAGGGCGACCCGCTGGCGAGGATGTCCAGGCCACGGTTGGCGGCCAGGGTGAACGTCATCGGTGCGGCGCTGCCGGCCTTCGCCCTGTTGAGGGCCGGCTGCGCGGAGCGGCCGTCGAAGTCACCCTGGCAGGACGGGTGGGTGTCGAACGCCTCGGTGTTGTCGTCCCGGTTGGTGGTGCCCTGCACGGCGCTGTAGCCGAGGCCGCGGCGGGCGAACGAGGCCCACAGCGTGCAGGCGTTGTCGCCGCCGGTGAGGGCGGCGTCGGCGGCGATGATGGCGTCGCGGCCGACGACGAAGCCCGGGCCGCAGCCCTGCAACTTGAGCCCGTCCATCACCAGTTGCATGGAGAGGTTGTTGCCGCCGCTGTGCCAGGGGCCGTAGACGTTCGGGTTCAGGCCGTGCCGGTCGATCAGGTCCCAGGTCACGTCCCACAGCACGGCGGCCCAGCCGTGCCCGATGCCGTGCGGCGCGGCCAGGGTGGCGCCGTCCAGCCACCCACCGGTCTTGATGCTGTCGTAGGTGAACGGCTGGATCTGCATGTTCCGCGAGTAGGGCCGGGGCCGCAGGCCGGCGCCGCTGCGGTCGTCCTGGTAGAGGATGTACGGCACCAGGCCACGCGAACCGTCGGCCGTGTCGAGCCTCGGGTCGAGCAGCGTGGTGACCGCGAAGTAGTCGCTCCAACCCTCGCCCATCTGCTCGTTGCCGCTGAGGCAATTGATGCCCGGCCCACCGGTGAGCCGGTTGGAGATGCCGTGGCCGTACTCGTGGATGACGATCCCGGCGTCGAGGTCGCCGTCGCGCATGCCGGGGTGGTCGGGGTGCTTGCGTACCGAACCCGTGACGGTGCCATCGGCGATCGCGGCCTTGATGGCGGCCCCGTCGGCCTGGGTCACCGCGACCGCCGCGATGGTGACCGGTGCGGTCGTCATGGCGCCGGTCAGCACCGGCGCGGCACCGGCGGCGTTGTGCGCGACCACCACCGCGTCGGCACCGAGGGACTCGGCGACCTGGGTACGCAGGAGGTAGGTGCAGGCCGTCGTGCCGCCGTCGACCACGGCGATCCAGCCGCCGGCCGGCAGGCTGTCCGGGTACGCGGCCGTGGCGCAGCCGGTGCCGGCGTACACGAACTGGCGTCCCGGCAGGCCGGCGTTGGTGGGCGCCGGGCTGTACCGCGCCCAGCCGGCGTCGAACGAGCCCACCCCGTCCAGCACGACCTGGTTCTGGGCGCCGAACTGGTTGCCGGGCCACAGGTACATCTGCATTCGCGGGGTGCCCACACCGTCCACCGCCGGGGTGGAGAAGTTCGCGTTGTTCGTACCGCCGCCGTCGGCCGCCTCGGCGTGGACGTAGTCACCGCCGACGCCACCCCGGCCGTAGTTGTTGGCCTGGAAGTTCCCCGACGCCTCGTCGAAGCCGTAGCGGTACGAGACGTCGTGGATGATGTTGTTCCAGTAGAACAGGTTCGCGGTGGCGGCGTCCCGGTAGCTCTGCGGGTTCTCGGTCAGGTCGAGCGGGAAGTCGAAGTTCAGCGACGGCCCGCCGTCCGGGCTGCTGCCGAAGTCCGCCGCGTTGTTGTTGTCCTGGTCCTGGTAGGCGTGGACGTTGTTGCCCTGGGTGGTGGTGAACTCGGGGCCCGGCGCGCCGTCGGTGTCGTGCCAGCCGTACGGTGAGGCGAGCCCGTCGGCCGGGTTGGTCACCAGGCGGCGGGGGCCGTCGTTCGGGCTCTCGGTCGGGTAGCCGTAGACCCGGTAGGCCGAGCCGTCCTGGACGGGGTCGGGCGTGCCCAACTTCCCGCCGTGGCCGTGGCCGTGGTTGTGGTTGTGGTTGTGGCGGTGCGCCAGCCCTCGGCCGGACACGTGCCCGAGCGTGGTGGACAGCTCGGCCACGTTCTCCTGGGTGGTCCAGTCGTCGGCGCCCAGCAGGTCACCGGTCTCGGCGTCGACGGTGGCGTTCCACAGGTGCACGTCGGAGGCGTCGTCGATCACCAGTTGCCACGCCAGGCGGAGCCCGTCGCCGGTCGGCTGCCAGCCCAGCTTCGCCGGGATCGGCTCGTCGGAGATGCCGCTGCCGCTCACCACGGTGCGTTGGGCGGGGCCGCCGGCCCGGCTCATCACCCGTGGGCTGGCCGGGTCGGCCAGGTCGAGTGCCTCGGCCGCCGCCTCGACCGCCTGCACGGCGTCGAGGTCCGCCGTGCCGGAGGCGTTGCCCGACAGGCCGGACACCAGCGTGTCACCGACGAAGACGACGCTGCCGTCGCGGGCGATGTTGACCGTCGCGGTGGCGCCGAAGACCTCCAGCTCCCGGTGCCGCTGGGTGAGGTTGACGTGGGTGACCCCGTTGTGGCGGCTGGTGTAGCTGGACAGCACGGCAAGGTCAGCGAGGTCGGCCGTGGTCACGCCGTGCGGGGTGGGATTGGTCCGCAGGTAGCGGATGGCGATCTCTTCCGGCGAGCCCTCGTTGGGCCCGGTGAGGAAGATCGGGTTCTGCGCGGCGCCTGCCTCCGGGGCGGCCGAGGCGGGCTTCGCGACGATCGAGGTCAGGCTGGCGACGAGGACCGTGGACAGCAGCAACGCGCCGCTGCGTCGGGCACGGGACGGTACGGGTCGTAGGGGCACCTCTGCTCCTTCGGGGGTAGGAAAGGACAGCATGGAGCGCCGATCCACCACCGGGGAGATCACGGTAGGCGATCACGACCGGCGAAGTGGATCGCATCGACGCTACGGTGTCGCCTGTGGCCAGTCACCCCTTCGGTCGTTAAATATTTCGATCACTCGATACCTGAGGTGGGCCGGGGTGCGGCGCCGTAGAGTTTGGCCATGCCGGAGATCGTCCAGCTGCTGGCCTCGCCCACGCACCGCTTCGTGGGCCGGCCGGCGGACGGCCCGGCGCCCGCTCCGGCCGGCGAACTGGTGGACGAGGTCGAGGTCCGGGCCGAGCTGGGCATCGTGGGCGACCGGTACTTCGGCAAGGCCGCGCACCGCGAGGCGAGCGTGACCGTCATCGCGGCGGAGTCGCTGCCGCCGGGTGCCGGCCTGGCACAGGTCCGGCGCAACATCCTGACCAGGGGCATCGCCGTGGACGAGCTGGTCGGTTCGGTACTGGTGCTCGACTCGGGCGAGGGGCCGGTGCGGCTGCGGGCGAACCGCGCGGCGCATCCCTGCGCGTGGATGGACATCACCATCGGCCCCGGTGCGTGGCGAGGGCTGCGCGGACGCGGCGGCATCCGCTGTACGCCGGTGACCGGTGGCGTCCTGCGGGTCGGCCCGGTGGACGTACTGGTCGAGGACGGGCCGGCCCGGCAGCGGACCTGACCGCACCCCGGGCCCTGGTGATCGTGATCCTGCGTCGACGACACCGATGCTGCGCGCCCCCGCGCAGGCAGGCTCAGCGCGGGCCCGCCGGGGGCCAGGTGTCGACCTTGTGGAGGTGTTCGGCGAAGCGTTCTCCGATGAGGCGGTGCGCCTCGGTGCTGGGGTGCAGGCCGTCAGGGAGAGGGTAGGTGCCGGCGTCGGCCGGCCCGTAGAGGTCGAGCCCGTTGACGTGGTGGAGGTTCTGATCGTCTGCTCGGCGTTCGGCGACGGAGCGGAGCGCGTCGCGGATGACGTCGAGCGTCAGGCGCCCCTGCGCGGTGTCGCCGCGAGTGCCGGTTGCGGTGAACATCACCTGGTCGGTGCCGAGCGTGGCGGGGTCGAAGCCGCCGGGGCCGGGGGTGTCCTCGTGGATGTCGCAGAAGATCGGCGAGATGAGGATCAACGGGGTACGCGGGTGACCCTCGCGGATGGTGTCGAGGAAGCCGTGCACGGCGGGCACGAAGGCCCGCAGGCGCATCGCGTCGAAGTTGACGACGTTGATGCCGAGTTTCACGCTGATGATGTCCGCGGGGATGTCGCGGATGACGCGGGCCATGAACGGGTCGACGAGCGCGCTGCCGCCCAGCCCGAGGTTGCGCAACTCGACGCCGCCGACGCCGCGTGCCGCGACGGCGGGCCAGATCTGGCTCGGCGCGGTGGCGTTCGAGCCGTGGCTGATGGAGCTTCCGTGGTGTACCCAGACGCGGCCCGGCGCGCCCACGGACTCGACGGCGGCATCGGCGGACAGGGCGACCAGCTCGGTCGACTCGTTGTGCGGAAGCCAGACCTCCACCATCTTGTCGCCCGGCGGGAGGCCGGTGACGCCGGTGGTGTGGTCGGGCCCCGCGTGGACGCTGGACACACCGGTGCGCAGGTCGATCTCGATGCGGTCGCCACCGGTCAACTCGTCACGGACGTGAAGAGCACCGTCGACGACGACATCGATGCGCCCTCGCGGCCGGGCAGTACCGACGTACGCGACATGCGTGGGGTGAGTCACCAGCTCGAACCGTGTTGCGGTGCTGCGAAAGACGATGCGCGCTCCGGAGGGTTGGGCCTCCATCGCCAACAGTTGCGGGTCGGGAAACTGTTCTCGTGCCCACCGCGGCACACGATGCGGGGTGAGCCCACGGGGGGTCGGCTCGAGTTCGGCGACGCCACGGACGAGGTCGGTACCGAGGGGGACCGGGATCATGACTCTTCTCCTCGTTGGGGCCACGTCCGCAGGGCGCGGTCCAGGGCGTCCAGTGCGGCCGACCAGGACTCGTCGGGAGGCTCGGGCCGGTGGGCGAATGCGCCCGTGCGCGTGAGCGCGAGGAACCCATTGAGCGTCGCGGCGACCAGGCGCGCCGCGTGGACCACTCCCGAGCGGGGGATCTGGTAGCCGCGCAGCACGGCGATGGTGAGCGAAGCCACCCGCTCGGCCTCGGGAGAGCGCGCCGTCTCCACCGCGGCCGGGTGCTGCAGCGCGCTCCACATCCCAGGTCGGCGCGACGCGTACGTGCGGTGCGCGTCCGCGAATCCGCGCAGCGCAGCGTCACCCGACAGCCCCGCGATCGCATCTGCGATCGTCGCCGCCAGTTGTCCGAGCGCGAGCTGATGAACACCGTCGAGCAACGCCGCATGGTGCTGTACGTGCTCGTAGAGACTGGCCGGCTTGACGTCGACGTGGCGCGCCACGGAGGACATCGTGACGGCCTCGAACCCGTCCCGATCGGCAAGCTCGGCGGCTGCGTCGATCACGGCGGCGCGACTGAGACGTACTCGGGGCATGGCGTAACCCTACACACCTTAGGCGTAAACCTAAAATGATTAGGCTCACGTCACCTTGCCCACCCGGCGTGACGGCGCGGGCCCGGCCGGTCGCACCGGCCGGGCCCGCCCACGATTCGGCCTACGGGAACGTGGTCAGGTACGCCACCTGGTTGGCGGTGTTGACCGTGTTGCCGGTGTTGTTGATGATCCGGTTGATGGTGCCGACCCCGCCGAGGGAGACCGTCACCATGTTGGTGAACCGGACGTTCGGGTTGTTCGGCACCTCGAAGGAGCGTTCGGCGACCACCGCCGGGTTGACGTTGAAGTAGGCGTAGCTGCCCAGCCCCCACGCCTGGTGGCTGGTCACCGAGTCGGCCACCTTGTACGCGGCGTACCCCCGGGTGGAGCCGTTCATCCAGGCCGCCTGGTTCGGTGGGTCGTACGGCAGCTCGTTCTGGTAGAAGTACGTCCGCCCGCCGTTGCCGTTCCAGATCGTCTGGTACTTCTGGTAGTGCTCGACGAAGAGGCCGTACATGGTCACGTTGTTGCCGTTGACGATCAGCCCGGTGTCGGCGGTGTTGACCGTCCAGCCGACCCCGTCGCCGTGGTCGGCGCGCCACAGCCACATGTGGTCGCCGATCACGTTGTGGCTGTTGACCACCAGGCTGGTGGTGGCCCGGCCGACGCCCGGCCCGCCGATACGGAAGAAGACGTCGTGCAGCGAGGTCGGGTTGGCGGCGTGGCTGGCCGAGGAGCCGGCCGGCCCGACCTCCATGAGTACGGGGGAGTTGGTCGTGCCGGCCTCGAACATGATGCCGGCGACCTTGACGCCGTCCACGTCGGCGACCCGCATCCCCACCGTGCCGTTGTCGGCCTGGATGGTGGCCAGGCCGAGGCCGAGGATCACCGTGTTGGCCCGGTTGACCTGGATCGGTTCGGTGATGCGGTGCACGCCGGGGGCGAACAGCAGGTTCTTGCCCTGGGCGAGCGCGCTGTTGATGGTCGCCGCCGAGGTGCCCTGCCGGACGATGAAGAAGTCGGCCAGCGAGATGGACGAGCCGGCCGGGGTCTTGTTGTACCAGCTGGTGCCGGAGGAGTTGCTGCGCAGCGCCGGCACGAAGACACGGTATTCACCGGTGCCGTCGACGTAGAGGAACGGCTTCTCGCGGACGACCGGAGTGGTCGGGATGACGGTGTGCGACGGGTTGGGGAAGCTCGGCGCCGGTGCGCCGGCCACGCCCTGGAACACCATGTTCCACACCGAGCCGGTCCAGCCGTTGCCGAACTCGCTGTTGCGCGAGTACCACTGCTGCTGCGAGCCGGAGACGACCAGCCCGTCGATGCGGGTGTCGGCCATCAGGCCGCCGCTGGACCAGCCGTCGCCGCCGTTCCAGAGCTGGATCTGGTTCTGCGCGCCGCGCAGGTGCATCCGCCGGTACGGCGCGGCTTGCGACACCGCCCACCGTTCCACCTGCACCCCGGCCGGCAGGGTCACCGACAGGTTCTCCGCGGCCCGCCAGAAGTTCTGGGTGGCGTTGCCGCCGAACCAGAACGCCTCCGCCCGGACGTGCCCGTTGAGGTTCACGTCATCCGGTGACATGCCCAGGCCGGCGACCTGGGTGAAGAATCCGAGGTTGACGTCGGCGGTGTAGTTGCCCGGCTTGAACAGCACGGCGTAGCGCTGCGGGCCGAACTGGTTGGTCTCCTGCTGGTTGAAGATGGTGTTCAGCCGGCTCTGGATGGTGGCGGTGGGGGTGGCCGGGTCGAACACGAAGGTGTTCGGGCCGAAGTTCGGGTTGCGCGGGTCGGTCGGCTCGACCGGGTCACCCGGTCCGCCGCCGCCGGTCTCGCCGTAGACCTGGAACTCCCAGAGCGAGTAGCCGTAGCCGGTGGCCCGCTGGGTGCCGTACATCCGCACGTAGCGGCCGGCGCCGTTGACGGTCAGCGTCTGGGTGCCACCGGTGCCGTTGGTGGTGCTGTAGACGGTGGTCCAGGAGCTGCCGTTGTCGGAGGTCTGGATCTGGAAGGCGCGCGCGTAGGCCGCCTCCCAGACCAGGGTGACCTGGCTGATCGTGGCCCGGCTGCCAAGGTCGACGCGGAGCCACTGCGGGTCGCTGAAGGCGCTCGACCAGCGGGTGCCGGTGTTCCCGTCGACGGCGGCCGAGGCGGGGAAGGCGTCGCCCTCGGTGGAGGAGGCGGTGGCCGGTCGTCCCTGCGAGAGCAGGACCGGCGCGGCCTGGGCCGGCGCCGCACCGATGGCCGGGACCAGGGTGGCCACCAGGGCGGTGACCAGTGCCGCGGCGAGCCCGGCACGCCGGCTCCGGGTGGTCGGTCGGCGGCCTGGAGTGGATGGTACGGGGAAAACGGGTGGTGTCATGACGTCGCCTGTCGGTCGAGGGCTGCTGACGTCGGGCGCGACGGGGTTTCGGGACGGGCGGGCTGCCGCACGGTGACGCCGCCGGGTTGGCATCGTCGTGGGGACCGCTTGCCGCAGAGTGTTGCGGCGACGTTGCGGCCACGTCAAGACATCGATCTATAACTTCGTAATTTATCCCGAAAGTCGTCTTTGCCGGATGATGGGCCGACTCAGCGGCGGACGCCGCCGTTGGCGAGCAGGCGCGCGATGGGCAGGGTGGCCGCGCCGAGCGCGACGGCGTCCACGCCGAGGCGGCACAGCTCGATCGACGCCTGGGCGTACGGCAGCCGCAGGGCCTGGCGACCGGCGGCCTCGCGTACGGCGGGCAGCAGGTCGCCCAGCGCCATCGCCGCCCAGCCGCCCAGCACCACCCGCTCCGGGTTGAACAGGTTGATCAGGTTGGCCACCCCGGCGCCCAGGTAGTCGGCCGTCTCGTCCAGCACCCGCCGTGCGGTCTCCGACCGGTTTGCCGCCGCCACCAGCGTGGCGAGCTGGGACTCCTCGTCGTCACCGGGCACCGCCCGGCCGCGTCGCGCCTCGCGGTAACGGTCGATGATCGCCTCGGCCCCGACGTACGCCTCCAGGCAGCCCCGGGCCCCGCACCGGCAGGGCCGACCCCCGTACACCAGCGTGGTGTGGCCCCACTCGCCGGCGCTGCTGGAGGCGCCCCGGTAGGTGACCCCGTTGGTCACCACGGCCGCCCCGACGCCCGAGCCCACCAGGGCGAACACGGCGTGCCGGGCGCCTCGCCCGGCGCCGAACCACATCTCCGCCTGGCCGAGGGTCTTGGCGCCGTTGTCGAGGTGCAGCGGCAGGTCGGTGCCCTCGGCGATCAGCCGTTCCAGCGGCACCCGGTCCCAGCCGAGGGTCTGCGCGTCCACCACCGCGCGGGTGCCCTGCTCGACCACGCCGGAGACGCCGATGCCGACGCCCAGCACCCCGGCCCGGTCCGCCCCGGCGTCGGCCAGCACCCGGTCGATGCCGGCCAGCACGTGCCCGGCCACCGTCGCCGGCTCGGTGCCGCCGTCCTCGAGGGGATACTCGACGCTGGCCAGCAGGGTCATCGCGAGGTCGAACAGCTCGACGCGTACCCGGGTCTCGCCCACGTCCACGCCGACCACGACGGCGTGGCGCGGCACCACCCGCAGCATCATGCTCGGCCGGCCGCCGTCGGACTCGGCGGCGCCGGCCTCCATCACGAGACCCTCGTCGATGAGGTCGCCGACGACGTTGCTCACCGCGGGCTGGCTCAGCCCGGTGCCGCGCACCAGATCCTGCCGGGTCAGCGGCCCGTCGAGGAAGATCCTGGACAGCAGGGCAGACCGGTTGCGTAACCGGACGCTGCGATTCGTCGCCCGCGCCAGCTCCACGTGTCACCTCATCCCGTCGGCCGCCCCGGCGACTGTACGACCCGTGCTTGACGACCTCCCGCCCAACCATTTTAATGACGACATTAATTAAGCCGTGATGTAACTTCCCCCACCACCACCTTGAGAAGGGGCAGACCGTGTCGAGACGACACCTCGCGATACTCACCGCGGCCGTCCTGGCCGCCGGCTCGCTGACCGCCTGCGGCTCCGGCGAGGAATCCGGCGAGGGCGGCAAGACCCTCACCTACTGGGCCAGCAACCAGGGCGCCAGCCTGGAGGCCGACAAGGAGATCCTCCAGCCCCAGCTGGACACGTTCGAACAGCAGACCGGCATCAAGGTCAACGTCGAGGTCGTACCCTGGTCCGACCTGCTCAACCGGCTGCTCGCCGCCGCCACCACCGGGCAGGGTCCGGACGTGGTCAACATCGGCAACACCTGGTCGGCGTCGTTGCAGGCCACCGGCGCACTGGTCGAGTTCGACGACGCCACGCTTGACAAGATCGGCGGCAAGGACCGCTTCGTCCCCGCCGCGCTCGCCGCCGCCGGAGCGCCCGACAAGCCGCCGGCCGCCGTGCCGCTCTACAGCCTCGCCTACGCGCTCTACTACAACAAGCAGTCCTTCGCCGACGCCGGCATCACCGCCCCGCCGACCACCTGGGAGGAGCTGGCCGAGGTCGGCAAGAAGCTGACCGGTGACGGCAAGTGGGGCTTGGCCGTGGAGGGCGCCAACCCGTCCGAGAACGCCCACCACGCCTTCACCTTCGGCCAGCAGTACGGCGGCGACTGGTTCGACGCCGCCGGCCAGCCCAGCTTCGACACCCCGCAGAACGTCGCCGCCGTCAAGCGCTACATCGACCTGATGGCCGTCGACAAGATCGTCAACCCCAGCAACGCCGAGTACGCGCAGAACCAGTCGGTCTCCGACTTCGCCAACGGCAAGGCCGCCATGCTGCTCTGGCAGGCCGTCGGCGCCAACCTCCAGTCACAGAACATGGCGGCCGACGCGTACGGGGTGGCCCCGGTGCCGTTCCTGGCCAACCCGCCGGCCGGCGGCAAGCAGGTCAACAGCATGGTCGCCGGCATCAACATCGCCGTCTTCAAGCACACCGGCAACCTGGACGGCGCGCTGGAGTTCGTCAAGTTCATGACCGGCGACGCCCAGCAGGTGACGCTGAACAAGACGTACGGCTCGCTGCCGGCGGTCAGCACCGTCGCCGCCGACCCCGCCTTCGCCGCCGACGAGCAGAAGGTGCTCGCGCAGACCCTCTCCACCAGCGCGGCGCCGCTGCCGCAGGTGCCCGAGGAGAGCACCTTCGAGACCCTGGTCGGCACCGCCATCAAGGAACTCTTCGCCGACGCGGCCAGTGGTAGGCCGGTCACCGAGGACAGCGTCCGGGAGAAGTTGACCCGGGCCCAGCAGCAGATGCGCTGACCACGGACCGCTGGCCGTGGGAGGCGCCGCCGACCCTCCCACGGCCAGCCCGCGAAGGGAACCGAATGGCAACCACCACCTCGCCGCCCGCCACCGCGCCCGGCCGCCCGCCGGCCCCGGCCGGCACACCCGCCCGGCGGCGCCGCCGCCGACCCCGCCGGTCGCTGCTGCCGTACCTGCTGCTCGCCCCGGCCATCGCACTGGAACTGGGGATCCACGTCATCCCGATGCTCGTCGGGGCGTGGATGAGCCTGCTGGAACTGACCCAGTTCCACATCCGCGACTGGTCCGGCGCGCCCTTCGTCGGGCTGGACAACTACCGCATCGTGCTGGACGTCAACTCCGCCGCCGGCGCCGAACTGCTGCGCTCGTTCCGGATCACCGTCATCTACACGGTCCTGTCGGTCGGCCTCTCCTGGGTGCTCGGCATCACCGCCGCCGTGCTGCTGCAACGACCGTTCCGGGGCCGGGCCGTGCTGCGCGCGCTCTTCCTCACCCCGTACGCGCTGCCGGTCTACACCGCCGTGATCACCTGGACCTTCCTCTTCCAGCGCGACACCGGCCTGGTCAACCACGTCCTGGTCGACCAGCTGAACCTCCTCGACGACCGGCCGTTCTGGCTGATCGGCGACAACAGCTTCGCCGCGCTGCTGATCGTCTCGATCTGGCGGACCTGGCCCTTCGCCTTCCTCTGCCTGATGGCCGGCCTGCAGAACATCCCCGGCGAGATGTACGAGGCCGCCGCGATGGACGGCGCCGGGTTCTGGCGACGGCTGCGCTCGGTGACCCTGCCGATGCTGCGCCCGGTGAACCTGGTCCTGCTGCTCGTGCTCTTCCTCTGGACCTTCAACGACTTCAACACCCCGTACGTCCTCTTCGGCGGCTCCGCACCGGCCGAGGCGAACCTCATCTCGCTGCACATCTACCGCAGCTCCTTCCAGACCTGGGACTTCGGCACCGGCTCGGCCATGTCCGTGTCGCTGCTGCTGTTCCTGCTGCTGGTCACCGCCGGGTACCTGCTGCTGACCAACCGACGGAGGAACGATGCGTGAGACCGCCGCCGAGCGCTGGGCGCGCCGGATCGTGCTGACCCTGCTCGCCGGGTTCGTCCTCGTCCCGCTCTACGTGATGGTCAGCTCGGCGATCAAACCGTTGCAGGACGTCCAGGCCGCCTTCACCTGGTGGCCCCGACGCCCCACGCTGCAGGCGTTCGTGGACATGTGGTCGACCGTCCCGCTCGGCCGCTACCTGCTCAACAGCCTGCTGGTGGCCAGCGTGGCGGCGATCTTCTCGGTCGCCGTGGCGATCTTCGCCGCGTACGCGGTCAGCCGGTACCGGTTCCGGGGCCGGCAGATCTTCTCGGTCACCGTGCTCTCCACCCAGATGTTTCCCGGCATCCTCTTCCTGCTGCCGCTGTTCCTGATCTACGTCAACCTCGGCAACGCCACCGGCATCGCGCTCTACGGCAGCCGTACCGGCCTGATCATCACGTACCTCACCTTCTCGCTGCCCTTCTCGATCTGGATGCTGGTCGGCTACTTCGACTCCATCCCGCGCGGGCTCGACGAGGCCGCCCAGGTCGACGGCGCCGGCCCGCTGCGCACCCTGTTCCAGGTGGTGCTGCCGGCGGCGGTGCCCGGCGTGGTCGCGGTGACCGTGTACGCCTTCATGACCGCCTGGGGCGAGGTGCTCTTCGCCTCGGTGCTGACCAACGAGCAGAGCCGGACCCTCGCCGTCGGCCTCCAGGGCTACTCCACCCAGTTCAACGTCTACTGGAACCAGGTGATGGCCGCCTCGCTGGTGGTCAGCGTGCCCGTGGTCGCCGGCTTCCTGGCGTTGCAGCGCTACTTCGTCGCCGGCCTCACCGCCGGAGCGGTCAAGTGAGCCCGTCCACCGCGAGAACCGAGGAGAAACCGACCGTGCCGGACCTGTCCACGCTGCCGCCCGACTTCCTCTGGGGGGTCGCCACCTCGGCGTACCAGATCGAGGGTGCCGTGCGCGCCGACGGCCGCAAGCCCTCCATCTGGGACACCTTCTGCACCCAGCCGGGGGCCATCGACAACGGCGACACCGGCGAGGTCGCCTGCGACCACTACCACCGGTGGCCGCAGGACGTGGCGCTGATCCGCGGCCTCGGCGTCGGCGCGTACCGCTTCTCGGTGGCCTGGCCCCGGGTCCGGCCCGACGGCGTCGGCCGGGTCAACCCGGCCGGTCTCGACTTCTACGACCGGCTGGTGGACGCCCTGCTCGCCGCCGGCATCCGGCCCTACGCCACGCTCTACCACTGGGACCTGCCGCAGGCGTTGCAGGACCGGGGCGGCTGGCCGCGGCGGGACACCGCCGAGGCGTTCGCCGACTACGCCGCCGTGGTCGCGGCCCGGCTCGGCGACCGGGTGGCCGACTGGTGCACGGTCAACGAACCGCTCTGCATCGCCTGGATCGGTCACCTCGAAGGACGGATGGCCCCCGGCGAGCGGGACCTGACCCGCGCCATCCCGGCCGCCCACCACGTGCTGCTCGGGCACGGCCTGGCCACGGCCGCGATCCGGGCCAACGCCGCCCGGCCCGCCGCGATCGGCCCGGTGCTCAACCTCAGCCCGATCGACCCGGCCAGCGACCGCCCCGCCGACCTGGCCGCCGCCCGCCGGCTGGACGGGCACGTCAACCGCTGGTGGCTGGACCCGCTGCACGGCCGTGGCTACCCCGCCGACATGATCGCCACCTACGGCATCGAGCCGCCGGTACGCGGCGACGACCTCGCCGTGATCGCCGCACCGACCGAGTTCCTCGGCGTCAACTACTACTTCCGGCAGGTGGCGGCCGACGACCCGGACGGCCCCGTGCCGTACGCCCGGCAGGTCCCGGTGCCCGGCGCCACGCACACCGCGATGGACTGGGAGGTCAACCCGGCCGGGCTGGAACGACTGCTGGTCGAGGTGAGCGAGGAGTACGCCCCCGCCCGGATCCTGGTCACCGAGAGCGGCTCGGCCTGGCCGGACCGGGTCGCCGCCGACGGCACCGTCACCGACGCCGAGCGCACCGACCACCTGGAACGGCACCTGGCCGCCTGCGCCGCAGCGGCCGGCCGGGGCGCCCCGCTGGCCGGCTACTTCGCCTGGTCACTGCTGGACAACTTCGAATGGGCGTACGGCTACGACAAGCGCTTCGGCCTGGTGCACGTCGACTACGACACCCAGCAGCGGACGGTCAAAACGAGCGGCACCCGCTACGCCGAACTGATCCGCGCCCACCAGCAGCGCACCGCGACGGCCACCCCCGTCGCGGTGCGCGGATAAACGGGCCGACGGGGCCCGGGACGCCCCGGGTGCCGCGCCGGGCGGCACCCGGGGCACCACCCCACCTCCGCGGCCTCCCGGGTTCCCGGCCCGTGTTCATGATCCGTGCAGTTTCCCTGATACTGCTGCCTCGATCGGGAGTTGGCGATTTAACGCTTCGTGCGTCTGCGTCGCTTGATGATCGTTTTGTGGCGTGGGGTTGGTTGCTGGTTGCGGCTGCCTCTTGGTCGTCCTGGTCCTGGTCGGGAGGGTTTCGGCGGCTTGGCTGGTGTGGGTAGGTGTGGGTGCAGGCTGCGGAAACCTCGTCGGACCCGGTAGGGAGTCAGGGTGGTGGTGGTCAGGGGTCGTTCCCAGGGCAGGCGTTGGTCGGTGATCAGGGTTCGGGCGAGGCGGAGTTGGGTGTGTGCCGCCGCGACGATCCAGGTCCACAGGTCTGCTTGGCTGGGATGACGCACTGCTGGGGTGGTCCAGGCGAGGTGTTGTTTGATGAACCGGTTGGTGTGTTCGATGGCGAATCGGCGTAGGTAGGCCCGCCAGATCAGGTCAAGATCGATCGGGTCGGGGCCGGCGGTCCACAGCCACAGGGTTTGTGGGGTGCTGGCCTCGACGGTTCGGGGCAGGCTGATCCGTACGACGGTGCCGCGGATGATCGGGGCGGCCAGACCCTTGGTGTTCTTCGCTGCCCACCGGCGTCGGGGGCCGGGTTTGGGGTGCAGCCCGGTCCATGCTTGGACGTGGATCGGGCCGTGGGTGTCATCGACGGTGTGCATCTCGTGGGTGGGGTCCGGCCAGGTCGTGGGGTCAGCGCAGGCGAATCGATCGCCATGCTGTTTGGGTCGGCCGGGACTGCCGGGGGTCTTGGCCGGCGGGTCGGCGTAGAAGACCCGGTCCCGGCGGATGCGTCCGATGATCCGGGCAGGGGCGTGGGGATCGGACGCCACCCGAGCTGTCGCGGTGATCGGGCAGTAACCGGCGTCCAGGCAGAACACCGGCACCACACCCGGCCGCCGGCGGGCCAAGCCCCGCACCACAGCGCTCATCTGGCCACACGCCACCTCGGTGGCGTTGTCCTCAGGGTCCACCCGCACGACATCGACCGGCGCCGTCCAGGAATCCGGCGTCGCGGACACCTGACAAACCCACTGATACGCCCACCCCGGCACCACCCGCCCCCGCCGATCGCCACCCGGATCAGGCACCCGACACATCCCCCGCCGCGGCGAACACCCCGCCTCCGGACGCGGCCACGCCGTCACATCCACCGCGAACACCGGCCACCACCCCGGCAGAGCACCGATCAGCAGATCACGCACCGCCGCGACGTCCACCCGCCCCCTCGACAACGACGCGTACACACTGCCCCACCCCCGACGCAGCGCCGGCTCCAACGTCAGATACGGCAACGACGCCAACGAACCCGGCGTGGTCAACACCGCATCCGTCACCTCGAACAACGTGTCCGCCCACCGCGTCAAACACTGATACCAACCCTGACGGAACTCCACCAACCGGTGACGCTCACCCCCGGTTGCTTCCCCACCCACACCCGCATGACCCACAATGACAGCCACGGCCACCGCCCCACATCGAAGATCTTGGTCGATCCCGATGATCAGGCGGTGGCCGCCCCACGTCACGCCAACACACCGAACGAACCACACGCCACCTCCACCACCCCCAACCCACGAGTTAAATCCTCAGTCGGGAGTTGAGGCAGCAACATCCCTGAAACTGTGCGGATCTTGATCGACGGCGACTATGACGGGGCGGGGGCGGGGGCGGGGGCGGGGTGGAAGGTGAGCGGTAGGTGTAGGTCTTGCGGGGTCACGCCGGTGGCAGGCAGCGACACGCGGGCCGCTTCGATCAGCGAGGGCGGGCCGCAGACGACGAACGCCTGCCCCGGCCGGTGGTGGTAGCGGGCGACCGTGAGCAGGTCACCCCGGGCGGCCGGCTCCACCGCCGGGTCGTGCGAGAAGGCCGGCACGACCGTGAGCCAGCGACGATGGGCACTGGCGAGCTTGTCGAGCGCCACCGCGTCGTAGAAGTCGAACAGGGTCCGTGCCCCCACCACCAGGATCACCCGCCGCCCGCCCGGCGACACCGCCACCTGCTCAACCATCGCCCGCAGCGGCGCCAGGCCGGTCCCGCCGGCCGCCAGCAGCAGATCGGCCCCACCACACGCCGCCACCGACAGGCCGACATCCACCGGCGGCCCCAGCCACCACGTCTCGCCCCGGGTCACCTCGTGGACCAGCAGCGGCGAGACGACACCCGAGGTGACCGCGCGAACGTGGAACTCCACCGTCCCGTCCGGACGAGGAGCATTCGCCGGAGACAACCACCGCCACACCCCCGGCAACCGTGGCGTGCACACCGGCACCGCCTGACCCGGCGAGTACCGCAGCCGTCGCAGCGGCCGGACCGTCACCACCGCCACCCCATCGGCCGCCGCCGCAACCGTCACCACCTCAGCGACCGTCACCTGCGGACCGTCACCGACCGTCCCCGCGGCTCGCTCCACCAACCGAAACGCCCGACGACACCCCCGCTCCCAGCGCTCCGCCGACCGCGGCCCCCGGGCCCCACCCGAGAACCGGTGCACCGTGTCCACCAGCGCCGCGCTGACGGCGGTGGCATGGTACGGCTGGAGCCCGAACCGCCGGTACATCCGCCCCAGCACCGCGAGCGCCGCCCGCCGACCGGCCGGATCGTCCCGGCCCGCGACCACCTGACCGAGCGTCGTGAAGAACATCGGCGCGTACGGGGGCGGCAGGAACCGCACACTCCGATCCTCCATGAACGACCAGAAATGATCGGTGGCCCGCTCATACACCCCGCGAACCGCCACCCACGCCAACCCCGGATCATTCATCGGGCAGACCCGTGAACGCTGGGCCACGCATTACAACTACGGCTGTGGCCGGTTGTGCGGCCAGCGAGGACGCCGGCCGCCCGGCAACGGAAACCATCATGCTCCCCATCTCGGTACGCCTTTGCCTGCGTATTCGGTGGGTCCACCATCTGGCGGGCGAGAGAAGGAAGCCACCCCATTGTTTCGTGACTCTCCGGAGCAGTGAGTCCCGGTCCAACCGGGATCGTCGACTTCACCCGGTAGGCCGCGCGCATTTCTCCCTGCCGCGCGGGGAATGATGGAAGTCCGCAGGACCGTATGGTTACGGGCATGACGGACGTGACGTACACCCGGGCGACCGCAGACACCGCCGCTGGTCTGATGGACGAGCTGTGTGATGTCTACGCCGACGCCTACGGCCACGTGCCGGGCGAGGACAGCGCCGTAAAGACCAGCGCCTTCCGTGACCGTGCCACCGGCGCGCTGGGCGCCCGCAACTACGAGGTGGTGACGGCTCGGGCGGGTGACGAGCTGGTCGGTTTCGTCTTCGGCTACAGCCTGCGGCAGGAGCGGGACTGGTTCGCCGGCCTCGACCCGGCCCCCGAGCCGGGCTTCACCGACGAGCGCGGTGGCCAGCGGACCGTGGTGCTGGCCGAGATCGAGGTGCGTCAGGCGTGGCAGGGCAAGGGGGTCGGGCGGCGGTTGCACGACGAGTTCCTGACCGGCCGTGGCGAGGAACGCGCCACGCTGTCGGCTAACCCAGCGGCGACCACGACCCACGCACTCTACGAGAGGTGGGGCTGGCAGCGGGTCGGCACCGTTCCCGGCCGGCCGGGCGCCTACTACCGCGAGTACGTCAAGTTCGTGCGTCCGCTTCGCTAGCCGGCGGGCTGTGATCGGTAGGCGCGGATTGCCTGGTCAAGTTCCCGCACGCCGCGTGTGCGCCGCCAGGGGTCGAGTCCGCGCCGCAGCTCCTGTACCCGCTGCTCGATGCGGCGGGAGGAGTTCATCGAGGTCAGTTCCACGACCTCGGTGATGGCCCGGCAGGCCAATCCGATGTTCTGTTGGCGGGCGAACGCCTCGGCGCGAAACAGTAGCCGGAATGACCGCTCATGCAGGTTCCCCTGGTCGCTGAGGCTCAGTGCTCTGTCCGTCGCTGCGAGCACCTTGTCTGCCTGATGGAACTTCAGCGCGTTCTGGGCGCTGGTGCTCCAGAAAAACGACTCGTCGTAGAAGTACCACCACGACTGGCGAGGGCCGTTGTCAGTCAACGCTGTTTGCAGGGCGGCATATTCGCGGTCGAGGAAGTCCTGTGACTGGCTGGCCTGCCCGTCGGCCGTCAACGCGCGCACGGCAACATCGGCAGCATAGGCGCGGGCGTAGGGGCTGCCGCTCTGTTCGGCCCACGACGCGGCGGCAACCGCGTGATCGATGCCCACCCGAGGCTTGCCCTGCCAGGTCGCCAGGTGACTCATCGTGCACAGGACGTAGGTCACCAACTCGACCGCCCGCGCCTCGTGTGCGGCGGCCCGCGCATCGTCGTACAGGCGCTGCGCGGCGGCATAGTCGCCCATGTTGAAACACAGCCACCCGGCCAACTGGGTCAGCTCGGCGTACGCCGCCACCGCCCGATCACGTGCAGCGCCAGGCGGAGCCACCCTCGCCTGCTGCTCGGCGATCCGCCGATAGGCCAACGCGCTCGGCAACGTCGAACCCGCCCCGAGCACGTCACCCTGCTTACGCAGGTGGGGCATCATCGCCTCGCAGTGCGCCAGCGTCGCCGGATCGAACCTGCTGACCTCCGGCACCGACGCGGCGCTGGCGCGTTCAGCCCCGCCCGGCAGCTCGATCAACGGCGCCGCTGCGGCAACCGCCAGCGCGGCCGTCAGCTTGCCCAGCATGTCCCGACGGGCCCTGGAGTGCGGTATCCGTTGCATCCACATGACAATGACCTGCGCCAGCTTCCCAAAGTCGATCTCCTCGGGCCGGTGGAACCGGCCGATGGCGTCCACTGTCGGTGGAGCCCCCGCCTCGGTGCCGGTACGCCGGCCGAGCAGATCGTGAAGCAGGGTCTCTGCCTCACCGGGCATGATGATTCCATCCGTGACGTCGGTGGTCGAGCGTGAGGAAACCGCTGCGGGCGTGCGAGCGGCGGCGTCAAGATGACGGAAGCTGGGCAGGTCGGCCACCAGGTCGGCGACGCTGCATTCGTAGATCTCGGCGAGGCGTGCCAGATTCTCCTGCGACGGCGAGTGCCCGCTCTTGCCCGGCCAAGTCTCCCAGTAGGAGAAGTTCTTGAGGGTCTTGGGCTCGTGCGGCCAGCGCCGATTCCATTCCTCGGCTGCCCGTGCCTGGCTCCATCCCCGCACCGTCCGCAATGCCACGCGAGGATTGAGCCGGAATTTCTGCTGGAAGATCTCGGCAGCCTCAACCCAGGTCTTTCCCGCCGATCGCAAGTCGGCAGCAAGACACGCCTGCTGCCGACGTAGGCTCTCCGACCTTCCCTCAGACACGCCACCATCCCCGATCCCGGTCACACCCATCGACGCCCACCACCGACGTTACGCATTCGACCATCACCAGGGAACTTCCCCACGACACAGGGAATCGCGGGTCGACCGGTGTGGCGAGGGCGTGTCCGGCAGCATCGGGGTCGCGCGCAGGGAGCATCCCCGCGTGCGCGGGGAGCAGATGCCTCGAATCCCTACGATCAAGCCGAGCTTCGGATCACCCCCGCGTGCGCGGGGAGCAGGTCAGCAGCATCCGCACCGGAAACCGCAGCACGGGATCACCCCCGCGTGCGCGGGGAGCAGACTCCCACCGCGGCCGTCGACCTGCTCGGCGAGGATCACCCCCGCGTGCGCGGGGAGCAGTAGAGCTGGGGTAGGTCGGCGATCTTGCAGATGGGATCACCCCCGCGTGCGCGGGGAGCAGACCGCCAGCACGCACCCCGCGACCACCCACACCGGATCACCCCCGCGTGCGCGGGGAGCAGGGACTGGTCGAGCCGCGCCGGTTCAAGGGTACGGGATCACCCCCGCGTGCGCGGGGAGCAGCACGCTGGCCACCACCACGTCCGCGTCGACCTCGGGATCACCCCCGCGTGCGCGGGGAGCAGAGACAACGGGATCTCAATCAATGGAAATCACCGGGATCACCCCCGCGTGCGCGGGGAGCAGACTTTCTGACCTGCGGCTCTAGAGATCAAGTGTGCTGTTTTCCTTCACTTTGTATCGCAAGATCGCCAGGCTCCTCTGCCGTTGGACTGGGTTCGGATCTGTCCGAAGCGGTGGAGGCTTCGGGTTCACCGTAGCGGGTGGCAATGGTCGGTGTGTGGCGCATGTAGCTTCTGAGGTCCGGCGCAAGGATCGTGTGTGGAGCGGGCGCCGACAACGATGCGTGTCATCGTAGGGGATCACCGCTGAGTACGCGGAGAAGCAGGCTGGCCACGGCGTTGAGCGCCACGACCTGCGGCTGGACACGATGGAGGTGTTGTGAGGACTGTGCAGATCCGCACCTACAGCGTACGCAAAGGGCGGTTGGACGAGTGGGTGCGGGCGTGGCGGACCCTGGTGGTGCCGTTGCGGCGGGAGTTTGGTTTCGAGATCCACGGTTCGTGGGTGGATCGGGAGCGCGATGCCCACATCTGGGTCATCTCATACGAAGGGGGGCAATCCTTTGCGGAGGCGAACGCTGCCTACTGGGCGTCGCCGCAGCGGGAGCAACTCGGTCTGGATCCGACGGAGTTTCTCGTCGGTGAGGAGGTTCGTACGGTCGAGCAGGTGCTTTAGTCACCCTCGTTGACCGGGAGCAGGTGGGCGCGGCGTTCGTCGGCGGTGAGCGCCCGGAACACCCGGTGCCGCGCGGCGCGGGTCAACGCCGGAAGGTCGAGGTTGACGGGCCAGATGCGGGCGCTGGCGTCGGCCGAGCCGGTGACGACGTGCGCGCCGTCGGCCAGCCAGGCCACGCAGGTGACAGCATCCCGGTGTACGCCGATGACCTGGCCGTCGTCGTCGGCCCGGCTGTCCCAGCGGCGTACGGTGCGATCGTCCGAGCCGGAGGCGAGGTAGCGGCCATCGGGGGAGTAGGCGATGGCGCGTACCCGCCGATCGTGGCCCGTGAGGACCCTGGCCGGCGCGTTCTCATCGGTCAGGGACCAGACGCGGATGGTCCAGTCTGCGGAGCAGCTGGCGACGTGGCGTTCGTCGGGTGCCCACGCGATCCCGTCGACGTAGTTCTGATGGCCGGCGAGCAACCTGCTGGTGGCCGGATTCTCCATGTCCCAGATGCGCAGGGTGCGGTCGTCGGAGCCGGAGGCGAGGTAGCGGCCGCTGGGGGACCAGGCGAGCGCGCCGATCCAGTCGGTGTGGCCGCGCAGGAAGCCGACGACGGCTCGGGAGCGTACGTCGATCAGGTGAATGGTGTTGTCCTTCGCCCCGGCGGCGAGACGAGATCCGTCGGGCGAGTAGGCCAGGGACTCGAACTCGACGCCATGGTCGACCAACACGTCGATGCTGGAGCCGTCGAGCAGGCACAGCGAACCGTCCTGCGCTGCAACGGCCAGCGTACTCCCGTTGCTTGTCAGGGCGGTGACACCGGCGGCTGCGGTGTGGGTGTGGTCCTGGAGGCGTCCGTCGCGGTGCCAGCGGCGGACGGTGCCGTCGGAGGAACCTGCCACGATGCGCCCCTTCCCGTCGACAGCCAGCGCGGTGAGAGGCGCACGGTGCCCGGCCAGGAGGAGCTGTTCGGCACCGCGCGGGCGCAGCGCCCAGATCCGGGCCGTGGCGTCGGCGGAACCGCTCAGCACCCGGGTACCGTCCGGGCTGACCGTCGCGCTCCAGGCCGTATGCTCGTGCCCGCGCAGCTCGGCGACCTCCCGCAACCGGCCGATGTCCCAGATCCGGACGGTGCCGTCGCCGCAGGCAAGGGCGACCTGCTGGCTGTCGGGCGTCCAGGCGATCGACCAGATGGTGTCGCGCTGACCGCCGATGGCGCTGTGCTGAGTACCGGTGGCCGCATCCCAGATCCGCACCGTGTGGTCGGCCGATCCGCTGGCGATCCATCGCCCATCCGGGGAGAAGGCGACGGCTTCGACGAGGTCGAGGTGGCCATGCAGGGTACGCGCCGGGTGCCCGGTGGCCGGATCCCAGACGATGAGGGTCTTGTCGTGGGAGGCGGTGACCAACCGGGTCGAGTCGGGTGACCAGTGAACGCCCCACACGTCGGAGGTGTGACCGTTGAGGGTGCTGTGGACGGTCCAGGTGGCGGTGTCCCACAGGTGGACGAGGCAGTCGCGGCTGGTGGCGGCCAGCCGGGCACCGTCGGGCGAGAACGCCACGCCACGCGCATAGTCACCGCACGCCAGGACGGTGACCAGCGCGCCGTTGGTCGTGTCCCAGATTCGTACGGTGGTGTCTCTTGACGCGGTAGCAGCCCTGGTGGCGTCGGGAGAGAAGGCGATGGCCTCCACCATGTCGGTATGGCCGCGGAGTACGGCGTAGGCCGTGCCGGTGGCCGCATCCCACAACCGAGCCGTGCCGTCGCGGGATGCGGTCGCGATCGATCCCCCATCGGACGACCAGGCCACGCCCCGGACCGCGTCCCTGTGCCCGATCAGCACGGCCTCGACGTGGCTGAACGCCAGCGCAGACATCAACGCCTGCGCGGCGGCGGGGGTGAGGGGACACTCGGTCAACGCGGCCGTGGTCAGCAGGACGGCCAGCTCCGGGTAGCGGTCGACGTTGGTCAGCGCGTAATGGCCGATCGACTCCGACACGCGACGCAGGAAGGCGGTGTCGCGGCGGCGGGATGCGTCGACCAGATCCTGGGCGGCCGGGCTGTCCTGCCCGGCGGAGCGCATCGCCTCCAGCCACTGCCCAGCCAACACCAGCCGGTCCCCGCTGAGCAGATAGTCGGGGCTGCGGCCGGAGCGCTGCCAGTCCGCCGCCCACCGCTCCAACTCCGCACGCCGCTTCAGCTGCTCCGCCCTCGTCTCCACCTCCTGCCGCAGCGGTGCCCACTGCCGGAACAGCGCCTCGTGCGCCACCTGCACGTACGGGCCACCGCCACCGCCACCGTCGTCGTCATCGGCGGCGGCCGAGGTCAGTAGCCGGGCATCGGTGAAGACATCCACAATCTGGCGCTGCTGCGGGGAAAGTTCGGTGAGCGGCACCCGACGCCGGGTGGGTTCTCCACCGTCCATCGACACCAGGCGCAGCAGGGTGGAGAGGATCAGCGCGACGTCGTACCGCGTCCGCAGCTCGGCCAAGACGGTGTCCGCCTGCCGCGATAGCGCGCCGGCGACCCCACCCGACTCCTGGTATCTCTGCCCGGTGACCATGTTGCCGGGGCCAACCGCCAGATACAGCTCCTGCAACAGGTATGCCAGCAGCGGCAGCGCGTCGGGAGTGCCGGTCTCCTCGACGATCTCGTCGACCAACCCCGGCTCGAAACTCATCCCCGCCAGCCGGGCCGGTTCCTCGATGACGCGTACCAACTCGCTCGGACTCATGGTGCCCACGGCGAGCGGCGAGGCCAACAACTGCGCGTGCTCACCCGCGAGCAGATCGGCCAGGAACTCGATGCGCAGCGTCGCGATCACCCAGAGCCGACGGTCCGCGCCGAGGGCCGTGGCAACCTGGTCAAGAAACAGTCTCCGCTCGGCTGAACCCGACAGGGTTACCAGTTCCTCCATCTGATCGACGATCAGCAGCACGCGGCCGTGCCGGTTACCGGCCCTGACCCGCCAGGCGCGTACCACCTTGGCGAGAGCGTGACGATCCGACCACATCTCGCGGAGCGCCGCCTGCCGCTGCCCGCCGATCAGGCTCGCCGCGAGCGCGGCGAGTCGCCCGACGGGCTCGCCGGCCGGGGCCAGTGACGCGAGCACCTGCCACCGGTGCCTGCGCAATCGAGGCACCACGCCAGCGTGCACCAGCGACGACTTGCCACTGCCGGACGCCCCGGTCACACAGACGAAACGGGCCGTCGGGTCCGACGTGAGCACATGCAGGCGGTGGACCAACTCCGCGGCCAGGTCGTCGCGGCCGAAGAACACCGCCGCATCCTGCTCGGTGAACGCCGCCAGGCCCGGGTAGGGCGAGCGGTCACCACCCCAGACCGGTTTGGGGGTACGAGGGTTCTCCCACCACAGGACCAGCGCGTTGCCGCCGATCAGTGCCAGCAGCAGGACGATCAGTGCGGGGCCGGCGATGGCCTCTACCCAGGTGAAGATGCCCGAGTTGGTTGCGGCATCGGTGGCGAGGCTCGTGGTGACTTCGAGCAGTACCGCAGCGACCAGCAGGGACAGTTGCAGGGTCAGTGACGAACGCCGGCCGTGCCGCAATCTTCCTCCCCCGAGTGTCATCTGCAGGCATTCACGGTAGTCGACCGAGTGCTGTCGGTGACAGGCCGGAGATCGGGGGTATTCGAGCCGATACAGCGGTGGGGTGGTGCAGTGTCGGCGGTTGGGATCACTCCGGCGCAGGGACCAGGGGCGACGTCACTTACCCAAACGCATAATCGCACGGATGGAGGGATCACCCCCGCATGCGCGGGGAGCAGCGGGTTGACACCCAGCCGGAATCGGCCGACTCGGGATCACCCCCGCATGCGCGGGGAGCAGCTTTTCGGGCACCCGTCGGACGCCTCACCGGTGGGATCACCCCCGCATGCGCGGGGAGCAGTCGACCGGCACCGCCCCCAACCCCGAGTTGGCCGGATCACCCCCGCATGCGCGGGGAGCAGGGGTCGAGCAGCGGGCATCGGGCGCAGATGGCGGGATCACCCCCGCATGCGCGGGGAGCAGCTCGGCATTGATGTGCCTGAGCCCGCCGACGCCGGATCACCCCCGCATGCGCGGGGAGCAGCGCCGCGACGAGTCGGGACTGGTGCTCGCCGCAGGATCACCCCCGCATGCGCGGGGAGCAGCCGGCCACCGGCGGCGGCAACCCGACGCTGACCGGATCACCCCCGCATGCGCGGGGAGCAGTCCTCGACGACACGGAGCTGATCCGGGACGCGAGGATCACCCCCGCATTGCGCGGGGAGCAGCTGCGCTACCAGGGCCGCCGCCACGGCCACCGGGGATCACCCCCGCATGCGCGGGGAGCAGGGTTTCGCGCACCGGCCCGACCGGTCGCCGACGCGATCACCCCCGCATGCGCGGGGAGCAGGGGCCCCCCGGTGAGAGTTGCCAGAAAGCCCGGGTATCACCCCCGCATGCGCGGGGAGCAGGGGCTCCACATCTGCCGGCAGATCCGCAGCGTCTCATCACCCCCGCATGCGCGGGGAGCAGGGTCCCGCTGACTCCGTGCATCTGCGACAGGTCCCATCACCCCCGCATGCGCGGGGAGCAGGGTGAGCACCGACCCGGAGGCCGGGGCGACGAACGATCACCCCCGCATGCGCGGGGAGCAGGGCTGGTGACGCCGGTGACGTTGGTGTTTGTGCCGATCACCCCCGCATGCGCGGGGAGCAGGGGCTTCGTGACCTGGGGTGCTAGAGATCATCCTCCTGGTTTTCCTTCACTTTGCTTTGCAAGATCACCCTTTGGTCAGGTTGGACTTCGTGCTCTCCGTTGATGTCGGCCGGCCCAGCGTACCGGTCAGGTGATCCGAGCCTGCCGGTCTGGAGTGAGTGAGCTACACGGCTCGGGGCAGAATCGCCCAACCTTCGGCGAGGCCGTATCCGGCGAACCCGAGCCGCGTTCTCGATGCTGCAGACCCTTCATGTCCGAGCGATCGCTGTTGGAAGTGGATCTGACTCAGATGTCGTACCCCTCTGTTCTCATCTCGACCGTGGTTGACCCGCAGAGCCTCAGTGAGAGTGCCCGTCTCGTCTGGGGCAAGACGAACCGCGATCGCGGTTTCTGGCTTCCGGCCTACCGGCACTTTGCCGACAGCGCCGACGTGGCAGGGCTCCTGTGGGATGTGTGGCTATCGTCGGTAGTCCGCCAGCGGATTGCGGAGCCGCTGCCCGACGGAGCCGCCGACGGGCGCAGGCTCGTCCAGTGGCTCGCCGGCATCCACGACATCGGCAAGGCCACCCCGGCGTTCGCCTGGCAGGTTCCGCATCTCCGACAGTCCATGCAGGCCTATGGGTTCCACTTCGACGTCCAGGTGGAAAAGAATCGCCTGTACGCACCGCACGCGGCAGCCGGGCACCTCGCTCTGGTCGACTGGCTGACGGCCCGGCACGGATGGACGCGGACCCAGGCTGGGGCGTACGCGGTCGTGGTTGGTGGCCATCACGGGGTGCCGCCGACCGACGCCGACCTCAAGGATATCCGTGATCGGCCCTACCTGCTCGGAGTAGATGGGCTCTGGCCCGGCGTCCGGGACGAGTTGCTGTCCTGGATGAGCCGGTACGCCGACGTGACCAGCCGGTTGCCAGCCTGGCGGGAGGTGGCGCTGCCGCAGCCGGTTCAAGTGCTGCTGACCGCGGTGGTGATCGTCGCCGACTGGATCGCCAGCAACGAGGATCTTTTCCCGTACGGGTTCCGGCAGGAGGACGCCCCCGACCGGCTCGCTCAAGCATGGGACGAGTTGGACCTGCCCACTCCCTGGCAGGCCGTCGATGTTACTGATCTCGATGTAACGACCATATTCTCCCGGCGCTTCGAGATGCCGTCCGGAGCACGGCCGTACCCGGTGCAGGAGGCGGTGGTGGCGCAGGCCCGGGTCATGCCGCTGCCGGGCCTGCTGATCGTCGAGGCCCCCATGGGCGAGGGCAAGACCGAGGCGGCGCTGGCGGCTGTGGAAATCCTTGCCTGGCGTACCGGAGCGGGTGGATGTTTCGTCGCGTTGCCCACCCGGGCGACCAGCGACGCCATGTTTAATCGGATGCTGACCTGGCTCAGTCGGCTTCCCGATGCTGACCTGAACCGAGGCGCCCGGGATGCAGCTCTCGCCCATGGAAAGGCGATGCTCAACGACGAGCTTTCCCGGCTTTACCGGGGCGTGCTGCCCAGCGCCATCGGCGAGGATGAGGGCGGGCCGGTTATCGCCGCTCACGGCTGGCTCGCTGGGCGCAAGCGCAAGCTGCTGTCCAGCTTCGTCGTGGGAACCATCGACCAGTTGCTCTTCGCGGCGTTGCAGGCGCGGCACGTTGCCCTACGGCACCTCGGGCTGGCCGGCAAGGTGGTCGTCATCGACGAGGCCCATGCCTACGACGTCTACATGAGCCAGTATCTCGATCGGGCCCTGGAATGGTTGGGTGCGCACGGTGTGCCGGTGGTCGTTCTCTCCGCGACCCTGCCCGCTGACCGGCGGGCCGACATGATGCGGGCATACGATCAAGGCCGGTTTGGCGTCCAGCCCCGCCGGGCCGTTGGGCGCCGGCACGGTTCGCCGGTTGGAGGGCGCGACATCCCCGACGATTACCAACTGCTGCGCGAAACGCGTGACTATCCACTGCTCAGTGTCTCGGGCGTGGAACGGACTCCGACCGCGGTTGGATGCGCGGCATCCGGACGAAGACTCGACGTGCGGTTGGAACGTACGGATGACGATCTGACCGCCCTCGCCGAGCGGCTCCGGACCGATCTCGCCGACGGGGGTTGTGTCCTGGTCGTCCGCAACACCGTCGCCCGGGTGCTGGAGACCGCCGATGAGTTGCGGAGGCGATTCGGGCCCGCGACACCGGTCACTGTGGCGCACTCCCGCTACATGGCCGCCGACCGGGCGGTGAAAGATGCCTGGCTGCGGGACACCTTTGGCCCACCCACTCATCTTGCCAAGCTGGGGCGGAACCGGCCGGCGTGTCACGTCGTCGTGGCCAGCCAGGTCGCCGAACAGTCCCTGGATATCGACTTCGACCTGCTGGTGACTGACCTGGCGCCGGTGGACCTGGTCCTGCAACGGCTCGGCCGTCTTCACCGACATCGGCGCCCCGGCCGGCCCGCCCGGTTGTCGCAGCCACGGTGCTTGGTGACCGGGGCGGATTGGACTACAACTCCTCCCGCCCCGATCGCCGGCTCGCTCAAGGTGTATCAGCGTCATGCCCTGCTACGCGCCGCAGCTGTGCTGCTGCCGTACCTCGACGGCGAGCGTGCGCTCCGCCTGCCGGAGGACATCGCTCCCCTGGTGCAGAGTGCATATGGTGTGTACCCAGTGGGCCCGCCGTCGTGGCAAGCAGTCCTGGCGGAGGCCGCGATCCTGGCGGAGAACCATGCCAGCGCTGCGCGCCGTCGTGCCGACACCTTCCGGATCGGGCCTGTCGGGCGGACGGGTGCATCCCTGGTGGGCTGGCTCGACGCCAGCGTCGGCGACACCGAGACGACGAGCGGCGTGGGCGGGCCCACGTCCGCGACGACGGCGCCGAAGCCCTGGAGGTGCTGCTTCTGGTGCGCCGGGGCGAGAAGTTGGTGACCCCGCCGTGGCTCGACCGGGGTGGCGACGTGGAGGTTCCGACTGACTTCGAACCGCCCCGGTCGGTGGCCCGCACGGTGCTACGGTGCGCCCTGCCGCTGCCCAAAGCGATCACCGCCAACGGCGGCATCGACCGGATTATCGCCGAGTTGGAGGCCCGGAACCCTCTTCCCGCCTGGGAGAGGGACCGGCTGCTCGGCGGTGAGCTGGTTCTCGACGTCGACGAGCAAGGCCGGAGCCGGCTTACCGACTTCATGTTGACCTACGACCCCGACAGCGGCCTCCGGGTAGGGAAAGCCGACCGGTCGGTAACCAGCTGACAACTGTCTGATACCAGACATGGGTGCGATCATGTCGGCCGGAGCGAGGCTCTTCATTGCTGCTCTGACCTGCTAAAACCCTGCCTACGCAGGGAGCATTGCGCTTATCCGTAGCGAAAGTGGATCACCCCACCGGATGGCAGGAGGGTCTAAAGTCTACGACGTCTCCACGGCGGGCCTTATCCGAAGCGAAAGGTTCTGCTGCACCGTTACTGCTGGCTATCGCGACGGAGAAATCTCATGTCGGAACCCGATGCCTCTTTCTCACTGGTTGAGGAGCCCTGGATCCCGGTGCTTGATCTCGTCGGTCGCCGTCGCCTGGTCTCCTTGGCCGAGGTGTACGGCGAGGCGGCGCGACTGCGGGCGGTCGTCGGTGATCTGCCGACGCAGACGGCCGCGATCCTGAGGCTCCTGCTTGCGATCCTGCACCGCGCGGTCGATGGTCCCGAGGATGAGCACGCCTGGCAGAACCTGTGGAAGCTGCCCGACCTGCCGACCGGAGACATCGTCGACTATCTCGGTGGACACCGGGACCGGTTCGATCTGCTGCATCCGGTGACGCCGTTCTACCAGGTCGCAGACCTGCACACGAAGAACAACGAAGTGTTCGGCCTAGAACGGCTCATCGCCGATGTGCCGAACAACGCGCCGTACCTGACCACCCGCCTTGGGCCCGGCCTGTTACGGCTGACCCCGGCCGAGGCCGCCGTCTGGCTGGTGCACTGCCAGGCGTACGACCCCTCCGGAATCAAGTCCGGTGCGGTCGGCGATGACCGGGTCAGCGGCGGAAGGGGCTACCCGATCGGACCGAGTTCCTGCGGCTCCCTCGGGTTGGTTTACCTCGAAGGTCGGACACTACGCGAGACCTTGCTGCTCAACCTGGTGAGCCTCGACAGTGTCTACCTGCGACAGGATCCGGAGCACGACTCCCCAGTCTGGGAACGCGACCCGCACGGCCCAGCCGAGGAGAGGGAGCGGGATCGTGGCCCGTACGGCCTGCTGAACCTCTACACCTGGCAGTCTCGCCGGATTCGGCTCTTCGGTGACCAGACCGGGATCACTGGCGTCGTGATCGCCAACGGCGACCGGATCGCATGGCAGAACTTGCACCACCAGGAGCCGATGAGCGGCTGGCGGCGCAGCCCCACCCAGGAGAAGAAGCGAGGATTGTCGCCGGTCTATCTTCCTGCCCAACACGATCCGACCCGGGCATTATGGCGAGGGCTGGCCAGCCTGCTGCCCACCTTGGCCGGCGGACCGGGGGGCGACGCCCGTGAGCGGCGGCCACCAGCGGTCAGCCAGTGGTTGGCGCGGCTACGGGCCGAGGAGCTGATCGACGACCGGGACCGGGTCACGACCCGCGCGGTCGGAGTGCTCTACGGCAATCAGGCGTCGGTGGTGGACGAGGTCTTCCAGGACGCCCTGACCATGCCGGTGCGCGCCTTCGAGCCGGACGGCCCGCTCGCCACCATCATCAAGGACAGCGCCGCTGACGCCGAAGCCACCGTCAAGGCACTGCGCCGGCTCGCCACCGATCTCTGCCGCGCCGGCGGTGGGTACGGTGACCGGGCCGAGGATCCACCGGCGCTGGCGGGTAGCCGCGCCGCTGAGCTTGCCTACGCCGAGCTGGACCTGCTGTTCCGGCGGTGGCTGGGCGCCCTCGGCCCAGATGACGACCCGACCCAGGCACGCATCGACTGGCAGACCCGGGCGAAGCGGTGCATCGTCCGGCTCGGCGAGAACCTGGTGACTCAGGCCGGACCGGTGGCCTGGGCCGGCCGATACGTCGACAAAGAAAAGAAGAAGCATCTCAGTAGTCGGCTGGCGGACCAGCAGTTCCGTACCGCCCTGCGCCGTGTCTTGCCATTGGCTTCCGTGCCCGAGACCTCATCCATCCCACAGGAGGTGCCGGCGTGAGCACCACGGCCCCACTAGACAGCGACACCCCGACCCTTGCCGCCAAGCGTTACGCGCGTCGCCGTGGATCCTTCGGCGGGTACGTCGCGAACCGGGTCAGCCGGTTACAGGGTGGATACCTGAACGAGGAGGCCGGTGCTGTCGCCGCCCTGGCCCGGCTGCGGACCAATGTCGGTCGGGAACCCGGTGCCGACTTCACCACCTTGGAACAGACCCGGGTCCGGGACCAGTACCTCGGCGATTGGGTCACCGACGACCCCACCCGTACCGAACAGGCCATGCACACCGCACTGACGCTCTACGCGGTGCACCAACAGTCCATCCGCGACGTGCGGATGCACCAGGACGGCTACGGCCTGGGTGTCGCCGTCAGCATGCTCATCCCGAGGATGGCCAGCGCCGAAGCGGCGCATCGCCGGTTTGCCGCCCTCGGCACCGCCACCAGCTACGCCGCCGTCATCACCCACCTGCGCAGCCTGATCCGGCTCCTGAGGAACAAGCGGATCCCCCTCGACTACGGCGTGCTGGCCGAAGATCTGGTCAGGCTGCAACAGCCCGGCGGGCCAGCACAGGTACGTGGCCTGTGGGGGCGCGACTTCTACCGCCAGCCGGAGCCCGAGGACCGCCAAGACGACGGCACCACCGATCCGACCGCCGACATCGACCGCGCCGCCGCCGAGGAGGAGTGACCATGACCCGCACCATCTTGGACATCCACATCCTGCACACCCTGCCGCCGAGCAACGTGAACCGGGACGACTCCGGTTCTCCGAAGACTGCCACCTACGGCGGGGTGCGCCGGGCCAGGGTCTCCTCCCAGTCGTGGAAGCGGGCGGTCCGGTTGGCGTTCGCCAACACCCTCGACGACTCTCAGCTCGGCGAGCGCACCAAGCGCGTCGGCGAAGCCGTCGCCGCCCGGATCGCCGACCTCGACCCCGAGCTGAAGGACCGGGCATCTGCCTTGGCGGCTGACGTGCTCAAGACCTCCGGCCTGGTCAAGAGGGAGGCTGCGGCGAAGAAGGCTAAGGACACGGCGCAGAGTTCGGACGTTGAGTCCGGCTATCTGCTTTTCCTCAGCCACCGGCAGCAGGAGAACCTGGCGCGGGCGGCGATCGAAGCCGAGCGGACCGGCGCCAAACTCGACGCCAAGAAGCTCCAGAATCTGGCCAACACTGACCACTCCGTCGACATCGCCATGTTCGGCCGGATGCTCGCCGATGTACCCGATCTAAACGTCGATGCGGCCGTCCAGGTCGCCCACGCCCTGAGCGTGCATGCCGTCGACAACGAGTTCGACTACTACACCGCCGTCGACGACCGCAAGCACGACAACCAGGAGACCGGCGCCGGCATGATCGGCTCAATCGAGTTCAACTCCGCCACTCTCTACCGGTACGCCGCCGTCGACGTCGACCGGCTGCACGACACCCTTGGCGACGCGGTCGCCACCCGAGAGGCGGTGAAGGCATTCCTGCACGCCTTCACCACCAGCATGCCATCCGGCAAGCGGAACACCTTTGCCAACGGCACCCGCCCGGACGCGGTCATGGTGCGGCTGCGCGACACGCAGCCGATCAACCTGGTGGGAGCCTTCGAGGAGCCGGTCCGGGAGGGGCGACTCGGCGACCGGTCCGGCATGGTCGGCGAGGCCGCCAAGAAACTCGCCGAGCACACCTCCGATGTCGAGAAGACGTACGGCGACCCGGCAGTCGCCGCCTGGATTACCCATGTAGGTAGCCGGACTGCGGCGTTGGCTTCCCTCGGCGAGGTGCTGCCTCTGCCCGAGTTGGTCGACGTCGTCGGAACGGCGGTCGCCGATCGTCTCGGTGCGCACCAGTGAGCGTCCTGCTGCTGCGGCTCGCTGGCCCGCTCCAAGCCTGGGGTTCGGCCAGCCGTTTCACCCAGCGGCACACCGAGATTGCTCCCACCAAGAGCGGAGTCATCGGGATGCTCGCCGCCGCTCGAGGACTGCGGCGTACCGATCCGCTCACCGACCTGCTCAGCCTCGACTTCGGGGTACGGATCGACCAGCCCGGCCAGCTCCAGCGTGACTTTCAGGTCGCCCGCACTCTCGACGGCCGGAGCAGTATGCCGCTCACCAACCGCTACTACCTCTCCGACGCGGTGTTCCTCGCTGCGATCGGCGGTGAGCAGAAGCTGCTCGACGGGCTGCACGAGGCGGTACGGCGTCCGCAGTTCCCGCTCTACCTCGGCCGCCGGTCCTGCCCTCCGGTCGCGCCGATCAGCCTCGGCGTCCGCCCCGGCAACGTCGCCGAGATACTCGGCGACTGGCCGTGGCAGGCCGCCAAGCGCCTGCGTGAACGCGGCGGGCTGACCGTACCACTAGAGGTGCTCTGTGATGCCCCGCCGGGAGCGGAGGTCACCGACACTCTCCAGGACGAACCGGTCAGTTTCGACCCTGCACACCGACAGTACGGGTGGCGAGCGGTCATCCGTACCCGGGTGACCGTGCCCAACCCCGACGGCCGTACTCCCGTCACCGCCGTGCCCTCGGGCGGTATCTCGCTGGCCGACCACGAACCCGAGGCGTGGTTGTAAGGATGGAGATGTACCTAACCCGATTTCTCGTGAATACGGCCCGGCGGGGCGCACGCAAGCTGCTTGCCTCGCCCCAGGCGATGCACGCCGCGGTGCTGTCCGGCTTCCCCCGCCCCGAAGACCACACTCGCGATGACGCCCGTACCCTATGGCGCGTCGATCAGCGGGGGGACCGTCAGGTCGTGCTGTACGTTGTCAGCCCCACCCAGCCCGACCTGACCCATCTGGTGGAGCAGGCCGGTTGGCCGAGCAGTGCCGAGACCTGGGAAACCCGCTCTTACCACCGTCTGCTCGACTCCCTCGGCAAGGGGCAGCGGTGGGCCTTCCGGCTAACCGCGAATCCCACCCGAACCGGTCGCCGGACGGAGAACTCCCCGACGACCCAGCGGTATGGGCACGTCACCGCCGCGCAGCACATCGAGTGGCTGACCAAGCGTGCGGAACGCAACGGGTTCACCGTGGTGCGGCAGACCGACGGCGAACTCAACCTTGTCACCTACGACCGTCAGGTCCGCCGCTTCAGCCGTAACCACGGGCAGCGGCCGGTCACCCTGGTCACGGCTACCTACGACGGGGTTCTCGAGATTGACGATCCCATCCTGTTCCGAGGCGTGCTTACCCGGGGCATCGGGCATGCTCGGGCCTACGGCTGTGGACTGATGACCATCGTTCCGGTGCAGGCTCACTCGTGAAGATTCCCGGCGTGCCGCCAGCGGAACTGGCGGAACTGAATCGTGTTCAGGACCGGATCAGCTTCGTCTACCTCGAGCGCTCTGTCATTCACCGCGACAGCAACGCCATCACCGCCACCGACGAGAAGGGAGTCGTACACATCCCGGCGGCCACCCTCGGTGTTCTCATGCTCGGCCCCGGCACCAGCATCACCCAGCAGGCGATGATGCTGATCGCCGACAACGGCGCCACCGTTGTCTGGGTTGGTGAGCACGGCGTCCGGTACTACGCTCATGGGCGTACGCTCGCCCGGTCGAGTCGGCTCCTCGTGGCACAAGCCGCCGCCGTGTCGCACCGTGACCGGCGGCTACAGGTGGCAAGGGCGATGTACCGAATGCGTTTTCCCGGTGAGGACACCAGCGCCCTCACCATGCAGCAGTTGCGGGGCAAGGAGGGCGCGCGGGTACGCCGCTGCTACCGCGAGCACGCCCTGCGCACCGGTGTCACCTGGAACAATCGCGAGTACGACCCAGACGACTACGGCGGCAGCGACCCAGTCAACCAGGCGCTGTCGGCGGCACACGCCTGCCTGTACGGCGTCGTGCATGCGGTCATCGTCGCCATCGGTGCCTCGCCAGGACTCGGCTTCGTGCACACCGGTCACGAGCGATCCTTCGTGTACGACATCGCAGACCTGTACAAGGCCGAGACCACCATTCCGGTGGCGTTCGACATCGCCGCCAGCGACTCGACCGATATCGGGGCCGACACCCGCCGTGCAATCCGGGACCGCGTCCACGATGGTGCACTACTTGACCGGTGCGTGCGTGACATCAGAAGTCTCCTGCTCGCCAGCAGTGCCTCCGGGCCAATCGATCAGGCGTGGCTCGATGAGGAAGCAGGCAGCGACACCGTCCGCCTTTGGGATGAGGATGGTTACGAACTGGCTGGCGGCCGGAACTACGGCGGAGATGTGGACTTTTGATGACTGTCATCATCCTCACCGCCTGTCCGGAGGGCCTGCGTGGACACCTGACGCAATGGTTGCTGGAGATCTCCGCCGGGGTGTACGTGGGGCATGTGAATACCGGGATCCGACAGCGACTTTGGGCCAAGGTCCTCGAGATGGCCGGATCGGGGCGGGCGCTGCTCGTCTACCAGCAGCCAGGCGAGCAGCGACTCTCCTTCGAGGTGCACGACCATCACTGGGAGCCTGTGAACTTCGACGGCATTACCCTGATGCGGCGGCCGAGCGAGCGGAGAACCTACAACCCCGCGACATCCCGAGGTTGGAGCAGAGCCTCGAAGCGACGTCGGTTCGGTCGAAAGCCGACGGAGGGCACCGGCAATTTGGCCACGAGTCCCAATCCAAGTGAAGGAAAGGTTGATAGTTGATTCTTAGAGTCCCAGGTCAACAAGAGTGATCCCCGCGCATGCGTGGGTGATCCCACGTCGGCGACGACGTCGGCCGCTTGTGGGGCGTGATCCCCGTGCACGCGGGGGTGATCCGGACTTCAACGTCAACGCGGCGTCTCAGGTCGCCTGTTCCCTGTGCACGCGGGGGTGATCCCGGCACGACCAGGGCCATCAGGGTGGACAGGGTCTGCTCCCCGTGCACGGGTGATCCGACGAAGCCCGCCCCGCTGGTGCCGCCGGTGGTCTGCTCCCCGCGTTGCACGCCGGGGTGATCCGGACACCCCGTGTACCTCAGCAAGTTGAGGGTTCTGCTTTCCGTGTATGCCTCGTGGCGCACCGAACCGCCCGGCCGGGCTCTGGTCAGCTCCCCTTCACGTGGAACTCGGTGCCGTCGGGGTCGGCCAGCACGATGGTGCCGTCCGCACCGGCGCCGAGCCGGGTGGCGCCGAGGGAGACGAGCCGGTCGACCTCCGCCCGCTGGCTGCCGGCAAGGGTGAGGTCGAAACGCTGCCCGTTCCTCGCCTCCTTCGGGGCCACCGGCGGGCCGCCCCACGCGACCTTCGTGCCGCCGTGCGGTGACTGGATCGCGGTCTCCTCGTTCTGGTCCCAGACCAGCGGCCAGCCCAGCGCCGCGCTCCAGAAGAGGCCGACCTCCCGGGTGCCGTCGCAGGCGACCTCCCCGAAGAAGCCACACCCGGCGAGGTAGGCGTTGCCCGGCTCGATGACGCAGAATGCGTTGCCCTCGGGGTCGGCCAGGACGATGTGCCCCTCCTCGGGGCGCTGCCCGATGTCGAGGTGGTCGCCGCCGAGTTCCCGCGCCCTGGCCACCGTGTGCTGCTGGTCGGCGAGGCTGGTGCTGGTCAGGTGAAGGTGCAGGTGGTTGGGCGCCACCCGCTCCGCGCGGCTCGCGACGAACCGGAGGCCGGGCTGGGTGTCGTCGCCCGGTAGGAGAGCAGCACCTGCCTCCTCGATGATCTGCCGGCCGAGCATGCCGGCCCAGAACCGCGCCAGGCGAGCCGGGTCGTGCGCATCGAAGGTCACCGTCAGCAGCCGAGAGAGCATCACTGCACGGTAGGCACGGGCCGGCGGGGGCTCAAGTCATTAATGACTTCCGGTGCGGGCTCGCGCCAGGTGCCGTGTCCCTGCACCAGCAGGGCGTCGACGGCCAGCAGTTGCCCGTCGACCGCCGCCAGCCGGTCGCGGGCGTCGCGGGGCAGCGACACGGGTGAGCGGGCCGCCAGCGGCAGCAGGTGCAGGGTCACCTCGGCGTCGGCGTGCACCCCGGCGTCGGGCAGGTTGACGATCCATTCGGCGCCGTCCCAGAAACGGTCGGTCACCGGTCGGCCGTCGACCCGGAGCTGACCGACGTCGCCGGCCCAGCGGATCCGCAGCTGGGCGTCGAGCCGTGGGTCGGCGGCCCAGCGGGGCAGCGGTACCCGGTAGACGGCGGCCAGTTCGTCGAAGGTCTGCGGGCTGGGCGCGGACTGCCGCCCGTGGAACGTGCCGTAGGTGACCGGCACCGGGTGCGCGGCGGCCCGCACCAGGTCGGCTGCCACCGGATGGGCCGGGCCGGCGGACCCGGCCGGGTCCGGGTCGGTGGGGATGGCGGTGCCGGGTGGACCGGCCTCCAGCGGGAGGTCCACGAACGCGCGCCGGGCGGGGTCGTAGACCCGCACCTGCGGCCCGTACGCCTCGATCCGGCCGTCCGGACCCCAGAACAGTTCGGTCGGGGAGAGCAGCAACCGGCGTACCGGTCCGTCCTCGCAGACCCAGATGTCGTTGCTGACGGCGGCGGGCAGGAGCAGCAGGTCCAGCGCGCCCCGGGCGGTGCGGAGCCGGATCGGCGACAGGCTCGGGGTGCTGGTGGTGGCGACGCCGTCGACCGCGTAGGTGGTCTCGATGCCGGCCTCGGCGACCAGCACGAGGGTGGGTACCGTGCCCGGCAGCAGGGTGAGCGCCGAGGCGGTGGCCCAGTCCAGGCGTACACCGCCGGCTTCCAGGGCCAGCGGCCAGCGGGCCAGGGTGCCGGAAGGGATGTCGATCGGCCGGGCGGGCAACAGGATCTCCTCGTGGTCGAGGACGACCCGGAACCGGGCGTTGCGGTAGTCGGCGAGCGGTACGTGCGGCTGGTGCCACGCGACGAAGAGGAAGCCGCTGGTGCCGTCGCTGCGCAGCGCCCACCGCAGGGTGTGGCCGTCGTCGACCCCGACCGGGCGGATCTCGGGCAGGCTGGAGGGCATCTCGGCGAGCGAGGCGCCGAAGGCGGCCAGGAAGGCGTGCTGGCGGCGCAGCTCGGCGTGGCTGGCGGCGAGTACGCCGGCCTCGCCGATCGGGGCGTGGAAGTCGTAGCCGAGCCGGGGCAGGTCGTTCGGGTACCCGGTGGCATGGGACTCCTGCGTGCCGTGGTCGCCGTGCGGGTTGGTGCCACCCGCGTACATGTAGTAGCCCTGCCAGGCGGAGCCGTTGCCGATCTTGCAGTGCGCGATGGCGGCGATGTCCAGGGCGTCCGGGCGGGGGCGGCGGTGGTAGGCGGTGGCCATGCCGCCGCCGAGTTCGCAGGTGGCCGGCGGGAAGATCGCCGAGGGCGTACGGGGCTGCGCGGCGGGGGCGTTGTCGGCGCGCGGTTGCAGCCGGCGTACGTCGGATCCGATGCCCGGGTCGTCCCAGATGTGCGAGAAGAAGTAGTGGTCGCGGAAGGTGGGATCCCAGGGCGCGTCGGCGTCCACCCAGAAGCCGTCGCCGTAGCCGCCGTAGAGCGGCAACATCTCCTGCTCGGGCAGGGTGGCGCCGCCCCAGGCGGTGGCGGTCCACAGCGGTGCGGAGATGCCGGCCTCGCGGGCCAACCGCTTGAGGGTGATCAGGTGATCGGGCCGGGTGTAGAGCTCGTTCTCCAACTGGACGCCGAGCACCGTTCCGCCGGGGCCGCAGCGTCCGTCGAGGGCGGCGCCGAGCTGGCCGAACCACTCACGGACCAGGTCCAGATAGGCCGGGTCGTCGGTGCGGTGCCGGACGGGGGCCCGGTGTACCCAGTCGGGGAAGCCGCCGTTGCGGGTCTCGCCGTGGCACCACGGGCCGATCCGCAGGATGATGTCGAGTCCTTCGGCGGTTGCCAGGTCGACGAACGCGGCGACGTCGAGGTTGCCGTCGAATCGCGGCCTGCCCCGGTGCGCGACGTGGTGCAGCCAGAAGACGTAGCTGCTGGCCACCGTGACGCCACCGGCCCGTAGCTGGCGCAGCCGTCGCCGCCAGCGGTCGCGGGGCAGCCGGCTGTAGTGGATCTCACCGGAGACCGGGACGACCGGCGCGCCGTGGCGGACCAGGTAGCGGTTGGTGAGCGAGATGCCCGGCCGCGCGTCCTCGGTGTTGCTCATCCTCGGCCGGCGCAGCGGCTCGGACCAGGGCTGGTGCCGGACGGCGAGCGGCTCGACGGGCACGGCGACTCCTCTGCGACGAACGGTTCGCCGGCTCACGGGGTGGCCGGCGATGCGGTGCCGCCTGGACTGTAACCGGTCACAGGCCGACGGCCCGCACGATACATCGTCTTAACCTGCTTGACGCAAGGGCTTGACAAGCGCCCCCGACGCGCATCACTGTAACCGGTCACAGGCCCAGTGTGGTGACGCACATCATTCCCGGCGGCGACCGGGCCCCGGCGCCACCGTGGTCCGCTAGTTCGAGGAGGATCGATGAGAAGGGCAGTTCTGCCGCTCGCCGGGATGCTGGCCGCGGCGCTACTTCTGACCACCGCGTGCAGTGCTTCCGACGAGTCCGGCGGCGACCCCGGCGGGAAGGTCGAACTCACCTACTGGAGTTGGGCGCCGAACATGGACCAGGTCGTCGCGGCGTGGAACGACACCCACCCCGACATCCAGGTCACCGTCAACAAGCAGGACGGCGGCGATCCGGCCGTCACCAAGCTCCTCACCGCGATCAAGGCCGGCAGCGGCGCCCCCGACGTGATGCAGGCCGAGTATCAGAAGATCCCGACCCTGGTCGCGGCCGACGCGGTCGCCGACATCGCCGCCGAGGTCGGCGACCTCAAGCCGAAGTTCCCCGACTCGGCGTGGAACGCCGTCACCCTCGGCACCGAGGCGGTCTACGGCGTACCGCAGGACTCCGGCCCGATGATGTTCTACTACCGCGCCGACGTCTTCGACTCCCTCGGCCTCGACGCCCCGGCCACCTGGGACGACTACGCGACCGCCGCCCGCACCATCCACGCGGCCGACGACAAGCAGTACCTCGGCACCTTCTCGGCCAACGACCCGGGCTGGTTCGCCGGGCTCGCGCAGCAGGCGGGAGCCTCCTGGTGGGGCGTACGGGACAACGCCTGGACCGTCGCGATCAACGACGCCGCCACCCAGAAGGTCGCCCGCTACTGGGGCGAGTTGGTGCAGGAGGGGGTCGTCGACAACAAGCCGATGTACACCCCGGAGTGGAACGCGGCACTCAACGACGGCACCCAGGTCGGCTGGATCGGCGCGGTCTGGAGCCCCGGCGTGCTCGACGGCAACGCCGCCTCGACCAAGGGCAAGTGGAAGGCCACGCTGCTGCCGCAGTGGGACACCGTCGCGCCGGCCAACGGCAACTGGGGCGGCTCGGCCACCAGCGTCACCAGCCAGAGCAAACACCGGAAACAGGCCGCCCAGTTCGTCGCCTGGCTGAACACCGAGCCCGCCGCGATCACGGCGTTGGCCGCGACGGCGAACGTCTACCCCGCCTCGGTCGACGCCACGGCGACCGCGCTGACCGCGCCGCCGGCCTTCTTCGCCGACCAGGCCGACTTCTACACCGTCGCCGCCGAGGCCGGCAGGGTCGCCAACCCGTTCACCTACGGCCCGAACGTCAACGTCGCCTACAGCGCCTACAACGACGCCTTCGGCAAGGCCGCCCAGTCCCGGCAGGCGGCAGCCTTCACCGAGGCACTGTCCGCGATGCAGCAGACCACCACCGACGACCTGCGCAACGCCGGCTTCACGCTCGCCAACTGACCCCGCCGCCCGGCCACGGCGCGGCAACCCTCCGCGCCGTGGCCGGGCCGACCACCGCACCGACGGAAGGGGACGGCCGTGACGGCGCTTCCCACCACCCGTACGCCCCGCCCGGCGACCCGTGGCGGCCGGCGGGCCGGCGTACCGTATTCGTTCCTCGCGCCGGCCCTGCTCCTGTTCGCCGCGTTCCTCGCGGCACCGATCATCTACACCGCGTACCTGAGCCTGCGCCGCGTCCGGGTCAGCGGACTCGGCCTGGGCGCCGGCTCGCGCACGGAGGTCTGGGCCGGCCTGGAGAACTACACCCGGTCGCTGACCGACCCCGAGTTCCTGCCCAGCGTCTACCGGATCGGGGCGTACGGGCTGATCGTGGTCCCGACCATGCTCGGCCTGGCCCTGCTCATGGCCCTGCTGCTGGACGCCGGCCGGACCCGGGTGGGCACCTTCGCGCGCACCGCGATCTTCCTGCCGTACGCGGTGCCGGCGGTGGTCGCCTCGTTGCTCTGGGGTTTCCTCTACCTTCCCCGGGTCAGCCCGTTCGCCGACGTCCTCCAGGGTGTCGGCGTCACCCCACCCGACGTGCTCGCCGGCTCCGGGGTGCTGTGGGCGGTGGCCAACATCGCGATCTGGGGCGGCACCGGCTTCAACATGATCGTGATCTACACGGCGCTGCGGACCATCCCCCGCGACCTCTACGAGGCGGCCCGGCTCGACGGCGCCTCGGACGTGCAGATCGCCTGGCGGGTCAAGATCCCGATGGTGATGCCGGCGCTGATCATGACGTCCGTCTTCTCGCTCATCGCCACCCTGCAGGTCTTCGCCGAGCCGATGACGCTGCGCCCGCTGAGCAACACCATCTCCACCACCTGGACGCCGCTGATGAAGGTCTACCGCGACGCCTTCACCCGCAACGACGTCCACTCGGCGGCGGCCACGTCGGTGGTCATCGCGCTGGCGACCTTCGCCGTCTCCTTCGGGTTTCTCAAGCTCGTCGGCTCGCGGGCCTTCCACCAGGAGGACCGGGCATGACCGTCTCCACCACCGTTCCGGTGACCCCGGCGACCAGCACACCACCGCCCGCCGCTCGCGGTACGCACCGCCGGATCAGTCCCGCCGCCACCGCCCTGCTGCTGCTCGGCGCGCTGTACTGCCTCTTCCCCGTCGCCTGGGTGCTGATCGCCTCGACCAAGAGCGCCGAGGAACTGTTCTCCACGTTCACCCTCGCGCCGAGCACCCACCTGTGGGACAACATCGCGTCGCTCGGCGCGTACCGGGGTGGCCTCTACTGGCGGTGGATGGCCAACACCGCCCTGTACGCCGGGATCGGCGGCGCGGCGTCCACCCTGGTGTCCGCGATGGCCGGCTTCGCCCTCGCCAAGTACGCGTTCCCCGGCAAGTCGTTCGTGTTCAACGTGATCCTGGCGGGCGTGCTCGTGCCCGGGGTCATCCTGGCCATCCCGCAGTACCTGCTGTTGGCCAAGGTCGGGCTGACCAACACCTACTGGTCGGTGCTGTTGCCGAGCATCATCAGCCCGTACGGGATCTACCTGTGCCGGGTCTTCGCGGCCGCGACCGTGCCGACCGAGGTGATCGAGGCCGCCCGCATCGACGGGGCCAGCGACTGGGGGACCTTCGGCCGGGTGGCCCTGCCGATGATGCGTGCCGGCCTGGTGACCGTCTTCCTGTTCCAGTTCGTCGCGATCTGGAACAACTTCATGCTGCCCTTCATCATGCTCGGCGACGACCGTCTCTACCCGGTCACGGTGGGCCTGAACGGGCTGCTCAACCAGGGCGCGTCCCAGCCCGCCATGTACACGTCGGTGGTCACCGGGGCGCTGCTGTCGATCGTTCCGCTCGTCGCCCTCTTCCTCGGCCTGCAGCGTTACTGGCGGGTCGACCTGGGCGCCGGCGCGGTCAAGGGGTGACGACGAGATGGCGGAGACTATGATCGCATCCGTGCCGGCCTCGCCACCGACGGGACGCAAGCGGCCCACCATCCGCGACGTGGCGCGCGAAGCCGGGGTCTCTTACGCGACCGTCTCCCGCGTCCTCAACGGCCGGGAGTGGGTCAGCCCGGAGGCGGTGCAGGCGGTCCGGGGAGCCATCGCCCGCACCGGCTACACGACGAACCCGCACGCCCGTTCGCTGGCCACCGGCCGGTCCGGCTCGATCGCCTTCCTGCTCACCGAACCGCAGCACCTGCTCTTCGAGGACCCCAACTTCTCGGTGCTGCTGCGCGGGGTGGCGCAGGCGCTCTCCGACCGGGAGCTGACCCTGCTGCTGATGATCGCCTCGACCACGGAGGAGCGGAACCGGACGGTCACGTACCTGTCGGCCGGCCACGTCGACGGCGTACTGCTGGTCTCGCCGCACTCCGGCGACCCGCTGCTGAGCAACCTCGTGCGGGCCGAGATACCGGTCGTGGCGTGCGGCCGGGTGCTCGGCTACGAGCAGGTGATCAGCTCGGTGGCGGCCGACGACCGGTCCGGTGCCCGGTCGGCGGTGGAACACCTCCTCTCGACCGGTTGCCGACGGATCGCCACGATCACCGGCCCGCAGGACACCTCGGGCGGGGTGGACCGGTTGCAGGGCTACACCGACGCGCTGACCGCGTACGGCATCGCGGTCGAGCCGGCCCGGGTCCAGCACGGCGACTGGAGCCGGGAGAGCGGCGCGGCGGCCATGCGGGCGCTGCTGCGACAGGCCCCCGACCTGGACGGGGTCTTCGCCGCCTCCGACGTGATGGCCGCCGCGACCCTGCCGGTGCTCCGCGAGGCCGGCCGCGACGTGCCCGGCGACGTGCGGGTGGTCGGCTTCGACGACTCCGGGCTCGCCGCCACCCTGGACCCCCCGCTGACCACGGTCCGCCAGCCGCTGGACCGGATCAGCGAGGAGATGGTCCGGCTGCTCACCGACGTGATCGCGGGGCGCACCCCGCTCTCCATCACCGTGCCGACGAGCCTGGTCGTCCGCGCCTCCTCGCCCGCACCGACCTGAGTCACCCGCACTGACCTGAGCCACCCGCACCGACCTGAGCCACCCGCGCCGGACCGAGTCGCCGGTCGGCCGGCGCACCCGCCACCACCTCACCTGGTCCCCGATCCGTCCGGCAGTTCCGCCGGACGTTGCCCACACCGGGCATCGCATCCTCCACGTGAAGGAGCGCCATGACACCGTCCCTCCGGGCCCTCGTGGCGGTGGCCGTTCTCGCGGCCCCGCTGGCCCTGACCGCCCCCGCGCAGGCGGCCAACACCCTCACCATGCGCGGCGCCGACGTCTCCTCCCTGCAACGCAGCCTCGACCTCGGCGCGCGGTACTACGACGCGTCCGGCGCGCAGGCCGACCCCTACGACATCCTCGCGGCGAAGGGTGTCAACTACCTGCGGCTGCGCATCTGGAACAACCCGACCAGCGGCTACAACAACAAGGCCAAGGTGCTCCAGCAGGCCAGGGCGATCAAGGCGAAGGGCTTCAAGCTCCTGATCGACTTCCACTACTCGGACACCTGGGCCGACCCGGGTAAGCAGTACACCCCGGCGGCCTGGGCCAACCACTCGCTGAGCCAGTTGCAGACCGACGTCTACAGCTACACCCACGAGGTGTGCACCGCCCTCAAGGCGCAGGGCACCACGCCGGACGCGGTGCAGATCGGCAACGAGATCAACGTGGGCATGTTGTGGCCCACCGGACGGATCGTCAACAACAACTTCGCCCCGCTGGCCAGCCTGCTCAAGCAGGGCTACCACGCCACGAAGGCGTGCAACAGCGGCACCGAGGTGTGGATCCACACGGCGAACGCGGACAGCAACGCGAACGCCCGCTGGTTCTACGACGGGATCAGGGCGCAGGGCGTGACCTGGGACGTCACCGCGCTGTCCTACTACTGCATGTGGCACGGCACGCTGGCGAACCTGTACAACGTGATCGCCGACGTGAAGTCCCGTTACGGCAAGCCGGTGGTGCTGGCCGAGACCGCGTACCAGTTCACCACGGCCGACGCCGACCACGAGCCGAACGCGATCCCCGGGACCGTGCTGTGCGACGGCATCCCGGCCAGCTGGGCCGGGCAGGCACAGCAGTTCGACTGGGTACAGAACACCGCGCGCAACGCGGGCGCGATCGGCGTCTTCTACTGGGAGCCGACCTGGTACGCGATCCGGGGCAACGGCTGGGATCCGGCGGACATCAACGGGACCGGCAACGGCTGGGACAACATGGCCGTCTTCGACTGGACCGGTCGGGTGAACCCGCACCTGTTCTGGACCCCGTAACCCGCCTCCCCACCATCGACGAGGGGGTGGGGTTACCGGGATAGGGGCAGGGCGTGCCGCTGGGCGGTCGATCTCGCGGCGGTGAGGGCGCTGGTGATGGACACCTCGGCGAGGAGGCCGGGGGCGGCGACGCTGTCGCCGATCAGCCACACCCCGTCGCCCCGGTCGATGGTCGGCCGGTCGTGCCAGGTGTGGCCGGGTAGGTCGACCGCGCCGGTGCGGTGGCGGGCCGCTGCCTCGCGGCGCCAGACCAGCCGGTCCCGCCATCCGGGCAGGCCGAGGTCGGCGAGCCGCTCCAACCGGTGCACCGCGTCGGAGAGCGACTCGCCGGCGCGCATCGGCATCTGCGCCTGCACGATGGTGTGTCCGGCCGGTGCCAGGGTGGGGTCGACCGCGGAGTGCCGCTCCAGGAAGCCGCCGGCATCGAGGTCGGAGAGGAGGAACAGGTCGTCGCGCCCGCTTCGCAGGCCGAGGTCGAGCAGGGCGGCGTGCCCACTGTCCCAGCGTAGGGATTCGTCGGCGAGGAGCGTACGGGCGGCGTCGAGGCTGGTGGCGACGATGACCGGGCCGGGCGGCAGGTGGTCCACCCGGGAGCCGACCTCGATCCGTACGCCGAGTGTGCGGGCGTGCTCGGCCATCCGCCCGATCATCGCGCCCCAGCCGCTGGTCAGATACCGGACGGCGGGCCAGCGGGGCGCGGTGGCCCGCAGGATCCGCTCCCAGACGAACGCCGCGGAGAGTTGCCCGGCCTCGCGGTAGGTGAGGATCCCGGCGAGCCCGGCGGCGGTGCTCGCCGCCTCCGCGCCGAACCGGTGTTCCGCCCAGCCGGCGAAGTCCCGGTCGACCGGGGCGGAGAGCCGCCGCCGGACGAGCATCCGCCGCAGCCCGGCCGGCGGCAGACCATGCAGCCGGTCGTGGTGCCGGAAGCGGGCGCGGGCCAGCGCCCGCAGGTCCGGCCTGGTGAAGGGTCGGACCAGTCCGCGTCGGGCCAGCCAGCGGAACGGCTCCCCGTCGGAGTAGAGGACGTGGGGGCCGTCGTTGGCCACGTACGGCGCGGTGGTCGAGCGTGCCCGGCCACCCAGGGTGCGATGGGCCTCGTGCAGGGTCACCGTGCTGCCGTTCTCGGCGCACGCGATGGCGGCGGTGAGCCCGGCCAGCCCGCCACCGATGACCGTGATGTTTCTCGTCATGCCCCTTCGGACGCGCCCGGCCGCCAACGGTGTGACATCGCGGCCAGCTTCTCCGGATTGGCGAACAGGTAGACGGTGTCGATCAGCCCGTCCCGGACGACCAGGGAGAGGATCGTGACCGGGCGGCCGTCGGCCGACACCACCACGGCCGGGGCGCCGTTGACGTCGGTGACCGCGACGCCCAGCGGCAGCGTGGGCGATTCGCCGAGGGAGGCCAGGAAGGCGCGTACCCCCGCCTCGGTGGAGACCGCATTGAGGAACCGGGCCACCTTGTCGACGCCGTGGATCACGCGCAGCGGCGCCTTCGCCCGCCCACCGCCGTCGCTGACCAGCCGCACGTCGGTGGCCAGCAGCTCGGTCAACGCGTGCAGGTCGCCGGTGCCGCAGGCGGCCAGGAACCGTTCGGTCATCTCCCGGCGGCGTGCCCGGTCCACCTCGAAGCGGGGTCGCCGCTGCTCGATGTGGTCGCGGGCGCGGCGGGCGAGTTGCCGGGTGGCCGCCGGTTCGCGGCCGATGATGCCGGCGATGTCGCGCAACGGCAGCCCGAACGCCTCGTGCAGGACGAAGACCGCCCGCTCCAGTGGGGAGAGCGTCTCCAGCACCACCAGCAGCGCGATCTCCACGGAGTCGGCGAGTTCGGCGTGTTCGGCGGCGTCCGGGGCGGTACTGACCGGTTCGGGCAGCCAGGGACCGACGTACGCCTCGCGCCTCGCGCGCACCCGGCGCATCCGATCGATGGCGAGCCGGGTGGTGACCGTGATCAGGTACGCCTGGGGATTCGCCACCGCCTCCTGGTCGACGCCGGACCAGCGCAGCCAGGCGTCCTGCACCACGTCCTCGGCGTCGGTCATGCTGCCGAGCAGGCGGTAGGCCACCCCGACCAGCAGGTCGCGGTGTGCGGTGAATACGTCGGGGGACATGACTCCAGGGACGGATCGGAGGGCGGCCGGTGTGACATCCCGGCCGCCCCATTGTCGCCCGATCACCGCCGGATCATTGTCGGTCAGCGGCCCTGGAGCGCCCTGACGTTGTCGCCGAAGGTCCAGCCCCGGGAGCCGTCCCAGTTCAGCGACCAGGTCATCAGTCCCTTGAGGCCGCCTCCGTAGGTGTTCCACGCCTGCGCCACGGCCGCCGGCGCCAGGTAGCCGCCGCCGGCGCCGACCTGCGCGGGCAGGCCGGGGACCTGCCGGTCGTACGGGACGCGGATGGTGGTGCCCTGGATGACCAGCCCGGCGTTGAGGCAGTTGGTCTGGGCGACGAAGCCCTGCACCGTGCCGGCCGGGTAGGAGTCGCCGGAGCAGCCGTACATGCTGCCGTTGTAGTACTGCATGTTCAGCCACCAGAGCCGGCCGTTGTCGGCGTACCGCTTGATGATCGGCAGGTAGGAGCCCCAGATCGAGCCGTAGACGACGCTGCCGCCCGTCACGTACGCGGTCTCCGGCGCCATGGTGAGGCCGAAGCCGGCCGGCATCTGGGCGAGGACCCCGTCGATGATGCGGATCAGGTTGGCCTGGCTGGTGGAGAGCTGGTTGATGTTGCCGTTGCCGGTGAGCCCGGTCTCGATGTCGATGTCGATGCCGTCGAAGTTGTACCGCTTGAGGATCGGCACGATGGTGGCGACGAAGCGGTCGGCGACGGTCGACGAGCTGAGGTCGATGCCGGCGGTCGCCCCGCCGATGGACATCAGGATGGTCAGCCCGGCTGCCTTGGCGCGGCACATCTCGGCCGGGGTCGGCACCCTGACGGTGGCGTCCATGCCGTCCTCCCAGAGCACCGTGCCGTCGGAGCGGATCACCGGGAACGCCGTGTTGATCACGTTGTAGCCGTGGGCGGGGATACGCGGGTCGGTGATCGGGATCCAGCCCATCCCCGGGTGCACGCCGTTGGCCGCGCCGTCCCAGTTCTCCCAGTACCCCTGGAGGACCTTGCCGGCCGGCCTCGGTTTGAGCGCGCAGGTGTCCGGGCCGGACGGGGGAGTCGTGGTGGGTGGCGGAGTCGTGGGTGGCGCAGTGGTGGGCGGGGGAGTGGTGGGCGGTGCAGTGGTGGGTGGTGGGGTCGGGCTGGGCGACGGGGTCGGTGCGCCGTCGCAGGGGCCGAGGTCGCTCCAGAGCGACGGGGTGGCGGCCGGGTTCCACCCGGCGCCGACGTGCGCCGTGTGGGTGACCAGGGCCCGGTAGGTCCGGCCGGCGTAGGTCACCTGGCTGCCGGCGCTATAGGTGCTGCCCTCGGCCCAGGCCGGGGCGGTGCACGGGGCCGCGAGAGCGGCGACGGGGGCGGCGGCCGGGATGCCGGCCGCGGTGGGGGTGGCGGCGAAACTGGCGGCGGCCGGTACGGCCGCGACGGCGGCGACCAGGGCAGCGGTGACCAGCAGGACGGATGGCACGGGTCGACGTCGCATGGGATGCCTCCTCATCGATGGACGGAGGCTACCGTTAACTTTGTTAAGTGTAAACCGATCACTCCAGGGAAGCCGCGATCTCGACCGCCGCCGCCCTGGTCAGCGAGCCCTCCAGCCGGTAGGTCACGTCGTCCCGCTCCCAGACCAGGGTTGCCGCGGCGAGCCGGGCGCTGGCCTGGCGGACCTGACCGGAACGGTCCACGTACGTCACCGGGTGCGGGCCGCCGATCCAGACCGCCTGCCGCCCGTCGACCTCCGTCCACTGTGCCCCCGGCCCACCGGCCTGCTTGAAGAAGACCGGGTCGAGGCGCCCGTCGAAGGCGTCCAGGCGCAGCGTGCCATCGCGGTAGAGCAGGGTCGCCACCCGGTGGCTCCCGGTGCCGTCCGGGTCGGCGACCAGCACCCGCTCGGGCGGGCCGAGCGCGGCCGGCACCCGGATCGGGAACCGCACCGCGCGCTGCGCCTCGTCCAGCCCGGCCGGTCGCTGGGCGGGCAGCGGTGACGGGGAACCGGTCGGCGGTACCGGAGCCGACGACGTGCTGATCGTGATGCCGGCGAAGCGCAACAGGCCCGCCACCGCGTCGGCGAGCGCGGCCTGCGCCGGGGGCAGCACCGCGATCAGCAGCGCGGCCAGCGCCGCCGCCACCGCGTACCGCCATCGGCGCCGGCGGTGCGGCGGCGCGGTCGTGGCCGGCACGGCTCGTGCACCCGGCGTGGCCGGCGCGGCGAGTCGGGCGCGGACGTGCGCCGCCACCTCCGGCGGCGGGGGTGTCTCCAGCCACCCGGACAGCTCCCGCAGCTCCCGGTCCAGGTCATCCACGGCTGACCTCCTCGACCTGGAGCAGGCCGCGCAGCTTCACCAGGGCCCGGGAGGTACGCGACTTCACCGTGCCCCGGGGCCAGCCCAGCATGGTGACCGTCTCGTCCTCGCTCAGGTCGAGGAAGTACCGGCAGACGATCACCTCGCGGTCCTTCGCCGGGAGCAGCCGCAGCGCCCGGACCAGCGCCGCCCGCCGCTCTCCGGCGAGCACCGCACCGACCGCACCGTCCTCGGTGGCCTCCGCGCCTGCGGAGAGCCGGGCGGCCCGCAGCAGCAGACCGTTGCGCCGCTCCCGCGAGCGGTGCAGGTTGCGCGTCTCGTTCGCCACGATCGCCAGCAGCCACGCGCGGAAGGACGACTCGCCGCGATACCGGGAGAGCCTGCGGTACCCCTTCACGAACGCCTCCTGGATGACATCCTCCGCATCCGAGCCCGCGCCGAGCAGCACCGCCGTCCGGTACGCGGCCGCGGTGTGCCGGGCGACCAGGAACTCGTACGCCTCCAGGTCACCGGCCTGCGCGCGGGTGACGAACTCCTCGTCGTCCAGTGCAACCTCCGATGGGATCACCCGTACTGACACCGCCCGCGCCATCGGGGTTCCACGGTCGTCGAGATGGAACCGGAGCCGGCCCGGCGGTGTCACCGGGTCATGATGCCGAAGACCACGCTTCACCGCCGTACCCTGTTGGCCGCCCTGGCCGGCGCGGGGACCGCCGCCCTGACCGGCTGCGGGCCGCTGCGGAGCCCGGCCGCCGTCCCGGCCGCCTCCGGCCTCCCCCCGGACCCACTGTTGATCGAGGTCGACGGCGGCCTGGGGGTGCTGCGCGGCGCCGATCACCAGGCGATCCCGCAGGGGATCGCCACCGCCGACGGACGCCTGGCGTACGCGAGCGTGCCCGACGGCGGCGACACCGCGCTCTGGCGGATCGACGCCGGTCGGGGCGTCGCCTCCGCGCGGGTCAGGCTGCCGGGCCGCTGGGTGCCGCAGACCGTCTCCGCCGACGGTACGCGGGTGGCGCTGACCACCGAGGAGGTGAGCGTCACCAAGGAACGCCCCGCCGGGCGTGACGTGACCCCCGTGCTGATCGCCGACGCCGGCGGTGTCCGGCAACGCCTGCGGCTGCCCGGCAACGTCGTCCCGGAGGCGTTCACCCACGACCTCGCCGGCCTCTTCGTGCTGGAATGGCTGCCGCCGCAGGCGCCGGACCGGTACCGGGTCCGCGTCGTCGACCTCGCCACCGGCGTTCCCGGCCCCCTCTTCACCCGCGCCAAGGGGCCGATCCCGGCCGGCGCGGAGGAGGAGATGCGCGGCGACGGACGGCAGGCGCTGCTCGCACCGGACCGCACCGTGCTCTACACGCTCTACACCCACCAGCCCGACCACCAGCACACCCGGGACCGGATCAGCGGCCGGCCGGGCAGCGACGTGCACGCCTTCGTGCACACCCTGCACCTCGCACAACGGTGGGCGTACTGCGTGGACCTGCCGCACCCGTTCGGTGCGGGTGCCGCCGACGGGCACGCCATGGCGATCACCCCGGACGGCGGCCGGCTCTACGTCGCCGACGTCACCTCCGGCACCGTCGCCGAGATCTCCACCGAGGAGCTGACCGTACGCCGCACGAGCACGTTCGTCAGCGCCACCGGCCCCGCGTACGCGGTCGCCGGCCCCGGCCAGCTGCATCTCGCCGCCGGTGCCACCATGTGGACCTCGGACCTCGCGGAACTCGACGTCGCCGGCGAACGGCCGGTCGGCGGACCGGTCACCGGGCTCGCCCTCAGCCCCGACGCCGCCCGCCTCTACGTCGGCCGCCAGGCGGCGGTGAGCTGGCACGACGCGGCCACCGGCGGCGAACTCGGCCGGGCCGCCGTGCCCGGCCTGGTGGGGCTGCGTGGCGCGGCCCGGCCGGCGTGAGGTCCGGATTGACCCGACCCGTCGGATCGAGGTGATCGGGCGCATCGTACGTTAGGCGGACCGAGGGCCGAAGTCGGCGGAAGTGGGGTCTCCTGGTACCGGAGTGATCTCTGGTACGAACGTTGGAGCAACCTGGCGGATCGGTCGGCCAGGACGGGCCGTCGAGGCCGCAGTGGGAGCCGACGACGCCCTCGGACACCGGTCCCGCCGTACGAGAGGACAGTCCATTGACTCCTGCCGTGACCACCGCCGACAACCTCGGCCGCGCGCTCGACGCCATCGTCGACCGGGTGCCGGGTGCTCAGTTCGCGGTGGTGCTCTCCCCGGACGGCCTCCTGCTGGGCGCCTCCCGGGGCATCGACGACGAACTCGCCGTCCAGCTGTCCAGCATGGTCTGCGGGCTTCAGGCGCTGGGCCTGGCCGCCGCCCGGGTCTGCGGGAAGGGCGAGCTGCACCAGGTCGTCGTGCAGATGTCGCAGGCGTTCCTGTTCCACGCCACCACCGGTAACGGGGCGATCCTCACCGTCGGCATCGAGGGCGACGCCGAGGTCGGCGACATGGCGTACGAGGTGGCCCTCTTCGCCGCCAGCGCCGACGACCACCTGCCGGTCTACCTGGAACCGGCCGTCCGCGACGGGCGGGTGTGACACCGGCCGGTCGGCGGGCGCCGGGTCACAGGACCGGCAGGACGTCCTCGATGTGGATCGGCAGTCGGGTGAAGCGGGTTCCGGTGGCGTGGTAGACGGCGTTGACGACGGCCGCGGCGACGCCCACCATGGAGATCTCGCCGAGTCCCTTCACACCCACCGGGTTGATCCGTGGATCCGGCTCGTCGACGAAGTCGACGTCGATCTGATGGATGTCGGCATTGACCGCGATCGGGTACCCCTCGTAGCTGGCGTTGAGGAAGCCGCCGTAGCGGGGGTCGACCTCGCTCTGCTCCCGCAGCGCGGCGCCGATTCCCCAGATCACCCCGCCGCGGAGCTGGCTGGCCGCGGTGACCGGGCTGGCGACCCGCCCGCAGTCGGCGACGCTGACCACGCGGGGCACCCGGATCTGGCCGGTCAGGGGCGCGATCCGGACCTCGACGAAGTGGGCGGCGTAGCTGAACGTGACGAAATCGGGGTACGCGGGGCCGGCGAAGGCGAGCGTGCCGTTGCGGATCCGGTCCATCGCGCTGGCGTCCTGGCCGGCGCCCAGGTTGCTGGCCCGCACCTCGACCTCGGGTCTGCCCGAGGCGGCCACCGCGCCGCGCAGGTCCACCGGCCCGGTGTCGGGCACGCCGAGCTGCCTGCGTAGTTCGCGCAGGGCGGCGTGCACGGCCGGCAGCGCGGTCGCGGTGCCCCAGGAACCGGCCGTCAGCACCTGCGGGGTGCGGCGGGAGTCGGCCAGGTCGAGGCGCACCGCGTCCGGCTCGACGCCGAGGTCCCCGGCCACCAGCCGGGCGACCGCCGTGCTGATGCCCTGACCCATCTCGTGGCCGGTCACGGCGACGCTGACGGTTCCGCTGCCGTCCACACAGAGGACGGCCACCGCCGGGCAGGTGCTGCCCGGATAGGCGCCGATGGCGACCCCCCAGCCGACCAGCGAGCCGTCGGCCGCGCGCATCGAGCGCGGCTGCGGCGTACGGTCCGCCCAGCCGAACCGCTTCGCTCCCCGCCGCAGGCACTCGGCGACGTGCCGGGAGGAGAACGGCAACCCGGTCACCGGGTCGCGGTCGGCGTCGTTGGCCAGCCGGAGCGCCACCGGGTCCTGGCCGGTGGCGTAGGCGACCTGGTCGACCGCGGACTCCATCGCGAAGGTGGCGATGTGCTCGAAGGGCGCCCGCATGTAGCCGGGAGTCTGCACGTCGGTGCGGACCAGCCGCTGCAACCCCCGGAAGTTCGTGATCCCGTAGAGCCGGGACGAGACCTCGGTGTAGAGCGCCGGAAACAGGTCCTGCCGCGAGGTCTGCTGGTCGATCTCGTGGATCGCGGCCAGCAGCCGCCCGGAGGAGTCGGCACCCACCCGGACCCGGTGCCGGCTCGCCGGGCGGAAGCTGGCCTGGTGGAAGACCTGCGTCCGGGTCAGCACCAGCTTGACCGGCCGGCCGACCCGGCGGGCGGCGACCGCGAGCGGCCCGATGTGCGGCTGGAGCGAGTTCTTCTGCCCGAACCCGCCGCCGACCGGCGGGGAGATCATCTCCACCGTGGCCGGGTCGATGCCGAGCTGCTGGGCGACACCGTGCTGGATCGCGCCGGAGTTCTGGCTGCCCTCGTGGATGACCAGGGTGTCGCCGCGCCACCGGACGACGCTGCTGATGAGTTCCATCGGCACCTGGTGCTGGGGCGGGCCGTGGATCTCCACGTCGACCTGCACCGGGGCGGCGGCGAAGGCCCGGTCGGCGTCGCCGACGGCGAGGTCTTCGGTCATCGGCAGCGGGATGGCCTGGGCCTGCACGAGCGTCTCCGCGCCGGGACCGTCCAGGGTGACCGCGAACGGCTCCTCGGCGTAGCGGGCGGTGACGAGTTCGGCCGCCTCGGTCGCCGCCACGAGGGTGTCCGCCACGACCAGCGCGATCGGCTGGCCACGATAGGCGATCTGGTCGCCCACCAGCGGTTGGAAGCTCTGGAAGCCGTAGCCGCCGCTCATCACGAAGCCCTGCGAGCCCAGCTCGTCCCGGTCGATCCGGGTGATCACCACCTGGACGCCGGGCACCCGCTGCGCCGCCGTGGTGTCCACGTCGAGGACGCGACCTCGGTTGATGGTGGCGACCGCGAACGCGGCGTACGCCAGGTCGTCGGGCGCGCGGTCGACGCCGTAGCGCAGCGCGCCGGTGACCTTGGCGCGGGCGTCGACGCGATGGTCCGCGCGGGCCGGGTTCATCGCGCCGCCTCGCCGCGCTCGGCGCCGCGACGAGGCACCACCGTGCTGAGCCGGATGGTTCGCTGACGACGTTCGCTCATCGGGCCGCTCGCTCTCCGGCGATGCGTAGCGCCTCGGCGAGGGTACGCTCGGCCAGGTCGATCTTGAAGCCGTTGTGCGTGCCGGCCCGGGCGCCGGCCAGCGCGGCCCGCCCGGCCGCCCGGGCGTTCTCCGGGGTCAGGGGCTGGCCGATCAGGACCTGCTCGGCGGCGGGGACGCGCCAGGGGCGGGTGGCGACGCCACCCAGCGCGATCCGGCACTCCTCGACCCGGCCCTGGTCGGTGACGGTGATGCCGACGGCGGCGGAGGCGAGCGCGAACGCGTACGACTCACGGTCACGGACCTTCAGGTACGTCGATCCGCGACCGGCCGCGGTGACCGGCACCCGGACCCGCAGGATCAGCTCGTCCGGGGCGAGGTGGTGTTCGAGGTGCGGGGTCTGGCCGGGCTCCCGGTACAGGTCGGCGATGGCCACCGTCCGTGCACCCCGGGAACTCACCACGTCGACGGCCGCGTCGAAGGCGATCAACGCCACCGGCCAGTCGCCCGCGAAGGCCGCGGTGCACGCGTCGCTGGTGCCGAGCACGGCGTTGCCGCGGTCGATGCCCCCGATCGCCGCGCAACCGCTGCCCGGCGCCCGCTTGTTGCAGGGGTACGCCACCTCGCGGAAGTACGCACAGCGGGTCCGTTGGAGCAGGTTGCCGCCGGCGGTGCCCATGTTGCGCAGTTGCTGCGACGCCGCGAGCCACAACGACTCCGACAGGGCCGGATAGTCGCCACGCACCACCGGGTCGGCCGCGATGTCGGCCATCCGGGCGCCGCCGCCGAACACCAGGTGGTCGGGGCCGGACGTGTCGATGGCGCCGAGTTCGGCCAGCCGGCTGACGTCCACCACCACCGACGGACGCTCCACACCCAGCTTCATCAGGTCGTAGAGGTTCGTGCCGCCGTTGAGGAACCGGGCACCCGGTCCGGCCTCGGCGATCACGTCGACGGCCTCGGCGACCGAGGCGGGCGCGGTGTAGCTGAAGGAGCGCATCCGATCAGGCCCCCGTCCGGCCGGCGGTCTGCCGGATGGCGGCCACGATGCCCACGTACGCGCCACACCGGCACAGGTTGCCGCTCATGTACTCGCGGATCTCGTCGTCGTCACCGGTGTGGCCCTCGGCGATGCAGGCCAGGCCGGACATGATCTGGCCGGGGGTGCAGTAGCCACACTGGAGGGCGTCGTTGTCGATGAACGCCTGTTGCAGGGGATGCAGGCTGCCGTCGGAGTCCGCCACCCCTTCGATGGTGTTGACCTCGCGGCCGTCGACCTGCATCGCCATGGTCAGGCAGGAGACCACCCGGCGGCCGTCCAGGTGGACGGTGCAGGCCCCGCACTGGCCATGGTCGCAACCCTTCTTGGTGCCGAACATCCGCAGCCGGGTGTGCAGCACGTCGAGCAGCGACTCGCGTTCGTCGACGGTCACGTCGATCTCGCGCCCGTTGACCCGGAACCGCGTCACGAGGCTGCTGCTCCCCGCCGGGGCGACCGGGTCGCGGATGGCGTCGAAAACCGTGTCATGGGGAGCAAACGTATCGGCCCGGGGCCGTCCGGGGAGCCGATCGGCGAGATCGCACGCCGCCGGGTGGCCCGCACCGACGCGGCCGGGAGGCGGACCGACCGGTCCTACCGAGAACTTCCGGAAGCACCTTGACGCATATCCGGTAAGATCATTACGATCTGCGCAATGAGCAGGTTTCGATCTGGGTCGCGCGGTGACCATTCCCCGACCGAGGTCCACCCCGCGTGGCTGCCGCCCCAGGCGTTGCGCGCCGTCGGTTCCCGGCACACCCTCGTGCACGGCGACGGCCTGCTCGTCGACACGGTGTCCGACGAGGTCGAGCGGGCCTGCGCCGCGTACGGCGGCACCGTCCGGCGACGGGCCGGCGAGACCGGTGGCCCGGCGGTGAGCCTCGTGCTCGCCCTGATCCCGGCCCTGCGGGACGCCGGCCCCGATGCCCCGGTCGACCTCGACGCCGCCCGGGCGACCCAGGCTGACCTAGTCGCGGCCGACCAGGGACCGCTCGGTGTCGAGGGCTACGCGCTGGCCCGCCACGGCGAGGTCACGGTGGTGCTCGCCGACGAACCGGCGGGGCTCCTGCACGGGCTGTTCCATGTGGTCCGGCTCGGCGAATCGGCGTTCGGCCCGCCCCACCCCGTGCGGGCGCACCGGCCGGCGATGCGCCGGCGGATGCTCGACCACTGGGACAACATCGACGTGCACCCGGTGATGGGGCAGGTCGAGCGCGGCTACGCCGGTGGGTCGATCTTCTGGCAGGACGGCCGCGCCCGACGCGACCGTACCCGGGTGCGGGCGTACGCGCGGCTGCTGGCCGCCAGCGGCGTCAACGCGGTGTCGGTGAACAACGTCAACGTCCACGCCACCGAGGCGCGGCTGCTGACCGAGCGGCTCGACGAGGTGGCCGAGATCGCCGACGAGCTGCGCCCGTACGGCATCCGGGTGCACCTGTCGGTCACCTTCGCCGCCCCCGTGGTCCTCGACGCCCTGCCCACCGCCGACCCGCTCGACGACGCGGTGCGGGCCTGGTGGGCCGAGACCACCGACCGGGTGTACGCCCGCATCCCCGACTTCGGCGGCTACGTGGTGAAGGCCGACTCGGAGGGTCAACCGGGTCCGTTCAGCTACGGTCGCGACCACGCCGACGGGGCGAACCTGCTCGCCGAGGCGCTGGCACCGCACGGCGGCGTGGTGCACTGGCGGGCCTTCGTCTACAACCACAAACAGGACTGGCGCGATCGCTCGACCGACCGCGCCCGGGCCGCCTACGACCACTTCGCCCCGCTCGACGGCCGCTTCCGTGACGACGTCATCGTCCAGGTCAAGCACGGCCCGATGGACTTCCAGACCCGGGAGCCGGTCTCGCCGGTGATCACGGCGATGCCCCGTACCCGGCTGGCCGTCGAGTTCCAGGTGACCCAGGAGTACACGGGCCAGCAGCACCACGTGTGCTACCTGGCCCCCTGGTGGAGCGAGGTGCTGCGGTTCGGCTGGGGCGACGACGGGCGGGCCGTCGCCGACGTGGCCGCCGACGGTGGCGGGCTGGTCGCGGTCTCCAACGTGGGCGACGACCCGTTCTGGACCGGGCACCCGCTGGCCCAGGCCAACCTGTACGCCTTCGGCCGGCTCGCCTGGGATCCCCGGCTGCGCCCGGCGGACGTGCTCGACGAGTGGATCGAGTTGACCTTCCACCCGCGGTCCGCCGCCGATCCGGAGCTGCTCCGCCGCACGCTGCACGAGATCATGGACGACTCGTGGCGCACCTACGAGCGGTACACCGCCCCGTTGGGCGTGGGCTTCATGGTGCGGCCCGGCAGCCACGACGGCCCCGACGTCGACGGGTACGAGTACACCCCGTGGGGCACCTACCACTTCGCCGACCGGGACGGCGTGGGGGTGGACCGCACCCGGGCCACCGGCACCGGCTTCACCGGCCAGTACCCGCCGCCTTGGTCACAGGCGTACGAGTCGCCGGCCTCCTGCCCCGACGAGTTGCTGCTCTTCTTCCACCACGTGCCGTACGCGCATGTGCTGCACAGCGGTCGCACGGTCATCCAGCACATCTACGACACCCACTTCGACGGGGTTGCGGAGGTGGAGGCGAGCTGTCACCGGTGGAAGTCGCTGGCCGGGCTGGTGGACGCCGCCGTGCACGCCCGGGTCACCGAGCGCCTCGACGAGCAGCTGCGCAGCGCGCGGGAGTGGCGTGACCAGATCAACGCCTACTTCCACCGCAAGTCCGGGGTGCCCGACGCCCACGGCCGCCCCCTGCACTGACCCGGCTGCGGGCCGGAGCCGGCTGGGCCGGTCAGCTGGGTCGTACGGTGGCGTGGGTGCCGGCGGCGTCGATGTCCCACCGCTGGCCGAAGGCGTTGGTGCCGCGCAGGTGGAGGCGGCCGAACTCGGCCGGGATGTCGGGTGCGGTGCGGAGTTCGCCGTCGCGGGCGTCGAGCCCGAGCATGGTCCGCAGGAACAGCAGCGGCGCCGCGCTGGACCAGGCCTGCGGGTTGCAGGCGGTCGGATACGGCACCGGCGTCCGGCCGAACGTCCGGTCGTAACCGGAGATCGCCTCGGGTAGCCGGTTGTCCGTGAACCCGGCCGCCTCCAGCATGGCCACGATGATCCGGTTCGCCTCCGCGCGGAAGCCGTAGCGGGCTAGCCCGTGGGCGATGAGGGAGTTGTCGTGCGGCCAGACGGTGCCCATGTGGTAGCCGATGGGGTTGTAGCCGCGCTCGGATGTGGCGGTCGTCCGGACCCCCCACCCGGAGAACAGGTGCGGGGACATCAGGTGGTCGGCGACCCGTCGGGCGCGCTCGGGCGGCACGATGCCGCTCCACAGCAGCTGACCCATGTTCGAGGTCATCGAGTCGATGCGCTGCTTGTCCCCGTCGAGGCCGATCGCGTAGAAGCCGCCCCGGTCGTCGAGCCAGAAGTCCCGGTTGAACCGCTCGTACAGCTCGGCGGCCTCGGCGCGCAGCCGGCGGGCCAGCTCCGGATCGCCGAGCGGACCGTCGGCCAGCTCCGCCATGCGCAGCTTCGCATCGTAGGTGTAGCCCTGCGTCTCACAGGTGGCGATCGGCAGGTAGGGGATCTCGCCGTCGGCGAACTGGATGCCGTCCCATGAGTCGCGCCAACACTGGTTGCCCAGGCCGTGCAGCGAGCGGGTGGCGTACTCGACGTACCCGTCGCCGTCCCGGTCGCCGTACCGGTCGATCCACCGCAGGGCCGCGTACGCCTGCTCCCGCAGGTGGTGGACCAGCTCGTCGTCGCCGGTCCACCGCCAGTACTCCGACAGCACGATCAGCCAGAGCTGGGTGGAGTCGGCGGCACCGAAGTACGGGTTGTGCGGCCGTTGACCGGTGACGGTCAGTTCCCCGACGCGGTACTCGTGCAGGATCTTCCCGGGTTCCTCGTCCCGGAAGTCGTCCACCGTGGTGCCCTGGTGCGACGCGAGCGCGATGAGTGCGCCATGGGCGAGCTGCGGTGCGAAGCTCAGCGTCTGGTACGCGGTGATCAAGGTGTCCCGGCCGAAGACGGTGAGGAACCAGGGCAGGCCCGCGGCGGGCAGCATCACCCGCTCACCGTTGATGCACTTCTCGATCCGCAGCGCGATCAGATCCCGGATCGACTGCTCGAAGATGGCGCGTAGGCGGTCGGAGTCCGCCCGCAGGACCGGTGCGACGGCACGCCACCGACCTGTCGGGTCGTCCTGGTCGCCGTCGAAGACCTCACCGAAGTCACGGCGGCGGGGCATCAGGTTCGCGATGCCCCGCCCCAGGGGGACGGTCAGCTCGCACGACCAGCGGCGGCCGGGCAGCAGCGTCACGTCCCAGACCAGGCCGTCCCCGTCCACCCGGCTGGCGAAGGGCCACGCGCACACCCTGGTCTCCGCGTGGAAGTGGTCGGTCGAGTAGGTGAAGGTGAGCTGCGATCCGTCGGAGGCGTGCGTACGGGTGATGCGGTGCGACCGGTCGCTGATCTCACTCTTGATCTCGAACAGGTCCGCGAAGTCGGCTCCGGCAACCAGCCGGAGCCGGAGCTGCTTCGGCTCCCGGGCGAAGCTGTGCAACTCGATGCGTTCGTGCAGCCCGTCACCGACGAACCGCTGCCGGCGTATCCCGATGGCGTTCGCCGGGATACCCGGCAGTTCGGGGACCGCCAGGAAGAACGCGGCGGAGTAGTGGTCGACGACCGAGGCGCCCAGCAGCAGCGGACTGGTGTCGTTGACCGTCAGTCGCCAACAGCTGAGATGCCGGGTGTCGTCGTGGACCAGGCCGCCGATCGAGTGCGGCGGCACGTCGCCGAGGGCGTTGGAGAGCATGAAGGTGGACGCCTCCATGATGCTCACCGCGTCCGGACCCAACTCCGGCGGCAGGTCACGCGGGACGCCGGCCACGTCACCCGGCTCGGCCCGCTCGGCGGGCATCGGATCGGCCGGAGTCGGCCGCGGCTTCGCGGTCGTCACGCCACTCCTCCCGAGGCGCAGCAGGGGCGGGAAGTAAACGGAACCACGCCGGACCGCGTCCCGGCGGCGAAACCGGGATCCGACCCCCGGATGGTCGGCCGGGCGCCGGTTCCGCGAGCACCGTCACATCGGGGGTGGTGTTCTGGTTACGGTGAGTGTGCCTGGTGGGCCGTATCCCGGAAGGAGCGAGGTACAGAGGAGCCACGCAATGGTGTCGAGTGACCGGGGTTCCCTGGCCCGGGATCCGCGCCGCTACGAGGTCACCCCGGTGGAGTTGTTCTTCGACCTCGTATATGTCTTCGCGTTCATCCAGTTGTCGCGCCGCCTGCTGGAACACCTGGACTGGACGGGTCTGGCCACCACCGTCGTGCTGTACTTCGCGGTCTTCTGGACCTGGGGCTACACCGTCTGGGCGGTCTCGCTGACCGACACCCGCAAGGCCCCGGTGCGGTGGATGCTGCTGGTGTCGATGCTGTTCGGGCTGTTCATGAACGCCTCCATCGCCGCGGCGTTCGAGGAGGCGGGCTGGTGGTTCGTCGGGGCGTACCTGCCGGCGCTGATCGGCCGGACCATCTGGCTGCTCACCGTGAACCTCCAACCCGCCCTGCACGCCCACTTCCAGCGGGTGCTGGTCTGGCAACTCGCCTCCGCGCCGCTGTGGATCGCGGGCGCCGCCGCCGGGCCGGAGACCCGCCTGCTGCTGTGGGCCTGCGGTGTCGGCATCGACCTTGCCGGCACCCTCACCGCCCACCCCCTGCCGGGTCGATGGCTACACAGTGCGGGCATCGCGTTCGCCGCGCCGCACATGTTCGAACGCTGCCGGCTCTTCTTCCTCATCGCCCTGGGTGAGACCGTCCTCACCACCGGCTGGGCCATCGCCGACGCGCCGGTGCAGCCGATAACCCTGCTGACCGGCACGGTGGCGCTGGCCGGGACGGTGGCCATCTGGTGGGCCTACTTCCGGCGAAGTGAAGCCGCCGCCCGGCGGCAGGCGGAACAGGACGCCGACCCCACCCGCGCCAGCCGGTACGCGACCAACGGCCTGATGCTCATGGTCGCCGGTCTCATCTCCATCGCCGTGGGGGACGAACTCGTCATCGCCCACCCGACCGAACAGACGACCGTCGCCACGAACGCCGCGCTCTACGCCGGACCGGCACTGTTCCTCACCGCCCAGCTCTGGTTCGCCCGGTCGGTGGCCAGGGAACTACCCCCCTCCCGGCTGGTCGGCCTGATCGCCCTCGCCATCGTCGGGACGGCCACCCTGCGCGCACCGTCCTTCGTCGCCGGGATCGGCAGCACCGCCGTCCTGGTCGGCGTCGCCATCGCCGACGGCCGGCGGGCCCGTGCGGAGGAGGCCGACCACGCGGGCACCTGACGCGGCGCGCGGCCGAGCCATCGCGTGACCGGGCTGTCGCGGCCGGGCTGTCGCGTGATTGGGCTGTCGCGCGGCCGGGGGGCACCACCTGCGGCGTATCGTGGCCTACGGGGCCGCGTCCGGGCGGGGGCGTAGGCCGTTGAGGGCGGTGGTGACGACCCGGTCGGTGTACGCGGTGGTGAGTGGTCCACTGCGGTGCAGCCACCGGTGGAGCACGGGGCCCCAGATCATCTCCACGGCCACGTCCAGGTCGAGGTCCCCGGCGAGTTGCCCGGCCCGCTGGGCACTGCGCAGCCGCTTCCGTTTCGCCTCCTTCAGCGGCCCGTCCAGCCGTTCGGCGTAGGCGGCCGCCAGCTCCGGGTCGTACGTGATCTCGGTGGCCAGCGCGCGCATCGGCCGGTCGTACCGTGGATCGTTCAGCTCGGCGACCGTGGCGCGCAGCACGGCGGTCAGGTCGGCGTCCAGATCGCCCGTGTCCGGCAGGACGACAGGTCCGCCGTCGGCGCCCGCACTGAGCATCAGGAAGGCATCGAAGATGATGGCCCCCTTCGACGGCCACCAGCGGTAGATGGTCTGCTTGCCGACGCCGGCGCGCCCGGCGATGCCCTCGATGCTGAGCCTGGCGTAGCCGACCTCCTGCAGCAGGTCGAACGCCGCGGTGAGGATCGCCAGCCGGGAGGCTTCCCTGCGGCGGGCCGCGTTGGGCGTGGCGCGATGCTGCGTCGGCATGCGCCCATCGTATCCCAACGGCGAGACGGTACGTCTCGTCTTGCCTGACGCCTGGTCGTGTCGTATCGTTGCCTCCGGCGAGACGGACCGTCTCGTCTTGTGGCGAGAGGCGGAGACCCACCATGCGCAGCTCATCCAGCACCGCGTCGCGTACCTGGTTCATCACGGGCGCCAGCCGTGGTCTGGGCCGCGCGTTCACCATCGCGGCGCTCGACCGCGGTGACCGGGTGGTCGCCGCCGCCCGGACCATCGCCCGGGCCGACTTCGACGAGCGCTACGGCGACCGGCTGCTCACCCTGACCCTCGACGTGACCGACCGGGCGGCGGTCCTCGCCGCGGTGGCCGCCGCGGTCGAGCGCGTCGGGCGGCTCGACATCGTGGTCAACAACGCCGGCACCATGTCGATGGGCATGATCGAGGAGTTCACCGAAGCCGAGGCACGGGCCCAGTTCGAGGTCAACCTCTTCGGCGCGCTCTGGGTCAGCCAGGCCGTGTTGCCGCACCTGCGGGCCCAACGGGCCGGCCACCTCGTGCAGATCTCCAGCATCGCCGGGCTCGGCGGCTTCCCCAGCACCGGCATGTACAGCGCGAGCAAGTTCGCGCTGGAGGGCATGAGCGAGGCCCTCGCGATGGAGGCGGCCACCTTCGGCGTCACGGTCAGCATCGTGCAGCCCGGCGGCTACTGGACCGACCTGTACACCAGCATGACCTCGACGACGCCGATCACCGCCTACGACCCCCTGCGCGCGGAGTTGGCGCGGCAGTGGGCTGAGGACTCGATCGACAGCGAACCCGCCCTCGCCGCCGAGGCGCTGCTGAAACTGGTCGACAGCGACGACCCGCCGCTGCGGCTCCTGCTCGGCAGCATGGTGTACGACCTGGCGTTCGACATCTCACGCCGGCGGATGGACACCTGGGCGGGCTGGGAACGGGTCAGCCGGGCCGCAGAGCACGCCCAGGCCGGGCCCGGGTAGCCGGCCGGCTCAGGCGCGCTCGCGCACCACCCGGACGCCGTGGCCGTCGAGCCGCAGCGGCGCGCCGTGCGCGACCCGGTCGCCGGTGAGCAGGTCAACGCCGTCCACGCTGGCGGGCACGGTCACCGGCTCGGCACCGTGGTTGAGCAGGAACAGCAAACGGGTGCCGTCACCGGTGACCCGCACCGCGGTCTCCAGCCCCGGCACGTCCGGGTACGCCCCGGTGAGCCCGTGCCGCGCCAGCACCTGCCGGACCACCCAGGACACGCCCGGCTGGTCCAGCGCGGTGCCGACGTACCAGCCGTGGCCGGCGCCGTACGCGTTGCGGGTGACCGCCGGAGTGCCGGCGTAGAAGTCGGCCCGGTAGCTGCCGACCACCTCCGCGCCGTCCGGGATGACCAGCTCGAACACCAACCGCGAGGCGACCTCGACGCGGTCGGCTCCGGTGCCCAGGCAGACCGGGTTGACCACGTCCGCGGCACGGGCGTCCCACTCGTCGACCCGGACGCCCATCAGCGGCGCCAGCGGTCCCGGCACGTCCGCCAGGAAGGCGTTGCCGTCCACGTCCACCCGGCCGGACAGGAACGTGGTGAGCACCGAACCGCCCCGCTCGGCGACCCGCGCCAACCGGTCGGCCAGGTCGTCCTTGACCATGTGCAGCGCCGGGGCGAGGACCACGTCGTAGCCGGCGAGGTCCGCGCTGACCGCGACCACGTCGACGTCCACCCCGGCGTCCCACAGCGCCTGGTAGTAGGCGAGGACGACCTGCTGGTACCGCACCAGGCGGGAGGGGCCGTCGGAGATCTCCAACGCCCACCAGCTGTCCCAGTCGAACAGCAGCGCCACCCGGGCCGGCGTGCGCGCACCGAGCGTCGCGTCGCCGAGCCGGCGCAGCTCCGCCCCCAGCTCGGCGACCTCGCGGAAGACCCGCGTGTCGGCGCGGCCGGCATGACCGATGACCGCGCCGTGGTACTTCTCGGATGCTCCCCGCGACGCCCGCAGTTGGAAGAACAGCACCGCGTCCGCACCGTGCGCGACCGCCTGCCAGCTCCACAGCCGCATCACCCCGGGCGGCTTGAGCGGGTTGACGTCCCGGCAGGCCGTCATGCTCGGCGTCTGCTCCATCAGCCAGAACGGCTGGCCGCCCTTCAGCCCTCGCATCAGGTCGTGGCTCAGCGCCATCCAGGCCGGTGGGCTGCCCTCGGGCGGGTAGTTGTCCCACGAGGCGAAGTCCAGGTGCTCGGCCCAGCGGTGGTAGTCGATCGGCCGGTACATGCCCATGAAGTTGGTCGTCACCGGCAGGTCGCTGGACTCGCGGATCGCCGCCTTCTCGTCGCGGAAGTTGGCCAGCATCGCCTCGGAGGTGAACCGGCGGTAGTCCAGGGTGATGCCCTGGAACGCGGTGTGGTCCGGCCCGCGCCAGTGCTCGGTCAACGCCGAGGGCGCCTCGATCTCGTCCCAGTCGGTGAAGGTGTGCGACCAGAACGTGGTGTACCAGGCCGCGTTGAGCGCCGCCAGGGTGCCGTAGCGGTCGCGCAGCCACCGCCGGAAGCCGGCCGCGCAGCGGTCGCAGTAGCAGGCGCCGCCGTACTCGTTGCCGACGTGCCAGGCCACCACCGCCGGGTTGGCGGCGTACCGGCGGGCCACCCGGCGCGCCAGCTCGGTCGAGAGCCGGCGGAACACCGGGGAACTGGGGCAGGAGTTGTGCCGCTGGCCGAAGCGGTGCCGGCGACCCTCGAAGTCGACGCGGGTCACCTCCGGATGGGCGCGGGCCAGCCACGCCGGGTGCGCACCGGTGCCGGTCGCCAGGCAGATCATCCGGCCCTGCCGGGCGGCGCGGTCCACGACGCGGTCCAGCACGGTGAAGTCGTACACGTCGGCGGCGGGCTGGGTCAGCGCCCAGTCGAAGACGCCGAGGGTGACGGTGTCGATCACGGCCAGCTCGAACAGCCGGTCGTCGTCGTCCCACACCGGCTCGGGCCACTGCTCCGGGTTGTAGTCCCCACCGAACGGCACCTTGGCGGTCACCGGGAGCCGCGCGGGCTCACTCCCCACGGTCACGCGTGAACTCCTCGCGGATGATGGCGATCATCGGCTCACCGCCGCGGACCAGCGCCAGCGCCAGCACCGAGCCGAGCGCGGCAAGGGCCGCCTCCGAGGTGGCGTGGGTCAGCAGCGTCGCCGCGACCAGCAGGAGCGCGACGCCGAGAGCCACCACCGGCGTACGCAGCACGAAGTACGCGGCCAGCCGGACCACGTCGCGCAGCCGGAACGTGAACAGGGAGGTGATCACCAGCGCGTTGACCCCGATCACGGACACCCCGGCACCGACCAGCACCAGCGGTGCCGCCCACCAGCCGGACAGCCCGGCGGCCGACAGGTTGGCCAGGTTGACCGCGATGATGGTCAGCCACAGCAACGTCGGCACCCAGACCAGCAGCGAGCCGGCCAGGTTGGCCCGGTAGCCGCGCCAGAACAGCCGCCACGGGTGCAGCTCGGTGAGGTCGAGGCGCTGCTGGTACAGGGCGTACAGCGCGGCGGACAGCGCCGGGCCGAGCGGCACCGTACAGGCGGCGACCAGCGGCAGGTTGCTGACGTGGCGTTCCAGGGCGAAGAGCGCGACCAGGCTGGGCGCCGCGCAGACCAGCAGCAGCAACTCGACCACGAGCAGCGTGTAGACCAGCGCGGCGATCCGCGACAGCGGTCCGGCCCCGAACTCCCGACGAGCCGCCGTACTCACGACCTGACCTCGCCGAACAGGCGGCTCTCGTCCCACCACGGCGGCGTCTCGTCGACCACCGGGGTCAGCTCGGCCAGGGTCACCTCGTGCCGGGCCAGGTGCAGGTCCACCTCGACGCGGCCCGCCTGCACCGGCAGCGCGGCGTGCCGCCGGGCCGGCTCGGCGGCCTCCCGCAGGACGTCCAGCTGTCGGCTGGTCGGGGAGGGCGGCCGGCCCAGCTCGCACCACGCCCGCCAGGCGTTGCCCGCCTCCTCGCTGACCGAGGAGCGCAGCAGGAAGGCGGTGCGGGCGGTCGCCGGGGCCACCGGCAGCGACAGTCGCACGGTGTGGCCGTCCACCGGGTCGTGTCCGGTGGGGTCGACCGGCGCCCAGGCCAGCACGGCGATCCGGCCGGTGGCGTCGCGGGTGACCAGGTGGTCCGGGCCACGGGCGAGCAGTTGGTCACCCAGCCGGTTCATGAAGGCGTACAGGTGGTAGGTGGGTTTCTTGACCTGGCGGTGGGTGAGCAGGCCGAAGCCGCCGTGGAACAGTGCGGTCGGGATGCCCACCTCCTCGAACATGTCGCTGAACGTCCAGTACGCGAAGGAGTCGACCAGGTCGCCGCCGCCGGCCAGCACCGGAGCGAGGTAGGCGGCGTGGAAGGCGGTGTCGTGGATCGGATTGTCCGGCCGGTAGGAGGAGTTGAACTCGGTGATGTGCACCGGCAGCTCCGCCAACGCGGTGCCGGCGAGCTGCCGGCGAGGGCTGGCGAACTGGTCGAGCAGCCGCTGCGCCGGTGCGAGGGTCTGGTGTACGCCGAAGGGCACGTGCTGGGCCGGGCCGGAGGTGTAGGCGTGCCGGCTGACGAAGTCGATCGGCACCGAGCGGTCGGTGACGAACTCGGCGAACCGGGGCAGCCACCCGTCGTCGGCACCGGGGGAGATCGCCGGGCCACCGACCTGGAGTGCGCCGTCCACCTCCTTGACCGCGTGCGCGGTCACCTCGTACAACCGGTGGTAGGCGTCGGCGTCCGCGTCCTGCCAGAAGTCCTTGAGGTCGGGTTCGTTCCACACCTCGATGGGCCAGCCGCGCACCTCGTCCAGGCCGTACCGGTCGACGAGGTGGCCGACCGTCGCCCGGACCAGGTCGGCCCACTCGGCGTGCGAGCGCGGCGGGGTGACGTTGCCGCGCCACCAGAACACGGTCTGCGCGCCGCTGGCCAGACCGGAGGGCATGAAGCCCAGCTCGACGAAGGGCCGGATGCCCAGTTCGAGGTACGCGTCGACCACCTGGTCGACATAACCGAAGGCGTGCCGTACGTGCCGTCCGCCCTGGTACTCGTACGGCCGGTGCACGCCGACGCCGTCGCTGAGCAGCCCGTGCCCGCGGATGTGCCGGAAACCGATCTCGCGTTGGATCAGGGCCAGCGAGTCCTGGTAGTCGCGCCGCAGCGCCAGCTCGAACCGGCCGGTGCCGACGGCGAAGCGCCACGCGTCGGAGAGTCGTCCGCTGGGTTGCTCCGCAACGGTGATGCGCATCCTCGTCCTCTTGCTCGGTGCGGGTGGAACGAAGGTGGCCGGTCCGGTCGCGCCGACACGACCGGACCGGCCACGTCTCCTAGTTGTTCTTCTCCTTGAAGCGTTCGTAGGCCTTGGTGACCGCGTCCATGTAGGCGTCCATGTTCTTGCTCTTCAGCTCGTTCACGTACGCGTCCCACTGGGCGAAGTCACGCTGCCCGAGGATGAACTGCAGGGTGGCCTGGTAGACGTGGTCGCGCAGCGGGGTAGCCCACAGCGACACCTGCTCGCGTTCCTCGTCGGTCAACGGGTGCGGCGGGGGCACCACCCGTGCCGGACGCGCGTTCATGACCTCCTGGAACTGCTGCTCCTCCTCGGAGAAGAACGCCTGCACCAGCTCGGGGTTGCCGCCGTAGGCGAACACGCCGTTGTAGAAGCCGAAGTCCTTCTGCAGGTGCTTGGGCGCGTCGGGGTTGAGGCCGATGACGTTGACGTCCGGGGCCAGGGTGGCCTTGCCGGCGGCGTCCTTGACGAAGCTCTGGCCCTCGACACCCCACTTGGCGAAGTGCTGGCCCTCGTCGGAGTACCAGAGCCAGTCGACGAACTGCATCATCGCCACGAAGTTCTCGCTGTCGCGGGCCTTCGCCGAGATCATCATGCCGTTCTCGAAACGGTCGGCGGGGTTGATCTCACCGGCCGGGCCGATCGGCAGCGGAATCTTGGTGATGGTTGCCTTCGGGTTCGTCGCCGCCAGGTCCGGCCGGTAGTCGTTCACCAGGGTCTGCGCGTTGCTGCTGATCACGAAGGACCTGCTGTTGGCGAGCTTCTGCCGGGCGAGATCGTCGGTCTGGGTGAAGCTCTCCGGGTCGAGCAGCTTCTCCGTCACCAGCTTGTTGAGGTACTGCAGGATCTGCTTGTACTGCTCGGTGGCGCCGGTGTACTCGAACTTCTGCGCCTCGGCGTTCCAGCTGGTGTGCTGGAAGTTCCAGCCGGCGCCCTGCAGGCCGTACGAGAAGGCCATGATGTTGAGCAGGTTACCGGCCGGGTTGGGCTGGCTGAACCGGTCGGAGAACGGGTAGACGTTCGGGTACTTCGCCTTCATCGCCTTGAGCACCGTGTAGAGCTCGTCCCAGGTCTTCGGGATCTCCAGGTTCAGCTCTTCGAGGATGTCGGTGCGGACCGCCAGCGAGTAGTCGTGCCAGGGCTTCTCGTGCACCCCGGGCAGCAGGTAGAACTTGCCGTCCTCCTGGCGCCGGGTGTCGAGCTCCGGTGCCAGGTTCCACTTCTCGATCTTGTCCTTGAAGTTCGGCATCAGATCGATGTAGTCGCTGACCGGCAGGATCGCCCCCGAGGAGACGTACGGCTCCTCCTGGCTCGGGTAGGTCTTCGGGATGAGGAACGGCGCGTCACCGGCGCCGATCAGCAGGCTGCGCTTCTGCTCGTAGTCGCTCAGCGGCACCGCGACCGGTTCGAGCGTGACGTTGGTCCGCGACGTCAGCTCCGACCAGAACAGCCAGTCGTTCTTCAACGGGTAGTTCGGGTGGTTGCTGTACAGGAGGGAGAAGGACAGCGGCTCGGAGGCCTTGAACTGCGTACCGACGGAGTAGTTGTCCATCGCGCCGACCCGGTTCTCCGACAGGTCCTCGTTGCTGGACGAGTCGTCGCTACAGGCCGTGATACTGCTGAGGGCGAGCAGCGCCGCGGCTGCTGCCGCCGTGTGGCGCCACGATCTGCGGAACATGGCGGATCCTTTCAACTTGGTGGTGGGAGGGTGGGGCATGCTGGTCAGCCCTTCACCGCGCCGAGCATGATGCCCCGCACGAAGTACCGCTGGATGAAGGGATAGACCATGAGGATCGGCAGGGTGGTGAGCACGATCGTCACCGCCTTGAGCGTCGCCTCGGCCTGTACCTCGTTGGCCTCGGCGATCGCGCCGACGTTCTCCGCGCCGGTGGCACCGGCGATCAGGTTGCGCAGGTAGACGGTGACCGGCCAGAGTTCCTGCCGGTCCATGTAGAGGAAGGCGGCGAACCACGAGTTCCAGAAGGCCACGGCGTAGAAGAGCACCATCGTGGCGACGATCGCCTTCGACAGTGGCAGCACGATCCGTAGCAGGATGCCGTACGTGTTCAGCCCGTCGACCGCGGCGGCCTCCTCCAGGTCGACCGGCAGGCTCTCGAAGAACGCCTTCATCACCAGCAGGTTGAACACGTTGATGGCGTTGGGTAGTGCGATGGCCCAGACGCTGTTCTTCAGGCCCAGGCTGGTGACCAGGACGTAGTTGGGAATCAGGCCGCCGGTGAAGAACATCGTGAACACCGCGATGGTGATCAGCGCGCCGCGTCCCCTGAGGTGCTTCTTGGAGAGCACATAGGCGTACGTTGTGGTCAGCACGATCGAGATGACGGTGGCGGTGACCGTGTAGAACACGGTGTTGCGGTAGTTCGTCCAGAACATCGAGTCGGACATCAACAGCTCGTAGGTGCTCAGGGTGAAACCGCGCGGGATGAGGTTCACCTGGCCGCTGAGGATGTACCGCTCGTGGCTCATCGAGCGGGCCACGATGTTGACGAACGGGTAGAGCGTCACGATCACGACGATGGTCAGGATGATGCCGTTGGCCACCTGGAACGCCCGGTAGCCCCGGGTCTGCCGGATGCCCCGCCGCCGGCGTACCGGCGGGCCGCCGGGCGCGGTCTGCGGGGTGGCTGGTCCGTTCGCTTCGATGGTCACCACAGGCTCGTCCCTACCGTGCGGCGGGCGATCAGGTTCGCGGACAGGACCAGGACCAACCCGATCACCGCCTCGAACAGCCCGATCGCCGCGGCGTAACTGAAGTTGCTGGACGCGAAGCCCACCCGGAACAGGTACGTGGAGATGACGTCGGCGGTCGGATAGGTCAGCGGGTTGTAGAGCAGCAGGATCTTCTCGAACCCGACCGCCATGAAGGTGCCGATGTTGAGGATCAGCAGCGTCACCATGGTCGGCCGGATGCCCGGCAGCGTGACGTGCCAGGTCTGCCGCCACCGGTTGGCGCCGTCGATGCGCGAGGCCTCGTAGAGGTTGTCGTCGATGGTGGTGAGCGCGGCCAGGTAGAGGATCGTGCCCCAGCCGACGGTCTGCCAGATCTCCGACGAGACGTAGATGGTGCGGAACCATTCCGGTCGTTGCAGGAACGGAATCGGATCGCCGTCGCCCGCGCGCACGAGCTGGTTGATCGTGCCGTCCATGGACAGCATCTGCATCACGATGGCGGCCACGATCACGATGGACAGGAAGTGCGGCAGGTACGACACCGACTGCACGAGCCGCTTCAGCCTGCGGGCCCGCACCTCGTTGAGCAGCAACGCCAGCACGATCGGCAGCGGGAAGCAGAACAGCAGGGTCAGCCCGCCCAGCACCAGCGTGTTGGTGAAGACGTTCCAGAACGTCGGGTCGGTGAAGAACATCTTGAAGTACCGCAGGCCGACCCAGTACTCGCCGAAGATGTTGCCACCGGGCTGGAACCGGCGGAAGGCGATCAGGTTGCCGAGCATCGGCAGGTACCGGAAGATCAGGAAGAACAGCAGCGGCAGGATCGCCAGCGAGTACAGCTGCCAGTCCCGGCGCAGCGCCCGGCGCCAGGCCTGGCGGGCGGTGGGTGGGGCGGGGGGCTTTCGCGGCGGGCCACCGGGCGACACCGGCGTGGTCATCGTGGTCGGTGCGCTCATCGCGGGCCCCCTGAGACGGCGAGGACGGCGGGCTCGACGCGTACCTGCGAGACCAGTTCCCGCTGATGGCCGACGTCGCGCTCGTCGCCGACCAACCGCAGGGCCAGGCTCGCCACCGGGTCGCCGCTGGAGCGGCCGAGGCGGAGCTGCACGTCGCCGGGCTCGACCACGCGCCGGCCGTGCACACCGGTGAAGGAGGTGACGTCGGCGGGGACCTGGAAGGTGACCCGGGCCGTCTGACCCGGCTCCGCCGGCACCCTGGCGTACCCGATCAGGCGGACCACCGGCCTGGTGGTCTGTGCCACCGGATCGTGCAGGTAGAGCTGGACGACCTCGGTGCCGGCCCGCGAGCCGGTGTTGCGCACCGTGACGCCGACCGTCACCTCGCCGTCGACCGGCCATGCGGCGGTTGCGCCGGAGGCGTCGCCCGAATCGCCGGTCACCTCGGCGTCGCTCCACTCGAAGGTGGTGTAGCTCAACCCGTGGCCGAACGGGAACGCGGGCGTCGGGTCCACCGACGACACCCGCGAGCGGCGGCCCAGGGTGGGGGAGAGGTAGGTGCCGGGCAACCCGCCGATGTCCCGCGGCACACTGACCGGGAGCCGGCCGGAGGGGTTGACCGCGCCGGTGAGCACCTCGGCCAGCGCCTCGCCGCCGAGTTGGCCGGGGAAGAACCCCTGCACGATCGCGCCCGCGCCGTCCGTCACCGGGCCGAGCGCGTACGGCCGGCCGGAGAGCACCACCAGCACCACCGGGGTTCCGGTGGCCAGTACCGCGCGGACCAGTTCGGCCTGTACCCCGGGCAACTGGAGGTCGACCGCGTCGCAACCCTCACCGGAGGTGCCCCGGCCGAACATGCCGGCCCGGTCGCCGACCGCGAGGACGCAGACGTCGGCGTCGGTGGCCGCCTCGACCGCCGCGGCGATGCCGGAGGTGTCGTCCCCGGTGATGTCGGTACCCGGGACGAAGGTGAGCTGCGGGTGCCGTCGCTGCAGCGCCTCGCGCAGGGACGGAATCTCCACGCCGACGCCGTGCTCCGGATACTGCACGCCGATGTGTAGGGGGAAGGAGTAGCACCCGAGCATCGCCATCGGGTCGTCCGCGACCGGGCCGACCAGCGCGACGCGCCGGTCGGCGGCGAGCGGCAGCAGCCCGTCGCGGTTACGGAGCAGGACGACGGACTGGCGGGCCAGGCGCAGGGCGACGGCCTGGTTGGCCTCGTCGTCCAGGCGCAGCTCGTCGACGTTGGCGGGCAGTTCACGCCATTCCTCGTCGAGCAGCCCCAGCTCGATCTTCTGGATCAGCACCCGGCGCAGGGCGCGGTCGACCAGGTCCGCACCGACCGCGCCGGAGCGCACCGCGGCCAGCAGCGGCGCGCCGTAGGCGTCCACTGTGGGCAGTTCCACGTCGGTGCCGGCGCGCAGGGCGAGCCGGGCCGCCGCCGCGGCGTCGGCGGCCACGCCGTGCAGGGACTGCAGGAAGCGGACGGCGAAGTAGTCCGCGACCAGCACCCCGTCGAAGCCCCACCGATCCCGCAGCACCCGGGTCAGCAGTTCCTCGTCGGCGGCCACCGGCACGCCGTCGATCTCGGCGTACGAGTGCATCACCGATCGCGCGCCACCGAGCCGCAGGGCCATCTCGAACGGTGGCAGGATGACGTCGGCCAGTTCCCGGCGCCCCATCGGCACCGGCGCCAGGTTCCGCCCGCCCCGGGAGGCCGAGTAGCCGGCGAAGTGCTTCAGCGTCGCCACCACGCCGGCCCGCTCCAGCCCGCGCACGTACGCCGCGCCGACCGTCCCGACCAGGTAGGGATCCTCGCCGATCGTCTCCTCGGTACGCCCCCAGCGGTAGTCGCGGGTCACGTCCAGGACCGGGGCCAGTCCCTGGTGGACACCGGCGGCCCGCATCGACCGGCCGATCAGCCCGGCCATCTCCTCGACCAGGTCCGGGTCGAAGGCCGCACCCCAGCTCAGCGGCGCCGGGTACACGGTCGCACGCCAGGCGGCGAAGCCGGTGAGGCACTCCTCGTGCACCTGGGCCGGAATCCCGAACCGGCTCGTCGCCACGATCTGCGCCTGGGAGGCGGCCAGGGCGCGGGCGCCGAGGACCGGATCGACCGGCGCGGTCCCGAACGGCCGGGTCAGCTGACCCAGGCCGTGCCGGATGGCATCCCGCCAGGGCGGCGTGTGCTCGACCCGATCGGACTGGTGGGGGGCGACGCCCTCGCCGGAGGCGTCCGCGCCGACCCAGAGGCCGACCAGCTGGGCGATCTTCTCCTCCAGTGACATCAGCGGGATGAGCGCGTCTGCCCGTTCGTCCGGTCGCAGCCTCGGGTCACGCCACGGATCGGTGCCGGGGGACACCAACCGATCGTCGACGGGCAGCTGACTTGTCATGCGAACCCCTCCGGCCACGCTCGGGAGATCGTCCCGGCAGGGCCACGCAGACCGCCGTGAAGGCGGCGATTATCGAAATTTTCGGAAACCAGTTCGTCACCTGTGTCGGGAACTTAAGGGCGTCGACAGAGCGTGTCAAGAGGCTCGGGACATACTGGCCACGCTGCATTTGCGGCATCTGTAGGTGAGCGGTCGCTGCCCGGTGACGGCCCCGCCGTCATTGACTCGCGTCACCGGTGACCGGTCCTCACCGTGCTACAGTCTCCGAAATTTTCGGGACTGTTGCAGAGGATCGGATGGCTGTGAACCGCTCGCCGGCCGTGCTCGGCTCCGCGACCATCGCGACCATCGCGCAGGAGGTCGGTGTCTCCGCGGCGACGGTCTCCAAGGTCCTCAACGGGCGCTCGGACGTCGCCGCCGGGACCAGGGCGCGGGTCGAGGCCAGCCTGGAGCGGCACCGCTACCGCCGCCGTGCCCGCCGGGCGCCCGGCGACGGCCAGATCGAGCTGGTGTTCCACGAGTTCGGCTCCGACTGGGCCCTGGAGATCATCCGCGGTGTCGAGGCGGTCACCACGCTCACCGACACGCACGTGGTGCTCTCGCAGCTGGAAGGCGCGCACCGGCCGCCGCAGTCCTGGGTCGACTCGGTGATCGCCCGACGTCCCCTCGGCGTGCTGCTGGTGATGTGCAACCTGACCGACCAGCAACGGCAACAGTTGCAACGCCAGTCGATACCCGTCGTCGTGCTCGACACCGACAGCGCCAGCGTGGCCTCCGTGCCCACCATCGGCTCGAACAACTGGAACGGTGGACTGCTCGCCACCCGCCACCTGCTGGAGCTCGGGCATCGCCGGATCGCGATGATCTCCGGCCCGCGGGAGGTGCTCTGCGCCCGGGCCCGCACGGCGGGTTTCCGCTGTGCCCACGAGGAACTCGGCGTGCCGGTCGATCCGGCGCTGATCCGCCACGGCAACTTCCACCTCGACGCCGGCTACTCCTACGGCATCGAGTTGCTGAGCCGGCCGGACCGGCCAACGGCGATCTTCGCCGGCTCCGACCTGCAGGCGATGGGGGTGCTGCGTGCCGCCCGTCAGCTCGGCCTCGATGTCCCCGGCGACCTGTCGGTGGTGGGCTACGACAACCTTCCGGTCTCGGCCTGGATCGGCCCGGCCCTGACCACGGTCAACCAGCCGCTGTACGACATGGCCGGCACGGCCACCCAGATGCTGCTCGACCTCGCGCGGGGAAACGCCCTGCCCACCAGCCGGATCGACCTGGTCGCCGAGCTGATCGTCCGCGAGAGCACCGCCCCACCACCCTGACCGACGCCCCTGCGAGGAGCCATGCCCCTGTTCGACCTGTCCCTGGACCAGCTGCGGCAGTACGCGCCAGCCGTGGCCGAGCCCGCCGACTTCGACGCGTTCTGGCGGTCCACGCTGCGCGCGGCGGCGGAGTCACCGGTGCTGCTCGACGTCCGTCCCGAACCCACCGATCTGCGTCTGGTCGACAGCTGGGACGTCACCTTCGCCGGATTCGCCGGTGACCCGGTCCGGGCCTGGTACACCCGCCCGTCCGGAGTGGACGATCCGCTGCCGGTGGTCGTGGAGTACGTCGGCTACGGCCGCGGCCGGGGGCTGCCGCACGAGCGCCTGATCTGGCCGGTCGCGGGCTACGCGCACCTGCTCATGGACGCCCGGGGCCAGTCCGGCCAGTACGGTGCGGGCGACACGCCCGACCCGCACGGCGAGGCGCACGGTGGGCCGTCGCCGGTGACCCGCGGCATCCTGTCCCCGGAGGGCTACTACTACCGCCGCCTCATCACCGACGCGGTGCGGGCGGTCCAGGCGGCTCGCGCCCTGCCGGGAGTCGACCCGCGGCGGGTGGTCGCCGCGGGCAACAGCCAGGGCGGCGGGCTGGCCCTGGCGGTCGCCGGGCTCGTTCCCGACCTGGCCGCGGTGCTCGCCACCGCGCCGTTCCTCTGCCACCTGCAGCGGGCCATCGAGATCACCGATGTCGGGGTGTACGGCGACATCGTCAACTACCTCGCCATCAACCGGGACGCGGAGCCGGCGGTGCGGCGCACCCTCTCCTACGTCGACGGGGTCACCTTCGCCCGGCGGGCCAGTGCCCCGGCGCACTTCGGCGTGGGGCTGCGCGACATGGTCTGCCCGCCGAGCACCGGCTTCGCCGCGTACAACCAGTACGGTGCCGCCAGCGGCCAGCCGGAGCCCGAGCGGGCGATGCACGTCTACCCGTTCAACGGCCACGAGCACGGGGACGCGACCCAGGTACGGCGGCAGCTGCGCTGGCTGGCCGGCGTACTCGGTGGTGCCGACGGCACCGCCGACCGGATGGCGGCGCCGAAACTTTCGGAGACTCCGGCCTGATCGACGTGACCACGTTCTCCGTGGCGTGGCGGGACGACGGGCAGTGGGCGGCGATTCGGACCGGGGCTGAAAGTGTTCCGGAGCGCGTTGAGCTTTCGGACGTGTTTCGATACTGTTTTCGATATACAACAGCCTCGATCTACTCATGGTGGCCGGCTGCACGCACCGGCCGACGCGGCTTCCGGGCGACCGCGTCGGCGACGAAGGGCCACCGTGCTGGGCAGTAGTCGGGGCCGGCTTCTCATCAGCACGGCTTCGTCGAAAGGCTCATGCCATGAACAACGCCTCTGCCCGCGCCAGCGGGCGCCCGGCGACCCGACTGCGACCGCGTAACGCGCTGGTCTCGGCTGCGGTCGGTCTAGCCCTCGTCGCCACCAGCGTGGTGGTGGTGTCCTCCACCGCCAGCGCGGCGACCACCCTGGGCGCATCCGCCGCCGAGCGGGGCCGGTACTTCGGCGCCGCGGTGGCGGCGAACAAGCTCTCCGACTCGACCTACGTCGGCATCCTCAACCGCGAGTTCAACTCGGTCACCCCCGAGAACGAGATGAAGCTCGACGCGACCGAGCCGCAGCAGGGCGTCTTCAACTTCACCAACGCGGACCGGATCGTCAACCACGCCATCGCCCAGGGCCAGACCGTACGCGGCCACACCCTGGCCTGGCACTCCCAGCAACCCGGCTGGATGCAGAACCTCTCCGGCACCGCGCTGCGCAGCGCGATGCTCAACCATGTCACCCAGGTCGCCACCTACTACCGTGGCAAGATCCACTCCTGGGACGTGGTGAACGAGGCGTTCGCCGACGGCAGCAGCGGCGCCCGGCGCGACTCGAACCTCCAGCGCACCGGCAACGACTGGATCGAGGCGGCCTTCCGTGCCGCGCGGGCCGCCGACCCGGGCGCGAAGCTCTGCTACAACGACTACAACACCGACGACTGGAGCCACGCCAAGACGCAGGCCGTCTACGATCTGGTCCGCGACTTCCGCAGCCGGGGCGTGCCGATCGACTGCGTCGGCCTGCAGTCGCACTTCAACCCCAACTCGCCGTACCCCAGCAACTACCGCACCACGCTCTCCAGCTTCGCCGCACTCGGGGTGGACGTGCAGATCACCGAGCTGGACATCGAGGGCTCGGGCACCGCGCAGGCCGAGACCTACCGCCGGGTGGTCACCGACTGTCTCGCCGTCTCCCGCTGCACCGGCATCACGGTCTGGGGCATCCGGGACAGCGACTCCTGGCGCTCCGGCGGCACCCCGCTGCTCTTCGACGCCAGCGGTAACAAGAAGCCCGCGTACAACGCGACGCTCGAGGCCCTCAACGGCGGCACCACCCCGCCGCCGACCACGCCGCCGCCGACCACCCCGCCGCCCACCACTCCGCCGCCGACCACTCCGCCGCCCACCACCCCGCCGCCCGGCGGCGCGGGCTGCACCGCGTCGGTGTCGCTGAACTCCTGGAACGGCGGATTCGTCGCCACCGTACGCGTCACCGCCGGCTCGTCGAGAATCAACGGCTGGGCGGTGAGCATCGGGCTGCCGAGCGGCAGCGCGGTGACCAACAGCTGGAACACCCAGGCCAGCGGCACCAGCGGCAACGTGACGTTCCGCAACGTCAGCTACAACGGCGCGGTCGCCGCCGGCACCAGCACGGAGTTCGGCTTCCAGGGCACCGGCGCCGGACCTTCCGGCACCCCCACCTGCACCGCCAGCTGATCCACCGGCACCTCTCCGATGCCCGGCGCGGGATGCTGTCCCGCGTCGGGCACCGGCGTGCTCACCAGTTGTGCAGCGTGCCGTCCTCCAGCCGGTTCACCGGCAGTGCCGCCGGCCGGTACGGGTGCTGCGCGGCCAGCTCCTCGTCGATGTCGACCCCGAGCCCCGGCTCCTCGGACGGGTGCAGGTAGCCGTCGGCGAAGCGGTACGAGTGGGGAAAGACCGCGTCGGTGGCCTCGGTGTGCGGCATGTACTCCTGCAGGCCGAAGTTGGGGATGCTCACGTCGAGATGCAGGGCCGCGGCCAGGCACACCGGTGACAGGTCGGTGGCGCCGTGCGAACCGCTGCGCACGTGGTAGAGATGGGCCAGGTCGAAGATGCGGCGCAGGTGGGTGATGCCCCCCGCGTGCACGACGGTGGCCCGCACGTAGTCGATGAGCTGCTCGGTGATGAGCTGCTGGCAGTCCCAGATCGTGTTGAACACCTCGCCGACGGCAATCGGCGTCGTGGTGTGCTGGCGGATCAGCCGGAAGCCCTCCTGCAACTCCGCCGGTACCGGGTCCTCCAACCAGGTCAGCGCGTACGGCTCCACGGCCTTGCCCAGGCGGGCCGCCTCGATCGGGGTGAGCCGGTGGTGCACGTCGTGCAGCAGTTTCAGCTCCGGCCCGAACTCGCTGCGGACCCGGGCGAAGACCGACGGCACGTGGGTGAGGTACCGCTCGCTGCTCCAGACGGTCTCGGTGGGGATGGCCGCGTCCGCCGGTTCGTAGTGGTGCCGGTTCCGCCCGACCCCGTAGGTGGCGGCCAGGCCGGGCACTCCGGTCTGCACCCGGATCGCGCGGTAGCCGAGATCGAGGTAGCGGGCCACCTCGGCGAGCAGCGCGTCCACGGTGGGCGCGTTGGCGTGGCCGTACACGGTCACCCCCTCGCGGCTGCGGCCGCCCAGCAACTGGTACACGGGCAGCCCGGCCACCTTGCCCTTGATGTCCCACAGCGCGGTGTCCACCGCCGCGATGGCGCTCATCGTGACCGGGCCGCGCCGCCAGTACGCGCCCCGGTAGAGGTACTGCCAGGTGTCCTCGATCCGGTCCGCCTCCCGCCCGATCAGCAGCGGTACGACGTGGTCGGTCAGGTAGCTGGCGACCGCCAGTTCCCGGCCGTTGAGGGTGGCGTCGCCGATCCCGGTCACCCCGTCGTCGGTCACGATCTTCAACGTGACGAAGTTCCGTCCGGGACAGGTGACGATGACCCGGGCATCGGCGATCTTCATCGCTGCTCCTCGCGTGGCCGGCCAGATCGACGCGAGCCAGTCTGGGATCGCTCTCATGATCTGTCAACCAGGGTCGTCCGGCACGGGCGGGCCCGTGCCGGACGACCGGTGTGGCGCTTCTTTCCGTTGGGCCGGGTCAGCAGCGGCTGATGGTCGAGTTGCTCAGGGTGACGTTGCTGATGGTCAGGTTGGTCGCGCAGGGGTTCTCCACGATCCGGCTGTTGGCCAGCGTGAAGTTGCGCAGCGTGATGTCCCGGTTGCCGGGGAAGTCGGCGCGCGCGGCCAGCCGCACCTCGCCGCCGCCGCTGATCGTGCCGCCGCCCGCCGCGATGTCCACTCCGGAGCAGTTCTCGATGAGGATCGCGTTGTTGCCGGTGTTGGCGATGTCGACCCGGTTGACCGCCACCCCGCCGGATTCCGAGACGCAGAAGATGCCCCGGCCACCACCACGCGCCCGCACGGTGTCCACCCGGATGTTGGTCGGGTAGCCGGCGCCGATCCGCCCGGCCCGGTTGGCGGTCCGGAACGCCGCGTAGCCGGTGCCGGTGCCGGCGTTCTCCGCGTCGACCGTGGTCACCGTGGCGTTGATGGTCTCGTTGAGCAGCAGCCCCGACTCACCGACGTTGCGGGCGGTCACGGTGCCGACGGTCAGCCCGTCCACGCCGTACGTCTCCACGGCGTGCGAACTCGCGCCGGATACGTAGACGTTGTCGATGCGGACGTTGCGGGTCCACTGGCTGGTGTCGCCCCGGTTGTCGATGCGTACGCCCAGCCCGCTGGAGAGCCGCATGTCGATCTGGCCGAGGATCACGTTGGTGACGTTGCGCAGGAAGATGCCGTAGAGCGGGGTGCCGGTGACGGTGAGGTTCTGCACCTCGATCTGGGTGGTGCCCCGGGAGTAGATCGGGGCCTGGTCGCCGGAGCCGGAACCGGTCACGTTGATGGTGCCGCAGACGTCGATCGTCGTGTAGCTGGGCAGCGAGATCCGGGAGCCGGCGCTGATCGAGCCGGAGCCGCGTACCACGACCCGCTGCTTGCTGGTCCGGCCGGCGCTGAGGCTGTTCACCGCCGCCTGCACGGCGGCGCGCATGTCGGCGCCGGTGTAGACCGTGCTACCGCCGTTGCGGGCGGTCCACGTGCCGCCGCTGAGCACCGCCTCGGCCTGGAACGCGCCGCTGCCGCAGCCACTGCCGCCACCGGTGTTGAGGGTGACCAGTTGCCACTGCTGGTTGGCGCCGTCGAGGTCCTGGTACTGGGAGATCATGCCGCCGTCGGCGGTGGACCAGGCCCAGACGTCGAGGGCCTTGTTCGAGTGCCGGTTGAGGAACCTGACGTACCCGCCGGCGGAGTCGGCGAGCCGGAAGTGCTGACGGGTGTTGCCGCTGGCGGCGCTGTTCTGCACGAGTTGGACGCCGTCGTTGGCGTTGGGCAGTTCGAGGACCTTGCCGCTGTGCGCGGAGCGGATCTGGTAGTAGCCGCCGCCGACGTCGACGAAGCGCCACTGTTGCACGGCGGTGTCGTTGCGGGCGTGCTGGTTGACCGGGGCGTTGTCGGCGGTGGACCAGTTCCACACGTCCATCGCCTTACCGCTGTGCCGGTTCACGAAGACGTACGTGGCGCCGGGATCGACCGTCGCGGCCTGGGCGCTCGGCGAGGCCATGGCCACGCCGGCGCCGAGCAGCGCGAGCGTGGCGACGGCGACCAGCCAGCGCCGAGGCGCTCGGGTTGTTGTCCTGAGCAGCATGCGGATTCCTCCGTACGGGTTGGTGGTGGTGGAGGTGGTGGCGCGCAGCGGGCGGGACGGCGCTCAGCTGACCGCGCAGGGGGTGTCGTTGAGGGTGAACGAGGCCGGTGCTGCGGTGTTGCCGCTGTGGTTGGCCTGGAAGCCGATGGTGACCGAGCCGTTGGGGGCGATGGCGGCGTTGTAGGAGACGTTCCGGGCGGTCACGGCTCCGGAGGTCGGCGAGTAGGTGGCGTTCCAGCCGCTGGTGATGTTCTGCCCGCCGGGCAGGGTGAACGCCAGGTTCCAGCCGTTGACGGCCGTGGCACCGGTGTTGGTGATGGTCACCGAGGCGGTCAGCCCGCTGTTCCAGGCGTTGACCACGTACCCGATCCGGCAGCCGGTCCCCGGTGGCAGCGTCGGGGACGGCGGGGGCGTGGTGGGCGTAACCGTCGGCGTCGGTGTGGCCGTCGGCGGCGGGCTGCTCGGCGGCGGGCTGCTGGGTGGCGGGCTGCTGGGTGGCGGGCTGCTCGGTGGTGTGCTGTCGAGGCCGAAGAAGCGCACCGCCTGGGCGGCGTCCACCGGCAGGTTGTGCGGCACCCCCTGCATGCTGACCGCCTCGACCGGCGCGGTGTCGCCGGCGCCGCCGTAGCGGGTGCGGGTGTAGCCGGCCTGCGGGGTGTCGGTGAAGGTGGGGGTCTGGCTCAACCCGTGCACGTTGGTCCACTGCTTGACCTGCTCGCCGAAGTTCGGGTAGCGCAGGATCTCGTCGTTGCTGCCGTGCCAGATCTGCATTCGCGGGCGCGCGCCGGTGTAGCCGGGGTACGCGTTGCGCACCAGGTCACCCCACTGCTGCGGGGTGCGGATCAGCTGTCCGTTGGCGCACTCGCTGTTCCACTCCGAGCCGCCGGTGGTGGCGAAGCAGCCGAACGGCACGCCCGCGAAGGCGGCACCGGCGGCCACCACGTCGGGGTAGAGCCCGAGCAGGACGTTGGTCATCATCGCGCCGGACGAGACGCCGGTGGCGAAGATCCGGGCCGGGTCGACGGGGTAGCGCTGCCGGACGTGGTCGACCATCGACATGATGCCGACCGGGTCGCTGCCGCCGCCCCGGCGCAGCGCCTGCGGGGAGTAGACGTCGAAGCACTGGCTGCTGCGGGTCACCGACGGGTAGATCACGAGGTAGCCGTACCGGTCGGCCAGGGCGGCGAACTGGGTGCCGGAGTGGAACGCCGGCCCGCTGCCGCCGCAGTAGTGGATCGCGACCAGGAGTCCCGGTCGGGGTGCGACCCGGTCCGGCACGTAGAGGTACATGCGCAGGTTGCTCGGGTTGGTGCCGAAGCTGGTCACCTCGGTCAGCGTCGCCGCCGACGCCGGTGCCGGGACCGACAGCGCGGCCAGCGCTGCCAGGGCGATGGCCGCCAGGACGGCACACCATGCTCTGATCGCCTTCTTCATCGGGACTGGCTCCTTCGGACGAACGTGGACAGGGCGGCGTTCCGATCGAGGGCTGCCCGGTGCCCGATCTCGTCCGACTCAGGAACATCGATGATTATCAGTGTTGACGGGTGGGTGTGGCAAGCTGCCGGCGGGCCCGCGCCGGTGGCGGACCCGCCGGCAGCGCCGGTCACTACGGGCGTACGGCGACGACCGTGTACGGCGTGGTCTCCGTCGGTTCGGTGGTGAACCGGGCGTTGGGCAGGTAGAGCCGGCCGAGGGCGGCGGCCACCGTGGTCGGCACGTCGAAGTGCGGATCGGTGATCAGCCCGGTCAACCGCCCCGCGGTACCAGCCCGGTTCAGCTCGACCACCGCGATCTGGTTGAGCCGGTTCTGCACCACGTAGAGGGTGCGCCCGACCAGCAGCAGCCCGTCGCCGTTGGTGAAGGTGTGACCGGGCACCGCAACCCTGGTGGCCGCCCCGGTCACCGGGTCGACCCGGAACAGAGACCCGGTGACGGACTGCACCACGATCAACCCCGTCCGGTCCGGCGTACGGACGATGCCGTTGAGATTGATCTCGGTGCCGACCTGCGCGAAGTCCCCGGTCAACGGGATCGTGGTGAACCCGCCGGCCGGCGGCAGCGCCCCGTTGCGGCCCAGCGGCAGCCGGTAGAGCACCGGCTGGTGGGAGTCGGTGAAGTACGCCGCCCGCTCGGTGAGAATGACGTCGTTGACGAACGTCGGCGCGGTGGCGAACTGATAGCTCGCCAGGACCGCTCCGGTGCGGCTGTCCAGCACCCGGGCATTGCCGCCGGTCCCACCGGCGACGAAGAGCCGGCCCCGGTGGTCGACCTCGATACCCAACGAGGGCGTTCCGGTGGGCGGGCTGAGCTGCCGGCCGCCGCCGTGGATCAGGTCCGCCCGGTAGATCGCCCCGGTGGCGCGCGAGCCGAGGTAGGCGTACCGGCCGGCGGTGGCGATGCCCTCGGGCTGGAAGCCGTCGGGCAGGGCGATGACACTCGGCGTGCCTCCACCGGCCCGGCCGGTGGCGGCCCCTGCCGCGGGCGGGGTGGCGACGGTCGCGGTCAGGGTGACGGCGACGGCGATGGTGAGCACGGTTCTGGTGGTCCGGTTCACGGTGCTCCTTCGGTCGAGAGGGCCCGGTGGTTGCCGGGTCCGACCGCGTGGTCGCGCCGCCGGATCCCGGCGTGCACCGGGGGTCGGTCCCTGCCAATCTACGACGCGGGCCCGCCGCGCGCCCGGTACGTGCGCGGGGCGGCCGGGGACAACGGGATCGGCGGTGGCTTCCTATCCTCGGTCCATGCGGGATCGTCGGCTCGTGCTGCTGTGGGCGGGCTTCGCGCTGGCCTCGTTGGTCTCCGTCGCCCTCGTGCTCCGGCGCGAGGACCGCCTCTCCGACCTGCACATCTACTATGGAGCCTTGGCCGACCTGCGCGCCGGGCGCCCGCTCTACGAGTACGCGGCGGACAATGGCGGGCCGTTCACCTACCCGCCGTTCGCGGCCCTCGTGCTCTGGCCGATCACCGCCGTACCGCTCGGCGTGGCCGAGGCGCTCTGGCTGGCGGCGACCTGCGCGGCCGTGGTCGCCATCGCCGTACCGGTCGGTCGTACGCTGGCCGCCGCGCGGCTACCGGGGCACGTGTCGACGGTGCCGTCCGGCCGGGTCGGGACGCCCATCATGGTCGCGACGGTGGCCGCGGTGCTCATGGTCTCCGCGCCGGTGCAGAGCAACCTGCGGTTCGGTCAGGTGAGCATCTTCATCGTGCTCATGGCGTTGCTCGACGGCATGGGCCCGCCGTCGCGGGTGCGCGGGCTGCTGGTCGGGGTGGCCGCCGCGATCAAGCTCACCCCGCTGCTGTTCGTGGCGTACTTCCTGGTCAGCGGCCGGTACCGCGACGCGGCCCGCGCGAGCGCCGCCTTCGTCGCCTGCGGGGCGCTCGCGCTGGTGCTCCTGCCCGCGGAGAGCCTGACCTACTGGGCGGGCACGGTGGCGCAGACCTCCCGGATCGGCAACCTGGCATCGCTGGGCAACCAGTCCGTACACGGGATGCTGCTGCGGCTCGGCATGGACGAGCGGTCCCTGCCCCTGGTCTGGGCCGCCCTGGTGACCGTCATCTGCGGGCTGGCGCTGCTGCGGGCCCGGGGACTGGTCGGGCAGGGGCGGCCCGGGCACGCCGCGGTGCTGGTCGGCTGCGCCACCGTGGCCGCGTCCCCGGTCTCCTGGACGCACCACCAGGTGTGGACCGTGCTGGCGGCGATGCTGCTGGTCGGTGCCGCCGGCGTGACCCGGCGAGTGGCCGGCGCCGCGCTGCTGGCCAGCATGGTGCTGTCGCTGGGCGTGGTGCTGGCTCCCGTCTCGACCCGACCCGGGGTGCAGTTCCTGTTCGAGAACGCCCGCGTGCTCGGCGCGGGGGCGCTCTGTGTGGCGGGCTTCGGTGCCGTTGCCGTCGCCGCCGGTCGCGCCCACCGTCGGGCCAGCACCCGGCGGGCGTGGCTGCGGGTGGGCGTCGCGTCCCTCGGCGTACTGGCGTTCTTCGCCGTGCAGCCGTTGCCCGCCGGCGCGGACCCCACCTTCAAGGCGTACCGCCGGGCGGACGTGGCCAACCCGCGCTACTTCTTCGTGTGTCGAGGGCAGGCGGAGTGCATCCGCTACGGCACCGAGGACCCGGTCACCTTCGGTTCCCGCAGCGAGCAGACCAAGGTACGGGTCAACGGTGTGGTCTCCGATCAGGTGGCGCGCCTGGACTACCACTCCGCTCCCGGCGGCCCACCCCGGAGCATCCCGCTGCTGGCCGCGTACCCGGGGGTGCGGACGTTCTCGTTCCGCTCGGCCACCGTGGTCCACGGGCGGCTGGTCGCCTACTCGGCCGACGGGCGCGCCCTGGCCACCTACGACGACGAACTGGCCGCCGCCGTCCGCGCCGGGCGGCTCTGACACAAACGCGGGGGCCCGGTCGGGTGGTGTCCACCCGACCGGGGGCGCCGGTGGTCAGGGCCGCAGCAGCACCGGCCCCGCGTCGATCCGGGTCCGGAACAGGGCGTACGGCTTGCGCCGCAGGTCCCGGCCGCCGTTGAACGACGGCTGCCGGTGCACCTGGTTGGCGATGACGTAGAGGTGCCGGTTGGTGGCCACGCTCATGGTGTCCGGCCAGAGCAGGCGGGCGTCGTGCACGACCGTCTCGTACTCGCCGTCGGGGCGGCGGCGCAGCACCGCGTTGTGTTCGTAGTTGGTGAGGTAGAGCCGGCCGGCGTCGTCGGATTCCAGGCCGTCGGCGCCGCCACCCTTGTCTCCCTCGTCGATGACGGTCGCGGCGACCTCCTCGTCGCCCAGCGCCGGATCGGCCAGGGCATCGGTGGCGACGCTGTACCAGCGGCGGGTGGCGAGGGCGCAGTAGTACAGCCGGGCACCGTCGGCGGAGATCGCGATGCCGTCGGCACCGACGCCCACCGGTTGCGGCGGCCCGTCCGGGGGGCGGACCCGGAACGGACGCCCCTCGACCACCGGGTTGAAGTCCGCCAACGGCTCAGCCTTGGTGGACGGGTGGTCGTTGAGCCGCCGCCACGAGGCACCGCTGGCCAGGTCGACCACGATGATCGCGTTCGGGGCGCCGTCGGCCGAGTCGGTGACGTACGCCAGCCCCGCCTCCCCGCGTCGCAGGTCGAACCGCACGTCGTTGAGGTACGTCGTGGGCAGGACCACGTCGGGCGGGAAGGTGATCACCTGGGCGCCGGTGTCGGTCTTCAGGTCGATCCGGACCAGCTTCGGCCCGCCGGGCGAGGTCGGCTGGAACACCGGGCTACCCGTGTCGAGCACCCAGAGCCGGTCGGCGGGATCGACCACGACGCTCTGCACCGACACGAACGCCGACGGGTCGTCGTTGCCGGACGGTGTGTTCCACTCCAGGTCGGGAAAGGGGACCTCGCGCCCGCGGCGCAGCTCCACCACGGTCGCGGGCACCTCGTCGCCCCAGCGGGGGAAGTTGACGAAGATCCGCCCGCGGTGCGAGACGGTGACTCCGGTGGGCATCGGGCCCCGGAACCGGTGCACCACTTCCAGTGTGCCGACCGGTTCGTCGGTGGGTAGTCCAGTTCGCATCCTTCGACCTCCCGTCGTGCACGGTCGTCAGCTGATCTCTCTACATCTATCCTCTCAAAGCGGGCGGCTGGTGGGTGCATCGTCGTCGCTCATCCGACCCGCCAGCAGGGAGAAGCCGATTCGTCACCCAACCGTCACGTGTCCGCGTGGTGCCCGCCACCTGGCGCCGGCAGGGTGGTGGCCCGACCCCATCTGACCTGGGAAGGAGCACGCCATGGCCGTCATCCTGGACGATCACGTGGTCACCCTGACCTGCGACACCTGCGGTGACACCGTCGCCGGGCCGCGGGTGCCCTCCGACACGGAGGTGGTGTGGCCGCTGGTGTCCGAGCACGGCTGGAGCGGCTCGCCGCTGGCCGACGGCCCGCACCGCTGCGCGCACTGCACCCGGCTCGGCCCGGCCGGCGTACCGGGTGGCATCCTCGGCATCGAGCACCTCGGGGACGTGACCGTGGTGACCGTTGCCGGCGACGTCGACCTCGACACCGGCGACACCCTGCGGATGGCGTTGCGGCACGCGGCCGAGATGGGCGGGCACGTCCTGGTGGACCTCGACCGGACGGATCTTCTCGACTCCACCGCCCTCGGGCTGCTCGTGCGCGCCCACCGTGGCGCCGTCGAACGCGGCGCGCTGCTCTGCGTCGCGGCGGCCTCGCCGCTGATCCGCCAGGTCCTTCAGGTCACCCGGCTGGACGAGCTGTTCCCCGTCGCGGTCAGCCGTGCCGACGCCCTCGCCCGCCTCGACGGCCGCCCCGCCGGTGCGGCCCCGCAGGGCTCCCGCGACTGAGACCACGGTGGTCACGCTCGATCCGGATCGAGCGGCCCCAGTGTCGCTGTGAGGCCGCTCGATCCTGGATCGCAACGCCATCGTGCCGCCGCACACGGTAGGCGTGCCAGCCCGCCTGCACGCAGACCACCTGCTTCCCGCCTGCACGCAGACCACCTGCCTGAGGTGCGCCACCACCTCTGCTTGAGGTGCGCCACCACCTCGATCAGGTCCTCCTGCACGGCGCACCATCGAGGCCACCAGGGCCGACGGTGGCGGATCGCAGCAGACCCGGGCGTCCGGCCCGCCCGCAGCGCCGGTGCCGGGCGCTGACGGACGGGCCGGAGTTCAGCGGCGACCGCGCCGGTGACCGACGAGCCGCAGGGCGTTGCAGACGTCCGCCACGCCCTCGACATCCCAGGCCAGGTCGCCGGCCGCGCGGCGGGTCTCGGCGCTGGCGACCAGGCCGGTGAGGATCACGACCCGGTTCTGCACCATCACCGTGATCTGCTGCCGTCGGGTCGTCCAGTCGGCGCTCAGTCGCTGGGCGACCAGGGCCGCGAGACGGACGTCCTCGTCGTGGTCCTGCGGCTCGTCCCAGAGCGCGCGGAACGAATGGTCGTCGGGCATCGGCCAGGGCCACGGCATCACCACAACGGTCTCCTTCGTCGTCGACGCCGGCGACCGACGCGCCGTCCCGATCGACACCACCTTGCGCAACGACCTTGGAGTCGACCGCACAGTTCCATGACAGTTGCATGACAGTCCGCCCACCCCACCCCCTCACCCACCCCTCTCACCCACCCCTCGCTCCGTTGATCATGAAGTTAGCGGGTGTTTTAGAGATCAAACCGCCCGCTAACTTCATGATCAACAGGGTGGGCGGGGTGGGGGTGGGTGGGTTAGAGGGGGGAGGTGGGGGGTGGAGGGGTGTCGGTGGTGCGGGTGGTGGTGGGGAGCCAGAGGACGAAGGTGCTGCCGGCTCCCGGTCGGGAGAAGACCGCCACGTGGCCGCCGTGTGACTCGACGATCTGCCGGACGATGGCCAGCCCCAGCCCGGTCCGCCGGTCGCCGGAGCCGCCCCGGCCGGCCTCGCCGCGCCAGAACCGGTCGAAGACCCGCGCCTGGTCGGCCGGGGCGATGCCGGGCCCCTCGTCGGCGACGGCCAGCCACAGCCAGTCACCCACCCGGCCGGTCGCCACGTTGACCGCGCCACCCAGCGGGGAGAGGCGTACGGCGTTGGACAGCAGGTTGCCGGCGGCCCGGCGCAGCGTGTCGGGGTCGCCGATGAGCACGAGGTCCGGGCCGAGCGCGTACCGCATGCGCAGCCCACGCCCGGCGGCCAGCGGGGCGAAGTCCTCGCCGGCCTCGCGGGCCACGGCGCTGAGGTCCACGTCGGTGTCGGCCATCGAGTCGGCGTCCCGGCGCGCGGTGGCCAGCAGATCCTCGACCAGGCGGGACATCCGGGTGGTGGCCCGGTCGATCGTCGCCACCGCGGCGGTACGCTCCTGTTCGGTGGCCTCCGGGGAGGTCAGCGAGGCGTCCAGGTTGGCCCGGATGATCGCCAACGGGCTGCGCAGCTCGTGCGAGGCGTCGTCGATGAGCTGCCGCTGGGCGTGGAAGGCGTGATCCAGCCGGTCCAGCATGGAGTCGATGGTGTCGCCGAGGTCGCGCAACTCGTCGCGGGGGCCGGTCAGCCGGATCCGGCGGGACAGGTCGGTGGCCTGGATCTCCCGCGCGGTGCGGGCGATCGCGCCCGCCGGTCGCAGCGCCCGGCCGGAGAGCACCCAGCCGATGCCGAGGCTGGCCACGAAGAGTCCGCCGAGGGCGATCAGTGAGTAGTCCCGTACGGTCTGTAGCAGCCGCAGGTTCACCTCGTCCTCGATCTGTTGCACCTCGGCCACCTCGAGCGTGGTGCCGGTCGGCACCGTACGGCCGTCGCTCTTGAGCTTGACCAGGTGCGCCTCGTACCGCTGGGTGATCGGCTTCGGATCGACCGCCCGGTCCACCGCCACGTACGCCACCACCAGGCCGGCGCCGGCCAGCGCGAACAGCAGCGTCGAGTAGAGCACCGTCAGCCGGAACCGGATCGACCGAAAAATGCTCACGTCTGCACCTCCCGTAACCGGTAGCCGCGCCCGACGACCGTCTCGATGGCCGCGTCCCCGTCGTCACCGGTGATCTTGCGGCGCAGCGTGCCCACGGTGACCCGGACGGTCTCGGTGAACGGGTCGGCGTTGGCGTCCCAGACGTGTTCCAGCAGCTCCTCCGCCGGCACCACCCGCCCGGGGCGGGTCATCAGGTATTCCAGCACCCCGAACTCCTTGCGCGTCAGGTGCAGCTGCCGGCTGCCCCGGCGGGCCTCGTGCCGGGCCACGTCCAGGGTCAGCGCACCCACGGTGAGTACCGCGCCGGTGCCGCCGGTGTCCCGGCGCAGCAGCGCCCGTACCCGCGCCAGCAGCTCGGCCAGCGCGAACGGTTTCACGAGGTAGTCGTCCGCGCCCTCGTCGAGGCCGCGGACCCGGTCGCCCAGCGCGCCACGGGCGGTGAGCATCAGCACCCGCAGGTCCTGCCCGCCGGCCACCTGGACCTCGCCCGAGCGGATCGCCCGGCACACCGCGAACCCGTCGACGTCGGGCAGGTTGACGTCGAGCAGCATCAGGTCGTACGCGTTGACCAGCAGCAGCTCGTACGCCTGCGCCGCGTCGACGGCGAGGTCCACGGCGTAACCGGCGCGCACCAGCCCGACCCGCAACGCGCCGGCCAGATCCTCTTCGTCCTCCACCACGAGCAGCCGCATGTACCAGTTATCCCCTCGCGATCAGCCCCTGCGCCACCTGTGCCGCGCGGTCGACGGGAACGGCGAAGCCGATCCCGATGTTTCCGCTGCCCTCCAGCGTGGCGATGGCGGTGTTCACCCCGACCACCTCACCCCGGCCGTTGACCAACGGGCCACCCGAGTTGCCGGGATTGATGGACGCGTCGGTCTGCACCGCCGGCTGCCGGGCACCGCCGCCGAGGCGTACCGGTCGGTCCAGGGCGCTGACGATCCCGGCGGTCACCGTGCCGGAGAGCCCGAGCGGGGAACCGACGGCGAGCACCGGCTCGCCGACCCGGGTCTGCCCGGCCGGCGCCAGCGGCAGCGGGCGCAGCCCGCTACCCGGATCGACACGCAGCACAGCGATGTCCGTACCCGGGTCGCGTCCGACCAACCGTGCGGTGAGCCGCCGGCCGTCCCGCCCGACGACGTGAATCGTGCCGCCCCGGGCCACGACGTGGTCGTTGGTGACCACGTGTCCACGGTCGTCGATCAGGAACCCGGACCCGGAGGCGCCCCGCCCACCGCCCGACACCTGCACCGACACCACCCCGGCCAGCACCCGGTCGGCGGCCGCGACCAGGTCACCGCCCGTACCCGCAGCCGCCCCGGCCGGTCCCGCCTCCGGCGACGCGCCGGAGGCGGCGGCCAGGTGACCGGCGACGCCGCCGGCACCGGCCGAGAGCGCCACCACGGTCAGCCCGGCCAGCAGCATCCGGGGCCAACGTGGCGGATCCCCGGGCCGACCCGGCGCGCCGTCCGGCCCGGCCGGCGCGACATGCGGTACGGCCGCACCGGCGGCCACGGCCGGATGGCCGTCGGGCGACAGGGCGGGTGAGAGGAACTGCGGCCCGCGCGGCTGACCCAGACCCGGAAACGTGCTCGACATGCGATGTCCCTCCTCAGGGGAAGCCGTCAGGGCAGTCGGGAGAACCAGAACATCGAGGCGGCGGCGGCCAGCAGGGCGAGCACCAGGCCGGCGCCGATGAACCGCGCCGACACGTCCTGCCGCTCGGTCCGGTAGCCGACCGACGAGCCGATGTCGGAGTACGCCTCGCGCAGCTCGGCACCGCTGCCGGCCTCGTAGTAGCCGCCGCCCGCCTGCTCGGCCACGGCGCGCAGGGTCTCCCCGTCGACCGGGACACGCTGGCCGCCGCCGATGCGGCCGTCGAGCGTGCCGAAGGAGATGGTGTCGACCGGTACGCCCGCCTCCACCGCGTCGGCGGCGGCCCGCGCGGGATCGCGTCCGGAGGTGTTGGCCCCGTCGGAGAGCACCACCACCCGGGCCGGTGGCGGCTCCTCGACGGCCTGGGCGTCCAGGGTGCGGATCGATTCCAGGGCGGCGTGGATCGCCTCGCCGATCGCCGTACCCTGAAGGCCGGTGACGCCCTCGTCGAGCCGGTCGATGCCGGCGGCGACCGCCGCCCGGTCGCCGCTTGGGGGGACCATCACCGACGCGCTGCCGGCGAACGCGACCAGCCCGACGTTGAACTCCTCCGGCAGGTCGGCCACGAACTCGTGGGCCGCCTCCCGGGCCGCGATCAGCCGGTCCGGCGGCACGTCGTCGGCGAGCATGGACCGGGAGACGTCGACGGCCACGATCACGGTGGCCCGCTCCCGGGGCACCTGAACCTCGTCGGTCGGGCGGGCGAAGCCCACCACCAGCAGCGCCAGCATGGCGATGAACAGCCCGGCCGGCACGTGCCGGCGCCACGCGGGGCGGGCCGGCGCCACCTTGTCCAGCAGGCGCAGGTTGGTGAACCGGACGGCGTACCGGCTGTGCCGCCGCTGCGTCAGCAGGTAGCCGACGATCAGCGCGGCCACCCCGGCCAGCAGCCACAACCGTTCGGGCGACTGCCAGGTCACGCGGCACCTCCGTTCGTGGGTCGGGTCGCCCGGGCCAGCCGGCGCTGGGCGTGCACGTGCCGGACGATGTCGGCGATCCAGTCCCGGTCGGTGCTCAGCGGCAGGTGCGCCGCACCGGCCCGGCGCAGCGCCCGCGCCACGGCCAGCCGCTGCGCGGCGGCCGCCGCCGCATAGCGGTCGCGCAACCGGCGACTGCCGGTGGACACCTCGCGCCGCCGCCCGCTCTCCGGGTCGACCAGGGTGATCAGGCCGACGTCGGGCAGTTCCAGCTCGCGCGGATCGCGGACCTCGACGGCGAGCACCTGGTGCCGCGCGGCCAACCGCCGCAACGGCCGTTCCCAGTCCGGGGGCGCGCCCTCGGCGCCGGCCACGCCCTCGTCGGGCAGGCCGTCGAGGAAGTCCGACACCACCACCGCGAGGCCGCGCCGGCCGGCCGAGCGGCGCAGCCCGTCGATCGCCTCGGCCAGCGGCACCGGATCGGTGGCCGGCCGGCCACGGGGCACCTCCAGCAGCGTGCGCAGCAGGCTGAGCAGGTGGTACCGGCCGGTACGGGCGGGAAACCGGCGCACCCCGGCGTCGCCCAGCACGTGCGCGCCGAGCCGGTTGCCGGAGCCGGCGGCCAGGAAACCCACCGCGGCGACCGCCGCCACCGCCAGCTCCCGCTTCTCCAGCTCGGCGGTGCCGAAGTCCATGCTCGGCGTCGCGTCCACCAGCGTCCAGGTGGTCAGCTCCCGGTCGGCGTCGACGGTACGCACGTGCGGCACGGTCGTGCGGGCCGTCACCGACCAGTCCATCCGCCGTACCTCGTCCTCGCCGGCGCGGTACTCCCGGCTGCCGGCGGGTTCGCTGCCGGGCCCCGGCAGCAGCCCCAGGTGCTGCCCGTGCAGCAGCCCGTCGAGGCGGCGGGTGATGGTCAGCTCCAGCCGGCGCAGCCGGCGCTGCGGTGCCAGCTGCCCGAGGCTGGTCGAGTTCTCGTTCATGCCGCCGTTCCCAGCCCCGGCCCCTGGTCCTCCTGTGAGGGGGCGATCTTCGGTGGCGGCACCGCCTCGACGACCCGCCGCACCAGCTCGCCCGGGTCGACGTCGTCGGCGACCGCGTCGAAGGAGAGCACCAGCCGGTGGGCCAGCACGTCCTCGGCGATCTCCCGCACGTCGGCCGGGAGCACGTAGTCGCGGCCACGCAGCAGGGCCAGCGCCCGAGCCGCGGCGACCAGGCCGAGCGTGGCGCGGGGACTGGCACCGTACGCCAGCTGCGCCGCCACGTCCGGCAGCTCGAACCGGCGCGGATCCCGGGTGGCCAGCACCAGCCGTACGACGTACTCGGCCAGGGCGTGGTGCACGAAGACCTCCCGGGCGCGGGCCTGCAACGCCACCAGCCGGGCCGGGTCGAGCACCGGTCGGGCGGCCGGTGTGCTGCTGCCCATCCGGTAGAGGATGCCCAGTTCCTCGTCGTCGGTGGGATAGTCGACGACGATCTTCATCAGGAACCGGTCCCGCTGGGCCTCGGGCAGCTGGTAGACCCCCTCGGACTCGATCGGGTTCTGGGTCGCCAGCACCAGGAACGGCGTCGGCACCGGGTACGTGCGCCCGCCGAGCGAGACGTGGCCCTCGGCCATCACCTCCAGCAGCGCCGACTGCACCTTGGCCGGGGCCCGGTTGATCTCGTCAGCGAGGACCAGGTTGGCCATCACCGGCCCGAGTTCGACGTCGAAGGTCTCCTTGGAGGCCCGGTAGATCCGGGTGCCGAGGATGTCCGAGGGCACCAGGTCGGGGGTGAACTGGATCCGGGAGAAGCTGCCGCCCACCGCCGTGGCCAGGGTCTCCGCCGCGAGGGTCTTGGCGACGCCGGGCACCCCTTCCAGCAGGCAGTGCCCCCGGGCGAGCAGCGCGGTCAGTAGCCGCTCCACCAGCCGGTCCTGGCCGACGATGACCCGCTTGACCTCGAACAGGGTCCGTTCCAGCAGTCGTGCCGTATCGGCGGTGTGTTCGCCGATGACGTCGAACTCGCGTATGTCGGTCGTCGTCACGCGCTGCTCCTCGGTCGCGTTCCACTTCGGAGCGGGTACCCGGACACGGGGGAGCCCGAGTACCCGCAGGTGACCCATTGGGCCAGAGCGGACCGAAAGACAACCGAACGGCGTACGCCGCGGCCGGGCCCGGCCAGCCGCTCGGACGACGGTGGTGACTGCGGCTCATCTGGCCGCGAAGCACGCCGTCATGCCGAGCACGAGTGCTTGACCTTGGACCTGTTGCTCACTGAGGTTGCCTTTGGCGAGCGGCGTCATCGCAGGTCGACCTGCAGCAACCCGAGAACGCAATGACCCTGCTCATGCGGCCGGTCGTGAAACACGCGGTCCTACCTACGAGCCGGAAACGCAAACGGTACGCGGTGAGGGTCGCCTTGTTGCTCGCGGCGGGTCTGCCGGAGAGATGATCGCGTAGTGGTTGACCAGGAGGGCAAGAGGGGGTCACTCTGCCGGAGTTGGCCGTCGACCCCGGGAACCTCACGCCCGAGAACGACATGGTGGCCAAGCAGACCCTGTTCCGGCTGCTGGACGAGTTCCTCGAATTGCGCGATGAGTACGACGGCCTGCCTCGCATTTACGTGCGTACCAGCAGTGGCGCGCCGCGCGGACCGACAACGGGTCCACGGCCTCCCGGCAACCCGCCCGTCCGGTGGTGCCCGCGGTGCGTAGTCCGGCCTTGTCCGGATCCGTGCCGGTTGTCATTATGGCGGGAGGTCGGGAGAAAGGAACTTCATGGGGCGGCCGACCATCTTGGGCCCGGAGGACCAGGAGGTCATCGTCCGTGCGTTCCGGGAGGAGTCGGGACGAGTCGTCGCGGCGCTGATCCGGCTGACCGGTGACTGGGACCTGGCCGAGGACTGCACCCAGGACGCCTTTGTGGAGGCGCTGCGTACCTGGCCCGAATCCGGGGTGCCGCGCCGTCCTGGCGCCTGGCTCATGACGGTGGCCCGCAACCGGGCCTACGACCGGTTGCGGCGCGCCACCACGGAGAGCAGCAAGCTGCGGGAGCTCGCCGCCCTGGCCGTTGACACCGGCTCGGACGACCCCGACGACGCGGGGGCAGAGATCCAGGACGACCGTCTTCGCCTCATGTTCACCTGCTGCCATCCGGCGCTGCCACTGGAGGCTAGGGTGGCGCTCACCCTGCGTACTTTGGCGGGCCTGACGACCGCGGAGATCGCCCGCGCGTTCCTGCTGCCCGTGCCGACCATGGCCAAGCGCCTGGTCCGTGCGAAGCGGAAGATTGCCAACGCGGCGATACCCTTCCGGGTGCCGCCGCCGAACCTGCTGCCGGAGCGTACGTCTGGGGTGCTGGCGGTGCTCTACCTGTTGTTCAACGAGGGCTACGCGTCGTCCGGCGGCGCGGAGCTGGCCCGTGACGGGCTGTGCATGGACGCGATCCGGCTGACCCGGGCGCTGGTCGGGTTGTTGCCCGGCGAGCCCGAGGCGGCCGGGCTGCTCGCGCTCATGCTCTTGCAGCACTCCCGGCGCCGCGCGCGGGTTGACGCCGACGGTGACCTGATCACCCTGGAGGACCAGGACCGTTCGCTCTGGGACCGGGTGGAGATCGACGAGGCGATCGGCCTACTAGATGGGCTGGGCAGCCAGCGGATCGGCCCATTCCAGGTCCAGGCCGCCATCGCGGCCTGTCACGCCGAGGTGTCCTGCGCCGCGGACACCGACTGGGCGCGGATAGTCGCCCTGTACGGACGCCTCGCAGAGCTGACCCCCTCACCGGTGGTGGAGCTGAACCGGGCGGTCGCGGTAGCCATGGTCGATGGCCCAGAGGCGGCCCTGCGGCTGGTCGATGACCTGGACGCCTCCGGCCAGCTGCGCGACTATCACTTGTTGCCGGCGCTGCGCGCCGACCTACTGCGCCGCCTCGGCCGCCGGGGAGACGCCGCCGCGAGTTACCGGCGTGCGCTCGGGCTCACCGGCAATGGGGCTGAGCGCCGTTACCTGAGCCGTCGGATGGACGAGATGACCGGCGCCGGGACGGGGGCGTGGACGCCGGGCCCCTGAGCGCCGGCATGCCGCCGATGGCCCCGCCGTTCGGCACCGGGGCGGCGCGCGGAGAAACCCAGACCGCAGGGGCACCATCGTTTCCGTGATCGGCAACCGGCTGAGCCTGCTCGGCCTCTACCCCTTCGACCATCCGGACCTGTTCCCGCGCTTCGACGAGGAGGCCCGCTCCGGGTCCGCTCCGGGATGGGCGGATCCAGTTGTCCATTTGCGGGCTCCGCGTTCGTCGTTCTCCTGAATACCCACGATCTCCGAACTGGAGGACCGGTGACAGGTCAGTACACGTGCAGCGTCATCATCCTGAACTGCGACGGCAGGACCCTGCTCAGCTGCGCCCTCGTCGCAGGAGGGACGCGATGACGCCGGAGACCCGCCTGCAGACCCTGGTCCGGCTGACCCGGGACCGGCTGGAGATCGCCCGGCTGGCCGGTCGCGCCGGCGCCCCGATGGTCGTAACCATCGTGCTGGTCAACCTGGTCGTTGGGCTGTTGCCGCCAGCGTTCGTGGTGGCCTCCTCGATCCTGCTCGGCAAGGTGCCGGCCGCGGTCATCGCCGGCCTGGGATCGCCAGAGTGGGACGACCTGGTGACCGCCTTCCTACTGGCCGCGGCGGCGTTCGTCGGACAGCAGATCATCGCGCCGGTGCAGGAATTGCTCGGCAAGCTCGTGGCGCGGCGCATCGACGGCCTGGTCAGCGACGAGCTGATGTCGATCGCGACCAGGACTGCGGGGGTCGGCCCCTTGGAGGACCCGGGCCTGGTGGAGCACCTTCGGGTGGCCGCCCGGGAGCTGGAGAACTGGCTGTTCAGCCCTGGCGAGGCCGTGGCCGGCCTGCTCGCCCTGATCGGGCGCTACACACAGTTGGCCGGGTATGCCGTGGTGGTCGGCGTGGTGCTGTCGTGGCCCGCTGCGGCGGCGCTGGCCGCTGCCGTGGTGCTGCAGCGTTACGGACAGCGCGGTGGCCTGCGGAAGTTCGCCGAGGAGCGGTTCCTGCTCGACCCGCAGGAGCTGAGGAACGACTACCTGCGTGAGGTGGCCACTGCGGCGGGTTCGGCCAAGGAGATGCGCGTCTTCGGGCTGCACAACTTCTTCGTGGATTTCTGGCGCCACAGCTTCCTCGAATGGCTGGTGCTGGTGTGGGAGGCGCGCCGACGGATCTATCTGTGGCAGTTCATCCGGGTCACGGCTGTTGGCCTGGTCATTGCCGGCGCGGTGTTCGCCTTCGCGGGCCGGGCCGCGACGGATGTGACGGCCGGGCTGACCCTGACCGGGTTCGCGATGGTCATGCAGGCGGCACTCGGCGCGCTGCGGCTCGGCGAGTACTGGCCGGAGTCGGACCTGCAGACCGCCCTCGGCATGCACGCCTACCAGAAGGTCAAGCTCTTCCGCGAGGGCGTCGCCGGGTACGCCGGGCAGGCTGTGCGGGACGTCGCGGCGCCGCCCGCCCCGCCGACCGGGGCGATCCACTTCGACCGGGTGAGCTTCCACTATCCGGGCGACGACCGGATGATCTTCGAAGACCTGGACCTCACCATCCCGATTGGCCAGTGTACGGCCCTGGTCGGCGTGAACGGCGCCGGCAAGACCACCCTGGTCAAGCTGCTCGCCCGATTGTACGAGCCGACCTCCGGCACGATCCGGCTGGACGGCGTCGACATCCGCTCATACGAGCTGCACGAGTGGCGGGCCCGGCTCGGGGTCACCTTCCAGGAGTTCGCCCAGTTCGAGGTGTCGGCCGCCGACAACGTCGGCTTCGGCGCGGTGGAGCACCTGGACGACCGGACCGGGATCCGGTCCGCGATCGAGGCGGTGAACCTACACAAGATGCTCGACACGCTGCCGCGTGGCATGGAGACCTTGTTGGCCCGGCACCTCGTGGACGGCGCCGACCTGTCTGGGGGGCAGTGGCAGCGGATCGCGTTGGCTCGGGCGCTGTTCGGCCTGCGCCACGGCGCCTCGATCCTGGTGCTTGACGAGCCCACAGCCAGCCTGGACGTCCGCGCCGAGGCCGGCTTCTTCCGGGAGTTCACCCAGCTCACGGAGGGTGCCACAACGTTGTTGATCTCGCACCGGTTCTCCACCGTGCGGCAGGCCGATCGAATCGTGGTACTCGACGGCGGTCGGGTGGCTGAGCAGGGCAGCCACGACGAGCTGATGGCCCAGGACGGCGAGTACGCACGACTGTTCCGGTTGCAGGCCGACCGGTTCACCGACGAGACGGCGAGGGCGGCATGAGGACGACGTTGAGCGGGTCCTGGCGGCTGCTGGCGATGGCCTGGCGGGCGAACCGCCGCAAGACCATCGCGGCGACGGGCCTGATGGTGGCCGGTACCGTGAGCGGCCCGCTGCTGGCTCTGGTGCTGGGAATGATGACCGACGCGGTCATCTCCGGACAGGCCGGCGCGGCCGTCTGGTACGGCGTCGCGATGGCGGTCCTGGCCATCGTGAGCCTTACCTTTGCGCACTTCTCGTACATCTTCTACCAAGAACTGGCCGAACTGGCCGAGCTCGAAGTGGTGCGGGATCTGATCCTGCTCACCAACGGCTCCGAGGGGATCGAACACCAGGAACGCGCCGAGTACGCCGACGAACTGACGGTGCTGCACCGGGAGAGCCGTGGGCTGATCGGTGCACTGGAGTCGCTGTTCGGGATGCTAGGCCTGACCCTGGCCGTGATATTCACCGCGATCCTGCTGGCCGGCCTGAACCCGATTCTGCTGCTACTGCCGCTCGCGGCGGTGCCGCCGCTGATCTGCGGGCGCTGGGCCGAGTCGCGGATCAACCGGGCCAAGACCGAAACCGCCGAGCCGACCCGGATCGCCCTCAACCTGTTCCGGCTGTCCACCTCGGCCCGGTTCGCCGGCGAGCTGCGGGTCTTCCGGCTCCGCGACGAGCTGCGCCGGCGGCGCCTGCGGGAATGGGAGCGGGCGAGCCGGGGGCTGGTCCGTTCGTACGGGATGGCCTCCGTGGTCCGGACCCTCGGGCAGGTGATGTTCGGCCTGGCCTACGTCGGCGCGGTGTTGCTGGTCGTGCGGGAGGCTATCACCGGCCGCAGCACGATCGGCGACGTGGTCCTCGTCATCGTTCTCGCCACCCAGGTCAACCAGCAGGTCACCGTGGCGGTCACGCTGCTCGCCAACCTGCAGCGGATGGGCAGCTTGCTGCGCCGCCTGGATTCCGTGCGGAACCTGGTCGCGGTCGACCACCCGGTGCCGGTCGACCAGGAGCCGCCGGCTCGGCTGACCACCGGGATCGAGCTCCGGGACGTGGACTTCACCTATCCGGGCACCAGCGAAGCGGTGCTGAGCGGCGTGTCGCTGAGCCTGCCGGCCGGGGCCAGCGTGGCCATCGTCGGCGAGAACGGCGCCGGCAAGACCACCCTGGTCAAGCTGCTCTGCGGCCTGTACCGGCCGACCAGCGGGCAGATTCTGGTCGATGGCACCGACCTGCGCCGGATTCCGGCCGAGTCATGGCGCAGGCATCTGTCGGCGGCCTTCCAGGACTTCGTCCGCTTCGAACTGCTCGCGGGTCAGGTGGTCGGTCTCGGCGACGTGACCCGGATGGGAGACGACGGCGCGGTCACCGACGCGCTGGATCGGGCGCAGGGCAGCGACGTCCTGGAGCGGCTGCAGCACGGACTGCACACCCAGCTTGGCAAGAGCTACACCGAGGGTGCCGAGCTCTCCGGTGGTCAGTGGCAGAAGCTCGCGCTGGGCCGGGCGCTTATGCGCGAGACGCCGTTGTTGCTGGTGCTCGACGAGCCCACGTCGGCCCTGGATCCGCTGGCCGAGCATCGGTTGTTCGAGTCGTACGCCCGGCAGGCCGCGCAGCTGAGGGCCAGTACCGGGGCCATCACCCTGTTCGTCTCGCACCGCTTCTCGACGGTGCGCATGGCGGATCTGATCATCGTATTGCGCGACGGCCGGGTGGTCGAGGCCGGCAGTCACGATGAGCTGATGCGACGCGGCGAGCTTTACGCCGATCTGTTCAGCCTTCAGGCCCAGGCCTACCGGTAGGCGCGGGAAGGCGGGGACGTGTCGAGCATGAGCGCAACCGACCCGTGACGAGTCAGGGCGCTGCCGGAGCGGGGCCCTCAACCGCGCCGCGGTTGAGGGCTGGCTCACCCCTGCCGGAAGGGCCGCAGCTCCAGCACGCCGTGCCGGGCGACCGGGTGCTTGGACGCCACCTCGATCGCCTCGTCGAGGTCGGCACACTCGATAATGTCGAAGCCGGCGATCTGCTCCTTGGTCTCGGTGAACGGGCCGTCCGCTATCAGCACCTCGCTGTCGCGGACCCGTACCGTGGTGGCATCGCTTACCCCCTGCAGCTGACTGCCGGACAGCCAGACGTTGCGTCCGGCCACCTCCGCCCACTCCCCGGGACAATCGGATACCGCCACATCCTCCGGCGGCAGGACCAGCGACTCGTCGACACAGACCAGCATGAGATATTTCATCGGTTCTCCTCCCCGGCATCCATCTCTCACGGTACGACGGCCGGCGAGGTCGCCGATGGACAGCAGCGGCGAGTTTTCGTCGTGAGTTGGTCAAGGGAATGCCCGCTCACGCTGAACTGGGTCCGAGCGCCGACGCGGGCAACAGCAAGGGGAGAGATGAACCCTGCTGGGTGTCGCGCCGATTATTACTGTATGCAGCCGTTTCGCGTACAAATACCCGAGGTGCAGCTGAAGGATCTCAGTCGCCGGTTGGCTGAGGCCCGTTGGCCGGAGAAGCTGCCAGACGTCGGCTGGGAGCGCGGCGTGCCGACGAGCTACCTCAAGAACCTGGTCAATTTCTGGCGCACCGACTTCGACTGGCGTGCCGTCGAGGCCTGCTTGAACGGTTACCCCCAGTACACCGCCGACTTCGACGGTACGACCATCTACTTCATGCACGTGCGTTCGCCTGAGCCGGGCGCGACGCCGATGATCATGACGCACGGCTGGCCCGGCTCGGTCGTGGAATTCCTAGACGTCATCGGACCGCTGACCGATCCCCGGGCCCACGGCGGCGACCCGGCGGACGCCTTCCACCTCGTGATGCCCTCGTTGCCTGGGTTCGGCTTCTCCGGGCCCAACCCGAACGTCGGCTGGAACAACCTGCGCACAGCCCAGGCGTGGGCGGAGCTGATGCGCCGGCTCGGATACGACCGCTACCTGGCTCAGGCCGCCGACTTCGGCACCGGTGTGTCGCTCACTCTCGCCGGCGTTGACGAGGAGCACGTGGCCGGGGTGCACCTCAACACGCTGCCTACCCCGCCCAGCGGCGATCCGGGCGAGCTCGACAACCTCGACGACGAGGACCGGACCCGGCTGGCGCGGTCGGCCCGGTTCGTCCGGGAGCTCGCCGGATCGATGAAGCTCCAGGCGACCCGGCCGCACACGGTGGCGTACGCGCTGACCGACTCGCCGATCGGGCAGCTTGCCTGGATCGTCGAGAAGTACAAGGACTGGACGGACTCGGCGAGCGTTCCGGAGGACGCGGTGAACCGCGACCGCCTCCTAGCCATCGCGAGCATCTACTGGTTCACCGGTACGGCTGGCTCCTCCGCCCAGTTTTACTACGAGATCGCCGAGAACCTGCCGATCAACGTGTCCACGGGCCGGTACCCGGCGATCAAGGCGCCGCTCGGTGTGGCGGTGTTCCCACACGCACCGTTCGTGCCGATCCGGCGCTTCGCCGATCGGGACTTCCCGTCGATCGTGCACTGGAACGAGTTCGACCGGGGCGGCAACTTCGCCGCCCTGGAGGAGCCGGACCTGTTCATCGAGGACGTCCGGGCGTTCCGCCGACTGATCAAGGAATGACATGACCCAGCAGCCGGCCACGATAGAGGACTTCCGGGCGCTCGGCGCGCGGCTGAGCAACTGGGGCCGCTGGGGCCCCGACGACCAGCGCGGCACCACCAACCTGATCACGCCGGAGCGGCTGGTGGCAGCGGCCGGCCTGGTCCGGCGGGGCAAGGTGTTCGACCTTGGCATCCCGCTCGACGAGAACGGGCCGCAGCCGGGTGGAGGACGGATCAATCCCGTCCACCTGATGTCGGAGACCGGTGCCGAGCAGGTGTTCCCGGGCGGGTTCCGGTTCGCCGACGACTACATCTTCATGGCGCTGCAGGGCTCATCGCAGTGGGACGCGCTGTCGCACGTGTACTACGACGACCGGATGTACAACGGCTTCCCGGCTGGCGGTGTGACCGTCAGAGGCACCGCGCACTGCGCAATCGACCAGCAGAGCGCGGGAATTGCCGGCCGTGGCGTGCTGCTGGACATCGCGGCGCTGAAGGGCGTCGACTGGCTGGAAAGCGGCACCGTCATCACTCCCGAGGATCTCGACGAGGCGGCCGCGCGGCAGGGCGGCGTCGAGGTCGGCCCGGGCGACATCCTGTTGTTCCGCACCGGCTGGCGCCGCAAGTTCCTGCGGGACGGCGACCGGAACGCGTTCATGGCCGGTGAGCCCGGCCTCGGCCAGATGTGCTGCGCCTGGCTGCGCGACCGCGACGTCGCCGCGGTCTGCTCGGACAACTGGGCCATCGAGGTGCTTCCGGGCGAGAACCCTGACGCGCTGCTGACCGTCCACATGGTTCTCATCCGGGACATGGGCATGACGCTCGGGGAGATCCTGGACTTCGAGGAACTCGCGGCCGACTGCGAGAACGACGGTGTCTGGGAGTTCTTCTTCGCGGCACCTCCGCTGAAGGTGAGCCGGGCGGTGGCGTCGCCGATCAACCCGCTGGCGATCAAATAGCCGCTCGACCGGGCCGCTCCGTGTGTTTCTCCGCGGAGCGGCTCAATGCTGTCCCCGGTGCCGCCTCGGGTGCGAAAATCCGGGCTCCTCGACCGTCAACCGAGGAGCCCGAATCCCATTCCGCCTACAGATACAGGGTGTCCGGTTCGAGCCCGGGTTTCACTCCTTGATGACCGACATGATGTTGCCGGCCGGGTCACGGAACCAGGCGATCAGCGGCCCGCCCTTCCGGAATACGCCGTCGTCGTCGACGCCGTCGAACTTCTCCATCTCCACGCCGCGCTCGCGCAGCCACGCCACCGCCGCGTCGATGTCATCGACCGGGAAGTTGAGCATCGTGTAGGTGGCTGGCTCGTGGTTCGGCTTGGGGTATACCAGGATTTCCCGGTTGCCGCCGACATGCAGGTGCAGCATGCCGTGCTCCTCGGTCACCGGGATCCCGAGCGTGTCGCGGTAGAACTCCTGCGCGCGGGGGATGTCGTCCACCGAGAACCCGTTGAACGCCACCGAACCCGCGAGCATCCCGGAGCCACCGCGGACGGCGGCGAGGTACTCCGCGTTGAGCTCGATGATCTGCACGTAGTTGCCGTCCGGGTCCAGCAGTGTGCCGAACAGGCCGTCCTTACGCTCCTCCAGCGGCGCGACCCAGGACACGCCCATACCGTCGAGGTGTGCGGCCGCCCTGCGGGCATCCGTGACCTCGAAGTTGAGGATGACGCGCCCGGGTTCTACCGTCGTCGTTGCGACGTCGTCGCGACTGTCCACGAGCACGTCGAACCCGTCGAAGTCGAGAAAGCCGGACGGTTGCTGCAGCGGTTCGAACGCCTCGATGTACCAGGTGCGCAGCCGTTCCGGGTCGGCCGAACCGAGCAGAATGCTGCCGAGTCGTGGCGTTGACACTTAGGACCTCCACGTGTCGATAGATGACCTCTAGTCTTCAACCTATCGAGAAATGGCGGCCGTCTTTTGCATCAACGCGGGCGTGAGTTGTACCGATCCGCCGACTCGGGCGGCCTCCGCCAGGATCTCGGCCGACCAGCGCGGCCAGAGTCCGGCCAGGCGCGACGTCAGGACCACGACATCCACGGCGTGGTCGGGCAACGGGGTGCGGATGCCGATGGCGTGGTACGTGGCACCGAGCTCGGCCACAGCGTCGGCGTCGAAGTCCAGGGTCACCGCGCCGGCCAGTTCCGCCGGCAGGCGGCGGCCCGCGCCAAACACCGCGAGGCGGCCGGGTGGTAGCTGCGGCAGCAGCTCGGCCACCTCCGCCGCCACGTCGACTGACCGGGCCTGATCGATACAGCCGATCAGGAACCGGTAGTTCTCATCCACCTCCAGCAGGTCATCGTCGTTGTTCAGCAGGTTCCAGGCCAGCTCGGTCATCGGCTCCGGGAACCTGCCCATCATCCGGCGCATGTTCACCATGACACCGGCCAGGGCGTCGGCCAGGGGGGCCCGCTCGTGCGGTGCGTGCACCGCCCAGGCGGTGCGGCTGAGCCGGAATTCGAGGCCGGCCTTGAACAATCGGAAGCCCATTTCCAGGTCGTCCAGACCCCAGAGGACTATGCCCTCGTCGAAGCCGTCCACCCGCCAGTAGTCGTCGGCGGATAGGGAGAAGTTGAGCCCCCAGAGCAGGACCCACGGTGCGACCATCCGGCCGAGGTCGAAGTCGGTCTTGGCGAACGCCGTGTGCCGGGCATCGAAGAAGGCCGGCGAGTCGTGGAACCGAGCGACGACGTCCTCCGGCAGCGACTCGGCCACTGCCTCGGCCAGACCGGGGGGAGTTCCCCTTTCAAAGTCGTAGCCCCAGGTGTAGCCCACCACGACCAGCCGTTCGCCTTTGGCGTGGGCCGCGACGTGCTCGGTCAAGAAGTCCGGCCCGACGTATACGCCGCTGTCGAGAAAAACCAGCAGCGGCGCGGCGGCCAGCCGGGCGCCGGCGTTGCGGGCCAGGCACACCCGGTTGCCCTCGTCCGGCTGGAAGTGGTATTTGATCCGCAGCTGCTGCGACGCCTCTTCGACCACCGCGCGGCTACCGTCCGACGAACCGTCGTCAGCGACGACGACCTCGAATTCGTCGGCCGGCATCCGCTGCCGGGCGAGGTTCCGCAGCGTCTCACGCAACAAGTCCCGCCGGTTGTAGGTCGGGATGACCACCGTCACCCGGGGAACCGAGCTTGCTGTCCTAGTAGCGTCCACTCTGCCAGTGTGCCGACGGCCACTTCCGCGTTCATCTCCCAGCGTGCCGGTCGCGACGCATTCATGAGGATGCCCACGCGACGACGGCTGGGTGACGCTTGCAAGGCGTCGCCCGACTCCGGAGAGGGAGAAATCGCGTCATCCCGTTGCTGATGACGCTTCGGACGATCAACCCTTTCACCTCAACGACGTGATTGTGGCTCGGTCTGGACACGACACCCGGACGCCCGAGTCGGCCTGATGACCCGCCCACGGGGCCGCCTGTTCGCCCTGCAAGCCAGCACATATCGGTAAGGGGAAGAGTGCCATGTCTGTCGTCAACGAGATGCCGCGCACGATGCGGACCGCGGCGAAGCTCGCCGAGATCGACCGGCGGGTGCTGGTGCATCCGCACCACCACGGCGGCCGGTCGAAGCGCATCACGATCGTCCGCGGTGACGGTTGCACGGTGTGGGACGCGTCCGGTGTGGAACTGCTGGACGTCATGGGCGCCGGCAACTGGGTCGCGCAGGTCGGGCACGGTCGGCCGGAACTGGCTGACGCGGCGGCCCGTCAGATGCGCAAGCTGGCGTACTACACCGGGTTCGACATCTTCGCCAACGACCAGTCCATCACGCTCGCGCAGCGGCTGGTCGACCTGGCCCCCGACGGGCTGGACCGGGTGTTCTTCACCAACGGCGGCTCTGAGAGCGTGGAGACGGCCTTCAAGTTCGCCCGGCTCTATCACCACCACCGCGGCGAGCCCGAGCGCGTCTGGTTCATCTCGCGGAACTTCGCCTATCACGGCTCCACCTACGCCAGCGGCGCCGCGACCGGGTTCCCCGGCATTCACGCGGGCATCGGGCCGGAGTTCCCGAACGTGGCGCGGATCTCGCCCCCGCATACCTACCGCGCGCCGGACATGTGTCCCGGCCGGGATCTCACCGACTTCCTTATCGAGGAGTTGGCCACCACCATCGAGCGGATCGGCCCCAGCAACGTGGCGGCGATGATCGGCGAGCCGGTCATGGGCGGCGCGGGGGTTCTCATACCGCCCGCGGACTACTGGCCGCGGGTCCGCGAGCTGCTGTCGCGCCACGGGATCCTGCTCATCGCCGACGAGGTCGTCACCGGTTTCGGCCGGACCGGCGCCTGGTACGACTCGGCCGAGCGCGGCATGCAGGCCGACCTGGTGACCGTAGCGAAGGGCCTCACCAGCGGCTACGCCCCGCTGGGGGCGGTGCTCATGAGCGACGCGATCGCCGAGACGATCGCCGGCGGCGACACGTATCTGTTCCACGGTCACACCTACTCCGGCCACGCCGCCGCCTGCGCGGTCGCGCACGCCAACCTCGACCTGCTTGAGCAGGAAGGCCTGGTGGATCGGTCCCGCACGGTCGGCACGTGGCTGCGCGAGGCATTGGCTCCCCTTGCCGACCTGCCCAAGGTCGGCGAGGTGCGGGTAGTCGGCGCCACCGCCGGCGTGGAACTGGTGGCCGACCGGGACACCCGGGAGCCGTTGATGGCCGACTGGGTCACCGCCACCCTGCGCGACGAGCACCGCGTGGCGGCCCGGGAGTACGGCAACACCCTCGTCATGGCCCCGCCGCTGGTCATCTCCCGGCCCGAGGTCGACCGCGCCGCGCAGGCGCTGGCCGACGTGCTGCGCCGCCGACCCGCCAGCCACTCGTGATGGAGTCCTACGACTACGTCATTGTCGGCGCCGGCACCGCCGGCTGCGTGCTCGCGGCGCGGCTGAGCGAGGACCTTGACGTGACGGTGTGCCTGATCGAGGCCGGACCTGTTGACGACTCGGACAACATCCGCATCCCGGCGGCGGGCGGCAAGCTGCTGCGCTCGCAGTACGACTGGGACTACAACAGCAACGAGGAGCCACAGCTGGGCGGGCGCCGGCTCTATCTGCCGCGGGGACGTGTCCTCGGCGGCACCAGCGCGCTGAACGGCATGGTGCACATCCGGGGCAACGCCCGCGACTTCGACGAGTGGGGTCAGCCCGGCTGGACCTACGAGACCATGCTGCCGTACTTCGTCGGCTGCGAGGACAACGAGCGAGGCGCCTCGGCTTACCACGGGACCGGCGGCCCGCTGCCGGTCGCCGAGGGCCGTTCGCGCAACCCGATGGCGGCGGCGTTCGTACGTGCCGCGGTGGAGGCCGGGTTCCCGGCCAACGACGACTTCAACGGCCCGAGCCAGGACGGTTTCGGCTTCTATCAGGTGAACCAGCGCAACGGGCGGCGGTGCAGCGCCGCGGCGGCATACCTGCACCCGTCGGCTGCCCGACCCAACCTGACCGTGCGCACCCGCACCCACGCACACCGCGTCCTCGTCGAGGGCGGGCGGGCTTGCGGGGTACGGGTCCAGCGGTACGACGAGGTGGTCGACATCCGGGCGCAGCGCGAGGTCATCGTGACCGCCGGGGCGTACAACTCTCCGCAGTTGCTCATGCTGTCCGGGATCGGTCCGGCCGAACGCCTCGCGGCGGTGGGCGTGCCGGTCCTCGCCGACCTGCCCGAGGTCGGCCGCAACCTGCAGGACCATCCCGCCACATACCTGGTCTTCACACACGACGAGCCGGTCAGCCTGCTGTCCGCCGGTGAGGAAAGGAACGTTCGCCAGTTCGAGGCTGACGGCAGCGGACCGCTGTCGTCCAACGTGCCGGAAGCCGGTGGCTTCGTGCGCACCCAGAGCGGTCTGGCGGCCCCCGACGTGCAGTACCACGTGCTGCCGGTGATGTTCGTCGAGTGCGCCCTCGGCGAGTCGGCCGAGCACGGCATCTCGTTCGGCCCCTGCGTGTTGCGGCCAGCCAGCCGTGGCGAGGTCAGCCTCGCCTCCGACGACCCGACAGCCAAGCCGCGCATCCGGCACCAGTACTACGAGGAGACTGCGGACCTGCGGACGATGACAGCCGGCCTGCGAATCGCCATGGAGTTGGCCAGGCAGCCATCGCTGGCGCCGTACACCGTGCGCCCGTACGCGTACCCGGCTTCCACCGACGAGGCGGACCTGCATGCATTCGTGCGGGCACACACCCAGTCGGTCTTCCACCCGGCCGGCACCTGCGCGATCGGCCCCGTGCTGGACCCGGATCTGAGGGTGCACGGGGTGGACGGCCTGCGCGTGGTGGACGCATCCGTGCTGCCGCTTGTGCCGAGGGGCAACACCAACGCCCCGACCGTCGCGGTCGCGGAGCGGGCGGCGGACCTGATCCGTGGCCGCACCGAGGCGGCCCACACCCGCAAGGGCTTGATGGAGGTACATCAATGAGTGAGAGGCTCGACAGCCGGGCGGTCGTGCTCGGTGCCGGAATGGCGGGCCCTGTGACGGCCCGGGTGCTGGCCGAGGACAGGAGGTGATGGAGCGGCTCTTCCCCGGTACGCAGGCCGACCTGACCGCCGACGGCGTACTCAGCGGCGACCTGTCTCGGTGCCGCACCCGGGCAACATGCGCGGAGCCTTCTTCGGCAAGTTCCCCGCTGGTCCGCGACGGCGAGAGCGTCCCCGCTTGGAAGCTTCGTCACGGCCTCCGCCAGCTGATCCCGCCAGCCTTGGCACTATTCGTGCGCACGAACAACACCGTCACGGGATCGATGCGCCCAATACTGATACTTCGGAGGCTCCCATGTCGGCAACCGGTAACCCGAAAGTCTCGATAGTGATCCCGACGTACAACCGTCGCGACCGGCTGCACAACACCTTGCACCAGCTCACCCGGCAGGTGCCCGGCACGCCGGAGTTTGAGGTCGTGGTGTCCGACGACGGCTCGTCCGACGACTCGGCGACCGTCGCCAAGTCGTTTTCCGATCGGCTGAACCTGAAATACACCTACCAGGAGGATCTCGGCAACCGGGTCGCGCTCGCGCGCAACAACGGTGCGAGGCTGGCCACCGCACCGATCCTGGTCTTTTTGGACACCGGCGCGATCGCCGGGCCCGACTTCGTGCTACAGCACTATCTGGCCCACAGCAGTGGTTCGCCGCGGCATGCCCTGGCCGGATACGCCTACGGCTACAACCCCGGGGATCCGATGGTGCAGGTGCCCGATCTCCTCAAGCGGTTCACACCCGAGGAGATGGTGGAGGTCTACGGCCGGGTCCACGAGTTCCTCGACAGTCGCGAGCTGGTGCTGGTCAGGTGCGACGACGACCTGACCAGGCGCAGCGTGCCGTGGCTCATCTTCTGGACCATCAACTGCTCCATGCACACCGACGACTTCTGGGCGGTGGGCGGCTTCGACGAGGGGCACCGCGGCTGGGCCGTGGAGGACCTCGATCTCGGATACCGCCTGTACCGCAGCGGCCTGCCGCTGCACTTCAGCCGCGCGGCGTGGGTGATCGAGGAGCACCAGGACCGGGTGTTCGACGAGCAGTTCGAGGAGTTCAAGGTCAACATGCTGCGCTTCCTGACCAACAATCCGGAGCCGGTCAACGAGATCGGCTGGACGCTGGTGGTCCACGAAAACGTGTTCTGGGCGTGGGAGGAGGACAACAACGACCTTATGCGGTACGCCGACGAGGTGCGCGATCTGGACGTCTCGGCAGAGGTCGAGCTGGCGTTGCGGGGCGTCTCCGCGACTGACCGCGTGGTCGTGATCGGCGCCGGTGGCGCGCTGCCCGAGTCGATGCACGCGGCCACCGTGATGGACTTCGACCGGGAGCTGGTCGAGCGCGTGGCAGCCACCGGGCGGCACGTCACCCATCACAGCCTGGGCCTGCGCACGCCGCTGGCCGACCAGTCCGCCGACGTCGTCATCCTCACGTCCCGGCTCGCGAAGTTCTGGCGCCGCTGGGAGGACCGGTTCATGATCGAGGCACGCCGCATCGGACGCGACGTGCGCTGCCTCGTGCCGTAGACCCGCACTCCCCACACGATCGGGGTGACGCGACGGGCGTCACTCCACCCGGGCGTGCCCGGATTCCGTGTCACGCATCGGACGCTGCCCGTGCCGCATGACCCTGCACGGCTTTTCACCGACGACCCCGGACCTCATGCGCCAGTTCGAGATCGAGTTCCCGTCACTGGTCAGAAGCGGCCAGGTGGCGATCACGAGACCATCATCGACGGCCTGGAGAACCTCGTCCCGGCCGCCCAGGCCCAGCTCCAGGGGCCTATCGGGGCAAGGTGCTCCTGCGCTTCTGACGCCATCAAGGAGGCGGTCGACATTCTCAACACCGCCAGCAGCGGGTCGTCGCTCTACGCGGATGTGCCGATTCAGCGCATCGAACGGGACATCCAGGCACTCAACCTGCACGCCCTGATCCACCCCAACGCCAACCTGGAGCGGTACGGCCGGATGCTCTGCGGCCTGCAGCCCAACACCATGTACCGCTGACTCGGCACACCCCGGAAAGCCTGCCCGCCGATCATCGCCGTCCGGTGGGGCGGCTGCCGTGGCCTGCCCGAAAAATCAAGAGGAGGAACCGGATGCAGCCAACGCTCTCCGACGCCACACCCCTCACGGGCACCACATCCAGCGCGGGCCGTCGCTTCGCGGCGCTGGTCCTGCTGTGCTTCGCCAGCTTCATGATGATCCTCGACTCGGAGATCGTGATTCTGGCCCTGCCGTCCATCCAGAACGCCCTCGGGCTGGACCCCTCGGCGGCGCAATGGATCCTCACGGCCAACGCCATCACCTTCGGCGGCCTGCTCCTGCTCGGCGGGCGCGCGGCCGACCTGCTCGGCCGGCGCCGCGTGTTCATGTGGGGCATGGCCCTGTTCCTGATCACCTCGCTGGTCTCCGGCATCGCCTGGAGCGGTGAGGTCATCATCGTGGCCCGCGCGCTGCACGGCGTGTCGTCGGCCATGCTCGTGCCCAGCGCGCTGTCCATCCTGATGAACACCTTCCGGGAGGGTAAGGAACGCAACCGGGCCATCGCCTCGTGGTCGGCGGTCGGCGGTATCGGCGCCACCGCCGGGCTGCTGCTCGGCGGCACGATCACGACCGGGCTCGGCTGGCAGTGGGTCTTCCTGGTCAACGTGCCGGTCGTGGCGCTCGTCATGCTGATCAGCCCGTTCGTGCTCGACGAGAGCTGGGACCGCAACCGCGTGCGCAACTTCGACATCGCCGGCGCCGTCACCATCACCGTCGCCGCGACCGCCCTGGTGTACGCGATCAGCAACGGGCCCGCGCTCGGCTGGGGCAGCGCACCGATCATCGCCCTGTTCGCCACGGTGATCTTGCTCCTCGGGGCGTTCGTCGTGATCGAGGCCCGATCCGCTGCACCCCTTGTGCCGCTTCGCTTCCTGCGGCTGCACACGGTCAGGAGCGGCAACCTGCTCATGGTCGTCGTGGCGATGATCGTGTGGGGCGCGAGCGTGCTCATCTCGCTCTACACCCAGCAGGTGCTCGGCTACTCGGCCATCATGTCGGGCTTCGCCACCTCGGTCATGCCCGTGGCTGCCGTGTTCGGCGCCTACATCGGGCAGGCCTTCATCACCAAGCGCGGATTCCGCGTGGTCGGCGGGATCGGACTGCTCGGGCTCGGCGTGGGCTGCCTGCTGCTGTCCCGGATACCCGTTGAAGGACAGTACTTCCGCGACCTGTTCGTCGCGTTCGGACTGTTCGGTCTCTCCCTGGGCGCCGCGCACACCACCGCCTCGATCGTCGCACTCACGGCGGTCCCCGAGCCGGAGTCGGGCCTCGCCTCCGGGCTGAGCGCCGGGAGCTTCCAGGTCGGCGGCGCCATCGGCGTCGCGCTCGTCATGACCGTGTCGGTGACCGTCTCGGGCGGATCCACCGCGCTGCCCGATCTGACCAGAGGTTTCCAAGCCGCGTTCATCGCCCTGGTGTGCGCCGCGATCGTTGGCTTCGTCATCGCCCTGGCGCTGCCGCGCAAGTCGGTCGCGCAGGCTGACTGACCGTGGGGCCGGCTCAAGGCCGGCCCCACGCAAGATTTTTCGCGCGCTGCGTCCCGTCGCCCGCCCGGCTCCGACCCGTCCGGGAAAGCTGGGATGAGGCGACCGCCCGGATGCGGGCCGGCAAGATCGCGGAGGCATGTGGCTGGCCGCAGGAGGTTCGCCGGTTCAAGCCGCGGCGCGTCTTGCAGGGATGAGATCGTCACTCGTCGGCTGAGGCTTGAGCCGAGGCGTGGCCGGTACCGGGGCGACGTCGCTGTGTGGTACCGGCAAGGATTCGACCAGGCAGGGGGGCGGCCAGAAAAGCACCGCCCAGGTCCGCGGGTGTTCGTGTGGCAGGCGAAGATCAGCGGTTGGAAAGAAGGAGGGGCGGGCGAGGCATTCCCGTCTTACAGCGCTCAGTCCCAGGGATCAGCATTCGGATTCTCACCGAGCACCCGCGCGCACTCCAGGCACAAGTCTCTTCCGAAGACCTGGTTGCCCCGGGGCTCGGTGCCCTATGCCTGGTCGGCGGCTGCAGCGATCGCACGCCAGGTGTGGCCTTCGCCCCGCCATTGCCTGACTTGCCGCGCAATGTCCGTGGTCAGAGTCAGTCCTCACGCCGTCAGCACGTGCCGAACCTACGCGGCGCACCTTGACGTGTCACCTGCGTCCGGATCTCCGCCGATCGGCGTGACGCCTTGTTGGCCAAGAGTGCATTGACGGATCTCATGGCACGAGTGGGCGGACTTGTTGTGCGGTGAACCGTGTGAAGCCCTCGAGGTCGGGTTCGTCAGCGGTGGGTTGCAGGATCACGGCATCGGCTCCGGCGTCTCTGTAGCGGTTGACGACAGCGGCTATGTCGGCGGCGTCACCGACTGCTGTTGTTTCCAGCTTGTCGGACTCGCCCCAGAACTCCAGCTCACGGGCCATGCGTGTGTCGGCGTCGGGACCGGTCGCCGCATGCACGTACACCGTGATGGCCTTGGCCATTGACCTGACGGCGGCCACCTCCTGCGGTCGCGTGCCGGCGGTCAGCAGGATCCCGTCGGCGACCTCGCAGGCGAGAGCGCGCGTCTTGGGCCCGGTCGCACCGGCGTAGATTCGGGTCGTACCCGCCGGCGGGTAGTCCAGCTTGACCTTGTCGAGCCGAACGTAACGACCCGAGGTCGTGACCGTCTCGCCAGCCAGCAGCGCCTTCAACGCCTCGACGTGCTCGCGCAGCAGGGTCAGCGGTGAGCCGACCCGCGCGCCGACCTGGCCCATCCACTCTTGAACGCCGTGGCCGAGGGTGAGCAGCACCCGGTCGGGGAAGAGCCTGTGTAGTGTGGCGGCCTCCATGCCGAGCACCGCGACGTTGCGAAACGGCACCGGCAGCAGGCCGATGCCCACCGCCAGGCGGTCGGTCCAGGCCAGGGCCGCGGCGGCGGTGGCGATGCCGCTTTCGAGAAAGCAGTCCTCCCAGAGCCACAGCTGTTCGAGGCCAGCCTCGTCGGCGGCGCGCGCGACGGACCGGAGGCGTTCGGGCGGGTTCTGCGGGCGGTATACCACACCGAGAGTCGTCATGATGGCCGAGCCTAGACCGCACGGAGCCGCCACGGCGCCCGCTGCCGGTACCAGCGCCGGTGCTGCTTCCTCGCCGAGATCATCCAGTGCCGACCGGCAGCGGCCGACGTGGCGCGAGCCCATCAAGATCTGCGCAACTTCGGTGTTGTTGCTGCCTCAGAGGCGGCCGGAGACAGCAACATCGGTGAAGTTGCGCGGATCTTGCGCCGTGCCGTGCCGGGCCCTGTTAGGGGCGGCGGCGTTGGGCGCGGTAGTGGCGGATCAGGGTGGCGGTGGAGGAGTCGAGGTCTGCCAGGTCGGCCTCGTTGCCGGTGAGTAGGGGGGCTAGCTGGTTGGCCATCACCTTGCCCAGCTCGACGCCCCACTGGTCGAACGGGTTGATGTCCCAGATCGCGCCCTCGGTGAGCACGATGTGCTCGTAGAGGGCGATGAGCTGGCCGAGGGTGGCCGGGGTGAGCCGGTCGGCCACGATCGACGTGGTCGGGTGGTTGCCGGCCATCACCCGGTGCGGCACGAGGTCCGCCGGGGTGCCCTCGGCCGCGACCTGCTCGGCGGTACGGCCGAAGGCCAGTGCCGCGGTCTGGGCGAAGAAGTTCGACATGAACAGGTCGTGCATGTCGCCGATGTCGTGCTGGGGCTCGCTGAACCCGATGAAGTCCGCCGGCACCAGCCGGGTGCCCTGGTGCAGCAGTTGGTAGAAGGCGTGCTGGCCGTTGGTGCCGGGCTCGCCCCAGAAGATCTCCCCGGTGTCGTACGTCACGGGCCGGCCGTCGGTGCGTACCGACTTGCCGTTGCTCTCCATGGTCAACTGCTGGAGGTAGGCCGGGAACCGGTGCAGGTACTGCGAGTACGGCAGCACGGCGTGGGTCTGCGCGCCGAGGAAGTTGGTGTACCAGACGTTGAGCAGCCCGAGCAGCACCGGCGCGTTGCGGGCCAGCGGCGCGGTGCGGAAGTGCTCGTCCACGGCGTGGTAGCCGGCGAGCAGTTCCTCGAAGCGCTCCGGCCCGATGGAGAGCATCACCGACAGGCCGACCGCCGAGGGCAACGAGTACCGGCCGCCGACCCAGTCCCAGAAGCCGAACATGTTGGCCGGGTCGATGCCGAAGTCGGCCACCCGCTGCGCGTTGGTGCTGACCGCGACGAAGTGCCGGGCCACCGCGTCGGCGTCGGCGTCGAGGCCGGTCAGCAGCCAGCGCCGGGCCTGCTCGGCGTTGGCCAGGGTCTCCTGGGTGGAGAAGGTCTTCGACACCACCACGAAGAGGGTGGTGGCCGGGTCCAGGTCGGCCGTGGTGTCGTGGATGTCGGTGGGGTCGATGTTCGACACGAAGCGGCAGCTGATGCCGGCGTCGCGGTACGCCTTCAGCGCCTCGTACGCCATCACCGGTCCGAGGTCTGAGCCGCCGATGCCGATGTTGACCACGGTGGTGATCCGCTCGCCGGTGTGCCCGCGCCACTGCCCGGAGCGCACCCGGTCGGCGAACTCGGCCATCCGTTCCCGCACGGCGTGCACGTCGGCCACCACGTCCTGCCCGTCGACGGTGAGCGCCGCGTCGCGCGGCAGCCGCAGCGCGGTGTGCAGCACGGCCCGGTTCTCGGTGCCGTTGATGGGGGCGCCGGCGAACATCGCGGCGATCCGGTCGGCGAGCCCGACCCGCGCGGCCAGCGCGGTCAGCAGCCGGAGCGTCTCGTCGGTGACCAGGTTCTTGCTGTAGTCGACGTAGAGGTCGGCCGCCTCGACGGTCAACCGCTCACCACGGTCGGGGTCGGTGGCGAAGAGGTCCCGCAGATGCGTCCCGCGGATCTCGTCGGCGTGCTTGCGCAGGGCCTGCCACTCGTCGGTGGTGGTGACGTCCGCAGCCATCGGATCGATCGTCTCCTCGCAGGGTCGGCACGCCGCCGGCCTCGTCCGGCCGGCGGGTGAGACCAGCCTGCCACACGAAGATCGCCATGCCAGCCCGACGCCGCGACTGGTCACGATCCGCACGGGCGCCGGTGCCGTCAGCGAGTGAACCCGTCAACGCAGTGCGAGCGGAGGGCCGGTCTGCGGGGTCCGCTGACGGCACGTCGCGGGGACAGGGCAAGGTGGTGGCATGACGACGCCGGCTCCGAACGCCCCCGCCGCAGCACCCGGACATCCCGCCGCCGCCACCGGCGTACGCCAGACTCTGCTGGTGCTCGGCGCCAGCGGTGACCTGACCGGGCGGCTGTTGCTGCCCGGGCTGGGTCGGCTGGTGGCCAGCGGGGCGCTGCCCGGGTTGCGGCTGATCGGCAGCGGCATGGACGGCTGGGACGACGAGCGGTGGCGTCGCCGGGTGGCCGACTCCTTCGCCACCGTCGGCGCGGACGGACCGGTGGAGTCCGAGGTGGTCCGCGAGACGCGGTACGTGCCCGCCGACGTGACGCGGGAGGACGACCTGCGGCGGCTGTTGCGGGACTGCGCCGGGCCGCTGGTGATCTTCTTCGCGCTGCCGCCGATGGTGACCGCCCGGTCGGCTGCCGCGCTGGCCCGCATCGGCGTGCCGCCCGGCACCCGGCTGATGCTGGAGAAGCCGTTCGGTGTCGACCGGATCTCGGCCCGCTCGCTCAACAACCTGCTGGACACCCTCGTGCCGGAGGACCAGGTCCACCGCATCGACCACTTTCTCGGCAAGTCGACGGTGCTGAACCTGCTCGGCCTGCGCTTCGCCAACCGGATCTTCGAGCCGGTGCTCAACGCCGCGCACGTGGCCTGCGTGGACATCGTCTTCGACGAGACCCTCGGGCTGGAGGGCCGGGCCGGCTACTACGACGGTGCCGGCGCGCTGGTGGACATGGTGCAGAGCCACCTGCTCCAGGTGCTCGCCCTGCTCACCATGGACCCGCCGCCCAGTCTGGACGCGAAGGAGTTGCGGGGTCGCGCGGCGCAGGTGCTGCGGGCCACCCGGCTGTGGCGCGACGATCCGGTCGCGGCGAGCCGGCGGGCCCGGTACACGGCCGGCGAGATCGACGGACGCCGGCTGCCGGACTATGCCGACGAGCCGGGCGTCGACCCGACCCGGGGCACGGAGACGCTCGCCGAACTGGTGCTGACGGTGGACACCTGGCGCTGGGCGGGGGTGCCGTTCCGGCTGCGGTCCGGCAAGGCGACCGCCGGTGTACGCAAGGAGGCGGTCGTCACCTTCAAGCAGCCGGCCCGGGTGCCGGCCGGGCTGACCGGCTACGAACACCCCGACCGGCTGCGGATCGGGTTCGGTCCGGACCGGCTCGGCCTGGAACTCAACATCAACGGCCCGGGTGACCCGTTCGAGCTGGACCAGGTGCACCTGACGGCGGACTTCGGCCCGGGCGACCTGCCGGCGTACGGCGAGGTGCTGCGGGGCGCCTTCGAGGGGGATCCGCTCCTGTCGGTGCGCGGCGACGTCGCCGAGGAGTGCTGGCGTGTCGTCGAGCCGGTGCTGGCCGCCTGGCGGGCCGGGACGGTGCCGCTGCAGGAGTACCGGGCGGGTTCCGCCGGACCCGTCGACACGCTGCTCACCCCGGTGACCGGATGACGGGTTGACCGGGCGGCAGGTGTCAGTCGGTCGGCGGCGTGCCGCGTCGAGCACCTGGCTGCCCCTGCGTTCCCTGTCGAGCTGAGAGCGCGAGTGAATCACCCGCCCGAGGCCCCGCGCTCGGGTCGTTTCGGGTCGTGTTCGGGTCGCGTCCGCTCCTCCGCTCCTCCGCTCGCCCCGAGAGCCGGCGCGCCCGGTGAACGATCGACCAGGCCTCACCGACCGCGCCGGAGCGCACCGCGGCCAGCAGCAGACCGCGACCTGCCGGTCCGGTGCTGACGGCCGATCCGGCGCGCGTGAGGGGTGCTGCCAACGACCCGGGTCCGGCGTTGATAGCACAGACGGTTCAGCTCGACAGGGCGTACAGGAGGGTGCCTTGGCCGGCGGCCGTGCCTCCGTGCGGGGGCGACGGGGGGTGGATGCGTGTGGGGTGGGTGCGCGTGGCGCGGCCCCGGCGGTGCTCCGCCGGGGCCGCGGTGGTGCGGTGGTGCGGTCGGATCAGCTGGTCGGGAAGTTGTCCGGGGTGCGGATGCGGTCGCGCATGAAGACACCGGAGGGGGTGAGCACCGAGGTGCCGGTGTAGGTGCTGCCGTTGCAGGTGTTCGGCCGCAACGCCGCGCTGCCCTCGGCCTTGTCGGAGAACGTCCAGTTGGCGTACCCGATTCGGAGTCGGTCCAGCAGGTCCAGCCACTGGGCGCTGCTGACCAGGTCGGCGGCACCGTCACCGGTGTAGTCCACCGTGCCGAACTCGGTGACGAACAGCGGCAGCCGGGCGGCGGCCCGCTCCACCTCGGCGCGGTAGTTGTCCTTGTGCGACGCGGCGTAGAAGTGGAACGCGTACATGACGTTGCTGGCGTTCACCGGGTTGTTCACGATCTCGGTGTGGTCCGAGCCCTCCGAGACGCCCAGCGAGGACCAGGCCCGCGTGCCCACGATGACGACCGCGTCCGGGTCGTTGGCCCGGATCACCGGGATGACCTGGTCGGCGTAGCTCTTGATGTTCGCCCAGCTGACCCCGTTGGGCTCGTTGGCGATCTCGTAGATCACGTTGTTCTTCCCCGCGTGCCGCGCGGAGACGGCGGCGAAGAAGGTCTTGGCCCGCTCCAGGTTGTACAGCGGGTCACCCGGCGTGAGCGTGTGGAAGTCGATCATCGCGTACATGCCCCGGGCGGTGGCCATCTCGACCAGCTCGTTGACCCGGTTGGTGAAGCGGGTCGGGTTGGTCTCGTAGCCCTGCTCCTGTACGTACATGGCGATCCGGAACACGTCCGAGCGCCAGTCGGTGGCCAGCGCGTCGAGCGAGGCGTTGTTGTAGCAGTGGTCGAACCACTGGATGCCGTGGGTGCTCATGCCGCGCAGCTGGATCGGCCGGCCGTACTGGTTGCAGAGGTTGACTCCGCAGACCCGCAGCTGACCGTTGATGGCCACCGGGGTCGAACCTCCGGGCGGCGGGGTGGTGGGCGGCGGGGTCGTCGGCGGCGGCGTGGTGGGCGGGGGAGTGGTGGGCGGGGGAGTGGTGGGCGGCGGTGTGGTCGGCGGGGGAGTGGTGGGCGGCGTGGTCGCGCCCGTGCAGGCCGTGCCGTTGAGGGTGAACGAGGTGGGCGACGGGTTGGCGCCGGTGAAGGTGCCGTTGAAACCGATGTTGGTGCTGGCACCGGTGGCCAGCGAGCCGTTCCAGCTCAGGCTCCGCGCGGTGACGGCGCTGCCGCTCTGGCTCCACGTGGCGGACCAGCCCTGGTCGAGGCGCTGACCGGCGTCGGGGAAGCTGAAGCCGAGGGTCCAGTTGCTGACCGGGTCGCCGACGTTGGTGACGGTGACGCTCGCGGTGAAACCCCCGGACCAACTGTTCGTCGTGTAGGTCACGGAGCAGCCGGGCGCGGCCATCGCGTTGGTGGTGGGCATGGCCGCCAGTGCGCCGATGGTCAACGCGCCGACGGAGCCGGCGGTGACCAGCAGGCGCCGCAGGCGGCGCGGAGGATGCTTCATGGTGGACCGTCGCAATCTGCTCGTGGTGGTGGGTACGGCACTCCGGGACCGGGGACGGAGTCGCCGGGAGCGCTCCCACGGCAGCTTACGGTGTATCGAAACCATGACGCAATATTTAGGTACGTCGAAGTCTGGGGAATGGATGCGGCCCCGGGGCGACGCCCCGGGGCCGCGTACGGTCGGGTCTGTCTCACGTCTCCCCGGCGGCGCGTTGCCGGTCGGCCTCGGCGTCGTCGGCCCCGACCGGGGTCGGGTCGGTGTCCCGGTGTGCGTCGGTCAGGTCGATGTCGGCGCCAGCGCGGGCGGCGTCGGCCGCCGCGTCGTCCGCGCCGACCAACTCGCCTCCGCCGGTGTCGCCGTCGTCCGCGACAAGCTTGCCTGCCGCGGCGACCGCGAGCGGCGTGTACCTGGGATCGGTCATCTCGTCCTCCTCCTCGGCGGTGTTCCACAGGTACCCACCGCGTGGCGCGGGCACACCGCAACCGCCACCCGGCAACCAGTTGGCGCATCGACGGACGGGGGAGGGGATGACGGCCCGGCTTGCGCCCGTCACTACCCTGGCTCTGATCATCTGCCATCGAACCTCTCGACTTTGACAAGGGCATCAGATGAGTGACAGCCACCCTCCGTACGGCGGGCAGCAGCCGGACCCGAACGCCGCCCCGTGGGGCACACCGCCCGGTTCGCCGGCCGGCCCGCCGGGTTCGCCCGTCGGCCAGCCGCTGCCGCCCGGCTCCCCATTCGGCCAGGCCAGCGCGCCCGGTTACCCGTCGCCGTACGGCGCGCCGCCACCGCCGCCCCCGCCATACGGCGGGCCGCCGGCGAAGTCCTCGAACACGGCCCTCTGGCTCGGCCTGGGCATCGGTGCCGCCGTCATGGCGGTGCTCGTCGCCTGCGGTGGCACCATCGGCTTCTTCGTGCTGGCGGGCGACGACGACCCGGCACCGGTCGCGGGCGGGGCAAGCGTGACGCCCACGAGTAGCGCGCCGGCGATCGCCACACCCGCCGCGCCCGCGGACGAGCAGCCCGACAACAACAACGCGGTGACCGCCCGCAACTCCAGCGACATGTCGGCGGTGTGCGAGGGCAGCCCGATCCTCAACGCCGCGCCGTACACCGGCGCGAAGGGCACCAAGGTCTACACCTTCGCCAACTCCCCGGAGCGCCCGCAGTCCTGGCTGAGCAAGTCGGTCGGCTTCGACAAGCCGTACTACGCCAAGACCGCCGACTGGGCGTCGGTCTCCGTCGTCGGCTGCCTCACCTTCGAGGAGGGCAGCGAGGGCACGCCCCGCAAGTGCCAGTACAAGGACCGCGACGACAAGCAGGTCACCGTCGACTACGTCTCGTCGCGCTACACGCTGACCTTCTACTCCGCCAAGACCGCCGAGAAGATCGGCGAGGGCGGCCGGGTCAACGCCCCGGCGGTGCGGTGCCCCAGCTTCGTCTCCTACAACAAGGAGACCATGAGGGCGTACGCCCAGCCGGACACCGGCGCCATCGAGGTGGCCCTGGACAAGTTCACCTCCTGAGGCAGCGCCCACGCGCGGTGAGGCGGGTCGTCCCGCCGCGCCGCGCGTTTCGGGTACCCGGGCGTAGGGCATCCGACCATCGGACACTTCCGGTGGAGGGAGGCAACCCATGCCCGCAGGATCCAGCCCGAAGCGGGAATGGCAGTACGAGCACATCAAGGCGAGCGCGAAGAAGCGCGGCGTCTCCACCAGCCGGGCCGAGGAGATCGCGGCCCGGACGGTCAACAAGGAGCGGGCCCGCTCCGGCGAGTCGCGTACCGCCAGCCGGTCCTCGCTCGACGATGTCTCGTCCGGTCACCGCGGCGGCAAGCGCCCGCACAGCGGGGCCGGTGGACGCACCAAGGAACAGCTCTACAACGAGGCGAAGAAGCGCGGCGTGAAGGGTCGCTCGTCGATGTCGAAGGCGGAACTGGAGAAGGCACTCTCCCGCTGAGCGCCGCTGAGCGTGGCGGTGTCGGACCCGGCGACTAGCCTGTCGTCATGCCACAGTCGGTGACCCGGGGGAGTGTCGATGGCTGACGCCGAGGACGTCCGTCGCCTGGCCCTGGCGCTGCCGCACACGGTGGAGATCGACAGCGACGGCTTCGACTTCCGGGTCGCCGACAAGGGCTTCGTCTGGTCCTATCCCGAGCGGCAGCCCGGCAAGCCGCGCGTCATCCGTACCGACATCGCGGTGCTGTACGTCGGCGACGAGGCCGAGAAGCAGGCGCTGCTCCTCGGTGAGCCCGAACTCTTCTTCACCACGCCCGGCTACGACGGGTTTCCCCTGGTCATGCTGCGGCTGGCGGCGGTCGCCGTCGACCGCCTCGACGAGCTGATCACCGACGCGTGGCGGATGCGCGCGCCCGACGCCCTCCGCGCCGACCTGGACGGCGGCGCGCGCACCCCCTGACCCGGCGAAGGCCAGCCGACTGCGGTGCGTCCCGGCACGCAGTTCGTCGTCACTCATGACGAGATAGACGAGGGGGCAGTCGGCTGGGCCGGTCACGTCCAGCTGGCACAGGGTGCACGGCTCCTCGGGGCGAAGCGGGCACTTCGCGTCCGGCCTCAACCTCCGACCGCTCATGACACCAGCATGTCCACCCCGAAGCGCCGTCGGGTAGGCCGTTAGACCCGACCGGACCGGGACGGTGGGGCCGGAGTGGCGCCATCGGTGACGCGTGCGGCTCTGCCTCGGCCCGGACGTCAGGCGGACATCTCGGTCGGCCCCGGGGGCGCGGCCTGACGCGCCTGCTCCACCGATCGCAGGACGTCGGCGAAGTCGCGCCGCCACCCAGGGGCGTTCCAGGCGTAGCTGAAGGCCCAGGGAGCGACGCCGCGCAGCTCGACTCCGGGTGGTGGACGGGCCACCATCGGTGCGCCACGCACCATCTCCAGCATATTCAACGAGCAGTCGACCCGGCCGGCCGGAGCCGCCGCTCGTAGCCGAAGAAACCACGCCAGTTGTGCCTGCGCGTCCCGTTCCTGTTCACCCGGGTAACCGAAGATCAGATTGGTGACCACCGTGATGCCGTGCTCGGCCAGAGCGAGGATCAACTCCTGCAGCATCACGGGATCGGCCCGCTTGTCGAAGATCCGCTGACCCTCCGGCCTGATCGTCTCGACACCGATCTCCACCGTCGCGAGCCCTGAGGCTGCAACGAGGGGAGCCATGGAAATCAGCGCCCGGTTGGCCTTCGTCGTGGCGCTCCATCGGATCCCCGCGGCAGGTTCGCGCAGCAGTTCCTGGGCGAACGCCCGCAACATCGGTGCGGTGAACAGCGAATCCTTCAGCGAGAAGCGTCGAACCCCGTGCGCCTCTACCAGCGCGTCGACGGTCGCCCTCGCGGCCGTCGGGGCGAGGGCGGTGATCAGCGGCTCGACCAGGGGATAGGTGCAGAACGTGCACCGGCCGTAGGAACAACCGCGGGTGAATTGGAGCGGCAGGGTCAACCACCGTCGGTCGTAGTGGCGGAGCTGCCGCTCGGAGAAGCTCGGCAGGTACTCGAACGGAGTGTCGGCGGGACGTTCCGGCAGCAGTGGCCGCCGTACCCGCCGCGGGCTGAGCCGCGCCAGCACGGCTACGAACTCGTCCTCGCAGTGGCCGGGGAGCACGACGTCCGCCCCCTTCCCCAGTCGCCCGCCTGACCGCATCTCCTCCCGCAACAGGGTGACGTGGCTGCCGCCCAGCGCCGTCGTCGTCTCCGGCCAGATCTGCTTGGCGACTCGCAGCACCAGGAGGCCGACGAAGACCTGGGAGGGGCCCATCAGGGAGACGCCGACCATCGTCGGGGGACGATCGCACGAGGCGAGCAGATGATGTTCGAGCCATGCGCGCCAGGGTTCCCGGTCGGACAGCGCGGCAGCGACGGCGGCCGTCACAGTGGAGAGCGGGTAGTGCATCCCGGCGACCGGGTCGGCCGTATCGGGCAGATGCAGCGGCGGCTTGTCACGCAGGCCGGTGTGTGCGAAGAGCCACTGTGCGGCGGCCGCCACGCCCCGTCGGTCCTTGCCGTGGTCACCGAGCGTCCGCCCGAGTAGAGGAACGTGGTTGCCGAAGCGCTTCAGCAGGACAATGTTGAGATCCAGTACGTCGATGTGAAAGCCCGCGCGGGCGGCGGCGGTCGCGAGAATCGCCGGCCCCAGCGGCGGATTTGTATCCGATGGTGACGGTGGTGGTACCACGATCAGCGCGTCGCAGAGCCGAACCGGTGCGTCTGTTGGGGAGCACCGAGTATCCCAAGAAGACGACATGGGCATCCGCACGTCTGGTTAGCGATTGATTGCTCTCAGTGTACGGAACTGCTTGGTCGTGGTCTATACGCGGCCCAGGACTTCCCGTAGGTCATGGATCCGGAAGTCCGCAGTGCAGTTGCGGAACGCAAACTCGGGATGTGCGAAGAGGTAGGTGGTCCCGCCGGCAACGTCCGCAAGGAGCATGTCGCTGGCCGAGTCGCCGATGATGACTATCTCCTCGAATGCGGGCTTGCCGGCCAGATACTCGGCCAGTATGTCCTTCTTGGTGGTTTTCACGTCCCGGACGTGCTGGTCCACCGCGAACGCGCGTCCGGGCACGAAGTAATCCGTCAGCTCCAGCAGCTTGAGGAACATGTCGAGGGTGCCGGGGCGAGTGTTCGAGATGACGATCTGCTGGTGGCGGGCGCCTATCTCGGCCAGCACGTCGATGGCGTGCGGCGTCGGTCTCATCCAGCGGTACTGCAGCTCGGGCCGCTCTTCGGAGACCATGAAGCAGGCCTCCTGAAGCTCCATGTGGCGATCGTGGGTGTCCTCGGGGAGTAGGAAAGAGAAGTATTCGTACCACTTGTGTCCGTACAGGCGTCGGCCGTCTGCGTATGCGAATCGTTGCTCGTATCCGAAGGCCGCCAGCACCTCGTTGGAAATGTCGATCACGGCTCGGTCGTTGCCTTCCTCCAGTACGCCGTGCAAATCCCAGACAAAAAGTTTCACGAGCTTCCCTTCCGATTCTCACCTCGCATCGCCATGCCTCATTCCGCAAACGAGGTCGAGTTCGCGTCCGGTACGGGCGGGTTGGAGATCTCCAACAACATCTCGGACAGTTGCTCCTCCATCGGGTGCGTCAGGCCCAGTCCGGACAGCGCATCGATCGCCGAGCGAAGCGTGGACAGGGCGTGGCCATCGATGTTCTCACGCCGAACGTGGTAGATGTCCATGAAGGTATAGAGATCAACGAAGCGACGTTGCGCGGAGACTGTCCGAAACATGGGGTTCGCGAATATCGCTAGCATCCGCTTTGAGGTGCGTTCGTGGGACGCGTAGGGCGGCACGTCCAGGAATGGTGGACGACCGCTTCGCAGGTCACCGTAGTAGTAGAGGACGTATCCGCGACTGCAGGCTCGGAAGACCGCATCATGCTGCAGCAGCGAGAAGAAGCGGAAGAGGGCGGAGTCCGATCGGTGGTGGCACAAGGCCCACAGCAGCGAGTTCAGCAGGAACTCGTTCCGCTCCCGTCGCAGGAGCACGTGGAGGTGCCGGGGTGCCGTCGGACTCGTCCGTGAGATGAGGTAGACCAACAGGTTGCAGACGGTGAGCCGGTCAGCGGTGTCCAGACCCGGCTCGCGGCGTAGCTGACGATACAGCCCGGACAACCGCTCGCCGAGCCGGTCGTCGGCCAACTCCTGAAGTTGGCCGACCAGGTGATGCCGAATCTCCCGGGTGAGATCCCTGCGCAGCAACACCGCCGCCTGATCGGGCGGGAGCTCGGCGAGCAGGCGATCACGGATGTACCGGGCCAGCAGATGTTCGTAGAAGGAGTAGTGCAGGAATTCACCGACCTCCGTGCCATGCAGTGTGCGGCGGTCGATCACCTGATCGAGTGCCCGGATCTCGGCGCCGTGCCCCCGCTCGGAAGCGAGTTCCGCGTGGAGTTCGGCCATCGGGATGGCGTCGGCGGGCAGTTCGCGTGAGTGCACGAACCAGGCTGCCGCCTGCCAGCTGACCAGTGACTGACCACTCCAGGTCGGATGGCTGCCCCGCACGGCGAAGTCGGTGGCGCGGCTGAGCTGGCTAAGGTACTCGCCGTACAGCTTGCTCGCGCTGCTGATCCGGGTCGCCGCGTCATTCCCGATGAAGGTGAGCATCCGGGCGTAGAGCGGGCGCATCACGAGCCGGCCCAACTGTTCCGAGGCGACCACCGTCCGGTAGAGACCGGGATCGGCGATCAAGCCTCTGCGTTGTAGCCGGGACAGGTAGTCGGCGAACTCGACCTCTACCGACCAGCCCGTCAGCCGGAACACCTCGTCGAATCCGACCGTGGTGGTCTCGAAGGCGATCCACTCCTCGTACTCCCTGGTGCGGGAGGTGACGAGTGCGGGGGCGTGGCGGAGCAGCTGCATGAGCGCCGTGGCGAGCGGGCCGCCGCCGGCCAACTCGCTCGCTTCGTCCAAGCCGTCGACCAGCACGACGGTGCCCGGCAGTATCGCGTCGTCCACCATCGACCCGCGGACGTCATCGAGGACGTCCGCGGCATCCAGTGCGCGCAGCGGGATCGGCAGTAGCCCGACATCCTGCAGCGCGAGCGCCACCCCGTAGAGCGAGAGGCTCTTGCCGGAGCCCGGCTCGCCCAGCAGAAGCACCGACTTTCCGCGCCGGAGACGATCCACCAGCGCTGCCACGGCCTGCTCGCCCGTCTCGGGGTCGCGCTCGTGGTACGGAGCCAGTCGGCCGGGCACGAAGAGGTTCATGCGATGCAGCTCCGCCAGGCTCAGATCGAGCGGGTACGCGGTTCTCCGGCGGCCGAGGCGGCCGAGCAGTTCCCCTGACAGGCGTCTCAGCTGGCTGCCTCGCTTCTCGGCTAGGTCGCGCAGAGCAGTCTCGTTGTCGCCGACCGCCGGGCTCTGCGGTGGCTCCACGGCGCCAGGTAGAGGTGGCAGGGCGGGCTCCACCCCGGGCTGCCCGACGGCGTCGTCTCTCGTCGCGGGGGGCCATGCCGTCAGCACGATGGTCAGGCCGACCAGAAGGAGCGCAAGGATGCCGAGGGAGTGCCAGGGATGGGTACGGACGATTTCGAGCCAACCGGGCCAACGCTGCTGGGCTGACGCCTCGTTCGTGATCAACCCGGTCAGCACAGTCGCCGCGGAGAGCACGCCGGTGATCGCGATCGCCACCGCCATCCGCCGTGTTCGCATCATCGGCATCCCCGGCATTCCATGGTGGTTCGACGATCGTGGTGCTTCGGCAACGCCCCCTGCGCGAAAGCGCAAATCACGATGGGTAACGAGGGGCAGACTCAAGGCTAGCGCCTCCCATTGATCAAGCTCATCGATGGGTGCCGCCCGGTGGCCAGGCCCTTCGGTCCTCGGGGTCAGCCGGTTGGGCGCCAGCCGAGTGCCGGGCCGAGCCGGGTCGCCATGTCGGTGAGGATCTGCACGTAGTCGGCCGGCGCGAAGGTGAACGGCAGCGCGAAGGCGACCTCGGTCACCTCGCGGAACGCCGCGTGCGCCGAGAGCCGCTCGGCGATCACCTCGGCCGGGCCGACGAGGTCGGGGGCGAACATCATCCGGGCCGGGCCCTGCGGCGACGCGGTACGCGGGGCGTGCTGGCGGGCGTACGCCTCGTATCGCTCGCGTTGCGCGGGCGTGGCCGTGTCGGTGGGGATGACCACGAGCCCCTGGGAGACCCGGGCCCGGTCACCGTCCCGGTGGTGGGCGCGGAAGGTGCGGATGTGCGACAGCTGGATCTCGGCGAAGTCGGTGCCCTCCTCGGCCTTCACCACGCTGCTGGTGAGCAGGTTCATGCCCTGCTCACCGGCCCAGCGGGCCGAGCCGAGGCTGCCGGCGCCGTACCACATCCGGGTGCCCAGCCCGGGGGAGTGCGGCTGGACCCGGCGGGAGAACACCTCGAAGCCCTCCACCCCGTCGAACTCGCTGGCCGGCTCGCCCCGGACGAGGTCGAGCAGCCGGCGCACCCGGGTGTAGCCGAAGTCCTCCGCGTCGGCGCTGTCCGGGTACAACGCCTCCCGGACCCGGTCGTAGTGCAGCGGTGGCCCGACGCTCACCCCGGGGTTGAGCCGCCCGGCGGAGAGGATGTCGACGGTCGCCAGGTCCTCGGCCAGCCGCAGCGGGTTCTCCCAGCCCAGCGGGATGACCGCGGTGCCGAGGTCGATGTGGCGGGTCCGCTGCGACGCCGCCGCCAGGACGGCGACCGGCGAGGAGATGCCGTACTGGAGGTGCCGGTGGCGTACCCAGGCGCTGTCGAAGCCGAGCTGCTCGCCCAGCTCGATGAGCTGCATGGTCGACTCGTGACCGGCGCCGGGGTCGGCCTCGTCGAACAGCCCGATGGTGAGGAAGCCGAGCTTGCGCAGCGGCGGCGGGGATGCGGACACGGGTGCCTCCGTCGCGGATCAGGTCGCCACCATAACCCATCCAACGGATGGGAATTGCGGGTATGGGTGAGGGCCCGGAGCGACGCTGCTCCGGGCCCTCACGAGCGACGGGATCAGGTCACCGCGTCGGCTGGGCGGCCCACAGCAGTGCCCGACCCAACTGCGGTTGGAGCCCCTTCGGGTGCAGCCGGAACGTCGGGTTGGTCCCGAAGAGCACCACCCCGTTGCCGGCGGGGCCCACGCTGCGCACGACACTGGCCTGGCCGGCGGCGGCGGACCGCCCGGTCGTCCCGGTGCTCACCCACCAGCCGGCGAGCAGCGGATCCGCTGCGTACGCCTGGTCCACGGTGACCCCGGCACCGAGATTGGTGAACCAGACCGGCTGGCTGATGAACGCGTACCGGCTCGCGTCGGCGGTGACCGGGCCGCCCCGGTTGACGACGTCGGCCACCCCGCTGGCCAGTGACGGCCCGGCCGTGGCGGTGACGCTCAGCAGCGAGGTGGCGTTGCCGAAGGCCGCCCCGGCGGTGCCGAGGCCGACCACCCCGCCGCCTCGGGCGAGGTACGCGTCGAGCGCCGCCCGGTTCTCCGCCGTCAGGTTCGCCAGGTTCAGGTTGCTGCCGACCAGCAGCACGTCGACCTCGTCGGTCAGCGTGTCGGCCAGCGTGGCGGCGGTGACGGCCCGGGTCGGGAAACCGAGGGCGGCCAGCGTGTCGCGCTGCTCGACGCCGCCCAGGTAGCCGACTACGGTCTCGCCCAGCGGGGTTCCCGTCCAGCGGGCCGGCGCGCGTTCGAAGGTGACGCCATAGGTCCGGACCGCCGCCTGGAGCGCCGCGCGGCTGCCGGGGGCGGCCGGTACCACCACCGACCCGTCGGCGAGCCGGTGGACCCGCAGACCCTTGCCGATCAGCGAGTTGACCACCAGCAGGTCGGCGGCGTCCTGGAGGTTCAGCCGTACGTCCGGGTTGCCCGGCGGCAGGGTGCCCCGGGCCACGCCGTCGTGCACCCGGGTGAGCGCCACCTTGGGCAGCTTCCTGTCCCACAGGGTGTCGACGGTGGCGCCCCAGGTCAGCCCCTGGCTCCAGGCGGCCGGCCCGGCGTAGAGGTCGTCCACCCGGTCGGTGAGGTCGATGCCCGGTTCGAGCAGCGAGTTGACCAGTCCCCGCTTGGGCTGGTGCAGGTCCACCACGTACGACCCGGCGGGGTAGCTGCGACCCCCGGCCCGGAAGGCGTGCCTGGCCTGCCACACCCGACCGCCGCTGCCGATCAGCAGATCCACCAGCCGCGCGGCGGCCGGCTCGGAACGCTGCCCGGCACCGGTCGGGATGACGTACGCGCGAGGGAAGACGGTGTGGTAGTTGTCCTCCGGACCCCAGCCCGGCACGTAGTCGTCGGGGATGTCCCGCAGCGGCTCACCGGCCCAGCCGCGCCGGTACACCTCGGCCTGGTCGTGCAGCACCTCGGCGCGGTGGTCCTGGATGTACCGCAGCGACGACCTGATCGCCACCTCGTGCACGTCGGTGTTGATGGCGGAGCGACGCACCCGCTCCTCGGGGGTCAGGTTCGCGCCGCGCGGGTTGAGCGGCGCCTCGATGGTGTACGGGATGCTGCTCTGCAACAGCGCGAAGGACGGCACGTAGATCGGCGGGAAGTCGTCCCAGACCCCGGGTGCGTCGTCGCGGAACGGGATCCGGGCCCGCTGCGTCTCGGGGTAGCCGAGCGCCCGCAGGTCCTCCTCGATGGCCAGCGCGTTCGGCAGGGCGTGCTTGATGAACAGGTCGTACTCGTTGTTCACGTTGTGCGGCGGAGTGCTCGGGTGCAGCAGCGTCGGGTTGACGTACCCGTGCAGGTCGAGCGTGATGATCGGCTTGGTGTCGATGATCAGCTCACGGATCAGGTTCGTCTCGGGCTGCGAGACGATGGTCAGGTCCCGGTTGAGGTCGTACCCGTTGCCGTTGGCGCGGGTGCCGGCGATGCGCCCGTCCGGGTTGGACGTCACGTTGAAGATCAGCCGATTCCGCGTGAGCAGCCGCGCCACCTCGGGGTCGGTGCTGGTGGCGAACTCCTCAATGACCCGCAGCGCCGCGTCGGTGCCTTCCCACTCGTTGCCGTGGATGTTGGCGTTGACGAACAGCGGGGTCTTGTACCCGGCCAGCAGCCGGCGGTCGGTGCGGGCTCGGACCGGATCGTCCTCGATGAGGCGCTTCCACTCCTCCTGCTGGCGGGCCTCCGCGCGGGTCTCCGGGGCGGTGACGACGACCGCGTACAGGTCGTGGCCGCCGCTGGACCGGCCGGCCACCCGGGCGGAGACCCGGTTGCTCGCGGCCTGTAGCGCGTTCAGCTTCGGGGCGATCTCGTGGTAGGGGATGACGCCGATCGGGATGGAGGCGTCGGCGGGGTTCTCCGGCCAGACCGGCAACACGTTCTGCCGGGGGTATCCGGCGATCTGGGAGAGGTGGGGCGACGACGGTGGCACGGCCGGCAGCGCCGAGGCGTGTGCCGGCCCGGTCCAGGCCGCCGTACCGAGCAGGGTGAGGGCGAGCCCGGCGGTGGCCAGGCGTACGGACATCTTGTGCACGATGGACAGCACTCCTGTCGGGGAGTAGCGGGATGCCGTGCGCGGGCGCGGCGGTAGGGCCGGAGACCTACGGCGGAGACAGACGCCCGCGGCGGGCGGTGAACGGAACCCGGCGTCAGCGGCAGGGTCGACAGGCGGCGCTGGCGACGCGCAGCAGGTCGATGTGACCTCGCTTGGTCAGATAGGCGCTTCGCACAGAAAGATCCTTCCCCGAACCATGCCGGAGTGTCAATGTTCTGCTGCGGTCGGTGTTCTGCTCCGGCGTCGCATACCCGCGTTGCGGTCCGGGTACGTGATCCACGAGGACGGCGCGGTGCACCGGTCCGCCGATCATCGGCGGCGCCCGCGCCGGGATGAGGGGGCGGAGAATGTCGATGCGCAGGTGGCTCGCTGGTGCGGGCGTGGTGGTACTGGCCGTCTCGACCGGAGCTTGCGGTGAGGCGACCTCTCCCGACGACGTCGCCGGCTCTCCGACCGGCACCAGTACGCCCGTCGCCACCGCGACGACGACCCCGGCGCCCACGCCGACGGAGTCGACGCCGGCCAGCCCGACGCCGACCGCGACCTCACCGGTGCTGTCGGGCACCCGCCAGGTCACCGTCACCCGGGTCGACGGGTTCGAGGCGGGGCTGTCGTTGACCGATGATGGCCGGTTGGCCGAGGTCGACGACGACAGCGGCCGGCAGCTGTTCGTGCCGACCCCGCTGGACGGGCAGGACTTCCTGATCAAGTCGTACCGGGGGGCCGGCGGCGGTCCCGGCACCGGCGAGCCGCGCTGTTGGCAGGTGCGCAACCCGGGCAACAGCCAGCCGTTGGTGGTGCAGGGGGCCGCCTGCAATGAGGACGAGCCACGACAGCGGTTCACCATCGCCCCGGCCGAGGGCGCGGACGAGGCGTTCCTGATCAGCAACAACTCGGCGTACCTGCGGCACTCCCGGGAGAACGGGCTGATCCTGGAGGAGTTGGGTGACGCCGCACCCACGACCAGCTTCCGGTTCAACGACAACGGACCCGCACCCGACCAGAAGTGATCGGAGCTGACCCAGGTGGTCGACCGGGGAGACGTGCCCGGTCGACCACCAGGCGGTGGGCCGACCGCCCGGTCAGCGCGGGAACGCGGCCACCGCGCCGATCACCTGCACCGCGATCCAGGCGCCGATCGCGAGGAGTACCAGGGACGTCAGCGCCGCGAACACCCGGCCGACGAAGCTGCGGGGCCGATCGGCGACATGAGGCGCCGCCCGGCGGTGCTGGATGAAGGCCCGGTGCTGATCGATGGCCCGCTGCGAGGCCGCCGCGGTATCCCGGGCCGCCTGCTGGGCGGCCTGCTGGTGGGCCCGCATCCCAGGGCTGTCCGACATGATTCCCTCCCGTCGCCGGCCGTGCGCCCGTCGCGTACGGCTATCCAGCAGAGGAGCGACCGGCCAGCCAGATACCAGGTCGGGAAACGGATCCCGGACCATCCCCACGTCGGCCTCGGGTCAGCCGGCGGCGTGACCGGCCTGCTGATCGGGCGTACGGCGGTCAAGCTCGGTCCTGAGGGTGGCGAGCATCCCCACCGCGGCGCTGGCGTACTCGCCGATCCACCGGTCGTGGATGTGCTTGATCGGCTGCGGGTCGAGGTGGTTCCACCGCTCGCGGCCCTTGCGCTGGGCGATGACCAGCCCGGCTGCCTCCAGGACCCGAAGGTGCTGCATCACCGTGCACCGGTCCAGCTGGGGGAAGCGCTCGCACAGGTCTCCGGTGGTCCGGGCGTGGTCCTTCAGTAGGTCGAGGATTCGCCGCCGGGTCGGCGACGCCAGCGCCTTGAAGACGCCGTCCTCGTCAACCGGTTCCGGCTCGGGTGGCTGACCGCGGCGAGCTGACATGTTATAGAGATATAACATATCAGCGGACGGGAAAGGAGATCACCATGGACCTGCGGTTCAAGATCGCCGGACGGATCAGTCGCCCGGTGAGCGAGGTGTTCGAGGCGGTGGTCGATCCCGACCAGCTCTCCCGGTACTTCACCACCGGCGGCGCGAAGGGCCGGCTCGTCACGGGTGCCACGGTCAGCTGGGACTTCGCCGACTTCCCCGGGGCGTTCCCGGTCGAGGTGGTCGAGGTCGAACAGGATCGGCGGATCGTGCTGCGGTGGGAGGCGGCCGACGGCGCGCAGTCCACCACCGACGCGCCGGTCGCGGGCGCGTCCTACTTCACCATTGTCACCATGGAGTTCGAGCCGTTGGGTGACGATCGCACCCTGGTCACCATCGCCGAGGAGGGCTGGCGCTCCACTCCCGAGGGGCAACGGGCCTCGTACGGCAACTGCGAGGGCTGGACCAACATGCTCTGCTGCCTGAAGGCGTGGCTGGAACACCGCATCAACCTCCGCGCCGGCTTCTTCGCCTGACGGGCCGGCGCCGGGCTGCGGTGCAACTTTCCTGTTGTTGCTGTCTCGACCCGAGTTGACCCAGCAACAACAGGGAAGTTGCTGGCTGCCACCCCTGGCAGCCAGCCGCCACGGCCAGCCGCTATGGGCCCGCCTCGGGACCGGGGCCGGGGGAAGGGCGTGGTCCCGAGGCGGGCGGCTATAGGGCGTGGGCTCGTGCCCAGGCGGTGAACCGCTCGTAGAGGGCGGTCGGGTTGGCGGCTGCCTCCGATCCGGCGAGTTGGGCGGTCGCCTCCGCCCACAGCGTCGCCAGGTGGATCAGCAGGGCCGCGCGCCGGCCGCCGTACTCGGCCAGTAGGCCCAGCTTCGCCGCACCGCAGGGCCACGCGATCCCACAGGCTCGGCAGCGCCAGGTGGGACGGGACGCCACGTGCTCCCGGCGGCGTGCGTTCACCCGTCGACCCTGACCGGCGTACGTCGGGCGGGGACGCCCCGGCCGGCGGATCTGATCGGTGGCGGTGGCGCCGGGCGCATCCCCTCGGGCATCACGTACAGCTCCCGGCGCGCGATCGCGTCCCCCGTGGCGTCGAGCTGATAGGCCTCGATCCACGTCCAGCCGGTGAACGGATGCCGATCCAGCCGCTCCCGGATCACCCGGACCGTGATCGGCCGGACGAACTGCGGGGAGGCGTCCCGGGTCAACAGATAGACGCCGGGACCGACGGTGGGCGTGCCGTCGTGGCGCCGCGCCGGCGTTGGCGGCGGCGGTCGTGCCGGGGACGACCAGCGGGACGCGGGTACGGCGTTCGCGGGCTTCCTCGTGGGCATGGTGCCTCCTCCATCGACCGGCGGTGGGAGGGGCCGCCCGGCGCGCGAGGTTGTGGGCGGCCCCGACGGCGGTCCCGACGGGCTCCGTCGCCCCGCCGACCTCGCCGTCTCACCAACACCTTGCCGTGGGTCTCTGGACAACCACACAGCGTTACGGGATCTTTTTGTGGGCAGTTGTTTTGTTCTAGTGAGGAGCAGGTATGAACCATGCGTTTGTTGCGGCGCTCGCGGAGGCCGGCCACACCGCCGAGAGCCTCTCGGGCCGACTCGGCGTCCATCCGAAGACGGTTGCCCGCTGGGCAAAGCCGGGGCACATCCCGCAGGGCAGGCATCGTGCCACGGCTGCCGAGCTGCTCGGAAAGGATGTCGACGCCCTCTGGCCCGACGCCGTCCGGCGCCGCGAGCCGGTCTGGTTCCGGCCCTGGGTCGACATCGAACGCGAGGCGGCCACCCTGCGCGCCTTCCAGCTCGCCTGGGTGCCCGGCCTGCTCCAGACCGAGGCGTACGCGCGGGCCACGCTGGCGGGCGGGGTGCTGACGGCCGATGCGGTGGAGGATCTCGTCGCCGCGCGGCTCGCCCGGCAGGCGATCCTGCACCGCGAGCGGGGTCCGCTGCTGGTGGCGGTGCTGGACGAGGGCGTCCTGCGCCGGCGGGTGGGCGACGACCGGGCGCTCATGGCGGGCCAGCTCGCGCACCTGCTCGCCTGTGCCGAGCTGCCGAGCCTGCAACTGCACGTGGTGCCGGCCGACGCGCCCAGCTATCCCGGGCTGGACGGACCCTTCACCATCGCCGACATGCCCGACAACAGCCGGGTGGCGCATGTGGACAGTCCGGCGCAGGCGCAGATCCTGGACCAGGCATCCGACCTTGTTACGCTGGAACGACGGTGGGAACGGATCCGCGGGGAGGCGCTTCCCCGGAGGCGTTCCCTGGATCTCCTCAGGGAAGCGGCGGCATCATGGACCTGACCGGCGCGCGGTGGCGCAAGAGCAGCAAGAGCGGTGGCAACGGCGGCGACTGCGTCGAGGTGGCCGGCAACCTGCCCGGCGTCGTCGGCGTACGCGACTCGAAGGACCCGGCCGGGCCGGCGTTGGTCTTCGCCCCGGCGGCCTGGCGGGCGTTCGTCGCCCGGGTTGTCGAGGACGCCTGAAACCATCCGCGTCGAGGCGCCCACCCGGTCGGGATGGGCGCCTCGTCTGCGCGGTCGCCGGGCGCGGCCCGGCACCGCCGGCCGGCGCTGCCGGGAGCCCGTCGGTGGTGATCAGTAGCCGTAGCGGCTCTTGAGGTGGCGCCACCAGTCGCGGAGCATCCAGGCGTCGAACTCGGTGATGGAACTGGCGCTGCCCGCGCGCATGATGAAGCCGCCGACGCCGCTGGGCGTCCAGTCGTAGAAGTCGTCCAGGCCGAAGGTGTGGCCTATCTCGTGCAGCAGGATGGTCATGTTCTCCGCGTTGAGGTTGTTCATGTAGTACTCGCGGCCCATCCGTTGGCCCCAGTCGCCGCCGGCCCCACCGCCGAACCCGTCGGTGAGCCAGAGCGACTGGTCGTAGTGTCGGGCGGCGCCGCCGGGGCAGTTGGGGTACTGGCCGTTCTGGTTGAAGAAGCGACCGCACTCGGGGGCGCACTGGGGGGCGTTCTCGCGGATGTTGTTGACGTAGATGTCGACGGAGGCGTCCGTCCACTGCAACTGGCTGCGGTTGCGGACGGCCCAGCCGACCACCCTGACCGGCACATCCTGGTAGGGCCAGGCGTTGTGGCCGACCATCACGTCCATCCACTTCTTGTACTGGCGGGCGAGGGTGGCGTGGATCTGGTCGCGTTGGGCGGCGGTGACCGTGGCGGTGGAGTCCCACCGGACGCAGAAGTTGACGTATCCGCGGTTGGCCATGACCTGATCCCAGCCGTAGTTGCGGAAGGCGTACGGGTTGCCGTTGTTGTAGGTCTGTTCGACGTGCTGCCACACCTGGTTGAGCGGGGTGACCAGGTGGGCCGGCGGGTTCCAGCCGCTGGTCGGTGGCGGCGTGGTCGGCGCGGGTGTGGTGGGTGCGGGCGTGGTCGGCGCGGGTGTCGTCGGTGCCGGGGTGCCCGGCGCGCCGGTGCAGGTCACGCCGTTGAGGGCGAAGGAGGTGGGCGCCGGGTTGCTGCCGCTCCAGGAGGCGTTGAAGCCGAAGGAGGTGCCGGCCCCGGTGCCGAGGGAAGCGTTGTAGCTGACGTTGGTGGCGGTGACCCGGCTGTCGCTCTGGCTCACGGTGGCGTTCCACGCCTGACCGATCCGCTGCCCCGCGGCGTACGTCCAGGTCAGCGTCCAGCCGTTGATCGGGTCACCGAGATTGGTGACGGCGACGTCGGCGCCGAATCCACCGGACCACTGGTTGGTGACCCGGTAGTCGACCCGGCAGCCCGGCGCGGCCGCCTGCGCACCGGTCGCCGCGAGCGCTGCACCGCCGGTGGTGGCCAGCGCGGCGATCACCGCCACCGCGATGTGGCGGGCTGTTCTCGACGATCTCATGGGCGGTCCTCCACTGTCGGGGCCCGGTGGCCGGCGGCGTCGACCACGAGGCGCTAATAGATAGGCGCGAATCTAAACTAAGTGGTGACCGTCGGCGGCGGTGGGCTCCGCTGTTTCGCGACCTCCGACGTAACCGGTGCGTACGTCTTGCCGAAACGATTTTCGTAGGCGAGGGTGGCGTACTTGCGCTGCTGTCCACTTGGTCCCCACCCGGCGACCGTCGAGCGCGCGGGCCACCGCCGGGAGACGTTGCCGAAATCCTTTTCGAGGTCCATTGTCGGAGGGGGGCCCGGCACGCTCCGGTGCCCGGCGGGGCTACCGGCCTCCGGGCGACGCGTCCGCGTTCGTCGGGGACCAGCGAGGAGAGCGGTGTGATCGAGAACCACAGGCGGGCGGCGGTGCGGGGGCCGCGATCGGAGGCGTCCGTCCCGCCGTCCGGTGACCGGTCCGGCCGCCCGCTCCAACGACCGGGCCGCACGATCATGAGCGATGTCGCGGACCTGGCGGGGGTCTCCACCCAGACGGTCTCCCGGGTCGTCAACGGGCATCCGCACGTCGCGGCCGACACCCGGCGGCGGGTGGTGGCGGCCATGCGGGCGCTGGACTACCACCGCAACCTGACGGCTCGCGCATTGGCCACCAGGCGGTCCGGCACGCTCGGAGTCGTGGGTTACGCGAGCCCGCTGTACGGGCCGACCGCCATGCTGTACGCGATCGAGGGGGCGGCCCGCGCCGCGGGCTACTTCGTCAGCGTCGCCAGCGTGCGGCATCCCGACCGGCGGTCGGTGCGTGACGCGGTCGACTGGCTGCGCGGCCAGTCGGTGGAGGGGATCATCGCGATAGCGCCGAAGGCGCCCATGGCCGGCGCGCTCGCCGAGGTGTCGACCGAGCTGGCCTGCGTGACCGTGGGCGGGTGCGGTAGCCAGGCGGTTCCGAACGCGCGGATCGACAATGCGGCCGGCGCGGAACTGGCTATCCGACACCTGCTCGACCTGGGGCATCCGACCGTCCACCACGTGTCCGGGCCGGGCGACTGGCCAGAGGCGGGCGAACGGGCCGCCGGCTGGCGGGCGGCGCTACGCGCCGCTGGTGCGCCGGTGCCGCCGTCGGCGCCCGGTGACTGGAGCGCCCGCGCCGGATTCGAGCAGGGCGGGCGGCTGGCGCGCGATCCCTCCGTCACCGCCGTCTTCTGTGCCAGCGACCAGATCGCCCTCGGTGTGCTGCGGGCGCTGCACGAGGCCGGCCGGAGAGTCCCGGACGACGTGAGCGTGGTCGGCTTCGACGGCACGCCCGACGCGGCGCACTTCCTGCCACCGCTCACGTCGGTGCGACAGGACTTCGCCGAACTCGGCCGGCGCAGCCTGCGGCTGCTGCTGTCGCAGCTCGACCGGGCCGGTGGCCCGCAGATCTCCGGGCGCGAACTGCTGGTGCCGGAGCTGGTGATCCGACACAGCACGGCAGCCCCGCCCGGCGACCGCCGCCCGGGACTCGGCTCGCTCGGGCGAGCCGTGGAGAACGCGGCCCAGCCGGGCTCGGCGGCGTACTGCCTCGCCGGGCGGAGATCAGGTGGACCGCGCGGGTCCGGTGGACTCGCGTACCACGAGGCGGCCGGGCTGCCGGATGACACCGGAGCCGGCGTTGCCGTCCAGCGCGGCGAAGAGATGGTTGACCGCGGCGGCACCGAGCTGTTCGAGGTTGAGGTCCACGGTGGTCAGCGGCGGGCGGCAGTCGGCGGCGAAGAGCTCCCAGTTGTCGTAGCCGACGATCGCCACGTCGTCGGGAACTCGCCGGCCGAGGCCACGCAGGGTGTCGGCGACGCCGGCGGCGACCTGGTCGTTGCCGCAGAAGATCGCGTCCACGTCCGGTCGGGCGGCCAGCAGCAGCCGGGCGGCGTGCCGACCCCAGCGTTGCGACCACTCGCCGTAGAGCGGATCTCCGGCCGGACTGAGCCCGGCCTCGGCGAGCACCGTCCGTAGTCCGGCCACCCGGTCCCGTGCCGCGCGGTAGGTGTCCGGCCCGGTGATGTGCCCGATCCGGTGTCGGCCGTGCGACACCAGGTGTTCGGCGGCGAGCCGCGCACCGCCCTCGTCGTCGGCGACGATCGACAGGTCGCGCGGGTCGGTCGACTCGGCGTAGGCGTAGACCACCGGGACCGGGATGTCCCGGGTCAGCGACGGGCGCAGGTCGTTGCTGTCGCCGACCACGATGAACCCGTCGACCTGTCGGGCCAGCAGGGTACGGATGTAGTGCTGGCGGCGGATGGCGTCGCCACGGGCGTCGCAGAGCAGCACGGACATCTGGCCGTTGCCGAGGGCGTTCTCGGCGCCGAGCAGGATCGGTATGGCGAACCGGCCGCCGAGTTCGTCGGTGAGCAGCCCGACCGTGCGGGTACGCCCGGAGATCAGGCCGCGCGCCAGCACGTTGGGCTGGAAGGAGAGTTCGGCGGCGGCCTTCAGGACCCGCTCCCGGGTGGCCGGGGCGACCTCGGCCCGGCTGTTCAACGCCTTGGAGGCGGTGGCCACGGAGACACCGGCGCGGTTCGCCACGTCGCTCAGCGTCACGTACTGGGATCGTCGTCGGCCCACCGAAAGCCTTTCGCAAACATTTTAGGACGGCCGGCAGGTGCCTCGCCGTCCCGGTGCTGCCAGGAAGCGTAGTGCCCAAGCAGGTTGCGGGGAAGGTGACCGCGCTGCCTGAGGGGCCTCAAGTTTTACCTGACCGACATCTTGTCGAAAGGGTTTTCGTACTTCACTCTGACGGCTGGAAGTGATGGGCGCCAATGCCGTGCACCCGTCCCGTACCACCCCGCGCATGCACCGCACCGGCGCCACCCGTCCCGTTTCCTGCCGACAGGAGATCTCCATGCGACGACGCCCCGTTGTCCGCGTCCTGGCCGCCGGGTGTGCCGCGACGCTGGCCGCGAGCCTGGCCCTCGCACCGCCCGCCTCGGCCGCCAACCCGATCATCACCACCATCTACACCGCCGACCCCGCCCCCCTCGTGGTGGGCAACACGATGTACATCTACGCCGGCCGCGACGAGGCACCGGCGGGCACCAACAACTTCGTCATGCGCGAGTGGCACGTGCTCTCCTCCACCGACGCGGCGAACTGGACCCACCACGGCGCCCGGGCGAACATCGGCACGTTCGGCTGGGCCGGCGCGGACGCCTGGGCCAGCGAGGTCGAACACCGCAACGGCCGCTACTACTGGTACACCTCGGTCAACGGCAACGGGCCCGGCTGGATGAACATCGGCGTCGCCGTCGCCGACAGCCCGCTCGGCCCGTTCACCGACGCCAAGGGCGGCCCGCTGATCAGCGACAGCACGCCGAACTCCGCGCCGCTGAACATCGACCCGACCGTCTTCGTCGACGACGACGGTCAGGCGTACCTGTACTGGGGCGGCTACTGGGGGGCGCGGGCGGTCCGGCTGGCCAGCAACATGATCGACACGGTGGGCCCGGTGGTCACCCCGCAGGGGCTGACCCACTTCTGGGAGGCACCGTTCATGTTCAAGCGCAACGGCCTCTACTACATGATCTACGCGGCCAACGACACCCAGGGCTGCGTCACCTCGTCGAGCTACGCCTGCCAGCGCTACGCCACCGCCACCAACCCGATGGGGCCGTGGACCCACCGGGGCGTCGTGCTCGGCCAGGTCTCCTCGACCACCAACCACGCCGGAGTCGCCCAGCTCAACGGCCAGTGGTACATGGTGTACCACAACGCCAACGCCCCGGGCGGCGGTAACTTCCGCCGCTCCGTCGCGGTGGACCGGATGTACTTCAACGCCGACGGCACCATCGTGCCGGTGGTGCAGACCAGCACCGGCCCGCCGCCCAACCCCGGCGGCGGTGGCAGCCAGCCGCCGGCCGGCACCAACCTCGCGCCGAGCGCGACCGCGTACACCTCGTACGTGTCGGCCTGGGAGAGCCTCGCCGCGATCAACAACGGTGGCGTGCCGGCCAGTTCCGCCGACCGCTCCCACCTGGCCTACGGCAACTGGCCGCAGCAGGGCACCCAGTGGATCGAGTACCGCTGGCCCACCACCCGCAGCATCAACCGCACCGCCACCTACTGGTTCGACGACGACCAGGGCATCGACCTGCCCGCCTCCTGCCAGGTGCAGTACTGGAACGGCAGTGCGTACCTGCCGGTGCCGGGCCAGTCGACCTGCGGCGTGGCCGGCAACACCTACAACGTCACCACGTTCAGCCCGGTCAGCACGACCCGGCTGCGGCTGAGCATCACCTCCCGTAGCGGCTACTCCACCGGAGTCCTGGAATGGATGGCGTTGCAGTCATGAGCGGACGACAGCCCCTGCGCGCGAGCCTGGCCGCGCTCGTCACGACGACCCTGGTGGCGGGCAGCCTGGCCGTCACCACCGGCGGGCCGGCCCATGCGGCCCAGACCATCGGCTACCCCACCTTCTCCGGACCGGCCGTCCCGGCGCCGCCGGTCGGCTACTCGACCGGCAACACCATGCAGGCCATCTACGACGCCGAGAGCGCCGGCACCGACTTCTGGCTGGACCGGCTGCTCGCCCGGCCCGGCAACGACCCGGCCGGCACCTGGCTGATGACGCGGGGTCGTGGCCTGTTCATGTACACCCACAACCCGTCGGTGATCGGGTTCGGCGGCAACACCGCCTACTGGGACAACATCAGCAGCCAGAACGCCTACGCCATCACGGCCAGCACCGGCAGCCTCACCGAGCAGGTGGCCCAGCGGTGGCAGGCGCCCAGCCACTGGCGGGGCGTGCACACCGGCGGCGGGCTGCGGATCGACGTCACCAAGTTCATCACCCACCACAACGTCGCGGTGACCAACCTGACCGTGACCAACACCGGCACGGCGAGCAGCACCGTACAGCTGCGGGTCACCTCGCCGTACGCCACCTCGGGCAGCGGCGGCGAGCTGACCGGCACCCGCCAGGTGAAGAACAACCTGACCACCATCCGGCCCCGGCTCTCCGGCGACGGGTTCACCGTCAGCAGCGGTGGACTGAACCGTTCGGTCACTCTCGGCGCCGGCCAGAGCGTGACGACCAAGGTGCAGCTGGGCTTCGTCACCGACGAGATCCCCGAGTCGCTGACCGAGTACACCAGCTACCGCAACGCCACCCCGCCGAACGCGTTCGCCACCCACGTGCGGGAGTACCACCGCTGGTGGGCGGAGAACGTGCCGTACATCGACGTCCCGGACCCGGCGATCAAGAAGAACATCTACTACCGCTGGTGGCTGATGCGCTTCAACCACCTCGACGCCGACATCCCCGGCCAGGACTTCCAGTTCCCCACCTCGATCGAGGGAGTCACCGGGTACAACAACGCGATCGTGCTGACCCAACCCATGCACGTGGACGACCTGAAGTACCTGCGCAACCCGATCTACTCGTACGGGCCGTGGCTGTCGGTCGGGCAGTCGTCGGCCAACGGCCGGTTCATGGACAACCCCGGCGACCCGGAGAACTGGTCCAACAGCTACACCCAGTACCTCTCCGAGGCCGCCTGGCGGGCGTACCAGCTGCACGGCGGTCAGCCGGCGATGCTGCACAACTTCGCCCGGTACGCCGAGATGGACGTCAAGGGTCAGCTCGCCGCCTACGACACCAACAACAACGGGGTGATCGAGTACAACTGGGGCGCGATGACCGGCAACGACGCCGACGCGGTGTCGTTCCACTGGCGCTCCGGCAACCTCGACCGCGCCGAGGGGGCCTACCTCTACAGCAACGCCCTGGCCGCCGCGCAGGCGTACACCGTGCTGGGCAACACGGCCAAGGCCACCGAGATGCAGACCCTGGCCAACCGGGTCCGCGACGGCATCGTCAACGTGCTGTGGAACCCGAGCCGGCGGCTGCTGGAGCACCGGCACGTGGCCACCAACACCCACGTGCCATGGAAGGAGATCAACAACTACTACCCGTACTCCGTCGGGTTGATGCCGAACACCGCGACCTACCGCGAGGCCCTGCGGCTCTTCGACGACCCGGCCGAGTATCCGATCTTCCCCTTCTACACCGCCAACCAGCGGGACAAGGCGGCGGCGGCTGCGGCCGGCAACCCTGGCAGCAACAACTTCTCGACCATCAACTCCACCGTGCAGTTCCGGCTCTACTCGTCGGTGCTGCGCAACTACCCGAACCAGTGGATGACGGCCGAGCACTACCGGAAGCTGCTCTACTGGAACGCCTGGGCCCAGTACGTCAACGGCAACACCCAGTGGCCGGACGCCAACGAGTTCTGGTCCAACTGGAACGGCTCGTCGATCACCTACCGCTCCTGGATCCACCACAACATCCTGGGCAGCAGCAACTGGACGGTGGTCGAGGACGTGGCCGGGCTGCGGCCGCGCAACGACAACACCATCGAGCTGTGGCCGATCGACATCGGCTGGTCGCACTTCGCGGTCAACAACCTGCGCTACCGCAACGCGAACCTCAGCGTCGTCTGGGACGACCCGGCCGACGGGGTGACCCGCTACCCGGGAGTCCCGCAGGGCTACTCCGTCTACCTCAACGGCAACCGGGTGGTCACCGTCGACCGGCTGACCCGGGTGCAGTACAACCCGGCCACCGGCGCGGTCACCCTGCCGGCCGGCGGCACGACCACCTTCAGCGCGGCGTTCTCCGGCCTGCAACTGCCGCAGAACGTCAACCACACCTCGGCGCGGATGGTGGACATGTTCGCCAAGGCGGGCGTCGACCTGACCTCGACCACGCCGAACCTGGCCCAGGGCGCGTCGGCGTCGGCGTCGTACACCGCCTCCGGCACGTCCACCGCGGCGGCCGTGGACGGCTTCCCCACCAACGCGCCGATCTGGGGCAGCTCCGGGTCGCCGAACGCGATCGACTGGTACGAGGTCAACCTCGGCCAGTCCCGGACGGTCGACGACGCGTGGCTGTTCTTCCGCGACGACCGTGCCGGTAACCGGTACCGGGCACCGGCGTCCTACACCGTCCAGTACTGGAACGGCAGCGCCTGGGTCAACGCCGCGAATCAGGTGCGGACCCCGGCGACGCCCCGGGCCAACCACAACCGGGTGCGGTTCACCCCGGTCAGCACCCAGCGGCTCCGGGTGCAGATGCCCCACGCCTCCGGATTCCGCACCGGCCTCACCGAGGTCAAGCTCTACGGTCGGGGCGGCACCCCGCCGCCGTCCGGGAACCTGGCCGGCTCGGCGACACCCTCGGCGTCGTACACCTCGCCGTGGGAGACGGTGGCGGCGCTCAACGACGGGATCGACCCGCCGTCGTCGAACGACACCGTCAATCCGCGGTGGGGGACCTGGCCGAACGCCGGGCAGCAGTGGGCGGAGCTGACCTGGCCGGCGGCGCAGACCCTGCGCGCGGCGGAGGTGTACTTCTTCGACGACAACGGCGGGGTGCGGTTGCCGGCGTCGTGGCGGTTGCAGTACTGGACCGGCACCGGGTACGCCGACGTGCCCGGGGCCAGCGGCTATCCGATCGCGATCAACCAGTACAACCGGGTCACCTTCCCGGCCGTGAGCACGTCCCGCCTGCGGGTGGTGTTGCAGGCGGGCACCGCCTCGGTGGGGCTGCTGGAGGTCAGAGCCAGCGGTTGAGCGGTCGGGGAGACGAGCGGCGGGCGGACCGGTGGTCCGCCCGCCGCGTGCCGTCCCACCCCCGCGTCGCCGTCCCGTCGCCGACTGCCCACCGAAATGCTTTCGCAAACTTTTCAGGCCGGCCGGCAGGTGCCCGGCCAACCCGGATTTCGGGCAAGCGTACTGCGCAGAGCGGGTCAAGCGGAAGTGGGACGTACGCCGAGGGGCGTTCGGATTTTACCCGTCCGACATCTTGCCGAAAGCGTTTTCGTCGGACACGCTAGCGGCGGAACGTGACACCCACCACCTCGGCGGCGGCGGACGACCTGATGCGCGAGCCGCGCCGGATCCGGCGAGAGGCGGAGACGGATGAGGACGTACGCGGCAGCGCGCCGAGGTGGCGCGAACCGTGACCGTCGCGAGTGGATCCGGCCCGATCAGCCGACGCAACCGATAACCCAAGGAGAGAAGTCATGAGGAGAACCCTGGGCAGACGCGCTGCCCTGCGGTCGCTGGCCGGCATCCTCGTCGCGGCGCTGACCGTCGGCGTGGCGGCGTGTGGCAGCGACGATCCGAGCGGCCCGAGCGCGGCGGAGGCCGGACCCGACGGCATCGACGACGGCAGCGAGCTGACCCTGTGGACCCGCGCCCCACTCGAGAAGCAGGCGAAGCTGCTCGTCGACGCCTACAACGCCAGCCACCAGAACACGGTCAAGCTGACCGTCGTGCCCAACGACGACTACGTCGCGAAGGTCGGTGCGGCAGCCGGCGCGAACGGCCTGCCGGACCTCTTCGCCGCGGACATCGTCTACGTGCCGAACTGGGTGAACCAGGGGCTGTTCCAGGACCTCAGCACCAACATCAACGGGCTCGACTTCAAGGACTCCATCAACAAGGGGCACCTCTCGGCCGGCACCGTCGACGGCAAGGAGCACGTCCTGCCCTTCGTGCTCGACCTGTCGATGCTCTTCTGGAACAAGCAGCTCTTCAGCGACGCCGGGCTGGACCCGGAGAAGGCCCCGGCGAACCTCCAGGAGTACGCCGCCGCCGCCAAGGCGGTGCAGGCCCTGAACCGGGACGGCGTCTACGGCACCGCGGCCGGACTGAACTGCGGCGGTTGCCTGGTCTTCACCTGGTTCCCCGCCATCTGGGCCGGCGGCGGGCAGGTGCTCAGCGAGGACGGCACCGAGTCCAAGCTCGCCGACGACACCGCCCAGCAGGTCTACCGCACCTGGCAGGACCTGTGGCGCTCCGGCGCGGTGCTGCCCTCGTCGGCGGGCGAGACCGGTCCGACCTGGACCGCCGGCTTCACCGAGGGCAACGTCGGCCTGATGTTCTATCCGGCGACGCTGCTCTCCTCGACCCCGTTCGACGCCGGTGTCGCCGGCATCCCCGGCCCCACCGGAGGCGCCTCCACCTTCGTCGGTGGCGACGGCATCGGTGTCTCGAAGGACTCCACGAAGGCGGCGCAGGCCTGGAACTTCCTGAGCTGGATGATGTCCGAGCAGGCCCAGGTCGAGGTGCTGGCGAAGAACAAGGACGTGGTGTCGCGCGCCGACCTGGCGAACAACCGGTACGCCGCCGAGGACCCACGGCTGGTCACCATCAACGAGGTGGCCGGCCAGGGTGACACACCCGTCGCACTGAACTTCCAGCAGGCGTTCAACGCGCCGAACAGCCCGTGGCTCACGCTCGTCCGCAACCAGGTGCTGAACGACGGCGGTGACGTGCAGAAGGACAACGGCGAGATCACCGCCGTGCTCCAGCAGTAGCGGGCTCCGGCAGGCGTGTGCCGACCGACGGCACCCTCAGGCCGGCACACGCCAGCGACCGGACACGAGGTGGGCGGGTCGACGACCGTCCGCCGCCGAATCGACGAGAGGCCCGTGCTGATGAGCGTCACCGCACCGTCCCGCCCGCCCAGTGCGGCGCCGCGGGGCCGCGCGCGCCCCCGCGGCCGGCAGGCCCTGCTCGGCTGGCTCTACGCGACACCGACCGCGGTGTTCGTCGTCGCGCTCTTCGCGATCCCACTGCTGTTGGTCGTCAAGATGTCGGTGTCGAGGTGGCCGCTGCTCGCCGGTGACCAGGGGATCAACGCCCCCGACAACTTCGTCAAGGCGATCGACCACCGGTTCTTCACCGACTCCGTCGTGTTCACCGTCAAGTACACCGTGCTCGCGACCGTACTGCTGCTGGTGCTCGGGTTGGGCCTGGCCCTGCTCGTGCAGGAGTCGAGCCGGTGGAACAACCTCATGCGGGCCTCGTTCCTGATCCCCAGCGCCCTCGGCCTGGCCTCGGCGTCCCTGCTGTTCTACGTGCTCTACTCGCCGTACGCGAGCCCGCTGGCACCCGTGATGGACCAGCTGGGCATCACCTTCCTCGGTTCCCCGAACGCGGCGCTCTTCTCGACCACCTTCCTCATCGTGTGGCGCTACGCCGGCTTCTACATGGTGCTCATGCTGGTCGGCCTGCAGGGCATACCGGCGGACGTGTACGAGGCCGCCCGCTCGGACGGCGCCACCCGGTGGCAGACCTTCCGGAAGATCACCCTGCCGCTGCTGCGCCCGACGCTGGCGCTGACGACCGTGCTCTGCGTGACCGGCTCCCTGCTCGCCTTCGAGCAGTTCTACATCCTCACCAAGGGTGGTCCGGACAACAGCACGATCACCGTCGTCCAGCTCATCTACATGGTGGCGTTCCAGGGGCAGAACGACCTCGGCGTGGCGGCCGCCCTCTCCGTGATCGTCCTGCTGGCCCTGATCCTGATCAACGCGCTGCAACTGCGCGCCTTCCGGTCCGAGGAGAGCTGACGCCGATGGTCGTCGTGTCCAGATCCAGTTCGACCGCCGCCGGCGGAACACCTCTGCCCATCCGCACGCCGCCGGCCCGGCCGACCAGGCCCACCGGCGTCACCATCGCCGGCATCGCGCTGCGCACGCCGTACTGGGTGTTCACCGGGGCGGTGGGGCTCATCTTCCTGGCTCCGCTGGTCTGGACGGCGGTCGCCTCGGTCGCCCCGCAGGCCGGCACGAACCAGGTGGACGGCTGGGGGCTCGGCAACTACCAGACACTGGCCAACTACCAGGCCGGCGTCTGGCGCTACCTGGCGAACTCCACGTTCGTCTCGCTGCTCGCGGTCGCCCTGACGCTGCTGATCTCCCTCCTCGGCGGCTACGCGTTCGCGCGGTTCCGTTTCCCGGGAAGGAACATCCTGTTCCTCGTCACGCTCGCCATCCTCATGGTCCCGTACGCGACGTTGCTGATCCCGCTCTACGTGTTGCTCAACCAGGTCGGGCTACAGAACTCCCTGGTCGGTGTCGCCCTCGTGCTCACCATGTTCCAGCTGCCGTTCTCCACCTTCCTGATGCGCATCTCCTTCGAGGCGGTGCCCCGTGAACTCGACGAGGCCGCGTTGGTCGACGGATGCTCGTCGTTCGGCGCCCTCTGGCGCGTGCTGTTGCCGGCGGTGAAGCCCGGTCTGATCACCGTCGGGCTGTTCGCGTTCCTCGCCGCGTGGAACGACTTCATGGCGCCGCTGATTCTCATCAACGACACCGAGCGCATGACCCTTCCGCTCGCGGTGTCCAACCTGCGCGGCCAGGTCCAAGGTGTCGTCGACTACGGGGCGACCGAAGCGGGCGTCGTCGTTCTCGCCCTCCCGTGCATCGTCCTGTTCCTGCTGCTCCAACGACACTACGTGCGCGGCTTCATGTCCGGCGCGCTGAAGGGATGACCATGAGCGGCACCGTACCCATGGCCGCGCCTGTCCTGCCGGTCCGTGGCCGGCTCCGGCCGCTCGGGCTGGACGCAGTGCGTGGCACGGGCGGATTCTGGGCCGAGCGTCAGTCGATCAACGGCACGGCGACCCTCGACCACATCGCACACTGGCTGGAGCGGGAGGGCTGGATCGGCAACTTCGACCTCGCCGCGCGGGGCGGCCTCCCGTACGGGCGCCGGGGACGCGAGTTCTCCGACTCGGAGATCTACAAGTTCCTCGAGGCGATGGCGTGGGAGATCGGCCGGACGGGCGACGCGCGGACCGAGTCGCGGTTCCGGGCGACGGTGCGACGGGTCGCCGCGGCACAGGAGCCCGACGGTTACCTCAACACCATGTTCGGTCGCCCCGGTCAGGCGCCCCGCTGGTCCGACCTCGAATGGGGCCACGAACTCTACTGCGTCGGCCACCTCCTGCAAGCCGCGGTCGCCCGCGCCCGGACGCGTCCCGGCGCGGACGACGGGCTGCTCGCAGTGGCCTGCCGGGCGGCCGACAACGTGTGCGACACGTTCGGCCCGGACGGCATCGACGGCCTCTGCGGGCACCCGGAGATCGAGACCGCGCTGGTGGAACTCGCCCGGACCTGCGGCGAGGACCGCTACCTGGCTCAGGCCGCGCTCTTCGTCGACCGGCGCGGTCACGGCCGGCTCAGCGACGTGGAGTTCGGCCGGGAGTACTTCCAGGACGAGCTTCCGGTCCGGCAGGCGACCGTGCTGCGGGGGCACGCGGTGCGGGCGAACTACCTCGCCGCCGGCGCCGTCGACGTCGCCGTCGAACTGAAGGACGCCAGCCTGCTGGAGGCGGTACGCCACCAGTGGCGCAACGCGGTGACGCGGCGCACCTACGTCACCGGCGGGCAGGGCTCCCGCCACCAGGACGAGGCGTTCGGCGAGGACTGGGTGCTGCCCCCGGACCGGGCCTACTCGGAGACCTGCGCCGGTGTCGGCTCGGTGATGCTCGCGTGGCGGCTGCTGCTCGCCGACGGCGATCCCCGCTACGCCGACCTCATCGAGCGGACGCTGTTCAACGTGGTGTCGACCTCGCCGTCGGCGGACGGGCGGAGCTTCTTCTACACCAACACGCTGCACCGCCGGGAGCTGGGCACCCGCCCCGACGCCGACCGGCCCAGCCTGCGCGCGGCGGCCTCGCTGCGGGCGCCCTGGTTCGAGGTGTCGTGCTGCCCGACCAACGTCGCCCGCACCCTGGCCAGCCTGACCGCGTACGTCGCCACGGTCGACGACGAGGGCCTCCAACTCCACCAGTACCTGCCCGGCACCGTCGAGCACCGCCTCGCCGACGGGCGTCACCTGGGGGTGACCGTCGCGACCGACTACCCGCACGACGGGACCATCCGGGTGCGGATCGACACCGACGACGACCGTCCCTGGTCGCTGTCGCTGCGGGTGCCCGGTTGGGCGGCCCGGGGTGCGACGGTGACCGTCGACGGGGAGACCCGGCCGGTCGGCCCCGGCACCGTCACCGAGCACCGGAGGTGGCGGCGCGGCGACGAGGTCGTGCTGTCCCTGCCGACGGTGCCCCGCTTCACCTACCCGGATCCGCGCATCGACGCCGTCCGTGGCTGCGTGGCGGTGGAACACGGCCCGCTCGTGTTCGCCCTGGAGTCCGTCGACGTGCCGGGCGTCGAGTCCGTCGACGAGCTGCGCGTGGACGTCAGCCAGCCGCCCCGCCTGGTCGACGGCCGGGTCACCGTGTGCTGCCGGCGCGTACGCCCGCGAGACCACGAATGGCCCTACCTGACCGACGCGGTCGAGTCGGCGCCGGTGGTCGGCGAAGCGCTCGACGAGGTGGCGCTCGTGCCGTACCACGCCTGGGCCAACCGTGGCCCCTCGACCATGCGCGTCTGGCTCCCCACGGTCACCGACCAGCCGGCACCGGCCTGAGGGCGGGCCCGATGTTAGCGCTAACTCGCACACCACCACCGGGGTGCATCGCTGGTGACGCCTCACCCGGCCAGCGGCACCGATGACGAGGAGGAAAGAAGATGAGCAGGAGACGCGTGCGGCGGGTGCCCCTCTGGGGCGCCCTGGCCGCGCTGGTCATGGGAGGGATGGTCGGCGTGCCCTCCGCGGCCCACGCCGCCGGTCCCGTCCTGCCCGGTAACGAGGGTGACGTCGGGGTCTACACCAACGGGCAGAACCACGCCATGGAGATCGGCGACCCGGTCTACAGCAACGTCGGCGACGTCGCCGACCAACTCCGGCCCGGCGTGCCGTTCACGGCGGGAAACATGCACCAGTCGATCTTCGACCGGGATCTCGCCGGCGGCGGCACCGACTACTACCTCGACCGCATCCTCGGCGTCCGTGGCACCCTCGGGTCGGCGGTGCTGATGACCCGGGGCCGTTCCCTGTACCTGCGGGGCGCGAGCAACAACAACTTCACCACCATGGGCTTCGCCGGCAGCGCGTACGTCGGCGGCCCGAACAACCTCGGCAACCTCTACACCGTCACGGTGCCCGGGCAGACCGTCACCGAGGTCAACGCGAACCGGTTCAACGCGCCGAGCCACGCCAGGAGCCGGTACACGATCGGGACCACCGGCGTCACCGCCGACCTGACCAAGTTCATCACCTACGACAACGTCGCGGTCACCGCCATCGACTTCGCCAACCCCGGTGGCTCGGCGGCCACCCTCACCGTCCGTGCCGCGTCACCGCTGGCCACCCAGGCCGGTACGGGCGACGCCGCGCTCACCGGCACCCGCACCATCACCAGCGGCGCCAACAACGGACTCGTCGACACGGCGTGGGACACCATCAGGGTCGACCTCACCGGTGCCGGCTTCACCCGCACCGGCAGCAACCTCGACCGGGAGATCACCGTGCCGGCCGGCGGCTCGGTGTCGTTGTCGGTCGTCGCCGCCGTCTCCTCGGCCACGCTGCCCGACACGGTCGAGAGCTACCGGGAGTACGCGCAGCTGTCGCCGGCCGAGGCCGTGCGCACCGGGATCACCGACTTCAACCGTCGCTGGGCACAGGACGTGCCCTACATCAACGTGCCCGATCCCGCCCTGGAGAAGGCCATCGTCTACCGCTGGTGGGGCGAGCGCTACAACTCGCTCGACGCCAACGCGTCGGGGCACGTCTACCAGTACCCGACGACGATCGAGGGGGTGAACCTCTACCAGAACGCCGTCGCGCTGACCCAGCCGATGCACCTGCAGGACACCAAGTGGCTGCGTACGCCCTACCTGCCGTACGGCCAGATCCTGAACATCGGTGAACTCTCCGGCTCCTCGGCCTTCCTGGACAGTCCGGGGCACACGAGCTGGAACAACCACTACTCGCAGTACCTCGGGACCGCGGGGCTTGAGGCGTACCAGGTGCACGGCGGCGGCCGGGAGATCGCCCGGAAGTTCGCCGGCTACTTCGAGGGCGACGGCGTCGGCCAACTTGAGCACTACGACGGCAACAACGACAAGCTGATCGCGTACGACACCAACTACATGCCGGGCAACGACGCCGACGCCATCACGTTCGGCTACCCGAAGTCCAATGCCGGCGCACCCGGCGCCCGGACGATCGAGCGCCCCGAGTCGGCGTACGTGTGGGGAGCGTTCGAGGCCGCCCGGCAGCTCTACCAGATCTCCGGCGCCGACCAGGCCAAGGTCGACGAGATGGCGACCGGCGCGACCCAGATCCGCGACGCGATCCTGGACCGGCTGTGGAGCCCCGACACGCGGATGTTCCTGGCCGGTACGTCGCACGGCGCCACCAGCGCGGCCAGCTCCAACGGCCGGGCCAATCCGCTGCCCGCCTCGGCCCGGAACCTCATCCCGGCAAAGGAGTCCAACCTCTACGACATCTACGCCGAGAACCTCATCCCGTTCGACCAGTGGCAGACCTACGTGGACGGGTTCCGCTTCCTGACCTACGGCGACAACTTCCCGATCTTCCCGTTCTACACCGCCAACCAGTACGACCGGTCGGCCTACGGGATCGGCGGCTCCAACAACTTCTCCAACATCAACTTCACCGTGCAGTACCGGGGTGTCCGCTCGGCGCTGCGCCACTACGACCCGGAGCAGAAGTACATCACCCCGGCCTACGCCAAGCGGCTGCTGGACTGGATGGCCTGGAGCATCTACCCGGGTGGCGATCTGCGGGTCGCGAACCAGGCCGAGTACTACTCGAACTGGAACGCGGCGGCGAGGACCTACAACCGCAACAACCCCAACCACATCATGCTCGGCAACATGAACTACATCTTCGTCGAGGACATGGCGGGCATCCAGCCGCGTGCCGACGAGAAGATCGAGCTGTGGCCGATCAGGTTCGGCTACGACCACTTCATGGTCAACAATCTGCGCTATCACGGGCAGGACGTCACCATCGTCTGGGACCCCGACGGCAGCAGGTACGGTCTCGGTGCCGGCTACAGCCTCTTCCTCAACGGCGAGAGGAAGGTCAGCACCGACAGGCTCGGCAAGCTCACCTACGACCCGAACACGAACCAGGTCCAGGTCGAGGAGGGCCTCAGCGTCACCTTCACCGCGACGACCGGGGCGGACTTCCCGAGCGCGGTGGACACCCCGATCGCCGACGAACGGGTCGTCGGCTATCTCAAGACGGCCGGTATCGACCTCACCGAGGACGCACCGAACCTGGCGGCGGGCGCCGACCTCGGCTCGTCGTACACCCAGCAGGGCGTGCGGCCGACGCCGTGGCGGCAGTTCCACACACCAGGCTGGAGCACCACCTCGATGAACCACACGCCCGGCGCGATCTCGGTGACCGAGCGGCCGGTGTCGCTGGCGGCCGTCACCGACGGGGTCACCGCCAACGAGCCGTACTGGGGTAACTACGGCACGACCGACCGCAACGGCCACATCGAACTCGACCTGGGGTCGGCGAAGTCCTTCGACAACGTGAAGGTGTTCTTCGTCAGCGACCGGCAGGCGGGTGGCTACCGCGAGCCCGCGCGCTGGTGGGTCCAGGTGCCCGACGGCGCCGGCGGCTGGCGGGAGGTACCGGACCAGTTCAAGAATCCGACCGTCCCGTCGGCGAAGTTCAACGAGGCGCTCTTCGCGACGGTGACCTCGGACAAGCTGCGCATCGCGTTCACGAACAATCCGACCTTCTTCACCGCGGTCTCCGAGATCCAGGTCTTCGACTCGGGACGCGACGTACCGGAGGTCGCCAACCAGGCACCCGTCGTCACCGCCGGGCGCGACGGCGCGGGCGACGGCAACCTGTCGACCCGGCTGGTCGGCACGGCGTCCGACGACGGCATCCCCTACGACAGCGAGCTGACCTTCGGCTGGGAGACCGTCTCCGCGCCGGAGGGAGCGGGCGTCATCTTCGCCGACGCGACGGCGCTGGCGACCCGGGTGACGGGGACGGTTGCCGGCGACTACGTGTTCCGGTTCTTCGCCGACGACGGCGAGAAGCGGTCGGTGGCGACCGTGGCGTTGACCCTCACCGCGCGGGAGGTCACGGCGGAGTTCGGCTCCTCGGCGACGATCAGCACCAGCGGCAGCGCGTCGTGGGAGAACCACTCGCGGGTCAACGAGGCCACCACCCCGAACAGTTCGAACCCGGGCGCCGGGAACGGCTGGGGCACCTGGGGCCAGCCGCAGAACGGCACCAGCGTGGCGAACACGGCGTGGATCCAGTACCGGTGGACCGCGCCGGTGCGGCTGTCGTCGACCGACATCTACTGGTACGACGACAACGGCGGCACCCGCCGGCCGACGGCCACCACGTACGCCATCGAGACCTCGGAGAACGGGACCACCTGGACGCCGGTCACGCTGACCGAGGGCTCGACGTACGCCGGTGGGCTGGTCGCCAACGCCTACAACCGCTTCGGGTTCACCCCGGTGACCACCAGCTACCTGCGGATCCGCATCTGGGGCGTGCAGGGCGGCGGCGCCGGCACGGGTGTGTTGCGCTGGCGGGCCAACGGCGAGACCGTCGACTCGGTCCGCTCGCCGGTGCTCATCCGCACCGGTGTCGGCGAGGTGCCGACCCTGCCGGGCACGCTCGACGCGGTCTACGCCAGCGGCGAGCGCGGCACGGTCGCGTTCACCTGGCAGGAGATCACGACCGAGCAGGTGGCCGAGCCCAACGTCGACCCGTTCGTGGTCTACGGCACGAACGACGCGTACGGGCTGATCGCCGAGGCCCGGATCTACGTGCGGCCGGAGATGTCCACCGGCGGCATCTCGATCCAGGGAGCCGAGACGTTCGCGCAGACCGTCGAGGTGGGGGAGCTGCCCTACCTGCCGGACAAGGTGGAGGTCTCCTACAACGACGGCTCCCGGGACAACCAGGCCATCGGTGTCGACTGGGACTTCGACGAAACCGTCGTCGACACCCCCGGTCGCTACACCGTCATCGGTGACCTGATCCTGCCTCCGTACGTCAGCGAGGCCGGTGCCACCCGGACCACGCTGACCCTCACCGTGGGCGACCCGCCGCAGACCCCGACGTGGGACGTCGAGGTGCAGGCCCGCACCCAGTGCACCGGCACCAACGCCTACGTCGCGGTCACCGCACGCAACGCCGAGGACGTGCCGCTCACGATCGAGCTGGTCACGCCGTACGGGTCGCGCACGGTCGGCGACGTGGCCGCCGGGAAGTCCGCCTTCCAGGCGTTCAACACCCGGGCCAGATCGGTGCCGGCCGGTACCGCGACGGTGCGGGTCACCGGCACGGTCGACGGCGCGCCGGTGACCACGGAGATCCCGGCGCCGTTCGGCGCGCTCAACTGCGGCTAGCCCTCGTGGTGGCGGCGCCCGACACCGGCGCCGCCACCACCCCCCGCGTCACCGTGAGGAGACCGACACCGTGAACACCACCGTGGGGCGCGGCGCCGCCGCACCCACCTCCCGGCCGTCGCGCCGGTTGCGCAGGGCGGTCGCCGTGGCGGCGGTCGCCGGGCTCGTCGCCGGTGGCCCGGCCGGGATCGCCAGCCCCGCCCAGGCCGCCGAACCCGAGTCGTACACCTTCACCAACACCGTCAACCCGATCCTCGGCGACGGCAGCTACTACTCCGCCGACCCGGCCCCGGTCGTGGTGCCGGCCGGCGCACCCGGCAACGCCACCGACCGCGACCAGCTCTACCTCTACACCGGCCACGACCAGGCCGGACCGTCCACCAACGACTTCGTCATGAACGAGTGGGGCGCGTTCCGGACCACCGACGTCGAGGCCGGCGAGTGGACCCACTTCCCGTCGCTGCTGCGCCCGGAGGCCGTCTTCGCCTGGGCGACCCCCGGCCGCGCGTACGCCGGCCAGGTGGTCCGGGGCGTCGACGGCCGCTACTACTGGTACGTCCCGATCCACGAGCGGGACAGCCCGGCTCCGGACAGGTTCGCCATCGGGGTGGCCGTGTCGGAGAGCCCGACCGGCCCGTGGACCGACCACGCGGGTGGACCGATCATCTCCCAGCGGGTGCCCACGCCGAACACCATCCACAACATCGACCCGACGATCCTGGTCGACGGCGAGGCACCCCACCAGCGCGTCTACCTCTGGTGGGGCTCCTTCGGCCAGCTCCGGATGCTCGAACTCCAGCAGGACATGAAGACCCCGACCGGCAGCCCGCGCTCCGTCACCGGCCTGACCGGCTTCTTCGAGGGAGCGTGGGCCTTCACCCGCCACGGCACCTACTACCTGGCGTACGCCGGCAACAACGCCGGCCCGACCTCGCCGTGCACCCCGGCGAACTACCACGCCTGCCTCGCCTACGCCACGGCGGCGTCGCCGGAGGGGCCGTGGACCTACCGGGGGACCTTCCTGCGGCCGGTCTCCTCGACCACCAGCCATCCGGGTGTCCTGGAGTTCGACGGCCGGTGGTACCTCGCGTACCACACCGCCGACGCCGTGGGCGGTGGCCACTTCCGCCGGTCGGTGGCGATCGACCCGGTCGAGTGGGACGACACGCTGACCCCGCCACGGATCAAGCTCGTCACGCCGACGCCGGCCCGGGGGCGCGACCTCACCCCCCGGCCGAACATCGCCCAGGAGGCCCGGGTCAGCGTCTCCAACGAGCCGGTGCCCACCCAGTACTGGGTGCGGGCGCTCAACGACGAGATCGTCCGGTCGAACCCGCTGCCACCGGACATGTGGGGGACCTGGACCGGCAACAACCCGCCGCAGCAGTGGGTGCAGTACGCCTGGGACCAGCCGATGCGGATCTCCGGCTCGCAGATCGACTTCTGGAACGACCAGCCGCAGGGCACCGGCGTGGGCGTCGCGGCGCCGGCCCGCTGGCGCATCGAGTACTGGGACCTCGACGCCGGGCGGTGGGCCGAGGTGCCGAACCCGAGCGGCTTCCCGACCGGCACCCAGGGCTTCCAGAACACCACCTTCGACCCGGTGACCACCACGCAGGTCCGGGCGGTGTTCGACGCGTCGACCAACGGCAGCACCTACTCCGCGGTGGCGGTCGAGGAGTGGAAGATCCTCGCCGCGCCGCCCGACTCCGTCACCGCGCCCGCGATGACGGTGGAGGTGGACGAGGTCGACCTGCCCGACACCCTGGCCGTCTCCTTCGGCGCGGAGACGCTGCGGGTGCCGGTCTTCTGGGACCCGGTGACGCCGGCGGACGTCGCGGCGCCGGGGACGTTCACCATCCGGGGCACCGTGCTCGGTCACGCCGCCGGGCGGGTCTCCGCGCCGGTCACCGTGGTCTCCCCGGACGACACCGAGGGCGACGAGACGGCACCGACGGTGACGCTGACGCCCAGTGGCAGTGCCGGCGGCGCGGGCTGGTTCCGGTCCGCGGTCCGGGTCCGGGTCGCCGGTGTCGACGACCGTGGGGGCCGACTGACCATCTCCGCCCGGGTGGACGACGGCCAGCCGGTCGTCGCGGCACCGGTCCGGTCGGTCGACGTCGACGTCACCGGGGACGGCGGGCACACCGTCACGGCGACCGCGACCGACCGCGCCGGCAACGTCTCGGCACCGGAAACGCTCGCGGTACGCATCGACGCCACGGCACCGGTCAGCGTCGCCACCGTGCACGGCGTCACCCGGTCGGTAACGCTGACCGCGAGCGACGCGACCTCCGGGGTCGCCGGGATCGAGTACGCCATCGGCACCGGCGCGTGGACCGCCTACGGCGGTGCCATCGCGGCACCGGACGGGAACCGGCACACCGTGTCGTTCCGCGCGTTCGACGTGGCCGGAAACCTGGAGACCGCCCGGACGGTCGCCATCCCGGCGGACCTGTCCGGGCCACTCACCGGCAACATCGGGCCGATCGCGACCCCGACCGCCTCCTACACCGCGGGGTGGAACAGCCTCACCGCGCTCAACGACAACGCCGACCCACCGAACCCGAGCCAGGCGCAGATCTGGGGCACCTGGTCCGGCACCCGTCCGGCCACCCAGTGGGTCCAGTACGACTGGACCCGCCCGGTCCGCGTCACGGGCACCGAGCTGAAGTTCTGGCGGGACGCCAACCAGGGCAGCGGCGACGGCGTGGCCGAGCCCGACGGATGGGTCCTCCAGCACTGGGACGAGGCCGGTTCGGCCTGGCGCGACGTGACCGGCGCGTCCACCTACGGCACCAGCACCACGGCGTTCAACACCGTCTCCTTCGACCCCGTCACCACCCGACGGGTCCGGGCCACGGTCCGGGCCAACGGCAACGGCACGACCCACTCGGCGGTGGCGATCACCGAGTGGCGGGTCTTCGCCGACGACCAGGGCGTCCCACCCGGGCTGCCGATGACGGTGGCCGCGCAGGCGCGGTGTGTCGCCGGCACGGCGTACGTCGCGGTGCAGGCCCGTAACGACCATGACGCTCCGGTGGACATCGTGCTGGTGACGCCGTACGGCCAGCGGTCGGTGCCGGCCGTGGCGCCGGGGGCGAACGCCTTCCAGCAGTTCACCACCCGGGCGGCCTCGGTGCCGGCCGGTGCGGCGACCGTCCGGGTCACCGGACCGGTCGACGGTCAGAACGTGACGACCGTCCGTTCCGCGGAACACCCCGGCGTCACCTGTGTCGGTGACGCCCGGCAAGCCCAGTAACCAACGACCGACAGTGGAGTGTCGAATGAGTACACGGAATCACAGACGGCTGTTCGCCGCGGGTGCCACCGGTGCCCTGCTGGCCGGGACGGTGGCGGTGTCGTCACCGGCCCTGGCCGACCCTGGGGACCGCGCCGACGTGGAGGTGACGGTCGACATCGAGGAGATCGCCGAGCCAGGGGTGCTGGCGCTGTCGATCGCCGGAGACTCGGTCGCGTTGTCCGAGGACGGTTCGACGCTGCTGGTGCGCCAGTTCACCGGCACCCTGCCGACGGTGACGGTGACCGACACCCGGACAGCGGACGAGGTGCCGGAGGGTGCGGCGTGGGCGGTGCTGGGTAGCGCCACCGACTTCGTCGGGAGTGCCGGCCAGGCGCCGATCGGCGCCGGCCACCTGGGCTGGAAGCCACGCCTGCTGGACGGCGGTGACACCGGGTTGGTGAGTGAGGGCGAGGAGGTGGTGACCGTCCTCGACGAGCCGACGCAGCCGGGCAACAACGTCGGCCTGGTGGACCAGGAACTGCTGGTGTCGACGTTCGACTCGGGAGCGGTGGCCGGTGCCGAGTACGCGGTCAACGCCGACCTGTTCCTGCGTACCCCGGCGGACGTCGCGGCGGGTGCGTACACCTCGACGTTGACCCTGTCCCTGTTCGAGTGAGGCCCGGGTGGGGGCCGTCGCGCGACGGCCCCCACCGCCGCCACCCGCCGTGTCGAAGGGACCTGGTCATGATCCGTACCGCGTCAGGGGCGTTGCCGCGACTGGTCGCCGCGCTGGTCGCGCTGGTCGTCGCCGGGCCGGTCGCGCCCGCCGCCGCGGCGGAGCCCACCAGCCCGACGGTGACCTGGGCGGTGCAGCCGGCCGACGAGCGCGGCCCGGATGGCCGCCGGTGGGTCGAGACCACCCTCGATCCGGGCCAGGTGGTGACCGAACACCTGGCGGTGCGGAACTTCAGCGACTCGGCGGTGGTCTTCTCGTTGCAGGCCGCCGACGGCTACCTGACCGACAAGGGGCGCTTCAACATGCTCGCCGCCGACCAGCAGTCGGTGGACGGCGGCACCTGGATCGACGTGCAGGAGACGGTCACCGTCGGGGCGGGGCAGACGACGGTGGTGCCGTTCACCATCACCGTGCCGCCGGACGCGACGCCGGGAGATCACCCGGCCGGTGTCGCGGCGACGATCACCAGCGGCGCCGGGACGGTGGCGGTGCAGAGTCGGGTCGGGTTCCGGCTGATGCTGCGCGCCAGCGGCACGGTCACCGCGGCGCTGGCGGTCAGCGACCTCGCCGTCAGGTACCAGCGTTCCTGGAACCCCTTCACCGCGGGCACCGTGCACGTCGGCTACACCGCGACGAACGCGGGCAACGTCGCCGTGACCGGCGCCGGCCGGGTGCGGGTCGCCGAGTTGTTCGGCGCGACCGGCCGCGACGTGCGGGGCGGGGTGGCGGAGTTGCTGCCCGGCGGTGGCCGGCAGGTCCAGGCGCGGGTGGATGGGGTCTGGGGGTGGGGACGGCTCACCACGACGGTCGAGGTGACCCCCTCCGTCGTCGCCGGTGACCCGACCGGCGCCGAGATCCGCCCCGGCGCGGCCACCGTGACGGTGTGGACCCTGCCCTGGCCACAACTGGCCCTCGCGGCCGTGATCATCGCGCTGCTGTTCGCCTACCGGGCCATCGCCCGCCGGCGTCGCCGGCACCTCGCACAGCTGCTCGCCGACGCGCGGGACGAGGGCTGGGCGCGCGCCCGCGCCGCGGTGGGCGGCTCCCCGATCGGCAGCACCGAACCGGAAAGGAAGACCTGACGTGGCCGAATCCGACAAGCTTTCCGTCAGCCGCCGTCACGTTCTGCGGGCATCCGCCATCGGCGCCGCCGCGGTGACCGCCGTGGGCGCCCTACCGGCGGCCACCGCCCATGCCGCGGCGCCCACCGGGATCACGCCCGGCCCGGCCTGGCCCGCCGCGATCCCGAACGATCCAGGTCCCGGCGGCACCGCCCCGGTCAGGCCGTTCCCACTGCGTGACGTGACACTGGGCGACGGCCTGCTCCAGGAGAAGCGCGACCGCATGAAGCACTATCTGCGGCAGTTCGACGAGCGGCGCTTCCTCGTCCTCTTCAACGAGCAGGCCGGCCGGCCGAACCCGCCCGGCGTTCCCGTACCCGGAGGGTGGGAGGACGGCGGGCTGCTCAGCGGACACTGGGCCGGTCACTTCATGACGGCCCTGGCGCAGGGCTACGCCGACCACGGAGAGCCGATCTTCAAGAGCAAGCTCGACTGGATGGTCGACGAGCTGGCGGCATGCCAGGCCGCGATCACCGCTCGGATGGGCGACGGCGGTCCGGGCGGTGAGGATCCGCAGGAGCCGCCGATCGGGCGGGTGCCGGCCCGCTTCGGCAGCGGCCTACGCCTCAACGGCGCCAGCCGGGCGCAGTACGTGACCCTGCCCCAGGAGGCGATCAGCCAGCTCACCGACTTCACCATCGCCACCTGGGTGAATCTCGCCGCCGCCCAGAGCTGGAGCCGGCTGTTCGACTTCGGTCAGAACACCACGATCAACATGTTCCTGACCGCGCGGGCCGGCGTCACCGGCAACGTGCCGAGGTTCGCCATCACGGTCGGTGGCAGCGGTGCCGAGCAGCGGATCGACGGCGCGTCGGCGCTGCCGACCAACCAGTGGGTGCACCTGGCCGTCACGCTCGCCCAGAACACCGGCACGCTGTACGTGAACGGCCAGCAGGTCGGCCGGAACCCGAACATGACCCTCAGCCCGGCCGACCTCGGCAACCCCGGAAACCGCTGGATCGGGCGATCCCAGTACGGGGATCCGTACCTGGACGCCACCGTCGACGAGTTCCACATCTTCGACCGGGCGCTGGGCGAGCCGGAGGTGCGGTCGTTGCTGGACTCGCCGGCCGGCAGCACCGGCGGCGGGTCGATCGCCTGGTACCGGTTCGAGGAGCAGGACGGCTCCACGATCAGGGACTCCTCGCCCCACGGTCGCGACGGTGGGATCGTGGCGAGCCAGGGCGGCGGGACCGCCCTCTGGACACCGACCCACCCCGGATACCTGGGCGCGATCCCCGAGGACGCGGTGCTGCGCCTCGGTCCGCCCCGGTGGGCGGTGTACGGCGGCAACACGGCCACCAACACCTGGGCGCCGTGGTACACCCAGCACAAGATCATGCGTGGCCTGCTCGACGCGTACTACCACACCGACAACCAGCGGGCCCTCGACGTGGTCGTCACGATGGCCGACTGGGCGCACCTCGCGCTGACCGTCGGGGACAAGAACCATCCCGCGTACCCGGGGCCGATCACCCGGGACAATCTCAACTACATGTGGGACCTCTACATCGCCGGCGAGACCGGCGGGGCCAACGAGGTGTTTCCCGAGATCTACGCACTCACCGGCGACGCGAAGCACCTCGACACCGCCCGGCTCTTCGACAACCGCGAGTCCCTCTTCGACGCCTGCGTCGACAACCGCGACATCCTCGTCACGACCCCGCAGACCAATCCCGGGCGGCGCCGTCCGGACCGGTTGCACGCCAACTCGCACGTGCCGCAGTTCGTCGGCTACCTGCGCGTCTACGAGCACAGCGGCGACCGCGACTACCTCCAGGCCGCCAGGAACTTCTTCGGCATGGTCGTGCCGCACCGCATGTACGCCAACGGCGGTACGAGCGGCAACTACCCGGGCTCCAACAACAACACCGAGTTGTTCCAGAACCGGGGCAACATCGCCAACTCGATCGCCCAGGGCGGCGCGGAGACCTGCACCACGTACAACCTGATCAAGCTGGCGCGTAACCTGTTCCTCCACGAGCAGGACCCGGCCTACCTGGACTACTACGAGCGCGGCCTGCTCAACCAGATCGCCGGTTCGCGCGCCGACACCACGAACGTCAGCAACCCGCAGGTCACCTACTTCCAGCCGTTGACCCCGGGCACCGTCCGCAGCTACGGCAACACCGGCACCTGCTGCGGCGGCACGGGCATCGAGAACCACACCAAGTACCAGGAGACGATCTACTTCAAGTCGGCCGACGGCGGGACGCTGTGGGTCAACCTGTACGCGTCGTCGACGCTGACCTGGGCCGAGCGGGGCTTCACCGTCACCCAGGAGACCAGTTATCCGCGCGACGACCGCACCACGCTGACCGTCAACGGCAGCGGTCCGCTCGACATCAAGCTGCGGGTGCCCGGCTGGGTCCGCAACGGCTTCCTCGTGACGATCAACGGTGAACCCCAGCAGGTCGACCCGAGGCCCGGCAGCTACCTGACCGTGCGCCGGAGCTGGCAACCGGGCGACACCATCGACATCCGGATGCCGTTCAGCATCCGGATCGAACGGGCGCCGGACCGTCCCGACACGCAGTCGATCTTCTGGGGCCCGGTACTGATGCAGATCCTGGGGAACCCGGGCGGCGGGAACTACCGCGAGCTGTCCCTGTACCGCCACCTGAAGCGTGACGGTGACTACGCCCGCTCGGCGATCACCCACGCGAGCACGACGGCGGCGGGCGACAGGCTCTTCGCCACGCAGGGCTTCAGCCTGCGGCCGTACTACATCGGCGACACGCAGGCCGCCTCGTCGTACTTCCGGCGGATCGAGCCGACGGTCGTCTTCGGATCAATCGACACCGGAGTCCCCAACCGCAAGCGCGACGACGGTCTGCCGCACTACGACGTACCCGTGGCGGGCGTCGAGTCACCCGGCAGCGACGGCCCCACCTTCCTCGACCTGGTCTGGGACGAGGCGCCGTTCGCCGGCCACGGCGAGTTCGTCTCGACCGTCACCCGCATCGCCGACGAGTTCGTCGCGGCGGCGGTCTTCACCCCGGCGGAGCGGGAGTCGGTGGTCTCGCACGCCGGCCGGGCGGACCGGGAACTCGATCCGGCGCCCGCGTGGAACGTCGAGGTCCAGGTCCGCGCGCAGGTCACCGGCACCAACGCCTACGTCTCGGTCAGCGCGCACAACGCCGACGAGGTGCCGCTCACCATCGAGCTGATCACGGCGTACGGCTCACGGACGGTGACCGGTGTCGCCCCGGGCCGGGCCGCCTACCAGGCGTTCAACACCCGGGCCGGGTCGGTGCCGGCGGGCGCCGCGACCGTCAGGATCACCGGAAGCGTCGACGGCGAGCCGGTGACCGCACAGATCGAGGCGCAGTACGACGCGATCAGCGTCGGCTAGCCCGGTGGTGGTGGCGGTGTCCGGCCGGGCACCGCCACCACCACGCGCCCGTCGTGCCGGCGCCACCTTTCGACGGAGTTTTCGGGACGCGGGTCGGGCGGGTCCTTCCTGCCAACGGGTGGTCGCACCCCTCCGTGTAGTCTTCGGCCTAGACGAGCGGCTCGGGGAGGTTCTACCGGTCGGCAACCGCACCGAAACGCCCTCGAAAAGCTTTTATAGATTTACTTCCGCTAGGAGCGGTCACGGCACTCCGGAGGCGGCCTGTCGCGGCGCACCACACCCTGTGCCGGTCGCTGGAGGGAGCAGCCATGACCACCGAGCCCGAGGTCCCCGTCAACCGCACGCCCACACTCACCGACGTCGCCAAGCTCGCCGGGGTGTCGGTCGCGACCGCGTCCAAGGCCATCAACGGGCGCGGCGAGGTGCGGGCGACCACCAGGGTACGCGTACTGGAGGCCGCGGAGCTGCTGTCCTTCGCACCGAACGCGCTCGCGCGCGGGCTGCTCAGTGGCCGGACCGGGACCGTCGGCCTGCTGACGAGCGACCTGGAGGGTCGCTTCTCGATCCCGATCCTGATGGGCGCGGAGGACGCGTTCGGGGCGGGGCAGGTCTCGGTCTTCCTGTGCGACGCGCGCGGCGACGCGATCCGGGAGAAGCACCACGTGCAGGCGCTGCTCTCCCGGCGGGTGGACGGCCTGATCGTGGTGGGTTCCCGCACCGACCCCCGCCCGCCGCTGGCCGGCAACATCCCCGTCCCGGTCGTGTACGTCTACGCCCCCTCGGCGAACCCGGCCGACATCTCGATCACGGTCGACAACGTGGGCGGTGGGCGGCTCGCCATCGAGCACCTGCTGGCGTGCGGCCGGCGCAACATCGCCCACATCACCGGCGAGTCCGGGTTCCAGGCGGCGAGGGACCGTGCCGAGGGCGCGGCGGCGACACTCGCGGCGGCCGGTCTGCGCCTGGTCGGCGACCGGCCGTACTTCGGGTCGTGGGACGAGTCCTGGGGGCGAGCCGCGGCGCGCATGGTCGTCGAGCAGCATCCCGAGGTCGACGCGATCTTCTGCGGCAGCGACCAGATCGCGCGCGGCGTCCTGGAGACGCTACGCGACCTCGGGCGGGACGTGCCGCAGACGATGTCGGTGATCGGCTTCGACAACTGGGAGGCGATCGCCGCGCACTCCCGCCCCCGCCTGACCAGCATCGACATGAACCTCAAACACCTTGGCGCGGTGGCCGGCCAGCGCCTCTTCGCGGCCATCGACGGTGCCGTGCCCAGCTCGGAGGAGTTCCCCAGCCGCGTCGTGATGCGCGAGTCGACCCTGCCCGTCGGCTGAGACGACCTCGGCGCCGTCGAGCGCACCAGGCGTCAGCGATGCCAGGCCGACCAGAGTTCGGCGTACCGGCCGCCGGCGGCGACGAGTTCGTCGGGGCTGCCGAGTTCGACGATCCGACCGTGCGACATCACCGCGACCCGGTCACAGGACTGTGCCTGGGTGAGCCGGTGGGCGACGACGACAGCCGTGCGCCCGCGGATGAGCGCGGCGCTGGCCTGTTCGAGTTGCCGTGCGCCCGCGCTGCCGGCCTCGGCGCTGGCCTCGTCGAGCACGACGATCGGCGGGTCGAGCAGGGCGATCCGGGCCAGCGCCAGCTGCTGCGCCTGGCCGGGGCTGATCGGATGTTCGCCGTCGCCGACCCGGGTGCCCAGCCCGTCGGGCAGCGCGTCGACCCACCCGTGGGCGCCGACCAGCGTCAACGCGGCGCGCAGCTCCGCGTCGGAGGCGTGCGGGGCGGCCAGCCGCAGGTCGTCGGCGAGGGTTCCGGCGAAGACGTGGACCTCCTGGGTGACCACGCCGACGGTGTGCCGCAACTCGTCCGGATGCAGCTCGCCGATCGGTCGGCCACCCAGCCACACGTGGCCCTCGGCGGCCGGGAAGACGCCACCGAGGATGGCCGCGAGGGTCGTCTTGCCGGCCCCGCTCTCGCCCACGATGGCGAGTGACTCGCCCTCGGCGACCTCGATCGAGACGTCGTGCACGACGGCCGGGCCACCGGGGTAGCGGTGGCACACCGACTTGGCGGTGATGCCGGCTGGACGCCCCGAGGAGGCCGGATCGGCGGCCCGCGCCGGCGGCACGTCGAGCCCGGCGATGCCGACGAGCCGGGCGAGTGCCGCGCCGGCCGACTGCATGTCGTTGAACGAGATCAGCAGCATGCCGAGCGGGCCGAAGAGCCGGTGGAAGAGCAGGGCGGCGGCGGTGACGTCGCCGACGGTGCTGTCACCGGCGCGTACCAGCAGGAACCCGGTGAGCAGCACGGCGGTGAGCCCGATCGCCTCCGTGTAGTTCATCAGGTTCGCGAACCAGAGGAATCCCCGGACGGCGCGCAGCCGCGCGACGACGGCGCCGCGCGATGCCTGCTCGACCCGCTGGCCCTGCCGCTCCTCCATGCCGTACGCGTGGACCGTCCGGGCGCCGGTGAAGGTGGTCAACAGGCTCTGGGTCCGCACCGCCGCGGCCTCCCGCTCGGCGGCGTAGAGCCGCTTCGCCCGGGGCACGAACCGACGCAGGCTCACCGCGTACACCGGGAAGACGACCAGGAACGCGGCGGCGATCCGCCAGTCGAGCGTCGCGAAGCCGGCGAACGTGATGACCACCGTGACCAGCGCGGCGAAGACGCCCGCGGCCAGCCGGACCGAGTCGGTGACCCGCTCCACGTCCTCGGTGACCCGGGAGGCGACATCGCCGGACCCGGCGCTCTCCAGCCGGGCCGCGTCCATCCGCAGCGCGCGGTCGAGCACCTCTTCCCGCAGGTCGGCGCAGGCACGCATGCCCCACTCGGTGACCAGCCAGTTGGCCGTGCCGGTCAGCACCGCGGCGACCAGGGCGGCGCCGAGGATCCACGCCGAGGTCAGCAGCAGCGACCGGACGGTGCCGCCGGCAACCACCAGGTCGACCAGCCGGCCGAGCAGGATCGGCACGCCGACCGCGGCGACACTCGCCGCCGTCGCCGCCGCGACCGACGTCCAGGCGAGCAGCGGATAGCGCCGCAGCGCATGCCAGAAGGCCGCGGCGGTCACCCGTCCGGCGGCGACCGGCAGAATCGTGGACGCCGGGCTCATCGCGCCACCTCGCTGCGCTCGGCGCCGCGACGAGGCACCATCGCACTGAGCCGAATGATTCGCTCACTACGCACGCTCATCGCGCCACCTCGCTGCGCTCGGCGCCGCGACGAGGCACCATCGCACTGAGCCGGATTATTCGCTCACTACGTTCGCTCATCGCGCCACCACCTCGGCGTACGAGGAGTGCGCGAGCAGGTCGCGGTGGCGCCCGACGGCCGACACCCGGCCGCCCTGGACGAAGACGACGCGGTCGCACCGGTCGAGCAGTGGTGCGCTCGTGGTGACCAGGATCGTCGCTCGCCCGTCGCCGGTCCGGTGGGCGCGGATCCCCTCGGCGATGGCGTGCTCGGTGACCGCGTCGACCGCTGTCGTCGGGTCGCGGAAGACGGTGACCGGCCGGTCGGCCAGCAGCGCGCGGGCCAGGGCGATCCGCTGCCGCTGACCGCCGGAGAGGTTCAGGCCGTGGTCGGTCAGCTCGCGGTCCAGCCCGGCGTCGCCGTCGGCGAGCAGGTCACCGACGGAGGCCGCCGCGATGCCGGCGCTCAACGTGGCGTCGTCCCGGTCGTCCCCGGTCTGCAGTACTTCACGCAGGGTGGCGCCGAGCAGGTCGACCCCGTGCGGCTCGACGAGCACGGCCCGGCGCAGCGAGTCGACGTCCAGCTCCCGCATCGGCGTGCCGGCCAGCGTCACCTCGCCCCGCTCGGGCGACCGCGCGCCGGAGAGCAGGTCGGTGACGTCATCGGCGGTGACGGTCTCGCCGGTGACCACACCGAGCATCTCGCCGGGCCGCACGGCGAGGCCGACGCCGTCCAGGCCGGGCGTGTGCACCTCGTCGAGGGCCAGCGTGCCCGCCTGCGCCGCCCGTACGCCGGACGGGGCCCGTTCGGGTGCGGCGAGCACCTCGGCCACGCGGGCCGCGCTGGCCCGGGCCGTTGCCAGCCGGAAGACGCAGTCGGCGAGGTTGAGCACCGGATCGGTGATGAACGTGGCCAGCCCGACGATCGTGATGAGCTGCCCGACCGTGATCCGCCCCTGCAGGGCGTACCAGCCCGCCAGGGCGGCCACCACCGTGATCAGCAGGCCGGTGGTGAACGTCGAGGCGCCGACGAACGTGGCACCGGCCTTGACCGTGCCGACGCTGGCGCGCAGCGACGTGCGGCTGGCCGTACGGTAACGGCGGGCGGCCTCGGTCACGCCACCGAAGCCGCGCAGCGGTCGGAGCCCGCGCAGGAGATCCGACGCCGTGGCGGCGGCCCGACCGATGGCCTGCTGCTGCGCCGACGTGTGCCGCCCCACGAGCGGTCCGAGCGCGTTGAGCCCGAGCACCAGGATCGGTACGCCCACCACCAGCCCGAGTCCGAGTGACCAGTCGATGCGCAGCAGCACGATCGTCGACACCGTCAGGCCGAGCAGCGCGCTCACGCCCCGGCTGCCCAGTTCGAGCAACTCGGCGGCGGACTGGGTGTCGGAGGTCGCGATCGAGAGCAGTTCACCGCTCTGGCGTCTGGTCCGGATGCCCCGCCCGCCGACGACGCGCCGGACCACCCGCATCCGCAACGCGTGCGACTCCTCCACCATCGCCTTGGAGAGGAACCAGAAGCCCGACCGCCACCCCATGGTGAGGGCGGTGAACAGCGCGAAGATGCCCAGCACGGACCAGACCATCGCCGAGGTCGACCCCGTCCCCACGGCCTGGTCGATGACCAGGCCGATCGCCACCGGGACGAGTGCCTCGCACACCTGGTGCAGGGACCAGAAGGTGGCACACAGGGCGGTGTCCCGGCGCTGGCGCCAGAACATCCCGCCGATCAGCCGCGCCGTGCTCGGTGCCATCCCCGCCTCACTCCCCCGACAAGTTAGGGCAGGCTAACCCGCGATCACGGCCTGGCGCCATTTCCGGCCGGCCATCACGACGAGCGGACGGCCACCGATTCCCGCACGGCCACCGCTACGACCGGCAGTGCAGACCGTACGGCCGGCCCGGCGGGGAGCGGACCGTCGGGCGAGCAACCTCACACCGGCGGTGGTGAGTGCCCGGGTCCATCCCGGCGGCGGATATCGTGGCTGCGGCGCTGGTTCGCCCGGCCACCCCGGTCGGGCGTCGCAAGAGGGAACCCGGTGGAAGTCCGGGACTGCCCCGCAGCGGTGAGTGGGAACGACCGCCGTCATCGGCACTGGACCCGGGTGGGTCCGGGAAGCGACGGCCAGTAGGAGGACCGGGCGACGCCCGGCGACGCCCGCGAGTCCGAAGACCTGCCCGCGCCGCGCACACGAGGTGTGTGCGCTGCCGTCGGCCTCGCGGGTGGGTCGGGCGGGTGACTCGCCGTACGCCAGTCGTCGGCGGTCCTCGACGTGCGCGCCCTCGATGCCGGTGGCCTGCTTCCCGAGGACGGATGACCAGAGTGCCCGAGACCATCGCGATCGACGGTCGCCCACCGTCGGCGTCGCACCTGACCCTGTCGCAGATCATGGACCAGCACCACACCAACCTCATGGGTACGGTCCACGGCGGCCGGATCCTCAACCTGATCGACTCGGTCGCCGGGGTGGTGGCCGCCCGACACTCGGACGGGCCGGCGGTGACCGCGGCCATCGACGAGACGGCGTTCCTGCGGGCCGTGCGGGTCGGCGACGTGGTGCACGTGGACGCCCGGATCACCTGGGCCGGCCGCAGCTCGATGGAGGTGGCGGTGCGGGTCACCGCCGACCGGTGGGACCGCGCCGTACCGCCCACCGACGTGGCCACCGCGCACCTGGTGATGGTGGCCGTGGACGACGCCGGCCACCCGCGCCCGGTGCCGCCGCTGCTGCCGGAGACCGACGGCGACCGGCGTCGCTACCGGGAGGCCGAGATCCGTCGCGAGCACCGGTTGGCCCTGCGCCACGCCCTGCTCGACGCGCCGGCCGACATCCCCTGACCGCGCCCGCCGATCGCGCCCGCTGACCGCGCTCCGCCGATCGCGCCTGCTGACCGCGCCTGCTGACCGCGCCCCGCCGACCTCGCTCCGCTGGCCTGGCCGTCGGTGCCGCCCACCCGGGGGCGTGGCGGCCGTGGCCGGGCCGGCCGACGGGTCAGACCGGCCGGGGCTGGCGATCGTGCCCATCGAGGCCGGCCCAGGAGCGCAGCAGCCGACCGCCGATGGAGTCGACCGGACCCGAGCCGGGCCCGTCGACGACGCGTTCGACGATCTCGGCGCGGCTGAACCACCGCGCCGCCAGTAGCTCCGTGCCGTCCACGGTGATGCTCTCGTCGACGGCCTGGGCGACGAAGCCGACCATGAGGCCGGCCGGGAAGGGCCAGCCCTGTGAGCCACGGTAGGTCACCGTGCCGATCGCGACCCCGGCCTCCTCGGCGACCTCGCGGCGCACGGCACCCTCCAGGCTCTCCCCGATCTCGACGAACCCGGCCAGCAGGGAGAAGTTGTCCGGGCCGGCGCCGTGATGGCGGGCGAGCAGGCAGCGTGGTCGGGGACCGGGGCCTTCCACCAGCACGATGACGGCGGGCTCGATCCGGGGAAACAGTTGCCGGCCGCACTCCGGGCCCTGGCACACCCGCAGGTGACCGGCGTGCGCGCTGGCGGTCGCCGCGCCGCAGGTGCCGCAGTATCCGGTGTGCCGGTTCCAGTAGAGCATTCCGCGCGCGTACGCCAGGGTGGCGGCGAGCGGGCCGGGCAGCGTGGCGGCCAGGCTGCGCAGGTCGGCGCTGGCGTGCGCGGCACCGAGCCGGAGCGCGTCGGCCTCCTCGGCCGCGCTCAGGTCGGCGGCGAAGGTCGCCGTGGTGCCGTCGAGGCCCAGCAGGGCGGTCTGGCCGGCCGCCGCCGCCAGGGCGCGGCCCGCCGCTCCGGTGCGGGTGACCGGGTGGCCGTCGGCGGTCAGCAGGAGCCGGTCGCGCCACAGTGGCAGCACCTGGCTGTCGTCGCGCCGGAGCTGATCGGCGACCCAGTCCGGATCGGCGCGCAGGACCGCGGCCCGATCGTGCGGTGTCGCCGTGTACGCCAGCGCGTCGAACGTCATGCCTCGATCGTGCCCCCATGCGGTCGGTGCCCGCGGTCAGCGGTGCGCGTCCATCCACGCCGGTCACCCGAGGTACGTAGTTCGCTGAACCAGTCGGCCCGTGGTACCCGGGAGTCGCGTTAAGCGGCGGATGTTCTCCGCCCGTCATGGACCCCCGAACGGGTAATCCGGTCCGGCTACGGCATCCGGTCCAGATCTTGGACAGTTTCCGTTTGCGCTGAACGGAAACTGTCCAAGATCTCGTCGCGTATTCCGGGCAGGGCGGTCGCCGACGGTACGACGGCGACCGTCCCGGCGTACGTCAGGAGAGGTTGTCCCCGTGGGTCAGGGTCTCCCAGGCGACGAAGAGGTTGTTGGTGCCGGCCGGGCGCTGCTGGAGCGTGAGCGTCCGGGTGTTCGTCATCGAGTTGCCCAGGCGGTTGGCCATGGCGTTGTAGCCGACCTCGGTGATCGGGCCGAGCCCCCGGGTGAGGCTGCCGCCGCACAGCCAGGCCGGCGCCGGCTCGCCGAGCTGGTACGTCGAGTGGAAGCCGAGGGCGTGCCGCAGCCGCTCGCCCACCTGCGGGTACAGGTCCCGGCCCTGGATCCGGGAGGTCTCCGCGACGTGCGAGATGGCGGAGATCCCGTACCCGGTGTGGGTGAAGTCGCGGCAGGTCTCCTGCGCGAGGCCGGCGACGAAGGTGGACTGGCCGTGCCAGTAGTTGACGATCTGGGCGCGGGTGCTCAGCCCGCTGCCCGGCACCGTGTGTGGCAGGTCGCCGTCGCTGGGCAGGTAGATGAAGGCGCGGGCCCGGTTGAGGAAGCGGGTCACCGCCGCGTCGTAGGCGGCCCGGTCCTCCAGGAAGACGGCGATGCCGACGGTGGCCTCCATCATGGTGAGTTCCCAGTTGCCGTTGCTGTTGGAGCCGTTACGCACCACCGGCAGGTAGACGGTGCGCAGCATGGTGGCGAACCGGGTGGCGTTGGGCCAGCTGCCGTACGTGTAGCGGATGATCTCGGCGGCGCGGGGCCAGACCGATCCCGCCCACCCGGTCTGCAACGGCGCGTTGCTGCCGGTGTGCGAGGTGATCGTCGCCGACCAGGCGTCCATGATCTGGATCGACTTCTGCGCGTACCGCGAGTCCCCGGTGACGTACCAGGCCAGCGCGTGGGTGTACGCGGCGATCGCATCCTCCCGCTCGTCCGTGCAGCCGTTGTTGGGATTGGAGTACGAGCCGCACTCGACGACCGCGCGGGCGGCCGGGTTCCGGGTCAGGGAGGCGTACCGGCTGTTCATCATCTGGTTGAAGGCCGACGTCCAGGGCTGCGCGCCGGCCTGCACCCGAGAACGGACGAAGTCGAGCTGGCCGCGGCTGACGTGGACGCCGGGGTGGACGAAGCCCGTCGACGGGGGAGGGGTGCCGCCGCTGGGCAGCACCCACGTCTGGTTGGCGCTCCCGGTGCAGGTCCAGATCTGCAACGGGGTGCCGTCGGCGGAACTCTGCCCGGTCGCGTCGAGACACTTGCCCGAGTTCGGGTTGACCAGCTGCCCGCCGCTGGCCGACCAGCGCTGTGCCCCGGTGCCGTTGCAGTCGTAGATCTGCACCCGGGCGCCGTTGGCCGTGCTCGCGGCGGCGACGTCGAGGCACTTGCCGAGCGACCGGATCGTGCCGTCGTCGGCGATTGTCCACTGCTGTGCGGTGGTGCCGTTGCACGCGTACAGCTGCACCTGGGTGCCGTTGGCGGAGTTCGCCCCGGCCACGTCGACGCACTTGCCGCCGAGCCCGGTGATCGCGCCCACGGCCGCCGCGGCGGCCGGCCCGACACCGACGGTCAGGCTCGCCGGTACGCCGAGCAGGGCCGCCACGAGCGTGGCGGTCAGCCGGGTGCGGGCCCGGTGTGGACGATGCCGGTCCAGTCGTCGCGCCATGTCCTGGTCCTCTCTGCCGCGCAGCGGGTCGTGGTCCGCCGCCGCGCGGGCAGGCCGTCACCGGTGGCGCGACCGGCGCGGGCGGACCCAACTGTAAAGTCTGTTAATTATTGCACCCCCATGAACACATATCAATGAACTGCCTCGGTCAGGAGGGTCTCGATGGTGCGGAGGAAGGGGGCGAAGCGCTCCGCGGGGAAGTACCGGGTGTTGGCCGTGACGACCAGCTCGACCGCGCCCGGTGCGTCGAGCACCTGGACCCGGCAGCGCCACGGGAACTGCGCCAGCTCCGGCAGCCAGCGGAACTCGCTGCGGGACACCAGCGCACGCAGGGCCGCCTCGTCCAGGTCGGGCACCTCCGCGTCGGCGTCCCGGGACAGTCGGGCGTCGTTGAGATAGCAGAATCCGGCCAGGAAGCTGCGGTGGTCGTGGCCCAGCTCGGTGACGGTGCGCTCCCACTCGGCCGGGTCGTAGTAGGCGTGCCGGTAGGCGTCCAGGGCGGCACTGCGCGCCCGGGAGAGCAACTCGACGAAGCCGGGGCGGTCGGCCAGGTCGAGCCGGCAGAGTCCGATCTGGTTGAGGGTGCCGACCGCCGTGTCGTGCCCGGGTAGGAAGCGGTTGTTCGCCATCACCACGATCCCGCAGGCATCCTGCGCACCGTCCCCGGCCAGCGCGGCGGCGGTCGCCGCGAGCAGGACGCTGGCGGTGCTGACCCGGTGCCGGGTCGCCACCAGCTGCGCGGCGTGGTGCACCGCCGCGGAGACTAGCGCACCGCGCCGGTGGCGGGCGTCCGCCGCCGGCGCCACCGCCTCGGACAGGCTCGGCGTCAGGCCCGAGAGTTGCCGGACCCAGTACCGCACCGCCCGCCGCGAGCGGGCCAGTTCGGCGTGGCGTTCCCGCTCGGCGAGATCCAGCGTCTGCAGGCCCGCCGGGGTGTCCAGGGACTTGTGTGTCAGCAGCCTCCGCAGGTCGCGCAGGACGATCTGCGCGGCGTGGACGTCCACTGCCGAGTGGCTGAACACCACCACGACCTGCCGTACCCGGTTGTCGACGGTGACCAGCGCGACCCGCAGCGGCCACTCGGCCACGTGGTCGAAGCGGGGCTCGTGCAGCCGCCCGGTCAGCTCCGCCGCGGCGGCCCGGCCGTCGGGGTCGTCCGCCGGTCGCGGTACGGCGTGCACGAGGACCGGCAGCCGCCCGGCCGCCGTCGTCTCCTGGTGCAGCTCGTCGCCGCGACGCCGGAACCGGGTGCGCAGCGACTCGTGGCGGGCGAGCAGCGCGCCGACCGCCCGCACCGCCTCCGGCACGGCCACCGCCACCGCCGCGGGGACGGTCAGGGTGCGGGGGAGGCTCAGGGCGCGGTACGCGGCGGGCGCCTCGAACTCGTCGACGCTGCGCCACATCGCCCGCTGGCCCCAGGTGAGCGGCGCGCTCGCGTCCCGCCCGCCCGCGAACCGCGCGTACGCCACCTCCTCGGTCTCCGCCCCGACGCTGCGGGTGGGCGCGGTGTCGATGGGCACGGTGCCGGTGGGCGTGCCGCCGACGGGTGCGCCGCCGGTCGACGACCAGGGCCACGGTACGTCGGCGAAGGCGGCCCGGACCAGCAGTTCCTCCAGCCCGCGCAGGAGCGGCTCGACGGAGTCCATGGCACGGTGGCGGGTGTCCACGGTGAGCGTGATGCCCACCCCGCCGGGCTCGTCGACCACGTGGGCCAGCAGGTGCCAGGACGCCTGGTGCAACCCCGCCGTCCAGGAGAAGGTGCTGCGGTCCATAGCGGCACGCAGCTCGGCCGGGGTGGCCTCGGGCACCGCGCCGACGCCCCCGACGGGCAGCCGGACGTCGTTGAAGTAGTGGTGCGGCAGGAACGCCGTGTCGTAGTCGACGCCCCGTTCCTCGAACGCCCGGCGCAGCGCGGGCGGATCGTAGTACGCGTGCCGCAGGCCGTCGAGGGAGGCCGCCCAGACGCGGGACAGCAACTCGGTGAAGTCGGGACGGCCGGCCAGGTCCACCACGCAGAAGCCGATCTGACCCAGGTTGGCGACCGCGTTCGCGTACTCGGCGCGGAACCGGTTGTGCGCCATCGGGAACAGGCCGGAGACGTCCTGTCCGCCATCGCGGACGGCCAGTGCCTGGAAGCCGGTCAGCAGGACCGCCGAGACGCTGACCCGGTGTCGGGCGGCGATCATCCGGGCGGCCGTGTCGACGGCGGAGGAGACCAGCACACCCCGGCGCAGCGGCGGGTCGAGGCCCGGCCCGGTCGGTGTCAGGGGTGACCGGGGGAGCCGCGGGAACTCCCGCAGCCAGTGTCCGATCGCCCGCTCCGAGCGACGCCGGTCGACGCCGTGCTGCCGCCGGGCGACGTCCGCCGACTGCGGACCGGGCGGAGTGGACAGGCCGCCGCGCAGCAGGAGCAGCCGTAGATCCCGCAGCACCAGCTCGGCGGCGTGCGCGTCCACGGTGGTGTGGCTGAACACCACCACGACCTGCCGTACCCGGTCGTCGACGGTCACCAGCGCGACCCGCAGCGGCCACTCGGCGGTGTGGTCGAACGCCACGTCGCCGAGCCGGCCCGCGGCCTCCCGGGCGGCCTCGGCGCCGTCGCCGACCCCGGCGCGCAGCAGCAGCGGCAGCACCCCGGCCGCGACGGTCTCCTGGTGCGGTTCGCCGTCGACCACGCGCAGCCGGGTGCGCAGCGCGGAGTGCCGGCCGACCAGGGCACCCACCGCCCGGACCGCGCCGGCCACGTCCACACCGGCCCGCACGGACACCGCGATGGTACGCCGCAGGTTGAGGAACCGGTGGTTGGAGCCGAACCGGGTGATCGACCGCCACAGCACCTGCTGTGCCCAGGTCAGCGGCGCGGTTCCGGCACCCGCGCCGGAGAACTCGGCACGGGTCAGCGTCTCGGCGGTCCACTCTGCAGGAACCACCACGTCGGCGAATCGCATTCCCGACGGTACGACGGGCCGTTCCGGCATCGGATCAATCGATCGAGTCTTACACAGGGGACCATTCAGCCGATCCACCCTGTTGCATGCACCATGCAAACTACTGACTCCCGTCCGTCATCGGAGTGAGGCGCTGCGTGACCAACGTTGACGTACCGGCGCGGAGTGCGACCATCTCGCCGAATGCCACCATCCCGGCCAGACCCCCTCGACTGTCCTTCGGGCAGGAGCGGATCTGGTTCACCGAACAGCTGACCCCCGGCACCGCCGCGTACGTCATCTACGCGACCGTGCGGTTGCGCGGTCCGCTGCAGGTGGACCTGCTGCGCGCCGCCGTCGACGCCACCGCCGCCCGCCACGACAGCCTGCGCACGCGGTTCACCGAGAACGCCGACGGGGAGCCCGTCGGGCAGGTGCTGGCGCGGGTGCGGGTGCCGGTCACCGTCACCGCCGCACCGTCCGAGGCCGACGCCCGTGACCTGGTGGCCGCCTCGGTCCGTACGCCGTTCGACCTCGGTGCCGCGCCCCTGCTGCGGGTGCTCGTCGTCCGCCTCGACAACAGGGCGACTGGCGACGGGCTTACCGGCGACGGGGCCACCGGTGACGGCGGCGGCGAGGAGCACCTGGTGCACGTCGCGATGCACCACATCGTCAGCGACGGCTGGTCGCTTGACCTGCTCCTGCGCGAGATCGCCGCCACCTACGGCGCGCTACGCGACGGCGGCCCACCGCCCGGCGCGCCGCCGATCAGCTACGTCGACTACGCGGCCTGGCAGCGCGACCGGCTCGACGGGCCGGCCACCGGCGACGGGTTCGCCTACTGGACGAAGGCGCTGGCCGGCGTGCCCCCGCTGGAGCTACCCACCGACCGACCCCGCCCCGCCGTGCAGTCGTACGCCGGCGGAACGTGCCGCTTCGCCATCGACGCCGATCTCACCGACGCGCTGCGCCGGCTGAGTCGCGCCCATCGCGCCACCCTCTACATGACCCTGCTCGCCGGCCTGCAGGCGGTGCTGTTCCGCTACAGCGGCCAGCGGGACTTCGCCATCGGTTCCCCGGTGGCCGGCCGGGTCGTGCCCGAGCTGGAGGAGCTCGTCGGCCTCTTCGTGAACACCCTCGCCCTGCGCGCCGACCTCTCCCCGGTCGCGGCGACCCCGGACACGCCGGCCGCCGAGCCCAGCTTCGCCGCCGTGCTGCGGCGCGCCCGCACCACCGTGGTCCGCGCCCTGGCCCACCAGGAGATCCCCTTCGAGCGCCTGGTCGCCGAGCTGAACGTCGCCCGGGACGTCAGCCGCACCCCGGTGTTCCAGGTGCTGTTCACCCTGCAGAACTACGCCCAGGAGGGCGGTCGCTGGCCGGCCGGGCTGCGCGCCGAGGGCGTCGGCACCGACGCCGCCACCGCCCGCTTCGACCTGTCGCTGTATGTCGGCGAGAGCGCCGACGGCCTGCGCGGGATGTTCGTCTACAACACCGACCTCTTCGACGCGGCCACCGTACGTCGGCTGGCGGCGAGCTTCGAGACCCTGCTGCGGGCCGCGGTCGCCGAGCCGGACCTACCCCTGGTCGACCTGGACCTGCTCACCCCCGCCGAACGGGACCGGATGCTGGCCCTCGGCCGGCCAGCGCACGACGATGTCGCCGGGGTCACCGGCCCGGCACGTACCCTGGCCGACCTCATCGGCCCGCACGCCGCCGCCACCCCCGACGCACCTGCCGTGGTCTGCGGGCCGGACACGATCTCCTACCGCGAGTTGGACCGCCGGGCCAACCAGGTCGCCCACTGGCTGCGCGACCGGGGCGTCGGCCCGGACCGGCTGGTCGGGGTGCTGTTGGAGCAGTCGGTCGAGCTGGCCGTGACGCTGCTCGGGGTGCTCCGGGCCGGCGGGGCGTACCTGCCGCTGGATCCCGAGCAGCCCGCCGCCCGGCTCGGCCTGATGCTCGCCGACGCCGGCCCGACCGTGGTGCTGACCAGCGCCGACCTGCGGGACCGGCTGCCCGCCGGGGTGGTGGCGGCCGGCCTGGACGAGGTCGCCGCCGAGATCGCCACCCGGTCGGCCACCGCGCCCCGCAGCGGTGTCACCGGCGAGCACCTCGCGTACGTCATCTACACCTCCGGCTCCACCGGGGCACCCAAGGGCGTGGCCGTGGCGCACCGGCAGGTGCTGCGCTACCTCGACGGGGTCGGTGACCGGTTCGCGGTGGTGCCCGCCGCCCGTTACGGGCTGCTCCAGTCGATGTCGTTCGACTTCAGCGTCACCGTCTTCTACCTGGCGCTGGCCACCGGCGGCACGGTGCACCTGCTGCCGCGCCGGTGCACCGGTGCCGAACTCGCCCACGCGGTGCGCAGCCACCGCATCGACTACCTGAAGATCACCCCGTCGCACCTGGCGGCCCTGGCCACGGACGCCGAGCCGGGCGCGCTGCTGCCCGCCCGGGCGCTGATCCTCGGCGGCGAGGCGTCCGACCTGGACCGGGTGCGCCCGTTCGCGGCCGGCCCGGCGCGTGTGTTCAACCACTACGGCCCCACCGAGGCCACCGTCGGCGTCACCACGTACGAGGTGACCGTCGACGGGCCGGGCAGCGGCCCGGTGCCGGTCGGTCGACCCCTGCCGCACGCCCGGGTGTACGTGCTCGACGACCGAATGCGCCCCGTGCCGATCGGGGTGCCCGGCGAGCTGTACCTCGGCGGCGACCGGCTCGCCCGTAGCTACCTGAACCGCCCCGAGCTGACCGCCGAGCGGTTCGTGCCCGACCCGTACGGCCCGCCCGGCGCGCGCCTCTACCGCACCGGCGACCTGGGCCGCTGGGACGCCGACGGGCAGCTGGTCTTCCTCGGTCGCCGCGACCACCAGGTGAAGATCCGGGGCTACCGGGTCGAGCTGGGCGAGATCGAGGCGGTGCTGCGGGACTGTCCCGGGGTGCGGCAGGCGGTGGTGCTGCTGCGCGACGACCGGCTGGTGGCCTACCTGGAGTGGGCGCCCGACGCGGACGTGCCGGAGCCGGCGGAGCTGCGCCGCCGCCTGGCCGACCGGCTCCCCGAGCACATGGTCCCCGGCCGCTGGGTGCACCTGGACCGGCTGCCGCTGCAGGCACACGGCAAGGTGGACCGGCAGGCCCTGCCCGCGCCCACCGACGAGCCGCCGCCGGGCGAGCGGGTGGCACCGGTCGGACCGGTGGAGACCCTGGTGGCCGCGATCTGGCGGGCCGTGCTCGGGGTCGCCGAGGTCGGCGCCACCGACGACTTCTTCGACCTCGGCGGGCACTCCCTACTCGCCACCCAGGTGGTCGCCCGGCTGCGCCGGGAACTGCCCGCCGTCGTGGGCGGCGCCGCGCCGGCGGTCAGCGTGATGGACCTGTTCCGCCACCGCACCGTACGCGAGCTGGCCGGTCTGGTCGCCGGTGCCGGCACGGGCACCGGTGGCCTGCTGCACGAGCTGACCCCGCCGGTGCCGACCGCCGAGCGGGTGGCCACCCTGGTCTGTGTCCCCTACGGCGGGGGCAGCGCCGTGGTGTACCAGCCGCTGGCCGACGCGCTGCCGGCCGGGTACCGGCTGCTGTCGGTGGCCGTACCGGGGCACGACATCGGCCTCGCGGACGACCCGGCACCCATCGCCGAGGTCGCCGCCGGCGTCGTCGGGGAGATCCTGGAGCGGGTGTCCGGGCCACTGATCCTGTACGGACACTGCGGTCCCGGCGGGGCCCTCGCAGTGGAGGTCGCCCGCCGGCTGGAGGCCGCCGGCCGGGAGCTGGTGGCGGTCTACCTCGGCGCGGTCTTCCCGTTCGGTCGGCCCGCCGGCGGCCTGCTCGGGCCGCTGCTGCGGCTGCGGCTGGCCGAGCGTCTGCGCAGCGACCGGATCTACCGCACCTGGTTGCAGGCGCAGGGCACCGCCGTCGGGTCGCTCGCGGCCGACGAGGTCCGGTTCCTGATCCGCGCGATGCGGCACGACGCCGAGGTCTCCGAGGAGTACTTCACCGAACTGATGCGGCGACGGGTGGACCCGCTGCGCGCGCCGATCGTCTCGGTGGTCGGCGAACGTGACCGCAGCACCGACTTCCACGAGGAGCGCTACCGGGAGTGGCACTTCCTCAGCGGGCGCACCGCTCTCACCGTGATCGACGAGGCCGGGCACTACTTCCTGAAGTACCGGGCGGCCGAGCTGGCCGAGATCGTCACCGGCGTGCACCGACACCTCGACGCACCGTCGCCCCCGGCCGCCAGCCCGCCCGCTGTGCCGAGCCCGCCCGCTGTGCCGAGCCCGCCCGCCGTGTCGAGCCCGACCACTGTGGCGGGACCGGAGCCGGCCTGGCAGCTCGCCGGGATCTCCCGGCAGGACGGCGACGGCCCCTCGACGCCCGAGGTGAGGACGGCGGTGGGCGGCGCACCGCCGCCGAGCCTGCGCCGCTTCGGCCTGGTCGCGGCGGGTCAGATCGCCTCCGGCATGGGCACCGCGCTGACCACCTTCGCGGTTCCCCTGTGGATCTACACCCAGACCGGCTCGCTCGCCCGGTTCGCGCTCTTCGCGGTGCTCGCGGTGCTGCCCGGCCTGCTCGTCGCGCCGCTGGCCGGTGCGCTGGTGGACCGCTTCAGCCGGCGGGGCGTGCTGCTGGCCGCCTGCGCCGCCGCCGGGAGCGCCAACGCGGTGATGGCCGTGCTGGTGCTGGTCGACCGGGCGGAGGTGTGGTACTTCTACCCGTTCACCGGCTGGCTGTCGGTGGCGCTGGCCTTCCAGCGCCTCGCGTTCGTCTCGGCGGTGCCGCAGCTGGTGCCCAAGCGCTTCCTCGGGCACGCCAACGGCCTCGCCCAGACCGCCGTCGGCCTCACCCAGTTCACCGTGCCACTGGTCGCCGTGGCGCTGCTGCAGGCTGTCGGGCTGCGCGGCATCCTGCTCATCGACGTGGCATCGTACCTGTTCGCGCTTGCGGTGCTGGCGGTCGTGAAGTTTCCCCGTACCCTGGCGATGCGACGCCGCGAGAGCATCGGCGCGGAGATCGTCGCCGGGCTGCGGTACTCGCTGCGGCGCCGGGAGTTCCGCGCCATGCTGGCCTTCTTCGCGGCCCTGAACTTCTTCCTGTTCCCCGTGCTGTTCCTGCTCTCCCCGCTGGTCCTGGGCTTCGGCGACCTGAACGAGGTGGCGCAGGTCGCGCTGACCGGCGGGGTCGGCGCGGCGACCGGCGGCCTGGTGATGCTGATCTGGGGCGGCCCGCGCCGGCGCCGGATGCAGGCGGTGCTGCTGGGCACCCTCGGCATCGCGGTGGCCGCCGTGGTGACCGGGCTGCGGCCGAACCTGCTGCTCATCGCCGCCGGTGCGTTCGGCATGTATCTCGCGCTCGGCCTCGTCAACGGCGTGTACCACACGATCATCCAGACCAAGGTGCCGCCCCGCTTCCACGGCCGGGTCTTCGCGCTCAACCAGATGGTCGCGCAGTCCACCCTGCCGCTGGGCTGGGGTCTGGTCGCCCCCGCCGCCGCCCGGGTGTTCGAGCCGATGCTGCTGGCCGACGGTGCGCTGGCCGGCACCGTCGGCGCGGTGATCGGCGTCGGCCCGGGGCGGGGTCACGGACTGCTCTATGTGCTGTTCGGGGTCTGCATCGCGTTGACCGCGCTGGTGTCGCTGGTCACCCCGGTGCTGGCCCGGTTCGACGACGAGGTGCCCGACGCCCCACCGGACGATCTGGTCGGCATCGAGGAACGCCGGGTCAGGGCGACCGGGGGCGCACCGGCGCCGGTCGCCGCCACCGGCGGGCGGGTGGGTGGGCCATGACCACCGCGACCACCGTGCCCCGTACCGTGCCCGACCTGCTCGACTGGCGTACCGCCCTGCATCCGGACCGGGTCGCCGTCGAGGTGCACGGGGTGGCCAGGCTGACCTTCGCCGAATGGTCCGCCCACGCCGGCACCGTCGCCGCCGCGCTGCTGCGCCGGGGGGTGCGTCGCGGCGACCGGGTGGGCCTGCTGTTCGGCGCCCGGGACTGGACCCGCTTCGCCGTGGCGTACTGCGGGGTGCTGCGGGCCGGCGGCGTCGCCGTGCCGCTGTCCGACCGGCTCGCCGCCGGGCAACTGGGGTACGCGCTGACCCACTGCGCGGCCACCGCCCTCGTGCACGGCGACGGCACCCCCACCCCGCCGGTGCCGGCCGGCCTGCCGGTCTGGGCCTGCGGTGACCTGCTCGCCGAGGCGCCCGTCGTCGGCGTCGCCGCGGCCCCCGGGCCCGGTGACCTCGCGCAGATCCTCTACACCTCCGGCACGACGGGCCGGCCCAAGGGCGTGGCCGCCAGCCACGCCAACCTCACCGCCGGCGCACCGACCCACCCGCGCCGGCTGGCCCTGGCCCACTCGGAGCGGTTCCTGCACGCCTTCGCCATCGGCACCAACGCCGGCCAGACCATGCTGCTCAACGCGCTCACCGCCAAGGCCACCGCGCTCACCCTGCCCCACTTCACGCCGGCCCGGTTCGCCCGGCTGATCGAGGCTCCCGGCACCGGAACCGTCTTCGTCGTCCCGTCGATCGCCCACGAGCTGCTCGACTCCGGGGCACTGGACGGCCGGGACACCGCCGGCGTACAGCTGATCGGCTCGACCGCCGCGCCGCTGGCCCCGGCGGTCGCGGCCCGGCTGGCCGCGGCCTTCCCGGCGGCCACGATCGTCAACTACTACACCTCCACCGAGGCGGCACCGGCCCAGACCACCATGGTCTACGACCCGTCCCGCCGGGACGCCGTCGGCCGGCCCGTCGGGGGTCGGCTGATGGTCGCCGACACCGACGGCAACCCGCTGCCCCCCGGGGCGACCGGCGAGGTCTGGCTGCGCGCCCCCCACCCGCGCTCCTACTACCGCGACGACGCCGCCAACCGGGTCACCTTCCGGGCCGGCTGGGTGCGCATGGGCGACGTCGGCCGGGTCGACGCCGACGGCTACCTCTACCTCACCGACCGGCACCAGGACGTGATCAAGACCGGCGCGTTCAAGGTCTCCACCCTGGAGGTCGAGGCGGCGCTGCACGAGCATCCGCTGGTCGCCCAGGCGGCCGTCGTCGGCGTACCGCATCCGGTGCTGGGCTCCGCCGTCGCCGCCGCCGTGGTGCCCCGGGCCGACCCGGACGGCCTCTCGCTGCCGGCGCTGCGCGGCTTCCTCGCCGACCGGCTGGCCGACTACCAGCTGCCCGCCCGGCTCCTGCTGCTGGACGAGTTGCCGCGCAACGAGGGCGGCAAGGTGCTCAAGCGGCGGCTCACCGACCTGTTCGACAACTGACCACCACCAGCACAACCATGGGAGCGCATGTGGGCACCGCCGAGGCGACATACGCACAGCACGCCGTCTGGTTCACCGAGCAGGCCGGGGTCGCCGGCACCGCGTACCACATGGCGTTGGGCATCCGGTTCGGCGCCGGACTCGACCGCCGGGCCCTCGTCGCGGCCTGCGCCGCGCTGACCGAACGGCACCCGATCCTCGCCGCCCGGATCACCGGCGACGACGCCGACATCCCGCGCCTGGCGCCGGCCGACGCCCGCCCACCGGTGACCTTCGGGGAGCTGACCGACGCCCGGATCGCCGAGGAGATCGCCCGCCCGTACGACCTGCGGACCGGTCCGCTGGCCCGGTTCGTCCTGCTGGCCGGGGCCGACGGCAGCCACCTGCTGCTGGTCACGGCCCACCACCTGGCCTTCGACGGCATGTCGAAGGATGTGCTCGCCCGGGATCTCGCCGCCGCGTACGCTGCCGCCCGCGACGGTGGCCCGGCCGAGCCCACGCCCCCCGCCGACGGGTACGCGGGCCTCGCCACCGCCGAACAGCAACGCGTCGCCGTCGACCTGCCCGCCGCCCGCGCGTACTGGGCACGGCACTGGACCGGCCCCACGGACGCGGTCCTGCCCGGCCTGCGGCGGCTGCCCACCGGCGCGGAACCGGGCGCCGCGGTGACCGTCGAGTTCCCCGCCGACCTGGTCGAGGGCATCGGCCGGGTCGCCCGGTCGCTCGGGGTGACCCGCTTCGAGCTGCTCTTCGCCGCGCTGCACGCCCTGCTCGCGCGCTACGGCAACCGGGACGCCCCGGTCGGGGTCACCCTGTCCAGCCGCACCCCGGACGAGGCCGACCGGATCGGGCTGTTCGTCAACGAGCTGCCGGTGGTCGCCGACCCGGCCGAGGGCACCTTCCGCGAGCATGCCCGCGCCGTCCGGGCCCGGCTGCGCGAGGTCTACCGGTACCGCGCCGTGCCGCTGGCCCACGCGGTGCCCGGCCTGCGGCCGGCTCCGGCGCTGACCCCGATCAGCATCGGCTATCGGCGGCGCGGCGACGAGCCGGTCTTCCCCGGCGTCGCCAGCGAGGTCGACTGGACGCTGTTCTGCGGTGCCGCCCGCAACGCCCTGCATGTGCAGATCGTGGACACCCCCGCCGGCAACACCACCGTCAGCCTCCAGCACAGCCCGGCGGCCATCGACACCGACGCCGTCCGCCGGATCGGTGGCCACCTGCGTACCCTGCTCGCCGCCGTCGTCGCCGACCCCGACCGGCCGGTGGCGGAGCTGCCGGTGCTCCCCGCCGACGAGTGGGATCAGGTCACCCGCGGCGGGCACGGCCCCGCCCGCGCCTACCCGCCCGAGTCGACGGTGACCGCCCTGTTCGCCGCCCGGGTCGCCGCGGATCCGGACGCGCCCGCCCTGGTCGACGGCGACCGCACGCTGAGCTACGCCCAGCTCGACGCCGCCGCCGCGCGGCTCGCCGAGGCGTTGCGGCAGCGCGGCGTGGGACCGGGCGCGCTCGTCGCCGTCGCGCTGGACCGGTCCTGGCAGGCGGTGGTGACGCTGCTGGCGGTGCTCCGCTGCCGGGCCGCCTACCTGCCGATCGACCCGGCGCACCCACCGGCCCGCCGGGAGATGGTGCTCGCCGACGCGGCCCCGGCACTCGTGGTGGCCCACACCGCCGACGCGACGACCCGGCCCACGCTCGCCCTCGACCGGATCGACCTCCTCGACGGCCCGCCGCCGGCCCGGCCCGCCGAGGAGCCGGCCGCCGACGACCTGGCGTACGTGCTCTACACCTCCGGTTCGACCGGCCGGCCCAAGGGGGTGGCGGTACGGCACGCCGCGCTGGCCAACATGCTGCTCGGCGTCCGTGACCTGCTGGGCAGCGCACCGGCGCACCGGTGGCTGCACCTGACGTCGCTGTCGTTCGACATCTCCACCGTGGAGGTCTTCCTGCCGCTGGTCACCGGCGGCCGGGTGGTCGTCGCCTCGGGGGTCAGCGCCCTGGACGGCCCGGCCGTGCTGCGGCTGGCCCACGCCGCCGGGGTGACCCACGCGCAGGCCACCCCGTCGGGCTGGCGGGTGCTGCTGGCGGCCGGCCTCGGCACCCCGGGCACCGGCGGGAGCGCGCCGCCGCTGGTCGCGGTGGCCGGCGGCGAGGCCCTGCCGGTCGCCCTCGCCCGGGAACTACGGGCCCGCACCGCCCGCCTGATCAACGGGTACGGGCCGACCGAGGCGACCGTCTACGCGACGATGGCCGACATCCCCGCCGACCCGACCGAGGTCACCATCGGCCGGCCGCTGCCGAACGTGCGGGCGTACCTGCTGGATGCCGCGCGTCGCCCGGTGCCGGTCGGGCTGCCCGGCGAGCTCTACCTGGCCGGCACCGGGCTGGCCGTCGGCTACCGGGGACGTGACGATCTCACCGCGGAGCGCTTCGTGCCGGACCCGTTCGGGCCGGCCGGTGCGCGGCTCTACCGCACCGGTGACCGCTGCCGGTGGCGGCCCGACGGGCGGATCGAGTTCCTCGGCCGCGTCGACGACCAGGTCAAGATCAGAGGGCACCGGATCGAACTGGGGGAGATCGACGCCCGGCTGCTCGACCACCCCGACGTGGCCGCCGCCGCGGCGGTGTTGCGGCACGACGACGGGGAGCCGGAGCTGGTCGCGTACGTGGTGGGTCGGGCGGGCGCCGTGGTGGAGTCGTCCGAGCTGCGCCGGCACCTGGCGCTGAGCCTGCCGTCGGCCGTGCTGCCCACCGGCTACGTGGTGCTCGACCGGCTGCCGCTGAGCCCGAACGGCAAGGTCGACCGGGCCGCGCTGCCCGCACCCGCCCCGCCGGAGGGCGCGGCGGCGGTCCCGGCCAGCGCGCCCGCGGACGCGATCGACGATCCGGTGGTGTCGCAGCTGCGGCTCATCTGGCAGGAGGTGCTGCGGATCCCCGACATCGGCGTGCACGAGGACCTGTTCGACCTGGGCGGGCACTCCCTGCACATCACCCGGATCAGCGGCCGGATCCAGCAACGGCTCGGGGTCGAGGTGCCGCTCGACGCCTTCTTCGACACCCCGACCATCGCCGAGATCGCCGAGATCATCCGGCAGTCCGGAAAGGAGTTCTGAGGATGACCGCCACCGAACGGCGCGAGCGGATCGCGGAACTGGTCAGCGAGGCCACCGGCGGGGACGTCGCAACGGCCGACCTGCTCGCCGGCGGTTCCATGATCGCGCTCGGTGTCGACTCCCTCGGGCTGCTGCGCCTGGTCGACGCGCTGGAACTGGAGTACGGCGTCGAGGTCGAGCTGACCGGCGCGGGTCGGCCGCTCGACACCATCGACGACCTGGTGGCCCTGCTGCCCGACGCACCGGGCCCGGGCGACAGCTAGGCCACCTGGTCCGGTTCGGTGGCGGCGGCCCGCCGCGGGCGGGAGTTCGCGCGCAGGTAGCTCAGCATGGCCAGGGTCTTGGGATGCTCGGGGCCGAGCACCTGGGTCCAGCCGGCGAGCACCTGCTCGAACTCTGCCGTCGCCTCCGCGTGCCGGCCCTGATCGGACAGGACGGTGGCGAGGTTGCCGCGGGTGTTCAGGGCGTCGGGATGGTGCGTGCCGAGCAACCGCGTGCGGGTGGCCAGCAGGTCGCGCAGCTCCGCCTCCGCCTCGCCGAGCCGGCGCTGCTCGCGCAGCGTCGCGGCGATGCTGTTGCGGGTGCTCAGGGTGTGGGGGTGCTCGGCGCCCAGCGTCCGCGTCCGGATGGCGAGCACGGCCCGGAACTCCGCCGCCGCCTCCTCGTGCCGCGCCTGCGCGTCCACCATGATGGCGAGGTTGCTGCGGGCGACCAGGGTGCCGGGATGCTCGGCGCCGAGCGAGCGTGTGTGGACGGCGAGCACCTCGCGCAGTTGCGCCTCGGCCTCACGGTGTTTCCCCCGGCTGCCGAGCAGGATGGCGAGGCTGTTGCGGATGTTCACGGTGTCGGGATGCGCGGCGCCCGACAACCGGGTCCGCGCGGCGAGCAGCTCCCGGAACTCGGCCTCTGCCGCCTCGGCGCGCCCCAGCTTGTCCAACACCACCGCGAGGTTGCCGCGAACGGTCAGGGTCGTGGGATGTTCGGCGCCGAACAGCCGGGTCCGCACCGCCAGCAGCGCACGGAAGACGTCTTCGGCCTCGCCGAGGCGTCCCTGCTCCCGCAGCAGGGCGGCGATGTTGTTGATGGTGGTCAGGGTGTCCTCGTGCTCCTCGCCGAGCAGCCGGGTCTGCGCGGCGAGGACCTCCCGGAACTCGGCCTCCGCCGCGTCGTAGCGGCCCTGCCCGCCCAGCACGACGCCCAGGCTGAGCCGGGTGTGCAGGGTGTCCGGATGCTCGGCACCGAGCAGCCGCGTCCGCGCGGCGAGCACGGCACGGAACTGGGCCTCCGTCTCGCCGCGCTCGGCCCGTAGATCCAGCACCACGGCAAACCGGTTGCGGGTGTGCAGGGTGTCCGGATGCTCCTCGCCGAGCAGCCGCGTCCGCGCGGCGAGCACCTCGCGGAACTCCGACTCGGCCGCGCCGAACTGCCCCTGCTCCGTCAGTATGCTGGCGAGGTAATGCCGGACGGCCAGGGTGTCGGGATCGTCCGGATCCACCTCGGGGTGCGACACGTACCGTCGCAGGAGCGCGACGCTGGCGCGGGCCAACCGGCCGGTCCGCGCCTCCGGCGGAATGGCCCCGTCCAGCTGTCGCAGCTGGCTCGGGGTGAACCGATCGGCGTGCCTGTCGAGGCAGGCGGCGATCGCCTCGTCGACCGGCAGTTCCCCGACGGCGGCGACCCTGATCGCGGCGGCGGTCATCCACGCCGGGTCGCGGTCGAGGACGGCACTGATCGCCGCGGCGGCGTCCGGACTGTGTACCGCGGCTCTGGCCAGGGTGCCCAGGGCGCGCTCGGTGCGGGCGTCGTCCCGGCCGGTGGCGTTGGCCAGTGCCTCGGCGAGCAGCGGGCTGTGGGCGACGGTGCTCACCGCGTAGCGTTCCAGCAACACCGCCGGCAGGCGCGGTGCCAGCCAGTCCGGCACCTGCTGCGGGTAGAGCCCGCGGAGCCAGTCGGCCAGCTGACCCGCCCGGTCGGGGCCGATGAGGCCCACCGGGGTGCGGATCTGGCCGAGCAGCCGCCGGGCGGCCCCCTCGTCCGCGGCGCCGACCAGCGCGGCGAGCAGAAGCGCCTGCTCAAGCACGATGCCGGGCAGGTTGTGGAGGTGCGCCTGCCGGGCGGACTCCTGCCAGCGTTGCCGCTCGGCGGCGAAGATGCCGGCCACCACGGTGGCGGTGTCGACCGTGCCGCCGACGTCGGTCCGCGCGGCGAGCGCGGCGGCGGCGTGCAGCAGCGCGATCGACGGGGGCGGGTCGCTCGGCTTCAGCGTTACGGAGGGAACCGGTGCGGACTCCGCCACGAAGCAGCGCAGGGCGCGCGCGAACGCCTGCTGCTGGCTCCTGGCGTCGCCCACGATCGCCGGCACCGTCACCTGCGGCCGGTACGGCAGTTGCGCCACCACCCGGGCCGGCTGGCGGGCGCGGACGGCCGCCCACCACGGATGGTTCACCCGGCTGATCAGAACCAACCGGACGTCACTGTCGGCCGCCTCCGCCCAGGCGCCCAGGGTGGTGGGCAGGTCGTCGCAGGTGTCGGCGTCGTCGACGACGAGCACCACTCGCTGCCGGAGGGCCGCCGCCGCGGCGACCGCCGCCGCACCCCGGCCCGGCACCGCCCAGGCGCACGGAAGCGCGAGCCGCTCGGCCACCTCGACCAGCAGCCGGCTCTTGCCGGCGCCCGGCGCGCCGTCGACGTAGAGCACGGATGCCCGGGCCGGTGAGTCGGCGAGGGCCCACTGCACCACCCGGCGGGCCGACCGGTCGTGCAGTGGGCTGAACGGCACGACCTGCCGGCCGGGCAGCAGCATCGTCAGCAGGCCGGTGTCGTCGTCCGCCGGCGCCGGGTGGCTGCCCGGTGCCGCGGTGGTGACCGCCCGCCAGGCGTCCTCACGGGCGCGCCGGTCGGTCCGCCGCTGCCACCACACCCCACCGTAGAGACCCGCGGCGCCGGACGCCGCGCCCAGGCCGGCCGCCACGTACCAGGTGACGAAGTTGGCCAGCGCCGCGGTCATCCCGGCGGTCAGCACCAGGCCCGCGCCGGCGATACCGGCAGTACGGTGCCGCAGCCAGTTCGCCCAGCGGCCATCCGCCACGGTCGCCCCTCTCGCACACCGACGTTAGTGGTCACTGTGCGGGTGCCGGGCACCGAGCCGGAACCATTGATCGGACGGCAAAGAGCAACCGGAGCGTCACACGTGCGCGGGTCGGTCGGGCACGGCGTGGACGGCCGCGCGCGCCGGGCACCGGGCCGACGGCCCGGTGCCCGGCGCGGCTCCGGTCAGCTCGCCGTACAGGTCAGCGAGGGTGTGCTGTTGGCGCCCGTGGTCGAGCCCAGGAAGCCGAACGTGGTGCTGGCCCCGGCGGCGAGACTGCCGTTGTGGCCGGCGTTGCGGGCGGTCACCGCCGATCCCTGGCTGGTGACCGTCGCGTTCCACGCCTGGGTGATCGCCTGGCCGGCCGCGAACGTCCAGGTCACGGTCCAGCCGCTGATCGCCGCGCTGCCGGCGGTGACCCGCACCTCACCCTGGAAGCCGCCGGACCACTCGTTGGTCACCGTGTACGTGGCGGTGCAGCCCCCTCCGCCGGGCGGCGGAGTGCTGGGCGGCGGCGTGCTCGGCGGAGGAGTGCTGGGCGGGGGAGTGGTGGACCCGCCCCAGCCGGCGGTCGAGTCGAGCCAGGCCGCCCGGCGCAGCATCCAGTCCCGCATGTACTGCACCTGCCCCTGCCAGGTGGGCGCGGTCGGCGTCATGAAGAAGCCGATCATCGGGGTGGTCAGGTTGGGCCAGCGCTGGAAGTTGCGCTGGGCGCCGTTGGCCAGCGGCGCGGTCAACGCGTTGATCCGGGACTGGAGGGACGCGTCGGAGAGCGGGCCGCGACGCAGCGTCTGCCAGCGCAGCCGGACCTCGTTGACGAAGGCCGGATCCCGCATCAACTGGGTGTACCAGTCGTTGGCCAGCGGCTGGCGGACCTGCTGGTACTGCCAGCCGGAGGTCTGGTCGTTGTTGAAGAAGCCACCCACCCCGAAGGTCAGGTCGTAGTCCCACAGTGGACCGGCAAAGATCTTGGTGTCGCGGTCCTTGTAGAAGTACGCGCTGCGGATGTAGGAGTCCATCTCCCGGCTCAGCTCGTTGATGATGAGCTGGTCGATGAAGGAGCCCACGTCGATGTACGCCCGGTAGCCGCTGACCGGGTCGGCGAAGTTGGGCGCCCGCAGCACGTTGTGGAACTCCTGGATGTGGTTGCGCAACCAGTCGCGCTGTTCGGGTTGTAACGGCGACGGGTCGGCCACCTCCAGGTAGTTCCAGCAGGTCGCCGCGGGGCCGCTGCACGGCAGGGTCGGTTCCTCGGCGGCCATCCACTCGAACTTCCAGATGTAGCCGCCGGTGATCCTCGGCAGCGTCCGGTCGTCGTCGCGCAGCTGCTTGAGGTCGAGGCGGTTCTTGGAGTTCTTGATCGTCTCGACGATCATGTAGACGCCCATGTAGTCGTCGGCACCGACCGGTCCGGCGTCGGTGTTGAGGTAGAACTCCGCGAAGGCGTACCGGGGGGCGGGCAGGCCCATCTGCCGTCCGAGGTCGTAGATGAACGCCTCCCGGATCAGGGCCTTGTCGGTGAACGGGCCGCGCAGCACCCAGTCGGAGTCGGCGGGCATGCCCAGCACCGGGTAGTCGGCGTCGTCGTCCTCGTTGTCCCAGAACTCGATCCGGTACGGCGTCTTGTCGAAGGTCGACGACGACTGCCCGCGCAGCCGGAACCCGGCCCGGGTGGCCACGGCGGGAGCGGCGGCCAGCGAGGTGGTCCCACCACCCGGCTCGAAGATCATGGTGGCGGCGTCGAAGTACTCCCGGTCGGGCCGGCCGGCGCCGTACGAGTCGATCAGGAGCACCGGCAGGTCGTGCGCGGTGGTGGTGTTGCGCGCGACGTACATGGCGGTGCCCGGTGCCCCCGACGCGGTCTGCCCGACGAAGGCCTGCGCCCGCAGCTGGGTGCTCCGGGTCAGGCGCACCGGAGCGTCGGCGTAGAGCGGCGACTGCGCGGTGGGCAGCCGTCCGTCGGTGGTGTAGCGGATCTGGGCGCCGCTGATGGTGGTGCTCAGCGACACCGACACCTCACCGGAGAAGGTGCCGCTGGGCACGGAGAACCGGATGTCGCCGACCAGGTCGTCGGCGGCGTCCGCGGCGGCGACGGCGTCCGCCGCGGTGGTGTCGGCGGCGGTGCGGGCGGTGTCGCTGCTCTCGGTGGCGGAACCGGTGGACGTGCCGGCAACGGGTTCGGCGCCGGCCGGTGCTGGTGACGGGACGAGGAGCCCGGCGACCAGCACGGCGACGGCCGCTATCCCCGCGGCTCGCAGGGGTGCCGCCGCGGTGCCGGCGCTGCGGACGGTCAGACGCACGATGCCTCCTGAACGGGACGGTGGGTGGTGGAGGTCGGTGCCGTGCCCACCGACGGGGTGGTGTGGAAGTGGCGGCGCAGTGTCCGTCGCCACGGGGAGTCCGGTAGGTCCGGACGGAGGGCGGCCAGGCCGGTCGCGTACTTGGAGATTCGGGCGGGCCGCAGACCTCGCTGCCAGAGCATCCGGTCGGCGGGCGAGGCCGCGGAGCTGGTCTTGGTCTCGACGACGGCGAGATCCGGCAGGTGCAGCGAGCGGTTGCCGTCCTGCCAGGCGAGCCCGGTGTCGATGGTGACCCGGCTGGCGGTGGCGGGTAGCAACAGCGTCGCCCGCCGGTAGGTGGTGATCAGTACCGGGTCGAGGATGCTGCCGGCGGGTGGGCAGACCGCCTCCCGGACGAGCGCCTCGTCGACGAAGTCGCGGCCCGGGTGGACGGTGCCACGGTCGCCCGGATCGTAGGGCAACCGGTGCTTGGTGATGCTGCCGCGCGCCCCGCTGATCTTGACTTCGAGCCAGCACTGTGCAGAGTCGAGATAGGTGCGGGTGCGTACCTTGAAGCGGCGCCGACGCCGGTAGGCCGCGCAGTGGTAGCTCGCCAGCCACGGGGTGTCGAAGTAGACCGACTCGTAGCGGAAGGAGCGCTCCCCGTCGATATCCAGCACCCTCGCGTACGGGGTGAGCTGGTCGAGCAGGTGCGGCAGCACGTCGAGCGGGACGACGTACTTGCGGTCGACCCTGGTCTGTAGGGCGGCCCGGTCGATGAGCTCGGTCAGCCCGATGGTCGCCATCCGGGCCAGCGACGCGGTCATCGGCAGCGGCGCGGTGACCGGTAGGGACGCGGTGACCGGTAGGGGCGCGGTGATCGGCAGCGGGCTCATCGGTGGGCTCCCGCGGTGGCCGGCGCGCCGGGTGCGGCGGTGGCGGCCCGGCCCTTCACCGAGTACCGCACGTCGACCAGGGTGGTCTCGTTGACCAGGTCGAGCCGCTGCACGGTGGCCGTGTGCACCCGCGCGCCGAGCAGCTGTTCCAGTTGGGCGACGAGGGTGACCTGATCGGTGACGGCCGAGTCGAGCACCATGATCTGGTGCCGGTAGTGGCGGAGCAGCCGGGGATGGTCGCCCAGGAACATCACCACGAGGATGAGCCCCATCAGGCCGGCGCTGAGCCAGACCGAGGTGGTGCTCAGCGCGCCGAGGATGCCCAGCGCCAGGGCCGAGAAGTAGTACGCGACCTCGTGCTGGTCGAGCTCCGTCGAGCGCAGGCGGATGATGGACAGTACGCCGAACAGGGCCAGCCCGAGCCCGAGCCCGGCGCCGACGTTGCTGGCGCTGAGCGCGCTCGCCACCGCGAGGACACCGACGTTGACGCCGAGATAGGCGACGACGAGATCGCGGCGGCGATGTCTTGGGAAGTAGAGCCCGAAGACGAGGAGCGCCACCGCGCAGATATCGATCGCGAACAGGACGAGCTGCGACATCTCGTGTCTTCCTCCTGGGTCGCTGCCGCGCCGGCCGGGCACCGTCCACGCTGTCCTCGGCGGAACGGGGGCGGGCGGCCGAACGCCACCGGAAATTCCGGTAAACTTGCAGGAACTATTTCGGGAATAGTAGGACGTTGAATCGAGCCACGTCAATGGCTATGTGGCATCCACCTGGGGACTTCTGGTCCATGGCTGCGCCGAAGTGGGGTTCGATAAGGGCAACGTCGCTGGTCAATGGAGGGTTACGGGCACCCCAACCACAGATGAACCGGCGGCAAACCTGAGGCGAACGTCCGTTTGTTGGGACGGGATCACGGTGCGTGTCGTGCCGGGCCCCTCGGGCCGGCGGGCGGCCCGGGTCGCCGCGCGGCGTGGTGGATCCGGCCGCCGAAGGCGCCGGTCGGGGCCGGGCGCCGTCCCGTGTCCGGTGCGACGTCCCGTGTCCGGTGCGACGTCGTCGCGTACGCCGGCGTGGTGGGTTGCCGGATGATGATCGACCGATAACCGCCGAAACCATATTGACATGTTTCGTTGAGCTGATCGAAACTACCGCTACTGGTATCGGCGTCTGTCGATCGCTTGGCAGGTGTCGTCTGCCCGGAAGGGGACCGTCGGTGTTCATGGGATCGGACCGTGCGCAGATCCGTTCGGCGCTCGTGGTACTGGCGGTGACGGCGCTCGCGCTCGCCGCGACGGTGTGGGTGGTGGCGCGAACCACCGTCGCCCGGGCCGCGGCCGGTAGCCTCGCGGTGGTGTCGCCGGTGGAGGACGAGGGCGTCGACTGCCCGGTGCCCAGCCCGGGATCGCCCCCTGCCACCTCCCGGCTCCCCGACCCCTTCCGCAGGCTGGACGGCACGCGCATCTCGACCAAGGCCGACTGGCGCTGCCAACGGGCGCAGACCAAACAGCTCGCGCAGCGGGCCGTCTACGGCGACAAGCCGGCCAGGCCGCAGAGCGTCACGGGGACGGTGTCGAGCACGAACATCACGGTGAACGTCACGCACAACGGGCGCACCGCCAACTTCTCCGCGAGCGTGCAACTGCCCAGCGGCGGCTCCGGACCGTACCCGGCCGTGGTGGTCCTGGGCGGATTCGGCGCGGACACGGCCACCATCCGGTCCGCGGGCGCCGCAGTGATCAACTACGACCCCCTCGCGGTGGGCAGGGAGGGCACTCCCCGCAGCAACAAGCAGGGCGCCTTCTACAGCATCTACGGCGCGTCCAGCAACACCGGCCTGCTGGCCGCCTGGGCGTGGGGGGTGAGCCGGATCATCGACGTGATCGAGCAGTCGGGCGGCACCATCCTCCGGGCGGACGCGACCGGCGTCACCGGGTGCTCCCGCTATGGCAAGGGCGCCTTCGTGACGGGCGCATTCGACCAGCGCATCGCGTTGACCATGCCGATCGAGTCCGGCAGCGCCGGCTCGCCCATCTTCCGCGGGATACCGGGTGAGTCCGGCGCCCAGCCGCTGAGCAGCGCGTACGACGAGCAGCCGTGGCTGGGCGACGGCTTCGGCTCCTACACCGGCAGCCCGGCGAACCTGCCGGTGGACACCCACCAGACGGTGGCCATGGTGGCGCCGCGCGGGCTGTTCATCATGGACAACCCGCACGTCGACTGGTTGGCCGCCCGTTCGTCGAGCGTCGCGGCCCTGGCTGGGGCCGAGGTCTACAAGGCGCTCGGCGCGGGCGACAACATCAGCTACTGGTCCGACGTCCAGGACGGCACGCACTGCGCCTCCCGTTCGGAGTGGCGGACCCCACTGCAGCAGAACATCCAGAAGTTCCTGCTGAAGACGGGTAACACGGCCGGGGTCTTCCGGATCTCCAGCCGGAAGGCGGGCAGCCTGTCGGAGTGGCGGGACTGGCAGACGCCGACCCTCACCGACGGCCCGACCACCCCGCCCACCACGCCTCCGACCACGCCACCCACCACGCCCCCGACGACGCCGCCCACGACGCCCCCGACCACCCCGCCCACCACTCCGCCGGCCGGCGGCGGTTGCTCGGCGTCGGCATCGATCAACCAGTGGACGGGCGGTTTCGTCGCCACGGTGCGGGTCACCGCCGGCTCGTCCCCGGTCAACGGTTGGTCGGTGGCGGTGACGTTGCCCTCGGGTGCCAGCGTCACGAACACCTGGAACGCCACCGCCGGCGGCACCAGCGGCGCGGTCACCTTCACCAACGTCAGCTTCAACGGTGCCGTCGCCGCCGGCCAGTCGACCGAGTTCGGTTTCCAGGGCACGGGCACCGGCACCGGGATCACCCCCACCTGCACCGCCAGGTAGCCTTCGCCCGCCAGGGTCCTCGGGCGGGCCGTCACCCGCCCGAGGCCGCCGCCTCTCGGTGCGCTACCCGGTGGCGTGGCGTACCGAGGCGAACGCGACCGTGAGCAACTCGCGGAAGGGGACCGCGCCCTTCTCCCGGGTCCAGATCTCGCCGGCGGCGTCCAGGCAGGTGATCGCGCTGGCGATGACGGCGGCGGCCCGCAGATCGGCCAGACCGTCGTCGGGATCGGCGCCGAGTCGTCGCTTGACCTCGGGGAGGAGGTCGGCCTGCCACTGGAGGTGCTTCTCGACGCTGCGGGCGCGCAGCGACGGCGTCCCGTACATCATCTCGGAGATCTTGAGTAGCCGCGCCGGGTCGCCGGACCTCCCGTCCGCCCCGTCGACGAGGGCCAGCACGTTCAGCAGCGCCGTCCATAGTGGCTCGTCGTCGGGGCGCTCGGCCAGGGCCTGCCGGGCACGGGGACCCTCGTCGGCCAGGTGACCCAGCACGATGTCCTCCTTCGTGCCGAAGTAGCGAAACAGCGACCGCCGGGAGATGCCCGCGGCGGCCGCGATGTCGTCGTACGTCGTGGCCTCGAACCCCTGCTCCAGGAAGAGGTCCATCGCCACCTTGGTGATCTCCGCGATGGCCGCTTGGCGGGTACGGCTCCACAGACCGTCGCTGCTCATGGGTGTCTCCCTCCCGAGGTGCAGTGTAGGCGAGTCGACCCTCGGTGACCTATTGACACTCAGTGCCATACGGGCCTACGGTGCCATTGTTGGTCTCCTCGTGAAGGGCGCGCCCATGACATCGCTGGACTACCGCAGCCAGACCGTCCTCGTCACCGGTGCCAGCTCCGGGATCGGTGCGGAGTTCGCCCGACAGCTCGCTGCCCGGGGCGCGAACGCCGTGCTCGTCGCCCGCCGCCAGGACCGGCTCGACGCCCTGGCCACCGAGCTGACCCACCGGCACCATGTCAAGGCGACCGCGATCGCCCTGGACCTGACCACGCCGAACATCGGCAGTCTGCTCGACCGGGAGGTCACCCGGCGCGGCATCGAGATCACCAGCGTCGTCAACAACGCCGGCTTCGCCACCCACGGCCTGTTCCATGAGGAGCACCTCGACCGGCTGACCGCCGAGATCGCCCTCGACGTCACCAGCGTTGTCGAGATCAGCCACCGCTTCATCGAGCGGTTACGCCGCCGCGGTGACGGGTTCCTGATCAACGTCGCGAGCATGGCGGCGTACCAGGCCAACCCGACGATGGCCGTCTACGGCGCCACCAAGGCGTTCGTGCTCAACTTCACCGAGGCACTCTGGTACGAGTCGCGCGGCACCGGCCTGCGAGTCCTCGCCCTGTCGCCGGGCGCCACCCAGACCGAGTTCTTCGACGTCGCCGGCAGCGGCGCCGACGGTGGCGCCCGCCGGATGAGCGCTGCGGACGTCGTGAGCACCGCCCTCGCTGCCCTCGATCGCCGTAACCCGCCGCCCAGCGTGATCGCCGGCCGGGTGAACCGCGCCGCCGCCGCCGGCAGCCGGCTCATCAGCCGCCGCCGAGCCACGATGATCATCGGTGCCATGATGCGCGACTCCACGACGGTGGCCTGACCACCGACCGCCCGACACCATCCGCCCGCCGCCGGCACCACAGCCTCGCCGTCCGGCTGGCCGTGGTCACCGCTCGCGTGCCGGCGCCGGGCGGTAGTCGAACCAGTCGAAGGCCGCGCTGCCCTCGGTGACGTACAGTCCGAACACCCGACCGGTGAAGCCGCCCGCTACCTCGGTGGACAGGTAGCGGCCGTCCAGTTCGGCCAGCACGACCGGGCCGTCCCCGGTGACCACCTCGAAGCTGACCGTGTCACATGGGGCGGGGCGGGCGCCGAAGGGCCGTCCGGACGCCGCGACCTGGTCGGCGGCGGTGACCGTCGGCGGGAGCAGGTCGTGGGTCCTGGTGCCGATCGCCAGGGTGACCGGGCCGGCGGGCATCGGCCGCTCGCCGAACACCTGGCGGAACGGCCCGACCCGGCCGACGACCCGTACGGTGTCGCCGGAGACCTCCAGGTCGTAATGGTGTGCCTCGTCGACGCGCAGGGTCAGACCGGCCCGCCCGGAGCCGGCGTCGACGTGGGCGGTGGCCCGGCAGTCGTGGTGCAGCTGCCGGTGGGCGACCATGGTGGCCCCGGCGCGGTCGAGGGTCGTACCGTCGGCGTGCAGGGTGAGCCAGCCGGGCCGCTCGGTCAGCGACCAGCTGGCCTCCGGCCGGCCGCGCAGCGATACCCAACCCGGCGCCAGCGTGGCAGCGTCGAAGTCGTCGCGGTGGCCAGCCGCGTCCGGTGGTGCGGCCTGGGCGGGCGGGCTGCCGGCGGGCGCGGTCACCACCTCCTCGACCGGGTCGACCACCGGCCAGCCGTCCACCCACCGCACCGGCATCAGGAAGGTTTCTCGGCCGAGCACGTGGTGCTGGCCCCGGGCCCGGATGCCGAGCAGCACCATCCACCAGCTGCCGTCCCCGGCCTGGACCAGGTCGGCGTGGCCGGTGGCCTGGACCGGCCGGTTCGTGCCGCGGTGGGTGAGGATCGGGTTGACCGGGCCGGGCTGGTAGGGGCCACGGATGTCGCGGGACCGGGCGACGGAGACGGCGTGGCCGGTGTGCGTACCGCCCTCGGAGAGCAGCAGATACCACCAGTCGTCGATGCGGTACAGGTGCGGGGCCTCCGGGTACTGCCCGCCGGTGCCGGACCACATCGGCACCGGGCCCTCCAGGACCGTGCCCGCCACCGGGTCGATCCGGTAGGACTCCACCCCCGAGACGGTCATCCAGCAGTCGCCGTTGTCATCCCAGGCCAGGGAGGGATCGACGTGCGGCAGGTCGAGGTAGACCGGCTCCGACCACGGCCCGGCCGGGTCGGTGGCGGTGACGATCAGGTGCCGGCCGAGACAGACGTTGGTGGTGACCATCCAGAACCGACCGTCGTGATGGCGGATGGTCGGCGCGAAGATCCCCCGGGAGGCGTGCGTGTCCGCCGGCAGTTCGAGCTGGGAGGGGCGGTCGAGCACGTTGCCGATCTGCCGCCAGTTCACCAGGTCGCGGCTGTGGAAGATCGGTACGCCGGGGAAGTACTCGAAACTCGAACAGACCAGGTAGTAGTCGTCGCCGACGCGGCAGACGCTCGGGTCGGGGTGGAAGCCGGGGACGACGGGGTTGCGGAACGTGGTGGAGGGGCCGGTCATGCGGACCGATGCTATGCGCATCGGTCCGTGCCTGCCTATGCCGTCGGGCCCTCATCGAACAGCATCATTGACCTTACCGTTAACACTCTTTAAGATTTGGCTGCCTCGAGGAAACCATTACCCCGTACGCCCGGCCGGTCACCGGCGGCACCACCGGTGACCGGCCGCGGCGCCGCGGCACCCTCACCTGCCAACGGGAAGGCCCTCGATGTCCTCACCACGTCCGCGCCCCCGCTCGGCCCTGGCCGCCGGTCTGCTCACCCTGGTCACCGCCGCCGCGGCCCTCGCCGTCGCACCGACCACCGCGCAGGCGGTGGTCCTGCCGAACAACTTCAAGAGCGTCGGCTACATGCCGTCCTGGACGGGCAACGTCAACTCGGTCCAGTACAGCAAGCTCACCCACATCAACTACGCCTTCGTGCTGCCCAACAGCAACGGCACCCTGCGCGCGGTGGAGAACCCCAGCAAGCTCTCCTCGCTGGTGTCGCTGGGCCGCGCCAACAACGTCAAGGTCTCTATCGCCATCGGCGGCTGGAACGACGGCGACGATTCCGCCTTCGAGGCGCTCGCCGCCAACGCCGGCACCCGCACCACGTTCGTCAACAGCGTGGTCAGCTTCGTCAACCAGTACGGTCTCGACGGTGTCGACATGGACTGGGAGTACCCGGACCCGGGCGCCTCGGCCAACAACTTCAGCCTCCTCATGCAGCAGCTCAGCAACGCGCTGCGTCCGCAGGGCAAGCTGCTCACCGCCGCCGTCGTCGCCGAGGGCTACTACCGCGACGGCGTACCGACCGCGGTCTTCAACCACGTCGACTTCCTCAACATCATGGCGTACGACGGCGGCAGCCCGCACGCCAACTACGACTGGTCGATCAACGCGGTGAACGGCTGGAAAGCCCGTGGCCTGCCGGCCAGCAAGGCCGTCCTCGGGGTGCCCTTCTACAGCCGGCCCGGCTACTACACCTACTCGCAACTGGTCGGCATGGACCCGGCCAACGCCAACCGCGACTGCACCACCGCCGGCGGCGCCCAGCAGTGCTACAACGGCATCCCGACCGTCAGGCGCAAGACCCAGTGGGCGATGGCCAACGCCGGCGGCATGATGAACTGGGAACTCACCCAGGACACCACCGGCTCCACCTCCCTGGTCAGCGCGATCTACGACACCGTCATGGGCGGCGGCACGCCTCCGCCGAGCGGCCGGACCGGCCCGATCACCGGCATCGCCGGCAAGTGCGTGGACGTCGCCGCCGCCGGCACCGCCAACGGCACCGCCATCCAGCTCTACACCTGCAACGGCACTGCCGCGCAACGCTGGACCGTGGCCACCGACGGTACGCTGCGCGCCCTCGGCAAGTGCATGGACGTGACCAGCGCCGGCACCGCCAACGGCACCACGATCCAGCTCTGGGACTGCAACGGCACCGGCGCCCAGGTCTGGCAGGCCCAGTCCAACGGCACGCTGCGCAACCCGGCGTCGAACAAGTGCCTGGACGCCACCGGCAACAGCTCCGCCGACGGCACCCGGCTGCAGATCTGGGACTGCTTCGGCGGCGCCAACCAGGTCTGGCGCCTGCCGGCCTGACCGCTGCCCGCGAGGTCCACCCACGTGGACGGCCAGCAACTCCGCTGGCCGTCCACGCCCCGCGCCACGCCCGACCTCGATGCCCGATGCTGACGCTCGGCGACGATGGCGGGAGTCGCCGCCTTGATGACGCTGCGTCACGACGCTGAGGCCCGAGGGGTTTGTCCACTCATCGCCTTTGCTCTGCTTCAATCCGCGCACAGGGCGGCTGAGCTGCGATCATTCGATGACGGCGGATCGGGCGTTCGGACCACGGTGACCACTTAGCGTTACTGTCGCGTGGGTTGAAGCAGAGCAAAGGGGCGAGAGAGCAACGGGTGTAGGGGGCGCGGACGTTACCTGTTGTGATGGTGGTCGGCGTCCGGCGTCCGGCGTCCGGCGTCCGGCGTCCGGCGTCCGGCGTTCGCGCGTGTGGGTGGGTGCGGCGGCCCAAGTGCTTCCGGCGCCGACGACCCGCCAGCGACCCGGCATCCGGCGCCAGTGCCTCGGCAACAGCACAGCCTGGCAGCGCCCGGCGGGTGACTACGCGGTCAGCATGCCGCGGGCCTGGGTGAGGCCGCCGACGGTGTCCCGCAGCGCCGCGACGATGGCGGCTTCCAGTTCCGGCCGCAGCCGACTCACCGGTACCGAGACGCTCACCGCGTCGACCGCGGGCGACGCCAGCGGTACGGCCATCGCGAAGCACATGATGCCCTCGGCGTTCTCTTCGCGGTCGACCGCGTGCCCGTCAGCCCGCACGGCGGCCAGCGCCGTGTGCAGGGTGTCGCGGTCGGTGACCGTCCGGGGCGTCAGGCGGGGCAGTGGCCAGGACAGCATGCCGTCGACCTCGTGGTCGGGATGCTCGGCGAGCAGCGCCTTGCCGAGGGCGGTGGCGTGGGCCGGCAGCCGGCGACCGATGGCGCTGTAGAGGCGCAGTCGGTGCACCGACTCCCGCTTGGCCAGGTACACGACCTGGTCGCCGTCGAGACGGCCGAGATGTACGGCCTCCCCGAAGCGGCGCGACAGCTCGTCGAGCACGCCGGTGAGCAGGCCGACACGGTCGTCGCCATCGAGGTAGGCGGCACCGACCCGGAGGGCCCGCAGGCCGAGCCGGAACCGGGTCCCGGCCTCGTCGGTCTGCACCCAGCCGCGGCCGGCCAGCGTACGCAGCAGGCCGTGCAGGCTGCTCTTCGGAATGCCGAGGGCACGGGCCAGGTCGCCCAGCGCCCAGGGGCCGGGCTGGTCGGCGAGCAGTTCGAGCACGTCGAGGGTGCGCCCGGCCGACTTGACGGGCTGGAACTCCTCGGGCGCGGTGGACACGCGGCCACTCTAATGCGGTATCCACGACAGGCCGCCACCCCCGGTGACCTCGACCGCCCCGCCCCTCGCGCCCGCCACCCCGCGCGGGCGCACCGTGCCCACGACTCGTGCCCACCCTCCGCGACCCCGACATGCGGGATGGGGCTCTCTCGCAAGCGGGATGGCCCGAACCGCCGCAAGTCGTGGTCGGCGCCGCCGCCGGGAGGGGCGCGGTGGGTGGAGTCACGGGTTGCGGTATGTCGGGGCTTTGTGCCGGCGTGATGGCCCGACATACCGCAAGTCGCGGCCGGTCCCGTCCGCCGAAGGTGGGCAGTGCCCTGGCGGAGGGCGGTACGCCTCAAGTAGGGTCACGTACGTGACTAGCGTTCACGGAGCTGAACAGTTGACTGTCGGTCGGGTGCTGCCCGTCGTGGTTCTCGACGATGCGCGGCATGCTGACCCCCTCGGCGACGCCCTGGTCAAGGGCGGCCTGACGGCGGTCGAGGTGACCCTGCGTACCGCCGCCGGGCTGGACGCCATCGCGGCGCTCGCCGCCCGTGGCGACCTGACGGTCGGCGCCGGCACGGTGCTCACCGCCGAGCAGGCCGACCGGGCGATCGCGGCCGGCGCCCGGTTCGTGGTGACCCCCGGTTTCGCGCCGGCCGTGGTCCGCGCCTGCCAGGAGGCCGGCGTGCCGGTGGTGCCCGGAGCAGCCACCGCCACCGAGATCCAGATGGCCCTCGACGCTGGCCTCGGCATCGTGAAGTTCTTCCCCGCCCAGCAGCTCGGCGGGGCCGCGATGATCAAGGCACTCGCGGCGCCGTTCCGCGAGGTGCGCTTCATTCCCACCGGTGGCATCACCGCCGCCGTGATCGCCGAGTACCTCGCCGTTCCGGCCGTCCTGGCGGTCGGCGCGAGCTGGATGGTCTCGGCGGACCTTATCGCCGGCGAGCAGTGGGACGAGATCACCTCTCGGACCCGGGCGGCGTTGGCGGCGGCCGGCGGCGCGGCATGAGCGAGCGTCAGCGAGTGAATCATCAGCTCAGTGCGGTGGTGCCTCAGGGCGGCGCGGAGCGAAGCGGAGTGCCGGCATGAGCGAAGAGCGGATCGTGACGCCCCGGCCGAAGGCCGACTGCCGCTTCGACCTGGTCTCGCTCGGCGAGGTCATGCTGCGGCTCGACCCCGGTGAGGGTCGGGTCCGCACGGCGCGCCAGTTCCGGGTCTGGGAGGGCGGTGGGGAGTACAACGTCGCCCGTGGGCTGCGCCGCTGCTTCGGCCTGCGGACCGCGGTCGTCACCGCGTTCGCCCAGAACGAGGTCGGTCGGCTGCTGGAGGACCTGATCCTCCAGGGCGGCGTCGACACCAGCCTCGTCACCTGGCTGCCCTACGACGGGATCGGCCGCACCGTCCGCAACGGGCTGAACTTCACCGAGCGGGGCTTCGGCGTACGCGGGGCCGTCGGCACCTCCGACCGTGGGCACTCCGCCGCCAGCCAGCTCGCGCCGGACGACGTCGACTGGGATCACCTCTTCGGCACGCTCGGCGTGCGGTGGCTGCACACCGGCGGCATCTACGCCGCGCTGTCGGAGACCGCCGCGCGGACCGCCGAGGCCGCCATGACCGCCGCGCGGCGGCACGGCACCATCGTCTCGTACGACCTGAACTACCGGCCCAGCCTCTGGAAGGCCGTCGGTGGCCAGGACCGCGCGCGGGAGGTGAACCGCCGCCTCGCCGGCCTCGTCGACGTGATGATCGGCAACGAGGAGGACTTCACCGCCTGCCTCGGGTTCCCGGTGCCGGACACGGACATCCACAGTGGAGCGTTGGACGCCGGCAACTTCAAGGCGATGATCGAGGCGGTCGTCCAGGCGTACCCCAACTTCAAGGTCGTGGCGACCACCCTGCGCGGCGTGCGCAGCGCGACGGTCAACGACTGGGGTGCCGTAGCGTGGGCCGGCGGCTCCTTCGCCGAGGCCACCCACCGGCCCGGCCTGGAGATCCTCGACCGGGTCGGCGGCGGCGACAGCTTCGCCTCCGGGCTGATCTACGGCCTGTTGGAACGCGACGGTGACCTGGCGCTGGCGGTGGAGTACGGTGCCGCTCACGGTGCGCTGGCGATGACCACCCCGGGCGACACGTCGATGGCCAGCCTGGCCGAGGTGGAGGCGCTGGTGCGGGGCGCCGGCGCCCGCGTGCAACGCTGAGCCGGCAACGCCGGCACGCGCCTGAGCGGGTACGTGCTCAGCGCCGCCGGCCGGCCAGCACGGTGACCCGGACGCTCTCGGGGAATCGCGTCTCGGGATGCAGCGCATCGCGGATCCGGGTGGCGAACTCCGTGCGCTGCTCCGGAGCGGGCAGCGCGTCGCGCGACAGCGCCGAGTAGACGCCGCCGACGAGATCGTCGAGGTCGATCTCGTCGGTGTAGTCGACGGTGCGCTGCTCGACGTCGTAGCCCGCGGCGACGAGGCTGTCCGCGTACCGCCGCTGGCTGGCGGCGTCGGTGCCGCACGGCTGGGACAGCTCGGCGCCACGCCACTGCTCCAGGCAGCCGCGCAGCGCCCGGGACCACGCGGTGTCCTGGAGCCACAGCGGCGTCCCGTTGGTCACCACGGCCACGCCGCCACCGGGGCGCAGGAGTGGACGGAGCCGAGGGAACAGCGTGTCGTGGTCCATCCAGTGCAGTGCCTGCCCGATGGTCACCGCGCCCACGCGCCCGTCACCGAGCAGCGCCGCCAGGGCGGGCACGTCGGTGTCGGCGCCGAGCAGCCAGCCGACGTTGCCGAACAGCTGATCCCGGGCCGCCTGTCGGGCCAGCTCCAGCATGTCGGGCTCCGGGTCGACCCCGACGACCGCCCGTACCCGGGCGGCGATCGGCAGGGTCAGCTGACCCGTCCCACAGCCCAGGTCCACCACAGTGTCCTCCGGCGTCAGCCCGAACGCCTCGACCAGCGCGTCGAACACCGCTGGCGGGTAACCCCGCCGGTAACGCTGGTAGAACCGTGCCACCTCACCGCCGAACCCCAGACCCATCAGGCCAGCGTCCCCGGTCGGGCCGGCCCGGACCACGGATTCTGCTCACAGCATGGCTCGCACATCCGCCCCGGTGCTGGGTCAGCCCGGCGAGCGCGTCGGCTCGCCGGTCCGGCGCAGATCGGCCACGTCGGCCGACGGTGTGAAGCCGGCGGAGGCGTAGGTGGCCACGGCACCGATGTTGGAGCTTTCCGCGCAGACGATCGCACTGGACGATCCCATGTCGCGCAGGGCGGCAGCGGCAGCACGCGTGATCGCGGTGCCGTAACCACGTCGATGGTGACCGCGATGGACGCCCATCGGCTCGATCAGCCCCGGCCGACCGGCGCCGGCCGACCACACGGACGCCACTGCCACGGCCTCGTCCTGCTCGTCGAACGCCATGAGGCTGCGGGCGTCGCCGTAGAGCGGGCCACCAACCATGGTGAGCCAGCGCTGCACCACGCGGTGCCGGTCAGCGTCGACGAAGGCCGAGCCACGGAAGGCGGACCAGTGGACCGTCACCCACCGCTCGGCGCGATCGGGTCCGATCACCTCGATACGTAGGCCACACGCCTGAACCGGCTCGGAGAGATCGCGGCGGAAGGGGGTCCAGAGCTCATCCCGCTCCCATCCCCGCTCCAGCAACAGCCGGGACAGAAGTTCCGCACCTCGGGCTTCGACGATCGCGCCGCCGGGCGGCAGGACACCGCGTTCCGGGTCGGTCAGGTCGATGGCGAGCCGAACGGCCAGTTCCTCGTCGTCGCGCCGGTACGGAGCGATCGCCATGCGCAGCAACTGGGCACCGTCCAACAGCCCGAGCGCGAGAACCTCCCCGTCGCACGCCCACATCCGGATGGCGGCGGCCGTGGCCTCGGCACCATTCATCGAGTGCCAGCCAAGATCGCCCGGATGTAGCTGCAGCGGCCCCCCGTCGTACTGCCACCGCTTCAGCGCGTCGACCGCTGCCGGCAGATCGTCGACGCGCGGGGTGGACAGGGAGATGCTCACGGAGGTCACCCAACCTCAAAGCGTGGCCCGTCGCCAACGGATTTCTGCAGCGGTCAGCGCGACCGCCACGGCCGGTCGTCGTTGCCGGGCGGATCCTGCTCTGCGATGCTCCGCTCATGACCAACCCGTCGCAGCGGTCCGTCGAGGACGCGCGTCACCAGCCGATCCGCGCCCAGTTCGAGATCTTCATCGACCAGCATCGCGCCCTGATCAACGGGTGCCTCGACGGGCTGACCGAGGAGCAGGCGCGCCGGTCGTTGGTGCCGTCGCGGACCACGCTGCTGGGTCTGGTGAAGCACGCGACCTTCGTGGAGAAGGTCTGGTTCGACGAGGGCGTCACCGGCCGGTCGCGCGCCGAGATCGGCCTCCCCGAGACGCCGGACGAGTCGTTCGTCCTCGACGACGCCGACACCGTCGCCGAGGTCCAGCGGGCGCACCGGGACGCCTGCGCGGCGTCTCGCCGCGCGACGGAGAACCTCGACCTGGACGACCTGCTGACCGGCAACCGGCGTGGTCCGCTTCCGCTGCGCTGGGTCTACCTGCACGTGCTCCGGGAACTGGCCCAGCACTGCGGGCACGCGGACATCCTGCGCGAGCAGATCCTCGCCGAATAGCCGACCGGTGACGGCTCGTCGCCGCGCGATGTCGGCCCTGACCGCTATTCTCACGATTCGTGACATCGCAGCTCAACGAGATGCCCGTCGACCTGGCGGAGCTGTTCGCCGGTGCGGGCCCGCGCCCGCTCCCCGTTCCCCTGCCGCCCGGCCGGACGGTACGCGGTGACGAGGGTGCCGCCCAGCGGCCCACGCTGTGGCGCAGCGACGACCCGGCGCCGACCGGGCTGTGGCCGAGGTGGCACGCGGCGCACCAGCACTCGGGGCTGTGGCCGTTGCTCCTGGACGGCCAGGGCGGTGGTCCGTCCCCCTGGTACGACGGCGGCGAGTTCTGGCCGCAGAGCGGATCGTCGCCCGCGGCGCATGATCCCGAGCGGCTGCTCGCCGGCTGGTGGGCTGCGCTGACCGCCCCGTACGACGGCGACGACGAGCGGCTGACCGCTCCGTACGGTCGGGACTGGCCCGGTCTGGCGGCACCCGCCGAGCCCCGGGTGTCCCCGGAGCGGCACGCCGACCACTGGGGCGAGCAGCTCGCGCTGGCCCAACCCGCCATGCGCCTCGGGCTGGTCGCCGCCGGGCGGGGCAGTGACGCGCTGACCGTGCTCGGGTGGCAGGGCGCGGTCAACCACACCAACGACACCGCGAAGCTGTCCGCCGTGCTCCGCAGCTGGGAGGACCGGTTCGGGGTACGCGTGATCGGCGTCGGCTTCGCCGAGCTGTACCTCAGCGTCGCCGCGCCGCCGACGGGCACCGCCGAGGCGTTGCGGGTGGCCGCCGAGCACTTCGCCTTCTGCCCGGACAACGTGTGGCAGGGGCAGCGCCCGTGCACGCTCGCCGGCTACGCCGACCGCCTCGTCGGCGCCCCGACGTGGGCGTTCTGGTGGGACTGACCGGGGCGTCAGTGGACGAGGTCGGCCGGCCGGGGGAGCGCGAGGGCGACCAGGAAGGCCGCGTGGTCGGTGGTGCGGTCCATGCTGATCGACCTGCTGTCCTGGATCGTGATGTCGGCCGTGGCCATGAACTGCTGCACCCCGCCGTCGTGCAGGTGCAGGTGGTCCGCCGGCACGCAGGACCGCACGTCGGGTGTGCCGCCGTGGCGCAGGTTGAGGTCGCCGCTGACCACGGTGGGCTGGTAGCGGTGCCGCGCGTGCAGCTCCGGTATGGCGGTACCGAGCAGGTGCCCGCACTGGGCGAGGGCCAGCGTGGAGCTGGTGTACGCCAGGTGCGTGGTGCACGCGTAGTAGACGGTGGTGGCGTCCACGCAGAGCCAGGCGCGCTGCTCGGGGTCCGCCGGATCCTGCGCCGGGTAGATCCCGGCGTGCACCTCGTGGCCACGGTAGGGCGCCGGCACGTGCGCCAGCACCCCGACGCCGTACTGCTGCCCGTTGATGCAGCGGTAGGGCTCGCCGGTGCGGCCGTTGCGGGCCGGCTGGAAGGCGGCCACCACCGTCCCGCCGTGCACCTGGGTCATCACCTCCTCCAGCACGTCCACGTCGCCGGAGCAGATCTCGTTGAGGGTGACGATGTCGGGTGTCTCGGCGCGGATCACCTCGGCGGCCCGGTCGACCGACCGGCCGGTGTAGCACCCCTTGGCCATGCCGCTGTTGCAGAGGTTCAGCTGGAGCACCCGCACCTGGGTGGTGCCGTTGGCGTCGGCCACCGAACAGCCGACCAGCAGCGCGGCGACCGAGATCAGGCAGGCGAGGGCGACCAGCGGACGCGGAACGGGGGACGGACGAGAAGCCATGCACCTGCCCTGCACTCGCGGTGGGGGTGGAAAGTGTATCCGTACCCACGGCACCGACCACCCGGTCGTGACCGCCCGCGATCATGGACCCCGTCTGTGTCACGGCCGGCCGGCCGGGCCCGGACCGGCGCGGGCGCGGCCGGTCCGGGCGTCGTCAGGGCGCGGTCGTCAGGGCGCCCAGGGGGCCGCGATGTTCCAGGTGCTGTCGGCCGCCCAGAGCGCGGGCGTGCGGTACGCGGCGCCACCGGCGCCGTTGCTCAGCCAGACCTCCGAGTCGTAATGGCGCAGGAAGGAACCCCGGTAGTTGTACGACTCCAGCGACACGCCGCTGCCGGTCAGCCCGGTGCGGGCGCACCAGGTGGCGTCGGCGCGCATCAGTGCCGAGCCGTCGTTGGGGGAGTTGCGGACCCGGGAGTCGGCGTGGCGCAGGAACTGGCCGGGGAAGTTCACCGACTCGAAGGAGTAGCAGGACGGGTCCGCCAGGCCGGCGCGGATCGTATAGGTGGCGTCCTGCCTGAGCAGGACCGGGCTGCTCGCGGTGACCACCTCCGTGTAGGCCAGGCTGTTCTGGTGCCGCAGGTACCGCTGGGTGTGGCCCGGCGTGGTCACTTGCAGCGACCGTCGGGCGTTCAGCGGCAGGGCGACCGGCTGGCCGGGGCTGATCGACCGGGACGCGTTGATCAGCGCCTGGTTCGCCGCCCGGACCCGGGCCTGGTCCATCTTGACCACCCGCCGGTCGTAGGTGAGGAAGCCGTTCAGCTCGCCCTCCAGGTCGGTTATCTCGGTGTAGACGGAGGCGCTGAGACCGGTGCCGATCATCAGGTTCTGGGTGCCCTGGACCAGCCCCACGTACCGGTCGGTCAGCGCGGTCGAGTTGGGCTGCCACTCGTAGGCGAAGAAGCCGCCGCTCGGGCTGTACTCGTGGCCGGGCGCACGCAGTCCCAGGCCGCCGAACTCGCCGAGCACGGCGATCCGGGAGGCCGACGGCGCGGGGGAGGCGGGTCCCAGATAGACGTGCCAGTCGTCGATGTCCCCGTTGCCCGGGTCGCCGAGCGACTGGCAGCAGTTGTAGCCGCTGTGCGTGTTCACCAGCCGGGTCGGGTCCTGGTTCTTGACGTTCTGCCCCACCCGTCGGGTGTCGGCGAGCGCCCGCTCGCCCCACCCCTCGTTGTAGACGGTGTAGGCGATCACGGACGGGCTGCTGCGATGTTCGTCGACGATCTCCCGCGCCTCCAGCTCGAACTGGGCCTGCTGCGCGTCGGTGGGGTCGACGTCCTGCGCGGTCAGCGAGGGGATGTCCTGCCAGACCAGCAGGCCGAGGCGGTCGGCGTGGTAGAACCAGCGCTGCGGTTCGACCTTGATGTGTTTGCGGACCATGTTGAACCCGAGGTCCTTGTGCTTCTGCAGGTCGAAGGCGAGCGCGGCGTCGGTGGGCGCGGTGTAGAGGCCGTCCGGCCAGTAGCCCTGGTCCAGGGTGCCGGCCTGGAAGACGAACTGGCCGTTGAGCAGGGGACGCCGCACCCCGCCGACCATCGCGGTGGTGATCTCCCGCATGCCGAAGTAGTGCGTGGTCCGGTCCACCTGGGCGCCGCCGGCGTTGCGCAGCGTCACCCGCAGGGTGTAGAGGAACGGGTCGTCGGGCGTCCAGCGGCGGGCGTTGGGCACCGGCACGCTGAACTCGGTGAGGCCGCCGGTCGCGGAGCCGACCACGGTGGCGCCGTCGAGCGCCTCGGCGAGCACGCTGTGCCCACCGGCGTCGCCGCGGGTGTGTACGCGTACCCGTAGGTTGTTGCCGGCGAGGTTCGGGTAGGTGTCGACGCGGCTGATCGAGGCGGTCGGGACCGGTTCCAGCCAGACGGTCTGCCAGATGCCGGAGACCGGGGTGTAGAAGATGCCGTTCGGGGTCTTGGTCTGTTTGCCGATCGGCGGGAGGCTGCCGTTCTGCCGGCTGTCGGTGGGGTCCCAGACCTTGACGACGAGTTCGTTGGTGCCGCCGTTGAGGTGGCCGGTGATGTCGAAGCTGAACGCGTCGTAGCCGCCGCTGTGCCCGCCGACCTGGGCGCCGTTGACCCAGACCGTCGCCTGCCAGTCGACCGCACCGAAGTGCAGCAGGGTGCGGCGGCCGGACCAGCCGGCGGGCAGGGTGAAGGTGCGCCGGTAGAACAGGTAGTGACGGTTGTCGTTCGCCGCACGCTGCACGCCGGACAGGGCGCTCTCCACCGGGAACGGCACGTTGATCCGTTCCGGCAGGTCGGTACCGAACTGCGGGGCGTCGTTGGTCGTGGACTGGCGCAGCTGCCACTCGCCGTTGAGGTTGAGCCAGTCGGGCCGGGTCATCTGCGGTCGTGGGTATTCCGGCAGCGGCGTGCCGGTGAGCGCCTGATCGGTCCAGGGGGTGCTCAGCGGCGGCGTTCCGGGCGGCACCGCCTGGGCGGTGGAGACCGGGGCGAGCAGGCCGGCCAGCACGATCAGGGCGGCCAGCGGGGACAGGATGCGGATGCGTACGTGACGTGTCATGCCGTCTCCGATGTGGACGGACGGTCGCGAGCGGGATGGTGTGCCGACGCGACTGCGGTGGTGGACGGCCGGCCGGGTCGGCCGATCCCGGGCAGGCGCTCACGCCGGGACGGTGTCGGCGGGATCCTGTCGGTGGCGCGCGATCTCATCGACATCCATGAGCGCCTCTATAACGTTATAGAGGCCCGTCCGGCGGTCGTCAATAATGGGTCGTCGATGCCGGTGGAGGGGAGAGCGGCCGGTGGGCGTGAGTCTGAAGGACATCGCCGAGCGGGCCGGGGTCTCGCTGGCCACGGTCTCCAACGTGGTCAACGGGTACCGCCCGGTGGGCGAGCGGACCCGGCAGCGGGTGCAGCGGGCCATCGACGAGTTGGGTTACACGCCCAACCTGAGCGCCCGGCACCTGCGGCGCGGCCGGACCGGGCTGATCGCCCTGGCCATCCCGGAGTTGACCAATCCGTACTTCGCGGAGCTGGCCGAGATCGCCATCCGGGAGGCCGGCAGCCTCGGTTACACGCTGGTGATGGAGAACACCGCCGGCGCGTACGACGCCGAGCTGTCGCTGCTCAACGGAGCCCAGCGGCACGTCATCGACGGGCTCGTCTTCAGCCCGGTGCGCATCGGTCGCGACGAGGTGCTGGCCCGGACCAGCGACACCCCGTTGGTGCTGATCGGCGAGGGGGTCCACGACGTCCCGTACGACCACATCGCCATCGACAACGTCGCCGCCAGCCGCCTGGCGGTCCGGCACCTGCTGGCGCTGGGGCGCCGGCGGGTCGCCTTCATCGGTGCCCGCCTCGGCGACGAGAGCCAGGCCGCGCACCTCCGGTTGCGCGGCTACCGGGAGGCGTTGACCGAGGCGGGACTGCCGTACCGGCCGGAACTGGTCGCGGTCACCGCGCGGTTCGGCCGGCGCGACGGCGTACGCGCCATGCGCGACCTGCTGGACCTCGACGAACCACCCGACGCGGTGTTCGGCTACAACGACCTGATCGCGATCGGCGCGGTGCGCGCGGCGCGGGAAGCCGGCCGTGACGTGCCGGGGGAGGTCGCCGTGGTCGGCATCGACGACATCGAGGAGAGCCGGTTCGGCACGCCCACCCTGACCACCATCGCCCCGGACAAGGAGCAGATCGCCCACCTGGCCGTGCGCCGGCTGATCGCCCGCATCGAGGGCGCGCAGGTGGCCGGGCCGCTCACCCCGGCCACGCCGTTCCGGCTCGTCACGCGGGAGAGCACCGGGTTCAGGTCCGCAGCGGGTACGGGATGAAGGTGCTGCGGTTCTCGTCCACGTCCAGCTGCCGGCTGATCGGCGGGGCGGCCCGCTGCGGGCAGGTCATCCGCTCGCAGGTCTTGCAGCCCGGCCCGATCGGCGTCGCGGCCTCGGCCGCGTGCAGGTCCATCCCGGTGGAGTAGACCAGCCGGGAAGCGTGCCGCACCTCGCAGCCCAGCCCGATCGCGTACGCCTTGCCCGGTTGGCCGTAGCCGCCGTGGTGGCGGGTGATGGTGCGGGCGATCCACAGGTAGCGCTGCCCGTCCGGCATCGCGGCCACCTGGGTCACCACCCGACCCGGCGCGCCGAACGCCTCGTACACCGTCCAGAGTGGACAGGTGCCGCCGGTGCGGGAGAACGGGAAGCCGGTGGCCGACTGGCGTTTCGACATGTTGCCGGCCCGGTCGACCCGGACGAACGAGAACGGCACCCCGCGCGCCCGGGGACGCTGGAGCGTGCTGAGCCGGTGGCAGACCGTCTCCCAGCCCATCGCGTAGTGCTGGGTGAGCAGGTCGATATCGTAGCGATGCTGCTCCGCGGCGGCCAGGAAGTGTTCGTACGGCAGGATCAGCGCCGCCGCGAAGTAGTTGGCCAGGCCGACCCGGGTGAGGATCTGGGTCTGCACGTCGTCGAACTCTTCCGATTCCACGATCTCGTCGATGACGTCGGCGAACTCCAGCAGCGCGATCTGCGCGGCCATCCGCATCGCCTCCTGCCCGCCGCGCAGCGACGTGGACAGGTGCAGGGTGCGGGTCTGCGGGCGGTAACGGTGCAGCTCCCCGCCGAGCGCCGCGGCATCCTCGCGCCGGACGCGTACGCCGTGCCGCTGGGCCAGCCGGTCGCGCAGCAGGGTCCGGACCTCGCCGCGGCGCAGTCCCATCCGTGCGGACAGCCGCTCGGCCTCCTCGTCCAGGTCCGGTACGTAGTTCTGCCGCCGGTAGAAGAACTCGGTGACCTGGTCGTGCGGGCTGCGGCCGACCCGCTCGCGGTCGCCGACCAGCTCGGCGAGCTGCTCGTCGGCCTGCTGGTAGCGGCGGTGCAGCTCGATGACCGCCGCGGCGACCTCCGGCAGCCGGGTGGCCAGCTCGGTCAGCTCGGCCAGGCCGGCGCGGCCGGGCAGCGCCTCGCGCAGGCCGGTGACCAGGCGCGGGGTGTCGTGCGCGGCGAACACGGTCGGATCGACGCCGAACAGCTCGGTGATGCGCAGCAGCACCGGGACCGTCAGCGGCCGGCTGTCGTGCTCGATCTGGTTGAGATAGCTCGGGGAGATGCTGAGGTGCCGGGCCAGCTCCGTCTGGCTGAGCCCCCGCTCCTCGCGCATCCGGCGCAGCCGGCCCCCGGCGAAGGTCTTGGCGATCGCTCTCACCTCCCTGGCTCCCCGGTAACGGATCCGGTCACATTAGCACTGCTGCGAATGGGTGCTTTCACAACTTCGCAAAAGCGCCGGTTGACTTTTCAATAATTGGCCTTTTCCGTCTCTCGACCCCGCTCGGCAGCGCGTGTGACCGTGGGCTGCACACCGGTGGACCGGCGTTTACGCAGCGCCACCGGGTGCCGACGAAATCCGAAGGGAATGAGCGACGATGGTTACCGCGGTCGAGCAGTTGCGCCACGAATGGGACACCAACCCCCGCTGGCGGGGAGTGCAACGCAGCTACCGCGCCGAGGACGTGGTGCGGCTGCGCGGCGCGATCCAGGAGGAGCACACCCTGGCCCGCCACGGGGCGAACCGGCTGTGGCGGCTGCTGAACAGCGAGGACTACATCCATGCCCTCGGCGCGCTCACCGGCAACCAGGCGGTGCAGATGGTCCGGGCCGGGCTCAAGGCGATCTACCTCTCCGGCTGGCAGGTGGCCGCGGACGCGAACCTGGCCGGCCACACCTACCCCGACCAGAGCCTCTACCCGGCCAACTCGGTGCCCGCCGTGGTGCGTCGGATCAACAACGCCCTGCTGCGCGCCGCCCAGATCACCACCGCCGAGGGGGACACCTCGGGGATCGACTGGCTGGCACCCATCGTCGCCGACGCCGAGGCCGGCTTCGGCGGGGTGCTCAACGCGTACGAGCTGATGAGCGGGATGATCGCGGCCGGCGCGGCGGGCGTGCACTGGGAGGACCAGCTCGCCTCCGAGAAGAAGTGCGGCCACCTCGGCGGGAAGGTGCTCATCCCCACCGGTCAGCACATCCGCACCCTGGAGGCGGCCCGGCTCGCCGCCGACGTGGCGGGCGTGCCGACGGTGGTCGTGGCCCGCACCGACGCCCAGGCCGCCACGCTGCTCACCACCGACGTCGACGAGCGGGACCAGCCCTTCGTCACCGGCGAGCGCACGGCCGAGGGTTTCTACCGGGTCCGCAACGGCGTCGAGCCGTGCATCGCCCGGGGCCTGGCCTACGCCCCGCACGCCGACCTGCTCTGGATGGAGACCAGCACGCCGGACCTGGAGGTGGCCCGCCGCTTCGCCGAGGCCATCAAGGAGGAGTACCCGGACCAGCTGCTCGCCTACAACTGCTCGCCGTCGTTCAACTGGCGCAAGCACCTGGACGACGCGACCATCGCCAAGTTCCAGCGGGAGCTGGGCCACATGGGCTACAAGTTCCAGTTCATCACGCTGGCCGGCTTCCACGCGCTGAACTACTCGATGTTCGACCTGGCCCGTGGCTACGCCACCGACGGCATGCCCGCCTACGTCTCCCTCCAGGAGCGGGAGTTCGCGGCCGAGGCGGCCGGCTACACCGCGGTCAAGCACCAGCGCGAGGTCGGCACCGGCTACTTCGACCTGATCAGCACCGTGCTCAACCCGGCCGCCGAGACCACCGCCCTGCGCGGCTCCACGGAAGAGGAGCAGTTCGCATGAGACACGAGATCATCGGCCCGATGGCGGAGCGGTTCGACGAGGTGCTCACGCCCGACGCGCTGGAGTTCCTGGTCACGCTGGACAGCGAGTTCGCCGCCCGGCGGGTGGCCCTGCTGGACACCCGCCGGGCCCGCCGGGACCGGTTCGCCACCGGCCAGTTCCCCGACTTCCTGCCGGAGACCGCCGGCGTCCGCGCCGACCCGACCTGGCGGGTGGCGCCGCTCGCCCCCGGCCTGGAGGACCGGCGGGTCGAGATCACCGGACCGCCGGACCGCAAGATGACCGTCAACGCGCTGAACTCCGGCGCCAAGGTGTGGCTCGCCGACTTCGAGGACGCCACCGCGCCGACCTGGCACAACGTCATCGGCGGCCAGCTCAACCTGATGGACGCCCTGGACCGGCGGATCGACTTCACCGACCCGCGCGGCAAGCGGTACGCCCTCGGCGACGACCTCGCCACCATCGTGGTCCGGCCGCGCGGCTGGCACCTGGTGGAGAAGGGGATCGTGGTGGACGGGCGGCCGATCTCGGCCAGCCTGGTCGACTTCGGGCTCTACCTCTTCCACTGCGCCCGGCGGCAACTCGCGGCCGGCGCCGGGCCGTACTTCTACCTACCGAAGCTGGAGGACCACCGCGAGGCGCGGCTGTGGAACGACATCTTCGTCTTCGCCCAGCACTACCTGCGCCTGCCGCAGGGCACCATCCGGGCGACCACCCTGATCGAGACGATCACCGCGGCGTTCGAGATGGAGGAGATCCTCTACGAGCTGCGGGAGCACTCGGCGGGGCTCAACGCCGGCCGCTGGGACTACATCTTCAGCGTGATCAAGAACTTCGGGCAGTGGCCGGACTTCGTCCTGCCGGACCGCGCCGAGGTGACGATGACCGTGCCGTTCATGCGCGCGTACACCGAACTGCTGGTGCGCACCTGCCACCGGCGCGGCGCGCACGCGATCGGCGGGATGGCCGCCTTCGTGCCCAGCCGGGACCCGGAGGTCAACGAGGTCGCGCTGGCCAAGGTGCGGGCGGACAAGCAGCGGGAGGCCGGCGACGGCTTCGACGGCTCGTGGGTCGCCCACCCCGGCCTGGTGCCGACCTGTCGGGAGGTCTTCGACGCGGTGCTGGGGGACCGGCCGCACCAGCTCGACCGGCAGCGCGACGACGTGGCGGTCACCGCCGCCGACCTGCTCTCGGTGGACAAGACCCCGGGGCAGGTCACCGAGGCGGGGGTGCGCGCCAACGTCGCGGTGGCGCTGCGCTACCTCGACGCGTGGCTCGGTGGCGCCGGCGCGGTGGCCCTGTGGAACCTGATGGAGGACGCGGCCACCGCCGAGATCGCCCGCTGCCAGGTCTGGCAGTGGCTGCACCACGGTACACCGCTGGCCGGCGGGGGGTGCGTCACCGAGGAACTGGTCCGGTCGATCCTGGCCGATGAGCTGACCGCGCTGACCGGGGGGCGCGAGGGCGCCGACCGGGAACGGGCCGAGCAGGCCGCGCGGATCGTCGAGGAGACCGCGCTGGGCGAGGAACTGCCGGCGTTCTTCACCACCCGCGCGTACGCCCGGCACCTGGGCCCGGTGCGGGAGCCGTCCCCGGTGGGCGGCTGAGCGGCGGCCACCGCGCCGGGCCGGGGCACGCGTCCCCGGCCCGGCGGTCAGCCGTCGATCCGGGTGATGTTGCGGATCTTGTTGGAGGCGTCCAGGGCGGCCACCTTGTACGCCTCGGCGAGGGTCGGGTAGTTGAACACGGTGTCGACCAGGTAGTCGACCGTGCCGCCGCAGCCCATCACCGTCTGCCCGATGTGGACGATCTCGGTGGCGCCGGTGCCGAAGACGTGCACGCCGAGCAGCCGGCCGTCCTCCGGCGAGACGAGCAGCTTCAACATCCCGTACGAGTCGCCGACGATCTGGCCGCGCGCCAGCTCGCGGTAGCGGGCGATGCCCACCTCGAACGGCGTCGCGCTGTCGGTCAGCTCCTCCTCGGTCTTTCCGACGAAGCTGATCTCGGGGATCGTGTAGATGCCGATCGGCTGGAGCTGGTGCATGGCGCGGGCCGGTTCGCCGCAGGCGTGCTGCGCGGCCAGCCGCCCCTGCTCCATCGAGGTCGACGCCAGCGCCGGAAAGCCGATCACGTCACCGACCGCGTAGATGTTCTCCACCGTGGTGCGGAAGTTCGCGTCGACCTCGATGCGGCCGCGCCGGTCGGCCGCGAGCCCGGCCGCCGGCAGGTCCAGCCCGTCGGTCTGGCCCTGCCGGCCGGCGGAGTACATGACGGTGTCCGCGACGATCTTCTTGCCGCTCTTGAGGATGCACAGCGCGGCGGTCTGGTGCTTCTCCACCGCGGCGACCTCCTCGCCGAAGCGGAACGTCACGGACAGGTCGCGCAGGTGGTACCGGAGCGACTCGACGACCTCCTCGTCGCAGAAGTCGAGCATCTTCTCCCGACGCTCGACCACGGTGACCTTCGTGCCGAGCGCGGCGAACATCGAGGCGTACTCCATCCCGATCACGCCGGCGCCGACCACCACCATGCTGCGGGGCACGGACTGGAGGTTGATGACGCCGTCGGAGTCCACGATCGTCCGGTCGTCGAAGTCGACGCTGTCCGGGCGGGCCGGTCGGGTGCCCGCGGCGATGACGGCCTTGTCGAAGGTGACCCTGGACTCGCGCCCGGAGCCACCGTCGACCCAGACCGAGTGCGCGTCGGCGAAGCGTCCGGTACCGGTGATCACCGCGACCCGGTTGCGGGCCAGCTGGTTACGGATGACGTCGACCTGCCGGTTGATCACGTGCTGGGTCCGGGCGGCCAGGTCGCTGACCGTGATCTCCTCCTTGACCCGGTAACTGCTGCCGTAGAGGTCCCGTTGACTCAGGCCGGTCAGATAGAGCACGGCCTCGCGCAGGGTCTTGGACGGCACCGTGCCGGTGTTGATGCAGACGCCGCCGATCATGTCGCGCCGCTCCACCAGGCCGACCCGCCGGCCCAGCTTCGCGGCGGCGATCGCGGCCTTCTGCCCGCTGGGTCCGGAACCCAGCACCAACAGGTCGTAGTCATACACGATCACTAGCGTCGCAAGATGTCGCGGTCCGCGCCAGAGCTGGCGTCCATGCGGGACAGACCGTTAACCGCACCGGAACAATGGCGCCGGGCGCGGGGCCGGCCGAGCGTGCTCAGCCCGACAGGGCGTGACGACGAGGGACCTGGCCGGCAACGGCGTCGCCGAGCTGGAACTCCGGGTCGATCTGCGCCGCGAGGTCGACGCCGGTGCGGTCGTTGGCCCAGGCCTCGGCGTTGCGCCGGTGGAACTCGTGGGCCCACCGGGTGAACGCCGGCCAGTCCTGGGTGGTGCCGTCGACGGCGTCGGCCAGTCGCCGCAGCACGGCCCGGTTCTCCTCCTCCAGGTCGTGCAGCGGCCCGACCGTGCCGCGCTCGGCCCGCCGCACGTACGCCGACCGGCCGAACCAGGTCAGCAGGTCGGCGCCGACGTGCTCACGGAGGAACTCCACGTCGGTGGCGTCCTCGACCTTGTTGCCGATCACCGACAGGGCCACCCCGTAGTCGCGGGCGTAGCCGGCGTACTGGCGGTAGACGCCGACGCTGCGCACCGTCGGCTCGCAGACCAGGAAGGTGCGGTCGAAGCGGGTGAACAGCCCCGAGGCGAACGAGTCGGCCCCGGCGGTCATGTCCACCACCACGTACTCGCCGGGCCCGTCGAGCATGTGGTTGAGCAGCAGCTCGACCGCGCCCACCTTGGAGTGATAGCAGGCCACGCCGAGGTCGGCGGCGCTGAACTCGCCGGTCGCCGCCATCCGCACCCCGCCGACGGTGCCGACGCAGGCCGCGTAGACCGGGTTCTCCTCCACCACCCGCAGCAGCCGGGAACCCCGCCCCGGTGGGGTGGTCTTCACCATCTCGGCGGCCGAGCCGATGCGCGGGTTGTCGCCGCGCAGGTACTCCTTGATCGCCGGCAGGTGCTCGCCCAGCGGCCGCATCGGGGTGGCGGCGTGCGCCGGGCCGCCGAGGGCGACGGCGAGGTGCTGGTTGATGTCGGCGTCGACGGCCAGCACGGGCCGGCCCTCGGCGGCGAGATGGCGGGCGTAGAGCGCGGCGAGGGTGGTCTTCCCGCTGCCGCCCTTTCCCACGAAGGCGGTCTTCATCGGCGCCCCACCATCCAATTGCTAACGGTAACCGTTTCCATGAGTGGCATGGTAGCCGGTGGCGCCGGCGCCCGACGCCGAACCCGCCCGATCCGCCGCCACCGGCTCGTCCGCCGGGTGCGGTACGGCCGCGGCGAGGTCGAGCACCTCCGTGGCCAGCCGGGCGATGGTGGCCAGGCCGTGCTCCGGCCCGCCGGCCGCCTCCACCATGAACAGCAGATGCCGTACGCCCGGCAGCGCCGCCGCCCGCGCGACCGCGTCCCGGCAGCGGTGGGGTGAGCCCACCGGGTGGATGTCGATCAGCCGGTCCACGTAGCCGGCCGGATCCCGCTGCCCGGCCGGCGCGCCGTCCAGCCGGACGTACTCCCGGGTGCCGGCCAGCAGCGGCGGAAGCCCGGCGCGGACGGCCCGCGCCGCCTCCTCGTCGGTCGCCGCGACGTGCGCGACATGCGCGCTGGCGTGACCGATGCCGGCGAGGTCGTGGCCGTGCGCATCGGCCACCCGCGCGTAGCGGTCGAGCAGCTCCGCCTTCTCGGCCAGGTCGGCGTGCAGGCCGAGCAGCAACGGCAGGCCGTGGCGGGCGGCGAGGTCGACCGTGGCGGGCGTGGTCGCGGCGACCCAGACGGGCAGCCGCCCGCGCGGGCGCGGCACCACCCGGACCGGCCGGAACGGGAAGCGCCCGTTGCCGTGCACCGCCGCCGCCCCGGACAGCCACCGGGTCAGCAGCTCCAGCGCGTCGGGGAACCCCTCGTGGAAGCGGTCCGGCCCGGTGCCGAAGACCTCCAGGTCGACCCAGGGCCCGCCACGGCCGACACCGAGCCGGAACCGGCCGCCGGACAACTCGTGCAGCAGCGCCGCCTCCTCGCCGAGCGCGACCGGATGGCGGTTCGACAGGATGCAGGCGGCGGTGCCGACCTCGATGCCGCGGGTGGCGCCGAGCAGGTGCGCGGCGAAGGCGATCGCGGAGGGGCAGACCCCGTAGGGGATGAAGTGGTGCTCGGCGATCCACACCCCGTCGAACCCGGCGGCCTCCGCCGCCCGGCCGTAGCGGTGGGCGCTCGCCAGTGCCTCGGCATGGGTGTCGCCGGGGCGCTGCCCGGCGAGCAGGAACAGGTGCGTGCGTACGCCCCGACCGGCCCGCCGGGCCCCGGTCGGATCAGCAGTCACGCAGTTCGGGGGACTGGTTGAGCAGCTGGCCCCGGATCGAGATAAACCGGCGGTAGGTGTCGGAGTCGACGGCCGACGGCCGGAACGCGGCGACCCGGTGGCAGTTCTGGAACGCCAGCTTCACGCCGAAGTGGCGCTCCAGGCTGGACCGGATGGCGTCGCTGGCCAGCGCGCGCAGCAGCTGCCCCCGGTCGGCCTCGCTGGGCGGGGGCAGCTCGTTGTCGGCGAACTCGGCGCCGGAGGAGGCCAGCTCCGAGGCGACCCGGCTGACGGTCTGCCAGGCGTACGGCAGCGACTCGCGGACGCAGGCCACGAACGCCTCGTCGTCGACGGACCCGGATTCGGCGGCCCGCAGCAGGTCCGGCGGCACGGTGAGAGACATGCTTCTCCTCAGATAATGATTACGGTTGTCATTGCCGCGACCGGGTGAGCACATCACGTCACCGTCGGCGGTGTCAATGCCGCCACGCCGTCGCGCCGGGGGTCGCCGGGGCGGCGCGCGCTCCACTGTGCGCGGCGGCCCGAACGGGGGCATACGCTGGCACTTTCGGTGTCTCCCCAGCGCTTGACGATCATGATAGGTTAGGCTTACCTAACAGGAGGTCACATGGGGTTTGCGGCGCAGGTGCGGGAATTGACCAGGGCGGACCATCGGGCCGCGCAGAGCGTGACGTACTTCGACGCGCTGCTGGCGGGCCGGCTGGACCGCGCCGGTTACGCCGCCCTCCTCGAGCAGCTGCACGTCGTGTACCAGACCCTGGAGGAGGCCGCCGAGGCGATGCGGGACGACCCGGTCGCCGGGCCCTTCGTCGTCGACGAGCTGCGCCGGCTGCCCCGCATCGCCGCCGACCTGGCGTTCCTGTGCGGCCCGGACTGGGCCGCCCGGATCACGCCCGGCCCCGCCACCCAGCAGTACCAGGCCCGCCTCCGGGAGGTGGCCTTCACCTGGCCGGCGGGCTTCGTCGCCCACCACTACACCCGTTACCTGGGAGACCTCTCGGGCGGTCAGGTGATGGTGCGGGCGCTGCGCCGGACCTTCGGCTTCGACTCCGACGGCGTCGGGTTCTTCCTCTTCCCCGGGCTGGATCCGCGCGCCTTCAAGCAGCACTACCGGGACCTGCTCGACACCGCGCCGTGGGACGAGGTGGAGCGGCAGCGCTTCCTGGACGAGGTCTCCTGGGCGTACCGGCTGAACACCGACATGCTGGACGAGCTGGGTCGGGCCGTGGTCCAGGGAAGTGCGGCGTGACGGACACGACCCCGTTCACGCCGGAGGTGGTCGCGGCGGTGATGCGGCACATGAACACCGACCACGCCGACGACTGCCGGGTGATCTGCCAGGGACTGGGCGGCCAACCGGGCGCCACGGCGGCGGTCATGTCCGGCATGGACGCCGACGGGATGGACTTCGTGGCCACCGTGCAGGGGGCGCCCGTCGCCGTGCGGGTGCCGTTCTCCGCCCGGCTCGTCGAGCGGCGGCAGATCCGTGCCGAGGCGGCCCGGATGTACCGGGAGGCGTGCGCGGCGCTGGGCATCGCCCCGCGCCCCGACGCGAGCTGACTCAGCCCGGCCCGGCGGTGGACCCCGGCAGCGGGCGGTGGCGGATCGACGCCGCGAGCCGGACCGGAATCTCCAGCACCGTGGCGGTCGCGTCGTCGCCGTCGACCAGATGGTCCTCCGTGGTCGGACCGGCGGGACGCAGGTGCTGCCGGCGCAGCCAGGCGAACAGGTCGTGCCCGGCACGGACCACGCCGTACCCCGGGGGCACCACCGCGCGCACGACGGACCGGGCCGGCAGGGTGAGGGGCACCCCCCGACGGCCGGTCGTCGCCACGGAGGCATCGTGAGCCTTGGTGCGGGTCGGCCCGGAGCATCAACTGATGATGGCGGCCGGCTGCTCGCCAACGCCGGCCACAATTGGCAGTAACGACAGCTAGAGACCCCCGACGGGCGTCGTCACGCACCGAACTGGATCGGCGGGGTGTCGTGCGGCAGCGGCTCTGTGTCGCTGGTCAGATACTGGTCGGATGGCGGAGGGACAGGGCATCGGGTCGACGCGGTGGACGATCCATGGTGAGCGGGTGGTGGATGGTAGCCGGCGGGCGCGGTTGAGTGTCGCTGATGTGGAGTTGCCGGATGGGGTGCGTTTCGAGCAGTACGTGATTCGGGCGCCTCGGTCGGCGATGGTCGCGGTGCTTGACGGACGGGAGCGGTTGTTGCTGATGCGGCGGCATCGGTTCGTGTTCGATCGGTGGGTGTGGGAGCTGCCGGGTGGCTACGTCGATGACGGGGAGCAGCCGGCGGTGTGTGCGGTGCGGGAGGTTGAGGAGGAGACCGGGTGGCGTCCGGGTGTGGTGGAGTCGCTGCTGTCGTTTCAACCGTGGGTGGCGACCGCAGACGCGGAGAATCTGCTGTTTCTCGCGCGGGAGGCGGAGCACATCGGTGCCCCGGTGGATGTGAACGAGGCTGAGCGGGTGGCCTGGATCCCGCTGGAGCAGGCGCGGCAACTTGTATCCCAGGGTGAGATCGTGGGTGCCGGTACGGTGATCGCGGTGTTGGAGCTGGTGGCGCGTAAGGCCCGGGGCGAGTTGTAGTCAGCGGCGTTGGCCAAGGGCGGCGTCGATGCGGGTGATGAAGTGTCGGACGGCTGGTCGACGGCGGTGGGCCATGAGGTCCGATTGCAGGTCGCGGACATAGCCGACGGCGCGGGCGGACTTCAGTTGCGTGGCCAGGGTGAGGGCTTGGGCGCCGATGACGCTGGCGCGGTCGGGTTCGCCGTGGCGGGCCTGGATGGTGGCCAGGAGTGCGAGGTTGAAGGTCTTGCCGCGTACGTAGCGTTCGTTCATGTGTAGGGAGCGGGCGGCGAAGCGTTCGGCTTGGCGGTGTTGGCCGAGTGCGTTGAAGCAGTGACCGAACTTGGCTGACAGGTATGCCTCGTCGAAGTAGCCGAGCCACTGCGGGTCGCCGCTGCGGTCGGCCCGGTCGAGGGCCTGTTCCGCCTGGTGCAGTGCGGTGGCGCAGGCGGGTTCGTCGTGGGCGGCGGCGTGGGCGTGGGCTTCCATGACCAGCGCCTCGGCGGTCAGCACGGTGATTCCGGCGCGGTGTGCGGTCTGCCGGGCGGCGCGGGCGAGGTCGATGCCGGTGGCGGTGTGGCCGAGGTAGGTGGCTTGGTGGCTCATCGCGGCGAGGATTTCGGCACCCAGGCCGGCGTCGGCGGCGGTGCGGGCCAGGTCGAGGGCGTGGGTGAGGTAGCGCTGGGCGAGGCCGTGTTCGGCCATGTCGTACGCCTGCCAGCCGGCGAGTTGCGTCAGCTCGGCGACGGCGGCGAGCAGCTTGCGGCCGGTTGCCGGGTCGTAGCGGCCCTCGGTCACCAGGGGCGTGACCTCGTGGTGGAGGTAGCGGGCGAGGTTGTCGCGGGCGTGGCCGCCACCGTACTGGTTGTCGAGTCGCCGGTACGTCGCGGTCATCTCCCGGATGGTGTCGATGTCGGGTTGACCGACCGTTCGGCGGCCGTCCTGTGCGACGGGTTGCGGGCTGGTGGCGGTGAACCACCGCAGGGCGGGCAGAGTGTAGGCGGCGGAGCTGAAGACGGTCTGACGAAGCATGTTTCGACGGTTCACGTCGCCTTCCCATAACTGCACGGCAGCGCGGACATCCTCCCGCCAGGAGCGGTTGGCCGGCACGTCACTCTGCCGGCCATCCCGACGATCGGCCATGTCAGGGCGACATGACCGCTGGCGCGGCGCGAGACCGAGCGTCATCCGTGACTCGTCGGGCATACCGCAGCCGTCGGCAATCCGCTCCAAGACGTCGATTGAAGTCACCTTCCGGCCGGCGACGATCCGACTGACGTAGCCCTGCTCCAGCCCGACGGCAGCCCCGATGCGGGTCTGACTCGCGCCGGTATGCCGGGCGAGCAGCCGGAACAGCGCACCGATATCGCGAGCAACCAGAGCCGCACGTATGTCCTTGTGCGACCAGAGGTCATCGGGGATCCGAAGATGATCGAGCAACACAGCGACTCCCAGCGTCGTCAGATGACTACTGATGGTGCTCAACCTGGAGCCTAGGACCGCTGTCCGGGCCGGTCGAGCCCGCCCATGTCACCGTGACATGACCAGCCGACATGGCCACGACCCTCCGTTCGACGGAATCGTCTCGGACATGCTCTTCGGTCTGCATTTGCTGATGCGGTGGCTGCTACGGCGGCCCGCACCAACGCCGCCGGGCACCGGGCGGCGGTACCAGGAAGTCGAGCAGGCGGCGGCACAGCAACGGCTGCTCGACCACGCGGCATACCTGCGGTCCCACGGCCATCACGAGCGGGCGCAGGACATGTGGGCGGACCAGCGCAGCGGACCTGAGTCGGGGCACCTCCGGTGAGCCGGACCGTGGCCGGCTCGTCCGGCCGGGCGACTCCGAACAGGCGACGCGTCTCGTACGACGGCTACCTGTCGGTCACCGCGTTGACCTTCGCCCGCCGGCATCGGCCGGTCTGGTCCTGGCAGCGCTGGCGGCGCATCTGTCGCTGCGGAGCCGACCTGCCCTGCCGCGCCCGGCACCGGATCCCAATCAACCGTGGCCACTGGCCGCAGGAGGGTCAGCAGTGACCGGCGGCCCGGAGCGAGCGATCCTCGCGGTCCACGTCCGAGGGCTCGATGGCATGTGCGTCGGCTGCCGGGCATGGTGGTCGCGGCCGACGCCGTACCCGTGCTGGCAGGTGGACTGGGCGACCAGCCGGCACGCCCACGCGAGCGTCGCCCGGTTCCTGGGCGGTGTCCGGTGACCAGCCACGGCCCGGTGCTGCCGATCTGGAGTTGCGGTGGCTGCGACCTGCCCTGGCCCTGTCCGACCCGGAGGCGGGAACTGCGGGCGGAGTACGCCGACGCGCCGGTGTCGCTGGCTCTCTACCTCGGCGCCTACCTCGTGCAGGCCGCCGAGGACATGCCCTGGACGTCGGCCGGCGCGCTGCACCGACGCTTCATCGGCTGGACCAGGCAGCCGCCGGAAGTGCAGCAACGATGCCGATCGGACCAGATCGGCACGAGCGCCACCAGCCCGGATGACCTCGGACGACACCCGGTCCGACCAGCCTGCCGACAGTTCACACCGAAGAGGTGATCACCGGGTCAAGAGACGTTCCTCAGGGACGCCTGGCGGATGGGCATGTCGGTCAGCCAGACGTCGGCCAGGTCGCTGAGGGGGACGCCGAGGGCCTGGCTGAGGCCGACGACGGTGCCGAACGCCGGTGCGGGGAGGCGGCCTGCCTCGATCTTGCGCAGCGTCTCGGGGGAGATGCCGGCCGCCAGCGCCACCTCGACGAGGCTGCGGCCGGCCCGCGCGGCCCGCAGGGCGGTGCCGAGGCGTTGGCCCGCGGCGATCTGTTCGGCGGTGAGTGGTTGGCGAACCATGGCAGCAGGATATCCCTCCGGAGCACCCCGACCTGGCGTGGTATAAAAATACCGTACAGGAGGGGGAGGTTGTCGTGATCGAACTCAAGTCCGCCGAGGAGATCGGCCGGATGGCGGTGGCCGGCCAGTTCGTCGGCGAGTTGCTCGCCGAGCTGAGCGGTGTCGCCGCGGTCGGGGTCAACCTGATGGACCTCGAACACCACGCCCGTCGCCGGATTGCCGAGCGCGGCGCCGAGTCCTGCTACTGGGACTACGCCCCCTCGTTCGGCCGGGGCCCGTTCCGCAACGTGCTGTGCCTGTCGGTCAACGATGCGGTGCTGCACGGCCTGCCGCACGACTATGTGTTGCGCGACGGCGACCTGCTCAGCCTCGACATGGCGGTTGGCATCGACGGCTGGGTCGCCGACTCCGCGCTCTCCGTTGTCGTCGGCACCCCCGACCCGGCCGACCTGAGGCTGATCGAGGCCACCGAGGCCGCGCTGGAGGCCGGCATCGCCGCGGCCCAGCCGGGCGGCCGCCTCGGCGACGTCTCCGCCGCGATCGGCGAGGTTGCCCGCTCCTACGGCTACGGCGTCAACGCCGAGTTCGGCGGCCACGGCATCGGCCGCACCATGCACGAGGCCCCGCACGTGCCCAACAACGGCCGCGCCCGCCGTGGCATGAAACTCGTCCCCGGCCTCACCATCGCCATCGAGCCCTGGTTCTGCCGCACCACCGACAAGATCGCGTTCGACAAGGACGGCTGGACGATTCGGTCCGCCGACGGCTCGCGTACCGCCCACTCCGAACACACCGTTGCCGTCACGGCTTCCGGCCCGCAGGTGCTGACCCGCCGCCCCACTCGCGGCGCCACCCCGGCCGACCCCAGTAGGAGACCCGCGGCGGCATCCTGACTCCGGACGGGGAGGGCTCGTCGGTGGGAGGCCGCCGCGTCCCTCTCCCGGATCGTCCCGCTCGTGGCCGCTGCGGGGAGCGACCGTTCGTCCGCGCCCTGCGCTGGGCGAGGAACAACCCACCCAGGACGAGGAGTACGCCGGCGACCTGCACGACCGTGAGGGTCTCCCCGCCGAGGGCGGTACCCAGGAGCACCCCCGTGACCGGGTTGAGCAGCCCGATCACGCCGATCGTGGCGGCGGGCAGGTGTCGCATCCCGGTGAACCAGCACAGGAACGCGACCGCTGTGGCGATCACGGACACGAAGGCGAACGCCAGAATCTCGACCGTCCCCAGCGCCGGTGGTGCGCCCTCGACGATTCCCGCTCCGGCGGTCAGGAGGATGCCCCCGGCGACCATCTGCCATGCCGTCACCGCGAGGAGGGGCTGCCCCTGCCCCCATCGCTTGGTCAGTATCGCCCCGAGCGACGAGCACAGCAGCGCCGTCATCGAGGCGAGCACGCCGACCGGGCGGATCTCACCATCGGGCGCACGGAGCAGCAGCAGTGCTCCGATGATGCCGACGGTCGAGCCGACCGCCGTCCCGGCGGACATCCGTTCGCGGAGGAGCAGCCATCCGAATCCGGCGAGGGTCACCGGCGCGAGCGCCATCACCGACGAGGCGATCGATGTCGGCAGCAGCTGCGCGGCCAGGTAGACCAGGGTGAAGAATGCGCCGAAGTTGAGGACGCCGAGCATCGCGGCGCGCCACCACCAGGATCCGGACGGAAGGCGGCGAGCGGCCAGGAGCAGCAGCAGGCCGGCGGGCAACGCCCGCAGGGCGCCGCCCCACAGCGGCGTGTCCGCCGGCAGGTACTCGCGCGTCACGAAGTAGGTCGCTCCCCAGGTGATGGGGGCGACCGCGGTGACGGCCAGCCACGTCCTTGTATCTTCCATGGAAGATACAATAGTTTCCGTGGAAGGTAATCTGAAGGCATGGAGCACCACGATCGCGTAGACCACATCCAGCAGCAGTGGCGGCGGGAGCGTCCCGCCATCGACGTCTCGCCTCAGGCGGTGATCGGCCGGCTGCACCGGCTGGCCGACCACCTCCGTGAGGAACTCATCGCCGGCTACCGGCAGTACGGGCTCGGCGAGGGGGAGTTCGACGTGCTGGCGACCCTGCGACGCGCGGGTGATCCCTACCAACTCGCCCCCGGCGAACTCGCCGCGCACACGATGGTGACGACCGGCGCGATCTCCAAGCGCCTCGACCGGCTCGAGGCAGCCGGGCTGGTGTGGCGCGGTGCCAGCGACCGCGACGGCCGTGGCCGCATCGTGGGTCTGACGGACGCCGGGCGTACGCTCATCGACACGGCCTTCGAGGCGCACATGCGTAACGAGCACCGCCTGCTGGCCCCGCTCACCCCGGCCCAGCGCACCCAGCTCGCCGACCTTCTCAAGCAGTGGCTGCACGCACTCGGGCGCAGCTGATCGGTGTCGACCGCACCCAGGGTTCAGTGGGCCGCGACGGGCAGCGCCTCCGGTTCCAGCACGGCGAGCTGGCCGGGCCGCACCACGAGGAGCAGTACGACCAGCGCCGCGGCCATGCCGCCGGCGATCACCAGGGCCATCGCCACGGCGCCGGTGCCGAGCACGCCCACCAGCGGGGCGGCCAGTGCCCCGATGCCGAACTGCACCGCGCCGAGCAGGGCGGAGGCCGTGCCGGCGGCCTCCCCGTGCCGGCTCAGGGCCAGGGCGGGAGCGTTCGGCAGCGCCAGGCCGGCCGTGGCGAGCACCACCCAGAGCGCGGCGAGCAGCGCCGGCAGCCCACCGATACCGGTCGCGGCGAAGCTGAGCAGCACCAGGCTGGCGGCAGAACCGACGAGCAGGGCGGTCACCAGGATCCGCTGCGGGGAGTAGCGGCGCAGCAGGCGTACGTTGCCCTGGGTCGCCGCGATCAGGCCGACCGCCCCGGCGCCGAAGGCCAGCCCGAACTGCTGCTCGTCGAGCCCGTACTGCCCCTGCAGGACGAACGAGGAGCCGCCGACGTAGGCGAACAGCGCCGCCATGGCCAGCCCGGCCACCAGCACCAGCCCGACGAAGGCGCGGTCGCGCAGCAGGGAGCCGTAGAGCCGGATCGTGGGCAGCACCCCGCCGCGCTGGCGCCGCAGCGGCGGCAGCGTCTCGGGCAGGCCCAGCATGGCGATCAGCAACAGCAGTACGCCGAAGACGGCCAGCGCCGCGAACACGCCCCGCCACTGCGTCCACCGCAGCAGCTCGCTGCCGAGCGTCGGCGCGAGGATCGGGGCGGCTCCCATCACCAGCAGCAGTCGGGAGAGCAGCCGGGCGAAGGCCGCGCCGCTGAACAGGTCGCGTACCACGGCCATGGCGATCACGGCCGCGGCCGCCGCGCCCAGACCCTGGACGACCCGCAGCGCGCCGAGCACCTCGATGCTCGGGGCGAGCGCGCAGCACACGGAGGCCACGATGTGCAGCGCGGTGCCGGCGATCAGCGGCGCCCGCCGGCCGACGGCGTCCGACAGCGGGCCGATCAGCAACTGCCCCAGGGCGAGCCCGATCAGCGTGCCGGTGAGGGTCAGCTGGACCGCCGCCGAGCTGGTGGCGAAGTCGTCGACGATCGAGGGCAGCGCCGGAAGATACATGTCGATGGTCAGCGGGCCCACCGCGATCAGCGAGCCGAGGACGAGGATGAGCCGTAGCCGCTGGCGAGGGCTCATCAGGTCGCCCGGCATCAGCGCGGCCGGCGTTGCCGTGGCGGTCATCCGCCCACCCCCGGCCGGTCCGGGTGCGCGTGGGGCAGTGGTGCGATGGTCATATCTTGCTCCAAACCCTCAACCGGTGTGCTGATTCCCGGTCCACGTATAGGTAACGCAGCTCACAGCTCCGGTCGGACGCCGGCCGACGATCAGGTCGGCGGGGCTTGTGTCCCTCTTTTCCTATAGGGATACTAGGCAATATGAGGAGTCGGGAATGACAGCGATCTCCGCGGCGCCGGCCAGCGGCACCCGTCCGCCTTCGGACGACCTCCGGTCGCTCAGGGTGGTGCCGGCCCGGCATCCGTGGCGCTGGGTGGCGAGCGCGGTGGCCGCGGTGCTGCTGGCGATGTTGCTGAACGCGCTGGTCACCAACCCGGCCTGGGAATGGCACGTGGTCAGCCAGTACCTCTTCTACGAGACGGTGCTGCGCGCGGTCGGGGTGACCCTGCAACTGACCGCCCTGGGGATCGTGCTCGGCTTCGCGCTCGGCACGGTCCTGGCGCTGATGCGGCTCTCCCAGAGCCCGCTGCTCCAAGCCGTCTCCTGGGGTTACGTCTGGCTCTTCCGCTCCGTACCGCTGATCCTGCAACTGCTGTTCTGGTTCAACCTCGCGCTGCTCTACGACCGCATCTCGTTCGGCATCCCGTTCGGGCCGGCGTTCTTCGACATCGGCACCCAGGACCTGATCGGGCCGCTGACCGCGGCGGCGCTCGGCCTCGCGCTGCACCAGGCGGCGTACTGCGCGGAGATCGTGCGCTCCGGGTTCCTCTCGGTCGACCAGGGGCAGCTGGAGGCGGCGACGGCGCTCGGCATCCCCCGGCGCCGCCAGATCCGGCGCATCCTGCTGCCCCAGGCGATGCGGACCATCATCCCGACCGCCGGCAACGAGATCATCGGCCTGGTCAAGGGCACGTCGGTGGTCTACATCATGGCCATCCCGGAGCTGTTCTACCAGGTCCAGATCATCTACGCGCGCAACGGTCGGGTGATCGCCCTGCTGCTCGTGGCCGCGATCTGGTATCTCGCCCTGACCACCGTGCTCTCGATCATCCAGTACTACGTCGAGCGCTACTACGCGCGTGGCGCGGTGCGGGTCCTGCCCCTCACGCCGTGGCAGCGGGTACGCCGGGTGTTGGGCACCCTTGCGGAGGCTCGCCGGCAGCGACAGGCCGAGCGCGCCCAGCTCGCCGCCGCCCTCGACCAGGAGTCCGGACGATGAGCCGGACGATGGTGGAGGTACGCGGCATCCACAAGAGCTTCGGCCCGCTGGAGGTGCTGCGCGGCGTCGACCTGGAGGTGCGGGCCGGTCAGGTGGTCGTCATCCTCGGGCCCTCGGGCTCCGGCAAGTCGACGCTGCTGCGCAGCATCAACCACCTGGAGAAGGTGAACCGGGGATACGTACGCATCGACGGCGAGTTGGTCGGCTACCGCCACGCCGGCGGCCGGCTGCGCGAGCTGAAGGAGCGGGAGGTGCTCCGGCAGCGTACGCACATCGGCTTCGTGTTCCAGAACTTCAACCTCTTCCCGCACCTGACGGTGCTGGAGAACGTCATGGAGGCGCCGATCTCGGCGCAGGGCCGGCGGCGACGCGACGTGGCGGAGTCGGCGGCCCGACTGCTGGACCGGGTCGGCCTCGCGGAGAAGTCGCAGAGCTACCCGCGCCAGCTCTCCGGCGGCCAGCAGCAGCGGGTCGCCATCGCCCGGGCGCTCGCCCTGGAGCCGAAGGTCGTGCTCTTCGACGAGCCGACCTCGGCCCTGGACCCGGAGCTGGTCGGCGAGGTCCTCGACGTGATGCGGGACCTCGCCCGGGGCGGCACCACCATGATCGTCGTCACCCACGAGATCGGCTTCGCCCGCGAGGCCGCCGACACGGTCGTGTTCATGGACGACGGCCGCATCGTCGAGCAGGGCCCGCCCCGGCAGGTCCTGGACGACCCGCAGCACGAGCGCACCCGCGCCTTCCTCGCCAAGGTCCTCTGAACCATCCGTCGCAACCCTCCGAGTAAAGGAGCACCCCATGCCCCGATGGCGCCACGGCGTCCTGCTGTCCCTGGCCGGCGTACTGGTACTGGCCGCCTGCGGCACCCCGGACGCCGAACGGGCGGTCCCCGTCGACCCGTCCGCGGACGGCGGCGGCCAGGTGATCAACACCAGCCCGGACCAGCCGCGGATCCGGGCCGACAAGGTCGAGGCCATCGCCGCCAAGGTGCCCGAGGCCGTCCGTGCCGACGGCAAGCTCGCGGTCGGCGTCAGCGGCGAGGGCTCGCCACCGCTGGCGTTCCGCGCCGACGACGACCGTACGCTGATCGGCGTCGAACCGGACATCGCCCAGCTCGTCGCCGACGTGCTCGGCCTGGAACTGGACCTGCAACCCACCTCCTGGGAGAACCTCTTCCTGGTCATCCGGTCCGGCCAGAACGAGGTGGGCTTCTCCAACATCACGGTGACCGAGGAACGCAAGGACATCTACGACTTCGCCTCCTACCGGGTCGACTCGCTCGGCTGGGAGGTGAAGAAGGACGGCGAGATCGACAAGATCGAGAAGCCGGCCGACATCGCCGGGCTCACCGTCTCGGTCGGCTCGGGCACCAACCAGGAACAGGTGCTGCTGCGCTGGAACGAGCAGAACAAGGCGGCCGGGCTGGAGGAGGCGAAGATCGTCTACTACCAGCGCCCGACCGAGTACCAGCTGGCGCTGCGCTCCGGGCGGATCGACGCCTACTTCGGGCCGAACCCGGCGCTGGTCTACCACGCCACGGTCAGCGGTGAGACCAAGGTGGTCGGCGTGGTGCCGGGCGGCGGCGAGGTGCCGGCCCAGATCGCCGCGATGACCAAGAAGGACAATAACCTGGTCCCGGCGCTCAGTGAGGCGCTCAACACCGTCATCCAGAGCGGGAAGTACCAGGAGGTGCTGGACCGGTGGGGGTTGGGCGACGAGGCGATCCCGACCTCCGAGGTCAACCCACCCGGGCTGCCGCGAACCTGAGCCGGAGGCACCGTGACACACATCCTGGACAACCCGGTGTGGGCGGCACTCACCGGCCCGCACACCCACCTGGCCGAGGTCAACGGGGAGGCGGCCCGCTACCAGCCGGACGTCGCGCCGTTCACCACCCTGGCCGCCGACCACCACGCGCGGGCCTGGGACGACCTCGCCGCGCTGGTCGGCCCCGGCACGGTGGTGGCGGTGGCCGGGACGAACAGCAACCCGCCGGCCGGCTGGGATGTGGTGGAGCGGATCACGGGCGTGCAGATGGTCGCCACCGCGCTGCGGGTCGCCACCGATCCGGAGGCGGTCCGGCTGCGCCCGTCCGACGTGCCGGAGATGCTCGACCTGGTGGCCCGCACCGAGCCGGGACCGTTCCGGCAGCGCACCATCGAACTCGGCACCTACCTGGGCATCCGGATCGGCGGCAAGCTCGTCGCGATGGCGGGCGAACGCCTGCACCCGCCGGGCTGGACCGAGATCAGCGCGGTCTGCACCGACCCGGCGTACCGGCGGTTGGGTCTCGGGTCGCGGCTGGTGCGCGCGGTGGCCGCCGGCATCCGGGAGCGCGGTGAGACACCGTTCCTGCACGCGGCGGCGGACAACACCCGCGCCATCCGGCTCTACCGTTCGCTCGGGTTCAGCCTGCGCCGCCACACCATGTTCAACGCGTACCGCACGCCCGACCTGGCACCCGTCCTGGCCGACAGCGCCGCGGGTAGCTGATACCACCGTCCCCGCAGCTCGGTGCTGGTGGTGGAGCCGGCGGGGACGGCCGGAAGGGAGGGGGCCGCCGGGCCGGGGCCGGCGACCCCCTCCCGCGCCACCGCTGCCCGCCGCGGACTCCCGGGTCGGCGCGGTCACACCATCCAACCTATCGGCCTAGGATGATCTAGGGGTGGTGGCGCCGGTCACGAGCCGCTGACACCTCACCCGTCCGGCTGCGACGATCACCGGCGTGGAGAACGCCAGCATCCGCGCCGTGTGCGGCGCCGTGGTGCGCGACGCGGCGGGTCGGGTCCTGCTGATGCGCCGCAGCGGGGAGGGCACCTGGGGAGTGCCCGGCGGCGGGGTGGAAGCCGGCGAGAGCTGGGAGCAGGCCACCGTGCGGGAAGTCCGGGAGGAGACCGGCTGGGAGGTCAGCCTGTACGGCCTGCTCGGCGTCTACAGCGATCCCGCCAGCCAGCTGTACCGGCGCCCGGACGGCCGGCTCCTGCACCTGCTCGGCGTGGTGTTCCTCGGTGCACCCGTGCGCCGGGTCGGCGAGCCGGACGGTGAGGCGTCCGAGTTGGGCTGGTTCGCCCTCGATCGGCTGCCGGAGCCGGTCTTCGCCCCGGACGTACCCGTGCTCCGCGACGCCGCCCGCCACGACGGGCGCCCATTCATCGGGTAGGGCCCGCACCGACGTCCCTGGCCGGCCGACCGCCCACGACGGCCCGGCGGCCTCGCCGTCCTTCGGGTCGCGGCGGGCAGATCACCAGGTCACCGCTTGGCCCGCCGAGTCACCGGGACGGTAGGCCGAGGCGCTCCAGTATCTCCCGCAGGCGGTGTCGCCCGCCCATCGACTCCGGCCCGCCGAGCCGGGCGAGCACCCGGTCGCTCCAGGCGCCCGGCAGCCCGTACCGGGTGTGGTACGCGCCGAGTCGTTTGTCGTAGGTGGCGATGTGCGGGTCCGCCGCGTCGGCGTCGTACCGCTCCCGATGCAGGACGGCGTCGAGCGGCAGCCGCGGTTTGACACCGGCCCGCTCGGTGGGGTCCGGTGTGCCGACGGCCAGCCCGAACGTGGCCACCGCGTGGGGCGGCAGCGCCAGCTCGGCGGCGACCTCCTCGGGGCGGTTACGGATCGCGCCGACGAACACGGTGCCCAGGCCGAGCGACTCCGCGGCCAGCACGGCGTTCTGGGCCGCCAGCGCGGTGTCGACGAAGCCGATGATGGTCGTCTCCAGATAGTCGACGGCGGCGAGCGGTGCCCCGGCGCGGTCGGCCAGCCGCCGGGCCCGGCCGAGGTCGGCGATCCAGACCAGGAACAGCGGGGCCTGCGCGATGAAGGTCTGGTTGCCGGCGAGCGCGGCCAGCCGGGCCCTGCGGGCGGGATCGCGTACCGCCACGACGCTCCAGGGCTGGAGGTTGGACGAGGTGGGTGCGGACTGCGCCGCCGCGATCAGCGCGGTCAGCTCGTCGTCGGTGACCGCACGGGGTCCGAACCGGCGCACCGAACGGTGGGCGAGCTGCTGGCGGATGACGTCGGTGGCCACGCCGAGCGTCGCGGCGGGGTCGCCGTAGCGGGCGGCGACGGACGACAGGTCGGGACCGCCGTCGCCATCGGCCGTCTCCGTCGACGCGGGTGCGGGCGCCGCCGGGCGGGGCGTCTGCGTCCGGCGGGGGAGCGGCAGCCCGAGCCGGCCGCGCAGCGTCGGATGGGCGTACTCCGTCTGGAACAGGCCACGTCGCTGCAGGATCGGCACCGTCAGCCGGGCGAAGTTCTCCAGGTCGACGGCGGTGTCGGCCGGCATCACCGTGAAGCCGTCCGCGGTGCCCGCCGCGTACCAGGACTCCAGGTCGTCGGCGACCTGCTCGGCCGACCCGACGAGCAGCCGGTGCCCGGATCCGCCGGCACCGCGCTGGATCAGCTCGCGTGGCGTACGCGGGCCGGCGGCGATCAGCGCGCGGGTGGACGTACTGAAGCCCGTGGAGAAGGCGTCGCCGGGAATGACGTCGGGAAGATCGTCGACGGTGATCGGGTCGTCCGGGCCGAAGCGGCCCTCGGGTAGCCCCAGGTTGCGGGTGAGGGCGGTGGTCAGCCGCGCGATCGGCAGGGTGGCGTAGAGCTGCTGTTCCCGGTGTCGGGCCTCCTCTTCGGTCGCGGCCACGAGCACCACCACGCCGAGGGAGACCTTGACGTCGTCGGGGTGCCGCCCGGCGGCCGTGGCGCGTCGCCGGATGTCGTCGCGGAACGCGATCGCCGTGGGCCGGGTCTGCGCCACGGTGAACACGACGTCGGCGAAGGTGCCGGCGAGGGTGAGCCCGCCCGGCGAGCCACCGGCCTGGACGATGACCGGCCGGCCCTGTGGTCCGGCCGGCACGGGGAGCGGCCCGGCCACCGAGAAGAACTCGCCGACGTGGTCGATCCGGTGGATCCGCGCCGGGTCGGCGTACCGGCCGCTGGTCTTGTCGGCGACGATCGCGTCGGGCTCCCAGCCGTCCCAGAGGCGGGTGACCACGTCGAGGAACTCGTACGCCCGGCGGTAGCGGGTCTGCTTGTCGGGGTGTGCGGTCAGGCCGAAGTTGGCGGCGGCGGCGGGCGTGCCGGTGGTGACGATGTTGACGGCCGCCCGACCCCGGGTGACGTGATCGAGGGCCTGGAAGCGCCGGGCCAGGTTGTACGGCGAGTTGTACGTCGTCGAGCTGGTGATGACGACACCGAGGTTCGTGGTGTGGGCCGCGAGGTGGCCCAGGAGCACGAGCGGGTCGAGACCGGTGCCCGGCGCGTCCTCGATCTCACCGCGCAACGCGGGGCCGTCCCCCAGGAAGATCGCGTCGATCTTCGCGTCCTCGGCGATCCGGGCCAGCCGCCGGAAGTGCGCGATGTCCAGGTAGGCCAGCGGGTCGGCGGGTGGCAGTCGCCAGGCGTGCCGGAAGTGGCCCGGCGTCATCAGCGAGAGGTTGAGGTGGAATCCGGTCATGGTGTCCCTCGGGATGCGGTGAGGTGGGCCGGGGAGTGGTGGGCCGGGCGCCAGCCGAGCCGGGGTGCCAGGTCCTGCGCTGCGGCGGCGAGCAGCCGCAGATGTTCGGCGAGGTCGGGTACCCCCGGGACGAAGCTCACCAGCAGGTCGGTGGCGTGCCGCAGCGCCGGGTCGGTGGCCAGCTGCGCCGCGATCGCCTCGGGCGGCCCGAGCAGCGCGCCGTCGGCGGCCAGGTACTCCTCGACGTCGAGGCCCGCGACGTCGCGCCGGGCGGACAGCCAGCTCTGCCAGCGGCGGACGCCGGGGGTGACCAGCCGGACGGCCTGCGTACGGTCGGGGTGTGGGTAGGCGGCCCGGGAGACCTGCACCCGGGGCGGGTGGTCGGGGTCGCGCCACGCCGCGCGGTAGGCGGCGATCCAGTCGGCCTGGTGCCGCTGCGCCTCCGTACGGTGCTGCCGCGCCAGCCGGTGGCGCGGGAGAGTTGCAGCCCGTCGCCGGCGCGGCCGGCGGCGGCCGCCGCCGCGACTGCCCGTTCCGGATCGCTGGTGGTGGCCTGCCAGAGCCGTCGCCGTAGCCCGTCGGCCGGTGGGTGGAGCACCTCGCCGAGGCTGTTGAGCGGGGCGGCGTCCAGCACCTGGTGCAGCCGGGTCACCGCGACGTCGAAGAGCCGGTGTCGGTCGGCCAGGTCCTTCCCGAACGCCTCCCAGGCGCCCGGGAACGGGCCCGAGCCGACGCCGAGTTCGAGCCGGCCGCCGCTGAGGGCGTCGAGGGTGGCCGCGTCCTCGGCGACCTTGAGGGGATCCTCCAGCGGGAGGACGAGCACACCGGTGCCCAACCCGATGCGGGTGGTGTGCTCGGCGATCGCGGCGAGCACCACCAGCGGGGCGGAGACGTGCTCGCGGCCCTGCCGGAAGTGCCGTTGGATGGCCCACCCGGAGTCGTAGCCCAGTTCCTCCGCGGCCACGAACACCTCGACGGCCTCCCGGTAGGCCCGCGCCGGCGGTGCGTCGCCGTCCAGGTGCAGGAGGAAGCCCAGGCGGAACGGGCGTCCGTCCGCGACGCCGGCGCCGATCGGTGCAGCCAGGTCGGTCATCTCAGAGCTTCAACCCCGTCCCGTGTACGCCGTGCTCGTCGATGAGCGCCAGCTCCTGCTCGGTCAGCGGCGGGAAGTCGAGCGCCTTGACGTTGTGGTCCAGTTGCCAGGTGGAGCTGGCGCCGATCAGGGCGGAGGTCACCTGGGGCTGTCGCAGGACCCACTGCAACGCCAGCTGCGCCAGGGACTGGCCGCGTTGCTCGGCGATCTGGTGGAGTGCGCCGGCCCGCTGCCGGTAGGTGTCGTCGATGACGTCGGGTAGCAGGAAGGTGCTGTTGCGGGCCCGGGCGCCGTCCGGGATGCCGTCGAGGTACTTGTCGGTGAGCAGGCCCTGCGCCAGCGGCGAGTAGACGACCAGACCGAAGCCCTCCTCGGCGGCCAGCTTGAGCAGGCCGTCGAGTTCGGGGCGACGGTCGAAGATGGAGTAGCGCGGCTGGTGGACCAGCAGCGGTACGCCCGCCTGGCGCAGCAGTGCGGCGATCTCCTGCGCGCGCTCGGTGGCGTAGTTGGAGATCCCCACGTAGAGCGCCTTGCCCTGCTGCACCGCGCTGGCCAGGGCGCCCACCGTCTCCTCCAGCGGCGTGGTGAGGTCGGGGCTGTGGCTGTAGAAGATGTCGACGTAGTCGGTGCCCAGGTCACGCAGGCTGTGCTCCAGCGAGGTGAGCAGCGACTTGCGGGAGCCGCCCCGGAGGTAGGGGCTCGGGCCGATCGGGTTACCGGCCTTGGTGGACAGGATCAACTCGTCCCGGTAGGGGGCCAGGTCCCGACGGAGCACCTCCCCGAAGAACTGCTGCGCGGCCCGGTGGGGTGGGCCGTAGCGGTCGGCGTTGTCGAAGTGGGTGATGCCGAGGTCGAAGGCGTGCAGCACGATGTCCCGCTGGGTGTGGAACGGGTAGTCGGTGCCGAACTTCTGCCACAGACCGAAGGAGAAGGCGGGCAGGTCGAGCCCGGAGTCGCCGGCCCGGCGGTACTCAAGCCGCTGGTAGCGGTCCTCGGCGGCGGCGTAGGTCTGCGCGAAGGCGCCATAGCTCATGGGTGTCTTCCTCCGGGGCTCTCAGGTGTCGGTCGGATGGGTGCGGCGCAGCGCGGCGGGCGTCAGGGACGGGGTGTCCCGGCCGGTGTCGCGCTCGATGAAGTGGGTGCCCGGGTCGACGATCTCGTCGATCCGGTCGAGGAGGTGTGTGTCGAGTTCGACGGTGGCCGCCTTGAGGTAGCCCTCCAGGTGGTCGAGGGTGCGGGGGCCGATGATGACGCTGCTGACGGCCGGATGGTGGAGCGCGAACGCGACGGCCAGGTCGACCAGGGTCAGGCCGTGTTCCTCGGCGAGCCGGGCCAGGGCGTCGGCGGCGGCCAGCTTGCGGTGGTTGCGGTCGAGGTTGATGTCGAACCGGCCGGGAATGAGGTCGGCGCGGGCGGAGGCCGGCTGCTCGCCGCCGATACGGTACTTCCCGGAGAGCCAGCCGGCGGCCAGCGGGCCGTAACTGAGGACGCCGACGCCGTACTTCCGGGCGACGGGGAAGACCTCCCGCTCGGCGCTGCGGACGAGCAGGGAATACGGTAGCTGCTCGGTGTGCGGGGCGATGAGCCCGTGCTTCTCGGCCAGCCAGTGTGCCTCGACGAGCTGGTGGGCGGGGAAGACGGAGGTGCCGTAGTAGCGGATCTTGCCCTGGCGGACCAGGCCGTCGAGGGTCTGCAGCGTCTCCAGCAGGTCGGTCCGCGGATCCGGCCGGTGCGCCTGGTAGAGGTCGAGGTGGTCGGTGCCGAGCCGGCGCAGGCTGTCCTCCACCGCCCGGGTGATCCAGCGGCGCGAGTTGCCCGCGTGCTGGGGGTTGTCGCCGAGCTGGCCGTGGAACTTGGTGGCCAGGAAGACGTCGTCGCGGCGTCCCGTGATCGCCTTGGCGATGATCTCCTCGGAGCTGCCCTGGCTGTAGACGTCGGCGGTGTCGACGGCGGTGATGCCGGCGTCGAGGGCGGCCTGGATGATCCGGATGCTCTCGCCCTCCTCCTGCCACCGGCCGAAGTTCATCGTGCCGAGCGTTAGCGGGGTGACCAGGACGCCGGTGCGGCCCAGGACGCGGTCTGCCTTGATGGTCATCAGCTTCCTTCTTCCCTCAGAAGAGACCCGTGGTCGGCGGTTCCTCGCCGACCAGGTGGTACGCCCCGGCCACCGAAGCCTTCCACTGTCGCGGGTTGTGGTTGGCGACCGTACGGGCGTTGCGCCAGTGCCGGTCGAAGCCGAGATCGCGGCTGGTGATCGAGCCACCGGCGACGTCGAAGAGCAGCTCGGCGGCGCGCAGCGCGGACTCGATGGCGAGCACGCCGGTCTGGGCCACGGTGACTGCGGCCTCGGCACCGGCGGCCCGCGCCGACCGGCCGGTCAGTCCCCGCACACTCTCCAGCACGTCGGCGGCGAACAGCACCACCGACCGGGCGGCCTGGGCGCGGGCGGCGATCTCGCCCACGGTGATGCGGACGTACGGGTCGTCGCTGCTGCGGTCCGCCGTGCTGTGCTTGATCGGCCGGGCCTTCTCGCGGACGAACCGGACCGCGTCGTCGAGCGTCGCGGCGGCGATGCCCGCCTCGACCGCGGCCAGGTAGAGCTGGGCGAAGGAGCCGAGCCACGGATTGGCCAGCCGGGTGTTGTCCCGCACCACGACCTCGTCGGGGGAGACCCGCACGTTGATCAGCCGGGTGGTGCCGCTGGCGGTCAGCCGCTGGCCGACGGCGTCGAAGTCGTCGAGCCGCTGCACGCCCTCGCGGTCCACCGGCACGGTGAACCCGAACAGGGTGCCGTGCTCGTCCTTGGCGGAGCCGGAGAACCAGGAGGCGTAGAGCCCGCCCGTCGAGTAGTACTTCTCGCCGTTGACGACGTACCCGTCGCCGTCGCGGCGGATGGTGGTGGTGACGGACCCGTTGGCCCCGCCGGTGCGTTCGTTGGCGGTGCCGGCGAACAGGTCACCGTCGCGTAGCCGCCGCAGGGTCACCGCCCGGTGGGGCAGGTCGGGGCGGGTCGCCACCTGGTGGGCGGTGAGGAAGCTGCCACGCAGCGCCTGGGCCACGTTGGAGTCGGCCCGGGCGATGGCGATGACCAGGTCGGCCGTGTCCCGTACGGTGCCGCCCGCACCGCCGTCGGCGTGGGCGATACCGGTCAGCGTGATGCGCTGCTCGGCCAGCGCCCGCACGTCGTCGAACGCGTAGTCCCGGGCCTGCTCGCGGGCGGCGGCACTGGCCTGCAGGCGGGCCAGGATCGGCCGGATGGCGGCGCGGATGCCGTCGACGGTGTGACCGGCGGCGGGCACGGGGGTCGTGGCGGCGGTGTCGGCTGTGGCGGTGTCGGTCGTGGCGGTGTCGGCCGTGGCGGTGCCGACCAGCCCGGCGGTCATGCCAGCACCGCCGCGACCTCGGGCAGGCCCACCGCGGCCCGCAGCGTGGGCGGTGACGGGCGGTGCTCCGTCAGTTGGGGCACCACCGCCCGCAGCGCGGCGACCACCGTCCCCGTGCCGCCCCTGGCGACCAGCTCGACGCCGTCGAGCTGGTGCTCGGCGGCCCAGGCGCGCAGCTCGTCGCCGAAGGCCGTGGCGCTCGGGTCGTACCCGGCCAGCTCGGCGCGGCCGAGCAGCGCGACGTCCGGTCGGGAGCGGCCGGCGCGGTGCAGGGCGTCGGTCAGCGCGGCGTGGGCGCCGGCGGCCCGCCACCGGTCGACCACGACGATGTCCGCGGACTCCGCGATCGCCGCCACGTCGAGGGTGCCCAGGTCGGCGACGACGACCGGCCGGCCCTGCCGGGAGGAGGGCCCGTCCAGCGGGCCGGCGACCCGGTAGTAGACGCCCTCGTGGTGGATCGGCGCGACCAGTGCCGTGTCGACGACGATGCCGGCCTGCTGGTCGCCGACGAGCGCGGCCCGCGGAAACGACTCCCACAGCCGGGTCAGCACCCGGGCGTACTCCGCCCAGCGGCCGCTGGGGTCCGCCGCGTCCGGGTCCGGTGCGGTCGCCGTACTCACCTCGTCGCCCTGGCCGGGGTGCAGGGCGATGCCGGCGCGACCGGCCGTGGCCCGGTCGAGGGAGAGGACGCGGCGGGCGACGTTGTACGGCGCGTGGCGGGTGGTCGGGATCTCGGCGACATATCCGACGCCGCCGTGGACCCCGGCCAGGTAGGCGGCCACCACGGTCGGGTCGAGGGTGCGCCCGGGCGGCCCGCTGTCGACGAGCCGGATCGCCGCGACACCGACCTGTTCGGCGGCGGCCGCGATGGTGCGCGCCCCGGCCAGGGAGACCACCGCCGGGCCGTCGACCCGGTGCGGGTCCGGTACCCCGACCGCGAGGGCGAGTTGGATGGCTGTACTCATGGATCGATTACCTCCAGGTGCGCGTTGGGTGGCGCGGTGGGGTGGCCGGGCTCACCGGGCGGGGGCGACGGCGCGGGGCGGATGCGCCCCGGTCGACGCCGCGGGCAGGGCGAGCCCGAGGTGCTCGCGCAGGGTCCGTCCGTCGTACTCGGTCCGGAACAGGCCGCGGCGCTGTAGCTCGGGAACCACGTGGTCGGCGAAGTCGTCGAAGCCCGACGGCAGCACGTCGGGCATCACGTTGAAGCCATCGGCGGCGCCGGCCCGGAACCAGGTTTCGATGTCGTCGGCGATCTGCTCCGGCGTGCCGACGACGATGCGGTGCCCGCCACCGCCGGAGAGCTTCTTCAGCAGCTGGCCCAGGGTCGGCCGTTCGTCGTCGATGATCGCCTTGACGATGCGGTAGAAGGTCTGCGAGCCACCGGCGTGGTCCGGGTCGACGAGCAGTTCGGCGGGGATCGGTTCGTCGTCGCGCAGCCCGTCGAGGGAGATCCCGAGCTGGCCGGCGAGCCGGCTGCGGGCGTACGCGTCGGGCAGGATCTCGTCCAGCAGGTCCCGCCGGGCGCGGGCCTCGGCCTCGGTGCTGCCCACCACCGTGGAGATGCCGGGCAGGATCACGACGTCCTCCCGGCGGCGCCCGAACGCGGTGGCGCCGTCGCGGATCTCCGCCCGGAAGGCCCGGGCATGGTCGAGATCCTGGTCGGCGGAGAAGATGACCTCGCCGACCTGGGCGGCCAGCCGGCGCCCGTCGCGGGAGCCGCCGGCCTGGACCACCACCGGGCGACCCTGCGGGGAGGCGAGGTCGGTACGCCCCGCCCAGCTGGCGATCACGTGCGCGGCGAACTCGGCGGCCCGCCGGTAACGCAGTTCGTGGTCGGGTTCGCCGGCGCGGCCGAAGTTGCGGGCGGCCACCGGCCCGGCGGTGGTCACCACGTTCCAGCCGAACCGGCCCCCGCTGACGTAGTCGAGGTCGCCGAGGCGGCGGGCCAGCTCGACGGGGTCGTTGTAGGACGACGACAGCGTCCCGATCAGGCCGATCCGCTCGGTCTGCGCGGCGATGCGGGCCAGCACGGTGCTGGGTTCGAGGTTGTTGCCGGTGCGGTGCGCGATGCTCGGGTCGAGCAGCGGGCTGTCCGCCAGGAAGACGGCGTCGAGTCGGGCCTGCTCGGCCCTCTTCGCGATCGAGGTGTAGTGCTCGATCGTGTAGCTGGCGGTGGCGTCGGTGCCCGGGAAGCGCCACGAGCCACCGAAGACGCCCGCGTTGAGGATGTTGACGTTGAGGTGCAGTCGACGGGACATGGGCTTCTCCTAGCGGGCGTCGGTAGCGGCGAGCCGGGTGCCCGGGATCGCCGCCAGTAGCTGTCGGGTGTAGTCGTGCCCCGGGGTGCGGAACACCTGTGCGACCGGGCCGGTCTCGACCACCGCCCCGTCCTTCATCACCGTGACGTCGTCGGCGATCAGGCGGACGACGCCGAGGTCGTGGGTGACGAAGACGTAGCTGAGCCCCAGCTCGGCCTGCAGGTCGACCAGCAATTGCAGGATCTGTGCCTGCACCGACACGTCGAGCGCGCTCACCGCCTCGTCGAGCACCAGGATCCGGGGATTGAGGGCGATGGCCCGCGCGATGGCCACCCGTTGCCGCTGGCCGCCGGAGAGCTGGCTCGGCAGCCGGTCCAGGTAGCTCTCGTCCAGTGCCACCGCCGTCAGCAGCTCGACCACCCGGGCCGTACGCTGCCGCCGGCCGGGCACCAGCCGGAAGGCGTCCAGGGGCTCGGCGATGATCCGGCTCACCGGGAACCGTGGGTCGAGCGAGGTGAACGGGTTCTGGAAGACGAACTGCAGGTCCCGGCGCAGCTCCCGCAGTTGCGCGCGGCGCAGCCCGGTCAGCTCGCGGTCGCCGATGTGGACCGTGCCGCTGTCGGCGGTGGTGAAGCCGACCAGGATGCTCGCCAGCGTGGACTTCCCGGCACCGGATTCACCGACGATCGCATGCGTGGTGCCTTCGCGCAGCACCAGGTCGGCGGCGTCCAGTGCGCGCAGCTCACGCCGCTGCCCCCGGCCACGCAGCCGGTAGGTCTTGGTGAGCGCGTGCGCCCGCAGCATCGCCGGCGCGGTGGCCGGGACCGACCGTACGCCGGAGGTCGGTGCGAGCCGGCCGGTGTGCCGGGTGGGGGCCGCGTCGAGCAGCCGGCGGGTGTAGTCGTTGGTGGGGTTGGCCAGCACCCGGCGTACGGTGCCGTGCTCGACGATCTCGCCGTGCTGCATGACCAGGATCCGGTCGGAGCGGTCCAGCGCGACGCCGAGGTCGTGGGTGACCAGCAGGATGCCGATGCCGAGGTCGTCGCGCAGCCGCATCAGGTGGTCGAGGATGACCTTCTGGACGGTGATGTCGAGGGCGCTGGTGGGTTCGTCGGCCAGGATGATCTTCGGTTGGCCGGCCAGCGCGATCGCGATGAGGGCGCGCTGCTTCATGCCGCCGCTGAGTTCGTGCGGGTACTGCTGGAACACCCGCTCGGCGTCGGTGAGACCCGCGGTGCGCAGGCTCTCCAGCGCGGCGTCGCGGTGGCGTGCCGCGCCGGCCGTCCGGGGTTCGTTGAACCGGACCGCCTCGATCACCTGCTGTCCGATCTTCTTGACCGGGTTGAGGGAGGTGTTGGGGTCCTGCGGGATGAATCCCACGTAGTTGCCGCGGACCAGGGCCATCCGCCGGTCGTTCCAGCCGGTGACGTCGACGCCGGAGTAGGCGATCGAGCCGGACCGGATCCGCGCCGCGGCGGGCAGCAGCCCGAGGGCGCCCTGGACCAGGGTGGTCTTGCCCGAGCCGGATTCCCCCACGAGGGAGACGAACTCACCCGGTTCCACGTGCAGGCTGACGCCCCGGACGGCGGCGCTCCACCGGCGGCGTCCGGTCCGGTAGTCGATCGTGACATCGGCGATGCGCAGCAGCGGGTCCGGCGTCGCCTCGGGCGCGGTGGCGATGGTGGTCACCGGCGGTGTCCCTTCCGGAAGGAGGTGCTGATGCGGTGGGCGGCGATGACGACGATCGCGAGTGCCGCACCGGGCAGGATCGAGGTCCACGGGTGGACCGCGACGTAGTCGCGGCCCTCGGCGACCAGCAGACCCCACTCCGGCTGCGGCGGTGGGGCGCCGTAGCCGAGGAAGCCGAGCGAGGCCACGGCGAGCACGGCCGTGCCGACCTCCAGCGCGGCCAGCGCGATCACCGAGCTGAGCGAGTTGGGTACGACGTGCCGGAGCAGCACGCCCAACCGGCCGACTCCGAGGCCATACGCCGCCCTGACGTAGTCCTGGGTCGTCACCGTGAGCACCTCGGCCCGCATCACCCGCGCGAACGACGCGATGGAGGAGATCCCGACGGCCAGGGCGATGTTGTGCGTGGTGTATCCGAGGACCGACACCACCACCATCGCGAGCAGCAGGCTGGGGATGGCGAGGAACACGTCGACCACCCGCATGATGGCGGTGTCGACGACGCCCTTGGCGAAGCCGGAGACCAGCCCGACCACCGTGCCGATGCCGAAGGCGATGAGCACGGCCAGCAGGGTCGCGGTGAGGGTGGTCCGCGCGCCGTAGACGCTGCGGGCGAAGAGGTCCCGGCCCAGCCGGTCGGTGCCGAACCAGTGCTCGACGCTCGGTGGCGCGAAGCTCGCGGTGGTGTCGCCCTCGTACGGGCTGTAGGAGGTGAACAGCTGCGGGGCGATGGCCCAGCCGATCACGACCAGCACGATGATCCAGGCGACCAGGAGGGTCGGCTGCTGGGCGAGTTCACCGATGCGCCGGGCGGCTGCCCGGACGGTGGCCGCCCGGTTGCCGGCCACGACCAGGGGCGGCGCACCCACCGGTGCGGTGGCCGGCGGGCGGGGCGGTGCGAGGGTGTCGAGTTCGGTGGTCATCGCAGCCTCCTCACGCCGCCCCGGAGGGGGAGGCGGCGAGCGTGGCCCGCAGTCGCGGATCCAGCAGCGGATAGATCAGGTCGACGATCAGGTTGATCAGCGCGAAGCTGACCGCCACGAGCACGACGATCCCCTGGACCAGCGGTACGTCGAGGGTGTTGATCGCGTTCTGGGTCATCCGGCCGATGCCCCGGCGGGCGAAGACGGTCTCGGTGATGACGGAGCCGGCGATCAGGTTGCCGAAGGTGATGCCGGCGATGGTGAGCGCCGGCAGGCTGGCGTTGCGGAAGACGTCGCCGACGATGACGCGGCGGCGGGTGGCTCCCTTGGCCCAACTCGTCGTGACGTAGCCGGAGTGGAACTCGGTGGCGAAGCTGCGCACGAGCAGCTGCGCGATCGGACCCGACACCGGGATCGCCAGCGTGATCAGGGGCAGGACGAGACTCTTGAGGCCGTCGTCGCCGAAGGCGGGGAACCAGCCCAGGCGGAACGAGAAGACCTGCAGGATCAGGATTCCGGAGAGGAAGACCGGCACCGAGACCGAGGTCGACGGCAGCGCCTCGACCAGGTTGCGGACCCAGACGTGGCGGGTCGCGGTGGCCACGAGCGCGATCGCGAAGGCGATGAGCACGGCGAGGAGCAGGGCGCCGGCGGCGAGCACCAGGGTGCTCGGCAGCACGTCGAGGATCGCGGTGGTGACGGGCCGGCCGGACTGCACCGAGCTGCCGAAGTCACCGACCAGGGCGTGGCCCAGCCGGTCGAGGTACTGCAGGAGCACGGGCTTGTGGAAGCCGTAGTTCTGCGCCATCTGCTCCCGGACCTCGGGCGGCACGCTGTTCAGCTCGGCCGGGTCGAAGAGCAGGTCCACCGGGTTCGCCGGCAGCACGAACAGCAGGACGAAGGTCAGCGTGAACGCGGCCCAGACCACGAACAGCGCCCGGCCGACCTTCAGCGCGACATAGCGGAGCACGGCGTTCCTTCCCCACGGGTGGGCGGACGGGTGGGCGGGGGCGGGCGGTCGCCGGGAACCGTCGGCTCCCGGCGACCACCGACGGTCACTTCCCGTTGCTCTTCCAGGCGTCGACGAAGTGGTTGCGGGACTGGGCGTCGAAGATGATCCCGTGGACGTGGTCCGCGTGCGCGATCACCTGCGACGGGTTGTAGACCGGGCTGACCAGCGCGTACTTGTCCAGGAGGAGGTCCTGGGCCGCCTTGGCGTACTGGTGGCGCCGGGTCGGGTCGAGGGTGAGTTCGAGCTGGCCCAGGGTCTGCGTGACCTCGTCGACGTCGACGCCGGTGGAGTCCTGGGTGACGTGGGCGCCGTTGCCGAGCAGCGGGCCGTACTGCAGGTTGAGCACCGCCGGGTCGTTGCGGGACCGGTTGGCGGCGGTGATGTGCCAGTCGGTCTTCGCCTTGGCCACGGCGGCCGCGTAGTCGGGGATCGGCACGACGGTGAGCTGCAGGTCGATGCCGATCTTCTTGAGGTCCTGCTGGATCGACTCGTAGGCCGGCTTGTTCACCACCAGGTTGCTGATGCCGATCAGCTTGACGACGAGCTTCCTGCCGTCCTTGACGCGGATCCCGTCCGGCCCCGGCACCCAGCCGGCCCCGTCGAGGAGTCGGTTGGCCTCCTCGGGGTCGTGTTTCAGCACCGTGGCGCTGTAGTCGGCGTAGCCGGGCACGGAGGGCGCGAGGACCGAGGTCGCGACCGAGTACGAGTCGGTGAGCACCGTCTGGGTGATGGCTTCCCGGTCCCAGCCCCGCTGGATCGCCTTGCGTACCGCGATGTCGTTGGTCGGGAACAGCTGGGAGTTGAGGTTGAAGAAGATGGCGGTGCCGGAGACCTCCCGGTGGATGATCTTGAATCCCTGGGCGGCGAGCGGCTTCTCGTCGGTGGTGCCCACGTCGAGCGTGGCGTCGATGGTGCCGGAGGCCAGGGATCCGGTCCGGACGCTGGCCTCCGGGATCGTGTTGAACACGACCCGGTCCAGGTACGCCTCGCCCGGGTGCCCGATCGCCGGCGGGGACCAGTCGTAGCCCGTGCGTTTGACCAGGACGGTCTTGACCTGCTCCTCCCACGACTCGTACACGAACGGGCCGGTGCCGATGATCTTCGTCGGGTCCGTGCGTTCCGTCGCGTTCAGCTTCAGCGTGGCCAGTGACAGGAAGCCGGGCTGGGCATTGGCGGTGAACGCGGACGCCTGCAGGAAGCTGGCGAGCGGCTTGGCGAACCGGACGACCGCGGTGTGCTCGTCCGGTGTCCGGGTCTCGACGTAGCCGGGCAGCAGGATCGCGCCGTTGGGGCTGATGCCGAGCCCTTCGTCGCCCCGCACGTACTGGTCGAAGTTGGCCTTGACCGCCTCGGCGTTGAACGGGGTGCCGTCGCTGAAGGTGACGTCCGTACGCAGGCGGAAGGTGAACTCGGTGAGGTCGTCGTTGTACTCCCACGACTCCGCCAACCACGGCGTGATCTCGCCGGTGTCCGGGTCCTGCCAGGTCAGCTTGTCGGTGATGTTGTTGCCGATCAGGGATTCGGCGTAGTTGGTGCCCCAGTGCGGATCCGGGCTGCGCTGGTAGTCGATCAGCGCGAACTCCAGGGTGCCGCCGCGCACGGGTTTGCCGTCGGCGGCGGCCGCCGGGTCCTCGGCGGCGCCGCCGCGGGCGACGGCGAATCCGATCCCGGCGACGAGCAGCCCGACGGCGAGTCCGGCGGCCCAGGGCCACGTCCGGCGGCCCGGTGTGGCGTTCTCGATCGAACGTCGAAGGTCAGACATGTGCTTCTTTCGGGGTCGAGGCAGCCTGCGGAGGCGTTGGCTGCCGGTTGTCAGGCGGCCCCGGCGCGCCGGTCGGCGCCGCGCGGTGCCCGGGGCGGCCGGGGACCGGAGGCGTGCCGGACGGCGGGCAGGGGCGGGTGACGGGATCGGGTGTCGACGGCGACATCTCCCGTGGACGGCGTCCACGAGCCGATCACCGGGATGGGGCTGCGGATCGGGGGTTGGCGGCGCGGTCGGGCGTGTGTTGCGGCGAGGGAACGGTGCGACCGCCGATCAGCGCGGACAGAGCGCGCTGGCGCAGAGCGCGAAGTCGATTTCGCGCCTGGAGTAGAGGAGCAACCCGGCCATGATCCCTATAATACCTATAGGCTGAGTAGGAATTAATCGTGCTTTCGGCCACAGCTTCGGCGCCCCCGGGCGCGGTCGGCGCTCTTCCTGCTCGGCCGCACCTCATCGAACCGACAGGAAGACCTGCCATGAGCCTCGAATTCCTCTGGTACATCCCGAACCAGGTCCAGCCCGGACACCGTGGCGACGACGTCGTCGACCACCACAACTCCCTGGCGACCCTCACCAGCCACGCCCGGGCCCTGGAGCGGCACGGGTGGGCGGGGGCGCTGATCGGCACGGGCTGGGGGCGGCCGGACACCCTCACGGTCGCCACCGCGCTCGCCGCGCAGACCACGACGTTCCAGCCGCTGATCGCGGTCCGCCCCGGCTACTGGCGTCCGGCCCACTTCGCCTCCGCCGCGGCGACCCTGGACCACCTCTCCGGGGGGCGGGTGCTGGTCAACATCGTGTCGGGCAAGGACAACCTGGCGGCGTACGGCGACGACGAGGGCGACCAGGCCCACCGCTACGCCCGCACCCGGGAGTTCATCCGGATCGTGCGCAGGCTGTGGACCGAGGAGAACGTGACGTATCACGGCGAGCACTTCGCCGTCGCCGGTGCCACCGTCGTGCCGCGACCCGTCGTGCGTGGGACGCGGCGGCATCCCCGGCTCTACTTCGGCGGCGCCTCCGCCGCCGCCGAGCAGGTGGCCGCCACCGAGGCGGACGTGCAGCTCTTCTGGGGAGAGCCGCTCGACGGCGTCGCCGAGCGGGTCGAGCGGCTGCGGCGGCTCGGCGAGAAGCTGGGCCGGGAGCACCCGCCGCTGGAGTTCGGGTTGCGCGTCACCACGCTGATCCGGGACACCACCGAGCAGGCCTGGGCCGACGCCGAGGCGAAGGTCGCGGAGATGGCGAAGGGCACGGGCATCATGGCGCGCGACCCGAACCGGCATGCCGCCGTCGGCCAGCAGCGGCTGCTCGACCTCGCCGCCCGAGGGGAGGTGCTCGACGACAACCTCTACACCACCCCCGGCACGTTCGGCGGCGGCGGCGCGGGCACCACCTGGCTGGTCGGCTCCGCCGAGGACGTGGCGAAGTCGTTGCGCAGGTACCAGAGCCTGGGCATCACCCACTTCGTGCTCTCCGACACCCCCTACCTGCCGGAGATCAGGCGTCAGGGGGAGCAACTGCTGCCGCTGCTGCGGTGAAACCACCTCCCGCCCCCACGCGTCATGAGGCTGTACGGATCGACGGACCCGGACCGGCTACTGGTCTCGCGGCCGCGGGCCACAGGTGCGGACAGCCGCAGGTGCTAGGGGAGGCGACGGTGTTGGTGGGTAGATGGCTCGCGGGTGCGGGTCTGGTGGCGCTGGTCGCCACCATGGGGGCCTGCGGGGTGGCGACCGCCTCGGAGGGTGACGGTGCACCGGCCGGGGTCGGTCCGTCCGGCACGGTGCCGGCGGCGTCCGCTCCGGCGTCGGGCAACCCGGCGGCGTCCGCGCCGGCGTCGGGCAGCGCGGTGGAGTCCGCGCCGCCGACGGCGTCGAGCGCGCTGTCGGCGGTGCTCTCCGGTACGCGCCGCGTCACGATCGTCCGGGTCGACGGCTTCGAGTCCGGGCTGTCGCTGCTCGACGGCGGCCGGCTGGCCGAGGTGGATGACGACCAGGGCCGGCAGGTCTTCGTGCCGACCCCGCTGGGCTCGCAGGAGTTCCTGATCAAGTCCTATCGTGGCGGCGGTGCCGGGCGACCACTCTGCTGGCAGGTGCACAACCCGGGTGACGGGCGACCGCTCGTGGTCCACGGGGCCGCCTGCCGGGCCGGCGACCCGCGCCAGCGGTTCGTCATCGTTCCGGTGCCGACCGGCGGTGACCGCGAGTTCCTGATCATGAATAGGTGGGCGTACCTGCGGACCTCTGCCCGATCCGGGCTGATTTTGGAGGAGTTGGGCGATTCGCCGCCAATGAACAGCTTCCGGTTCAATGACACCGGGCCGGCGCCCCGGCAGGGGTGACCGCCGTGCGGTCCCGGCCGGGAAGCCGGCCGGGACCGGTCGAGGGCATGATCACGAGGAAGCGGAACTGGTGGAGACACTGATCGATGCGCGACGCTGAGGAGTTCGACGCCTTCTACTCCGCGTCCGCGCAGCGGGTGCTGGGGCACCTGTACGCGATGATCGGCAGCCGGGCCGAGGCGGAGGACGCGGTGGCGGAGGCGTACGCCCGGGCCTGGGACCGCTGGGCGTCCGTCCGGGACTGCGACAGCCCGGAGGCGTGGGTGCGCAGCGTGGCCTACCGGGTAGCGGTGAGTGCCTGGCGCAAGGCGGTCAACCGGCTCAGCGCCCACCGGCGGCACCTCACCGAGCAGCATGTCGAGGGGGTCACGGTCGACCACGTCGCGGTCGTGGCCGCGTTGCGGCGCATCCCCGACGAGCAGCGCCGGGTCGTGGTGCTGCATCACCTGGTCGGTCTCAGCGTGGCCGAGATCGCGGCGGAGACCGGTGCCAACGCGAACACCGTCAAGACGCGGCTGGCCCGGGGACGCCGGGCCCTCGCCGCGCACCTGGTCGACGAGGAGTACGAGATTACGGGCGGGGGGAGGAACCATGGGGTCTGAGTGGAATCTCGACGATGCCCTGCGGGCGCTGGCCCGGCACGGTGGACAGGGCAGGGTCCGCGCCGCCGACGAGATCCGGCGACGGGGCGACACCCGTCGTCGGCGTCGCCACGTCGCGTCCGTCGCGGCCGGCGCTGTCCTGGTCGGTGTGCTCGGCGGGGGTGCGGCCGTGATCCGTCTCGCCGATGCGCCGCCCACCGTCCCGGCGGGTCCGGTCGGCCCGACGTACAACTCGGCCACCAGCTCACCGAGCGCCGGCCCGACCGGCCCGAGCGCCGGCCCGTCCCGCCCACCCACCGGCGACTCCGGCCCGACCGGCACCGCGCCGGGCGCCGATCCGCTGCTGACCGGTCAGCGCCAGGTCACCGTCGTGCGCGTGTCGGACTGGGCGGCCGGGATATCCCTGCTCGACGACGGTCGGCTGGCCGAGGTCGACGGCGACGAGGGCCGGCAGCTGTTCGTCTTCCTGCCGCAGGGGTCCGACACCTACCTGATCCGCACCGCCGAACCGGGCACCGACGACCTGACCGACACCTGCTGGGAGGTGCGGTCGGCGGGGAGCGAGCCGCTGCGGGTCGTCGCGGCACCCTGCGCGCCGGACGAGCCGAGGCAGCGGTTCCTGGTCGTCCGGGACGGCCAACACGACGGCAACCCCACGTACGCGATCAGTAACCACTCCGCCTACCTCCAGCACTCGGCGACCCGTGGCCTGCTCCTGGAGGAACTCGGTGACGCACCCCTGACCACCCGCTTCCGGCTCGTCGACAACGGCGCCGCGCCAGAGTGACGGGCCAGGGTGACGGGTCAGGGATGCCGGGGTGGTCGGGCCGGGTGCCCGAGCGGGCGTGCCGGGTGGAAATCGGGCCGACGAGGGCGGCAAACGGGCACATAGAATGAGAAGAATATGGCTAATGACTGTTCTGATCTGCCCGTTCGGGGCGTGACTGCGGGCAGCAAACCCACCAGATTGACCGGCATGTGACCGGGGTCACCCCCCGTTCACGGTGTTACAAAAAGACACACGAGCCGACGGGAGGTGGGAAGTGGACGCGACAGAACGCCGGCACCACATCCTCGCCTTGGCGCGCCGTCAGGGTGACGTCGACGTGCGCAAGCTCGCCGTCGACCTGGGCGTCGCGCCGGAGACCGTCCGACGCGACCTGAGCCTGCTGGCCCAGCAGGGCCTGGTACGCCGCACCCACGGCGGCGCCTACCCGGTGGAGACCGCCCGCTTCGAGACGACCCTGGAGACCCGGGCCACCCGGATGGTGGTGGAGAAGCGGCGGATCGCCACCGCCGCCGTGGAACACCTCGGCGACGCGGAGTCGGTTTTCATCGACGAGGGGTACACCCCGCAACTGATCGCCGAGGCGTTGCCCACCCACCGGCCACTGACCGTGGTGACCGCCTCCCTGCACACCGCGGCGGCGCTCGCCGCGTACCCGAGCCTCACCGTGCTGTTGCTCGGTGGCCGGGTCCGCGGACGCACGCTGGCCACCGTCGACCACTGGGCCACCCGGATGCTCGCCGGCTTCGTCATCGACCTGGCCTACGTCGGGGCCAACGGCATCTCCCGCAAGCACGGGCTGACCACCCCCGACCCGGCCGTGGCGGCCGTCAAGGCGCAGGTGATGGCGGTCTCCCGGCGGGTGGTCTTCGCCGGGGTGCACACCAAGTTCGGTGGGCACAGCTTCTGCCGCTTCGCCGACGTCGCGGACGTCGACACCATCGTCACGGACACCGCGCTGCCGGCGTCCGAGGCACACCGCTACTCGCTGCTCGGGCCGGTGGTGCTGCGCGTCTGAGCGCCACCGACCGACCTTTCTTCACCCACCACACCCACCACCATGGAGGTTCGCTGTGCCCAGAACACGATCTCCGCACCGATGGCGCGGCGCGCTCGCCGTCGCGCTCACGGCCGGACTGGCCCTGTCCGCATGTTCCGGGGCCGGCGGCGGCTCGTCCGGCGACGGTACGGCCATCACCGTGCTGATGGTCGGCAACCCGCAGATGGAGGACCTGGCCAAGGTCACCGCCGACAACTTCACCAAGGACACCGGGATCACCGTCCGGTTCACGATCCTGCCCGAGAACGAGCTGCGGGACCGGGTCACCCAGGACGTCGCCACCCAGGGCGGTCAGTACGACGTGGCGACGATCGGCGCCTACGAGGCACCGATCTGGGCGCAGAACGACTGGCTGCACGAACTCAGCTCGTACGCGGACGCCGACACCGCGTACGACAAGGGTGACCTGCTGGAGCCGATGGTCGCCTCGCTCTCCGGCGAGGACGGCAACCTCTACGCCGCGCCGTTCTACGGTGAGTCGTCGTTCCTCATGTACAACAAGGAACTCTTCGACGCCAAGGGCCTGACCATGCCGGAGCGGCCGACCTGGCAGCAGGTCGCCCGGTTCGCCGCCCAGCTCGACGACGACAACGCCGGGATCGCCGGCATCTGCCTGCGCGGCCTGCCCGGCTGGGGCGAGCTGTTCGCGCCGCTGACCACGGTGGTCAACACCTTCGGCGGCACCTGGTTCGAGCAGGACTGGACGCCGAAGGTGAACGCGCCCGAGTTCACCGAGGCGACGAAGTTCTACGTCGACCTGCTCCGCGCCCACGGCCAGCCGGGCGCGCCGCAGTCCGGGTTCACCGAGTGTCTCAACACCTTCGGCCAGGGCAAGGCGGCCATGTGGTACGACGCCACCTCCGCCGCGGGCACGCTGGAGGACCCCAACTCCAGCACCGTCGCCGGCAAGGTCGGCTACGCGTACGCGCCGGTCAACCGGACCGAGTCCGCCGGGTGGCTCTGGGCCTGGGCGCTGGCGATGCCGAAGACCACCAAGAACGCCGACGCGGCCTGGAAGTTCATCTCCTGGGCGACCGGCAAGGAGTACGAGCGGCTGGTCGGCTCCTCGCTGGGCTGGTCCCGGGTGCCGGCCGGCAAGCGCCAGTCGACCTACGAGATCGCCGAGTACCGCGACTCCGCGGCGGCCTTCGCCGACATCACCCTGAAGTCCATCCAGGAGGCGGACCCGGTCAGCCCCGGGGTGCAGCCGCGCCCCGCCCTCGGTGTGCAGTTCGTCGGCATCCCCGAGTTCGCCGACCTCGGCACGAAGGTGTCGCAGGAGGTGTCGGCCGCGATCGCCGGCCAGACCACCGTCGAAGAGGCGCTCGCCGACGGCCAGCGGCTGGCCGAGGAAGCCGCCAGCCGGCACCGGTAGTCGCGCGCCGGGGCCGGCCCTGACCGGTCGGCCCCGGCCCTGCCCCGAGGTGGATCCATGACCACGACCATCACCCCCGGTGCGGGCGCGACACCGCGTCCCACCGTCCGTCCCACCCGTCCCGGCCGGGCGCAGCGGTGGGCCCGCCGTGGCCCGCTGCTACCCGCCCTGATCTTCGCCATCGTGGTGACGCAGCTGCCGTTCCTGTTCACCCTCTACCTGTCTACCCAGAGCTGGAACGCGCTGCGGCCGGGCAGCCGCGAGTTCATCGGGCTGGCCAACTACGCCACCGTGCTCACCGACGGCCGGCTGCGGGCCGCCCTGGTCAACACGGTGGTGCTCACCGCGTCGTCGGTGATCGTCTCCGTGCTGCTCGGCCTCGGCCTGGCCATCCTGCTCGACCGCAAGTTCCCCGGCCGGGGCATCGTCCGCACCCTGCTGATCACCCCGTTCCTGGTGATGCCCATGGCGGCGGCGCTGCTGTGGAAGCACGCCATCTACAACCCGTCGTACGGCCTGATCAACGGCATCTTCGGCGGCAGCACGGACTGGGTCTCCCAGTACCCGATGGCTGCCGTGGTCACCGCGCTGGTCTGGCAGTGGACCCCGTTCATGATGCTGATCATCCTGGCCGGGTTGCAGGGTCAGTCCCTGGAGACCCTGGAGGCGGCCCGGGTGGACGGCGCCGGGCCGTGGCAGACCTTCACCCGGGTCACGCTGCCCTACCTGCGGCCGTACCTGGAGTTGGGCGCCCTGCTCGGCTCCATCTACCTGGTGCAGACCTTCGACGCGGTCTTCACCATCACCCAGGGCGGCCCGGGTCGGGCCACCACCAACCTGCCGTACGAGATCTACCTGACCACCTTCCGCAAGTTCGAGTACGGCGAGGCCGCCGCGGCCGGCGTCGTGGTGGTGATCGGCACCATCATCGTCGCCACCTTCGCGCTGCGGGTGATCTCCAGCCTGTTCCGGATGGAGGACGCACGATGACCGCCGTACGCGAGCGCGCCGCCGGCGCGACCCGCCGCAGCACCGCCAGCCCGGCCCGCCGGACCGCCGGGGTGACCGGGGCCGTCTGGACCGTGCTGGCCTGGCTGGCCGGGCTGATGTTCTTCCTGCCGGTGGCCTGGATGGTGCTCACCGGCTTCAAGCGCGAGGTCGACGCCGCCAGCAACCCGCCGTCATGGTTCTTCACCCCGGTGCTGGACGGCTACCGGCAGGTCTTCGACCGGGACATCACCCCGTACCTGCTCAACTCGGTGATGGCCAGCCTGCTCTCCACCCTGCTGGTGCTCCTGCTGGCCACCCCGGCGGCGTACGCGTTGTCGATCCGCCCGGTCGAGCGCTGGCGCGACGTGCTGTTCTTCTTCATCAGCACGAAGATGCTGCCGATCGTGGCCGCCCTGCTGCCGATCTACCTGCTCGTGCAGGACCTCGGCATGCTGGACAACGTCTGGACCCTGGTCGTGCTCTACACGGCCATGAACCTGCCGCTCGCGGTCTGGATGATGCGCTCGTTCCTGCTGGAGGTGCCGGCCGCGCTGATCGAGGCGGCGGCGATGGACGGTGCCAACCTGCTCGTCACCATCCGGCGGATCCTGTTGCCGATCGTCGCGCCCGGCCTGGCCGCCACCGCGCTGATCTGCTTCATCTTCAGCTGGAACGAGTTCTTCTTCGCGGTCAACCTGACGGCCACCCGGGCCGGCACCTCGCCGATCTTCCTGGTCGGCTTCATCACCTCCGAAGGGCTCTTCCTGGCCCGGCTCTGCGCGGCGGCGACGATCGTGTCGCTGCCGGTCGTGCTGGCCGGCTGGATCGCCCAGAAACAACTCGTCCGAGGACTCTCCATGGGGGCGGTCAAGTGAAGGCAGCAGTCATCGTCACGCCGGGCCAGATCAGCGTCGAGTCGGTGCCGGACCCCACGCCGGGCCCCCGGGACGTGGTCGTCGAGGTCGCCGGGTGCGGGATCTGCGGCACCGACCTGCACATCATGGACGGCGAGTTCGCGCCCGCGTACCCGATCGTGCCGGGCCACGAGTTCGCCGGCACGGTGGTCGCGACCGGCCGGGACGTCACCGAGCTGCGGGTCGGCGACCCGGTCGCCGTCGACCCGTCGCTGCACTGCGGGGACTGCTACCAGTGCCGGCGCGCCCGGGGCAACCTCTGTGAACGGTGGAACGCCATCGGGGTCACCGTCTCCGGCGGGGCCGCCGAGTACGCCGTGGCCCCGGTACGCAACTGCGTCGTGTTGCCCGAGGGCGTCACCCCGGCCGATGCCGCGCTGATCGAGCCCCTGTCCTGTGCGGTACGCGGCTTCGACGTGCTGCCCCGGCGGTTGGCCGACCACTACCTCATCTACGGCGCCGGCACCATGGGCCTGATGATGCTGGAACTGGCGAAGCGCTGCGGCGCGGCGACGGTGAGCATGGTGGACCTGAACCCCGACCGGCTGGCCACCGCCGTCCGGCTGGGCTGTTCGGCGCACGCGGCGAGCGCCGACGAGCTGGACCGGCCGCGCGGCTGGGACGTGGTGATCGACTGCACGGGCGTGCAGGCGGCCATCGCCGACGGCCTGGAACGGGTCGCCCCCGCCGGCACGTTCCTCCAGTTCGGCGTCTCGGAGTACGCCACCCGGGTGCCCGTCGCGCCGTACCGCATCTACAACAAGGAGATCACCGTCACCGGCTCGATGGCCGTCCTGCACAGCTTCGAACGCGCCGCCGAACTCTTCGCCGCCGGTGTGCTCGACCCGCAGGTCTTCATCAGCCACCGCTTCCCCCTCGCCAGCTACGCCGACGCCATGACCCAGTTCCGCGCCGGAGTGGGCCGCAAACTCCTCATCGCCTGACGACCCCGCTCAAGCTCTCGTCGATCATGCAGTTGTGGCGCCAGAAACACGTTGAATGCACCACTTCGTCAGGTGCCACAACTCCATGATCGGCGTGCAGTGGTGGCGACGGCGCGGTCATGCGCGGCTCACCCCGAGCATGGCCGCCAGCGCGACGATCGTGGCGGGGGCGTCGGGATGGCGGAGCGTGTCGGCGAGCACACTCCGGGCGGCGGGTCGGTGGCGTAGCTCGGCGGGTGCGGTCCGGTCGGCCTCCAGCAGCACCCGGGCGGCATTGACCGGGTCGGCGTGCTGGAGGTAGGCGCGGCTCGTGTCGATCAGGTGGGCGGCGCGATGCTCGGGCGGCAGCCACCGCCAACCGTCGCGCCCGATGGCCTGCTCGTGCCGGGCGATCGCCTCGTCCGGCGTACCCAACTCGATCGCGACCGCGACCCGGGCGAGCGCCACTGCGGTCGGTCCGAAGCTGGTGTGATGATGGTCGTTGCCGTCGCCGACCTCGGCGGCCAGGTCGGCGGCCTCGTCGGCGCGGGCGGCGGCGGCCCGCTCGTCGCCGTGTCGCGCCGCCGCGAGCGCGGCCTGCACGAGCAGCGTCCCGCAGAGTGACCACCGTGCCACGTCGAGGTCGGACTGTCCGATCCGGTATGCGGCGGCCAGCGTTGCCCTGCCGGCCGCCTGCGCCCGGCCGGTGGCGCGCAGCACCTGACCGAGCTGCACGGTGGCGGCGGCCACCAGCACCGGATCGCCGGTCGCCACGGTCATCGCCCGGTCGGCGGCGAGCCAGGCCAGCTCGGTCTCGCCCAGCTTGACCAGCAGGGACGCGGTCACCCGGTACGCCTCCACCAGCGACACCCGACCCGCCCCCGGATCGCGGGCGTGCCCGCGCTGCGCGCCCGCCAGCAACTCCGGCAGCAGGTCGATCAGTGCCGGGTACCGGGCGTGCTGGTAGCTGGTCCAGGCATGCGCGACGCTGCGAGTCAGCCAAGCCGCGTCCGGCACGTCACGGCGCGCCGCCGGCTGGTCCAAGGCGATGTCGTACGCGGACAGTGCCGCCCGGATCAGCTCCACGCCCTCGACCCGCGTGGTCACGTCGGCGGGGCGACTCTCCTCGCCGAGCAACAACGCCTGATCGATGCGTAGTGCGGCGGCGATGTCCCGCAGCGTGGAGACCTTGTCCAGCGTCCGCACCCCACGCTCGATCTTGTCGACCCAGCTCTTCGACTTGCCGAGCCGATCGGCGAACACCTGCTGCGACATCCTCCGCCGCGCCCGCCAGTACGCCACCCGCCGCCCGATCGGCACCTCACTCTCCACACCGCCACCGCCGATCAGGTAGCGCCCGAGTCGTCTCCTGGGCCGGTATCCGTTCTGCCTCAGCCGTGGCCAGGATCCGCTGTTTGGCTGCTTCCCGCTCCGACGCTTGGATTTGCTCGGCTCTGCTCGGACTCCCGGTATCGCCCTGGCTGCTCATACCAACCTCCGCTGGTGCCCGTCCTGAACTTCAGCTGTGACGGAGCCGTCACGGAGGATGATTCCATGAAGTAACTGTTCCAGACAACTGCCTGGAGCGAGTGTCTGGATGGGGTTCTGGGTCGTTGGCCGTGGTCGTAGACTGTCCGACGTGGCGAGTCCTACGGCGCGACGGAAGCTAGGCATCGAACTGAAGGGGTTGCGTGAGACAGCCGGCCTGAACATCGACCAAGCGGCAACCGCCGCTGGCATCTCCGACTCGCACCTGAGCCGTATCGAGCGAGGTCGGGTTGGTGTTCGACCGCTGACTCTGAAGGCGCTACTCCAGAGCTACGGTGCCGACGACGAGGTGACGGAGCGACTGGCCAAGATCGCGGCCGATACCACCAAGCGCGGAGATCGAGGCTGGTGGCAGCCGTACGCGACGGCGATCTCCGAGAAGTACGCGAGCCTGATCGCCTTCGAGAGCGAGGCCATCTCGATCAAGGCGTTCGGTCCGATGATTGTGCCAGGTCTGCTTCAAACCGAGGACTACGCTCGCGCCTTGCTGCAACGCGGACCCGTCCGCCTCAAGGTCGACGAGATCGACACTCGCGTGGAGGTGCGTACCTCACGCCAAGCCATTCTGGATCAGCCCAATCCACCGAACCTGTGGTTCATCCTTGACGAGGGAGCCATCCGCCGCTTGGTCGGCGGGGCGGAGGTGATGCGCGGCCAACTGCTTCACTTGGTCGACATCGCTGCTCGGTCCAACGTCGACCTTCAGGTGATCCCATCCTCGGCAGGTGCCCACGCCGGCACGCTCGGGCCGCTCGTAATCCTCGGCTTTGCCGAGGGTGAGGACGTCGTGTACTGCGAAACGTACGCGGGAGACCTCTACCCGGAAGCGGTAGCATCGTACGGCGACGTGTTCAACCGATTGGCGCAGGATGCGTTGTCGGCCGACCAGTCGATCGAGATGTTGCGGACAGCCGCCGAGGGGATGAAGTGAACGGCTTGATGGGGGACTGGAAGAAGTCAACCACGAGCAACGGCAGCGACAGCTGCGTCGAGGCTCGTATGCACGACGGTGGCGTGCAGGTTCGAGACTCCAAGGACCGCAGCGGCCCGATTCTTTCGTTCGACCGCGACAGTTATGCCAACTTCCTCACCTGGTTGACGGGCCGTCAGTAGTACCGCGTCGGGCCATCCGGCAACACTGTCACCGCACCGAGGTACCTGGTGGCCGGACGTGTCGGCGGTTTCGGTTGCGAGCTGTGACACGGGATGTCACCCCGACATACATATGTCAGGGTGACATCACCACTCCGGTGAACAATGTTCTCCGTCTATCCCCGCCCTACCTCACTGCGGGAGCAGTGCCTCCGACGACGGTCGGCGGGACGACGAGGCGCGGGCGATGCCGGCGGCGACGGCGGTGGCGCCCAGGACGGAGACGGCGGCGACCGGGCCGATCCAGGCCGGGCCGAGGCCGACCGCGAGAATCGTCCCGCCGAGCGCGGCGCCGAGGGCTCCGGCGGCGCCGGCGACCGAGATGTTGACGGCGGCGACCAGGCCGGTGGCGCTCGTGTCGACCTGGCCCATCAGCCAGGTCTGGACCAGCGGCACGACCAGGAACGTCGCCGCGCCGAGCAGGGCCAGACCGGCCAGCGCCAGCACCGGCGTGGGCAGCAACACCGGCTGTAGCACCAGGATCAGGGCCACGGCGGCGACCGCGACCGGCAGGCGCCGGGTGATGGCGTTGGGGCGTACCCGGCCGGCGAGCAGGTTGCCGGCGATGGTGCCGAGGCCGTAGCCGACCAGCCCGACGCTGACCCAGCCGGGGCTCAGCCCGGTGACCTCGCGCAGCATGGGGGCGACGTAGGTGAAGGCCGCCACGAAACCGGTCAGCGCCAGCAGCGTCACCGCGAGCCCGGCGTAGACGGCGGGGCGCAGCACGGCGCCGATGCTGTCGCGTACGCCGGACGGTGGTGGGTTGGGGATCCGGGGGCAGAAGACGAGCACGCCGAGCAGCCCGACGGCGGCCGTGCCGGCGACGGCGACGAAGGTGACCGGCCAGCCGTACGCCTCGCCGATCAGGCTGCCCAGCGGCAGGCCGAGGACGGTGGCCAGCGCGAACCCGCCGAAGAGCCGGGCCACCGCGGCGGTCTGCCGCTCCGGCGGCACGGAGGCCACGGCCACCTGGGAGGCCACCGCCATGAACAGGGCCTGGGCCAGCGCGGAGCCGAGCCGGGCCGACAGCAGCATCGCGTACGAGGTGGCCATGGCGCTGGCCACCGCCGATACGGTCGCCAGCGCCATGGTGGCGGCCAGCAGCGACCGGCGCGGCAGCCGGCGGGTCAGTACGGTGGCGACTGGTCCGCCCACGGTGACCACCACCATGTACGCGGTGACCAGTTGTCCGGCGGCGGGGACCGACACGTCCAGGTCGGCGGCGACCTGGGGGAGCAGGCCGACCAGCACGAACTCGGCGGTGGCCACGGCGAAGGAGCAGACGAAGAGTACGTAGATGATCACAATGCGACGCTAAAGCCTGACATTGACGTTAGAGTCAAGCATGCTGATCGGTGAGCTGAGTACGCGTACCGGCGCCTCCGTACGGATGCTGCGCTACTACGAGGAGCAGGGGCTGCTGGTGCCCCGGCGGACCGGGTCGGGTTACCGGGTCTACGCGGAGTCCGACGTGGACCGGGTGGCCCGGATCCGTTGCATGCTGTCGGCCGCGCTGCCCTCCGGGGTGGTCGGGCAGGCGTTGCGGTTCCTGCTCGACGGGCGGGCGGCGATTCCCGACGAGCCCGCCGACCGCGCCCGCCTGGCCGAGACGTTGCAGGGCGAGCTGGACCTGCTCGCCGAGAAGATCGCGTCACTGGAACACAGCCGGGACCTGCTGGCCACCATCGTCGCCGACGTACGGGCCGACGTGGTCGGTCCCGGCCGGCCCGGCGATCCGGGCTGTGAGGTGGTGCGCCGGTCGGTCCGCAAGGCGGGGCCGGCGGTCGGGCACACCCACGCCACCCGCTGACCGCCGCGACGCGGGCGGGCCATAGGTCCCGCTCCGACCGGTCCGTCCGGCCCGCCGCTGCGGGACCTCGGCTGCTGGTACGGCCACCGCCGGCACGCTGCACTGGAGGGGAGGACGGGAAGGAGTGAGGACGATGACGTACCTCATTGTGGTGGGCGTCGACGGCTCGGACGGTGGCCGGCGGGCGCTGCGGTGGGCGGTGGACGAGGCGGCCGGACGTGGCGGCACGGTGCAGGCGGTCACCGCGTGGCGCTGGGACGGCCTGGACGGCGGCTTCATGGTCGCGCCCAATCCATTCGAGGAGGAGGAGCGGTCCAGGACCCTGCTCGCCCGGGCGGTCGCCGAGGCCACCCGGGGCAGCTCCGCGGTGTCGGTGGCGGCGGAGGTCGTCGAGGGTCGGCCGGCCGACGTGCTCTCCGTTGCCGCACGTGGCGCCGACCTGCTGGTGCTCGGTAGCCACGGGCACGGCCGGCTGCGGCACACCGTGCTCGGCTCGGTCAGCGAGGAGTGCGTACGCAAGGCGACCTGCCCGGTGGTGGTGATCCCGGTGCCGGCCCCGGCGCCGACCGGCACCGCCGTGCCGGCGCTGCCCGGCTGACGGTGCTGCCCGGCTGACGGCGGCGGGCGGCTTCCCGGAGCTTCCGGGCGCGGCGGGCGGCTGGCGCCGGCCTTGCCGGCGTCTGCCATGCTCTGGACGGTGACGACCGGCCGCTCCCGCTCCCGCTCCCGCCGGACCAGCCTCCGCCTGCTGCTCACCCTCGGCGTCGTGATCGCCCTGGCCGTGGCGGCCGTGATCGTGTTGCGTCCGCCCGGCCCCCGCCCGTTGTTCCAGCTGCCGGTCGCCTGCGGCGAGACCTGGCAGCTGGGCACCTATCCCGGTCACGGCGAGAACGACGTGGACTTCTTCCCGCTCTCCGGCGACCCGTGGGGGCAGCCGGTGCTCGCCTCCTACGACGGCAGGGTGACCGTCGCCGGCATCAACGGGTCGCTGGGCGCCCGCACCCCGGACAACCCGGACGGCCCTCGGGGACGTGGCGGCGGCTACTGGGTGAAGATCGACCACGGCGGTCGGTGGGAGACCCAGTACCTGCACCTGCTGGAACCGCCGCTGGTGCAGGTCGGGCAGCGGGTCGCCCGGGGCGAGCAGATCGGCCGGATCGGCAGCACCGGCAACTCCGGCGCCCCACACCTGCACTACGAGCAGCGCCGGGGCTGGCAGAAGGTCGAGACCTGGTTCGACGGGCAGCCGTCGGGCATCACCCACGACGACGCCGAGTACACCGTCCGGCTGACCAGCAACAACTGCCGGTAGCGGTGATGCCTACGCTCCGGTGACCGCGCCGCGCCGCAGTGTCACAGAACGGCGGCGATCGTCGGTGCCCGGCCGGTCCGTGGTCTGCCGCTCGGCGGGTTTGCGGCTAGCGTGGGGCGAGGAGGGCTTTCAGCTGCCGGGGAAGAATCCAGGGGGAGGACCATGTCCAGCACCAGATTCAGGTTGGCCGGCGCGACGCTCGCCCTGATGCTCGCGGCCGTGGCTGGTTGCAGCGCGGGCGACGGCGTCGATGTAGATGGCGCCGACGGAGCGAGTGCCGGTGGCGTCCTCACCGCCGCCATCGGCGGCGAGCCCGACCAGCTCGACCCGCACAAGACCTCCGCCTACTACAGCTTCCAGGTGTTGGAGAACGTCTACGACACGCTGGTCGAGCCGGACGCGAACCTGGAGATGAAGCCGTCGCTGGCCACCGGATGGACCACCAGCGACGACCAGCTGACCTGGACGTTCACCCTCCGCGAGGGGGTGACCTTCTCCGACGGCGCACCGCTGACCGCCGAGGACGTCGTCTACTCCTACAACCGGATCATCGACGAGAAGCTGAACACCGCGTACAAGTTCGGCACGGTGAAGTCGGTGACCGCACCCGACCCGACCACCGTCGTGGTCGCCCTCGACGCGCCCACCCCCAACCTGCTCGCCAATCTCGGCGGCTTCAAGGGCGTGGCGATCGTCCAGAAGGCCAATGTGGAATCCGGTGAGGTGACGACCAAGCCGGTCGGCAGCGGCCCGTTCGCCATCGGCAGCTACACCTCCGGCGACAACATCCGGCTGGTCCGCAACGACAACTACTGGGGCGAGAAGCCCAAGCTCGACGGGGTCACGTTCACCTTCGTCAGCGACCCCACCGTGGCGCTGCAGAACCTGCGCGGCGGCGAGGTGCAGTGGACCGACAACCTGCCGCCCCAGCAGGTCCCCGCGCTGCTCGACGGGGACGACCCGACCGTCCAGTCGATACCGTCGACCGACTACTGGTACCTCGCGCTCAACCAGGCCCGCAAGCCGTACGACGACGTCAACGTGCGCCGGGCGATCGCCTTCGCGCTCGACCGCGAGGCGATCACCAAGGCCGCCAAGTTCGGGCTGGCCACCGTCAACCAGGCGGCCATCCCGCAGAACAGCGCCTTCCACTACGAGTACGCGCCGTACTCGCACGACGTGAACCAGGCGCGCCAGCTGCTCGACCAGGCCGGCGTGAGCGGCCTGAGCATGGACCTCATGGTCACCAGCGAGTACCCGGAGACGGTCACCGCCGCCCAGGTCATCGCCTCGCAGTTGGCGGGCGTCGGCATCACCGTCAAGATCCGTACGCTGGACTTCGCGCAGTGGCTCGACGAGCAGGGCGGCGGCAACTTCGACTCGTTCATGCTCGGCTGGCTGGGCAACATCGACCCCGACGAGTTCTACTACGCCCAGCACCACAGCGGCGGCACGTTCAACTTCCACAAGTACCGCAACCCCGCCGTGGACCGGCTGCTCGACCAGGCGCGGACCGAGACCGACCAGGCCGCCCGCAAGCAGCAGTACGACCAGGTGGCCAAGCAGATCGTGGACGACGCCAGCTACATCTACCTCTACAACCCCGACGTGGCGCAGGGCTGGTCCACGCGGGTCACCGGTTACGAGGTACGCACCGACCGGGCGATCCGGTTCCGCGACGTGGCGCTGGCCAAGTGACCCGGCGGGGGACCTCAGGTGGCCCGCTTCGTCATCCGTCGGCTGTTGCAGTCCGCGGTCGTGCTGCTCGGCGTGACCGTCGTGGTGTTCCTGCTGCTCCAGTTGGTGCCGGGTGATCCCGTCCGGGTGGCCCTCGGCACCCGCTTCGACCCGCAGACGTACGAGGCGCTGCGGGCCCGGGCGGGGCTGGACAAACCCCTGGTGGTGCAGTATTTCGACTACCTGCGGCGGGCGCTGACCGGCGACCTCGGCGTGAGCTTCCGCAGTGGCCGCCCGGTCACCTCGATCGTGCTGGAGCGGCTGCCCGCGACGCTGTCGCTGGCGGTCACCGCGGTGGTGTTCGCGATGCTGGTCGCCTTCCCGCTGGGGATCGTCTCGGCCATCCGCAGCGGCTCGCTGATCGACCACGCGGCCCGGGTGTTCAGCCAGTTCGGTGTCTCGGTGCCGGACTTCTGGATGGGCATCATGGGCATCCTGCTCTTCGCCGGGGTGCTCGGCTGGCTGCCACCGTCGGGCTACGTCGCCCTCACCGAGGATCCGGCGGGGTGGGCCTCGCACGTCGCCCTGCCGGCGGCGACGGTCGGTCTGGTGACCGCCTCGATCCTCACCCGGTTCATCCGGTCCTCGATGCTGGAGGTGCTCTCGGAGGACTATGTCCGCACCGCCGAGGCGAAGGGGCTGCGCACCCGCGTGGTGGTGCTGCGGCACGTGCTGCGCAACGCGCTCATTCCCGTGGTCACCGTGGTGGCGGTGCAGTTGGCCAGCCTGCTCGGCGGGGTGATCGTGATCGAGGTGCTGTTCGCCTGGCCCGGCATCGGCCGGCTCACCTTCGACGCGGTCCAGGCCCGCGACTACCCCGTGCTGCAGGGCGCGGTGCTGCTGGTGGCGGCGTTGTTCCTGCTGGTCAACCTTCTGGTCGACATCCTCTACGCCCGCCTCGACCCACGGATCACCGTCAGATGAGCGAGCAGGTCGCCAGGAGCGAGGGGCAGCTGCGCCGAGCCTTGTCGGCGCTGCGGCACGACCCGCTGGCGCTGACCGGCAGCGTGGTGCTCGCGGTGCTGGTCGTGGTCGGCGTGGCCGGGTCGTGGCTGGCCCCGTCGGGCATCAACGAGGTGGACGTCGACCGGATGCTCCAGCCGCCCAGCTGGTCGCATCCGTTCGGCACCGACGAGTTGGGCCGCGACGTGCTCAGCCGGGTCATGGTCGCCGCCCGGGTCTCGCTGCAGGTCGGCCTGGTCAGCGTCGGGATCGCGCTGGCGGTCGGGGTGACCCTCGGACTCTTCGCCGGCTACTACCGGGGCTGGCTCGACAACGTGCTGATGCGCTGCATGGACGTGCTCTTCGCGTTCCCGGTGCTGCTGCTCGCGGTGGCCATCGTGGCGGTGCTCGGGCCAGGGCTGGTCACCGCGATGGTGGCGATCGGGGTGGTCTACACCCCGATCTTCGCCCGGGTCACCCGGGCCGGCGTGCTCTCCGTCCGGGAGCAGGTCTTCGTCCGGGCGGCGGTCTCCATCGGCGCGTCGGACCTGCGCATCATGCGCCGGCACGTGCTGCCCAACATCGCGGCCCCGCTGATCGTGCAGACGTCGTTGTCGCTGGCCTTCGCGATCCTCTCGGAGGCGGCGCTCTCCTTCCTCGGCCTCGGCGTGCAACCGCCGGCACCCGCCTGGGGGCGCATGTTGTACGACGGGCGGGGGTTCGTCACCGAGGCGTGGTGGCTGGGCTTCTTCCCGGGTGCGGCGATCTTCCTCACCGTTCTGGCGTTCAACCTGGTCGGTGACGCGTTGCGGGACGTGCTCGATCCCCGCCAGCTCACCGTCAGCGAGGCCAGAAGGAGCGGCGTATGAGGCCCGTACTGGCGGTCGAGGAGCTGACCGTCACCATCGGCACCCGGCGGGGACCGGCGCGGGTGGTCGCCGGCGTGGACTGGTCGGTGCGGCCGGGGGAGACCCTGGCGCTGGTCGGCGAGTCGGGCAGCGGCAAGAGCATGAGCGTGCTCGCCGCCACCGGCCTCGCACCCCGCTCCGCGCGGGTGGCCGGGCGCGTGCACCTGCTCGGTACGGAACTCACCGGCCTGCCGCAGGAACGCCGCCGGCGGCTGCGCGGGCGGCACGTCGGCTTCGTCTTCCAGGATCCGATGACCTCGCTCAACCCGGTGCTCACCGTCGGCCGGCAGGTCACCGAGGCCGGCGAGGAACACCTCGGTCTGACCCGGCGGGCCGCCCGGACCCGCGCCATCGAGCTGCTGGAACTCGTCGGCATACCGTCCGCCGCCCGGCGGGTGGACGCGTACCCGCACCAGTTCTCCGGCGGCATGCGCCAGCGCGTGGTGATCGCCATGGCGCTGGCCTGTGAGCCGGATCTGCTGATCGCCGACGAACCGACGACCGCCCTCGACGTCACCACCCAGGCCCAGATCGTCGAGCTGGTCGCCGACCTGCAACGGCGGCTGGGCACGGCGGTCGTCTGGATCACGCACGATCTCGGCGTGGTCGCCGGTATCGCGGACACGGTGGCGGTCATGTACGCCGGTCGCATCCTCGAACAGGGGCCGGTGGACGCCGTCTTCGGCGAGCCGTCACACCCGTACACCGAGGCACTGCTGGCCGCCCGCCCGGACCCGGCGGCCGGCGGCGGCGACCTGGTCACCATCCAGGGCGCCCCGCCCAGCCCGCTGGACCTGCCGCCGGGCTGCGCCTTCTGGCCCCGGTGCCCGGTGCGCGGCGATGCCCGGTGCGCGCACGAACTGCCGCCGCTGGTCCCGGTGGCGGCCGGCCACCACGTCCGCACCTTCTACCCGCAGCGCGCCGACGGGGAGGGCGCATGAGTACGCCGGCCGAGGTCGTCGCCGAACTCGACGACCTGACGGTGTGGTTCCCGACGCCGGCCGGGGTGGTCCGTGCGGTGGACGGGGTGTCGTTGCAGGTGCGCCGGGGCGAGACGCTGGGCCTGGTCGGCGAGTCCGGCAGTGGCAAGTCCACCACGGGCCTGGCGCTGCTGCGGCTGGTGGATCCCACCTCCGGCCGCGTCCGGGTGGACGGGCAGGACGTCACCCGGTGGTCCCGGCGGCGGCTGCGGGCGCTGCGCCGCCGCGTCGCCATGGTGTTCCAGGATCCGCAGGCGTCCCTCGATCCGCGGCGCACCGTCGGGGCGAGCATCGCCGAACCGCTGATCGTGCACCGGCTCACCGACGGCGGTGCCGCCCGCCGCCGGCGGGTCGAGGAACTGCTCGACCTGGTCGGGCTGCGCGGTGACCTCGCCGATCGGCACCCGCACGAACTCTCCGGTGGCCAGCGGCAGCGGGTCGGTATCGCCCGTGCCCTGGCCGGTGAGCCGGACCTGATCGTGCTGGACGAGCCGATCGCGTCGCTCGACCTGAGCGTCCAGGCGCAGATCATGAACCTGCTCCGGGGGCTCCAGCGGGATCTCGGGCTGACCTACCTCTTCATCGCCCACGACCTGGCGGCGGTGGAGCACATGAGCGACCGGATGGCCGTGATGTACCTCGGTCGAATTGTGGAGAGCGGCACACCGGCGCAGATCTGGCGCGAGCCGGCCCATCCCTACACCGCCGCGCTGTTGTCGGCGGTGCCGGTGGCCGATCCGCGCATCGAGCGGGAGCGCCGGCGGATCATCCTCAGCGGCGACATCCCCAGCCCGGTGGACCCGCCCGACGGCTGCCGGTTCCGGACCCGATGCCCGCAGGCCCGGCCGGACTGTTCCCGTACCGACCCGGCGCTCGCCGAGGTCGACCCGGACCACGACGCGGCGTGCCTGTTCGCCGGGGAGGCCGTGCGGGCGATGCGAGCGGCCTGAGCGGGCGCCCCTGCGCGGCCACCGGGACCGCGTGCCTTGACGGGCGGTGGCCGCACCCTGTCCACTATCCCTACATGTCTTATCGAGAATATCGGTGATAGGGGTGCGTGTCGTGTACGTCTCGGCGCGATCGGACTACGCCATCCGGGCCATGCTCGCGGTGGCGCAGCATCACCCGGAGGTGGTCAAGGCGGCGGTCCTGGCGGCCAGCCAGGACATCCCGTATTCGTTCCTGCAGGGCATCCTGCTGGACCTGCGGCGCGCCGGCCTGTTGCACAGTCTGCGGGGTGCCGACGGCGGCTACGCGCTGACCCGCGAGCCCGACGGGATCACCGTGGGGGACGTGCTGCGGGCCACCGGCGGTGCGCTCACCACGGTCCGGGGAGCGCCGGCCGAGGTGGCGACATACCACGGCGTGGCCGCCGGGCTGGGCGAGGTGTGGCTGTCGGTACACCGGGCGATCGAGGGGGTGGTCGACCACGCCAGCCTGGCCGACCTGCTCGGGCCCGCCGATCGGTTGGGACGTGACGTGGCCGATCGCCCACCCCGTGTGGCGTGACGGTCGACGAGGGCGCGCCGGTCGTCCGTCTCCCGGAGCCAAGGCTTGAAAACCTGTCGAGTTGGTGGGATATTCGGTGCGCGGTCGACGCGGACGATCAGCACTGCCGCGCCGGCACACAGTCCGAGCGCGACAGCTGATCGCCGTCGCGGTACTGCCGGTCGGGCACTGTGGCCCGGTCTGCGACCGCCCCCCTGGTGACGACGACCGCGGCTCAAAACAGGCAAATTCCCTATCTAATTGGTCGGACTTATATAGTGCGCGTGCGCACTGGAGGAGGACGGGTTCCGAATGAGGCACCGGATCAGAGCGGTGATCGCCCTCGCCATGGTTACCGGCCTGGCACTCACGGGCTGCGGTGGCGGCGATGCGGCGGGCAGTTCCGCCACGCTGAGCATCGTCGGGTTCGCGGTACCCGAAGCGGCGAACAAGGCCATCGCCGCGGAGTGGAACAAGACCGAGGAGGGCAAGGGGGTCCGGTTCCGGACCTCGTACGGCGCCTCCGGCGACCAGAGCCGGGCGGTCGTCTCCGGCCTGAAGGCCGACTACGTCCACTTCTCCGTGACCAGCGACGTGACCCGGCTGGTCGACGCCGGGTTGGTCGAGGAGAGCTGGGACGACGGCCCGAACAAGGGCATCGTCTCCTCCTCGGTGGTGGTGCTCGCGGTGCGCAAGGGCAACCCCAAGAACATCCAGAGCTGGGACGACGTGATCAAGCCGGGCATCGGCATCGTCACGCCGAACCCCGCCTCGTCGGGCGCCGCCCGGTGGAACGCCCTCGCCGCGTGGGGACACATCGCCAGCAACGGCGGGACCGAGGCCCAGGCCGAGGAGTTCCTCACCAAGCTCTTCGCCAACGTGGTGTCGCTGCCCAACAGCGGCCGCGACGCCACCACCACCTTCCTCGGCGGTACCGGCGACGTCTTCCTGGCCTACGAGAACGAGACGATCCTGGCCCGGCAGAACGGCGAGGAACTGGACTGGATCCTGCCCGCCACCACCATCCTGATCCAGAACCCGGGCGCGATCCTGAAGGACGCCGATCCGAAGGCGACGGAGTGGCTGGACTTCGTACTGGGCACCGAGGGTCAGCGGCAGTTCGCGCTCACCGGCTTCCGGCCGATCATCGACGGCGTCGACACCTCGGGCATCGAGGGCGCCAACGACCAGAACGACCCGTTCCCCGCCCCGCAGAAGCTGCTGACGGTCGACGGCGACTTCGAGAGCTGGTCCGCGCTGTCCAAGAAGTTCTTCGACGAGAGTGACGGGATCGTCACAAAGATCATCGCGGCCTCCGGGAAGGCGAAGTGACCTCGGCGACCCTGGTCCCGGACCGGCCGGCGGGCGACCGCCGGCCGGTCCGGGCCGGCCAGCCGCTGACCCGGGCCTCCGGCCTGGGTCTCGGCGTGGCGATGGTGTGGTTCAGCCTGCTGGTGCTGATCCCGCTCGCCGCCGTGGTGGTGACCGCCTCCGAAGCCGGTTGGGGCGGGTTCTGGCGGACGGTCACGAACGAGCAGACCGCCGCCACCATCCGCCTGACCGTGGGCACCGCGCTGCTCGTCACGCTGGTCAACATCGTCATGGGCACGCTGATCGCCTGGGTGCTGGTGCGCGACCGGTTCTTCGGCAAGCGTGCGCTCGAGGTCCTCATCGACGTGCCGTTCGCGCTGCCGACGATCGTCGCCGGCCTGGTGCTGCTGTCGTTGTACGGGCCGGACAGCCCGCTCGGGGTCAACGTCGCCAACACCCGGATCGCGGTGTTCCTCGCCTTCCTCTTCGTCACGCTGCCGTTCATCGTGCGCACCGTGCAGCCGGTGCTGGCCGAACTCGACCCGGAGGCCGAGGAGGCGGCGGTGTCGCTGGGCGCCAGCCGGTACGCCACCTTCCGGCGGATCATCCTGCCCAGCCTCACCCCGGCCATCGCGGCGGGCGCCGCGTTGTCGTTCGCCCGCGCGGTCGGCGAGTACGGCTCGCTCGTGCTGCTCTCGGGCAACCTGCCGATGCGGACCGAGGTGGCCTCGGTGCGCATCCTCAGCAGCATCGAGAACGACAACCCGGACAGCGCGGCGGTGGTCGCGGTGGTGCTGCTGGCCATCTCGTTGGCCGTCATCGTCGTACTCGACATCATTCAGCGGAGGGTGATGCGCCGTGGCTGACCGATCCACCATCACCCGCGCCCCCGTCGGCCGCCGCCCGGGTCGGCTGGCCCTGCGGCTCGTGGTGACGACGTACCTCTTCTTCCTGGTGGCCTGGCCGTTGTACCTGGTCGGGCGGAACGCCTTCGGCAACGGGACCGAGAGCTTCCAGGACATCCTCACCGACCCCGACGTGACCCACGCGCTGCGACTCACCGTGGTCATCGCGGTGACCGCCGTGGTGATCAACACGGTGTTCGGCGTCGGCATCTCGATCCTGCTGGTGCGCTACGACTTCCCCGGCAAGCGGGCGCTCAACGCCCTCCTCGACATGCCGTTGTCGGTCTCCCCGATCGTCGTCGGCCTCGCCCTGATCCTGGTCTACGGCGGCCGGGACGGCTGGTTCGGCCCGACCCTCGAATCGGCCGGCCTGCAGATCATCTTCGCGGTCCCGGGCATGGTCATGGCCACGGTCTTCGTGGCGTTGCCGCTGGTCATCCGGGAGGTCGTGCCGGTCCTGCAGGAGGTCGGCGACGAGCAGGAACAGGCCGCCCGCAGCCTCGGCGCCAACGCGGTGCAGACATTCCGCCGGATCACCCTGCCGGCGATCAAGTGGGGCGTGATCTACGGGGTCGTGCTCAGCCTCGCCCGCTCGCTCGGCGAGTTCGGCGCGGTCAAGGTCGTCTCCGGCAACGTGCTCGGTGACACCCGTACGGCCACCCTCGTGGTCGAGGAGAAATACCTGAACTTCGACAAGGGCGGCGCGTACGCCACCGCCTTCCTCCTCGCCCTCGTCGCGGTGGCCTGCATCATCGTCGTATCCGCCCTCAGGCCGAAGGAAGAACGTTGAGCATCGAGATTTCCAACGTCGGCAAGCGTTTCGGCGACTTCGTCGCGCTGGACGACGTATCGGTGAGCATCCCGTCCGGCCGCCTCACGGCCCTGCTCGGCCCCTCCGGCGGCGGCAAGTCCACGCTGCTGCGGATCATCGCGGGGCTGGAGCGCGCCGACACGGGGACGGTGGAGATCGAGGGGGTGGACGCGACCCGGCTGCCGCCGCAGAAGCGCAACGTCGGTTTCGTGTTCCAGCACTACGCGGCCTTCAAGCACCTGACGGTACGCCGCAACGTGGCCTTCGGGTTGGAGATCCGCAAGCGGTCCAAGGAGGAGATCCGCCGCCGGGTCGACGAGCTGCTCGCGCTGGTGCACCTACAGCAGTTCGGCGACCGGCTGCCCGCGCAGCTCTCCGGCGGGCAGCGGCAGCGGATGGCGCTGGCCCGGGCGCTGGCCGTCGAGCCGACGGTGCTCCTGCTCGACGAGCCGTTCGGCGCCCTCGACGCCAAGGTCCGCAAGGAGCTGCGGGACTGGCTGCGCCGGCTGCACGACGAGGTGCACGTCACCACCGTCTTCGTCACCCACGACCAGGAGGAGGCCCTAGAGGTCGCCGACGAGATCGTGGTGATCAACGATGGCCGGGTGGAGCAGATCGGGTCGCCCGACGACCTGTACGACCGGCCGGCGAACGAGTTCGTCATGCGCTTCCTCGGCCCGGTCACCCAGCTCGGCGACCAGCTGGTCCGCCCGCACGACCTGCAGCTCTCCGCCGGCACCGCGACCGACACCGGGGTGTCCGGCCGGGTCACCCGGGTCACCCGGATCGGCTTCGAGATCCGGGTCGAGGTCACCACGACCGAGGGCCAGACCGTCACCGTGACCCTCACCCGCAACGAGTTCCAGGCCCTCGGGATCGAGGTCGAGGACGCGGTACGCATCCGGGTGACCCCGGGCAGCCCCACCACCACGGCGACGCCGCCGGCACAGCGCGCGGCCGCCGACGACGAGCCCAGCCTCGCCGTCTCGCACTGAGAGTGACCGTCGACGGGTGCCGCACGCCCCTGTCGACGGTCACCCCTTGTCGGCGCCCTCGTTCGCGTCGCGGACGAAGTAGCGCTGGAAGACGACGAAGATGATCGCCACCGGAATGGTGGCCAGCAGCGCCGCGCCGAGCTTCAGCGGATACTGGGTGCCCTTGCCGAGCGACCCGCTGACCAGGTCGGCGAGGCCCCGGGGCAGGGTGAACAGGCCCGGGTCCTGCACGGCGACCAGGCTGTGCGGGAACTCGTTCCAGGAGCCCTGGAACGACAGGATGGTCAGGGTGATCAGCGCCGGCTTCGCCATCGGCAGCACCACCGACCAGAAGGTGCGGAAGATGCTCGCGCCGTCGATGCGGGCCGCCTCCTCCACACTGACCGGGATGGACTCGAAGAACTGCTTCATGATGAACACGCCGGCCGCGTCGGCGAGCAGCGGCACGATCAGCCCGGTGTAGCTGTTGTAGATGCCGAGCTGGTTGAGCACCAGGAACTTCGGGATCAGCAGCACCACGCCCGGCACCGCCATCACGGCGATCACCGCCGCGAAGAGCCCGGAGCGGCCCCGGAAGCGCAGCCGGGCCAGCGCGTACCCGGCGAGCGAGTCGAAGAAGACCCGGCCGGCGGTGACCAGCACCGTCACCAGCAGCGAGTTGCCGAGCCAGATCGGGAAGTTGGTGCCGGTGAAGATCCGGACGAAACCGTCGAGCACCACCGGATCGGGGATCGGCGAGAGCGGGTTGGCCGCCGCGTCGGGCTCGGTCTTGAACGAGTTCCCGATCTGGATGACGAACGGGTAGAGGAAGACCAGCGCGAAGAAGACCAGGACGGCGTACCCCAGAAACCGGGTGGCCAGGGTGCGCGGACCCTGGTCGCCGCGCCGCGTGGGCTGCGTCGGGCGGTCGGTCGACGTGGTCATCGCGCGGACCCTCCCGCTCGGCTCCGGCGCCGCCGCACCCACCGGGGTTGGGAGTCGTCCCGGTCGGCCATCACCCGGCGCTGTACGAGGGTGAGCACGATGATGATCAGAAACAGGACGAACGAGATCGCCGCGCCGGAGCCGTAGTCGAAGTCCCGGAAGGCGGTGCGGTACGACAGGTAGGCCGGGGTGACGGTGCTCTTGGCCGGGTCGCCCTGGCTCATCACGTACACCTGGTCGAAGACCTGCCAGGAGCCGATCAGGCCGAGGGTGAGCACCAGGAACGTGGTCGGCTTGATCAGCGGCAGGGTGACGTGCCGGAACCGCTGCCAGCGGGACGCGCCGTCGAGCGTGCTCGCCTCCTCCAGCGTGACCGGGACGTTCTGTAGGGCGGCGAGGAACATCAGCATGAACGTGCCGGAGGTGGTCCAGACCACCAACGTGATGATGGACATCATCGCGATGCTGGGCCCGGAGAGCCACTCCCACCAGCTGAGTCCGAACGGTCCACCCTGCACCAGTGCGGCGGGCGGGGTGTCCACCCCGACCAGGCCGAGCAGCAGGTGCAGGACGCCCCGGGAGTCGGCGAACCACTGCGGCCCGTTGATGCCGAAGAGCCGCAGCAGGTTGTTGACCGCACCCGAGTTGGCGAACAGGAACAGGAAGACCACGCTGATCGCCACCGAGCTGGTGACCGACGGGAAGTAGAAGGCCGTCCGGAAGAAGCTCTTGCCCTTGAGCAGCCGGTTGTTGACCACCAGGGCCAGCCCGAGGGCGAGCACCGTCTGCGTCGGCACGACGAGTGCGACGTAGTAGACGTTGTTGCGGATGCTGGTCATGAAGTCCCGGCGGGCCAGGCCGTCGGCGGTGAACAGCCGGGTGTAGTTGTCGGTGCCCACGAAGGGCACCTCGCTGGTGAACGGGCTGCCCTGGCCGTTCCAGTCGGTCAGGCTCACCCAGAGCGCCATCAGGATCGGCAGCAGCAGGAACAGCCCGAGGATGACGATCACCGGCGCGACGAACAGCCAGCCGGCGATGTTCTCGTTGCCGCGTACGCCGCGCCCGCGCAGCCCGGGTCGCCGGCCAGACCCGCCGGCGGTCGCCGGGGCCGCCAACATCTCCGTCGCCATCGTCTCCTCCCTCCGGTGGGGTGAAAGGAGGGGCCCCTTCTGTAGGAAGGGGCCCCTGCAATCACTCAGCTGCCGCCGAGCGCGGCCTGCGCGTTCTTGTCGAAGGTGGCGAGGATGTTCTTCGGGTCGCCGTTGGCGAGCCCCTGCAGGCCGGCTTCGAGGTCCTGCAGGACGCTGTCCATCTTGGGGGCGTTCACCGGACCCTGGGCGTACTCGGCGCCGTCGATGAACGGCTTGTCGGCGGGGAACGCCGCGGTGTACTCGTCGCGGACCGACTGCCGCGACGGCATCACGCCGAACGCCTTCGCGAAGGTCATCTGCTGCTCCCCGCTGGTCATCGCCTCGACGAAGGCGATCGCCTGCTCCTTGTGCGCCGACTTCGCCGCGATGCCCCAGCACTGGGTGAAGGAGAGCGTGCCCTTGCCCGCAGGTCCCGCCGGCAGCTCGACGACCCGGTAGTTCACGTCGGGGAAGTCGTTCTGCAGGGCGCCCTTGATCCAGTTGCCCTCGATGGTCAGCACGGCCGAGCCCTTGCCGAACGCCTCACCGGACCAGCCCGCGTCGAGCTGCTTCGGGAACTGGGCCAGACCCTCGGTGACCAGCTCCTTGACGTGGGTCAGCGCGGTCACGTTCTCCGGGGTATCACCGGTGGGCGCACGGCCGTCCGCACTGATCAGCCAGCCACCGTTCTGCACCAGGAACGCGCCGATGCGGTCGCGGGTGTCGCCGAGCACCAGCGGCACCGCCCCCGTTGCCTTGATCTTGCGGGCGGCGGCGGTGAGCTGCTCCCAGGTGGTCGGCACGTCCGCGTCGGTCAGGCCGGCCTTCGTCCAGAGATCGGTGTTGATCTGGAGGGCAAGGGTGGAGAAGTCCTTCGGCGCGCAGTAGAGCTTGCCGTCGTAGGTGAAGGTGGTGCGCAGGCTCTCGTAGAAGTCGCCGGTGTCGCTGATCCGGTCGCCGTACGGTTCGAGGGCGCCGACGCTGGCGTAGTCGGCGAAGCGGGTGGCGTCGACGTAGAAGACGTCCGGCGGGTTGCCGCCGGCCAGGCCCTGGCCCAACTGCTGGGTCAGGTCCTGTGCCGCGATGACGGTGGCCGTGTTGCCGGAGGCGGTGGCCCAGGCCGCCGCAGCGTCCTGCACGGCCTTGGTCTCGGCGTCACCGGAGGAGCCGATCATGATCTGGAGGCTGGCCGGGCCGGTGGACTGGGCGGTGTCGTCGGTGGAGTCGTCGAAGCCGCTGCCGCAGGCGGTCGCGCCGAGCAGCGCGGCGGCGGTGAGGCCGGCTACGGCCACGCGGGTGAGGACGCGGGGTGTCATGGTGTCTTTCTCCTGAGGTGGGGGACGGGGTCAGGTGGTGTGCCGCAGGACCAGCGCGGGTCGGAGCAGCACCTGCCGGGGGCCGTGGCGCGGCCCGTCGAGAAGGTCGGTGAGCAGGTCGACGCAGCGGGCGGCGGCGTCGCCGAGCGGTTGGCTGACGCTGCTCAGGCCCACCGCGGCGGCGACCGGGGTGTCGTCGAAGCCGATCACCGACAGGTCCGGGCCGGCGGCGCGCAGGGCCTGGCGGGCGCCGAGGGCGAGCGAATCGCTGGCGCAGACGAGGGCGGTGGGTGAGGTGGGCCGGGCGAGCAGTTCCCGTGCCGCCCGGGCGCCTTCGGGGATGCCGTCCTCCGTCTCGGCGTCCAGCCCGTCGGGGTCGACACCCGCGTCGGCCAGCGTGCGGCGCCAGCCCGACCGGCGGTCGTCGCCGACGCCGGAGCCGGCGGGCCAGCCGATGAAGCCGACGCGGTGGTGGCCGGCGGCGACGAGGTGGGCGGTCGCCTCCGCGGTGCCGGCAGCCCCGTCGACGTCGACCCAGCTGTGGGCGTGCGGGTGGTCCCACGGCCGGCCGAACGTGACGAACGGAATCTCGCGTTCGGCCAGCCAGGCGGTACGCGGATCGCCGTGGTCGGTGCCGGTGATGACGAACCCGTCGAGGTCGTACGTGCTCAGCAGGTCGCCGTACGCGGCGATCTCGCGGTCAACGTCGCCGGCGGTGTAGAGCATGACCCGGTAGCCGGCGGCCTCCGCGGTCTCGGTGAGCCCGTGCAGGAAGCGGTCGAGCACCGAGCCGTTGATGCCGTCGCGGGTCGGCTCGATACGCACCGCGATCAGCCGGGAGCGGCCGGTACGCATCTGCCGGGCCGCCTGGTTGGCCCGGTAGCCGAGGGTGACGATCGCGTCCTGCACCCGCTGCCGGGTCTCGGGCCGCACGATGTGCGGCGCGTTGATGACGTTGGACACGGTCTGCCGACTGACGTGCGCGTGCCGGGCCACCGTGGCAATGGTCACCTTTTCAGCCACATCATGCCTTTCGAGGGGCTTGAACGATCCAATTTGGATGGGGCAGGATTGGATCGTTCAAGTTGCTGGAGTGTTTCGGACTCTGCACCCCTCGAAACCGTCTGTCAAGAGGCCGTTCCGCCGACGAACCTGGAGCCGTACGTGACCGCACGCCACCTGCAACCCCTGCTGCACCACCTGGCGGGAGTGGTCCTCGCCCCGACCAGTGCGCTCGGGGATACCGCCGGGCAGATCCGGCCGCTCGGCGTCCAGGGCGTCTTCCACGCCGACACCCGCGTCCTGTCCCGCGCCGAACTCCGCGTCGACGAACGCGAACCCGAGACGATCGGCCACGCGCCCGTCGGCGCCCACGCCGCCCGCTTCGTCGCCCTGGCCCGCTGGCTGGGCGACCCCGGCGCCGACCCGACCGTCCGCCTCGACCGGACCCGCCGCCTCGACCGGCACGGCCTCACCGAGGAGATCCGCGTCGTCTCCACCGCCGACGCGCCCGTGCGGGCCACCGTCACCGTCGACCTCGGCTGCGACCTCGCCCCGATCGAGCGGGTCAAGACCGGCTTCGCCAGCCCGCCGATGCCCGCGCGGGCATCGGCCCCCGGCCGGCTCAGCTGGGCCGTCGACGGCACCACGGTCACCGTCACCGCCGAGGGCGCCGAGCTGGACATCGCCGGGGACCGGGTCACCGCCCCCCGCCTGAGCTGGCCGGTCGCCCTCGACGCGCGCGGCAGCGTCACCCTGCGCTGGCGGCTCGACGTCACCGACCCGCGCGCCGTCGTCGCGTACCCGCCGGCGGAGCCGACCTGGTCCCCGCCGGCGTTGCGCGCCGACGACCGGCGGTTGGGCCGGCTGCTCGGCCGCGCCCTCGACGACCTGCACGGGCTGCGCCTGGCCGACCCGCAGGCCCCGGGCGACGTGTTCCTGGCCGCCGGGGTGCCCTGGTTCCTCACCCTCTTCGGCCGCGACAGCCTCTGGGCCGCCCGGATGATGCTGCCGCTCGGCACCGACCTGGCCCTGGGCACCCTGCGCGTGCTCGCCCGACGGCAGGGCCGGCACACCGACCCGGCCACCGGCGAACAGCCCGGCAAGATCCTGCACGAGCTGCGTCGTGCCGAGTTCGACCTGCCCGACGAGGGCCTGCGGCTGCCGCCCGCCTACTACGGCACCGTGGACGCCACCATGCTCTGGATCAACCTGCTGCACGACGCCTGGCGCTGGGGGCTGCCCGCCGCGCGCATCGCACCCCTGCTGCCGCACCTCGACGCCGCGCTCGGCTGGCTGCGCGAGCACGCCGACGCGGACGGCGACGGCCTGATCGAGTACGTCGACACCACCGGACACGGCCTGTCCAACCAGGGCTGGAAGGACTCCGGCGACGCCGTCCGGTTCCGGGACGGTAGCCTGGCCACCGGACCGATCGCCCTCGCCGAGGTGCAGGGCTACGCGCACGAGGCCGCGATCAACGGCGCCGCCCTGCTTGACGCGTTCGGCCGGCCCGGCGCCGACCGGTGGCACGAGTGGGCCGGCCGGCTCGCCGCCCGGTTCCGGGCCGCGTTCTGGGTCGACGGGCCGTACGGTCCGCAGCCGGCCCTCGCCCTGGACCGCGACAAGCGCCCGGTCGACTCGTTGACCAGCAACATCGGTCACCTGCTCGGCACCGGCCTGCTCGACGCCGACGAGCAGGCGCAGGTCGCCCGGCTGCTCGGCACCGACGCCCTGTCCGGCGCGTTCGGGCTGCGCACGATGTCCACCCTGGACGCCGGCTTCAGCCCGCTGTCGTACCACTGCGGCTCGGTCTGGACCCACGACACCGCCATCGTGCTCGCTGGGCTGGCCCGCGCCGGGTTCCACGAGCCCGCGCTGCGCCTGGCCGACGGGCTGCTCGCCGCCGCCGAGGCGTTCGACTACCAGCTGCCGGAGCTGCACGGCGGCGACGACCGGGCGGCGCTCGGCCGTCCCGTGCCGTACCCGGCGGCCTGCCGCCCGCAGGCCTGGTCGGCGGCGTCCGCGGTGTCGCTGCTGCACGCCGCCACCGGCATCTACCCCGATGTGCCCGCCGGCGCGGTACGCGTCGACCCGCTGGCCGGTCCCCGGCTCGGTGCGGTGTCGGTGATCGGACTGCGGGTGGCCGGTGCCGAGGTCGGGGTGAGCGTCGACGGCGCCGGGCGGGCTGCCGTCTCGGAGCTGCCCGCCGGACTGACGGTCACCATGACCGCGATCCCCTCGCAGCGGAGTTCCTCACCGGAGACGGCGTCCCGCCGGTGAGCGCCGGGCCGGTGCGGTAGCGGGCGGCCGGGCGCGCCGCCGCACCACGCCTATCTGGCAGATAGGAATTGTGGCTAGTCTGTTCAGGGAAAACGGTGGCGAGTGGTCGGAGGGGTGGCCCGTGGCGATGACCCGTGTGATCCGTACGGACGAGGAGGCCGTCGAGGCCGCCCGGAAGGTGGCGGCCTCCTTCGCCGAGCAGGCCGCCGTCCGGGACCGGGAGCGGCGCTTACCCGGGCCCGAGCTGGCCGAGCTGTCCGCGTCCGGCCTGCTGGGGATATCGGTGCCCGCCGAGTTCGGTGGCGCCGAGGTCTCCGTCGCCACGCTCGCCGAGGTGTTCCGGGTGCTGGCGACGGCCGACGCGAGCCTGGCCCAGATCCCGCACAGCCACGTCGTCTTCCTTCAGGCGCTGCGGTTGCAGGGCACCGTGGCGCAGCAGCGGCGATACTTCGAGGCGGCGCTGGCCGGGCAGCGGTTCGCCAACGCGCAGTCCGAACGCGGGGGCCGCACGGCGGCCGACGACGCCACCACGCTGCGGCCCCGCGAGGGCGGTGGGTACGTGCTGCACGGCGAGAAGTTCTACAGCACCGGCGCGTTGTTCGCCGATTGGCTGGTGGTCCGCGCCGTGCTCAGCGGTCCGGAGGCGGCGCCCGCGACGCCCGGGGGAGCGGCGCCCAAGGCGCTGGTCTACCTGCCACGGGACACCCCGGGGATCACGGTGCGCGACGACTGGGACGGGATGGGGCAGCGCACCACGGCCAGCGGCACGGTGCTGCTGGACGAGGTGCTGGTCGACGAGGCGCAGGTCGTGCCGTACTCGTCGATCTTCGGCCGGGCGACCACCTACGGCGCACGGGCGCAGGTGCTGCACGCCGCCCTCGACGCCGGGATCGCCCGTGGTGCGCTGGACGCCGCGGTGGCCCAGGTGGCGCGGGCCCGCCCGTGGTTCGAGGCCGGTGTGGATCGTGCCGCCGAGGAACCGCTACTCGTCCAGCAGGCCGGCGAGCTGGAGATCCTGGTGCGCGGCGCGGAGGCCCTGGTCCGGGAGGCGGCGGTGGCGATCGACGCGGCCGAGGCCGACCTGACCGACGACCGGACGGCCCGGGCCTCGGTCGCCACCGCGATCGCCAAGGTGGCCGCCGCCCGGGCCTCGGTGGAGGCGTCCTCGGCGCTGTTCGAGCTGGGCGGCACCCGATCGGCCTCGGATGCGCTGAACCTCTCCCGCTTCTGGCGGGACGCGCGCACCCACACCCTGCACGACCCGGTGCGGTGGAAGGTCCAGCACGTCGGTCGCTGGCTGCTCACCGGTGCCGCGCCGCCCCGGCACGGGCAACTCTGACCCGCCGGCGGTGCCGGACCGTCGCCCGGCACCGCGACCAGCCGTCCCGAGCCGTCACGTCCAGCGGACGAGGATCCGGTGTTCCAGCAGGCCGAGCAGGGTGTCGGCGAGCTTGCCCAGCACGGCCAGCAGCACGATGGCGAGCAGGATGATGTCGGTGCGGCCGGTGTTCTGGCTGTCGATGAGCAGGAAGCCCAGCCCCATCGACGAGGCGATCAGCTCCGCCGCGACGAGGAAGAGCCAGGACTGGGCCATGGCCAGGCGCAGGCCGGCCAGCACCGGTGGCATCGCCGCCGGCAGCAGCACCGTGCCGAGCAACCGGACACCGGTGCGCCCGTACGCGCGCCCCAGCTCGACCAGGTGCGCGTCGACGTGCGTGAGGGCGGCGGCGACGGTGGTGTAGACCGGGAAGAACGCGCCGATCGCGACCAGCGTGATCTTCGGCGTCTCGCCGATGCCGAACCAGAGCAGCAGCAGCGGCACCCAGGCCAGCGACGGGATGGCGCGTACCGCCTGGATGGTCGGCCCGAGCAGCGACCGGACCGCCCGGGAGAGCCCGACCAGGCCGCCGAGCACCAGGCCGGCGGCGGAACCGGCGGTGAAGCCGAGCAGCACCCGCTGCACGCTGATCGCCAGGTGCTGCCACAACTCGCCGCGGGCGAGCAACTCGCGCAGCGCCAGCAGCACGTCGTACGGCGGTGGCAGCTGCGCCCGGGAGTAGCCGCCGGAGGTGGCCAGCAGGTGCCAGCCGGCGACCAGCAGGAGGGGGAGCAGCAGCCCGGCGACGGCGTACCCCAGCCGACCGGTCCAGCGGCGGCCGGTGCCGGCGGCGACCGGCTCCGGCGGCGGTGCCGGCCGGGTCGGCGGCGGCTCGACCGCCACCGGACCACCCGCGCTCACGGCGTCGCCCGGGCCTGGGCGAACCGCGGCTCGAAGATGCTGTCGAGCGCCGTGCGGGCCTCGCCGTCGTTGCGGACGTTGCCGTCGGCGACCAGGATCGGCAGTACCCGTTCGAAGACCTGCCGCTGCGCCGTCCCCGGCACCGGATCGACGTCGAGCTTGGTGCGTTCGGCCAGCACGACCCGGGCGACCTCGGGGGAGACGTCCGACTCGCGGGCCAGCAGCGCCACCGCCTCCTCCGGGTGGTCGACGAGCCACTGGCGGGCCCGCTCGTAGGCGTCGATCACCTCCTGCACCAGCTCGGGGTGGGCGGCGACGAACTCCTCGCGGGCGTTGAGCACGCCGTAGGTGTTGAAGGCGACGTTGCGGTAGAGCAGCCGCGATCCGGCGTCGGCCTGGGTCTGCGCCATGTGCGGGTCGAGACCGGCCCAGGCGTCGACGTCACCCCGTTCGAGCGCCGTCTTGCCGTCGGCGTGCTGGAGGTTGACCACCGTGACGTCGCCCGGTGCCAGCCCGGCCTCGTCGAGCGCCTGGAGCAGGAAGAAGTACGGGTCGGTGCCCTTGGTCGCCGCGATCCGGCGCCCCTTCAGCTGCTGCACCGTGGTGATCGACGAGTCCTTGGCCACCACGATCGCGGCCCATTCCGGCTGGCTGAACACGCCGATCGTATTGATCGGGGAGCCGTTGGCCCGCGCCACGAGCGCGGCGATACCGGCCGTCGAACCGATGTCGATCGCGGCGGCCCGCAGGTTCTCGTTGGCCTTGTTGCTGCCGGCGGACTGCAACCAGCTGACCGAGACGCCGTCGTCGGCGAGGTCCTTCTCCAGCCACTGCTGCTCGCGCAGCACCAGGCTGGCCGGGTTCCAGTACGCGTAGTCGAGGCGCAACCGGGTGGCGCCGGTCTCCGCCGAACCGTCGGCGTTCTCGCCGGCGACGCAGCCGGTGAGCAGCATGACGGCGGCCAGCACGACGACGACTGTCTTTCTCATGGGTTCCTGCTTCCTTCGCTTGGTACGCCGAGACGATCGAGCAGTTCGGTGCGCAGCGCCGCCGACGCCGGATCGTGGCGGTCCCGGGGGCGGGCCCCCGGCACGGCGGTGACCAGCTGGACGGTCGACCCGCGCTGGTGCGGCTGCCCGGGGCCGAGGACGACGATCCGGTCGGCCAGTCGCAGCGCCTCGTCGACGTCGTGGGTGACCAGCAGCACCGTGGTGCCGGCGGCCCGTTGCACCCGGTCGACCAGATCCTGCATGCGCAGCCGGGTGAGTGCGTCGAGGGCGGCGAACGGCTCGTCGAGCAGCAGGACGCCGGGCCGGCGGGCGAGCGCCCGGGCGAGCGCGGTGCGCTGGGCCATTCCACCGGAGACCTGCCGTGGGCGGTGCTCGGCGAACTCGGCCAGCCCGACCACCTCCAGCCAGTCGCGGACGTCGGCCCGCCCGGAGGTGCGCTTCTGGGCCGGTGGCAGTCCGAAGGCGACGTTGCCGGCCAGGGTCCGCCAGGGCAGCAGGCGGGGATCCTGGAACACCATCGCGGTGCGCGACTCCACCCCGCGTACGGGATGGCCGTCGACGCGGATCTCGCCGGCACTGGGTTGGTCGAGCCCACCGACCAGGCGGAGCAGGGTCGACTTGCCGCAACCGGAGGCGCCCAGCAGGGCGACCACCTCGCCCGCCGCCACGTGCAGGGTGATGTCGGTCAGCACGTGATGCGTCCCGCGTCGCCCGGTGAAGGCGCGTGCCACCTGGTGCAAGGTGACGGGGGCGGGGTCGGCGTGCAGGCCCGGCGCGAGCGGCGCGACGCTCATCGACATCCCAGCTCCTTGCCATGGTCCGGCTGATCGGCTCACAATACCTACATAACCCACCGGATGAGTAGGGTATATCTGCCGGTTTCGGCCCGCCCGGCCTGGCCGGCGGTGCGAAAGGGGGGAGCTGTGAGCGCAGTCACACCCGGGGTGACGGGGTGCCGCCGCCGCGTTACGGTCCTCGCATGTATCGGAGCAAGCGTCTCGTCCGGCGCCGCTTCGTCGACTTCCTCCGGGTGTGCACCACCGCCTGTTGAGTCCGACGGCGCCACCGGGCGACCGAATCGACGTCACCATCCCGACCTCACCCGCGGCTGTGCGGGGAGCGTGGCACGGGCACCGTCGCCCACTGTCGCGCCACCGGCCGCCGTTGCGGCGATCCCACCGTTGCCTCGCGCGTCCCGCCCCGAGCGGGCCGGCGACCGTGCCCTACCGGTCACCCCGGCCACGCTGGTCGACCAGCGCGGCTCGGCCTTCGCCCGGCCCGCCGGCCCGCCCGCGCCCCGCCGTCATCGACCACCGTCCACTTTCGACGGAAGGAACCCGACATGACCCGCACCCACCCGCACGGGACATCCGAGTCGGCACCGACCGGCACGCCCGCCAACGCCGGCCAGCAGGACGACACCTTCGTGCAGGAGTGGCGGCAGTGGCACCGCGCTCACGAGCAGGCCCTGGCCGACCCGCACGGATTCCTCGCCGTGACCGGGCTGCACTGGCTCACCGGGCAACCCCAGCGCTTCGCCGGTGTCCCCGGCCAGTGGCAGACCGGGCCCGACGGCGTGGTGGTCGACCTGGCCGGCGGCGAGGAGATCACCATCGACGGCCGAGCGGTGACCGGCCGGTACGGGTTCGGCCCGATCGAGGAGCGCGGCGGGGTCACCGTCGGCATCGACGGTGGCGTGCTGGAGGTCGCCCGCCGGGGCGGGCACGACATCCTGCGCCCACGGCACCCGGACAACCCACTGCGTACCGCCTTCCGTGGCACGCCGGCGTATCCGCCGTCGGTCCGGTGGGTCCTGTCCGGACGGTACGTGCCCTTCGAGAGTCCACGACCGACCACCGTGGGCGCCGCGGTCGAGGGACTCCAGCACGTCTACGACGCGCCGGGCCGGGTCGAGTTCGCCGTCGACGGCGTGCCGTTGAGCCTGACGGCGTTCAACGGTCGCTCTCCGGGCAGCCTGCTGGTGTTGTTCACCGACGCGACCTCCGGCGTGACGACGTACGCCGCGAACCGGTCCCTGGCCGTCGACGCCCCGGACGAGCGCGGCACGGTGACCGTGGACTTCAACCGGGCCACCAACCTGCCCTGTGCCTACACCGACTTCGCGACCTGCCCCCTGCCGCCGGCCGAGAACCGGCTGTCGGTGGCGATCGAGGCCGGCGAGAAGATCCCGTACGAGCGGCTGGCCGCCGGTGATCCCGCCCAGCCCTCGCCAGCTCCGACCACCGGGAGGAAGTCATGACCCTGCCCACCGACGACCTGCCGCTCGTCGACGCCGACGCCGACGCGATCCGGAACCTGCTGCGGCACCAGGCCAGCACCGTCACCGTGGTCACCGCTGCCGGACCGCCGGCGGCCGGCTTCACCGCCACGTCCTTCACGTCGGTGTCCCTGGCGCCGCCGGTGGTCTCGTTCTGCCTGAATCTCGGTTCGTCCAGCTCCATCGCGGTGAGCGGGGCCCGGCACGTCGGCGTGCATCTGCTCGCCCACCATCAGCAGGAGCTGGCCCGCAGACCTCTGCCTCGGCTGCGTGAGTTACCTGGCGCTGCGCCGGTTGGTCGGACGGCCGCTCGCGGCCCGGGTTCCGGCCGGCTCGTCTACTTAGGACGGTAGTCTACCGATCCACCAGGTTATCCACGGTGGCGCCGCGACGACGCGGCGACCATCTCGTGCCCCGTGTCCGGGGTGGTGACCCTGCCGACCAGTTCCTGAGGAGAGTGCCCATGACGACGTCCCCTGCGGTGGTCGAGCTGATCGGCAACCCCCGGTCCGGCTCCCGGACCCGCGCCCTGGCCGACGCGGCCGCCGACGAGCTGTCGACCCGTGCGGGCGGTCGGCTGGTCGGCCGCCAGGTGCTGGAGCTGGCCGACGCGGTCGGGGTGACGTTCGGTCCGGAGCCGGCCGTCGCCGCCGGCCCGGTCGACGACCCGTTCGCGCTGGTCCGCGCCGCCCGCCTGCTGATCGTGGCCACGCCCACCTACAAGGCCACCTACACCGGCCTGCTGAAGCTCTTCCTCGACCGGTTCGGCCACCTCGAACTGGCCGGCGTGGTCGCCGTGCCGGTCGCCGTCGCGGCGTCCGAGGCGCACCGACGGTCCGTCGGTGCCGCACTGACCGACCTGCTGGCCGAGTTGGGCGCGAGCGTCCCGGCCCCGCCGCTGGCCGTGCTCGAAGCACAGGCGGCGGACCCCACCACAGCCGCCGCCGAGTGGGCGTCCCGGCACGGCACCACGGTCGTGGAGACGTTGATCAAGGCGGCGTGACGGTTCCGGGGAGCCTGAGCTGCGACGACTCGGCCATCCGGAGGAACGCCCTCTTCGTTACGAGACCGTGACCGCGGTATTTCCAGCGAGGTGTTGACCGCAGCATTGTGAGCGCTAACACTTGTCCCCCAAGTGCGACCCGCGCAGCCGCTCTGACGGCGCGAGTTCCAGATTGGGGAAGCCAGTGAGCAGAAGAATCCTGGCCGCTCTCGGCAGCGCCGTACTGGCGCTGAGTATGGCGGCCTGCAGTGGTGAGGGTGCCGGCAGCGGCGGCAACGACAGCGACAATCCCGCCGACCTGACCATCGGCGTCTCGATGCCGACCCAGACCTCCGAGCGGTGGATCGCCGACGGCAACTCGGTCAAGGAGAAGCTGGAGGCCAAGGGCTACAAGGTCGACCTCCAGTACGCCGGCGACGACATCCCCACCCAGTCGCAGCAGGTCGACCAGATGATCACCCGGGGTGCGGATGTGCTGATCATCGCGGCCATCGACGGCACGGCGCTGAGCGGGCAGTTGCAGGCCGCGGCCGACGCGAACATCCCGGTCATCGCCTACGACCGGCTCATCCGGGACAGCCCGAACGTCGACTTCTACGTCAGCTTCGACAACTACAAGGTCGGCGTCGCCCAGGCCACCGCGCTGCTGGTCGGCCTCGGCGTGCAGAACAAGGACGGCTCGAAGGGCGACGCGAGCGGCCCGTTCACCATCGAGCTGTTCGCCGGCTCGCTCGACGACAACAACGCCCACTTCTTCTTCGACGGCGCCCTGGACACCCTCAAGCCGTTCCTCGACGACGGCACCCTGACGGTGAAGTCCGGGCAGACCAAGATCGAGCAGGTGGCGATCCTGCGGTGGCAGCAGGAGGCCGCGCAGAAGCGGATGGAGGATCTGCTGACCTCCAGCTACAACGACGGCTCCACGGTCGACGGCGTCCTGTCGCCGTACGACGGCCTGTCCCGCGGCATCATCACCGCGCTGCAGAACGCCGGCTACCGCGGGGCCGACTTCCCCGTGGTGACCGGGCAGGACGCCGAGATCGCCTCGGTCAAGCTGATCAGCGACGGGGTGCAGAGTTCCACCATCTTCAAGGACACCCGCCTGCTGGCCGAGCAGGCCGTGGTCGCCGGTGAGGCGTTCCTGCAGGACCGGTCGCCGGAGGCGAACGACACCGAGACCTACAACAACGGCGTCAAGGTCGTCCCGTCGTACCTGCTGCCGGTGCAGACCGTCTTCGCCGACGACATCAAGCCGACCCTGATCGACTCCGGTTACTTCACCGCCGAGGAGGTCGCCGCCGGCCAGGCCAAGGGCTGACGGCGTGTTCCACGGGCTCGGCGGCGGCGTCGGCCGCCGAGCCCGGCAGTACCCTCCAGACACGACGATCTAGACCGCCAGGACGGTGAGCATGGACGACAACATCCTCGAGATGCGTCGCATCACCAAGACCTTCCCGGGGGTGGCGGCGCTCCAGGACGTCTCGCTCGCCGTACGCCGTGGGGAGATCCACGCCATCTGCGGCGAGAACGGCGCCGGCAAGTCCACCCTGATGAAGGTGCTGTCGGGCGTCTACCCGTCCGGCAGCTATGACGGCGAGATCCTCCTCGACGGCGAGCCGGTGCACTTCAAGGGCATCCGGGACAGCGAGGACAGGGGCATCGTCATCATCCACCAGGAGCTGGCCCTGGTGCCGTACCTGTCGATCGCCGAGAACATCTTCCTCGGCAACGAGCGCCGTGGCCCCGGCGGGCTGATCGACTGGAACCGCACCAACGCCGAGGCGGCGACGCTGCTCGCCGCGGTCGGGCTGCCCGAGAACCCGGTGACGCCCGTGGTGCAGCTCGGCGTCGGCAAGCAGCAGCTGGTGGAGATCGCCAAGGCCATCTCCAAGAAGGTCCGCCTGCTCATCCTCGACGAGCCGACCGCCGCGCTCAACGACGTCGACTCGGCGCACCTGCTCGACCTGATGCGCCGGCTGCGGGACCGGGGCATCACCTGCATCATGATCTCGCACAAGCTGAACGAGATCACCTCGATCGCCGACTCGACCACCGTGCTGCGGGACGGGCGGACGGTGGAACGGCTCGACATGGGCTCGGGCGCGGTGACCCAGGAGCGGATCATCCGTGGCATGGTCGGCCGCGACCTGGACAGCTTCTACCCCGACCGGGTCTCCGCGCCGGGGGAGGAGGTGCTGCGCATCGAGGACTGGTCGGTGCGGCACCCGACCCAGGACCGCCTGGTCGTCGACGGCGCCAGCCTCGACGTACGCGCCGGCGAGGTGGTCGGCATCGCCGGGCTGATGGGCGCCGGGCGCACCGAACTCGCGATGAGCGTCTTCGGCCGCTCGTACGGCCGGGACATCTCCGGCCGGCTGTTCATGCACGGCCGGCAGATCCGGGTCCGCTCGGTCGCGGAGGCGATCCGCAACGGCATCGCGTACGCGACGGAGGACCGCAAGCGCTTCGGGCTCAACCTCATCGAGGACATCCGCCGCAACATCTCGGCGGCCGGGCTGCGCCGGCTGGCCCGGTTCGGCTGGGTGCACGACAACGAGGAGATCAAGGTCGCCGAGACGAGCCGGCGCGACATGAACATCAAGGCGCCGAGCGTGATGTCGGTCGTGGGCAAGCTCTCCGGCGGCAACCAGCAGAAGGTCGTCCTGTCGAAGTGGCTGTTCACCGATCCGGATGTGCTGATCCTGGACGAGCCGACCCGGGGCATCGACGTGGGGGCGAAGTTCGAGATCTACACGATCGTCAACCGGTTGGTCGCCGCGGGAAAGGCGGTCGTCATCATCTCCTCGGAACTGCCCGAGCTGCTCGGCATGTGCGACCGCATCTACACGCTGTCGGCCGGCCGCATCACCGGCGTGCTGCCGGTCGGTGAGGCGACCCAGGAGAAGCTCATGGAACTCATGGCGAAGGACAAGGAAACCGTCGGATGACCAGCACCAAGCCCTCGTCGTCGGCGGACGACCGGCCGGCCGAGAGCGCGCCCGCCGCCGCACTGCACGTCGGCACCAGCGACCCGCGTACGCTGATCATGAACAATCTGCGGCAGAGCGGCATCTTCGTGGCCCTCGTCGTCATCGTCGCGCTCTTCGCGTTCCTGACCGACGGTCTCTCGTTGAGCCCGGGCAACATCACGAACATCGTCCTGCAGTACTCGTACATCCTGGTGCTCGCGATCGGCATGGTCATCGTGATCATCGGCGGGCACATCGACCTGTCGGTCGGCTCGGTGGTCGCGTTGACCGGTGCGGTCTCCGCCGTGGTCGTCATCCGGCAGGGCCAGCCGTGGTGGGTCGGCATACTGGCCGCCATCGCCGTCGGGCTCGCGGTCGGCGCCTGGCACGGCTTCTGGGTGGCGTACGTCGGGATTCCCGCCTTCATCGTGACCCTGGCGGGCATGCTGCTCTTCCGCGGCCTCACCCTGCGGGTGCTCGACAACATCTCGCTGTCGCCCTTCCCGGCCGAGTACAACCGGATCGCGGCGGGCTTCCTCAACGGGCTGATCGGCGGGGACGGCTACGACGCCTTCACCCTGCTGATCGGCGCCATCGGGGTGGCCGGCTACGTGGTGAGCTGCTTCCGCACCCGGGTCGCGCGCATCCGCTACCAGCAGCCCGTCGAGTCGTTCGCGCTCTTCGTCGCGCGGATGGCGCTGGTCGGCGCCGTGGTCATGTACTTCGCCTGGCAACTGGCCCACGCGCGGGGCCTGCCGATCGTGCTGATCATCCTCGCCGCGCTGGTGCTCGTCTACGGCCTGCTCACCCGCCGTACCGTCTTCGGCCGGCAGGTCTACGCGATCGGCGGCAACCTCTCCGCGGCGATGCTGTCGGGCGTCAAGGTCCGCACCGTCAACTTCTGGATCTTCGTCAACATGGGCTTCCTGTCCGCCGTGGCGGGCATCATCTTCTCCTCCCGCTCCAACGGCGCGCAGCCGGCGGCCGGCAACATGTTCGAACTCGACGCGATCGCGGCCGCGTTCATCGGTGGCGCGGCGGTCACCGGTGGCGTGGGTACGGTCGTGGGTGCCATGGTGGGCGGCCTGATCATGGCGGTGATGAGCAACGGGATGCAGCTGATGGGCGTGGACCAGTCGCTGCAATCGGTGGTCAAGGGCCTGGTGCTGCTGGTCGCCGTGGCCTTCGACGTCTACAACAAGCGGCGGGCGGGCGCGAGCCGCTGACGGGATGGTGAGGGCTGTCCGGTGCCGGGGCGGCCCGCGCTTGACGTCGGCGTCACGTCTTGGAAACACTCCCTCGCGTCAGCTCCGTGTCCCGTCGAGGCTGACGCCGGAGGTCGGATTGGTCCAGGAGGAGATCCGCCGGCGTAACGCCGGCGCACTGCTGCGGCACGTACACCTTCGCGGCCCGGCGTCCCGCGCTGAGCTGGCCGAACGGATGGGCCTCAACCGCAGCACCATCATGGCGCTGACCACCGAACTGCACCGGGCGGGGCTGGTCCACGAGGAGCCGCCCACGGACACCGGCCGCGCCGGCCGACCGTCGCTGGTGGTCCGGCCGGCGTCCGACCGGTGGTACGTGCTGGCCTTCGACGTCGCGGTGGACCGGTTGGTCGCCGCCCGGGTCGGGCTCGGCGGGACCATCCTGGACCGGCGGGAGGCGGTGCGCCCGCGCGCCGGACCCGACCTGCGCCGGGTGGTGGCGGTGCTCGCCCGCTTCGGCCGGCAGCTGCACCGCACGGCGCCGCCGGGTGCCACGTGCGTCGGCCTGGGCGCCTCGTACTGCGGCATGATCCGGCCGGGCGACGGGATGGTGCGCTACGGGCCCGATCTGGGCTGGGTGGACCAGGCGTTCGGCGACGAACTCGGCCGCCGCCTCGGCCTCGGCCTGCCGGTGGCGGTGGGCAACGAGGCGCACCTCGGTGCGCAGGCCGAGCAGCAGCGCGGTGCCGGCGTCGGCCTCGACAATCTCATCTACCTGCACGGGGACGTCGGTGTCGGCGGGGGCATCATCGTCGGCGGCCGGCTGCTGGGTGGCGACGGCGGCTACGGCTGCGAGTTGGGGCACATGGTGGTGAACCCGTACGACGGCCGGCCATGCGGCTGCGGCTCGTACGGCTGCCTGGAGGCGGAGGTCGGCGAGCGGGCCCTGCTCGACGCGGCGGGTCGGCCCGCCGAGCTGTTCGGCCGCGCGGCGATCCGGTCCGTGGCGGACGACGCCGATCGTGGTGATCCGGTGGCCCAGGAGGCGCTGCGCCGCGTCGGCGACTGGCTCGGCATCGGTGTGGCGAACCTGATCAACCTCTTCAACCCCGGCATGGTGGTCTTCGGCGGCATGCTCTGCGACATGTATCCCGGCGCGGCGGCACAGGTACGCGGTCGCATCGCCCGCAACGTGCTACCGGTCGCCCGGGAACACGTACGCCTGCGCACCGCGGCCCTCGGCGACGACGCCACCCTCGTCGGCGCCGCCGAACTCGCCTTCACCCCCCTCCTCACCAACCCCCTGACCCCCCACCCCTCTCCCGCGTCCGCCCCCGCCCCGTCGATCTTGCACTTTCCGTCGGGACAAGAGCCGCGAAAGCGGGTATGTCAGCGACCATAAGTGCAAGATCGACGCGGTGGCGGCGGGGCGACGGACGCGGTGACGGCGGGGCTGCGGCGGGCGGGGGTCGTTACGGAGCTGTTGCGGGTGGGTGTCTTGACGGGGCGGGATGTGAGCGTTAACACTGAGGTTCGTCATCGGCCGGAGGTGAAGATGAGCGGTGTGGATCCAGCGGGCGACCGGTACGTCGTCGGCGTCGACTACGGCACCCTGTCCGGACGGGCCCTGGTGGTCCGCGTCCGCGACGGCGCCGAGCTGGGGACGGCGGTGCACGAGTACCGCAACGCGGTCATCAGCTCCGCGCTGCCGGAGGATGGGACGCCGCTGCCGCCGGACTGGGCGTTGCAGGATCCGCAGGACTACCGCGACGTGCTGCGGCACGCCGTACCCGCGGCCGTGGCCGCCGCCGGGGTCGACCCGCAGGATGTCGTCGGCATCGGCATCGACTTCACCGCCTGCACCGTCCTGCCGACGCTCGCCGACGGTACGCCCCTGTGCGAGGTGCCGGAGCTGCGCCAGCGCCCGCACTCCTGGGTGAAGCTCTGGAAGCACCACGCGGCCCAGCCGCACGCCGACCGGATCAACGCGTTGGCCCACGAGCGCGCCGAGCCGTGGATCGGCCGCTACGGCGGCAAGATCTCCGCCGAGTGGCAGTTCGCCAAGGGCCTGCAGATCCTGGAGGAGGACCCGGAGGTCTACCGGCGGGCCGAACGCTTCATCGAGGCCGCCGACTGGATCGTGTGGCAGCTCTGCGGCGTCGAGACCCGCAACGTCTGCACCGCCGGCTACAAGGGCATCCGGCAGGACGGCGCGTACCCGTCGGTGGACTACCTGACCGCCCTCCACCCCGGCTTCGGCGACTTCGTGACCAAGCTGGACGGTCCGCTGCGGCCGCTGGCGGCCAGGGCGGGCGGTCTGACCGCCCGCGCCGCCGCCTGGACCGGGCTGCCGGAGGGAGTCGCGGTCGCGGTCGGCAACGTCGACGCCCACGTCACCGCGGCCGCCGCCCAGGCGATCGAGCCGGGCCGGCTGGTGGCGATCATGGGCACCTCGACCTGCCACGTGGTCAACGGCAGCCACCTCGCCGAGGTGGCCGGCATGTGTGGCGTCGTCGACGGCGGGATCAGCGCCGGGTCCTGGGGTTACGAGGCCGGGCAGAGCGGGGTCGGCGACATCTTCGGCTGGTTCGTCGAGCAGGCCGCGCCGGCCGGCGTCGACTCGCACGAACGGCTCACCGAGCTGGCCGCCGCCCAGCCGGTCGGCGCGCACGGCCTGGTCGCCCTCGACTGGTGGAACGGCAACCGGTCGTTGCTGGTCAACCACGACCTCAGCGGGTTGATCGTCGGGCTGACCCTGGCCACCCGTCCGGCCGACGTCTACCGGGCACTGCTGGAGGCCACGGCGTACGGCACCCGGATGATCATCGAGGCGTTCGTCGAGGCGGGGATCGCCGTCGACGACCTGGTGGTGGCGGGTGGTCTCACCTCGAACGAGCTGCTGATGCAGATCTACGCCGACGTCACCAACCGGCCGCTCGGCATCATCGGCTCCGCGCAGGGGCCGGCGCTCGGCTCCGCCATCCACGCCGCCGTCGCCGCCGGCGCGTACCCCTCGATCCACGAGGCGTCGCGGGTGATGGGCCGGATGCGGGCGGCGGTCTACCGGCCGGACCCGGACCGGGTACGCGCGTACGACGCCCTCTACGCGGAGTACCGGGCGCTGCACGACCACTTCGGTCGCGGCGCCAACGACGTGATGCTGCGTTTGCGGGCGATCCGCAACGCGGCGGTCGAGTCGGCCCCGTCGCAGCGGGACGCCGCACTGGAGGTGGTCGCATGAGTGCCGAACTGACCCGCCTGGTGACCGACCTGCGCGAGAGCGTCGCCCGGCTGCACGGGGAGCTGACCCGGTACGGCCTGGTCGCCTGGACGGCCGGCAACGTCTCCGCGCGGGTACCCGGTCACGACCTCATGGTGATCAAGCCGAGCGGTGTCGACTACGACGACCTCTCGGCCGACAACATGGTGCTCTGCGACCTCGGCGGGGTGCCCGTCGAGGGGGAGCTGTCGCCGTCGAGCGACACCGCGGCGCACGCCTACGTCTACCGCGCCATGCCCGAGGTCGGCGGCGTCGTGCACACCCACAGCACGTACGCCACGGCCTGGGCGGCGCGGGGCGAGTCGATCCCGTGCCACCTGACCGCGCAGGCCGACGAGTTCGGCGGGGAGATCCCGGCGGGCCCGTTCGCGCTGATCGGCGGCGACGACATCGGCAAGGGGATCGTCAGCACCCTCACCGGGCACCGTTCGCCCGCGGTGCTGATGCGCAACCACGGCGTCTTCACCATCGGGCGCGACGCCCGGTCGGCGGTCAAGGCCGCGGTGATGTGTGAGGACGTCGCCCGGACCGCGCACCTGGCGCGCGCGCTCGGGCAACCGGTGCCGATGGCGCAGGCCGACGTCGACGCCCTCTACCACCGCTACCAGAACGTCTACGGCCAACGTCCCTCGTCCCCGGCGAACTCCTAGCCGGTCCCGGGTCGCCGGCGACCCGCCCGCACCACCCCGACGCACAGGATCCACACCACCATCGCAGGCCGCCCGGGCACATCGGCGGGCGGCGTGGACACCCGTACCCACCGAGGAGATCCGATGAGGAACATGCGAAGGTCCCTGGCGCCTCGACGCGCCCTCGCCGCCGTCGCCGCCGTCCTGCTCGCCGGCACCGTCGCGGCCTGTGGCAACAGCGACACCGGCGCGGGAGGCGACGACGGCGCGATCGTCCTGGGCTTCTCCCAGGTCGGCGCGGAGAGCGGCTGGCGGACGGCCAACACCAACTCCATCAAGGAGGCGGCGGCCGAGGCGGGCGTCGAGCTGAAGTTCGACGACGCCCAGCAGAAGCAGGAGAACCAGATCAAGGCGATCCGCAACTACATCCAGCAGAAGGTCGACGTGATCGCCTTCTCGCCGGTGGTGGAGTCCGGCTGGGACACGGTGCTCAAGGAGGCCAAGGACGCCGGCATCCCGGTCATCCTGACCGACCGGGCGGTGGACTCCGCCGACACGTCGCTGTACAAGACCTTCCTCGGCTCGGACTTCGTGAAGGAGGGCCGGCTGTCGGGGGAGTGGCTGGTGGAGAACTCCAAGGCCGCCACCGGTGACGTGAACATCGTCGAGTTGCAGGGCACCACCGGCTCGGCCCCGGCCAACGACCGCAAGAAGGGCTTCGCCGAGGCGATCGCGGCCGACCCCAAGCTGAAGGTGATCGCCTCCCAGACCGGTGACTTCACCCGGGCCGGCGGCAAGCAGGTCATGGAGCAGTTCCTGAAGGCCCATCCGAAGATCGACGTGCTCTTCGCGCACAACGACGACATGGGTCTCGGTGCGCTGGAGGCGATCACCGCGGCGGGCAAGGAGCCCGGCAAGGACATCGTCATCATCACCATCGACGCGGTCAAGGACGGCATGCAGGCCCTGGCCGACGGCAAGTTCAACTTCATCGCGGAGTGCAGCCCGCTGCTCGGGCCCCAGCTGATGGAGCTGGCCAAGAAGGTGCACGCCGGCGAGGAGGTCCCGGCGCGGATCGAGACCGAGGAGACCACCTTTACCCAGGAGCAGGCCAAGGAGGCCCTGCCCAACCGCAAGTACTGATCGACGCCCGGGGTCGCCGCACCGACGGCGGCCCCGCCGCGTCGCCAACCCTAGAAGAGGATCGATGGGATGGCGGAGGGTCGTCCGGTCCTGACGATGACCGGGATCAGCAAGTCCTTTCCCGGGGTGCGCGCACTCCACCACGTCGACTTCCGGCTCCTCCCCGGTGAGGTGCACGCCCTGATGGGCGAGAACGGCGCCGGCAAGTCAACGCTGATCAAGGTGTTGACGGGGGTGTACGGCATCGACGAGGGCGCCGTCACCCTCGATGGCGAGCAGGTGGCCTTCACCGGACCGATGCAGGCGTCCGCCGCCGGGGTCAGCACGGTCTACCAGGAGGTCAATCTCTGCCCGAACCTGTCGGTCGCGGAGAACATCTTCATCGGCCGGGAACCGCGCCGCCTCGGTGCCGTCCGCTGGGGCGAGGTCCGGCGGCGCGCCCGGCAGCTGCTGGCCCGTCTGGATCTCGACATCGACGTCACGGCGCCGGTGGCGAGCTTCTCGCTGGCCGTGCAGCAGATGGTCGCGATCGCCCGGGCGATCGACGTGCGGGCCCGCGTACTGATCCTGGACGAGCCGACCTCCAGCCTGGACGCCGGCGAGGTCGCGCAGCTGTTCCGTATCATGCGCCAGCTGCGCGACGAGGGGATCGCCATCCTCTTCGTGACCCACTTCCTCGACCAGGTCTACGACATCGCCGACCGCATCACCGTCCTGCGCAACGGCACCCTCGTCGGGGAGTACCCGATCGCCGAGCTGCCGCAGCTGGCCCTGGTCGAGAAGATGATCGGCAAGGAACTCGACGTCCTCGAACGGATCGAGGAGCATCCCCGGCGGGAACTGGCCGCCCTGGAGGGCGGGACGCCCTTCGTGCAGGTGTCGGAGCTCGGCCGCAAGGGCGCGGTCGCCCCGTTCAGCCTGACCATCCACGCCGGTGAGGTGGTCGGTCTGGCCGGGCTGCTGGGCTCCGGGCGTACCGAGGTGGCCAGGTTGTTCTTCGGCGCCGACCGGGCCGACCACGGTGCGGTCGCCGTGCGTGGCAGGTCGGCGAGCCTGCGCAACCCGGTACAGGCCATCGACCACGGGATCGGTTTCTGCTCCGAGAATCGCCGCGCGGAGGGCATCGTTCCCGACCTGACGGTCCGCGAGAACATGATCCTCGCGATGCAGGCCGCCCGGGGCTGGCTGCGGCCCATCCCGCGGCGCCGCCAGGACGAGCTGGTCGACCGGTACGTCACGGCGCTGAGCATCCGCCCGGCAAACCCCGACCTGCCGGTACGCAACCTCTCCGGCGGCAACCAGCAGAAGGTGCTGCTGGCCCGCTGGCTGATCACCGAGCCCCGGCTGCTGATCCTCGACGAACCGACCCGTGGCATCGACATCGGCGCGAAGGCCGAGATCCAGAAGCTGGTGGTGCAGCTCTCCGACGGCGGCATGGCGGTGCTGTTCATCTCCGCCGAACTGGAGGAGGTGCTGCGGCTGAGCCACAAGATCGCGGTGATGCGCGACCGGGAGCTGGTCGCGCAGCTCGTCAACGACGACACCGTCGACGCCGATCGCGTCATGCAGACCATCGCCAGTGGATCCCGGTCGGCGGAGGCGGACCAATGAGGCAGCGCGTCGCACCGGTGCTGGGTCACCGGCTGTTCTGGCCGGTCGCCGTTCTCGCGGTGATGCTGGCGGCCAACACGATCTACCGCCCCGGCTTCCTGGCCGTCGAGGTGAACAACGGACACCTGTACGGCACCCCGATCGACATCCTGCGGTTGAGCGCACCGCTGATCCTGGTCGGGCTGGGCATGACCCTGGTCATCTCCACCGGCGGCATCGATCTCTCCGTCGGTTCGGTCTGCGCCATCAGCGGCGCCATCGCCTGCCTCTACATCAGCCGGGCGCCCGACCAGAACAACCTGGCCATGGTGCTGACCGCGCTGGCGATGGCGCTCGGGGTGGCGCTGGTGCTCGGCGCCTGGAACGGCGTCCTGGTCTCCGTGATCGGCATCCAGCCGATCATCGCCACGCTCATCCTGATGGTGGCCGGTCGGGGCCTCGCGCAGCTGATCACCGAGGGTCAGATCATCACCATCAACTCCGGTCCGTACCGGGCGATCGGGCTGGGCCACTTCCTCACCCTGCCGCTGGCGATCTTCATCGCGTTGGCCGCGGCCCTGCTCGTCGCGGCGTTCACCCGCCGTACCGCGCTCGGCATGATCATCGAATCGGTGGGCGGCAACCGGGAGGCCAGCCGGCTGGCCGGGATCCGTTCCGGCCGGGTCGTCTTCCTGGTCTACGTCGCCAGCGCCGCGTGCGCCGCGATCGCCGGGTTCATGATGACCGCCAACGTCTCCAGCGCGGACGGCAACGCCGCCGGCCTGTGGGTGGAACTCGACGCGATCCTCGCGGTGGTCATCGGCGGCACCTCGCTGGCGGGTGGCCGGTTCTACCTCAGCGGCACCATCCTCGGTGCGCTGATCATCCAGACCCTCACCACCACGGTGTACGCCATGAACATCTCGCCGCAGACGGCGTTGCTGTTCAAGGCGGTCGTGGTCATCGCCGTCTGCCTCATCCAGGCGCCGGCCTTCCGCGCCAGACTCGGCCGGCGCCGGCGCGGTGCCCCGCCACCGCAGTCGTCGCCGCGGCGGCAGAAGGAGCAGGTGTCGGCATGACCACCAGCTCGTTGCGCACCGGACCGCGCTGGGCCGGGCTGCCCCGGCGACACGTGCCGGTGCTGGCCACCCTCGCCCTGCTGCTGGTGATGTACGGCATCGGGGTGTCCCAGTACCGGGCGTTCTCCAACGTGCAGGTCGTCTTCAACGTCTTCATCGACAACGGGTTCCTGCTCGTCATCGCCGTCGGAATGACCTTCGTGATCCTCACCGGCGGCATCGACCTGTCGGTGGGCTCGGTGGCGGCGATGACCGCGATGGTCTCGGCGTGGTTGCTCCAGTCGGGCCTGCCCGCGTTGCCGGTGCTGGTCATCGCCCTGCTCATCGGGCCGACGCTCGGGTTCCTGATGGGCTGCGCGATCCACTTCTTCGACATCCAACCCTTCATCGTCACCCTGGCCGGGATGTTCTTCGCCCGCGGCATGTGCACGTTCATCAGCAACGCGTCGATCCCGATCGCCGACGGCTTCTGGACCACCATGTCGCAGTACCGGATCGGGGATCCCCGGGGCAACTTCGTCTCGGTGAGCGTGCTCGTCGCGTTCGCCGTGGTCCTGGTCGCCGCGTACGTGCTGGCGTACACCCGCCTCGGGCGCAACGTGTACGCGATCGGCGGCAACCCGCAGTCGGCGCTGCTGATGGGCCTGCCGGTGGGCCGTACCCGGATCGCCGTCTACACCATCAGCGGCCTGTGCGCGGCGATCGGCGGGATCCTGCTGTCGTTCTACACGCTCTCCGGCGCGCCGCTGATCGCCGTCGGGATGGAGCTGGACGTGATCGCGGCCGTGGTCATCGGCGGCACCGTGCTCACCGGCGGCTCGGGGTACGTCTTCGGCACCGTGCTCGGCGTGCTGGTGCTGGGCGTGATCCAGACCTTGATCACCTTCGACGGCAGTCTCAACTCCTGGTGGACCAAGATCGTGATCGGGGGCCTGCTCTTCGCGTTCATCCTGCTCCAACGCCTCATCGGCATCCGCTACAAGTGACCGCCCCTCTCGCGGAAGGCAACTCCCATGGCAACACACCCTGCACCCGAGGTCTGGTTTCTCACCGGAAGCCAGGCGATGTACGGCGAGGACACGCTCCGGCAGGTGGCCGACCAGTCCCGTCAGATCGCCGCCGTGCTCGACGACTCGCCGCACATCCCCGCCCGGGTGGTCTGGAAGCCCGTCCTGACCACCAGCGCCGACATCCTGCGGGTCTGCCGGGATGCCGCGGCGCAGGGGGCGGTCGGGGTCATCGCCTGGATGCACACCTTCTCGCCGGCGAAGATGTGGATCTCCGGTCTGGACGCGCTGCGGACACCGCTGCTGCACCTGCACACCCAGGCCAACGTCCTGCTGCCATGGGACGAGATCGACATGGACTTCATGAACCTGAACCAGGCCGCGCACGGCGACCGGGAGTTCGGGTACGTCCAGACCCGGCTCGGGGTGGCCCGCAAGACGGTCGCCGGGCACGTCTCCGACCCGCGTGTGGTCGCCCGCGTCGGCGCCTGGACCCGGGCGGCGATCGGGTGGTCGGCGATGCGGTCGTTGCGCCTGGCGCGCTTCGGCGACAACATGCGTGACGTCGCGGTGACCGAGGGGGACAAGGTCGAGGCGGAGTTGCGCTTCGGGGTCTCGGTGAACACCTACGGGGTCAACGACCTGGTGCGGGTGGTCGACGAGGTGGCCGACGCGCAGATCGACGACCTGGTCAAGGAGTACGACGACACCTTCCGCGTCGCCGCCGCGCTGCGGCCCGGTGGCGAGCGGCACGACTCGCTGCGCTACGCCGCCCGGCTGGAGCTGGGCCTGCGTACGTTCCTGGACGCGGGCGGGTTCGGTGCGTTCACCACGAACTTCGAGGACCTCGGCGGGCTGCGCCAGCTGCCCGGCATCGCGGTGCAGCGGCTCATGGCCGACGGCTACGGCTTCGGCGGTGAGGGGGACTGGAAGACCTCGGTGCTGGTCCACACGCTCAAGGCGATGGCGGCCGGTGCCGAGGGCGGTACGTCGTTCATGGAGGACTACACCTACGACCTCACCCCGGGCGAGGAACTGGTGCTCGGCGCCCACATGCTCGAGGTGTGCCCCACGATCGCCGCCGACGTACCGAACGTGGAGATCCACCCGCTGAGCATCGGCGCCCGGGAGGACCCGGTCCGGCTGGTCTTCGACGCCGCACCGGGCCCGGCGGTGGTGCTCGGCCTGGCCGACATGGGCGAGCGGTTCCGGCTGGTGGCGAACGAGGTCGACGTGGTGTCCCCGCCGCAGCCGCTGCGGCGGCTGCCGGTGGCCCGGGCGGTCTGGCGGCCACGCCCGCACCTGGCCGGCTCGGCCGAGGCGTGGATCACCGCGGGCGCGCCGCACCACACGGTGCTGTCCCAGGCGGTGGGGGTGGAGGAGCTGCACGACCTGGCCGAGATGAGCCGTACGGAGCTGGTCGTCATCGACGCCGACACCGACCCCCGCCGGTTCGCCGACGAGCTGCGGTGGAACCAGGCGTACTACCGGCTCGCCCGCGGGTTCTGACCGGCGTCGACCCCCGCCGCCGTGACGGGTGTCGGCGGCCCGGCCGACACCCGTCACACGCGCCTGACCTGCCGTCGACCGGGGTCGGCGCTGACGTAGACTGTGCATGATCTAGCGCTCTCCACCCGGACGGCACGGGCCGGTGTGGGCGCCGCGAGAGGGGATCGTGTTCCAGGCCGCCCCGGCCGGCGTCGACGGGCCGCGGCGACCGACGGCATGCGGGGAGTGTGAGATGGCCGTACGCGATCCTGCGATGACGGACGTGGCCCGCCTCGCTGGTGTCTCCCACCAGACGGTGTCGCGGGTGCTCAACGGTCACCCGAACGTACGCGAGCAGACCCGGCTGCGGGTCCAGGCGGCCATCGCCGAGCTCGGCTACCGGCCGAACCGGGCGGCCCGCGCGCTGGTCACCGGCCGGTCGCAGGTGATCGGCGTGGTCGCCCAGAACACCACCCTCTACGGCCCGGCCTCGCTGCTCGCCGCGCTGGAGCAGACGGCCGCCGAGGCCGGCTTCGCGGTCAGCGTGGGCAGCGTGCGCAGCCTCGACCACCGATCGATCTCCGCGGTGGTCGAGCGGCACCTGGCCCACCGGGTGGCCGGCATCGTGGTGATCGCGCCGGTGGAGTCGGCCGGCGAGGCGCTGGAACGCCTGCCCAAGGACGTGCCGCTGGTCACCGTCGACGGTGACCCGCACCGGCCGATGCCGCTGGTCACGGTGGATCAGGCCGCTGGCGCCCGGGCCGCGACGCAGCACCTGCTCGACGCCGGCCACCGTACGGTCTGGCACGTCTCCGGGCCGTCCGACTGGTTCGACAGCGCGGGCCGCATCGAGGGCTGGCGGGCGGCGCTGCTCGCGGCCGGCGCGGAGGTCCCGCCGCTGGTGCCGGCGGACTGGTCCGCGGCGGCCGGCTACCGGTGCGGGCAGATGCTGGCCCGGATGACCGACGTCACCGCCGTCTTCACCGCCAACGATCACCTGGCTCTCGGCGTGCTGCGGGCACTGCACGAGCACGGCCTCCGGGTGCCGGACGACATCAGTGTGGTCGGCTTCGACGACGTGCCGGAGGCCGCCTACTTCATCCCGCCGCTGACCACCGTGCGGCCGGACTTCGGCGCGGTGGCCCGGGCGAGCCTGGAGATGCTGCTGGCCCAGATCGAGTCGGCCAGCGGTGGCGCGTTGCGCGCGACCATCGCGCCGTCGCTGGTCGCCCGCCGCAGCGTCGGCCCGCCACCCCGCCGCTGAGCGTCCGCGCAGCGGCGGGGCGGGAGCGGCCTAGACGAACCGCCAGCGGTGGTCGCTGGCGCCGCTGTCGTCCCAGATCACGATCTGGGCGCCCTGGCTCGACGAGGCGTCGGTGACGCCGAGGACCCGCCCGCCGTTGCCGTTCTGGATCCGGAAGTACCCGTTCGCGCCGTACCGCAGGCGCCAGCGGTGCATGGCAGAGCCGTTGTCCGCCCACTGCACCACCCGGGCGCCGTTGGCGCTGCTGCCGTTCTCCACCCCGAGCACCTTGCCGCTGTGGGAGTTGCGCAACCGCAGGTAGCCGCCGCTGTCCACGATCGCGGTCCAGAGGTGGTCGGCGGTGCCGGTGTCCCCCCACTGGATCACCGGACCGCCGTCGGCGGTGGACATGTCCCGCACGCCGAGCACGAGGCCGGTCGCCAGGTTCTGGATCCGGCGGGCGCCGTTGGGCACGAACCGCCACTGGTTGTCCGGTGTGCCGTTGTCCGGTTCCTGGACGACCCGGGCACCCCGCGCGGTGGAGCCGTTGAGGGTCGCCAGCAGCTTGCCGCTGTGCCCGTTGCGGATCTTGTGTGAGCCGTCGCCGACGTCGACGACCGTCCACCGGTGATCGGCCGTGCCGGTGTCCGACCATTGCAGGACCTGCGCGTTGTCGGCGGTGGACATGTCCCGGACACCGAGCACCTTGGCGCTGTTGGCGTTGCGCAACCGCACGGCGGTGCCGTCGACGACCAGCTGCCAGTCGTGGTCCGGCGTGCCGTTGTCGTCCCACTGCAACGCCGGGGCGCCATCGGCGGTGGACATGTTCTCGATGCCGAGCACCAGGCCACTGGCGGCGTTGACGAGCCGGAACGTGGCCTGGCCGCTGGCGCTCCAGTAGACGGTGTAGTTGTGCCCGTGCGCGTCGTAGAACGGGATCAGGTTGACCGGGGCGCCGTTGGCGGTGGCCGTGAAGGTGAGGGCGGTGCTGCTGGTCCGGCTGACCGAGGCGGTGGCCAGCGCGGGCAGCGCCGACAGCGTGGTGTTGCCGTAGTTACCGGAGAGCACCGCCGGGCCGTAGGTGAGCGCCACGACGGTCGGGTTGTCGTTGGCCGGCTCGACGACCACCCGCATCGGCAGCCGTACGGTCACCGTGTCGCCGGAGGTCCAGGAGCGGGTGAGAACGGCGTACGTGCCGGGCGCGGTGGCGATGTTCTGCGCGGCGCCGTTGACGCTGACCGTGGCGCCCTGCGCCCAGCCGGGGATGCGGATCCGCATCGTCCACGATCCGCCGACGCTGCCGCTGACGGTCAGGCTCGTGGTGTCGCTGGCGGGGTAGCTGGTGGTCTGTGTGACCGTGATCCCGCGCTGGGACCAGGTGAGCACCGACGGCATGAACAGGTTCACCGTCAGGGTGGTGCCGTTGTGGAAGTAGATCGAGTCCATCAGCGTGGTGTTGGCCTCCAGCCCGGTGCCCTGGCAGCACCAGAAGGAGTTGTAGTCGGTGCTCCAGGTGCCGCCGCCCCACGCCGGACCCACGCCGCGCCGCCCGCCGGGGTGCAACGGCGTGAAGTACGTGATGTGCCCGTGGTTGTCGGCCGGGTTCTGCGCACCGACGAGGTGGTTGAGCAGCGCACGCTCGTAGAAGTCGACGTACGCCGTCCGGTTCGGGTCGAGCTGCCACAACTCCCGGGTCAGCTTCAGCATGTTGTACGTGTTGCACGCCTCGCAGGTGTCGGCGCGCAGGTATCCGGCGATCGCGTTGGCGGCCCGGAAGTGTTCGGCCTGGCTGTTGCCGCCGATCGCGTAGGTGCGGGTGTTGACGGTCATGTTCCACGCGTTGCTGGCGATGTCGCGGTAGCGGGTGGTGCCGGTGGCCTTGAACTCCCGCGCCGCGCCGATCCACTTCGGGATCTGCGTGTTGGCGTGCAGGCCGTTGAGCTGGTCGGAGTTGGCGGCGAGGGGGTTGAACACGGCGGCGTGGTCGAACCGCTGGGCGGTGGTCAACCAGCGGGCGTCACCGGTCTGCTGGTACAGGTCCGCCAGGACGGCGTTCATGCCGCCGAACTCGGTGCCCAGCATGGCCTGCATCTGGCTCGCGGTCAGCCGGCCGGTGCGCCAGTCCACCCAGCCGGCGAGCGCGAGGAGAACGTCGCGGGCCTGGGTGTTGCCGATGTGGCGCCACACGTCGAGCAGGCCGGCCAGCGTCTTGTGGATGCAGTAGTACGGCACGTTGCCGTTGTTCAGGGTGCGTGCCTCCACCGCGGTGAACTCGGACTCGGGGAACCCGGAGAGATAGCCGGTGCTGAAGCCGGCGGTGGCGTTGTTCGCCTGGCACCGGGCCAACTCGGCCACCATGGCGTTGGCCTTGTCCCGGCACGTGGTGTCACCGAGCACCGACCAGGCGTGCGACCAGGCGCTCAGGAAGTGCCCCTGGGAGTGGGTGCGGAACGGGAACGTCGGCGCCTCCCAGCCGCCGGTCGCCGGGGCACCTCCGGTGGCGAGGCGATGGTTGGCGCGGAAGTTGTAGAGCAGCCGGTTGACGTCGACGAAGCGCAGGTAGTTCAGGGTGCGGTTCTGGTTGTCCAGCCAGCGGCTGGCGGTCAGCCGGACCTGACCCAGGTCGAAGGCGAACGCGGAAACGCCGATGTCGGGTCGGGCCGGGGGGAGCGCCGCGCCGGCGGAGCCGCCGACGAGGTGCGGACCGACGGCGGTGGCGACGACCGCCGCGCCGGCGGCCTGGAGTACGTGCCGGCGGTTGAGGGACGGGTGGGGCATCACGGCCTCCGTGGTGTCGCGTGCGGGAGCGCCACCGGGCTGGGTGTCTGGTGGTGGCCAGCGGGGCGGCGGGGACACGTGCGATTACCGTCCGCGCATAGGCGGGCGGTGCAAGGCGATCGATGTTATCGCTAACATAAGCAGTCGGGCGGCGGATGCGCAAGACGTCGTTTCTCCGCACCGCCAGACGCGGAAACGTGCGCCCGAACGGCCCGCGCGTGGCTTGACCCTCGACCCGGTCGAGGCCGGACAGTGGCCGCCGGACGACGGCCGGTGTCGGTCGACGGGCGGAGGGGGCTTCGTGGTGGTGGTGGCGACCGGTGACCGGACGGCGGTGCCGGGTGCGTACTGGGCGTGGCTGGGCGGCACCGCGCTGAGCCTGGTCGGCGTGCAGGCCATGGCGTTCGCGATGGCCTGGGTGGCGGCGGGGCACGGTGGGCGCTTCGCGGCGCTGGTGCTGACCGCCATCACGCTGCCCCGGATCCTGCTGTTGCTGGTCGGCGGGGCGGTGGCCGACCGGTACGGCGCCTGGCCCGTCATGCTGATCGCGGACGCGGCGATGGTCGTGGTCACCGTGACCCTGGCCGTCGCCGTCCGGTCGCCGGTCGATCCTCGGCTGCCGATGCTGCTCACCGCGTTGGCCATCGGGATCGTGGATGCCTTCTACCTGCCGAGTTCGGGCTCGATGCCGCGGCGGCTGGTGCCGCCGGGCGCGCTGGCCCGCGCGATGTCGGCCCGTCACCTCGCCGGGCAGCTGGCCGTGTTCGCCGGCCCGTCGCTGGGTGGTCTGGTCCTGGCGGTGGCCGGGCTCGCCGGGGTGGCCCTGGCCAACGCGGCGACCTTCCTGGTGATGCTGACGATCCTGCTGCTGCTCCGTCGACCCGGAGACCTGCTCCGTCCGCCCGAAGATCGTCGAGCGCCGCAGCCGGTGGGGCCAGCCGTGCTGGACGGGCTGCGCCTCGGCTGGCGGCACCACACGCTGCGGCCGGCGCTGCTGGTGACCGGTGTCGCCGCGGGCTTCCTGTTGCCGGTCTCCTCGTTGCTCGTACCGCTGCTGGCCCGGGAGCGGGCGTGGTCGCCGCAGGCCACCGGCGCGGTCGTCGCGGCGGTGGCACTGGGCACCGCCGCCGTCGCGGTGACCGTGGTGGTGCGCGGTGCGCTGTCCCGGCCGGGCGTGGTGGCCGCGGCGGGTCTGCTGGTGGCCGCGATCGGGGTGGCTCTGCTCGCGGCCGGCGACTCGGCGTGGTCGGTGCCGGTGGCCGGCGGCGTGCCGCTGGCGGCGGCCGGTGCCGGCGTGGTCGTCGGTGCCGGCTCCGGACTCTTCGCCACGCACGTCGGCCCGCTGATCCTGGCCGCCGCGCCGGTCACGCATCTGGCCCGGGTGCAGTCCGTGCTCGTGCTCGTGCAGAGCCTGCCGTTGCTGGCGACGACCAACCTGCTCGGCCTCCTCGCCGAGACCACACACCCCCCGGCCGTCCTCTACGCCTGCGCCGCCGTCCTCGCCACGACCGCCCTGACCACCCTCACCTCCGCCACCCTCCGCCACCCGCCCCCCTGACCAGCCCCGCGATCTTGCGCTTTCTGTCGTGACAAACGCCATATAAGGGGCGATCCGTCGACCGAAAGTGCAAGATCGCCGGAGATGGGGGTGGGTGTGGGATGGATATCTGACTAAAGTCAGGGGTTGTGGAGCGTGGACTTGTTGACGTGGTGCGGCGGTTCAATCGGACGGTGACGCAGCGGGTGGGTGCGCTGGACGACAGCTATCTCGCTCGGGACCGGCCGTTGGCGCAGTCGCGGTTGCTGTGGGAGATCGGGCCGGCGGGTGCGGAGGTCGCGGCCCTGCGGACCCGGCTGGATCTCGACGCCGGCTACCTCAGCCGGCTGCTGCGCACCCTGGAGGGGGACGGGCTCGTCGTGGTGGGGCCCGGCGAGGGCGACGGACGGGTACGCACCGCCCGGCTGACCGAGGCCGGTCGCGCCGAGTGGGATCTGCTGGACCGCAAGTCCGACGAGTTGGCCTGGTCGGTGCTGGCGCCGCTCACCGGCGGCCAGCGGGCCCGGCTCACCACCGCCATGGCCGAGGTCGAGCGCCTGCTCATGGCGTCACTGGTCACCATCGCGCCCGGCCAGCCCGGTGAGCCGCGCGCCCGGGCCTGCCTGCGGGCGTACGCGCGGGAACTCGCCGAGCGGTTCGACGCCGGCTTCGATCCGGCCGGCAGCGCGGTCGACGATCAGGAGCTCGTACCCCCGGCGGGTCTGTTCCTGGTCGCCTCCCTCGCGACCGAGGCGGTGGGCTGCGGCGCGCTGCGGCTGCCACCCGGCGAGCCGGCCGAGATCAAGCGCCTCTGGGTGTCGGCGTCGGTGCGCGGCCTCGGCGTCGGCCGGCGCCTGCTGGACGAGCTGGAGCGGTACGCGGTCGCGGCCGGCGCCGGCAGCGTACGCCTGGACACCAACGGCAGCCTCACCGAGGCGATGCGGCTCTACCGCAGCGCGGGCTACCAGGAGATCCCGCCGTACAACAGCAACCCGTACGCCCACCACTGGTTCGCCAAGTCGCTGAGCTGAGCCGTGAGGTCTTGTCGGCAAGGAATGAATGGTGATTCAATCCTTGCGTGGCCTACCGGAGCACCGAGCGGGTGAAGGCGCGACTGTCCGCCTCCCGGGAGCGGATCGTCGACGCCGCCCTCGGCATCCTGGCCGAGCACGGGTACGCCGGCTGCTCGGTCGCCGCCGTCGCCGAGCGGGCCGGCGTGGCCACCGGCAGCGTCTACCGGCACTTCCCCGCCAAGGCCGACCTCTTCGCCGAGGTGTTCCGCACCGCCAGCCAGCGCGAGGTCGACGCGGTCACCCGGGCCGCCGCGCGGCAGGCCGGCGCCGCCGCCCGGGTCCGCGCGGTCATCGAGACCTTCTCCGGCCGTGCCCTGCAGTCCCCGCGACTGGCGTACGCGCTGCTCGCCGAGCCGGTCGACCCGGCGGTCGAGGCGCAGCGGCTGGCCTTCCGGCGCGCCCACGCCACGCTCATCGCCGGCTACGTCGCCGACGGCGTGGCCAGCGGGGAGCTGCCGCCGCAGGACCCCGAGCTGACCTCCACCGCCGTGGTCGGCGCCCTGGCCGAGGCGATGGTGGGCCCGCTGGCCGCCGGCGTTGCCGGCCCGGACACCATCGGCGGGCTGACCACCTTCATCCACCGCGCGTTGGGAGTTTCGCCGTGACCACCACACACGAGGTGTTCAACCAGGTGCCGCCGTTGGCCGGCCACGACGTCGCGGACGATCCCGCCCTGCTCGACGGGCTGGTCCGCGAGGGCGCCGGCTGGGCCACGTCCGACCTGCACGCACTCGGCCGGCTGGCCGGCACCGAGCAGGCGGCGGAGCACGGCCGGCTGGCGAACGAACACCCGCCGGTGCTGCGTACCCACGACCGCTACGGTCACCGCGTCGACGAGGTCGAGTTCCACCCGTCCTGGCACGAGCTGATGCGGACCGCCGTGGAGCACGGCCTGCACGCCGCGCCCTGGGCCGACGAGCGGGCCGGTGCGCACGTGGCGCGGGCGGCGAAGTTCTACACCTGGCGCCCGGACGCCGGTCACGGCTGCCCGATCTCGATGACGTACGCGGCGGTGCCGGCGCTGCGGCACGCCCCCGAACTGGCCGCGCGCTACGAGCCGCTGCTCACCGCCCGGACGTACGACGTCGGGTTGCGCGTACCGCTGGCCAAGCGGGGGCTGCTGGCCGGCATGTCGATGACGGAGAAGCAGGGTGGCTCCGACGTGCGGGCCAACACCACCGTGGCGCGTCCCGGGCCGGACGGCGGCTACCGGCTCGTCGGGCACAAGTGGTTCACCTCCGCGCCGATGTGCGACGTCTTCCTCACGCTCGCCCAGGCGCCGGGCGGGCTCACCTGCTTCCTCGTCCCGCGCGTGCTTCCCGACGGCAGCCGCAACCCGATGCGGCTGATGCGGCTGAAGGACAAGCTCGGCAACCGGTCCAACGCCTCCAGCGAGGTCGAGTACGACGACGCGGTCGCCTGGCGGGTGGGCGACGAGGGTCGGGGCGTCCGCACCATCATCGACATGGTCAACCTGACCCGTCTCGACTGCGTGATCGGCGCGGCGGCCGGCATGCGCCAGGGGCTCATCACCGCCGTGCACCACGCCGCCCACCGCCGGGCCTTCGGCCGGTACCTGAGCGAGCAGCCGTTGATGCGCAACGTCCTGGCCGACCTGGCGGTGGAGTCCGAGGCGGCGACCGTGCTGATGATGCGGCTGGCCGGGGCGACCGACCGGTCCGCCCGGGGCGACGCGGGGGAGACCGCGTTCAAGCGGATCGCCCTCGCCGTCGGCAAGTACTGGGTCTGCAAGCGCTGGCCGGGGCACGCCGCCGAGGCGCTGGAGTGCCTGGGCGGCAACGGCTACGTCGAGGAGTCCGGCATGCCGCGACTGTTCCGCGAGTCGCCGCTGAACTCCATCTGGGAGGGCTCCGGCAACGTCGCCGCGCTGGACGTGTTGCGCGCGCTGGCCAGCCAGCCCGAGGTGATGGCGGCGTTCCGCGCCGAGCTGGGCGCCGCCGCGGGCGCGGACGCCCGGCTCGACGCCGCGGTACGCCAGGTCCAGGCCGCCCTGGCCGATCCGGCCGACCTGGAGGTACGCGCCCGTCGGCTGGTCGAGCAGTTGGCGCTGGTGCTCCAGGGCGCGCTCCTGGTGCGCCACGGTCACCCCGCCGTCGCCGACGCCTTCTGCGCCTCCCGGCTCGGTGGCGACCGGGGGCACGCGTACGGCACGTTGCCGGCCGGGGTCGACTTCGCCGCGATCATCGATCGGGCCACCCCGAAGGTGGGCTGACCGGTCCGACGCCGCCGGAGGTGACCGGGGCGGCGCCGGACGGGTGGTGTCAGCAGTAGAGGTTCGCTCCGGCGGGCACCCCGAGGATGCCCACGAACTGCTGGTACCGGGTGACCCGACTCTGCACCTGGCCGGGGTTGCCGCCGTTGCACTCGATCGAGCCGTTGATGCTGCGGATGGTCTGACCGAAACCGGCACCGTTGACCATCGCGCTGTGGGCGGTCATCGTGCCGGGGCCGTTCTGCGTCATCCAGTACCAGATCGCCGTCTTCCAGGCCACGGCGGCGTCGTTCTGCACCAACCAGGGGTTGGTCAGCAGCGGCAGCCCGAGGGCGTTGCCCGCCGCGTTGTAGTTGAAGTTCCAGCTCAGCTGGATCGGCCCGCGCCCGTAGTAGGCGGCCTGCCCGGCCGGGCAGCCGTACGACTGGCTGCTGTCGCAGTAGTGCGGGTAGTTCGCCGTGTTCTGCTCCACGATGTGCACCAGGCCGCCGGTCTCGTGGTACACGTTGGCCAGGAAGGCGGCGGCCTCCTGGCGCTGGACGGTGGCGCCGCCGGTCCGGGCGAACGCCGGGTAGGCGCCGAGCGCCGAGACCAGCCCCGAGTACGTGTAGAAGGAGTTGCGGCCCGGGAACATCTGGTGGAACTGGGCCTCGGTGACCACGAAGCCACCGGGGTTGGTGGGCGGCGGGGTGCTGCCGCCGCAGGCGCCGAGATCCTGCCAGACCCCCGAGGTGCCGGGTGGGGCCTCGTTCTGGGTCCACCACTTCGCCTGGTAGTTGCGGCCGTTGTGGGAGACCTGCATGCCTCCGGTGTAGACGGCCGAGGACTGCCACGGCGTGGCGCAGGTGGCGGCGGAGGCGGCGGTCGACGGGATGACCGCCAGCAGCGCGCCGGCGAGCGTCAGTGCCGCGAGCGCGGCCAGGGCGCGCAATCTCGACATGTGATCACTCCTTCCGATGGGGAGCGGACGTCGACGGCCGGATCGCACATCGACAGCCGTGATGGTAACACCTACTGTTCATAAACTTTACTAAACCGTGGGGTGGATGCCCGGGATGAACCGTTGAGTCGACCACGGGTGGTATGGGATTCTTGTTCGTCGATGCGTTGTCGCGCGCGTGAGTGACCGTCGCCCGATGGGCAACCGGGACCGTCACGGTCCCGGGGGACGACGGCAGACGACCGGAGTCGCCTCCGCGTCCGCTTGCCCCCGAGCCCGTCCGACGAGGGTTCGGGGGCAAGCGGATCTCCGCCGTGATCAACGAAGGAAGACCATGAGAACCTCGAACAGGTACGGTGTTCGACCCCTTGTCCCACCGCTGCTGCGGTCCCGACGCCGCGGCGCGGCACTCGCGGCCGGCCTGCTGCTCGCCACGGGTGCGCTGACCGGAGTCAACCCGCCGAGCGTCAGTGCGGCGGCGGCGCCGGTGACCGTGACGGTGAACGCCCGCGCCGGGCTGGCCACCATGCCCGACACCGCACTCGGCGTCAACCACGCCATCTGGGATTCGCGCCTGGGCACCACCGAGACGTCCGACCTGCTCCGCGAAGCCGGCGTCCAGATGCTGCGCTACCCCGGCGGCTCGTACGCCGACATCTACCACTGGGCGGACCACACGGCACCCGGTGGCTACGTCGCCCCGAACACCGACTTCGACACGTTCATGGCCGGGGTGCGGCGGACCGGTGCCCAGCCGATGATCATCGCCAACTACGGCACCGGCACGCCGCAGGAGGCGGCCGACTGGGTGCGGTACGCCAACGTGACGAAGGGCTACGGCGCCCGGTACTGGACGGTCGGCAACGAGAACTACGGCAACGGCCACTACGGGGCGGACTGGGAGGCCGACCACCACCCCGACAAGAGCCCGACCTACTACGCGAACCTGGTGGTCGAGTACGCCGACGCGATGAAGGCGGTCGACCCCACCATCAAGGTCGGCGCGGTACTGACCATGCCGGCGAACTGGCCGGACGGCCTGACCGCTGGCGACGACCCGGGTCCGTGGAACCAGACCGTGCTCTCCATCGCCGGGCCGAAGATCGACTTCGTCGACGTGCACTGGTACCCGGGCGGCAGCGCCGCCGAGTCGCTGCCCCGGACCAGCCACATCACCGACGCGGTCCACCTGCTGCGCCAGCAGATCACCCGGTACGCCGGGCCGAACGCCGCGCGCATCGGCATCAGCCTCACCGAGGTGAACGTCACCTCCTCGGGCATGACCAGCCAGCCGGCCGCGCTCTTCCTGGCCGACGCCTACAGCGGGCTGCTGGCCAGCGGCGTCTTCACCGTCCACTGGTGGAACGTGCGCAACGGCATCGGCACGGTGTCGACCGTCGCGGGCCAGACGGACTACAACGACTTCGGCATGCTCTCCAGCGGCACCTGCACCCCGGACGGCTCGGTCTGCGAGCCACCGGCGGACACGCCCTTCGCGTCGTACTACGGGATGTCCATGATGAGCCTCTTCGCCACCACCGGTGACCAGTTCATCCGCGCCGGCTCGGATCAGCCGCTGGTGGGCGCGCACGCGGTCCGGCGGGCCAACGGCGAGGTCGCGGTGCTGCTGGTGAACAAGGACCCGGACAACGCGTACCCGGTCACCATCGACTACGCCGGGTTCGCCCCGTCGACCGGTGCGCCGACGGTCCACACCCACACCAACGGCGCCACCGCCATCGCCACCAGCCGGACCGGCAGCGCGACCAGCCGGACGCTGCCGCCGTACTCGCTGACCACCCTGGTGGTGCGTCCGGCCGCCACCGCCACCGGCCAGCCCGGCGCGCCGGGCCAGCCCAGCGCCGGCGACATCACCGAGCGGGCCGCGACGATCTCCTGGCCGGCGGCCACCCGGGGCGCCAGCCCGATCGCCAAGTACGAGGTGTATCGGCAGCACGGCGCGGTCAGCGAGCAACTCGGCGAGACGGCGGGCACCACGCTCACCGTCGACAACCTCGAACCGGGCGGCAGGTACACGGTCAACGTGCTGGCCCGCGACACCGCGGGCCGGGTCTCCTGGGCCTCCCCGCCGCTCACCTTCACCACCGGCAGCCCGGCCACCAGCGCCTGCGGCGTCCGTTTCACCAACACGACGGACTGGGGCAACGGCTACGTGGCCAACGTCGACATCGTCAACAACGCCACGGCCCCGGTCGACGGCTGGACGCTGACGTGGACCTGGCCGACCACCTGGCAGCAGGTGAGCAGCGGCTGGAGCGCGAACTGGGAGCAGGTCGGCACCGCCGTGCGGGTCACCAACACCGACGACAACCGCCGGATACCCGCCGGGGGCAGCACGAGTGCCGGCTTCGTCGGGGAGTACGGCGGCCCGAACGTCCCGCCGACCGCCTTCCGGCTCAACGGGACGCTCTGCACCATCCTGTGAGGCCAGCCAGGGCCCGCGTGGGCCGCGGTCAGGGATTGACCGCGGCCGCGCGGGCCGCAGGACGGTCCGGTTGCGGGACGTTGACGCCCCTGACGAGCAGCCAGAGCATCATCGAAACCTCGGCGACCGCGGGCGGGGTGACGGCGTAGGGGCTCAGCGCCGCGCCCAGCTCGGGGGCGGCGAACCGGGCGAACGTGTCGACGAGGTAGCCGAGGCAGCCGACCACGAGCAGGACCCCGATCACCCGCGGGATCATGCCGGACCGGTAGACGAGGTAGCCCATCGGGAGCAGCCACAGGCCGAAGAAGACCTGCGTCATGAGGTATCCGGAGTGGTGCAGGTCGAGCATGAGCAGTACCAGCGCGTCGGATCCCGGCCCGGCAAACGCGCCGGTGTAGGCGGCGTCGCTGACCAGTAGCGCCTGGTACTGGTGCGCCAGGTTGAGGGTCATCATGGCGGCGGCGATCCCCAGGAGGGCCACCATCGCCCGGGCCGCGTTGGCGTGTACGTGTTTGAGCAGCAGGTACAGGGCCATCGCCGTGAACAGACCGGTCGGGACGGCGACCAGGTCGGCCACGACACTGGCGCGGACCAGGCCGGCGTGGGCCGCGACGTTGGCCGCCGTGGTGGCGGCGTCGCCGGGCCGGTACACCGTGACGCGCACGATCTCGGCGAAGGCGCCACAGACGCCCATGATGAGGTAGAGCAGTCCGGCGATACGGGCCAGGCGTCGAGGGGTGGGCATGGGGCTCCTCCTTGGGGATGTGGGCGTGACGGGCCGGGCCCGCGAGACGATCTCCTCGCGCGCCGGTTGCGGTGGTGGGGTGGCTAGTCCGTGGAGTCCGGGTACGCGAAGACGTCGTCGAGCGGCACGTCGAAGACCCGGGCGATCTGGAAGGCCATCTCCAGCGACGGCGAGTATCGACCTTTCTCGATGGCGGCGATGGTCTGCCGGGTCGCGCCGACGCGGTCGGCCAGCTCCGCCTGCGTCATCTCCCCGTGCGCGAACCGCAGCGCCCGGATCGAGTTCGTGACCTTCGTGGGCTTGACCATGGCTAGATTCCTCGGCGGTACGAAACGATCTTCACGATCGACGAGGCGAGCGCGGCCAGCACGAACGCCAGGTACAGCGTGTTGGCGATCCAGAAGTGGGCGACCCCCGCCATGGTCAGGGCGAGCGGGACGATCGCGGCGATGCTCATGACGTAGAACCCGACGTACTCGCCCAGCCGGTGGATCTGCCGGTCGCGCTCGTCCGTCCGGTCGGCCTCCCTCGGCGAGACGACGGCGGCGGCGATGCTGGCGACGATGCCCAGGGCGATCCCGGCGCCGATGGCGGTGAGCATCGGCCGCACGTAGGCGATCTGCGCGACGTCCGCGCCCGGCACCTGCGACAGGACGGTGACGAAGTAGACCGCGGAGACGCCGACGGCGACCACGGCGTAGATCCAGGCGCGCTTCTCCTCAGCGGACATGTCCAGCTCCCATGTATAGAAAACCTAACATCACCAAGGTAAAGCGGCACTGACATGATGTCAAGAATTCTTACCACGCCCCTCCTCGATGGCCGGCGGACCCACCTCCGGCCCGCTCATGATCCGCACAACTTCAGGGATGCTGCTGCCTCGGCAGCGCCGGAGGCAGCAACATCAGGGAAACTGCGCGGATCTTGCCGGGGGCGGAACGCGGGGCATGCTTCGACGATCCGTCGAAGCGTTCGGACCCGGGCGGTCGTGTGGCTACCGTCCGGGCCATGCAGACCTTGGAGATCAAGCAGCTCAACCCGGCGACCCTGCCGGACCCCGGCCCGACGTACACCCACGGCACGGTCGTCTCCGGTGCCCGCCGGATGGTCTTCGTCAGCGGCCAGGTGCCGTGGGCGGAGCACGGCGTCGTACCGGCGGACTTCGACGCACAGTGCCGCCTCACCTGGCGCAACCTGCTCGCGGTGCTGGCCGAGGCGGGCATGGGCATCCACCACCTCGCCAAGGTGACGATCTATCTCGCCGACCGCAGCCACCGGGCGGCCAGCGGGCGGATCCGGCAGGAGGTCCTGGGCGACCACGCCCCCGCGCTCACCATCATCATCGCCGACATCTACGCCGAGGAGTGGCTGCTCGAGATCGAGGCGATCGCGGTCGACTGACTACGCGACGTTCGCGTCCAGTAGCTGCCAGCCCAGCGGCGTCAGCTCGTGCCGGGCCCGGCGGGCCGATCGTACGGTGCTGACCAGCCCGGCGCGGCGCAGCCTCGCCAGGTGCGCCGACGCGGTCGACGGCGCCACGCCCAGCACCCCGGCGACCTCGCCGGTGCCGAGGCCGGGCCGGTCGGCCAACGCCCGCAGCACCGTCGCGCGCGGCACACCGACCGGCCCGGCCAGCCGCCCGTCCGGTCCCGCGAAGCGGGCACCGTCGCGCCAGAACTCGGTCGCGGTACGGGCCGGGTAGAACAACATCGGCTGCTGCCGGTCGTTGAGCTGCCGATGCACCCCGTCGGTGAGGAACATGCTGGGCACGAGGACCAGCCCCCGTCCGCGCAACGGGTAGTCCTCGGCCGGCGGCCCGACGAACTCCAGGTACGGGTACTCCCAGCGGACGAGGCGCGGGCACAGCGTGCTGAGCATGGTCGCCACGCCGTGCCGCGCGGCCAGCCGGGCCCGGTACGACACGTCGGCCGCCAGCTGTGCCTGCAACCTCGGCCAGTCGGGCGCGAGTACGGCTCGGTGCAGCGCCGCGAACGAGCGGGCGAGGGCTCGCCGGCTCCGGTCCGGATGCTGAATCAGGTCGTCGACCACCGGCGGGGCGGTGCGCAGCGCCGTGGCGAACTGGACGGTGTCCGGCCCGACCGGGGCGGCCGGATCGCCGAGCGCGGCGGCAAGTTCGTCCTCGAAGGACTGCGGCTGCGACGCCGGCTGCGGGGTGAGGAAATCCGGCAGGCGGACGGGGTGCGCGCCGCAGAGTGCCAGCGCCGGTATCGCGGCTGCCGGAAGCAGCGGCCGGACGGCGTGCCGCCACCCGGCCAGACCGGCGGGCGGCTGACGCAGGCCCAAACCGCGGGCCGCCTTCAACGTCTCCTGGAAGGGCATGATCGCGAAGCGGATCAGGCCGAGGTCCACACCGGAGAAGACCAGACGCGGCACCCGGTCACGATAGCCGCGCGGACCCTCGGTCGAGAACTCGACGGCCCTGCGTGCCCCACCCACCTGCCATCCTGCCCGGTGGCCGGCCGGCGGTGGTCTCAGGCCGGTGTGGCCGGGACCGTGAAGAAGCGGACGGTGCCGCTCGTGTCCAGGGTGTACGCCCGCCCGCCACCGGGGTGGAAGAGCACGTTGACGAGCTGGTACTGCGACTGGCCGAGCGGTTCGCCGATCGCCTTGCCCTTCGCCACGTCCCAGAGGCGCGCGGTTCCGTCCCAGCCGACGCTAACCAGCAGCGAGCCATCCGGGCTGAAGGCCAGGCCCGAGACGACGCCCTGGTGGCCGGTCAGCGTCAGCTTCTGCTTTCGCGTACCGAGGTTCCACAGCCGGACCGCGCCGTCGCCGCCGCCGGTGGCGAGGGTCTTGCCGTCGGGGCGGAACGCGGCGGAGTAGCCGGGGAACGCGTCGGTGGGTGGCTCCGGCCGCATCTCGGCGGTCTGCTCGCGGGACGACAGCCGCCACGTGCGGACCGCGTAGTTCGCCCCGACGCCGGCAAGAGTGGTGCCCTGCTTGTTGATGACGAGCGGAGACGAGTTGAACAGGCCGCCGAACCGCGCCACTCGCTTGCGGGAAGCCAGGTCCCACAGGTGGATCCGGCCATCCGACGTCTCTTTCGTGGAGACCGCCAGGCTGCGGCCGTCGGAACTGAAGGCCAACTCGGCCGCGTCCGAATCGGCGAGCCGCGCGACGATCTTCCGGCTCGGTACGTCCCAGAGAATGATCTCATCTGCACTGGTGCTCGCCAGGGTGGTGCTGTCCTTGTTGAACGCGAGCGAACCGATCGGGCTCAGGCCGAACTTCGACGGGTTGGTCAGGCACGGCAGCTCCTTGTCGTCGACAAGGTCGTACAGGCAGACGCGGGTCTTGAGGTCGTTGGTGGCGAGCAGTCGGCCGTTCGGGCTTATCGCGAAGCCCGACGCGTTGTTGCTGACCGTCCAGAGCACCCCGCTGGACGGTTCCTGCGCAGGCGTGCTGCTCCCTGTGGTGTTCGGCGTGCTGGGATCTCGGGGTTTGTCCGGCTGAGTGAAGACGTAGGTGAGGGCGATCGCCAGCACGGCGAGAGCCAGCAGGGCCCAGCGCCCGCGCCGCCAGGCCGGAGGTGCGGCCGCGGATCGCACCGTTCGCGCGGGCGGCCCGGGAATCGCCGGGGCCGGCCGGAGAACTGCTCGGGTTGCTCGGAAGGTCTCCCGGGCCGGGGCGGGGACGATCGGAGCCGGCCGCTTCCCGTTGAGCGCGAGAACGAAACCCGGCCCGCCGTCCACGCTGAGCCGGGTCGGACGTGGACGCCCCTGCCTGACCAGCCGATCGCGCAGGCTCGGGAAGATGTCGTCGAGGGTCAGGACGTCGCCTCGCCCCGGCACACCCTCCTCGATCACCTCGACCAGCGCGCGGGTGAAGTGGGTCAGAGCGCCGCGCCCCGACTCGTAGGTCGCCGAGGTGTACGCCTCGCTGGCGGTGAGCGTGTACGCCCCGGCTACCCGGGTGATGTCCTCCCGGATCGCGGCCTCGTCGACCGCCGACTGCCGGTTCACCGTAGCGATGCCGGAGAAGCAGCAGTCCAGCACGAGCACCTTCACCCGGGCCTCGCTGACCGAGAGCATGTCCCGGAGCGTCGACAGCAGGAAGCCGGTCGCGCCCCGCTTCGTACGCTCGTTGCTCGTCTCCACGAGCCCCATCGACAGATCGTCGTTGTACGCCACCTGGCCGTGCCCGATGTAGCAGAAGAGCAGCACGTCGGTGACCGGCTCGATGAGGTCGATCAGCCGCGGTTCGAGTTCGGCTCGGTTGCGGGGATCCCGGATGACGACGACCCGGTCCGCCGGCCAGCCGCACAGCGGCCCGGTGAGCAGGTCGCTCAGCCGACCGATGCTGTTCACCGCCGCCGAGAAGGTGGGCAGACCTCGGGTGTACGACGATGTGCCGACCAGGATCGCGAGTGACCGCCGGTGGTCCGGCCAGTCAGGAGTCACGCAGGAACTCCTCGAGCAGCGGCAGGATCTCGTCGGCGTTGGTCGCGTCCAGGTCGAACTCACGGTCGCCGATCTTGACGTGCAGCTTGACGATCGATCGCCGGGACTCCAGCCAGCTTCGCAGCACCTGCACGACGACCAGACCGGCACCGCCGGCACCGAAGACGACGGTCACCAGGTCGGCGGCGCCCTGCCGGCCTGCCGGCGGGGCGCCGGCGGTGAAGTCGACCGTCAACCCCGAGGTGCCGTGTAGCCAGGTGTAGAGCGAGTCGATCTCGCCGGGCGAGTCGTCGGCGGAGAGAGTGATGCGCTTACCGGATGGCATGGTGGCACTCCCGTTCACTGATTCCGCCACTGCGGCGATGAATGGTAGGCACTGCCGCCGATCTCGACTATCAGATCAAGGACATCGGGCCGGTGATGCTGTCGGCCACCGGGTCGGATTTACTGGCGCGGACCGTCACGCCAGTGGCCACGTCAACGGCGGTGCGCGCGGAGGGCGCGCGTCCGGGAGAGGAGTCGGTGAGCACATGGACTTCGGGCTGTCCGACGAGGAACGGGCCATCCGCGACACGGCCCGCGACTTCGTCACCAGAGAGGTCATGCCGCTGGAGCAGGAGCTGCTGCGCCGGGAACGGGCCCACCGGCTCGGCCTGGAGCGCTCCGAGCTGCGCGAGTTGCAGCTCAAGGCGCGTACCTTCGGCTTCTGGGGACTGGCCACGCCGCAGGAGTACGGCGGCATGGACCTCCCCGCCGTACTCCAGTCGCTGATCTGGACGGAGATCGGCCGCACGTACGTGCCGTTCGTTTCGGCGGCGAGGCGGACAACATCCTCTTCCACGCCACCGAGGAGCAGCGGCGGGAGTTCCTGCTGCCCACGATCGAGGGTGAGCGGATCTCCTGCTTCGCCATCACCGAGCCGGGCGCCGGCTCGGACGCGGCCAACATCCGGCTCCGCGCCCGCCGGGACGGCGACGACTGGATCCTCAACGGTGAGAAGACCTTCATCACCGGCGGCAACGACGCCGACTTCGCCATCGTCATCGCGGTCACCGACCCCGAGCGGGGTGCCCGCGACGGCGGGGCGACCGCGTTCCTGGTGGACCGGGCGATGGGCTGGCGGTCGGAGTTCATCCCCACCATGGGCGAGGGCGGGCCGGCGTCGCTGATCTTCGACGACGTACGCGTGCCGCACCGCAACATCCTCGGTGAGGTCGGTCAGGGCTTCCACCTCGGCATGCAGTGGATCGGCAAGGGCCGTTACGTCATCCCCTCGCACGCCCTCGGCATCGCCGAACGGGCGCTGCGAATGGCGATCGAGTACGCCAACACCCGGGAGACGTTCGGCGCGACGATCGGCACCAACCAGGCCATCCAGTGGATGATCGCCGATTCGGAGACCGAGTTGGAGGCGGCCCGCTGGCTCGTCCTGCGTGCCGCCTGGACGGTCGATGCGGGTCTGGACCCGCGGCACGCCTCCTCGATGGCGAAGCTCTACGGTGCGGGTATGGTCAACCGGGTGGTGGACCGGGTGCTCCAGATCCACGGCGGCATGGGCTACACCCGCGAGCTGCCGATCGAGCGCTGGTACCGGCAGGTGCGCCTCTACCGGATCTTCGAGGGCACCGACGAGATGCAGCGGCTGATCATCTCCCGCGACCTGCTGCGCGGCTACACGAAACTGGGCGGGCACCTGGCATGACGAACCCCGCCCACGACGCGAATGGAGCCGTCGCATGGCCGGCGTGACGCTGCGTCCGATGCGGACCGATGACGCCGACCGGGTGCTGGCGATCTACCAGGCCGGGCTGGACGGCGGGGACGCCAGCTTCGAGACCGTCGCGCCGTCCTGGGCCGACTTCGACGCCGGCCGGCTGCCGGCGCACCGGCTGGTGGCGGTGGCCGGCAGCGGGGCGCTGCTCGGCTGGATCGCGGTGTCGCCGACCTCGTCCCGCGCGGTCTACGCCGGAGTCGTGGAGCACTCCGTCTACGTCGACCCGGAGGCCCGGGGGCGTGGGGTGGCCCGGCTGCTGCTCGACGCCCTGATCGACTCGACCGACGCGGCGGGCATCTGGACGATCCAGTCCGGCGTGTTTCCCGAGAACGTCGCCAGTCTCGCCCTGCACCGACGGGCCGGCTTCCGGGTCGTCGGCACCCGCGAGCGGGTGGGCCGCCAGCACGGCCGCTGGCGCGACGTCGTCCTGCTGGAGCGGCGCAGCCCGGTCGTCGACTGAGCAGTTGTCAGCAGGGGCCCCTCCCGTACCGCAGGTCGAGGAGGGGCCCCTGCTCACCTTCCTACGGGTAACGCTTGAGGTAGACGGGTACGCCGACGCGGTCCATGTCGGCCGCCTCGCCCACGCCGTTGACCACGTGGTCGATGGTGCCGGCGCTGAGGTTCACCGTCATGATGTGGTGCAGCCGGATGCCCGGCCGCACCGGCACCTCGAAGCCGTTCTCGGTGCGGATCGACGGGTTGTTCTGGTTGAACACGTACACCCCGCCGCCGTACAGGGTGTGGTGGCGGACCCGGTCACCGACCTTGTAACCGGCCCAGCCGTTGACCTTGCCGTTCATCCAGTCGGCCTGCGTCGGCGGGTCGTACGGCAGCTCGTTCTGGTAGAGAATCGTGGTGCCGTGCTCGCCGTTCCACACCGTGTTGTACCGCTGGAAGTGCTCGACGAACAGGCCGGTGGCGGTGACGTGGTCGCCGTTGATGATCGCGCCGTAGCGTCCGGTGTTGGTGCGCCAGCGGTCGGTGTCGCCGTTGACGCCCTCGGTGAAGCCCTCGACGCCGTGGTCACCCCGCCACACCCAGGTGTGGTCGATCAGGACGTGGTCGCTGTTGACCTCCAGCGCGGTGTCCGTCTTGCCGATGTGCGGCCCGCCGATCCGGAAGTAGACGTCGGAGAGCGTCGTCGGGTTGTTCGGTGTGCTGTGGTGGCGGCCCTTCTTCTGCCCCACCCGCAGCAGGACCGGCGACTCCTTGAGCCCGGCGTCGATGGTGACCCCGGCGATCACCACGCCGGGTACGCCGGCGACGTCGAGCGGCACCGCGCCGTTCACTGCGGTCAGGGTGGCGTGCCCGAGGCCGAGCACGACCGTGTCGGGCCGGCGGATCTCGATGCTGCGCGCCACGTCGTACACCCCGGGGGTGAGCAGCAGGTGCTTGCCGCGGGCGAGTTCGGCGTTGATGACCCGCACCGGGTCGGACGGCTTCGCGACGAAGAACTTGTCGATCGGGATGGTCCGCCCCGGCGTCAGGCCGTTGGCCCAGGTGATGCCCCGGGTGTCCCGGCGGGCGGCGGGCACCCGGACCTGGTACTTGCTCTTGGCGTCGACGAACAGGTACGGCTTCTCCCGGCTGAGCGGGGTCCGGTCGAGGGTGGTGTACGGCGGGTCGGGGAAGTCGGCGTCGTCGGGTGCGCCGACCACCCCGGCGAAGACCTGGTTCCACACGCCGTTGGACCAGCTCTCGATCTCGCTGTTGCGGGTCAGCCACTGCTGCTGGGAGCCGTTGGTGGTGGCCGGCAGCCGGGAGTCGGCGATGAAGCCGCCGCTGGCGTACTGCGGCCCGTTGGTGCAGTAGTCCATCAGCGACAGCCCGCCGCCGCTGATGTCGAGCCGGCGCATCGAGACCGCCTGGGACACCGCCCAGAAGTTGGCCGAGGCGCGGCAGTCGTCCTGGCCGGCGGCGTTGATCGACAGTGACAGGTTGTTCAGCGTGCGCCAGAAGTTGACCAGCGCGATGCAGTTGGCGGTGCCGCCCTCGGTGAGGCAGCGGTTGTACGCCTCGATCTTGCCGTTGATGACCACGTCGGTGGGGGAGGCACCCAGCCCGGAGATCTCGGTGTAGTAGCCGACCTTGATCTGCAGCGGCTGCTCGGCGGTGCCGTAGCTGCCCGGCCGGAACAGGTAGGCGTGCCGGGTGGTGCCCATCTCGTTGTCGACCTGCGCGGCGTGTGCCGCGTCGAGGGTCGCCTGGATCTGGCTGACCGGCATGCTCGGGTCGAAGATGGTGACGTTGGGCCCGAGGTGGGGCGTGGCCGGTCGGGGCGGGCCCGCGCTGACCGGGGTGTTGGTGGTGACGGCGGCGGTGGTCAGCACGAGGCCGAAGGCCAGTGCCCGACCGAGTCGCCGGCGATGTGGTGGGGTCGGCATACGTTCGTCCTTCCCGTCGGGCGGTCGGAGCTACCGCCCGACGACATGGTGGACCACGGCATGTGAGAGCGCTCTCTTGCCGAGCTGGACTTGTATCACGGTGTGAAGAAACGGGTTGACATGTTTCTACCCCGTAACGCCGCCGCGCGCCATGGTCTCCCCTCGGCGATCATGAAGTTGTTGTCGCGCACATCGGCGTGTCGCGACAACAACTTCATGATCAACCGCAGGGAGTGGGGGAGGGAGGGGGTTAGGGGGTGGGGCGGCGGTGGTGGGCTATTCGGGCCAGGGTGATGTCGATGACGAGGAAGGCGAGCAGGGTGACGCCGAACCAGGGCAGGGCCCAGCCGAGGGCGACCGTCAGCGGTACGCCGAGCAGCAGGGCCCAGAGCGGCAGACCGCGTACGCCACCACGGGCGGGCGGGGCGCCGACAAGGGCGCGCCGCTCGGCGCGGGTGGGTCGGCGCTGCCACCACATCCGGTAGCCCCACACGATCACGCAGAGCAGCCCGACGGCGATCGCGGCGAGCAGGATCTGGTTGACCACGCCGAAGAGCAGTCCCATGTGGGCCTGGATGCCGAGGTTGCTCAGCTTGGCCAGCAGGGGCCAGTCGGCGAAGTCGCTGCGGGCGGTGACCGCCCCGGTGGCCGGGTCGACGGCCACCCGGTCCCGCCCCACGGGCCAGAGGTCGTCGGTCTGCCCGACGCTCCAGGCGGCCCCGGGCTCACCCGGGCTGATCTCGACCGGTCCGGACAGGCCGGCATCCCGGGCGACGGTGAGCACCCGGTCGAAGGTCGCGGGATCGGCCTCGGCCGGTGGCGCGCCACCGTGCTGGTGCTCGCCGCCACCGGCGGCGGGAGCACCGTCCAGGGTGGTCGACAACGTGGGCCGGTTGGCGTCGAGGGCGGCCAACCCGGCGGCGAAGTTCTCCCCGGCGAACCGGGACCAGGTCAGCCCGGTCGCGGAGAGGATCAGCAGGCCGATGGCGAGCCAGACCCCGGTGGTGGCGTGCCAGCCACGGGTACGCCGTACCCCCTTGCCGGCCGACAGGTCCGGCACCAGCAGGTGCTTCGCGCGGCCCCGCCCGTTGCCGCGGCGGCGCCACCACAGGATCACCCCACCGAGCGCCAGGACCCACAGCCAGCTGGCGGCGATCTCGGAGTAGTGCCGCCCGAGGTCGCCCAGGTGCAGGTTGCGGTGCAGGTCGTCGAGCCAGGTGGTGGCGGGGGTGGCGCCGAACCAGGTGGTCAGCTGCCCGCGCACCTCGGCCGTGTACGGGTCGACGTAGACGGTGTGCTGCTTGTCGCCCAGCTCCGGCAGCGCGAACACCACCTGCGTCGTCCGGTCACCCGCGCCCGGCGACACGGCGGTGAGGCTGCCGTCGGGGTGGGCGGCCCGCGCGGCGGTGACCTGCTCGGCCAGTGGTCGCGGCTGGTCACCGACGGCGGCGACGGTGAGCTGGTCGCCGTAGAGGATCTGGTCCAGCTGCGGCGTGATGGTGTACGCCAGGCCGGTCAGCGCCGCGACCACCAGGAACGGGGCGACCAGGATGCCCGCGTAGAAGTGCAGGCGGACCAGCAGCGCCGCCAGCGGCGAGGGGCGTCGTTGCGGGCGGACGGCCGGCTCGGCGCCGGCGGCGGGATCCGGCGTCGGGGCGCCAGAGAGCTCAGTCAGAGACATACGCTTTTCCGATCGGAATAGCAGGTGTACGTGTGTGAAGCTGGCCCGTGCCCTCGGGTCAGTGTTGTCCGACGCCCGGACACCGCACTAGTCGGACACCGCGCCGCCGGGGTTCCCGGCGGGACGCGTCAGCCCGCGCGGATTCACACCTGCGGCAGGCCGACGTAGTTCTCCGCGAGGCTCGTCGCGTACGCCCGGGAGGTCGTCACGTAGCGCAGGGTGGCCGACTGAAGCTTCACCTCGTACGGGTCGTCGGCGTTGAGTCGATGCAGCATCGAGGTCATCCACCAGGAGAACTGCTGGGCCCGCCAGACCCGGCGCAGCGCGGTCGACGAGTAGGCGTCGAGCAGGTCGCCGCTGCCGTCGGCGTACCAGGCCGCGAAGGCGTCACCGAGCAGCGCGACATCGGCGAGGGCCAGGTTCATGCCCTTGGCGCCGGTGGGCGGGACGATGTGCACCGCGTCGCCGGCCAGGTAGAGCCGCTGCCACCGCATCGGCTCGACCACGAAGCTGCGCAGCGGGGTGATCGCCTTCTCCAGGATCGGGCCCTCGTTGAGCGTCCAGCCCGGCACCGTCTCCAGCCGGGTGCGCAACTCGGCCCAGATCCGCTCGTCCGGCCAGTCGGCGATGTCCTCCTCGGCGGGCACCTGGAGGTAGAGCCGCGAGATCTCCGGCGACCGCAGGCTGTACAGGGCGAAGCCCCGCTCGTGGTGGGCGTAGATCAGCTCGTCCACCGCGGGTGGGGCGGCGGCGAGGACGCCCAGCCAGGCGAACGGGTAGACCCGCTCGTACGTGCGCAGCACCCCGTCGGGCACGGCGGCCCGGCTCACCCCGTGGAAGCCGTCACAGCCGACCACGAAATCGCAGTGCAGCTCCTCGTCGCGGCCCTGCTGGCGGAAGTGGACCACCGGCGCGGAGTCCAGACCGGTCAGGTCGACCGCCTCGGCCTCGAACAGGATCGTCCCGCCGGCGGCCAGCCGGGCGGCGATCAGGTCCTTGACCACCTCCTGCTGCCCGTACACGGTGATCGCCCGCCCGGTCAGCTCCGTCATCGGCACCCGGTGTGACTCACCGTCGAAACGCAGCTCGATGCCCTCGTGCCGCATCCCCTCCCGGTCCAGGCGCGCCCCCAGCCCGGTGTCCCGGAGCAGGTCGACCGAGCCCTGTTCGAGCACCCCGGCGCGCACCCGCTGCTCCACGTACTCCCGGCTGCGGCTCTCCAGCACCACCGAGTCGATGCCGTGCCGGTGCAGCAGGTGCGACAGCATGAGACCGGCCAGTCCCGCCCCGACGATGCCGACCTGGGTGCGCATCCTGCCTCCTTCATTGCATGGTGGGGCGACATTGTCACCCGGGACCAGCCTGCCGGTTGGCGCCCGGCAGCGCCGCTGCCGCTTTCCGCCCAGTGGAAGCACGGCTAGAGCTGGCGGGCCTGCCCGGCCCACCAGGCGGCGATGCCCATGGCGACGGCGGCGCCAGCGAGCGCGGCCAGCGGTACCGACCAGCCGCCGGAGGCGTCGCGCAGCCCACCGAGCAGCAGCGGGCCGGCGGCGCCCACCAGGTAGCCGACCGACTGCACGGTCCCGGACAGCTGCCGGGCCGACTGCGCTCCGCCGGCGCGCAGCACGATCAGGGTCAGCGCGAGGCCGATCCCGGCGCCCTGTGCCAGCCCTGCCACCGCCGACCAGAGCAGGTAGAGGGTCGGTGCGGCCAGTAGACCGGCCAGGCCCACCGCCCAGGCCGCCGCGACGAGCACACCGAGCAGGCGCTGGTCGCGCAGCCGGCCGGCCACCGCCGGGGCGGCGACGGCGGTGGCGATGCCGAGCAGGTTGAACAGCCCGAGCGCCCAGCCGGCATCGGCCGCGGAAGCGCCACCGTCGCGCAGGATCGTCGGCAGCCAGGCCAGCAGCGCGTAGTAGGTCAGCGACTGCATGCCCATGAACACGGCGAGCGCCCAGGTGATCGGCGAGCGCAGCACCGACGTCCGGCCGACGGCGATCGGGGGCGGAGGGTGCCGGCGGTGCAGCCGCGGTGCCCACACCGCCGCCGCGACGGCGGCGAGTCCACCGACCAGCAGCAGGGTGCCGCGCCAGCCGAGCCCGGTCTGCGCCAGCGGCGCGGCGAGCGCCGCCGCGAGCGCGGCACCGCCGGTCAACGCCGCCGTGGTCAGCGCGGTCACGCCGCCCTGCCGGTGGGCGAAGTCCTGCTTGACCACCGTCGGCACCAGGACGTTGCCGACGGTGATGGCCGCGCCGATGGCAGCGTCCCGGCGAACATCCACCCGATCCCGGGCACCACCCGCAGCGCACTGCCCGCGACGATGCCGAGCATCCCGGCCAGCAACGCCACCTCCACACCGACCCGCCGGCCGAGCAGCGCGGCGAGCGGCGCGAACAGCCCGAAGCACAGCACCGGCAGGGCGGTGAGCAGGCCCGCGCCGACGTTGCCCAGCCCCAGGTCGGCCTGCACGTCGGGCAGCAGCGGGGAGAGCACCGCGATGGCCGCCCGCAGGTTCAGCGCCAGCAGCACGACGCCGAGCAGCACGCCGGGGCCGGCGGCGGACGGGACGGCGGTGCGACCGGGTGCCTGTTCGGTGCGCATGTTCAGGCGCTCGCCCGCTGCCGCGTCGGCGGGTGCGGCGGCGACCCCCACTGCGCCTCGGCCAGCCGGGCACCCACCCGCTCGGCCGCCGCGCGCAGTGCCGGCACCAGCCGCTGTCCGGCCGCACCGAGGCTGTGCCCGACGACGCCGATCGCGGCCAGGGTCGTACCGTCGGCGTCGCGCACCGGGACGGCGACCGAGTAGGAGCCGAGGGTCATCTCCTCGTGCGTACGCGCCCAGCCGCGCTCGCGGATCGTTGCCAGCTCGCGGGCCAGCCGGCCCGGCTCGGTGATGGTGTACGCGGTGCAGCGGCGCAGCGGCCGGCTCAGGTAACCGGCGACAACCTCCGGTGGGGCGAACGCCAACAGCGCCTTGCCGACCCCGGTGGCGTGCAGCGGCAACCGGCCGCCGGTCCGGGAGATGGTCGGCACCGAGCGGTGACCGGTGACCTTCTCCACGTACAGCGCCTCGGCGCCGTCGCGGACCGCCAGGTGCACGTTCTCCCGGACGGTGGTGTACAGCTCCTGCAGGTCCGGCAGCGCCACCTCACGCAGCCGGGTGTGCAGCGGCGAGAGCAGCCCGGCCTCCCACAGCCGCACCCCGATGGTGTACGTGCCGTCGGCGCCGCGCGCCAGCGCCCGGCCGGCCACCAACTCGGCGACCAGCCGGTGCGTGGTGGCCAGCGGCAGGTCGGCACGCCGGGCGATGTCGCTGAGCGCCAGCGCCGGGTGGGTCACGTCGAACGCACCGAGGATCGCCAGCACCCGCGAGGTCACCGACGCTCCCGGGGACCGCGTTCCGCCCGCCACGACCGCCGCCCCGGCTCAGAACGGGTAGCGGGTGATGTCGCCCTGCACGGTCAACCACTGCGTCTCGGTGAACGCCTCCACGTTGGCCGCCGCCCCACCGAACCGGGATCCGGTGCCGGAGGCGCCGACCCCGCCGAACGGGGCCACCGCCTCGTCGCTGACGGTCTGGTCGTTGATGTGCACGATGCCGCTGGGGATGCGCTCGGCCAGGGCCATCGCCCGCATCACGTCGCGGCTGAGGATGCCGAGCGACAGCCCGTACTCGGTGCCGCCGGCCAGGGCGACGGCCTCGTCCAGGTCGGTGAAGGGGAGCACCGGGGCGACCGGGCCGAAGACCTCCTGCGCGTACGCGGGGGTGTCCGGGGTGACGTCGGCGAGCACGGTCGGGCGGTAGAACAGCCCGTCGTAGGTGCCGCCGGCGGCGAGCCGGGCGCCCGCCTCGACGCTCGCGGTGACCAGGGTGTGGATCTTGTCGCGTTGCCCCTCGTCGATGATCGGTCCGAGTGCCACCTGTTCCTTGGCCGGGTCACCGACGGGTAGGTGGTCGGCCTTGGCGGCCAGCGCCGCCACGTACCGCTCGGCGAGGCTTTCGTGCACCAGGTGCCGGCCGGTGGTCATGCAGATCTGGCCCTGGTGCAGGAAGGAACCCCACGCACCGGCCGAGGCGGCGAGATCGAGGTCGGCGTCGTCGAGCACCACCAGCGCGGAGTTGCCGCCGAGTTCCAGGTGCGCCCGCTTCAGGTGACGCGCGGCGGCCGCGCCGACCCGGCGGCCAGCGGCGGTCGACCCGGTGAAGCTGATCACCCGGACGTGCGGGTCGGTGACCAGCGCCTCGCCGGCCTCGACGCCGCCGGGCAGGACGTGCAGCAGTCCCTCCGGCAGCCCGGCCTCCTCGAAGATCCGCGCGATGGCCAGCCCGCCGCAGACCGCGGTGCGGGCATCCGGCTTGAGCACCACCGCGTTGCCGAGCGCCAGCGCCGGTGCGACCGAACGGATGGCCAGAATCAGCGGGAAGTTGAACGGGGCGATGACACCGACCACCCCGACCGGCAGCCGGCGGGCCAGGCTCAGTCGCGGCTGAGCGCTCGGGATGATCTCGCCGAGCGGGTGCGAGGCGAGCGACGCGGCCTCGTAGCACTCCTGCGCCGCGGTGGCGGTCTCCACATCGGCCTTCGGCGGAATCGACCCGGCCTCGCGGACCAGCCAGTCGCCGACCTCGGCGGCGTGCTGCTCCCACAGCGCACCGGCCCGGCGCAGCACCGCGGCCCGTTCGGGGTAGCTGGTCGCCGCCCAGTCCCGCTGGGCCGCGGCGGCCCGGGCGCAGGCCCGCGCCACGTCACCCGGGTCCGCCACGCCGACCCGTCCGATCTCCTCCCGGGTCGCCGGGGAACGGACGGCGGCCGTGCCACCGGCCGCCTCCACCCAGCCGTCGCTGTAGAGCGTGCCGTGCCAGATTCCGGTGTCGAGCAGGGGCATCGTGGTCCTCCTTGCGGGTGCGGGTGCGGGTGCGGGTGCGGGTGCGGGATGCGCGGGTGGTCAGGGCTCGACGTACGCCCCGGCGTGCACCGGTACGTCGAGCAGCAGCGGTTCGGTGCGGTCGGCCAGGGTGGGGACGACCTCGTCCAGCACGGCGAGCAGGTCGGCGTGATCGGTGATCCGGCGGGCGGGGCAACCCAGCGCGCGCGCCAGGTCGTGGACGCGTACGTCGTCGAAGGCGGGCCAGGGTGCCTTGCCGCCGGCCCGGTCGGCGAGGCGGTCCATGACGGCGTACCGGCCGTTGGAGAGCACCACGAACAGCACGCCGCAGCCGTACCGGGCGGCGCTCCACAGCCCCTGGATGCCGTAGAGCGACGACCCGTCGCCGAGCACCGCGACGACCGGCCGGGACGGGTCGCCGAGGCGCAGGCCGGCGGCGGCGGGCAGGCCGAAGCCGAGCCCGCCCATGGCCGCGCTGACGAAGCCCCGGGGCTGCCGGACCGGCAACAGCCGGTGCAGGTCGGGCCGGCTGGACGGGGTCTCCTCCACCAGCACCACGTCGCGGGGCAGCCGCTCGGCGAGGGCGACGAAGACGTGCTCGGGTCGCATCGGTTCACCGGCGGCCGGCGGCGCGAGGCCCGCCGTACTCTCCGCCCGCACCGCCGGTGCGACGGCCGGGCGGGCGGTGAGCTGCGCGGCCACCGCGGCGCACAGCGTCGCCGGGTCGGCCAGCACGGCCAGCTCGGCGCTGCTGTGGTGCAGCTCGTCGGGGTCGTCGGAGACGACCGCGACGGTCAGGCCGTCGGGCACCAGCGGGCCGGGTTCGTACGGGTACTGCCGAAACGCCCCGGTGCCCACCACCAGGGCCACGTCGTGCCCGCCGAGCACGGCCCGCAGTCGGGACCGGCCGGCCGGCAGGTGCCCGGCGAAACGCGGATGGTCCTGCGGGAAGCCGGCGCGGGCACCAAAGGGCTCCTGCCACACCGGTGCGCCGAGCCGCTCCACCAGCTTGACCAGGGCGTCCCAGGTTTTCCGGTCGTCCGCGCCGGCACCGACCACCACCACCGGGGCGGCGGCGTCGTCGAGCAGCCCGGCCACCTCCCGCGCGGCCGTGCCCGCGCCGGGATCGGCGCGGCGGACGGTGAGCGGGGCGGCCAGACCGAGCGCCGGCTCCATCGGCGCCGACCAGTCGTCCATCGGCACCACCACGATGGCCGGCCCACGGTGCGCGACGGCCTCGTGCCAGGCCCGCCGCACCGCCGCCGGTACGTCCTGCGGCAGCACCGGCTGGTTGGCCCAGACCGGGTACGTCCCGGCGAGTCCGTCGAGCCGCCCGGCGAGGAACGGTTCCAGCGCGAGGTGACGGCGGTCCTGCTGGCCGACGAGCACCACCAGCGGGGCGCGGTTGACCCGGGCGGTGGCCAGCGCGCCGACGGCGTTGCCGAGCCCGGCGGTGGTGTGCAGGTTGACCAGCGCCGGCCGCCCGGTGGCGATGGCGTGGCCGGTGGCCATGCCGACCACCGAGCCCTCGTGCAGGCCGAGGACGAACTCCAGGGCGTCGGGCAGGTCGGTGAGGAACGGCACCTCGGTCGAGCCGGGGTTGGCGAAGATCCGGTGCGCACCGAGCTGCCGCAGCACGTCGAGGGTGGCGTCCCGGACGGTCGTCGTCTGGCGCGACCCGGTCACGGGGCCGCCACCGTTGGCTGCTCGCTGCCGACGCGGGCGTGGCTGTCACCGTTCTGCTTCTTCGCCCGCTGGATCTGCGCGAAGACGTGCCCGCGCAGCTCGGTGAAGCGGGCCGACGAGCGGGTCGAGAGCTGGTCGCGCTCGTCGGGCAGGTCGATGGTGACGTCGTCGAGCACGATCGTCGGTGAGGCGGAGAGCACCAGCACCCGCTGGCCGAGATAGACCGCCTCGTCGATGTCGTGGGTGACGAACAGGGTGGTCACGCCGAGCCGCTGCCACAGCGACCTGACCAGGTCCTCCAGGTCCGCCCGGGTCTGTGCGTCGACCGCCGCGAACGGCTCGTCCATCAGCAGGATGTGCGGTTCGTACGCGATGGCTCGGGCGATCGCGACCCGCTGCTGCATGCCGCCGGAGAGCTGCCATGGATACGCCCCGTGCACGTCGGCCAGGCCGACGGCCTCCAGCGCCCGGTGGATCAGCTCCTCCCGGCGCGCCTTCGGCAGCTTCTTCTGCTTCAGCGGCAGTTCGACGTTGCCCCGCACGGTCATCCAGGGGAACAGGCTGCGGCCGTACTCCTGGAAGACCACCGCCATGCCCGGCGGTGGCCCGTTGACCGCCTCGCCCTCCAGCACCACCTCGCCGGAGGTCGGGGCGAGCAGGCCGGCGATGCACTTGAGCAGGGTGGTCTTGCCGGCGCCGGACGGGCCGACCACGCAGACCAGGTCACCCCTGGCGACGGAGAAGGTGAGGTCGCGGACCGCCTCGACGCTGCGGCCGTGCCCCTCGTACACCTTGCGCACGCCGCGTACGTCGAGCAGCGCCTCGGTGCGGGTGTCGTTCATCAGTTGCTCCCTCGCTGGGCCTGACGCAGGCCGAAGTACCAGTTCAGGACGCGTCGCTCGAAGATTCTCATGGCGGTGGCGAGCAGGAAGCCGAGCAGCCCGAGCAGCAGGATGCCGGTCCACATCTCGGTGACGGCGAAGGTCCGTTGGAACTGGATGATGCTGAATCCGAGCCCGTTGCTGGCGGCGAACATCTCGCTGATGACCATGAGGATGATGCCGATGGAGAGGCCCTGCCGCATGCCGGTGACGATCTGCGGGCTGGCCGAGCGGATGATCAGGTGCCAGAGCCGGGCCGGGCCACGTACGCCGTAGCAGCGCGCGGTCTCCACCTGCACCTCGTCCACGGCCCGTACGCCCTCGACGGTGTTGAGCAGGATCGGCCACACACAACCGGAGACGATGACCAGCACCTTCATGGTGTCACCGATGCCGGCGAAGAGCATCAGCACCGGCACCAGCACCGGTGGCGGGATGGCCCGGAGGAACTCCAGCACCGGCTCGCAGAAGGCCCGCAGCCGGGGCGACGACCCGATCGCCACGCCCAGCGCCACCCCGAGCAGCACGGCCAGGGTGAAGCCACCGAGCAGGCGCAGCACGCTGGGCAGTACGTCGGTGCCGAGGCGGCCGGAGTGCACCCACGTGTCGGCGACGCTGGCGAGGATCTCCGACAGCGGCGGAAGGTAGTAGCTCTCGCTGTCCGCGCTGAGTACCCACCAGACGGCCAGCAGCGCGACCGGCAGCGCGAGGACGGCGAGCGTGCTGCGGACGACCGCCCGTACGACGTCCGTCGGGCTCCTTCCGGTCTGCCCTGCGGCCCGCACCTCGCTCATGCCGACACCTCCCGGCGTACCGACGGGTGCCAGGCCAGCGCCCACCGTTCCAGCCGTCGGGCCAGCAGGTTGACCGCCACGCCGAGCAGCCCGGTGACGATGATCAGCGCGTACATGCGCGCCACGGCGCCGCCGGACTGCGCGGCGGTGATCTCGTTGCCCAGGCCGGGGGCGCCGATGACGAGTTCGGCCGTGATGGCGAGGATCAGGGCGACCGCCGCGGCCAGGCGTACGCCGGTGAGCAGGTAGGGCAGCGCGGTCGGCCAGGTGACGTGGCGGATGCGGGCCAGGCGCCCGAGACCGAAGGTGCGGGCGGTCTCCTGCGCGACCGGGTCGACGTCCTGGACGCCGTAGAGCACCTGGACCAGCACCTGCCAGAAGGCGGCGTAGACCACCAGCAGCAGCACCGAGCGCAGGCTGGTGCCGAAGACCAGCACGGCCAGCGGGATGAGCGCCACCGAGGGGATCGGTCGCAGGAACTCGATGGTCGAGGCGGTCGCCTCGCGCAGGATCGGGACGGTGCCGATGACGAACCCGACGACGACGCCGAGGACCACCGCGATGGCGAGGCCGAGGAACCAGCCCCGGATGGTGTCGCCGAGGGCGGCCCAGAAGGTCGACTCACCGAGCAGGTCGCCCAGGGCAGTCACGACCCGGCTGGCCGTCGGCAGGTAGTCCGGCGAGACGAGGCCGAGGCGCGGCACCGCCTCCAGCAGCGCGACGAAGGTGGCGAACCCGAGCACGCCGAGCAGCGCGGTGCCGCCGGGCAGCCGGTTCCGGCCGGCACCGGCGGCCCGCGCGTCACGGGTCGCCGGTGCCAGGGTGGATGTCACGGGAGCAGCTCCGCGATGTCGACCTGCTGGGAGATCAGACCATCGGCGAGCATCAGGTCGGCCATGGTCTGCACGGACTCGCGGTTGATCTGGCCCGACCAGCCCGGCAGGGTGATCTTCTCGGCGACCGCCGGGTCGATCTGGGCGTAGGTCAGCAGGGCCGCACGCGCCTCGTCCGGGTGCTCCTGCGCGTAGGTCAGGGACTTCTCGATCGCGGCGGTGAACCGCCGGGTGAGGTCACCCTTCTCCTGGATGGTCCGCTCCGTGGTGAAGTACGCGGCGACGGTGAGGTCCGGCGCGGTGTCGACGAAGTTGGAGGCGATCACCCTGGCACCCTGATCCTGCGCGACGGTGAAGAACGGCTCGACGATCCAGGCGGCGTCGACCCGCTTGCCACTCACCGCGGCGGGCATGTCGGGGAAGGGCAGCTCGACGAACTGCACGCCCGACGGGTCGCCGCCGGCCTTGCGGATCGAGGCGCGCACGGTGGTGTCGCCGATGTTCTTGAGGTTGTTCACGGCGACGGTCTTGCCGGCCAGCTCGGCCGGGCCGGTGATCGGGCTGTCGGCGGGTACGACCACGCCACCGAAGTCCCCGCCCTGCTCGCCGGTGGAGGAGTTGCCCTCGGCGATGGCCCTGAGCGGGATGTTCTGCGAGCGGGCCACGATGAGCGAGACGACGTTGCCGAAGGCGAAGTCGAATTCGCCGCTGACCACGCCCGGCACGGCGGCGGCGCCGCCGGTGGTGTTGACCACCTCGACCTCGATGCCCTCCTCGGCGAAGAAGCCCTTCGAGACGCCGAGGTGCAGCGGCGCCACGTCGACGATCGGGATCGCGCCGACCTTGACCTTCGTGGTGCCCTCGGCCCCGCCGGCCTCGTCGTCGGCGCCGCAGGCGGCGACGGAGGTCAGCAGGGCGGCGGCGGTTATGGCGGATACGACTACACGGCGCATACAGGTACTCCCGCGTCCGGCGGTCCGTGGAGGGGGACCGGGGGGTGTGGTGGGTGCTGGTCCGGAGGAGCTTCCCAAGCTGTTCGCTAACCGAACGGCTGTTCTCATATAGAACGTTTGCACGTGGCCTGGCTCACGTCAACGGGTCCCCGCAACATTTCTGCAACGGGACGGACGTCGAGAAGTCCACAGGTCGCGGCGCGTTGACGGATGCCGCCGGATGGCATTACGTTCGAGATAAGTACGCCAGTCCGCATACCGAACAGCGCGGGTGGGCGGTGGATCGCAGGAGGCGGGGAGGCTCATGGCGAAGCTCGTCTCGCTGGCCGATGGCGTCGCGGAACTGGTCCGTGACGGGGACATGGTGGCGCTGGAAGGGTTCACCCACCTGATCCCGTTCGCCGCCGGCCACGAGATCATCCGGCAGGGGCGGCGCGACCTGACCCTGGTACGGATGACACCCGACGTCGTCTACGACCAGCTCATCGGCGCGGGATGCGCGCGCCGGCTGGTCTTCTCCTGGGGCGGCAATCCCGGCGTCGGGTCGCTGCACCGGTTCCGCGACGCCGTGCAGAACTCCTGGCCCGCCCCACTCGAACTGGAGGAACACAGCCACGCCGGGATGGCCAACCGCTACGTCGCCGGTGCCTCCGGCCTGCCCTTCGCCGTGCTGCGCGGCTACACCGGCACCGACCTGCCCCGGCACACCACCAACATCCGCAGCATCGACTGCCCGTTCACCGGGGAGACGCTGACCGCGGTCCCCGCGCTGCGCCCCGACGTCACGGTGGTGCACGCCCAGCGTGCCGACCGCGCCGGCAACGTGCAGATGTGGGGCATCACCGGTGTGCAGAAGGAGGCGGTGCTGGCCGCGCGGCGGTCACTGGTCACCGTCGAGGAGATCGTCGACGAGTTCGAACCCGTACCGGGACAGGTGGTCCTGCCCGGCTGGGCGCTCACCGCAGTGGCACCCGCCCCCGGGGGCGCGCACCCGTCGTACGCCCAGGGCTACAGCGTCCGCGACAACGACTTCTACGTGGCCTGGGACGCGATCAGCCGGGACCGCGACACCTTCCGGGACTGGATCGACCAGCACGTGATGACGGTGGGGGTACAGGCGTGAGCGGACGCTACACGGCCGACGAGATGATGACCGTCGCCGCCGCCCGGCAACTGCGCGACGGCACCGCCTGCTTCGTCGGGATCGGGCTGCCCAGTACCGCGGCGAACCTGGCCCGCGCCACCCACGCCCCCGACCTGGTGCTCATCTACGAGTCGGGCTGTCTCGGCGCCAAGCCGCACCGGCTGCCCCTGTCCATCGGCGACGGCATCCTCGCCGACACCGCCGACGCGGTGGTCTCCGTGCCCGAGGTCTTCAACTACTGGCTGCAACCCGGCCGCATCGACGTCGGCTTCCTCGGCGCCGCGCAGCTCGACCGGTACGGCAACATCAACACCACCGTCATCGGCGGCGACTACGCCGACCCGAAGGTGCGCCTGCCCGGTGCCGGCGGCGCCCCGGAGATCGCCGCGTCCTGCGGCGAGGTCGTCGTCATCGTCCGGCAGAGCCTGCGTACCTTCACCGAACGGGTCGACTTCGTCACCTCGGTCGGCTACGGCGCCGGCCCTGGTGACCGGGCGCGGCTCGGGCTGCGCGGCGGCGGACCCCGCACCGTCATCACCGACCTCGGCGTCCTCGAGGCCGACCCGGCCACCTGCGAGCTGACCCTCACCCGGCTGCACCCCGACGTCACCGTCGAACAGGCCCGCGCGGCCACCGGCTGGTCCCTCGCGGTCGCCGACGAACTGGCCACCGGCGAGCCACCCACCCCCGACGAACTCGCCGTGCTGCGTGCCCTGGAAGCGACCATGAAGGTGGCGGCGGCGTGACCCGCGACGTCTACCTGCTCGACGCCGTCCGCACCCCGATCGGCCGCTACGGCGGCGGCCTGGCCGGCGTACGCCCCGACGACCTCGCCGCCCACGTGGTGCGCGAGATCGTGGCCCGCAACGGCGGGCTCGACCCGGCCCGCATCGACGACGTGCTGCTCGGCGACGCCAACGACGCCGGCGAGGACAACCGGGACGTGGCCCGGATGGCGGTGCTGCTGGCCGGCCTGCCGCCGTCGGTGCCCGGCGCCACCGTCAACCGGCTCTGCGGCTCCGGGCTGGAGGCGGTGATCGGCGCCTCGCGGGCCATCGCCGTCGGCGACGCCTCGATCTGCCTGGCCGGGGGAGTGGAGTCGATGAGCCGCGCCCCCTGGGTGCTCAGCAAGCCCGAGCAGGGCTATCCGCGCGGGCACGAGACGCTGCACTCCACCACGTTGGGCTGGCGCCTGGTCAACCCCCGGATGCCCGAGCAGTGGACGGTGCCACTCGGCGAGGGCGCCGAGATCCTGGCCGAGCGGCACGGGATCAGCCGCGCCGCCCAGGACGAGTTCGCCCTGCGCAGCCACCAACTCGCCGACCGGGCCTGGCACGACGGCGGGTACGCCGACGAGGTCGTCGCGGTGCCGGACACCGACGTCGGGCGGGACGAGAGCATCCGGTCGACCACCACCCTGGCGGCTCTCGGCCGGCTCGCGCCGGTCTTCCGGCCCGACGGCACGGTCACCGCCGGCAACTCCTCCCCGCTGAACGACGGGGCCAGCGTCCTGCTGCTCGCCGACGCCGCCGGTGCGCGGGAGATCGGCCGCGCGCCGCTGGCCCGCGTCGTCTCCCGGGCGGTCACCGCGATTGAACCGCACCTGTTCGGCATCGGCCCGGTGGCCGCCGCCGAGGAGGCGCTACGCCGCGCCGGCCTCGGCTGGGGCGACCTCGACGTGGTCGAACTCAACGAGGCCTTCGCCGCGCAGTCGCTGGCCTGCCTGGCCCAGTGGCCCGACCTCGACCCGGCGATCGTCAACCCGCAGGGCGGCGCGATCGCCCTCGGCCACCCGCTGGGCTCCTCCGGATCGCGGATACTCGGATCGTTGGCGTGGCAGCTGCACCGCCGTGGCGGCGGTCGGGGCCTCGCGGCGATCTGTATCGGGGTCGGTCAGGGCCTGGCCGTCGTACTGGAAGCCTGAGAGGAAGGAGCGGCCCATGACCCAGGACACCGGCCGCAAACTCGTCCTGCCGACCTACCGCCGCGACGACATCGACGCCCACCCGCCACTGCTCAGCCCCGGCTACCTCTCCACCGTGCCCCGCGCCCCGCAGCAGCCGTTGACCTACCTGCCGCAGCGGCTCACCGAGATCACCGGCCCGCTGCTCGGCGAGGAACGCCTCGGCGAGCTGGACCACGACCTGACCCGCCAGCACGACGGCGAACCCCTCGGGCAGCGGATCATCGTGCACGGCCGGGTCCTCGACGGCGACGGCCGCACCGTGCCGCACACCCTCGTCGAGATCTGGCAGGCCAATGCCGCCGGCCGTTACCGGCACGCCGCCGACACCTGGCCGGCGTCGCTGGACCCGAACTTCACCGGCGTCGGACGTGCCCTGACCGATACGCAGGGGCGGTACCGGTTCGTGACCGTGCAGCCCGGCGCCTACCCCTGGCGCAACCACGACAACGCGTGGCGGCCCGCGCACATCCACTTCTCGCTCTTCGGCCGGGCGTTCACCCAGCGGCTGGTGACCCAGATGTACTTCCCGGGCGATCCGCTCTTCTTCCAGGACCCGATCTTCAACTCGGTTCGCGACGAGCGGGCGCGGCAGCGGATGATCGCCCGGTACGACCACGCCGCCACCGAGCCCGAGTGGGCGCTGGCCTACGAGTTCGACATCGTGCTGCGCGGCCGGGAGGCCACCGTGTTCGAGGACGAGGACGACGATGAGTGAGCCGCTGGGCGTGACGCCCGCCCAGACCGTCGGGCCGTACCTGAGCATCGGCCTGCACTGGCCCGACGGCCCGTACGTGGTGCCCGAGGGCACGCCGCAGGCGTTCTGGATCCGTGGCCGGATCCTCGACGGTGCCGGCGCACCGGTGGTCGACGCGATGGTGGAGAGCTGGCAGGCCGATCCCGACGGCCGCTTCGACCACCCCGACGACCCGCGCGGCGCCCGGCCACCCGTGGTCGACGGCTTCCGCGGCTTCGGCCGGGCCGAGACCGACGCCCAGGGCTGGTACGCGCTGCACACCGTGCGGCCGGGAACGCTGCCCACCCCCGACGGCGACACCGAGGCGCCGCACCTGACCCTGTCGGTGTTCGCCCGAGGACTGCTGCACCGCCTCGTCACCCGCGTCTACTTTCCCGGCGAGGCGGCCAACGCCGCCGACCCGGTGCTGCGTACCGTCGATCCCGACCGCCGTGACACGCTGCTGGCCCGGCCGGCGGCGGACGGGTTCCAGTTCGACATCCGCCTGCAGGGAGAGCATGAGACCGTCTTCTTCGCCGTCTGAGGCGCTGCTGCGCGGGCTCTCCGGCACCGCCGACGTCGACGCCGAGACCGGCGACCGCGCCCTGTTGCGGGCGTTGCTGGACGCGGAGGCCGCCCTGGCCCGGGCCGGCGCCGACGCCGGCCTGCTACCCGGGCCGGCCGCCGAGGAGATCGCCCGGCAGTGCCGCGCCGAACGGTACGACCCGGCCGCCCTCGGCGCGGCGGCCGACGCCGCCGGCAACCCCGTCGTCCCGCTCGTGCGGGAACTGACCGCCGCCGTCGCCGAACCGGCCCGGCCCTGGGTGCACCACGGCGCCACCAGCCAGGACGTGCTCGACACCGCCCTGTCGCTGGTGGTGGTGCGGGCCGCCGGACCGCTGCTGCGGCACGCCGCCGACGCCGCCGACGCCGCCGCCCGGCTGGCCCGGACCCACCGGGACACCCTCATGGTGGCCCGCACCCTCGGCCAGCAGGCCGCCCCCACCACCTTCGGTCTCAAGGCGGCCGGCTGGCTGGTCGGGCTGATCGAGGCGCGGACCCGGCTGTCCCGGGCGCGCGCCGGCATGCCCGCGCAGCTCGGCGGGGCGGTCGGCACGCTCGCGGCGTACGGTCCGGCCGGGCCGGTGATGGTCGAGCGGTTCGCCGCCCACCTGGGCCTGGCGGCGAGTCCGCTGCCCTGGCACACCCGCCGCCAGCCCCTGCTCGACCTGACCGCGGCCCTCGGCGGGCTGCTCACCGCCACCGGCAAGGTCGCGCTCGACGTGGGCCTGCTCGCGCAGACCGAGGTCGGTGAGGTGGCCGAGGGGGGCGAGGGGCGCGGTGGATCCTCGGCGATGCCGCACAAGCGCAACCCGGTGGACTCGGTGCTGGTCACCGCCGCGGCCCGGCGTGGCCCGGGGCTGGTCGGCACCCTGTTCGCCGCCGCCGGCCAGGAACACGAGCGGGCCACCGGCGGCTGGCACGCCGAGTGGGAACCCCTGCTCGACCTGGTGCACCTCGCCGGCGGCGCCGCCGCCCGCACCGCCCGGATGCTGACCGGCCTGAACGTACGCCCGCAGCGGATGCGGGCCAACCTGGACGCCACCGGCGGCCTGCTGCTCGCCGAGGCGGTGGCCGCCCGGCTGGCCCCGACACTGGGCCGCGCCGCCGCCCACGACCTGGTCGGCCGGGCCGCTGCCCGCCCCGACTTCCGGGCGGCGCTGCTCGCCGACCCGGACCTGCGGGCGCACCTGTCGGAACGGGACGTCGACGCCGCACTCGACCCGGCCGGCTGGCTCGGCTCCGCCGGCCACCTGGTCGACCGCGCCCTCGACCTGCACCGCGCGGCATCCCGGTGACCGCCGGGCTGCACGCCATCGTGGACGGCCCGACGGAGGCACCGGTGCTGCTGCTCGGCAGCTCCCTGGGCACCACCGGCGCGATGTGGCAGCCGCAGGTGGCGGCGCTGGCCGCGCGGTACCGCGTCGTCCGGTACGACCATCTCGGCCACGGCGGCTCGGCGGTGCCGGCCGGACCGTACACGATCGACCTGCTCGGCCGGACGGTGCTACGGCTGCTGGACGACCTCGGTGCGACCCGGGTGCACTACGCCGGGCTCTCCCTCGGCGGAATGGTCGGCATGTGGTTGGCCGCGCACGCCCCCGAGCGGATCGACCGCCTCGCCCTGCTCTGCACCTCGGCGTCGTTCGGAGCGGGCGACGACTGGCGGGACCGGGCCGCCACCGTCCGCGCCGGGCGGCTGGACACCATCGCCGACGCGATCGTCGCGCGCTGGTTCACCCCCGCCTTCGCCGCTGCCCGTCCGGAGACCGTCGCCATCTACCGGGACATGCTGGTCACCACACCCGTGGCCGGCTACGCCGCCTGCTGCGAGGCCATCGCCGCGATGGATCTGCGTCCGGACCTGACCGCCGTGCGCGCCCCGACGCTGGTGGTCGGCGCCGCCGACGACCCGGCTACCCCACCGGAGGAGGCCGCCGCCATCGCCGAGCGGATCCCGGCCGCCCGCCTGGTGCTGCTCCGCGACGCGGCACACCTGGCCAACGTCGAGCAGCCCGAGGCCGTCACCCGCCTGCTGACGGCCCACTTCGACCCGGAAGGCGCGGTGCGCACATGACCGACCAGCAGCGGTACGAGGCCGGAATGGCGGTACGCCGGCAGGTGCTCGGCGACCCGCACGTCGACCGGGCCGTCGCCGGCACCGACGAGTTCACCGCCGACTTCCAGGACCTGATCACCCGGTACGCCTGGGGTGAGATCTGGACCCGGGAGGGGCTGGACCGGCGCACCCGCAGCTGCATCACCCTCGCCGTGCTGGCCACCCTGCACCACGACGAGGAACTGGCCATGCACGTACGCGCCGCGCTGCGCAACGGTCTGACCCCGCAGGAGGTCGGCGAGGTCCTGCTCCAGGTGGCCGTCTACGCTGGCGTACCAGCGGCGAATCGGGCGTTCAAGGTGGCCCAGGAGACTCTGCGGCAGGAGGCCGAGTGACCGACGTGGCGACGTCCCGATCCGGCGAGTTCGTCCAGTCGCTGGAACGCGGCCTCGCCGTGATCCGGGCCTTCGACGCCGAACACCCGCAGCTCACCCTCAGCGAGGTGGCCCGCGCCACCGGGCTGACCCGGGCCGCCGCCCGCCGCTTCCTGCTCACCCTGGTCGAGCTGGGCTACGTGCATACCGACGGTCGGCTGTTCTCGCTGCGCCCCCGCATCCTCGACCTCGGCTACGCCTATCTGTCCAGCCTGAGCCTGCCCGAGGTGGCGCAGCCGCACATGGAGGCGCTGGTCGCACAGGTACACGAATCATGTTCGGTGTCGGTCCTGGACGGCGACGAGGTGGTCTACGTCGCGCGGGTGCCCACCAAGCGGATCATGACCGTGGGGATCAGCGTGGGCACCCGCTTCCCCGCGTACGCGACGTCGATGGGCCGGGTGCTGCTCGCCGCGCAGCCGGCCGACTGGCTGGACGAATACCTCGCCACGGCGCAGCTGCGGCCGCTGACCCGGCGCACCGTCACCGACCCGGCCAAGCTACGCGCCACCCTGACGAAGATCGCCACCCAGGGGTACGCGCTGGTCGACCAGGAACTGGAGGAGGGGCTGCGGTCGCTGGCCGCACCGATCCACGGCGACAACGGGTCGGTGATCGCCGCGGTCAACGTCTCCGCCCACGCCAGCCGTGGCTCGTTCGAGATGATCCGCAAAGAGCTGCTGCCCCCGCTGCTGGCCACCGCGAAGCGCATCGAGGAGGACCTGGGCGCCGGCCCGGGTCGCTGAGCACGGTCGTCGCCCGTTCCGCCCGCCGTCGCGCCGAATCGGCCCGGTTCGGCCGATCGCCGTACCACCATGTGGGGGGCGACGAACGGGGGCGACATGCGCGAGCTGCTGCTGGTCATCACGCTGGGCATCGTCGTGCTGGTCGGCACCACCATCGGCGGCCGGTACCGGGTCGCACCGCCGGTGCTGCTCATCTGCCTGGGCGCCCTGCTGGCGCTGCTGCCGCCGTTCTCGCAGGTGATGCTCGCGCCCGAGGTGGTGCTGCTGCTGTTCCTGCCGGCGATCCTCTACCGGGAGAGCCTGACCACCAGCCTGCGGGAGATCCGGGCGAACATCGTCGTCATCACGTTGCTCGCGGTCGGCCTGGTCGCCGTCACGATGGTGGCGGTCTCGCTGGTCGTGCAGCGGCTCGGCGTCGACCCGGCGGTGGCCTGGGTGCTCGGCGCGGTGCTCGCCCCGACCGACGCGGCGGCGGTCGCCGGGCTGGCCAAGCGGATGCCCCGGCGCCTGCTGACCACCCTGCACACCGAGAGCCTGATCAACGACGGCACCGCCCTGGTGCTGTTCGCCGTGGCGCTCGGGTTGCTCGGCGGAGGTGCCGCGCCGAGCGCCGTCGAGCTCGTCGGGCGGGTCGGTCTGTCGTTCCTCGGTGGCATCGCGGCCGGTCTGCTGGTCGGCACCGTGGTGATCCTGATCCGCAAGCGCCTCGACGACCCGCTGCGCGAGGGTGCGCTCAGCGTGCTCACCCCCTTCGCCGCGTTCTTCCTCGCCGACACGATCCACGAGAGCGGGGTGCTCGCGGTGGTGGTCTCCGGTCTGATGCTGACCTTCGCCAGCCCTCGGGTGATCCGGGCCCAGTCGCGGCTGCTGGCCCTGTCGTTCTGGGACCTCACCACGTTCCTGATCAATGGTGGGCTCTTCGTGCTGGTGGGCATGCAGATCCCCCGAGCGGTGGAGAGCGTCACCAGCGTCTCGTTGATGCGTGCCGTGATGATCGCGGTCGTCGTCGCCGTCGTGCTGGTGGTGGTCCGGATGCTCTGGCTGCACCTGATCGCCGCGGTCGCGCGCCTGGACCGGCGGGAGTCGAGCCTGGCCCGCCAGGTCAACTGGCGGGTGCGGACGGTCGCCGGCTGGGCCGGGTTCCGGGGCGCGGTCTCCCTGGCGGCGGCGCTCGCCGTGCCGCTGACCGCCCACGGCGAGCCGGTCCCGGAACGCGACTTGATCATCTTCATCGTGGCGACGGTGATCCTGCTGACCATGCTCGTCCAGGGCACCACCCTGCCGCTGGTCATGACCTGGGCCCGGCTCTCCGGTGACCCGGAACGCGCCGACGAGCTGCGGTATGCGCAGGCGAACGCGACCCAGGCCGCGCTCGACGCGCTGCCCGACATCGCCGACCGGGTCGGCGCCGACCCGGACACCGTCCAGCGGCTCCAGGCCGAGTACGAGGGCCACCTGAGCGTCGTGCGGGCGGAGCCGGAGGAGGAATCGGTGGCCGCCCGCGAGGTCGAGCGCCGGCTGCGGCTGGCCGTGCTCGACCACAAGCGGCGCGAGGTCACCCGGATGCGGGACGCCCGGGAGATCGACGACGCCGTGTTGCGCGAGGTGCAGGCCCGGCTCGACGTCGAGGAGATCCGCCTGCTGGGGCCGAGGACCCTCGAATGAGTGGCCCTACTCAGCTCGCGGCACCGACCGGCAGCGCCAGTGCGACCGTGAGATCGAGCAGGCTGCGCGGGTCGGTGAGCCGGTCGCCGTACAGCTGCCGCAGCTGACCCATCCGGTAGCGCACGGTCTGCGGGTGGACGAACAGGTCGGCCGCGACGTCGTCGCGCCGCCCCTGGTGCAGCAGCCAGGAGCGCAACGTCTCGGTGAGCCGCTCGGCGGTGGCCGCCGGTAGCGCGGCGAGGGGTTGCAGGACCCGGGCGCGCAGGTCGGCGAGGGCCTCGACGTCGGCGCTGAGCAGCAGCTCGGCCAGGTGCCGGTCAGTGTCCAGCGGCTCGCCGTCGGTGGGGTGGGCGATGCCCAGGGCGACCACCCGCACCACCCGCCGGTAGGACGAGCAGGCCCGGATCCAGGGGCGGGACGGCCCCAGCACCGCGTGGCGCCCGTGCAGCACCCGGGCTAGCTGCCGTCGCCGGTCGCCGTGCACGTCCGGTATGAGCAGCACCGCGGTCTCCTCACCGGGCTCGCCCGCCGGCAGCTCCTCGTTGCTCTCCAGGGTGTGCTCGTCGAGCAGCGCGAGCGCCCCGCGCAGCTTCGCCTGCGGCAGCAGCGCGACGGTGAGGGTCTGCGGCACCGGCCAGTCCGCCCGCTCGGCGCTGCGTCGCAGGACCTCCTCCGGTTCGCCGGCGAGCAGCTGCTGGGTGAGCCGTTCAAGGTTGCGCCGGCGGGCCCGGCCCACGCTGGCCAGCTCGTCGGCGTGCCCGGCCACGCTGGCCGCGGAGAGCTCGTCGATGTAGGCGAACATCAGCTCGGCGAACTCGGCGACCGTGGCGGCGGGTAGCCCGATCGACACGGCGGTGGCGGCCAGCTCCCGCCAGGAGACCCGGGCACCCACCCGGTACGCCGCCAGCAACGCGTCCACGCTGCGGCCGGACCGGGCCTCGCCGCTGCCCAGGGCGTACGCGGCCTCCAGCGCCGGCACCAGCGGGGTGCTGGGGTCGCTGACCCGGGTGCGCTCGGTGACCTGGGACTGTTCGAGCAGATGCAGGAAGGTGCCCAACGCGATCTGTACGGCGTTCTCTATCTTGTCCCGCATCTGGCCGGTCAGGGTGCCGGAGTAGCTGGGCACTTCGGCCGTGATCGCGGTGACGGTCTGCCCGGCGACCAGCGGCAGCCGGTCGCGTAGTTCACGGGCCACTCGCTGGTCCAGCTCAAGACGGGCCGCCCGATTGGTGGTGCCCGAGGTTTCCGCCACGGTTGTTCTCTCCGCACAAAAGGGGTGGATCGCTTTACCTTCGCAGACCAAGAGTTTATGCCAGCGCGCGGCGACCATCGTCTTATGACCGCCACCGTCCCGCGACCGGGCACGACGAGGTCCCTCCGGCGTCGCCTGTGGCGGCTCGCCGAGACGGTGACCACGCCGGTACTGCCCGGGGACTACCTCGACCTGCTCGCCCCGCTGCGGGCCGGCGCTGACCTGCGCGGCCGGATCGTCGCCGTACGCCCGGAGACCCCGGACGCGGCGACGCTGGTGATCCAACCTGGGCGCAGCTGGCGCGGACACGTTCCGGGCCAGTACATCCGGCTCGGCGTCGACGTCGACGGCGTACGCCAGTGGCGGGCCTACTCGGTCACCTCCGTTCCCGGCCGCCGCACCGGCCCCATCTCGGTGACGGTCAAGGCGATTCCCGACGGGGTGGTCAGCAACCACCTCGTCCGCCGGATCCGGCCGGGCACGATCGTGCAGCTCGACCAGGCGCGCGGCGACTTCGTGCTGCCCGACCCGGCGCCGCCGCGGGTGCTGTTCCTGACCGCCGGCAGCGGCATCACCCCGGTGGCCGGGATGCTGCGTTCCGGCGCCCTGGCCGGCAGCGACGTGGTGCTGGTCCATTCGGCGCCCACCGCCTCCGACGTGGTGTTCGGCGCGGAACTGCGCGCCCTCGCCGCGCGCGGCGCCGTCCGGCTGGTGGAGCGGCACACCGAGGTCGACGGCCTGCTGGACGTGGCCGAGCTCGACGCCCTGGTGCCCGACCACCTCGACCGCCGGACCTGGGCGTGCGGTCCGCTCGGGTTGCTCGACGCCGCGGAGGAGCACTGGTCGACCCGGGGTCACGCCGAGCGGCTGCACACCGAGCGGTTCCGTCCCACGGTGATCACTGCCGGTGACGGCGGGACGGTCACCTTCACCCGTTCGTCGGTGACCGTCGAGGCCGCCGGCGCCACCCCGTTGCTGGACGCCGGCGAGAACGCCGGAGTGCTGATGCCGTCGGGCTGCCGGATGGGCATCTGCTTCGGCTGCGTGCTGCCGCTGCGCCAGGGCGCGGTCCGCGACCTGCGCAACGGCCAGCTCACCACCGCCCTGCCGGGCGACGGCGTACGCGTGCAGACCTGTGTGTCGGCCGCCGCCGGCCCGTGTGAACTCGAGATCTGATCGGAGACCCGCCGACGTGACCGTGATGCAGAAGAAGGCCACCAACCCGATCGCCCACCTGAGTGCCGAGGACATCGAGACCCTCGGCAAGGAACTCGACGCCATCCGGGAGCGGGTGATCACCTCCCGGGGCGAGCGGGACGCCGCGTACATCCGCAAGGTCATCTCGACGCAGCGGAAGCTGGAGATCGGCAGCCGGGTGGTCCTGCTGTTCTCGCTGTTCCCCCCGGCCTGGATCGTCGGCACCGCCGGGCTCTCGGTGGCAAAGATCCTGGAGAACATGGAGATCGGGCACAACGTCCTGCACGGCCAGTGGGACTGGATGCGCGACCCGAAGATCCACTCGACCAGCTGGGAGTGGGACCACGTCGCCCCGGCCGACCAGTGGAAGCAGTCGCACAACGAGCTGCACCACCGCTACACCAACGTCGTCGGTAAGGACAACGACCTCGGCTACGGCATCATGCGGGTCGACGAGGACCAGCCCTGGCATCCGGCCCACCTGGGCCAGCCGTTCTACAACTTCGTCAACGCCTGCTTCTTCGAGTACGGCATCGCCGCGTACGACCTCGACCTGGGGAACAAACTGAAGAACGGGGGGCACAAGGACCCCGAGTTCCGGGCCCGCGTCCGCGCGGTCGGCCGGAAGATCCGCCGCCAGTTCCTCAAGGACTATTTGATCCACCCGCTGCTGTCCGGCCCGTCGTTCTTCCACACCATGGCCGCCACGTTCACCGCGAACCTGATCCGCAACCTGTGGAGCCACTCGGTGATCATGTGCGGGCACTTCCCCGAGGGTGTCGAGACCTTCGAGAAGACCTCGATCGAGGGCGAGACGCGGGGCGAGTGGTACGTGCGGCAGATGCTCGGCTCGGCCAACATCAGCGGCAGCCGGCTGCTGCACATCATGACCGGCAACCTGTCCTACCAGATCGAGCACCACCTCTTCCCCGACCTGCCGAGCAACCGCTACCAGGAGATCGCCCCCGAGGTGCGGGCGCTGTTCGACCGGTACGGGCTGAAGTACACCACTGGCTCGCTGCCCCGGCAGGTCTTCTCCGCCTGGAAGAAGGTCTTCCGGCTCGCCCTGCCGAACCGGCGCGAGCCCGCCGCGCCGACCACCCCGACCGCCTCGCTCGACGACGCCGGCGACCGCCCGGCCCTCGCCGCCGTGGGCGCCTGACCGGCGGGCCACCTGAGCAGCGCGAGCGGCTAGCGTCGGCTGGGGTAGTTGTTGGCCGCCTGGCGCCCCTTGACGAAGGCCAGCACGATCACCGCGGCGAGGGCGATGACCCCGATGATGAGCAACCAGCGGACCGCCTCAAGGAACAGCCCGAGCAGGATCAGCACGCCGGCGACCACGCCGACGATCCAGAGCAGGGCACGCATCTCCACCTCCCGTACGGCCGGCCGGTCGTTCCGGGCGGCCCGCCGACGCAGCTACCCGGTACCGACCGGATCATGCCGTGTGGGCAGGTCGGGCGGGGTTTAGGCGGGGGTCTGCGCGAGGTAGACGGTGTTCGCCGACTCGCCTGCGGTCAGCGGGTTGGCGAAGCGCACCACGTGGCTGCTGCGGGTCGGGAAGACGGCCGCGAGCGCGGCCTCGAAGTCCGGGTCCGGCGGGTCGTCCGACCAGAGCGCGAACACGCCGCCCGGGTGCAGGAGTCGCGCCAGCCGGCGCAGACCGTCGGGGCGGTAGAAGGCGGCGTGGCTCGGATGCAGCGGATGCCGGGGGGAGTGGTCGACGTCCAGCAGCACGGCGTGGAAGCGGCGCCCGGCATCGTCGGGGTCGAGGCCGTCCGCCCCGGCGACCTGGGCGAAGAAGTCGGCCCGCACCAGCCGGGTACGCGGATCGGTGGCCAGCCCGGCGGCGAAGGGCAGCAGGCCGCGCCGGTGCCAGTCGATGACGTCCTCGACCGCCTCCACGACCAGCAGCGAGGCGACCCGGTCGTCCCGCAGGGCGGTGCGGGCGGTGTAACCGAGACCTAGCCCGCCGACGACGACGTCGAGGCGGTCGCCGGCCAGCGGCGCCAACCCCAGCCGGGCCAGCTCGACCTCACCGGCGGTGAACAGGCTCGACATCAGGAACTCGTCGTCGAGCTTGACCTCGTACACCTCCAGGTCGAGCCGGGGATCGCGGCGCCGCCGCAGACTGATCTCGCCCAGTGGCGTCGACCGCCAGGCCAGTTCCTCGAAACGTACGCTCACCGCCCGCATGCTACCGGCGGACCGGATCCGCCCGCCGCGTGACGCACGGTCCTCGGGACATCGACGCACCGCATATCCTGTGCCCCGACCGTTTCGCCGGAGGGGGCCCCATGCCGTCGCGGCAGGACCAGCTGCACTCGTACCAGTTCACCGTCGCGCGGGCGGTCGCGGCTCTGGTGATGCGCGAGACCGATCCGGTGCGGTCACCGTTTCGCCGGCTCGCCGGCGCGGGGATGGCCAGCGTGCTGGTGGCGGTGATCGGGCTGGGCGGCGCCGCGCTGTACGGCCTCTTCGGTGGCGGCGGCGCGACGTGGCGCGACGCCGGCGCGGTCATCGTGGAGAAGGAGTCCGGCGCCCGGTTCGTCTACCGGGAGGAGAGGCTGCACCCGGTGCTCAACTACGCCTCCGCGTTGCTCATCATCGGCGCCGAGCGGCCGAGGACCGTGCTGGTGTCCCGCCGGTCGATCGACGGTGTGCCGCGCGGGCTACCGCTGGGCATCACCGACGCCCCCGACGCGCTGCCCACGGCGGGCCGGCTCGCCAGCGCACCGTGGACGGTCTGCTCGACCGCGCCGGTCGAGGACCGGCCGCAGCCGAGGTCGGTGCTGCTGGTCGGCGCCGGCGACGACGGTGGCCGGCCGCTCGGCCGGGACGCGCTGCTGCTGCGGGCCCCGGACGGCCGGCTGCACCTGGTGTGGCAGCAGCGACGGCACCTGATCCGCGATGCGGACCGGGTGCTGGCGGCGCTGGCCACCACCCGGTCCCGGGCCGTCCCGGTGGCCGCCGCCCTGCTCAACACGGTGCCGGCCGGCACCGACCTGGCCCCGCTGAACCCGCCCGGCCTCGGCACGCGCTCGGCGCGGGTCACCGAGTCCCGGATCGGCGACGTGCTGCTGGTGAGCAACTCCGGCGGCGAACGGCAGTACGCGATGGTGCTGCACGACGGGCTCGCCGGGATCACCGAGTTGCAGGCCGGCCTGCTGCTCGCGCGCACCGGCCAGCGCGAGCCGGAGCGGATCAGCCTCGGGCGCTTCGCCGCCCTTCCCCAGTTGCCGGATCTCGCCCCCACCGGGTCCGGCGCCCCACCGAGCGCGCCGCCCCGGCTGGTCACGGTGGACTCGTCGGCGCTGTGCGCCCGCGTCGGCGACGACGCCGGCCCGGTCGAGCTGCGGCTCGGCGTGGACCTGCCCGACCTGGCCGCTGCCGCACCGCCGAGCACGGCCGGGTCGACCGGCCCGGTGGTGGCCGACCACGTGCTGGTGGAGCCGGGACGCGCCGTACTTGTCGAGTCCGTGGCCGCTCCCGGTGCCACCGGCGGCGCGATCTCCGTGGTGACCGATCTCGGCCGACGGTACGTCCTCGCCGAGGCCGGCGTGCCCGCCATGCTCGGCTACGGCGACGTGACGCCGGTACGCCTACCGGCGGGCGTGGTCAGCCTCGTCCCCGCCGGAGCCACCCTGGACCCGGCGGCGGCCCGACAGGCGGCCGCACCCGACTGAAGCAGGTCGGTTTCCGTGGCGTTCAGCCGCTTGCCCGGCTGTGCGGTTACCGGGCGGCGGTGAGCCACGCCGATCGGTTCACGGGTGGATGGCGGACCCTTGGTCGAGTCCATGCCACCAGGCGCCGTCACAATTGCGGCTTTCGTGCAGCGCCAGGAGCCGGAGCGCGGCATACAGGTCGAGGAAGTCGAAGTGCTGGGTGACCGGACCCGTGGACAAGGCCTGCCGGTACGTTTCGAGCGCTGATTCCACGGCCGGTTCGAGCGTAACGGCGCCCCGGGCCAGGCAGACCGCCTCGGCCGTGGCCAGGTAGCGGGTGAGCGATCCGGGTGCGGTGGGGTCGGGAGCATGACCAGGCAGTTCGATCCGATCCACCACCGCAGACCGTAGATCGGTCAAATCGGCAGCGCACGAGACCGACAGATCGAGCGCCAGCAGGTACGCCAGTTGCTTGTCAGGGGCCAGATCAGGTATCTGCGACAGCGGACTCGTCGACGCGAAGCTGGCCCAGTCTGGAGCGTCCGCGCACGAGCCGGAGTCAGCGGCGTACAACGCGCGTGGCAGCAGCCCGGCGTCGGGCGCCACGGCATCACCCGGCAGCTTCAGCCCAGCGGTGGCGCCGCCACGCAGTCCGATGAAGGCGTAGAGCCAGGCCGGTGTACCGAGGTCGGCGCGATCGCGCGAAGGGTGACCGAACAGGTCCGCCGCCCGCTGCGGGGAAAGGGCACCGGAGAGCACCATGAGGTGCGCCATGATCGCTTTCGAGTACCAGTCCGCGCTGGCCTGGGTCGCCAGCGAGCCGCCGAAGTCCAGCAGTGCCTCGATCCGCCGCACCAGATGGTCCAGTCGAGGGGGTGGCTGGTCACCCAGCATGCCGGCGAGGACGGCCACCGTCCACGGCTCGGTGACCGGACCGTATTCCCGCGCACTGTCGTCCAAGCCACGCAGCAACGACACCGCGACCCGAGTGGACACTGCGGAGATGCCGGTCCGGCCGGTTGCCTCGGCCAGTGTCTTCAGGCGGTTCAGCGCGATGATGTCATCGTAGCTAGAGGTCTGGTCCCGTTCGATACGGTCCGCCAACTGACTCTCCAACACGGAGATGTCGTCCCGCAACGGTCGGAGTTCGCTGGCGCAGTCGGTCACCGCTGGCAGCACAAGGGCGGCGTCGCCCGCCTGATCTATCCTGCCGGCGCGGATGTCCGCGGCCATCTGCGTACACCTGCCGGGCGATTCCGCCCCGCCCGGTGCCCCGATGAGCCGCGCCGCCCGTGTGCGCATGATGCGCCCGGCCAGCCCGGCGTCATCGCGTAGCTGGTCGACGAGTCCACGAAGGTCCGGTCGTGGCAGGTCCTGTACGGCGGGCAACTCGCCGGTGCCCCGCAGGAACTCCTCCACCCGGACATTGAGCGACAACAGATCGTACCGGTAGAGCTGACGGCCGGAGTCGTCGTCGCCGTACGCGACAGGTCCGTCGTTGGTCTGGTACGCCCGCAGGGAAGGACTCCAAGACAACCGGAGTTCCTCGGCGGTCTGCCTCAGCCGAGCCTCGTCCAGCCGCCCCAGCAGGTGCAACGTGTGTGCGGCCTCGACGATCCGCTCGGTATTGCGGCCCCCGGGCGGCAGCAGGATATGAGATCCGTCGTTCTCCTGATAAGCGAGAAGCGACAGCAGGCGGACCGCAAGATCGCTCGGCTTCGAAGGCTGTGTCGAGGGCGGCCGGTGAGTGCAGGCCATGCAGAGCACCAGCAGTACGACCAGACCCAGGAGCGCCGCCCCTCTCGTCGGGAGTGCCGGGTTCTGTCGCGTCAGCATCCTGTTCCTGTTCGTCATGTTCGGTGGCGCCGAACGGAATGGGCATCCGGAGGCTGCCGCGCCCACCCGTTCGGCGCCTTGCGGCACGAGCTGGCTAGGTGCGCCTCGAGCAGCTGATCTTCTCGGAGTCGTAGTGGCAGTAGTGGGACACCCAGATGTTTCGGTCGACACCGCCGTGAATGAACCGCCCGTCGGTGAAGTTCTCCGCGGAGTGCGCCCAGAGTGCCGTGAACGACGCCGAGGACAGGGTCTGCGTCCTCGATGACACATTCTTGCCCGTGTACCAGTCGAGTTGGATGTTCCGCTCTGTGGACCCGCCCGAGCACGACACGCCGCCGGTGCCTACCGTGCAGCCGGTGATGCCCACGCCAGCGAACCTGATCCGCGTCCTGACCCGCATGTCGGATATGCTCGCCGCCGCTCCCCGGGTGCACTCGTAGGTCCGGGCCACACTCTTGCGATTCGTGATTCTCCAGGTCTGGGTGCCGCCCGTGCGCCATTCCCAGTCATAGGTCGCACTGATTTCGGCCGCCATGTTGGACCTCACCACACCGCAAGCGATAGTCGTCTTGACCGTGGCGCCCTTTCCGCTGTTGGCACTCGCGGGTGTCGCCGCCACCACGACCGTTGCGGGCCCGACGACCAGTGCCAGTAGCAGGGCCGCCAAGCGGCGCCATCGCACATGGGATTTAACCATTATCAACCTACCTTTCGGTGCATCTCGGCGACGTGTGCCGTCGCTGGTATTGCACGCAGGACCATCGGTCACCACGTCATGGGGAGGATTAGGTGCCGCCTTACCGGCTGCTGGTTATCAATCGCCAGGGTGCGTTGCCTGGCTGTGAGCCTGTTCGATGTGGTGTGAAGGGGCCAGACAACTGACCGTCAAGTCGCCGCCAACTTGCCGGAGGACGAACCGAGGACGACGGCGGGTGCCCTGCCGGTTCAGCCGTGCCAGGAATGCCAGAGGGCGGCGTAGGCGCCGCCGGCCCGGACGAGGTCGTCGTGGGTGCCGAGTTCGGTGATCCGGCCGTCGTCGAGCACGGCCACCCGGTCGGCGTCGTGCGCGGTGTTCAGGCGGTGCGCGATGGCGATGACGGTCCGCCCGGTGACCACGGCGGCGAGCGCCCGCTCGGTGCGCCGGGCAGTGGTCGGATCGAGCGCGGCGGTCGCCTCGTCGAGGATCAGGGTGTGCGGATCGGCGAGCACGAGCCGGGCCAGCGCGAGTTGCTGGGCATCGGCGGCAGCGAGTTCGCGGGCGCCGTCGCCAAGCTGCGTGTCGAGCCCGTCGGGCAGGTCGGCATGCCAGTCGGCGCGCACGGCGACCAGCGCCGAACGCATCTGTTCGTCGGACGCGTCGGGTGCGGCGAAGGCGAGGTTGTCGCGCAGCGAACCGATGAAGACGTGATGCTCCTGGGTGACGAGGGCGATCTGGCGGCGCCGCTCGGCCGGCGCCAGGTCGGTGACCGGGCGGCCGTCGAGGCTCACCACGCCCTCGCGTGGGGCGTCGATCCCGGCGAGCAGCCGGGCAAGGGTGGACTTTCCCGCGCCCGACGGGCCGACGACGGCGAGGCGTTCGCCAGGACGCACCGCCAGGTCGATGCCGTGCAGCACATCGTGGCCATCGGCGTACGCGAATCGTGCGCCGCGCACCACGAGCCCGCCGGCCCGGGTGGGCGCCGGGCCGCGCGGTCGCGGCGTGCCGGTCGCGGCCGGAGCGACGGTGGTGGAGCCGGACCCGTTCCCCGGTTCGGTCGTCCGGCCGACACCGAGCACCCGGGCGAACGAGGCGAGGCCGCGTTGGGCCTGTTCCATCCAGAGCAGCAGCCGGTCCAGGGGATCGATCGCCCGCTGGAGGTAGAGCGTGGCGGCGACCACCTCGCCGAGCGTCACCATGCCACTGGTCAGGGCGAACCCGCCGACCAGCATCACCGCGGCGATGGGCAGCGCGTAGCTCGCCTCCACCACCGGGAAGAAGACCGACCGCAGGGCCAGGGTCGCCCGGCGGGTGGCCCACACCCGACCGATGCGCCGCGTGCCGTGCGCGACGCGGTCGGCACCGAGGCGGAGCGCCTCGACGGTGCGGGCGCCCTCCGCCGTCGTGGTCAGCGCCTCGGTCAGCTCGGCGGTCGCGGCCCCCTCGGCGAGATACGCCGGCCTGGCGCGACGCAGATACCAGCGGGTGACCGCGACGATCGACGGGAGCCCGGTCAGGGCGACCAGGCCGAGCAGCGGGTGCAGCAGGAAGATCGCGCCGAAGAGGAGCGTCAGTTGTGTCGAGGCGATGACCATGACGGGCACCACGTCCCGGACGGTGCTCCCGACGGTGGTCACGTCGACCGAGCTGCGGGTGGCCAGCTCGCCGGTGCCGGCCCGCTCGACGACGGAGATGGGCAGGTCGAGCGCCCGCGAGACGAACCCCTCGCGCAGCCGGGCGACGGCCCGCTCGCCGAACCGGTGGCCGGTGTACTGGGCGTACCGGGCGAGCAGCCCCTGGGCCAGCACGCAGCCGCCGATCGCGAGCGCCAGGCGGTCCACGGCGGCGGCGCCGGCACCGGCGGCGACCTCGTCCACGATCCTGCCCAACAGCCACGGCGCGGCGAGCCCGGCGACCGCGGCGGCCCCGTGCAGCACCAGCACGATCGCGACCGCGCGGCGGTCCACGGCGATGAGGTCCCGCGCGGCCCGGCGGACGTCCCTGCGGTCCGCGACGGGCAGCCCGCTCACCGCAGCGACCCGTCGACGTCGGCGGACTCGCTGTCCCGGGACACCAAAGCCCGATAGCTCGGAGCCTGTTCGAGCAGGTCGACGTGGGTGCCGACGGCCGCGATCCGGCCCGCGTACAGGTGCGCGACCGTGTCGGCAGGCCCGAGCAGCAGCGGTGAGGTGGTCAGCACGATGGTGGTCCGCCCGGCCCGCGCCGCGCGCAGTCGCTGCGCGATGCGTGCCTCGGTGTGCGCGTCCACGGCCGACGTCGGGTCGACGAGGATCAGTACGTCCGGCTCGGCGAGCAGGGCCCGGGCCAGCCGGACGCGCTGTCGCTGGCCGCCGGAGAGGGTCCGGGCCCGCGCGCTGACCGGCATGGCCAGCCCGTCCGGATGGGCGTCGACCACGTCCTCGGCCGACGCCGTACGCAGGGCCGCTCTCAGATCGGCGTCGCCGAGGCCCGCCCGGGTACGCAGGATCTCGCGCAGGGTACCGGCGAAGAGGTAGGAGTCGTGGTCGGCGACGAGGATGCGCGCCCGGACCTCGTCGAGTGCGATCCCGGCCAGCGGCACGCCGCCCCAGGTCACGTCGCTGGCGACGAACCGCCCGAGCCGGTCGGCCAACGCAATGGCCTCGGCCGGGTCGTCGGCGGCGACGGCGAGCAGCCGCCCGGCGGGTACGGTCAGCCCGGTGGCGGGATCGTGCAGGTCGGCGGGGCGGTCCGGCGCGGGCCGGGCTGTCGTGCCGCCGACCGGCGACGGCGGGGCGGCCTCGTCCGGGGTGAGCGTGAGCAGCGCGACGATCCGGCGGGCCGCGACGCGGCCCCGGATCACCTGGTAGCCGCCTTCGAGCAGGAACCAGACCGGCACGACGAGGACCGCCGCGTACCCGTAGACGGCGACCATCTGCCCGATCGTGATGTCGCCGGCCGCGGCCATGCGCGCCGCCAGCCACACCACGGCGGCCAGGAACAGCCCCGGGATGGCGACCGTCAACGCGTCGATCCAGCTGTTCACCGCGCCCACCCGGTACCCCTCGGTCAGCAGCTGCTGCGAACGGGCCACGTACCGGCGGGCGAACAGTCCCCGCCCACCGACCCCGGCGAGCACGCGCAGCCCGGCCACGATGTCCGCGGCGCGGGTGGTGAGGATGCCCTGCTGGTGGCGGTAGACCGACTCGACCCGTTCGAGGCGGCGCAGCAGCGGGCCGACGACCAGCACCACCGCGGGCACGCCGAGCAGCACGAACAGCGCGAGGAACGGGGAGACCGACCACAGTACGCAGGCGACGAACGCGTACGCGATGACCGCACCGACGCCCGGCCCGGTCATCGTCAGCACCGCCGAGGTGTGCGTGATGTCGGCGCCGCCGACGGTGGCGACCTCCCCGGCGGCGAGCCGGCGGGGCAGGACAGCGCCGATCCGGGAGAGCTGACGCAGCAGGACTTCCGCGGAGCGGGCCGACGCGTCCTCCCGGACGAACGTCATCGTGCGATGGCGCATGATGCCCACGTACGCCAGGACCATTCCCGCCACGACGATCGCGGCCACCCACCACCACAACGCCCGGTGATCGCCGGCGCGTAGCCCATCGTCGATGGCCCGGGCGACGAGGTACGGCCGGACCGACAACCCGAGCATCCAGGCCGTACCGATCAGGCCGCCGCGCAGCACCCGCCACGGCTGGCAGCGGACCAACCACCAGATGTACCAGATCGGCCCCCTCGTATCCGGCGTGCCCGGCGTGGGATGAGGGAGCTGTGGGGGCACCCGCCCAGGCTACCGATCACGCTCGGGGCGCCTCCACGAACAGGAGCGACGGTCAGGGCAGCCGGGCGACGGTCACGAACTCGTTGTAGGTGAACAGCCGGCCGGCGGCGCGGGGGAACGGGAACGAGTACTGGCGCAGCACGGTGAGGCCGAGTGCCCGGCAGTCCTCGGCCGCCTCGGCGAAGCCCACGAACCGGACGTGCGAGGCGTCGCTGTGGTAGCCGCGCTCCTGCGGGGTGATGAAGACGGCCCGCCCGCCGGAGCGGACGAACGGCAGGTACGACCCGACCACCTCGCGGGCCTGCGCGGCGGGCATGTGCTCCAGCAGGTGCGCGGCGAGCAGCGAGTCGAAGGCGCCCGGCCGGGCGTGGGCGGAGCCGAAGAACTCCTCCGTCGGGTACGCCTCGAGACCGAGCGCGCGGGCGTGCGCCACGGAGGTGGGGTTGTGGTCCACCCCGACCGCGCCCTCACCGAGGTTGACCAGGTTGCGGCCGAGCCCGCAGCCGACGTCGAGGGTGCGGCCCAGCCGCAGCCGGCGCAGGTTCCACCGGTACGGCGCCTGCACGTCCAGCAGCCGCTTCCAGCGCGCACCGCTGAGCTGCTGCAACCGCTGGGTGTACGCCGCACCCTCGGTGCCCGTGGGATCCTGCCCTGCCTTCTTCATCCGGGCTCCCTTCGTCTCTCGTCGCACCGCTCGACCGCCCCCTTGCGCAGTGACCGGTGTCACGATCGTCTAGCCTAGCGGGGAGCCCAGCGCTACCAGGATGTGACTGATGGTGAACCAGACTGCTCCGTCGGCCGGGTCGGGCACGGCACCGGGCGGCGGTGCCGCCGCCGGTGCCGCCCCCGCAGCGCACGGTCGGCTCTGGCGGTTGGCCCGGGCGACGCTCGGCGGCAACTGGGAGCACGACCACACGGTGCCGTCGCGCACCCTGTACCCGCACCAGTGGAGTTGGGACTCCGCGTTCATCGCGATCGGTTGGGCCCACGTCCGCCCGGAGCGCGCCTGGTCGGAGCTGACCAGCCTGTTCCGCGCCCAGTGGCGCGACGGCCGGGTGCCGCACATCGTGTTCAACCCGGCGGTACCCGGTGGCGCCTACTTTCCCGGGCCGGGGTTCTGGGCGTCGGAGACGATCGAGGGTACGCCCCCGGTGGCCACCTCCGGCCTGGTGCAGCCGCCCGTGCACGCCCTGGCCGCCTGGTGCGCGTACCGCCGGGCGCCGTCGGAACGGGCCCGTGCCGGGCTGCGCCGGCTCTACCCGCGACTGGTGGCGCAGCAGCGCTACCTCGCCACCCACCGCGACGTCGGCGGCGGCGGGCTGGCCAGCATCGTGCACCCGTGGGAGTCCGGACTGGACAACAGCCCCGCCTGGGACGCTCCGATGTCGGCGGTGCCGGCCGACACGGCGGTACTGCGCGCGTACCGCCGGCGGGACACCGTGCACGCCGCGCCGGCGCACCGGCCCACCGACCTGGACTATGCGCGGTACGTCGCGATCGTCACCGCGTACCGCGCGGGCGGATACCGCGACGAGGCCCTGGCCGACCGGCACCCGTTCGTCGTGGAGTGTCCGCTGTTCAACGCGGCCCGGGGCGCCGCCGAGCGGGCGCTGGCCCGGATCGCCGGCGAGATCGGCGCGGACCCGGCCCCGCACCGGAACCGGGCGGCCCGGATCACCGAGGCGGTGGTGACCCGGCTGTACGACCCGGCCAGTGGCACCTTCCACCCCCGCGACCTGCGGGCCGGCCGGCTGACCCCGGCCCGGACGGTGCTCGGCCTGACCCCGCTGATCCTGCCCGACCTGCCCGCGCGGCAGGTCGAGGCGGCGCTCGTCGAGGCCGGCTCGGCCCGGTTCGGTCTGGCCACCCGGATGGCCCGTCCGCTGCCGAGTCACGACCGCACCGCGACCGACTTCGAGCCGCTGCGCTACTGGCGCGGTCCCAGCTGGATGAACATCAGCTGGCTGGTCCGGCACGGGCTGCTCGCGCACGGGCAGGACCGGTTGGCAGCCGGGCTGCGCGCGTCGATGATCGAGCTGGCCGGCACGGCCGGCTGCCACGAGTACTTCCACCCGGACACCGGCGCCGGCCTGGGCTCGCCGGCGTTCAGCTGGACGGCGGCGCTGCTGCTGGACGTGCTGGCCGACTGACCGCCGAGCCGGGCGGTGGTGTGCGGCGGGCAGGTAGGTTGCTGTCCAGGGGCCGGCCCCGCACCGCCGGGAGCCGGCAGCGTCCGCCGCCGTCGGGTGGGCACTGACCAGGGTGGACGGAGGCGTGATGGGTCGGGACAGCTACGACGAGCAGCTCGACCGGCTCACCGGCGTGCTGGCGACGATGAGCCGGGGTGCCGCCGGGGCCGTCCGTGGCGCGACCACCGCCCTGCTCGACGTCGACCTGGGCGCGGCCGAGGCGGTGGTGGCCGGTGACGCGGTGCTGGACGGCCAGCGGGCCGAGGTGGAGGCGACGATTCCCCAGCTGCTGGTCCGGCACCAGCCGGTCGCCTCGGATCTGCGCCTGGTGCTGTGCGCGCTGCGGATCGCCGGTGACCTGGAACGGATGGGGGATCTCGCGGTGCATGTCGCGAAGGTCGTCCGGATGCGGCATCCGGTGGGGGTGGTCCCGGAGTCGGCGGTGCCGGTGATGACCGGGCTGGCCGACGCCGCGGCCCGGATCGCCGACAAGACCACGATGGTGCTGGCCACCCGCGACCGGTTCGACGCGATGCAGCTCGGGCTGGACGACGACGAGGTCGACGCCGCCCAGGAGCGCCTGCTCTCGCTGCTCGTCTCCGGCTGGCCGTACGGGGTGGAGTCGGCGATCGACCTGGCCCTGGTCGGCCGGTACTACGAGCGGTACGCCGACCACGCGGTCAACGTCGCGCGCCAGGTCGTCTACCTGGTGACCGGAACGATCCGGCTCTGAGCGCGGGCCGCGGGCCGGTCGGGTGCCGGTCCGGGAGCGGTGCCAATCCGGGCATCCGGTGCGGTCGCGGCATCAAGGTCACATCCCGTCGCCGGTTCGGCCACCACCGAGCCGCCAAGTTCATTTTTCGTTCACCTGGGACCGGGAGTCCGGCTACCTGCGCCTCCTAGCTTGACTCGCGTACGGCCCGGACGGGCTGATGCACCCCGATAGAGAGGCTTACCTGGTGAACCGCAACGTGCTTTCGCGGCGCGTCCTTGCTGGCGTCGCGCTTGCCGCGCTCGCGCTTACCGGCTGTGGTAGCAACGACAACAGCTCGGAGCCGGGCGGCAGCGGCGGCGACAGCGCCTACGCTGACCTGTCCGGCGAGTTGAAGGCGTCGGGCGCCAGCTTCCCGGACGCTTACTACCAAGAGGTCATCGAAGCCTTCAAGGCCGAGGCCTCCAACGTGACGGTCACCTACAACGCGACCGGCTCGGGCACCGGCAAGAAGCAGTTCGGTGAGGGCCTGGTCGACTTCGCCGGCACCGACAGCCTGGTGAAGGACACCGACGGCGTGGCCGCCGGTTCCTTCCTCTACGTGCCGACGGTGGCGGCGCCGATCACGGTCGCCTACAACCTGCAGGGCGTCGACAAGCTGCAGCTGAGCGCCGAGACGCTCGCCAAGATCTTCCAGACCGACATCAAAACCTGGGACGACGCGGCCATCAAGGCCGACAACCCGGGCGTCGAGCTGCCCAGCACGGCGATCACCGTCGCGCACCGCTCGGACGGCTCCGGCACCACCAACAACTTCACCAAGTACCTCGACGCCGCCGCCTCGGGCACCTGGAAGCTGGGCAGCGGTGACACGGTGGCCTGGCCGGCCAGCACCCAGGGTGGCGAGAAGAACACCGGTGTCGCCCAGATCGTCAAGCAGACCAACGGCGCCGTGGGCTACGTCGACCTGAGCGACGCCAAGGCGACCCAGCTGACGTTCGCCGCCATCAAGAACAAGGACGGCCAGTTCGTCGAGCCGACGATCGAGGGCACCACCTCCGGCCTGGAGGGCGCCGAGATCGCCGACGACCTGAGCTACAACCCGCTCGACGCCGCCGGTGCCAGCGCCTACCCGATCACCGCACCGACGTTCATCATCGTCAAGACCTCCTACGGCGACGCCGCCAAGGCCGAGCTGGTCAAGGGCTTCCTCACCTACCTGCTCAACGACGGCCAGGACCTGGCCAAGGAGATCGACTTCGCGCCGCTGCCCGCCTCCCTCAAGGAGAAGGCACTGGCCCAGGTCGAGAAGATCCAGGGCTGATCAAATCAAGATCGCTAGGGCGTTCCAGCTGGGGACGGGGTCAGGTCGATCCCGTCCCCAGCGGGGTACCTGAGCTGGAGTGAAGATGACCTTGACGAACAAACCCCCCGCCCCCCGGTCGGCGCTGGCCCAGCATGGCCGCAGCGCCCTCGGCGACCGTGTCTTCTCCTGGTGGACGCTCGGCACCGGCCTGCTGGTGCTCGCCATTCTCGGGTTGATCCTGATCACCACCGTCCGGGAGGCCTGGCCGGCGTTCGACGCGATGGGCCTGCGGTTGATCACCGAGCGGGTCTGGGATCCGAACCCGGCCGCCGGCGACGCGATCTTCGGCGCGCTGTCGTTCGCGTACGGTACGGCGATCTCGTCGCTGATCGCCCTGCTGTTCGCGGTGCCGGTCTCGGTCGGTATCGCGCTGTTCCTCACCGAGTTGGCGCCGCGCCGGCTGCGCGGCCCGGCGGTGACCGTGATCGACCTGCTGGCCGCCGTACCGTCGGTGGTCTTCGGCCTCTGGGGCATCCTGGTCGTCGCGCCCGCCCTGGTCCCGGTCTACCAGTGGATCCACGACGTGTTCGGCGGCATTCCGCTGATCGGGCGCCTCTTCGGCCCGGTGAGCACCGGTCGCAACTTCATGACCGCCGGCCTCATCCTGGCGATCATGGTGACGCCGATCATCACCTCGATCACGCGTGAGGTGTTCAGCACCGTCCCGCGCGCCGACAAGGACGCGGCCCTCGCGCTCGGCGCCACCCGCTGGGAGATGATCCGGGGAGCGGTCTTCCCGCACAGCTTCGGCGGCGTCGTCGGCGCGGTGATGCTCGGCCTCGGCCGGGCGATGGGGGAGACGATCGCGGTGGCCCTGGTCATCGGCGGTGCCACGAACATCACGGCCAACCTGTTCGCGCCCGGCAACTCGATGGCCGCCGTGATCGTGCAGCAGTTCGGCGAGTCCACCGGCACGTTCACCGCCGCGCTGATCGGCCTCGGCGTGGTGCTGTTCGCGATGACGGTGCTGATCAACGTGCTCGCCCAGGTGATCGTTCGTCGGGCCGAGGCCCGCATGAAGGGAAGCGTCGCGTGACCGCCACCGCATCGCCCGCCACCCGCCCGGCCGCCGGCCGGCCCGACCTCTCGCGGGCGGCCCTGTCCGGTCGGCGCCGGTTCAGCAACCACCTCGCCACCGGGGCCATCTGGGTGGCCGTGCTGCTCGCCGTCATTCCGCTGGCCCTGGTGACCTACACGGTCATCGGCAAGGGCGGCGGGGTGATGAGCCTGTCGTTCCTGACCGAGGACATCCCGAACTCGTACCGCCGCGAGGGTGGCGGCATGGCGCCGGCGATCGTCGGGACGCTGGTCATCACCGGAATGGCCGCGCTGATGGCCATCCCGCTCGGCGTGTTCGGCGCGATCTACCTCAACGAGTACGGCAAGCAGCGGCCGCTGGCCCGCGTCATCCGGCTGATGGCCGACGTGATGACCGGCGTGCCGTCGATCGTGATGGGTCTGTTCATCTACATCTCCTGGGTGCTGCTCGTCGGCCAGCTCTCCGGCTTCGCCGGTGCGCTGGCGCTGGCCTGCCTGATGCTGCCGGTGGTGATCCGCAGCAGCGAGGAGATGCTCCGGCTGGTCCCGGACGAGCTGCGGCAGGCGAGCATGGCGCTCGGTGCCCGCAAGTGGAAGACCACGATGACCGTGGTGCTGCCGGCGGCCATCTCCGGCATCACCAGCGGCTCGCTGCTGGCCGTCGCCCGCGCGGCCGGCGAGACCGCACCGATCATCATCGTCACCGGCATCGTCTTCTCGCCCAACTGGAACCTCTTCAGCGGCTCCAACACGGCACTGCCGGCGCAGATCTTCCGCAACGCCAGCCAACCCTTCGAGGCCGCCCAGGCGCGTGCCTGGGGCGCGGCACTGACGCTCATCGTGATCGTGCTCGGCTTCACGATCATCGCCCGTTTCATCTCAAGCCGGTTCGCGATCAAGGAGCGCTGACATGGCCCGTAACGACACCGACCTCACCACCCGACCGTCCGTGGCGGTGCACGCTCCCGGCACCACCGGTGGCGTCGAGCCCACCACCGCACCGGTGATGCAGCTGCGCGACGTCAGCGTCTACTACGGCAGCTACGAGGCGGTCCGCGGCACCACGATGCCGATCCAGCAGAACCAGGTCACCGCGATGATCGGGCCCTCGGGATGCGGCAAGTCGACGGTGCTGCGGGCGCTCAACCGGATGAACGACCCCATCCCGGGTGCCCGGGTCAGCGGCGACGTGCTCTTCCACGGCCAGGACCTGTACGCCAAGGACGTCGACCCGATCCAGGTGCGCCGGCGGATCGGCATGGTCTTCCAGAAGCCGAACCCGTTCCCCAAGTCGATCTACGACAACGTCGCGTACGGCCTGCGGATCAACGGCATCAAGGGTCGGCTCGACGACCACGTCGAGGAGGCGCTGACCCAGGCCGCGCTCTGGGACGAGGTCAAGGACAAGCTCCGCAAGAGCGCCCTGGCGCTCTCCGGCGGCCAGCAGCAGCGACTCTGCATCGCCCGGACGATCGCGGTCAAGCCCGAGGTCATCCTCATGGACGAGCCCTGCTCGGCCCTCGACCCGATCGCCACGGCGAAGATCGAGGACCTGATGTTCGAGCTGACGAACGACTACACGATCGTCATCGTCACGCACAACATGCAGCAGGCCGCCCGGGTCAGCCACTACACCGCGTTCTTCACCGCCGAGGTGGATGAGAAGCAGGTGCGGCACGGCCGGCTCGTGGAGTTCAGCCAGACCGGCAAGCTGTTCACCAACCCCGTCGACAAGCGTACGGAGGACTACATCACCGGTCGCTTCGGCTGAGTGGGTAGGGGAGGTCGATGGGGGAGAGCCGGTACCGATGAACAACCTCGTCGAGGCCACCAGGGGTGACCATCGATCCGACGGGCGTTTCGTGCTGCTCGTGGTGGACGACGACGAGAGCGTCGGCGCCGCGCTGGTCGCCCAGCTGGCCGACCACCGGGTACGCGGACACCACTTCCCGCACGCCGCCGAGGCCCTGCTGGCCGCGGGGGCGCTGCAACCGGACGCGGCCGTGGTCGCCGCCGGCCTGGCCACCATGAGCAGCACCGAGTTGGTGCGGCTGCTCGCTGACCGGGCCGGCATCCCCACCGTGGTCGGAGTGGGCGACGACGACGGTGGAGTCGCCGTGGCCGCGCTCAAGGCCGGCGCCACGGCCTGCGTCCGCCGTCCGTACCGGCCCGAGGAGGTGCTGCCGATCCTGCGGGCGATCCGCCCGGAGACCTCCGGTGCCCTCGACCCGCCGATCGAACTCGGTGGGCTGCGGGTCGACCCGGCGACGTTCGAGGTGAGCCTGCACGGCCGGACGGTGGCCCTGCCGTTGAAGGAGTTCCGGCTCCTCTACTTCTTCATGAGCCACGCCGAGCGGACGGTCACCCGCGAGCAACTGCTCGCCGCCGTCTGGGGTGGGATCTCCGACGACACGTCGAACACCCTCACGGTGCACATCAAGCGGTTGCGCCGACGGCTCGCGCTGGACGGTGACCACGCGCCGATGATCGTGACCGTCCGAGGCCTGGGCTACCGGTTCGTGCCCGCGCCGGCCACGGCAACGCCCTCGACGTCGTGAACGTGCCGGCGCAGCCGCCGTACCCGCCGACGGCGGGTGCTGCGGGGTCGGACCCGGAGGGCATGGTCCTGGTGGCGGTGCCGCTGGCGTACATCCCGCACGTGGCCCGGTTGCTGGCCGACCTCGACGCCCGGCAGCGGGTCGGGCCGGCGCCCCGGCGTCGCGCCGAGCCGGGCCCCCGGCCACCCACGACGGACTGGACGGTCGAGGATCTGCGCCGGCTCAGCCGGGGACGCAGCGCCACCCACCGGACGGTGACGGCGGTGCTCGACGCGCTCGCCGCCGAGCCGGAACGGCTGTTCACGGTGGGGGACCTGGCCCAGGTCACCGGGCGGCCCCGCAAGAAGATCATCGGCGCGTTGGCCGGGCTGACCCGACTGCTGAAGGCGCACTACGACTATGCCGGCCGGGGACTGCCGTTCGCCCGGCTGGCCGGCCGGCCCGAGGCGCCCCGGGAGTTGTGCTACACCATGGATCCGGAGCGGGCGGCGCGGTGGCGCAAGGCCCGACCACCGGCCGGCTCGGCCGAGCAGGACGACGAGCGGGGCGCCGGCGAGCGGGCCGAGCGCGGCCCCGGCGATCACCTGGCCGAGCGGGTGGTCGCCCCACCGGAGCCGTGACCAGCCCGCGCTACCTCTCGGCGGGCGGTTTGACGCCGTCGCGCCGGTGACCGGCGGCGGCGTCCAGCCGTCGCACCTGCTCGATCATCGCGATCACGGCCGCGTGTCCCTCGGGTGACAGGCGGGCGTCGACCAGCCGCAGCGCCACCTGCCTGATGTACGGATCGGCCAGCACGGTGAGGAGATCGTCGGGGGGATCCTGGCAGGCCGGGCGCCCGGTGAAGAACGAGGGCGGGCGGCCGAAGAAGGTGGCGATGGCCTCCACCACCGACCGCCGTGGGTCCGGGGCGCGTCCCTGGCGCAGGTTGCTGAGGTGGGTGTGGGAGATCCGGCACCCGCGCCGGGTCAGTTCGCCGGCCACGTGTCGGACGCTGAAGGGCCGGCCGGCCGGATCCCGGGTGGTGCGGAACAGCCAGTCGAGGCGCTCGGCGAAGGTCTCGCCGGGGCGATCGGGCTCCTCAGGCATGGGGGCTCCTCGCACAGCGGAACACCAGATCTACACGAGGATCTGATCCGGAATCAAGATTGACAAGACTCCTAACTGTCCGCGTACGATGACGTCGCTTTGGCAACACTTGTGGCCGGATCGGATGATCTCTGGCACCGGGCGTTGCCAGAGTGGTCTTTCGTGCACGCGCACGTGGTGTGGAACGGGGGCGCGACGTGTCCTACGGCGTCCGGAAGACCTCCGGGCGTGGCTCGTCCGCCGATCGCCGGCCCTCGGCCCCGGCCCGGTCGGCGACGGGTCCGCCCGGGCACCGCCGGCGTTTGTCGGGCACCGGCCGGGGTAACCGGCGCGGCGCCGACGACAGGAGGGCGCCGTGCGGTTTCCCCTATTCGTCGCCGCGGTGTCGCGCCGCTCCGGGCTGGCCCCCGAGCTCGCCGCCACCGTCGCGCGAGCGGTGCTGCAGACCGTCGTGGAGCGGATGACCGGCGGCGCGACGCGCGACCCGACCGGGTACCTGCCGGCCGAGCTGAGTGACGCCACGGCGCCAGCCGGACCAGCCGACTTCCTGCGCCGGGTCGGCCGGTGGGCCGGGGTGGACGAGGCGACGGCCGCCGCCGGAGCCGCCGCGGTCTTCGCGACGCTGCGCGAGACGGTCACCGTCGGGGAGTTCCAGGAGATGGTGGCCCGGCTCCCCGCCGGCGGCGTCGACCCGATGCTCGGGCCGGGCGGGACGACCCGGTAACCCGGATTCCCGATCCCTGCCGACGGGGCCGCCGGCCGCAGCGGCTAGGCTGCCGCCGTGGCAGGTCTGTTGAGGAGTGTGGCGGCCCGGGTCGGCGCGGTGATCCCGACGCCGCGGTCGGCCGGGCCGACCCCCGCGAAGCCCGCGCGGCCGCGTCAGGTCACCGCGTTGCAGCGCCGCGAGTTGTCGTACGCCCCGGAGCCCGACGGGCAGGCCGACCCGGGCGAGATCGTCTGGACCTGGGTGCCCTACGAGGACGATCCCCGGCAGGGCAAGGACCGGCCGGTGCTGGTGGTGGGCCGGCACAGCCGGACGCTGTTCGGGCTGATGCTCTCCAGCCAGCGCGACCGCCAGGGGGAACGGCACTGGCTGGCCCTCGGGCCGGGGGAGTGGGACCGCGACCAGCGCCCGAGTTGGGTGCGGCTGGACCGGGTACTGACCATGCGCGAGGACAGCATCCGCCGGGAGGGCGCGGTGCTGGACCGGGCCCGGTTCGACCGCGTCGGCCAGGCGCTGCGCGCCGGGTACGGCTGGCACTGAGGGTGGCCGGCGGGGTTCGCCGTCAGCACTCGGCGAGGTGCGCCGTGTCGCGCAGCGCCCGGCCCGGCCGGGACGATTCGAGCCCCTTGGCCTCGTACATCGCCGCGTCGGCGCGGTCGAGTGCCTCGGTGAGCTGCGTCCCCTGCACCGGTGCCAGGCCGACCGAGGCGGTCACCTGGAGGGTGGTCGTGCCCAGCGGGATCGGCGCGGCGAGCATGTCGCACAACCGCCGGGTGGCGTGCTCGATCCATCGTCGGTCGAGGGTCGGGCTGGCCAGCAGCCCGGCGAACTCGTCACCGCCGAGCCGGGCCACCAGATTGTCGCCGGCGAAGGTGGCCAGCCGCTCGGCGACGCTGATCAGCACCTGATCGCCGGCGGCGTGCCCGTACCGGTCGTTGACCTGCTTGAAGTCGTCGAGGTCCAGCACCACCGCGACCAGGGGGCGACCGGAGGAGTCGGTGAGCAGCGTCGCGGCGAGGCGATAGAAGGCCCGCCGGTTGGGTAGCCCGGTCAACGGGTCGTGGCTGGCGGCGTGCCGCTCGGCGGTGAGTTCCGCCTGAAGGCGCCCGATCTCCGCCTCGGCCCGTACGGCCCGGCGTCCCAGTTGCCAGGAGGAGAGCAGCGCTCCCGCGGCGCAGATGCCGGACGCGATGGTCAGCGGATCCGGCACCACCATCTCCCTTCGCCGCGACACGCCCCCGGCATCGACCGGCGAGCGCTGCCAGACACCTCGTTCCCCCTGATGGTGGCCAGGTTCGTGGGACAGAGCGTGAGCAAATGCGCACCACGCACGTGCGTTATCATGCTCGCTGTCCATTGCAGATGCAATAGCAGATGCACGTGCACAATTGAGTCGACACCGTCCCTCTTGCCGCTACCGCTCCTCCCACGGCACGGCGCCCATCGGAGAGAACAGACGCCCCATGCAGCAGCCACCCAACGGTGTTCCCGTCAATCAGTTGCCTCCCCTCGCCTGGCTGAAGAGCCGGCGCAGCAACCCCAGTGGAAACTGCGTCGAGTTGGCGGAGTTGCCCGGCGGGGCGGGCATCGCCATGCGCAACTCCCGGCACCCGGACGGGCCGGCCCTGATCTACACCGTGGACGAGATCGCGGCGTTCGTGCTCGGTGCCCGTGACGGTGACTTCGATCATCTGATCGGCTGACCTGGCATCCCGTCGACGGGATTCTCCGAGCGCGGGATGGAGGTTCACCTCACTGATGGTTCATGGCATGCTTACACGTCGGTTGGGCCGGTCCACCGGTTCGACCACTGACGGCATGCGGAGGACGGCAGGTGACCATGGTTTCCGCCGAGGAAGGCCCGGCGGCGGGCCCGACCGTGCTGCGGATGCTGCTGGGCGGCCAGTTGCGGCGGTTGCGGGAGTCGCGCGGGGTGACCCGGGAGAGCGCCGGCTGGGAGATCAGGTCCTCCGAGTCGAAGATCAGCCGGATGGAACTGGGGCGCGTCGGCTTCAAGGAGCGCGATGTCGCCGACCTGCTCACCCTCTACGGAGTCACCGCCGAGCAGGAACGCGCGGCCCTGCTCAAGCTGGCCCGGGACGCGAACAACCCGGGCTGGTGGCATCGCTACGGCGACATCCTGCCGTCATGGTTCCAGTCGTACCTCGGCCTGGAGGCCGCGGCGGCGCTCATCCGTAGCTACGAGGTCCAGTTCGTCCCGGGCCTGTTGCAGACCCGGGAGTACGCCCGGGCCGTGGTGCTGCTCGGTCACGCCGGGGCCGGCCCGGCGGAGATCGAGCGTCGGGTGGATCTGCGGATGCGCCGCCAGGAGGTGCTGCGCCGGCAGCGCCCGCCGCGACTGTGGGCGGTGGTCGACGAGGCGGTGCTGCGCCGCCCGATCGGCGGGCCCCGGGTGATGCGCGGCCAGCTGGAGGCATTGCTCGAGGCGACCCGTACGCCGAACGTCCGGCTCCAGGTGATCCCGTTCGCCGCCGGTGGGCACGCCGCCGCCGGTGGCGCCTTCACCATCCTGCGCTTCGGTGACCAGGACCTGCCCGACATCGTCTACATCGAGCAGCTGACCAGCGCGATCTACCTGGACAAGCGCGAGGACCTCGACTTCTACGCGGCCGCCATGGAGCGACTCTGCGTCGAGGCCGAGCCGCCGGAGCGTACGCCCCACATCCTTGAGGGAATCATCGCCGAGCTCGCCCCCCGCTGATGGGCCGGCCGGGCTGACCGAGGTTCATTGACACCTGTCGGGTCGTGCGGGTAATCTCTGGATCGATCCAGTCTGAATCGATCCAGAAGGGGGGTGGCCCGTGAAGCCCACCCTGCGGGCCGTCGCCGAGGCCGTCGGTGTCTCGCGCAGCACGGTCTCCAACGCCTATGGGCGCCCCGACCAGCTCTCGCCGCAGCTGCGCCAGCGCATCCTCGACACGGCGCGGCAGATGGGTTACCCCGGCCCCGACCCGACGGCCCGATCGCTGCGGCGGGGCTTCGTCGGCGCGGTCGGCGTGCTGTTCACCTCCCGCCTGTCGTACGCGTTCACCGACCCCTTCGCGGTGCGGTTCCTCACCGGGTTCGCCGAGGCGGCCGAGCGGCACGACACCAGCCTGCTGCTGGTGCCCCTGCCCGACGACCCGGCCCGCGCGCGCAAGGCGGTGGAGAACGCCTCCGTCGACGGGTTCTGCGTCTACTGCGCCGGTGACGAGGAAGGGGGGATCATCGACACGATCCGGGGTCGGGGACTTCCGTTCGTCACCACCTCGTCGCGTCCCCGTGCCGACGACCGGTGGGTCGGCATCGACGAGCGCGGCGCCGCCCGGTCGGCCGCCGAGCACCTGGCCGGCCTCGGTCACCGCCGGGTCGCCCTGCTCGGCGACAACGTTCTGCCGCACGCCGGCACCGGCCAGGTGCGCGTCGCCGATGTGGCCGAGGTGCCGCGTTCCACCAACCGCGACCGTCTCGCCGGCTTCGCCGACGCCTTCGCGGCGGTCGGCGTCGGCTGGTCCGAACTGACGATCCTCTCGGCGGCCACCAACGCCCGCGCGGCCGGTGCCGCCGCCGTCCGGGCGCTGGACGCCCTCCCCGAGCCGCCCACCGCAGTGCTGGCCTGCTCCGACGTCCTCGCCCTGGGCGCGCTGGACGCCCTGCGCGCCCCGGGCGCGACGGATCGGGGCATCTCGGTGACCGGCTTCGACGACATCCCCGAGGCCGCACCCGCCGGCCTGACCACCGTGTGCCAACCCGGCGAGGAGAAGGGGCGCAGCGCCGCGACGCTGCTGTTCGACCCGCCCACCGACGCCACCGCAGGTCAGATCCTGCTGCCCACCACGCTCGTCGTCCGGAGCAGCTCCGGACCGGTCCCGAGGAGTTGACCATGGAACACCTCACCGGCTTCATCGTCGCCGACGACGCGGTCACCCGCCATGTCATGTCGGCCCGACCGGACGCTCCGGTGCGTCCCGACGCACCCCGCCGGGCACGACTCGCCGGGCCGCGCCGGCTCACCGCCCGGGTCCTGCGCCGGCTGGCCGACCAGATCCAGCCGGCCCCGGTGCCCGCCCCGAGCACCTGTCGGTCCTGAGTTCGGACCGGGCCGCACCGCCCACCGGCCCCTGACCCGGCCGGGCGGGTGGTGCGGCGGGTGGCGAGCAGGCAGACTGGAGGCCCATGTCGCCGTTCACCCCCAGCCTGCGCCTGCACGACCGCTACGTGCTGCGCGACCGCATCGGCCTCGGCGGAATGTCCGAGGTGTGGCGCGCCGACGACGAGGTGCTCGGCCGGTCCGTCGCGGTGAAGGTTCTCGCCGGCACGTTCGCCGTCGACCCGGGCCTGCGCGCCACCATCCGGCGGGAGGCCCGCGCCGCGGCCCGCCTGACCCACCCCCACGTGACCCAGGTGTACGACTACGGCGAGGCGGCCCTGGCCGGCGGCACGGTCGTGCCGTATCTGGTGATGGAGCTGGTCGACGGGCAGAATCTCGCCGAGCGCCTGGCCGACGGCCCGCTGCCCTGGCGGCCGGCCCTCCGGATGGCCGCCGAGGTGGCCTCCGCCCTGGCCGCCGCGCACCGCCTCGGCGTGGTGCACCGCGACATCAAGCCCGGCAACGTCATGCTCACTGACACCGGCGCCAAGGTGCTCGACTTCGGCATCGCCGCGCTGGCCGGGCCACAGCCCGCCGGGTCCGGGTCGGCCGGCGGCCCCCTGATGGGTACGCCGGCGTACACCGCGCCGGAGCGGCTGAGCGCCGACGCGCCGCACCCGGCCAGCGACGTGTACGCGCTCGGCGTACTGCTGCACCGCACCCTCACCGGTGACGTCCCGCTGCCCGTGCGCAGTTGGGAGGACGCGGTCGTGGTGAACGCGAGCCGCCCGTCCGTACCGCCGCCGCGGGTGCCGGGTCTGCCGGCCGATCTCGCCGAGCTGGTGCTGGCCTGCGTGGATCCTGATCCGGCGCGGCGTCCCACGGCCGGGCAGTTGGCCGCGCGGTTCCGCGCCGGTGCGGCCGGCCCGGCGGAGTCGCCGACCGCCGCCCTACCGATCGTCGGCGCGGCCGTCTCCGGCCGTGACACGGCGGAGGAGACCGCCATCCGGCCGGCTCCCGATCATCCGCCCACCCTCGTGGAGGGCGCGGACGGGTGGCCCGCGACGGCCACCCTCAGCGGTCCGAGCCCTGGTCCGTCGCCCGCCAGGCCGGCATCCGGTGGTCCGATGCGCGCTGCCGCCCGCCGCCCGGGGCCGGCTTCCGGACGGCCACGGCGAACCCGCCCTCCCGTGGGTGCACTGGTCGCGACCGGTCTGGCCCTGGCCGTGGGCCTGGGGGCGGTGCTCGTCCTCGGTGACCGGGACGCCGGGCAGCCGGCCGCCGCCCCGACCGCCACCTCCTCGGCCGCCCCGCCGCCCTCGACCGCGCCGGCCTCGCCGAGGCCCAGTGCCACGCCGTCGTCCGCCCGGCCGGAGCCGGTGAGCCTGCGGCAGGCGGCGGTCGAGTTCATCGCGTTGCTCGCCGAGGCGCAGCTCACCGGCGAGATCGACCGCAAGGCCGCCGACCGGCTGCGCAAGGAGTTCACCGACCTCGCCGGGAGCCGGCCCAAGGACCACGACAAGCGCATCGAGGACCTGCGGGACCGCCTCGACCACGAGGTGGATCGCGGCCGGATTCCCGACGACGTCGCCGACCGGCTGGACGACCTGCTCGACCGGTTCGAGGCGACGCTGCCCGATGACGACGACGATGACGACTGACGGGCCTCAGGTCAGCGCCACCCGGACGAACTCGCCCGGCGCGACCCCGGCCCGGGCGAGCATCGATCCGTCGGGCGCCCAGACCGCCGACCGCCCGGCCGCCTCGGCATAGCCGCCGCCGGTCGAGCCGGCGAAGCTGGCGACCGCGACGACGACCCGGTGCGTGGTGGCGATCCGGTACGCCCGGGCGTCGGGCACCGCCGCCTCCGCCGCCGAGTCGACGATCGACGCCGCGTACACGTCGATGCCGAGAGCGCAGGTGCGTGCCGCGTGCTCCGCGATGCCGGTGTCCTTGCAGATCGCCAGGCCGAGGCGCCAGCCGTCGACGTCCAGCACCGCCGGCGAGGGGCCCGGAGTGAACCGGCGGGACTCGGCCGCGCCGAGCCACATCTTGCGGTACGCCACCCGGGCCCCGGCGCCGTCCACGGCGAGGGTGGCGATGTGCTCGCCGGCCACCGGCGTGCCGACCAGCGCGATCGTCCCCGCCTCGGCGCACGCCTCGACCAGTGGGCGCAGGCGCGGGTCCGACGGGTCGACCGCCGGGGCGTCGAGCTGGTAACCGGTCAGCGACAACTCCGGGAAGACCACCACCCGGGCCGTGGCAGCGCGGACCAGCGCGGCGTGTGCCGTCACGTTCGCCTCGACGTCGTACGCCACGCACGGCGGCTGGGCGACGGCGATCATCAGGGAGCCGCGCGGCGATTCTCCCGCCACGCTGTGCAGCCTAGGGCTCGCGCGGCTCGAAAGTCGACGGCCGGTGGAGCGTCGACCCGGGGAAGTTCGTACCGTGTGAGGCATGATGCTTGTCCGGTACGCGTCGTCCACGGTCGTCGCCCAGTCCGCACCGCCCGAGGACGGCCTGGTCGGCTTCGTCACCGACCTGGTGGAGCGGCTCGGTGGCCCCGGTGCCGGCCTGGCCGTGGCGCTGGAGAACCTGTTCCCGCCGATCCCGAGCGAGGTCATCCTGCCGCTCGCCGGGTTCGTCGCGGCACAGGGCCGGATGAGCGTGCTCGGTGCGATCTTCTGGACCACCCTCGGCTCGCTGCTCGGCGCCCTCGCGCTGTACCGCATCGGTGCCGCGCTCGGGCGCGAGCGGACGCGGGCGATCGCGGCCAGGTTGCCGCTGGTGAAGCTCAGCGACGTCGACCGCACCGAGGAGTGGTTCCTGCGGCACGGGGTGAAGGCCGTCTTCTTCGGCCGGATGATTCCGATCTTCCGGAGCATGATCTCCATCCCGGCCGGGGTGGAACGCATGCCGCTGCTCACCTTCGTGGTCTACACCACGCTGGGCAGCCTGATCTGGAACACCACCTTCGTGATGGCCGGCTACCTGCTGGGCGACAACTGGCACCTGGTCGAGGGGTACGCCGGCATCCTGCAGAACCTGGTCATCGTGGCCTGCGTGCTCGGCCTGCTCTGGTTCGTCGTCACCCGGCTGCGCCGCTCCCGGCGAGCGGGTGGCCTGCGATCCAACGACAGCGGCGCCGGCCTGGCCGATGCCGCGCCCGCCGGGGTACCCGATCCCGACGGGCGCGGCACCATCTACCGCAGCGCCTGGGCCGACAACGCCCACCGCCCCGACCAACCCCCACCCCCCTGATCTGTGGCGGCTGGGGCACTCGACACGCCGACGACGGACCATCGGTACTGCCACAAACCGAAGCGTCAGGGCCGGGAGGGGGGGGAGCGGGTGGGAGTGGTCGAGTTGCCGGGCGGGGTGCGGGTGCGTGGGCGGCGGATCGGCGATCCCGCGCCACCGGCCGACTTCAGCCTGCTGCTGGCGCCGGGGCCGGTGCCGGCCTGGGCGTACCGGCGGGTCCGGTGGCCGGACTTCTGGATCCCACTAAACCGGGCCGACGCCCTGGACGCCCTGCGGGAGGCGCTGCGGCGCGGGTACGCGGGCCAGCGGGTGGAGGTGGCCTGCCGGGGCGGAACCGGACGCACCGGCACCGCACTGGCGGCGCTGGCGATCCTCGACGGGCTGCCCGCCGAGCGGGCCGTCGACTGGGTCCGGGCCGCCTACCGTCCCGGCGCGGTGGAGACGCCCTGGCAACGCCGCTGGCTGCGCCGCCTGCCCTGACACCCACCCCGCCGTCCCGGCGCGGTGGCGGTGGCGGTGCGGTCAGCGGGCGGGTGTGCGGTCAGCGGGCGACGTATTCGCGGAGGTGGCGGGCGGTGAGCGTGTCACCGTTCGCCACCAGGTCGGCGGGCGTGCCGGTGAACACGATCCGGCCGCCGTCGTGACCCGCGCCCGGGCCGAGGTCGATCAGCCAGTCCGCGTGGGCCATCACCGCCTGGTGGTGTTCGATGACGATGACCGTGTTGCCGGCGTCCACGAGCCGGTCGAGCAGCGCGAGCAACTGGTCCACGTCGGCCAGGTGCAGCCCAGTGGTCGGCTCGTCCAGCACGTAGGTGCTGGCCTTGTCGGCCATGCGGATGGCCAGCTTGAGCCGCTGTCGCTCGCCGCCGGAGAGGGTGGTCAGCGGCTGGCCGAGGGTGAGGTAGCTCAGCCCGACGTCGGCCAGCCGGTCCAGGACGACCCGCGCCGGCCCGCTGGGGAAGAAGTCCCGGGCCTCGGCGACCGACATGCCGAGCACCTCGCTGATGTTGCGGCCCCGCAGCCGGTAGGTGAGCACCTCGTCGGTGAACCGGCGGCCCTCGCACTGCTCGCAGACCGAGGCGACGCCGGCCATCATCGCCAGATCGGTGTAGACCAGCCCGATGCCCTTGCAGGTGGGGCAGGCGCCCTCGGAGTTGGCACTGAACAGGGCCGCCTTCACCCCGTTGGCCTTGGCGAAGGCGGTGCGTACCGGATCGAGCAGGCCGCTGTAGGTGGCCGGGTTGCTGCGCCGGGAGCCACGGATCGGTGACTGGTCGACGACCACCACGCCGTCGCGGCGGTGCAGCGAGCCGTGCACCAGGGAACTCTTGCCGGAGCCGGCCACACCGGTGACCACCGTCAGCACGCCGAGCGGGATGTCCACGTCGACGTCGCGCAGGTTGTGCAGGTCGGCACGGCGGATGGGCAACTGGCCGGTGGGGGTGCGAACGCGCTCGCGCACGCGTACCCGGTGATCCAGGTGCCGGCCGGTGAGGGTGCCGGAGCGACGCAGGCCGGCCACGTCGCCGGTGTAGCAGATCCGGCCACCGGCGCCGCCGGCGCCGGGACCGAGATCGACCACGTGGTCGGCCACGGCGATGGTCTCCGGCTTGTGTTCGACGACGAGCACGGTGTTGCCCTTGTCCCGCAGCCGCAGCAGCAGGTCGTTCATCCGGGCGATGTCGTGCGGGTGCAGGCCGACGGTGGGTTCGTCGAAGACGTACGTGATGTCGGAGAGGCTGGAACCGAGGTGCCGGACCATCTTGACCCGCTGCGCCTCCCCGCCGGAGAGGGTGGCGGACTCGCGGTCGAGGCTGAGATATCCGAGACCGATCTCGACCAGCGAGTCGAGCAGGCTCCGCAGGCTACCGGTCAGCGGGGCGACCGACTCGTCGTCGATGCTCCGGAGAAACTCCGCCAGGTCGCTGATCTGCATGGCGGAGCACTCGGCGATGGTGCGCCCGGCGATGCGGGAGGACAGCGCCGCCGGGTTGAGCCGGGTGCCGCCGCAGTCGGCGCAGGTGGTGAAGGTGACCGCCCGGTCGACGAAGGCCCGGATGTGCGGCTGCATGGACTCGCGGTCCTTGGCCAGGTAGAGCCGGCGGACCTTGACGATCAGACCCTCGTAGGTGATGTTGTTGCTGCCCACCTTGATCTTCGTGGCGGGCTTGTGGAGGAAGTCCGCCCACTGCTGCGCGGTGAAGTCCTGGAGTTTGACGTCCGGGTCGAACAGCCCGGAGCCGACGATGGTCTGCCAGTACCACGTGTCGACGGCGAAGTTCGGCGCGGTGATCGCACCGTCGTTGAGCGACTTCTCCACGTCGACCAGCTCGGTGATGTCGAGGTCGGAGACCCGGCCCAGGCCCTCGCAGGCGGGGCACATGCCCTCCGCCAGGTTGAAGCTGAACGCGCCGGCCCCGCCGACGTACGGGCTGCCCAGCCGGCTGAACACGATGCGCAGCATCGCGTACGCGTCGGTGGCGGTGCCGACGGTGGAGCGGGAGTTGGCGCCCATCCGCTCCTGGTCGACCACGATCGCCGGGGTGAGGTTGCGCAGCGAGTCCACGTCGGGCCGGGAGAGGCTGGGCATGAACGACTGGAGGAAGGCGCTGTACGTCTCGTTGATCAGCCGCTGGGACTCGGCGGCGATGGTGCCGAAGACCAGTGAGGACTTGCCGGAGCCGGAGACCCCGGTGAAGACCGTCAGCCGGCGCTTGGGAATGTCGACCGAGACGGCGGCGAGATTGTTCTCCCGCGCGCCGCGTACCTCGATGACGTCGTGACTGTCGGCGGCGGACCGTGCTGGCTGCTGCATGCGAACCCTTCGCGAGATCGTGGGCGGACTCCCGCCCGGAACTGGCTCCCGATGGCCTGGGCTGGGTTCAATTGTCTCATTCATCAGCATGTTGAGACTTTTGCCGAACTTAAGGCGGGGATGTGGTCGAGATAGCCTGGAAAGTCTCAAACGACATGGAAGTGGTGAGGACGCCGGTGGCGGATCGGGAGCGCGGCGGGCGGCTGCGGGCGGTCGACCTCGCCCGGGCGGGTGGCGTCTCCGTGCAGCAGGTGCGCAACTACGTCGACCTCGGCGTGCTGCCCCCGGTCGCGCGCACCCCGAGCGGCTACCGGATCTTCACCCAGGCGCACGCGCGGGCACTCACGGTGGCGCGGGCGGTGGCGGACGGGCACGGCTGGTCGCGTACCCGCGAGATCATGTCGGCGGTGCACCGGGGTGACCTGCCGGCGGTGCTGGCGTCGCTGGACGCCGGCCATGCCGAGCTGGACCGTGAGCGCGCCGAGATCCGCCGGGTGCTCGGCGCCTTCGAGACGGTGGTGACCGGCCCGCGCCCGCCGGTGGCCGCGCCGCGCCGGGCCGTCCGCGTCGGCGTGGTGGCCAGCCTGGTCGGGGTGCGGACCTCGCAGCTGCGCTCGTGGGAGGCGCGCGGCCTGCTGCGGCCGGTCCGCGAGCCGGGCACCGGCTACCGGGTGTACGACGACGCGGAGCTACGCGCCGCGCAGGTGGTGGCGCTGCTGCGCCGGGGCGCCTACCCCTTCGAGATCATCATGGCGGTGCTCGACGAGATACGCAGCACCGGCAGCCCGCAGCGGGTCCGCGCGGAACTCGCCCGCAGGGAACAGGAGCTGCACCGGCGCAGCCTGCGCCGACTGGCCGCCTCGGCCACGCTGCACGACTACCTGCGCGACCTGGGCGACTCCCGATCTTGCCGCTAGTCTGCGTGGTCATGAGAATCCGGGCACTGGCCGCCGCCGGCGTCGTCCTCACCGTCGCGACGATCCACGCGACACCCGCTGCGGCCACTGTGGGCGCTGCCGCCGCCGGCTTCCGCCAGCCTGCGGTGGCGACGCCGACGGCCGCGCCCCGGCCGGCCGCTGCGGCACCCTCCGGTGCGGTGCCCTGCCCGAAGGCGGTGGCCCCGAAGGTGGTCCGGTCGCCGCGGCCGTCGCCGCCGTCATCCGTGCCGGAGCATCAGGTCGTCGGCGGCGACGCGCTCGCCACGCCGGGGCTGGTCGTACCGCCGGGGGTGCCGGCGCCGCCGAAGGTGACCGCGACCTCGTGGCTGGTGGCCGATCTGGACAGCGGCGAGGTGCTGGGTGGCTGTGGTCCGCACGAGTACGCGACGCCGGCCAGCGTGCAGAAGCTGCTGCTGGCCGCGACCATGCTGCCCCGGCTCGATCCGGCGCAGGTCGTCACGATCACCAGGGATGACCTGAACATCGCACCGGGCAGCTCCGCGGTCGGGCTGCTGCCCGGCGGCCGGTACCGGGTGGAGACGCTCTGGCTGGGGCTGCTGCTGCAGTCCGGCAACGAGGCGGCGAACGCGCTGGCCCGTCTCGGTGGTGGGCAGCAGGGGGCGGCCGGTGGGGTGCGGGCGATGAACGAGCAGGCCCACCGGCTTGGCGCCCGGCAGACCCACGCGGTCACCCCGTCCGGGCTGGACGCTCCGGGGCAGTTCACCAGCGCGTACGACCTGGCGCTGATCGCCCGGGCCTGCTTCGCCGACCCGACCTTCCGCCGGTACGCGCTCACCGAGCGGACCCGGATCCCGGCGCAGAAGGCGTTGCGCGGCAAGGGCTTCGAGATCCAGAACGAGAACCAGCTGATCTACCGTTATCCGGGCGCGTTGGGCGGGAAGACCGGCTTCACGGACTACGCCCGGCACACCTACGTCGGTGCCGCCGAGCGGGACGGCCGGCGGCTGGTCGTCACGCTGCTCGGTGCCGAGCCCCGGCCGTTGCGCGGCTGGGAGCAGGGCGCCGCGCTGCTCGACTGGGGGTTCACGCTGCCCCGACAGGTCAGCGTCGGCCGGCTGGTGGAACCGGGGGAGCTGGACGCCGTGCCCGCGCCGGACGCACCCGAGCCGGTCGGCGTGTCGCCGTCGACCGCCACCGCCTCGGCCGTCCTCGATGACGGTCCGGGGGCGGGCACGGTCGTGGCCCTGGCGGTCGGCGTCGCCGCGATCGCGCTGGCGGTCCTTGCCGCACGGCGTACCCGCGCCACCGGTCGCCGGCCCGGCTGATCTCGGCGTGGCTGGTCGATTCGCCGGACTCGCCGGAATTCACCCGATAGTGTCGCTGACTGTGAGACTTCCTGGCCTGGCAGTCGCGGTGGCCGCCGCGCTCCTGACATCGCCACTGGTGCCCGCCGCCGGTGCCGGCGCGGCGGCACCGGTGCCGTGCCCGCGCCCGGCGCCACCCGCCCCCGGTCCCACACCGTCGGCGACGCCCTCCCCGGACCCCGTGCAGCGGGCCGTCGGCGGGGCCGGGCTGGCGACGACCGGCCTGGTGGTGCCGGCGCCGCCGAAGGTGGCCGCCACCTCGTGGCTGGTGGCCGATCTGGACAGCGGCGAGGTGCTGGGTGGCTGTGGCCCGCACGAGTACGCGACGCCGGCCAGCGTGCAGAAGCTGCTGCTGGCCGCGACCATGCTGCCCCGGCTGGACCCGGCCGACGTCGTCACCATCACCGCCGGTGACCTCGACATCGAGCCGGGCAGCTCGGCGGTGGGACTGGTGGAGGGCGGCCGCTACCGGGTGGAGACCCTCTGGCTGGGACTGCTGCTGCGTTCGGGCAACGAGGTGGCGAACGCCCTGGCCCGCCTCGGCGGCGGCGCGGACGGCATGGCCGGCGGGCTGCGGGCGATGAACGAGCAGGCGCGGCAGCTCGGGGCGTACCAGACCCATGCGGCGACCCCCTCCGGCCTGGACGGCCCGGGGCAGTTCACCAGCGCGTACGACCTGGCGCTGATCGCGCGGGCCTGCTTCGCCGACGCACACTTCCGCGAGTACGCCGCCACCCGGGAGGCGACCATCCCGGCCCAGCCGAGACAACGCGCCAAGGGCTTCACCATCGACAACGACAACCAGCTGCTGTACCACTATCCCGGCGCGCTGGGTGGCAAGACCGGCTACACCGACCTGGCCCGGCACACCTACGTCGGCGCCGCCGAGCGTGGCGGACGCCGCCTCGTGGTCACGCTGCTCGGCGCGGACGTGATCGACCAGCGCGGCTGGCAACAGGGTGCCGCGCTGCTCGACTGGGGGTTCGCGCTGCCCGAGGCGGCCTCGGTCGGGGTGCTGGTGAGCCCCGGCGCGGCCACCGCCTCGCCACCACCCGCCTCCGTCGCGCCGCAGGCGCGGCCCGGTGGCGCGTCCGGCGCCGAGGCCACCGAGCGAGGTACCTTCGCCGCCCAGCTCCGGTCGGCCTCGCTCATCACCCTCGCCGCCGGCCTCATGGTGCTGGCCGTCGCCCTCATCCTCCGCCGCCGCTCCCGCCCACCCGCCCGCCACCCCGACCCGCCCAACTAATCACACCGTCCGCCCTCGTCCGCCATCGTGATCATGAAGTTGTTGTCGCGACACGCCGGGCGGGGGCGACAACAACTTCATGATTAACGCGCGATCGCGCCGTTAATCCGCCTACGCCTGAAGAGCTGGTTGAGCGCGGTCAGCGCTTGTTGGATCGGATGCTACGTCGCAACTCTTTAGCGCTCTGAGAGCCATTCTGCGGCGATAAAGCCTGAGAGCCCCTACCCGATATGGGTAGGGGCTCTTCTTGGCTTCTCAGTGCAGTTGGCGGATCACCCCGGTTGTTATCTCCACCCGGAAGCGGGACTAGCTTACCCTGACCGACTCGATGAATGAACGCCACTGCTCCGGCTCGAACACCAGCGCCGGCCCGGTGGAGTCCTTGCTGTCCCGGACGCGCACGATGCCGGGGATGTTGTCGGCAACCTCAACGCAGTTGCCCTGTGCTCCGCTTCGAATGGACTTGCGCCACACTGTGCCGGTCAACTTATCCATGGTGCCTCTCCTTGACTCGCTGCATCAGCAGCCGGGATTCCTCCACACTCAGCGCTTGCGCGTTGAGCTGATTCCATACCTCGGCGTAAGCTCTAACCTCTTCGATTCGATCGATATAGAGTGCACCGGAAAGACCTTCGTTGTAGACTGTCGTTGGCTCCGCAGATCTAGCCCCGGTGGTCGGGAAGTCGAGAATGACGAAGCCACCTGACACGGCCACCTGGGTAAGTTTGCCGTTCAGCGGTAAAACCCTGAGACAGACGTTGGGCACATCGTTAGCATCTATGAGTTTGTCGATCTGCCCAGCCATTCCGGGCACGCTCTTGTGCAGTAGCGCCTCCTCGATGATGACGTCCAGAGTTGGAGCGGCCGGTCGCCTCCTTGCCAGGAGGCGTTGGCGCTCTATACGTAACTCAACGAGCTTCGAGGCTTCCTCGGCAGAGACGTTCGGCCGGGTGTGCACAGCCTCAGCGGCATACTCAAGAGTCTGAAGAAGCCCGGGGACAAGAGCGTGTTCGTACATCCTGATCCTGCTGGCAGCGGCTTCGAGGCCGACGTACAGCTCAAACCATCTCGGGATGACTTCGCCGTAGGCGTGATACCAACCCTTACTCTTCGACTCCTTGGCAAGACTTGTGACGACCTCGGTCATGTCCTTCGACGCCCCGTAGAGGCGACACATCTGTTCGACGTCAAGCGCCCGCACTGGCGTCTGCCCCGCCTCGATGCGGTACATCTTCGCCCGGGACCACTCAAGATCAGACCCGGCAGCTTCTAGCCCTATACCAGCCTGCTCTCTGAGTTGCCTCAGCAGTCGACCCAGCTCACGCCTCGGCACTGTTGACCCGACATCGCTCATCGCCTCCATCCTCCCTGTCTCATCCTGGCGCGTCATCCTCGCCACCACGAGACGATTCCTGCATCAGTATCCACAAAGAACAGATCCTTGTGAACGTCTCGTGCGGAGTGTTGTACACCCGATCGACCGTGACCCATCGTGGCTGGCGGGAGGCTCATCAGCGTCGGGTGTGGGAGGTCATGAGGTGTCTCGTTGGAAGTGGTATCAACGGCCAGGAGAGCCGGTAGTAGACGTCGTCCAGCCAGCCGCCCGCTACACCCGGCGGGACGGGCAGCCACGCACCCAGCCAGCGTGGAACGGGCCAACTCGGCTACTGCCGAACGCCTCACTGATGACCCGTGGGGTCACGTCCGCGCTGGTGGTGTAAGAGACGGCCATCGCGGGATCCCGGTCTGATGTTATGCGGCGATCGGTGCTGTTTCGGTCTGGTCGGTGTCGTGTTGGCTGGCGTCGATCGTGATCAAGCGGGCCTTGGCCAGTATTTCCAGGCCCATGTAGCGGCGGCCTTCGGTCCACTCGTCGGTCTGTTCGGCCAGGACCGCGCCGACGAGGCGGACGATCGCTGGCCGGTTGGGGAAGATCCCGACGACGTCGGTGCGGCGGCGGATCTCCTTGTTCAGCCGTTCCTGTGGGTTGTTCGACCAGATCTGGCGCCAGATCTCGCGGGGGAAGCCGGTGAAGGCCAGGAGGTCGTCGCGGGCGGCGTCGAGGTGCTCGGCCGCGGTCGGGAACTTCGCTTCGATCGTGGCCACGACCCGAGCGAACTGGGCTCGGACGGCGTCGGTGTCGGGCTGGTCGAAGATCGTGCGCACGAGGGTGGCGATCCACGGCTGCGCCGACTTGGGGACCTTCGTCAGCAGATTGCGCAGGTAGTGGGTCCGGCACCGTTGCCACGCAGCCCCGGGCAGGGCCGCGCCGATCGCGCCCACGAGCCCGCGGTGGGCGTCGGAGATGACCAGACGAACGCCGGACAGACCTCGGGCGGTCAGGCTGCGCAGAAACGCCAGCCAGCCGGCCCCATCCTCGTCGGAGGCCACGTCCAGGCCCAGCACCTCGCGCCCTCCGTCGGCGTTGACCCCGACGGCGATCAGCGCGTGAACGTTGACGGTCCGGCCGTGCTCACGGACCTTCATCGTCAACGCGTCCATCCACACGAACGTGTAGTGGGCGGCGTCCAGAGGGCGGCTACGAAACGCCTGCACCTGCGCGTCCAGATGCTGCGCCATCTCCGAGACCTGCGACTTCGACAGTTGCCGGATCCCGAGCTGCTCGACCAGCTTCTCCACCCGCCGCGTCGACACCCCCAGCAGATACGAGGTCGCCACGACCGACACCAGGGCCTGCTCCGCCCGCCGCCGGTGCGTCAACAGCCAGTCCGGGAAGTACGAACCCTGGCGCAGCTTGGGAATGGCCAAGTCAATCGTCCCGGCTCGGGTGTCCCACTCGCGCTGCCGGTAACCGTTGCGAGAGTTCACCCGCTCCTCGCTGCGCTGCCCGTAACCAGCACCGCAGACCGCGTCCGCTTCAGCGGACATCACCGCCTGCGCGAACGCCCTGATCATCGCCTGCAACACATCCGGCGACGCGCTCTCGATCTGCTCGCGCAGCAGGTCAACACGGTCCACACTCTCTGAAGCGGCCATCGCGTCCTCTCATCCTTCTCTGACTTGGTCGTCTTGAAGGATCGACGCGATGGCCGTCTCTCATCTACGCAACACGCCCATCACGGGCAAGTCGTACACCACTCCCATGGACGCAACCACCCGTGGCGGGTGGTGGCGCTCACGCTTCGCCGTCCGCAGGCTCAACCAGAGGGGTTACCGAGATGTACCCGACCGTGAAGCCTGAGGTTCCGTTCCGTGTCCAGTTGGCCGGCGGGGTGGTCGATGCGCACCACATCGCGCCGTGCTCCCGATGCCAACCCGACGGCAGCTGCCCGAGCCCTCACGGACGCCGTCGAAACGATCAATACCTGGCGCACCTCGGTCGGGCGATCTCCTCTGGCTCACCCAGGAAGCCAGCCCACAATTTTACAAGCCGATCCGCTTCCGCCTCATCAGGGTTCTTGAGTGGACGACCTTTGATGGCTGGATCTGGCTGGAGGGGTATCAGGTTGATGACAAAGGCGTCGCTCTCGCCCGGCGGTCGGTGTTCGTGATGATTAATGGGCTGAAGAAGCTCTGATAACGCCAGGCCGACGAGCGGCGCTTCGCCGACATGCAGCGTCGACATGGGCACCGGACACCTACTTCGACCTGCCGGTCGCCCGCTCCTCGACCGGCTGACCCGACTGAGCCGGCTGACCCGGCCCGACCCGACCGGGCAGGGGCAGCCAGGCGAGCACATCGGCGATCTTGGCGTCCCAGTACGCCCAGTCGTGGTCGCCGGGGGAGAAGTCGACGGTCAATGAGACCCCCTTGGCCCGCGCCGCCTCGACGAAGCGCACGTTGTCGTCGTACAGGAAATCCTCGGCGCCGGACCGGTCGAGCAGGGCGAGCGGGTCGTCGTCGCTGCCGGTGATCCGGCGGTCGCCGAAGGCGGTGTGCCACACCCGCCGGTCGATCGGGCGGCGTGGGTCGTGCGCGCGGGCGACGAGGTCGAGCGCGCCGGAGAGGCTGGCCGCGGCGGCGAACCGGCCCGGGTCGCGCAGCGCCCACTTCACCGCGCCGTAGCCGCCCATGGACAGCCCGGCGACGAAGGTGTCCGCCCGCCGTGGGGAGAGCCGGAAGAACCCGTGGCACAGCGCCGGCAGTTCCTCGCTGAGGAAGGTCCAGTAGCGGTTGCCGTGCTCCTCGTCGGTGTAGAAGCTGCGCCCGACCTGCGGCATCACCACCGCCAGGCCGAGCGGGGCGACGTAGCGCTCGATCGAGGTACGCCGCAGCCAGATCGTGTCGTCGTCGGTGAGCCCGTGCAGCAGGTAGAGCACCGGTGGCTCGCCCGTGGCCGCGTCCGCCCCGGCCAGCCCGATCTGCGACGAGGTCTGTTGCGGCAGGATGACGGTCATCGACGTGCTGAGGCCGAGCGCCTCGGAGAAGAAGTCACAGCGCAACAGGGCCATGAGCGTCGACCGTAACCGGTCGCGGCCGGCCGCGTGGTGCCGACCGGCCGCGTGGTGTCGGCCGCAGCGGCGGGCGGCACCACAGCGCGGGCCACCGACGTGTGGGTCGCGCTCATGGTGCCGGTGACGTGGCTCACGTTAGCGTCGCGGCACGCCGACACCACCGCCGGCGCTCACCGGACCTGGGAGAGCGTCATGATCACACCTGTCCTGCGAATCCTCGCCGCCGCCGTCGCGGTCCTGCTGCTCATCCCCGCGGCGCCCGCGTACGGTGCCGCCACGCCGCACACCAAGGCTCCCGTGTCGGGGGCTTTGTCGACGTACCGCGTCTCGGGCGTCTACGTCGCCGGAGTCTCCTCCGGCGCCTACCTGGCGACCCAGCTCCAGGTGGCCTACTCGCAGCGGATCAGGGGAGCGGCGCTCTTCGCCGCCGGCCCCTACTACTGCGCCCAGAACAACGTCGCCCAGGCGCTGTACGGCTGCGGCGACAACATCTACCCGACGAACCTGAGCGCCCTGCAGGCGTACACCCGCACCTGGGCCGGGTACGGCTGGGTCGACCCGGTCTCCGGGCTGCACGGCGAGCCGGTCTACGTCTTCCACGGTGGATCCGACACCAGCGTGAAGCGGTCGGTCAGCGACGACCTGGTCCGCTACCAGCAGCACTTCGGGGCCAGCGTCCAGTACGACAGCGGCTCCGCCGCCGGGCACGGCTGGGTCACGCCCTACGGGACGGTCGGCTGCTCGGCCACGGCCGCGCCCTACCTCAACGACTGCGGCCTCGACCCGCAGAACGCCTTCCTGCGCAAGCTGTTCGGCTCGGTGCAGGCGCCCAACACCGGCCCGCTCGGCGGCACACTGGTGCGATTCAGCCAACACGGCTTCGCCGTGGGCGGCCTGGCCAACCTGCTGAGCATGGACGCCAACGGGTTCGCCTACGTCCCGGCCTCCTGCGCGTCCGGCGCGACCTGCCGGTTGCTGGTGGCGCTGCACGGCTGCCTGCAGGGCCACAGCCGGGTCGGCACCGCCTTCGTGGACCGGGCCAACCTCAACCAGTACGCCGACACCAACGCGACGATCGTGCTCTATCCCCAGGCGATCACGTCGGCGAGCAACCCGAACGGTTGCTGGGACTGGTGGGGTTACCTCGGCGCCACGAACTATCCCATCAAGGGAGGCGCCCAGGTGGAGACCATCATGAACATGGTCCGCCGGTTGGGCGGCTAGGCCGTGTCGCCGGGGTGGCCGCACAACGGGCCACCCCGGCGGCTGATGTTGATGCCCGGCGGCCCGTAGGCTGTCGCCCATGATTGCCGTACGTCAGCGCACCGACGACGCACGGTGGGCGCCCTCGCCGGCCCCGGTGCCCGCATCGGGGCCGGGCGCACGATGAGTCGTACGCCCGTACCGGCGCCCCGGGGTGCATCGGCCCGCACCGCCCGGGGTGCCGCCCTGTTCGAACTCTGTGCCCGGCTGGCCGCCTCCCGTACGTTCGAACTCGCCATCGTCGTGGTCATCCTCGCCAACGGGGTGGTCCTCGGCCTGGAGACCTATCCCGACCTGGGTCCGGCGACCACCGCGTTGCACGCGCTGGAGTGGGCCTTCCGGGCGGTGTTCGTCGTCGAGATCGTGATCCGGCTGTTGGCGTACGGCCGGCGGCCGCAGGACTTCTTCCGGCACGGGTGGAACGTCTTTGACTTCCTGGTGATTGCGGCGATCTTCGTCCCGGGGCTGCACGGCGACTCGGCGCTGCTGCGGGTCGTCCGGGTGCTGCGGATGGTGCGGCTGGTGCGCTTCTCGCCCGGCCTGCGCACGATCGTCGCGGCGCTGTGGCGCAGCCTGCCCGGCATCGGCGGCTTCTTCGCCCTGGCCGTGGTGACGCTCTACGTCTACGGCATGGCCGGCTGGTTGATCTTCGGCGACGTCTATCCGGAGGAGTACGGCAACATCGGGCGGTCGCTGCTGACGCTGTTCGTGCTGCTCTCCCTGGAAACCCTTCCCGACCTCATCGAGCAGGGCATGGAGCTGTCCCCGTGGACCGTGTTGTACTACGCCAGCTTCGTGGTGATCACCGTGAATCTGCTGCTCAACATCCTGATCGCGGTCTTCGTGAACTCGATGGAGGAGGCCCGTCGGCTGGAGATGACCGAGGGGCTCGCACCCGGTTACGACGAGGACGGCGACGGGGTGCCCGACGAGCTGGACCGGATCGCCGTCAGCCAACGGCTGGACGACCTCCGTACCCTGATCGTCGAACTCGAGCGGGAACTGCGTATCGACCGCGACGACGGGCGGCTGCGCCGCACCGGAAAGGACTGAACGGCCGTTCGGTTGGGCGCGGATGTCCTGGTCGGGCCGTGGGTTTCGGCCGCGAGTCCGGGTGTGAACCTCGCGTGAACTCGAACACCGACAAGGGCGCTCTGTCCCGGGACACACCTTTGATCCGGATCACGGCAGATGCGGACGGCGGTCCTTACCGGATAGGGTTTCCAGACCGACGGATGATCTCTGGGGAGGGTGTGTGCTGGTTCTGGTGGCGGTCCATGCGCTGACAGCCGTGATCGCCCCGGCGCTGGTGCGGACCTGGGGACGGCACGCCCTCTACCTGGTGGCACTGGCGCCCGGCGCGACGCTGGTCTGGGCGCTGGCCCAGACGGGTGGGATACGGTCCGGCGACCCGGTGGTCGAGACGGTGCCCTGGGTACCGCAACTCGGCCTGGAACTCGCGCTGCGGATGGGGACGCTGTCCTGGCTGATGGTCGTCCTGGTCGGCGGCGTCGGCGCGCTCGTGCTCGCCTACAGCGCCCGCTACTTCCGCAACGACGACCCGGGGCTTGGGCGGTTCGCCGCCGTGTTCGTCGCCTTCGCCGGCGCGATGCTCGGCCTGGTCGTCTCCGACGACCTGCTGCTGCTGTACGTGTTCTGGGAACTCACCACCGTCTTCTCCTACCTGCTGATCGGCCACGACCCGGCGAAGCGGGCCAGCCGGCGGGCGGCGATGCAGGCGCTGCTGGTGACGACGCTGGGCGGCCTGGCGATGCTCGCCGGGTTCGTCATGCTCGGCCAGCACGCCGGCACCTACCGCTGGTCGGAGATCGCCGACAACCTGCCCGGCGGCGGCTACCTCGCCGTCGCCGTGGTGCTGATCCTGCTGGGCGCACTGAGCAAGTCGGCGATTTTCCCGTTCAGCTTCTGGTTGCCGGGAGCGATGGCGGCACCGACGCCGGTCAGCGCGTACCTGCACGCCGCGGCCATGGTGAAGGCCGGCGTGTTCCTGGTCGCCCTGATGGGCCCCGCCCTCGCCGGCACCGCACCCTGGCGGCCGGTGCTGCTGGTCACCGGCCTGGTCACCATGTTCTTCGGCGGCTGGGCCGCGCTGCGACAGGTCGATCTCAAGCTGCTGCTCGCGTACGGCACGGTCAGCCAACTCGGCCTGCTGATGGTGATCCTCGGCGCGGGCACCCGGGACACCGCGCTGGCCGGCGTGGCCATGGTGCTGGCGCACGCCCTGTTCAAGGCCACCCTCTTCCTCACCGTCGGCATCGTCGACCACGCCACCGGCACCCGCGACCTGCGCGAACTCAGCGGGTTGGGGCGGCGGGCACCCGCGCTGGCGGTGGTGGCCGGGCTCGCCGCGGCGTCCATGGCCGGGCTGCCGCCGATGGCCGGGTTCGTCGCCAAGGAGGCGGCGGTCGAGTCGCTGCTGCACGGCGGCACCGCCGACCTGGCGGTGCTGGCGGGTGTGATCTTCGGCTCGGTGCTCACCGTCGCGTACACGCTGCGGTTCCTCTGGGGCGCCTTCGCCGACAAGCCGGACACCCCGGCCACGCCGGCCCGGGAGGTGTCCTGGCCGTTCCTCGCGCCGGCGGCGGTGCTGGCCCTCGCGGGCGCCGCGGTCGGCGTCCTCGCCCCGGCGGTGGACCGCCTGCTCGCCCCGTACGCCGATCTCTACCGCACCGCCGAGCCCGGCTACCACCTGGCGTTGTGGCACGGCCTCACGCCGGCGCTCGGCCTGTCGGCGCTCGCCGTGGCCGGCGGCGTCGGGCTGTTCCAGCTGATGCGGCGGGAGCGGGTACGGGCCACCCTGCGGCTGCCGTTCGACGGCGCCACCGTCTACCGGAAGTCCGTCGGCCTGGTCGACCGGCTGGCGGTCGAGCTGACCGGTGCCACGCAGCGTGGTTCGCTGCCGTTCTACCTCGGCGTCATCCTGGTGGTGCTGGTGGTCCTGCCGGGTGGCGCGCTGCTGGCCGGCAGCCCCTGGCCGCAGCGGTTCCACCTGTGGGACACGCCGTTGCAGGGGCTCGCCGCCGCCGTGGTGGTGGTCGCCGCCGTGACGGCCGCCCGCGCCCTGCGCCGGCTCACCGCGATGATCCTGGTCGGCGTCGCCGGCTACGGCATCGCGCTGCTGTTCATCCTGCACGGCGCGCCGGACCTGGCGTTGACCCAGTTCCTGGTGGAGACCGTCACGATCGTCATGTTCGTGCTGGTGCTGCGCCGGCTGCCGGTGAAGTTCTCGGAGCGGCCGATCCGCTCCAGCCGCCGCGGTCGCGTCGCCATCGGCGTCGCCGTGGGCGCGGTCACCGCCGGCATGGCGTACGTCGCGGCGGGTGCCCGGGAGGCCATCCCGATCTCCGTCGGCTTCCCCGACGAGGCCGTGTCGTACGGCGGCGGCAAGAACGTGGTCAACGTGACCCTGGTCGACATCCGGGCCTGGGACACCATGGGCGAGATCGCGGTGCTGGTGGTGGCCGCCACCGGCGTGGCCAGCCTGATCTTCCGCCATGCCCGCGACCTCGGTCGACGGGGCGACATCCCCGGCGGTGGCTCGACCGAATCCGCCCGGCCGCGCTGGCTGACCACCGGCGCCACCGCCCGCGCGCAGTCGGTCATCCTCCAGGTGATCACCCGGCTGCTCTTCCACGCCATCGTGCTGTTCTCCATCTACCTGCTGTTCAGCGGCCACAACGCCCCCGGCGGCGGGTTCGCCGCCGGCCTGGTCGCCGGCCTCGCCCTGGCCGTGCGCTACCTGGCCGGCGGGCGTACGGAACTCAACGGTGCCGCTCCGGTCGACGCCGGCGTGGTGCTCGGTGCCGGACTCTTCGTGGCGGTCGGCACCGGCGTGGCCGCGATGCTGCTCGGCGGGGAGTTCCTCCAGAGCGCCCTGCTCGACTTCCACCTGCCGCTGCTGGGCCACATCCACTTCGTCACGTCGGCCTTCTTCGACGTCGGTGTCTACCTGATCGTCGTCGGCCTGGTGCTGGACATCCTGCGCAGCCTCGGCGCCGAGATGGACCGCCAGCACGAGACCGAGGACGACGAGGTACGGGAAAAGGAGCTGGTGTGACACCGAACCTCACCGACGTCATCGTGGTGGGCGTGCTCGTCGCCGCCGGCGTCACGCTGCTGCTGGAACGCAGCCTCACCCGGGTGCTGATGGGCGTCATCCTGCTCGGCAACGGCGCCAACCTGCTGCTGCTCACCGGCGGCCGGGCCGGTGGCCCGCCGATCGTCGGCAGCACCCCGCAGGAGGAGATGAGCGACCCGCTGCCGCAGGCGATGATCCTCACCGCCATCGTCATCACCCTGGGCATGACCGCGTTCCTGCTCGCCCTGGCGTACCGCAGCTGGCACCTCAACGGGCACGACGAGGTGCAGGACGACGTCGAGGACCGCCGGATCATGGATCTCGCCGAGCGCGACGAGGGCCCGGGTGACGCCGACGCCGGCACCGGTGACGACGATGACGACGATGACGCGGACGCCGACAACGGGCGGTCGCTGGCCGCCACGGCCGACGCGGGGAGGGCCGGATGACGTACCTCGTTCCGCTGCCGGTGGTGATGCCACTGCTCGGCGCGGCGCTGACGCTGCTGCTGCTCGGGCGCCCGCGCGCCCAGCGCTGGGTCAGCCTCACCGTGCTCACCGCCACCGTCGCGGTGGCCGCGATGCTGCTGGTCCGTTCCAGCGTGGACGGTCCGCTGGTGGTGGAGGTCGGCGGCTGGGTGGCGCCGATGGGCATCGTGCTGGTCGCCGACCAGCTCGCCGCGCTGATGCTGGTGGTCTCCGCGTCGGTCACGCTCTGCGTGCTGGTCTACTCCATCGGGCAGGGCATGGCCGACGGCAACGAGGAGACGCCGCTGTCGGTGTACCACCCCACCTACCTGGTGCTGACCGCCGGTGTCTGCAACGCGTTCCTCTCCGGTGACCTGTTCAACCTCTACGTCGGTTTCGAGATCCTGCTGGTCGCCAGCTACGTGCTGCTGACCCTGGGCAGCACCGAGACCCGGATCCGGGCCGGCACCACCTACGTCGTGGTCAGCCTGCTCTCGTCGGTGATCTTCCTGGTCGCCATCGGCCTGGTGTACGCCTCGACCGGCACGCTCAATCTCGCCCAGCTCGTCGAGCGGCTGGACGCCCTGCCCGACGACCTCCGGCTGGTGTTGCAGGGCATGCTGCTGCTGGCCTTCGGCATCAAGGCGGCGGTGTTCCCGCTGTCGGCCTGGCTGCCGGACAGCTACCCCACGGCGCCCGCCCCGGTCACCGCGGTCTTCGCCGGCCTACTGACCAAGGTCGGCGTGTACGCGATCATCCGTACCGAGACGCTGCTCTTCCCGGGCGGCCGGACGGCCACCCTGCTGCTGGTCACGGCGGTGCTGACCATGGTGGTCGGTATCCTCGGCGCGGTCGCCCAGTCCGACATCAAGCGGTTGCTGTCGTTCACCCTGATCAGTCATATCGGGTACATGCTCTTCGGGGTCGGGCTCACCTCGTCGCTCGGCCTGTCCGCGGCGATCTTCTACGTGGTGCACCACATCACCATCCAGACCACCCTGTTCCTCGCCGCCGGTCTGGTCGAACGAAGAGGCGGCAGCACCGCGATGGACCGCCTCGGCGGCCTGGCGAGGCTGTCGCCCCTGCTCGCCGTGCTCTTCTTCGTACCCGCGCTCAACCTCGCCGGCATCCCGCCGTTCTCCGGCTTCCTCGGCAAGCTCGGCCTGGTCCAGGCGGGCATCGACGACGGCGGCGTGCTGGCCTGGATCCTGGTCGCCGGTGGGCTGGTCACCAGCCTGCTCACCCTGTACGCCGTCGCCCGGGTGTGGAACCTCGCCTTCTGGCGGGCGCCGCATCCGGAGATGCCGGACACCGGCGACGCGGACCGGGCGGCCCGCACCGAGGGCGCACTCCAGCCGCAGACGGGCGTCGCCGTCGCGCAGACCGGAGCCGTGCTGCCCGGCCTGATGATCGCGCCGACCGTGGCCCTGGTGGTCTTCGGTCTGGTGCTGACCTTCGTCGCCGGTCCACTCTTCGATCTCAGCACCGACGCCGCGGACGACCTGCTGCGCCGGACACCGTACGTCGAGGCCGTCTTCCCTGGGGGTACGCCGTGAGCCCCGACCAGATGACCCCGTCCTTACCGACCGATCCGCCGAACCCGCCGCTGACCCGGGCCGCCTGGCGCCGCAACCGGATCACCGCGGCGATCGGCCTGGTGACCGTCTGGGTGCTGCTGTGGGGCACCTTCTCCTGGGCCAACGTGGTCAGCGGGCTGGTGGTGGCCGCCATCCTGCTGGCGGTCTTCCCGCTGCCCCCGGTGACGTTCGCGGGCCGGGTCCACCCGCTGCCGATGCTGCGCTTCTGGCTGCGCTTCCTGCTGGACCTGGTGGTCGCCTCCGCCCAGATCGCCTGGCTGGCGTTTCGACCCGGGCACGTGCCGCGCAGCGCCATCATCGCCGTACGGTTGCGGGTGAACACGGACCTCAACCTCACCCTCACCGCCGAGGCGTTGTCCCTGGTGCCGGGCAGCCTGATCCTGGAGGCCGACCGCGAGACGGGGACGCTGTTCATCCACGTCATCGGCGTACGCACCCTGGACGAGGTGGAGCGGTTCCGGCAGGGCGTGCTCGACCTGGAGGCCCGCATCATCGCCGCCATCGGCTCCGCCGACGAACAACGGCGCGTCCGCGAGGGCGCCCACCCATCCCCACCGGCCGACCTGGAAGGGGCACCGACATGACCGCCGTGGCCGTGACCGTCACCGCGCTGCTCGCCGTGGCCGGCGGGCTCACCCTCACCCGCATCATCCGTGGCCCGTCGATCCTCGACCGGGCCGTCGCCACCGACGTGCTGCTGGCCGTCATCGTCGCCGCGATCGCCACCGAGGCCGCCTACAGCCGGGACGCCACCGCGCTGCCGGTGCTGGTGGTCCTCGCGGTGCTCGGGTTCGTCGGGTCGGTCAGCGTCGCCCGCTTCGCCGCACGGAGGAACGGCAAGTGAGCCTCGACGCGATCCTCGACATCGCCGCCGCCGTCTTCCTGATCACGGGGGCGTTGCTCAGCCTCGCCGCCGGGGTGGCCCTGGTGCGCTTCCCCGACCTGCTCACCCGGATGCACGCCGCGGCCAAGCCGCAGGTGCTCGGGCTGCTGCTGGTGCTGATCGGCTGCGGGCTGCGGCTGCGTACCGGAGTGGACATCACCACGCTCGTGCTGGTCGGTGTCTTCCAACTCGCCACCGCCCCGGTGGCCGCGCACATGGTCGGCCGGGCCGCCTACCCGCACGACGACATCCGCACCGACCTGCTGGTCACCGACGAACTCGCCGCCCACCTGGATCGCGTCGCCGGCGACCGGGAGGACACCGTCCCGGCCTGACCGCCGGCTCAGGATGCAATATCCTTTGCGGCCGTCGCAGACCGTCCATAGTCTTCTCATCGCGCCCCCGCCGCCCGCGGTTGCGGTCGTCGATCATGCAGTTGTGGCCCCTTCCATACAGGGATAAAAGCCGCATACCGACGACCACAAGTGCATGATCGGCGGGGTTCATCGCAGACACAGGAGAGACATCATGGGCTTCAGCCTGCTCGCGGGGACGCGGGCACCGGTACGGGTCTGGACCGACCCGTACGCGATCGAGGCGCAGGCTGCGAAGCAGCTACGCAACATCGGCGCGCTGCCGTGGGTGCAGGGTGTCGCGGTCATGCCGGACGTGCACTTCGGCAAGGGCGCCACGGTCGGCTCGGTCATCGCGATGCGGCAGGCCGTCTCGCCGGCGGCGGTCGGCGTCGACATCGGCTGCGGCATGTCCGCGGTGCGTACCTCACTGACCGCCGCCGACCTGCCCGACGACCTGGCCGGGCTGCGGCGGGCCATCGAGGACGCCATCCCGGTCGGCTTCGCCCAGCGTGACGAGCCGGTGAACCCGCGCCGGGTACGGGGCCTGGCGCAGCGGGGCTGGGACGACTTCTGGCGCCGCTTCACCGACCTCGACCGGCGAGTGGCCCAGCTGGAGACGCGGGCCCGGCGGCAGCTGGGCACCCTCGGCGGCGGCAACCACTTCATCGAGGTCTGCCTGGAGCAGGGCGGCGCCGACGCCGGCCGGGTCTGGCTGATGCTGCACTCCGGATCCCGCAACATCGGCAAGGAACTGGCCGAGCGGCACATCGCGGTGGCGCGGCGGCTGCCGCACAACGTCGACCTGCCCGACCGGGACCTGGCCGTGTTCCTCACCGGTACGCCGGAGATGGACGCCTACCGCCGGGACCTGTGGTGGGCGCAGGAGTACGCGCGGCGCAACCGGGAGGTCATGCTCGCCGTGCTGATGAACGTGGTGCGGGACCGGTTCCCGCAGGTCGGCTACGACGAGCCGATCAGCGCTCACCACAACTACGTGTCCGAGGAGCGGTACGACGACGTGGACGTGCTGGTGACCCGCAAGGGCGCGATCCGGGCCGGCACCGGTGACCTGGGCATCATCCCCGGGTCGATGGGCACCGGCTCGTACATCGTGCGCGGCAGGGGCAACGAGTCCGCGTACTGCTCCGCGTCGCACGGTGCCGGGCGGCGGATGTCCCGCGCCCAGGCCAAGCGGACGTACAGCACCGACGACCTGGCGGCGCAGACGTCGGGCGTGGAGTGCCGTAAGGACGCCGGGGTGGTCGACGAGATCCCCGCCGCGTACAAGGACATCACCGAGGTGATGGCGCAGCAGGAAGACCTGGTCGAGGTGGTCGCGCACCTCAAGCAGGTGGTCTGTGTGAAGGGTTGAGACCCGACCGGTGCCCGTTGAAGGGCGGGCGCCGGTCATACGCCGACCGAGCGCGCGGCTTCCGCAGCACATCCTGCCTGTTCAGCCGGTGGGTGGATTCGGCAATCAGGTTACTTTCCGAGTTCTGCTCGTTCTTGGCGTACCTGTTCGAGCACGGCAGTGTCGGATGCGAGGTCCGGATGGTCGACCTGGCGGTCGAGGTCGACGACGAGTTCGAGCTCGCCGATCGCCCTGTCGAGATTCCCCTCAGCACGATGGGTCATCGCGATGTTGTACCGGGTAACCGCTTCGCCGGCGCGGTCGCCGACCTTCCGGCGGGGCTCAGCCGTACGGGTTGAAGGGGATGCCGGCAGGTCGGGAGACGTCGAGCAGGTACTCGAACGAGCCATCCTTGATCTTGATGGTGGCGGCGCCGAAGTCGGCCGCCATCAGCCGGTCGCGCAGCTGGAGGCTGGGCCAGCCGTGCCAGTCCACGACCGGCGGGTAGTGCCAGGTGCCGTAGTGGTTCTCCGGTGGCTCGTCGTTGGTGTTGGCGAGCCGGAAGAAGTGCGTCGAGGCGCCGTCCTTGTGGTAGACGACCTTGGGGTGCGACCCGTCGAACCGTACCTGCGCGCGTGGGTAGGTGCGCTGGCTGCTGTGCTGCGTGGTGGTGACGTACTCGACCTGGTTGGCGGCCTGGTCGACCCAGGAGATGACGTGCTCCCAGTCGTGCCGATGGCCGCCGAGACCACTGCCGTGCACGGCCTGGTCCTTCTCGAAGTAGCTGGCGTAGACGACCGCACACCAGCCGTTGTTGCACTTCGACCGGGCGTACGTCTGCGACATGTCCAGGTCGGACCGGTCGCGGCAGTTGCCGTTGATGGCGCCCGTGGTCCTCAGTCCACCGTTGACGGTGCCGTCCGGGGCGATCGCCGAGACGGCGTAGCAGCCGTCGGTGTCGTAGTCGTAGGCGGGCGAGAACGACGACTCGTACCCGCCGGCGTTGTGCGGCAGATTGGGCAGCGAATCCGCGTAGGCCGGTGTCGCCGGAACGAGGACCGCGAGCGCGGCCAGCCCGGCCAGGAGCCGGGACAGCGTACGGCGACCGCGTGGGGCCGGGGTGCGGGTGGCCCGAGCTGGGGTGGGCGGTGGTGGCCGTCGTTCCATTCCTCGCCTTCCTGGGTGTCGACGCGCCGCGCCGGGAGGGTCCCATCGACGCGGATCATCTGTATCTCACGTCCGAGCCGCCAGGTCAACGGTGAACGCGAGAACAGCTCACACACATCGCCGTATCTCCTCATCGGACAAATGGGTAGTCACTGCCTGTGATGGCACCTGACGACATGTTCGTTTAGGGGTGATCCGTCCTCACAGTTTGTGTTCGGGCTTGTGCTCATGGTCAGACCATCCATAAAGTCCGCTCGCACAACTACACACACGGGGGAGAGAGTCTGTGGCGCGTCGAATGACGGCCACCGTCCGTTCGTGCCTGGCCGCGGGTGTCGCCGTCCTGACGGTGGCCGCGTTGGCGGGCCTACCGGGAGAACCTGCGGCGTTCCTGGCCGCCGGACCGGACGGCGTGACGGGTGGCGTGCAGAGCAGGACCGACGAGGCGATATCGTCGCGGGCCGCCCGCGAGAGCGGCGCGCCGGTTCAGGTCAAGAGTCTGACCTCGGAGACGACCGAGGTCTTCGCGTTGCCCGACGGGCAGTTCCGGGCGGAGATCGCCTCGGGCGTGCAGCGTTTCCGGCGCGACGGCGAGTGGATCCCCGTCGACCTCACGCTGGGCGTGCAGCCGGACGGATCGGTGGCGCCCGCAGCGCACCCGAACGACCTGCGGATCACCGGTGCCAAGGGGCTCGGCGAGCACGAACTCGCCGCGGTGGGCCACGGTGCCGACCGGGTGGCCATGGGCTGGTCGGGGCAGTTGCCCGCGCCGGTGCTCACCGCCAACCGCGCCACCTACCCGGATGCTCGACCCGGCGTCGACCTGGTGGTGGAGGCGACCCGCCTCGGTTTCGAGCAGTTCCTGATCGTCAAGGACCGCGCCGCCCTGGCCCAGGTCGAGAAGATCCACTTTCCGTTCTCCGGTCCCGGCGCGGCGACCGCCGCACAGGGCACCGACGGGTCGATCACCCTGACGAACCGGGCCGGCGCGCAGACGGCCCGCATTCCCGCCCCGCTGATGTGGGACGCGCGCCGGAACATCGCGGGCAGCCCGGCGAACCAGGAACCGGTCCGCACCGACGTCGCCCGCCGGGGCGACCGGGTGGAACTCACACTGACCCCGGACCCGGCCTGGCTGCGCAGCAAGTCCACGGTCTTCCCGGTCACCATCGACCCGACGGTGAACCCGCTGGGGACGACGTTCGACACGTACGTCCGGGAGACCGTGACCACCGATCAGAACCAGCAGCCCGATCTGCAGATCGGACTGCTGGCGACCACTCCGGCCACCCTCACCCGGTCGTTCATCACCTGGGACACCACGGTCCTCGCGGGCAAGCAGATCACCGCCGCGACGGTGTCGTTCTGGAACTTCTGGTCGCACACCTGCACCCCGACGTCCTGGGAGATCTGGTCCACCGGTACGTCGACCTACACGACCACCTTCGCGAACCAGCCGTCGTGGGACTTCCGCGAGGCCACCTCGACCGCCACGCACGGCTCCACCGACTGTGCCGACGCATGGGCGACGATCGACGGCAGGAACTTCTTCCAACGCGCCGCCACGGCGAACAAGACCCGGGCCGGCATGGGCATCCGCGCCACGGACGAGACGGTCCCGGCCGGCTTCAAGCAGTTCCGGTCCCGCGAGGGGGCAAGCTCGACGGAGAACCCGAAGGCCTCGGTGACGTACAACTCGTGGCCGACGGTGACCACCCGGGCGACCGTGCCGGCGACCACCTGCGCGACCGGCTCCGGCCGCCCACAGGTCAACACGCTCACACCGCAGCTCCGGGCCACCGTCTCGGACGGTGACGGCACCGCCATGACGGTCACCTTCGAGTGGTGGGCGATGAACGCCGAGAAGCCGATCGGCACGGCGGTCTTCAGCGGCGTCGCGTCCGGCGCCACCGCGGCGACGACGGTGCCGGCCGGAGCCTTCGTCGACGGCGGGATCTACCGCTGGCGGGTCAAGGCGGCGGACGGGGTCGCCGGCAGCGACGTCTGGTCCTCGTTCTGCGAGATGCAGGTCTACACGACGGCCACTCCGGTGACGGGCTGCGCGGGTGGCACGGAGAGCGACTTCAACGGCGACGGCGTCGCCGACATCGCCATCGCCGACCCGGAGGCAACGGTCAGCGGTGCGATCCGCGCCGGTCGGATCACCGTCGCCTACGGTGGCGGCACGACCGTGCACACCCTGCACGAGGGCGCGGCCAGGGTGCCCGGCGCGCCGGAGGCCGGTGACCGGTTCGGCACCGCCGTCTCCGCCTACGACGCCAACAACGACGGTTGCACCGACCTGGCGGTCGGGGTGCCGAACCAGAGCGTCAGCGGGCAGGCCCAGGCCGGCGCCGTCTACGTGCTGCTCGGCTCGCCGGCCGGCCTGGCGCAGGGCCCCGATTCGCTCGTCTACCACCAGGACGTGACCAACGTGCCGGACTCCGCCGAGGCGTACGACTGGTTCGGCCACGCGGTGGCCGGCAGCCGGACCGCCAGCGGCGAGCCGTACCTGGTCATCGGCGTTCCGGGGGAGGGACTGACCAACGCCGCGCTGACCGGCGTCGTCCACTACCTCCGCGGCACCGTGAACGTGGTGCTGAGCCAGGGCGGCGGTGGTATCACCGGCGCGGCGGAGATCGACGACCGCACCGGCTTCGCGGTCGCGGCGTCCACCCACCACTGGGCCGTCGGCTCGCCGGGTGAGGCGATCGGTACCGAGGCGTTCGCCGGCGCGGTCAACGTCTTCAACCACACGCTGACCAACGGACTGCCCACCCTCGCCGCCACGCTCGATCAGAACGTCGCGAACGTCTCGAACGTGGCGGAGGCCGACGACAACTTCGGCAAGTCGATCGCGATCGCCCCATTCCGGCCGGTCGGCGCGCCGGCCGGACAGGCGGACTCGCTCGTGGTCGTGGGGGTGCCGGGCGAGGACATCACGGTGGCGGCGACCAACACGCCGGCGCCGGACGCCGGCCTGGTCCACCGCTTCCACGTCACGGCGGCGAACACGTTCACCGAACTGCCGGCGATCACGTTCGCCTCCGAGGACGGCGACTACCTGGGCGAGAAGGTCGTCGTGGTGAACACCGCGCCGGCCAGCGAGGGCACCAACTCGACGATGTTCATCGCGATCGGCGTGCCCGGCGAGGACGCCGGGACGACGACCGCCGACTCCGGGCGGGTGCGGATCTTCCCGGCCCTGGCCAACCCGATCGGTACGCCCATCACGCTGGAACGGCGCAGCGGCGCCATGCCCGGTTCGGCGATCGGCCAGGAACTCGTGGGCACCTCGCTGGCGGCCACCGCGCAGCGCCTCCACGTGGGCACCCCGTACGGCACCGACGCCGTGTACGGCTTCCGCTGGACGGACCTGGTGGCCGGCAACACCGCCCCGAGCAGCACCTGGCAGCCCGGACAGGGCGGACTCCCCACCGGACACAGCGCGTTCGGGGCGGCGATCGGCTGATGGCACGCATGGATTCGCACAGTTCAACGGGGGAGGACTCGAAGGTGGCTCGTCGTACGAGAACAAGAGGCCGGCTCTTCCCGCTCGGCCTCACGCTGGGCCTGGCCGGCCTGATGTCCACGCTGGCGTTCACGCAGCCGCCGGTGGTGGCACCGCCGGCGCCGGCGGCCGCGCTGGAGGCGGAGCCGGTCCGGGACACCGAGGCCGAGGCGCTGGTCGCGGCGAAGGCGCTCGGCCAGCCGGTGGAGGTGCTGTCCCACCGCACCGAGTACCGGGACGTCTTCGCGCAGCCGGACGGCACGCTGATCGCCAACGATCACGCGCAGCCGGTCCGGGTCACCCAGGGGGACACCTGGGTGGCCGCCGACGCCACGCTGGCCGTCCGGGCCAACGGCACGTACGGTCCGGTCGCGGCGCTGCTCGACATACAGCTCTCCCAGGGTGGCGGCGTCCCGCTGACGGTGGTGACCCGGGACCAGAAGAGCATGACGCTGACCTGGCCGCACGGGCCGCTACCCACACCTGCGGTCAGCGACAGCCAGGCCGTCTACCCGAACGTCTTCCCGGATGTCGACCTGGTCGCCAACGTGACCGTCGAGGGCTTCTCGCACGTGCTGGTGGTGAAGACGCCGGAGGCGGCCGAGCTTCCAGAACTGCGGAACCTCCGGCTCGGGGTGACCGGGGTGGGGCTGATCATCCAGGAGACCGAGGACGGTGGGGTGGTCGCGCTCGACCCGGCGACCAACAACCCGGTGCTGGAGGCCGACGCCCCGACCATGTGGGACAGCGGCAACCAGGAGGGTGAGGGTGCGGCGTCCGCCGGCCGGACGTCGTCGTCGACCACGTCCACCGACCCCGGCGCCGCCTCGGCCGAAGGCCCCGGAGACAGCTCCCGGGTGGCACCGGTCGACGTGGACTACGCCGCCGGCACCCTGACCCTGACGCCGGACCGGGCCATGCTCACCGACCCGACGGTGTCCTTCCCGCTGTACCTCGACCCGGTGTGGCAGAGCAGCACCAACAGTGGCTGGGCGATGGTCGACAGTGGCTACCCCAACGAGGAGTACTGGAAGTTCGACGGCAAACGACACGAGCGGATCGGCCTCTGCCCCAGCTCGTGCAACAACTCCAAGGTGAAGCGGCTGTTCTACCAGCTCGGCACGCCGTACTCGGGCAAGACGATCCTGAGTGCGGAGTTCCGGGTCACCATGCAGCACGCCTACAACTCGACGGCACGGGCCGCCTCGCTCTACCTCATGCCCACGTCCTCCAAGATCGGCTCGTCGACGAACTGGAGCAACCAGCCGGGTGGCTCCGGGTGGAGCGGCGCCACCCTGCTGGAGACGAGGTCGCCCACCAGCACCCAGGCGACCTGCACGTCGACCAACCAGAACGCCGCCTGGAACGCCAAGAGGGCGGTGGAGATCGCGGCGGCGAACAAGCTGGGTTCGATCATTCTCGGCCTGCGGGCCACCAACGAGGGCGACTCCACGCACAGCAAGCGCTTCTGCGACAACGGCCTGCTGTCGGTCCGGTACAACCGGGCACCGCTGATCCCGAACCTCAGCGACCTCACCATGTCCCCGGGTGGCCAGTGCGTGTACGGCAGCAGCGCGCCGTACGTGGACGTGCCACCCCGCCTGAACGCGGTGCTGCGGGATCCGGACCACTCCTCGGCACACACCGAGCAGATCAAGGCGGAGTTCAAGGTCACCTGGACGCCGCCCGGCGGCTCGTCGCAGACCCGTTCGTACGTCACCGGCCTGAAAGCCAGCGGATCGATCTTCTCGTACACCGTGCCCACCGACATCGCCCAGAACGTCCCCATCTCCTGGGAGGTCCGCGCCAGCGACAACACCAGTTGGGGTCCGTGGAGTTCGTTCGAGCGCAACCCCTGCCAGTTCTTCTACGACAAGACCAGTCCCAGCGCGCCGGACGTGGACTCCGCCGTCTACCTGCCGCAGGACGCGGCCGACAACGGCACGCCCGAGGCGTCCCAGTGCATCGAGAGTGACGAGTGGCTCGGCTCGATCGGGGTGCCGGGCGACTTCACCTTCGACTCCGCCGCCACCGACGTGGTGGAGTACCGCTACGGCTTCAACACCAACCCGGTGCCGACGAACTCGCTGCGCCCGACCACCGACGGCGGACCGGTCACGCTACGCAACTGGCATCCGGACCGGGAGGGCCCACGGACGATCAACGTCCAGGCGATCGACCGGGCCGGGCGGTCCAGCAGCATCGCGTCCTGCACCTTCCGGGTGGGTAAGCGGCCGCCGACCGCCCAGTGGTCCCTCGGCGAGGTCGCGGGGCAGGGCGAGGCGACCGACGGCCTGGGCGACAACGACGCCACCGCCGGCAGCGGTGTCACCTTCGGCGGGGAGGGGCCGGGCGGCAGCTCCGACACGGCCGCCCGGTTCGACGGCAGCGGCAACGCCTACCTGGCCACCGCCCGGCAGGTGCTGACCGACACGTCGGCGAGCTTCGCCGTCACCGGCTGGTTCCAGGTCGACGATCCCAGCCGCCGGCAGACGGCGGTGAGCCAGGACGGCACCGGTGAGCCCGGCTTCGTGCTGGGGGTGGAGAACGGGACGTGGCACTTCCGGATGCCGGTGAACGACGTCACCACGTTGGGCCGGTGGCAGGTGGAGGGTGACGCGGCAAGCACCGGCTGGACGTACGTCACCGCCATCTTCGACGGAGCGAAGCGGGAGATGTCGCTCCAGGTCGGGACCAACCCGCCGCGTATCGCGCAACGCCGGTCGCTGACCAAGTCACGCGGCCCGCTTCAACTCGGCCGCGTGCTGACCAAGAGCGGGCACACCGACAACTGGCGCGGCGCGATGGCGGACGTCTCCGTCTTCGACCGGCTGATCCTCCCCGAGGAGGTCACCGGGCTGAAGAAGACCGCGCCGAGCCGCAGGGCGTACTGGCGGCTCAACACGGAGAGCAACAAGGTCAGCCCCGAGGACCGGGGCGGCGTCGGGATGACCGTGGGGCCGGAGGCGTCGATCCTGGTGCATCCCGCGCTGTCGCTCCTCGGCGGCGGGCACCTGGCCCTGACCGGCAATCCGAACAGCTACGCCAGCACGCCGACCAACGCCGACATGGCGGGCAGCTTCTCGATCAGCGCCCGGGTCAAGCTGACCAGCAACTGTGCGGGGACGCCGATGACCGTCTTCTCCCAGAAGGGCTCACGCGGCAGTGCGGTCGTGGTCCGCTGCAACCGGGACGGCCAGTGGGAACTCGCCACGACCGACACCGACAAGCTGGCTCCGACGTGGACTATCCGGGCAACCAGTGAGGCGCCGAAGCTCATCGGCAAGGGTGATCACCTCACGCTCGTCTACAACGGCTACGTCCGCGAGATGGCGCTCTATGTCAACGGCACGTTCAGCGAGGCGATCGAGCTGACGTCACCGTTCGTGGCCACCGGCGGGGTGCAGCTGGGTCGGGCGTTCATCGACGACACCTATCGGGAGCACCTGTCCGGGGCCGTCGACGACGTCCGCGTCTACGACGGTGTCACCGATCCGGTCCTGATCCAGAAGCTCAACGTCTCCGTCCGCGAGCAACCGACGCTCTGACGCGGCCCGGCGGGCCCGCTCCGGACGGACGGGCCCGCCACCGCCTCATGCCCAGGTCTTCTTTCCTCGTTCCCCCGACCCCTGGAGGGGTGATGTTCTCCCGACTCCTGGTGCGACCCGGTGCGTTCGACCGCCGGGTGATCCGACCGGTGTGCTGGGCGATGGCCGGTGTGATGGGCGTGAGCCTGATCCAGGTCGCGACCACCCCCGCCTCGGCCGAGCCGAAGCGGAACCGCCCGTCGGCGTCCGACTCGTCCGCGCTCCTGCCCGAGCGGGACGCGCTCCCGGCTCGGCCGCGCGCGACCAACCCGGCGGTCGCCGCCGCCACCGCCGAGCCCGCAAAGGTCTCCTGGCCCACCGCGGGCACCGTGGAGATCGCCGTACCGGCACCGGGGCCAGCCGCTCGTGCCACCACCGGCGCTGCCACGTCAGCCGGCACCGCCCAGGTCGGCGGTCTACCGGTCTCGGTCGCCGCCGCGTCCGCCGCCCCGGCGTCCGACACCAGGTCGACCCCCGGAACCGCCGGCGACCAGGGCCAGGCCACCGCGCCCGGCAAGGTGCGGATCGAGGTGCTCGACCGGAAGGCCTCCGAGGGGGTCGGGGTCGACGGCCCGATCCTCCGCATGGCCAGGGCCGACGGCCGGTCCGGCGCCGGACCGGTCCGACTCGGTCTCGGGTACGCGGGGTTCGCCGGCGCGTTCGGCGGTGACTTCGGCGCCCGGCTGCGACTGCTCCGGCTGCCCGAGTGCGCGCTGACCACCCCGGGGAAGCCGGAGTGCGCCGGTGTGCCGGTGCCGACCACCAACGACGGCGAGGCGAAGACGGTCACCGCCGAGGCGAGCACCGGTGCCCTGTTCGCGCTGGCCGCCGACGACGCGTCGTCGCAGGGCGACTACGGCGCGACAAAGCTGGCGCCGTCCTCGAAGTGGTCGGTGGCCCCGTCGACCGGCGGGTTCTCCTGGAGCTACCCGCTGCGGACGCCGCCGGTGCCGGGCGGCAACGCACCGGCGATCGCGCTGGCCTACTCGTCGCAGTCGGTGGACGGCCGGACGGCCACCACCAACAACCAGGGCTCCTGGATCGGTGAGGGCTTCAACTACGAGCCGGGTCACATCGAGCGTCGCTACAAGCCGTGCTCGGACGACGGGCACGACCAGTACGCCGACCAGTGCTGGGCGTTCGACAACGCCACGATCCTGCTCAACGGCAGGTCCACCGAGCTGGTGAAGACCGGCGACAACTCGTTCCGCTTCGCCAGCGACGACGGCTCGAAGGTGCAGCGGCACCTCGGCGCGGTCAACGGCGACAACGACGGCGAGTACTGGGTCGTCACCACCGTCGACGGCACCGAGTACCACTTCGGCCGCAACCGGCTGCCGGGCTGGACCTCGGGCAAGGAGGAGACCGGTTCCACCTGGACGGTGCCGATCTACGGCGACGACTCGGGCGAGCCCTGCTACAAGGCGACCTTCACCGAGGCGTACTGCGACCAGGCGTGGCGGTGGAGCCTCGACTACGTCAAGGACCGCTACGGCAACGTCACCTCCTACTTCTACCACCAGGAGATCAACTACTACGCGCGCGGCAAGCGGACCGACGTCAACGGGGTGCCGTACGTCCGGGGTGGTTGGCTCAAGCGGATCGACTACGGCCAGCGGCACGACGCGGTCTACACCACCAACGCGGCGGCTCGGGTCCGGTTCGACACCAGGGAGCGGTGCCTGCCGACCGGGAACGTCGACTGTGACCCGGAGGATCTGACCACCGGTACCGCGTCCTACTGGCCGGATGTGCCGTTCGACCGCAACTGCGCCAAGGACACCAGGTGCAAGCTCGACCAGATCACCCCGACGTTCTGGACCCGGGCCCGGCTGACCGGCATCACCACCGAGATCCGGAACGCGACCGGCTGGAGCCCGGTGGACGAGTGGAAGCTCGACCACCTGCTCACCGACAACGGTGACGGATCCCGGACGCTGTGGCTGCACAAGATCACCCACAAGGGACTGGTCGGCGGCTCGATCGAGATGCCGGCGGTCGAACTCGGCGGTCTGCAGCTGCCGAACCGGATCGACCGGCCGGACGACTTCATCGCCCCACTGGTCCGGTTCCGACTGGCCACCGTCTGGACCGACGCCGGAGGGCAGATCGACGTCAACTACAGGGTGCCGGACTGCACCGTGTCGACCATCCCGACCGAGGGCAACAGCACCCGGCGCTGCTACCCGGTCAAGTGGAACCCGCTGGGCAGCGGCGACCCGATCACCGACTGGTTCCACAAGTACGTCGTGGACCAGGTCATCGAGACCGACCGGACCGGCGGCTCGCCCGACATGGTCACCAAGTACGACTACCTCGACGGTGCCGCGTGGCGGCATGCCGAGCCGGACGGCATCACCGACACCAAGGACCTGACCTGGAGCGAGTGGCGGGGCTACGGCCGGGTGGTGGTCACCACCGGCGACGGCCAGGTCCAGACCACCAGGACCGAGCACCGCTACCTGCGCGGGATGCACGGCGACAAGGCGCCCGGCGGTGGCACCCGGGACGTGAGGATCACCGACTCCACCAATGCCGAGCACGTCGACCACGACGAGTTCTCGGGCCACGAACTGGAGAGCCGCACCTTCGACGGCGCGGCCGAGGTGAGCAAGAGCATCTCGGTGCCGTGGCGGCACAACACGGCGACCCAGACCATTCCCGGCGGCTCACGGAAGGCGTGGTTCACCAACACCGTCGAGGCGCGCAGCTTCGTGAAGGTCTCCAGCGGAGCGTGGCGGGAGACGAAGAACACCTCGACCTTCGAGACCTCCTTCGGCCGGGTGATCCAGACCGAGCACCACGGCGACGTGGCGGTCCCCGGTGACGAGTCCTGCACCCGCACCCAGTACGCGGACAACGCGACCCGGCACTACTACAACCTCGTCTCCCGGGTGGAGTCGGTGTCGGTGCGCTGCTCGGCGACGCCGAACCGGGCCACCGACGTCCTCTCCGACACCCGCACCTTCTACGACGGGGGTGCCTTCGGTACCGCGTCGGAGTTCGGCAACCCGACCCGGTCCGAGCGGCTGAAGAGCCACAACGGCACGACCGCCACCTACATCCGGGCGGCCGAGGGCACCTTCGACCCGTACGGGCGGCCGAAGACCTCGACCGACGCGCTCGGCAAGACCACCACGACCGACTACACCGAGACGAACGGGCTGACCACGAAGGTCAAGCAGACCAGCCCGCTCGGCCACGCCACCACCACCGAGTACGCCCCGGCCTGGGGCCAGCCGGTCAAGCAGACCGACCCGAACCTGCTGGTCAGCAAGCTGGAGTACGACGCCCTGGGCCGGCTGGCGAAGGTGTGGATGCCGGACCGGACCGGCGCCGACGGGCTGGACCCGAGCGTCCGGTACACCTACCTGGTCCGCACCGACAAGCCGGTCACGATCAAGACCGAGAAGCGGCAGAACGACGGCTCCTACAACGTCGAGTACCAGCTGCACGACGGCCTGCTGCGGCCGAGGCAGGTGCAGACGGAGGGGCCCGACGGCACCCGCCTGGTCGCCGACACCTTCTACACCGGCACCGGCAAGCTCGCCAAGACGTACGCCACCTACAACGTGGCCGGTGCCCCCCGGGACACCATCTACCCGGCGGTCAACGGCGAGGTGAACGGCCAGACCCACTACCTCTACGACGGCGCCGACCGGGTCAAGGTGGAGATCTTCGCGGTGGCCGGCAACGAGAAGTGGCGGACCACCACCACCTACGGCGGCGACCGGACCTCGGTCGACCCGCCGACCGGCGGCACGCCCACGACCACGATCACCAACGCTCTGGGCCAGACCACCCAACTGCTGCAGTACCGGGGCGCGGACCCCTCCGGCGAGGCGGACACCACCAGGTACACGTACACGAAGGCCGGTCAGCTGGCCAGCGTCACCGATCCCGCCGACAACGTCTGGCGGCACGAATACGACCAGCTCGGCCGCAAGGTCAAGTCGATCGACCCGGACGCCGGCACCACGACCGTCGAGTACGACGACCTGGACCGGGTGACCAGCACCGTCAACGGGGTTGGTGCCCGGATCAGCACCACGTACGACGAGATCGGCCGCACGACCGCCGTCTACAAGGGCACCGCGGCCACCGGCGAACTGCTGAGCAGCTGGACGTACGACCTGGAGTTGCTGGGCACGCTCTCCTCGACGAGCCGGTGGGTCGACGGCGCCGAGTACGCCACGTACCCCGCCATCTACGACGAGTTCTACCGGCCGCACGCCACCTACTACTCGGTGCCGGAGCACGCCGGGGCCGAACTCGCCGGCTTCTACACCTTCGGCACCGAGTACAACCGGGACGGCTCGATCCAGTCGGTGAGCATGTCCGACGGCGGTGGGCTGCCGTTCGAGACGGTCGCCTACACCTACGACGGGTTGGAGCGGCTCATCGGGATGACCGGTGACGACCCGTACCTGACCGACATCGACTATGCCGCCACCGGCGAGGTGCTGCAGACCGAGGCGCTGGTGGGCACCCGGAAGGTGTGGTCGACCTACGAATACGAGCAGGGCTCCAAGCGGCTGACCCGGCAGCGTTTGGACCGCGAGGCGGCTCCGGTCGTCGACATCGACGCCCGCTACACCTACGACCCGTCCGGCAACATCCTGCGGATCGCCAACAACCCCTCCGGCACCCGGGACACGCAGTGCTTCACCTACGACTACCTGCGCCGGATGGAGCGGGCGTGGACGTCGGCGAGCACCGCGACCGACCCGTGCGCCGGCGGCCCGTCGGTCACCGGCGTGGGCGGGGTGGCCCCGTACCACCACTCCTACACGTTCGACCTGACCGGTAACCGGAAGAGCGAGCGGCAGTACGACACCACCGGCACCCCGCTGGTCGAACGCGACTACACCTACCCGGCGGCCGGGCAGGCGCAACCGCACACCCTGCGGCAGATGACGGAGAGGACGCCGCAGGGGGACCGGCTGCACACCTACGAGTACGACGCGGCCGGCAACACCACGAAGCGGACGAAGACCGGTGAGGACCAGACCCTGGTCTGGGACGCCGAGGGCAACCTGGCGTCGGTCACCGACGCCGCCGGAAAGAAGACCAGCTTCCTCTACGACGTCGACGGCTCCCGGATGCTGCGCAAGGAGCCGACCGCCACCACCCTCTACCTGCCGGGCATGGAGATCCGGCTCGACCACCAGACCCGCAACACCGACGGCACCCGCTACTACGGGCTACCCGGCGGGGGCAGCCTGGTGCGCAAGCTGAACGGTGTCCGGTACGTGGCCAGCGATCATCACGGCACCGGCCAGGCGACGGTCGACGAGAGCGGTGCCATCACGCACCGGCGGATGACTCCCTACGGCGAGAACCGCGGCACCCCACCCGGGCCGGGCCAGTGGCCGACCGAGAAGGGCTTCGTCAACGGAAACATCGATTCCACGACCGGCCTGGTGAACATCGGCGCACGCGAGTACGACACGGTCACCGGCCGGTTCATCTCGGTCGACCCGATCATCGACGTCGGCGACCCGCAGCAGATGAACGGGTACGCGTACGCCAACAACAACCCGATCTCGTTCTCCGACCCGGACGGGCTGCGGGCGTGCTCGGACGACGCGTGCGGGCCGGGCGCCGACTACGTCGACATGTACGGCACCTACCACAAGGTCAAGGGACACAACGACGGCTGTGGTGGTTGCTCGGGTGCGTACGACCCGGACGAGCCGACGATCAACGTCCACAACAACCCTCGGGCGACGGCGTCCGAGCGGGCCGCGGCCGCCCGCGCGGCGGCGGAGAAGGAGCGGCAGCGCCGCATCGCCGCGGCCAAGGCGAAGATGCTCAACGCCGCCAAGGCCCTGGCGAAGATCCTGATGGACGAGCTGGGCATCACCGACGCCCTGGACTGCTTCCTCAAGGGCGACATGGGCGGCTGCCTGGCCACCGCCGCCAACATCGCCGGGGCCGCCATCGGCGGCGCGCTCGGCAAACTGGCCGTCAGATACGGCGCCCCATGGAAATGGAAAAAGCTCGTCAACCTCACCAGCCGCGTCAAGGGCCTCCTCGGCGATCTGGTCAGCGGTGTCAAGAGCTACCTCAAGTGCAAGCACAGCTTCGCAGCGGGCACCCTCGTGCTGATGGCCGACGGCTCGAAGCGGCCGATCGAGACACTCAAGCCTGGCGACAGGGTGATCGCGACCGACCCGGAGAGCGGCGAGGTCAGCGCTCGGGTTGTCGTCGCCACCCACATCAACGTGGATCTCGCGCTGACCGACCTCGTCGTCGTCGCCAACGGCACGCCTGCCCTCGTCGAGACAACGGCGCACCACCCCTTCTGGAGCCAGGACCGGCTCGCCTGGGTGAACGCGTCCGAGCTTCGCGCCGGGGAGCAGCTCCTCACAGGCGACAACTCGCCGGCAACGGTGACGGATGTCCGGTCATACGCCCGCCAGCAGGTGATGTACGACCTCACGGTCGACACGATCCACACGTACTATGTGGTAGCCGGCGAAACGCCTGTCCTCGTCCACAACTGCGGTGAGGCTTTCCTGGACGACGCTGGTGAGGCGTACGTACGAAAGAACCACACGGCCGGCGGCGCAGGAGCGGATGAAACTAAGGGTTTATTCAACAAGAACGAGGATTTGTACCAACTCGCGGATGACTCCAACAATTTCCCCGCTACGCCGCAGGCCAACGGTCGCTGCGCCAGAGTCTGCGACGCCGGTCGGACCATCGGAACTGACGTCGAAACCGGCTTGCCGACGTCTACCTATACGGTAATCACGGATAAGTACGGTGGCGTGATCACCATGCACCCGGGCGTTCCGCGATAGTCTGGCGCCCAGCCCGAAGATAGATCGCTGCTGCGACCAGGTTGGAGGCATCGGACTAAGTCTGGCGCCTCCAACCTGGTCATACTGAAAGGAGTGGACCGGATGCCCTTGAGTGTCAGGGTATGGACCCTTCCGGACATGAACCTTGCTCGTTGCATTCACCCGGACCTTAACCGGCTAGTGGAGTTTGCTCAGTCATTGAAGCTGCCCATGCTAGGAAACGTCGATCCTTACGACGATACTCGCTTTAATCGTATGCAAATGAGCCTTGTTGTTCCCGAACTGCGGATGCTCGCTGACTCCGCTCCAGAGGGTGCGGCCGATGCTGCCCAAGAATTGCTGGCTCTGACCGAACTGGTGGACGCAAAGCCTCACCGCTATCTCGTCTTCATAGGTGACTAACCTCGGCCGAGACGGCATTGCCGCAACGCTGGATTGATGGTGGGTGGCGGAGTGGTTCTACTACCAAGAGTATTGGTAACATTCTGGTGTGCGCTGGTGGGCGCGGCTGTGCGCCCCGGTTGCTGTCATGGCTGATGTCAGACGCCTGGAGCATATGCGAATTAATCGATTACAGATCTCTCCGACCTGGATCCGAGGTTGCGGCTGCTCGTTGGCGCGGCGCATCGCGGCGTGGCGTCGATCCCCGGAAGCCACGGCGGTGCTTGCTTGGTGAAGGGATCGTCACGGCCCGGTGCGCCGATCGGCTTCCTTGCCGCGCTTGAAGGCTCGTTACGTCCGGCGGGTTCGGGCGGTCGGTTGTGTGGGCGCGTGCGCGCGGGCCGGAACGGCTGTAGCGCGTGCGCGTGGCCCGGCGTCAGCCGGGCCGTTCTTGATCTGGTGAAGCAATTCTTAGCCCAGTGGCTCCGTCGATGGCGGGCTGCTGGGCTATGCCTTCGAGTTGCGGCGTGCCTTCTTCGGTGCCGGTGCCGGTGCCGGTGGCTCGGCGGGCTCGGGCGCTCCGCTGCAGGCGGCTCGTCCGAGGTTGGCCTCGTACGCGGCGAGGTCGTCGGCGAGGTCGGTGTGTGCTTGTTGGAGGGTGGCGAGTTCTTCGGTGGCTTGCCAGGCTGCGGCGGTGTCCTTGCGCGTGAACGCGTCGACGATCTTGCCGCTGATGCGGTCGCGTTCGAGTAGGCAGAGGGCGAGGCGCCGGTTGAGTGCCGGGTTGTCGCTGATGATCGGCGTCTGGGTCGTGGCCGCGACGGGCAGGCCGGCGGCGTCGGTGCCGATGCGTTCGGGGGCCTGGGGGTGGACGAAGGTGCCTTTGCCGACGACGGCGTAGGTGAGGCCGCGGTGTTGCAGCTCGCGTAGGGCGCGTTGGGCGGTCATGGAGGCGACGCCGTAGGTGTCGGCCATTCGCCGGTGCTGGTTGAGCTATGCGATGGCGGCGATGTCGCCGTCGTCGAAGTAGATGGCTTGATGCAGACGTCCGCCGAGGGCGTCGGCGTAGCGGGCGACGACGTCTTGGCCGGAGATCTTGCCCTGTTCGATCTGGGACACGCGGCCCTTCGTGACGCCCATGCGGTCGGCCACCTGCTGCTGCGTCAGACCCCGCGCGCGGCGTACCTCGGCGAGACGGTGTCCGACCACGGTGGCGAGAAGTTCCTGCTTGCCGTCTTCGACGGCCTGTTCGCCGCCGGTGCGCTCGACGTGGGCGGCGCGGATGTCGCGCCAGCGTGCGTAGCTGCTCATGGCTGTCGACCCTCCTCCTCGGCGCGTTCCTTCAGGTAGATCTCGTAGCGTTGCTCGGCCAGGGGTATCGCTTCGGTGTACCACTGCTGCCAGCGTCCGGCCTTGTCTCCGGCGACAAGCAGGATGCTGGAGCGCCATGGGTCGAAAGCGAACAGGATGCGTACGGTGCCGGGGCGCAGCTCTTTGAGGTTGGCGATCGACGAGCCGTGGATCGTGTCGACCAGCGGCCGGCCGAGCCCGGGGCCAGCTTCAGCGAGCAAATCGATGGCTTGCACGACGCGGGCGTGGATGAGTGGATCGAGGCCGTCCATCCACTCCTGTACCTCGTTGACGAGGTAGATCTCCTACTCGTCAGCAGCCACCAGCGGAGTATAGCATCCGCTATACCAGGGCGTTGGCGCGAGCTCGATGCATCGACCTGGGAGGACCGGACGGACCTGGGTCGCCGGTGGCGGTCTCTCCAGGTTGCCGTCATCGTCGCCGTCAACACCGATAGATTTCGATGCGGCGAGTAGGCGCCACCCATGAAAGGCCAGGTGAAACGCCATGAAAACATAGGTCACACTGCGTGACAAGCTGAAAATCTCACACGTACTATGTGATCGCCGGCAACACATTGGTCCTCGTACACAACTGCGATTTCGGTCCGGGCGCGGCCGACATGAAGTACGACAAGCATGTACTGGGCCTCGATGATGCAGGAAATGCCACGCGCAAGGCCGACATGCCGGAGTACGACTATGACGGCGGGTTTGAGCAGTATGTGGACGATGCGAGGGCACTTATGTGCGCCAGCACCTGCCCGGTTGGCGCTAGGGAAACCGTGCGGAACCTGGATGGTGTGACCACAGTTATTCGGATGGACGCAACAGGCAAGATCGGAATGCGTGTCGGCGACAGGATCACGAGCTACTTTAGGCCCGATAATCCGTTGAAGTACTTTGAAGAGCAGGCTAACCGATGAGTCTTCAAGACCCTGATTTCGTGGCGGCGTTCTCCCAGCTCATGCGACGTGGAGGGCGTTGGCGAAACTATGAACCCGTAGAGTTGATCTCGCAGTGGTCGAACCTAGTCTCGCGCTGCGTGGCTGGGTTCCCGGGTGACGTTGAGGACTACTTCAATGACTTGACGGCGCGTAGTGATCTTGAAAATGCGATGCAAGCTCAAGAGCTATCGCGATTCCCTCAGATGGCACAGCTCCGCGAGGTCGTCTTGGAGTCTGATGTTAGGTTTCGGGAGATTATTGCCCCAGACGTGTTCCCGAAATTTCCGTTGAGTCAATGGTGGAATCGTGGAGTAGTTCGTTACGCGGGGCGCCGTTTGGTTGAGGAGTTGCGTGAGGACTATGGCGTCAGGATCGAGCTGATGGTGCGTGGCAGCGATTGAGAGTTCTGCGCGATGGCTGTAGTGCATGGTTGTGCGTCGGCGGGTGCCGTGATGTGCTCCGGCTGCGTCGCGACACCGAGCCGGCTGACACGTGGCGCGGCGTGGCCGTACGTCATCGGGTATGCGGGTTTCCAGGCGGTGCTCGACGGGCGGCTGCGGCGCCGGATGCTGCCGATCAGCGTCACCACGGTGATCGTGGACTTCACGGGCCGGGGCAGCTGGGTGACCGGGCCGCGCAGTGTCCACGGGATACACGAGCTGGCCGAGTGGCGGCACGGCGTGGCGATCGGGCTGACCCCGGCCGGTGCGTCCGCCCTCCTGCGCGTACCCGGCCCGGAGCTGGCCGGTGCGACCGTGGACCCGGCGGCGCTGCTCGGGCGTCGGGCGATCGAGCTGACGGACCGGTTGGGCGCGGCGCCGGACTGGCCAGCGCGGTTCGCGCTGCTCGACGAACTGCTGGCGGCATGGTTGCCCGCCGAACGGGCGCCGGACAACGCGGTGAGCCGAGCCTGGTGGCGGCTGCACCGGCCGGGGCGGACGGTGGGGGAGGTGGCGACGGAGCTGGGCATCAGCCGGCGCGGCCTGGAACAGGGTTTCCGGCGGCACGTCGGCCTGTCGCCCAAGACCGTGGCGCGCGTCGCCCGCTTCCAGTACGCGGTACACCGCCTTGGCCGCCCCGGCACCGTCCTCTCTCGAGCGGTCGACTGCGGGTACGCCGACCAGCCGCACTTCACCCGCGAGGTCCGGGCCATGGCCGGGGTCACGCCCACCCGGCTGTTCGCATTTCTGCAAGACCTGCGCCGGTCGGCCACCTAGCGTTGCCGGTCATGACGTTGCGCGGAAAGACGGCGGTGGTCACCGGAGGTTCCCGGGGCATCGGGCGGGCGATCGTGCGGCGCCTGGCCCGCGACGGAGCCCGGGTGGTGTTCAGCTACCGGGCGAACACGGCGGCTGCCGAGGAACTGGCCGGCGAACTCGACCGGGTGGTCGCGGTACGCGCCGACCAGGCCGACCTGAGCAGCCTCGACACGCTCTTCGGCGCGGTGCCCGACGGGTTGGACATCCTGGTCAACAATGCGGCGATCAACCCGCTGCTGTCGATCGCGGAGCTGACCGGCGAGGCGTTCGACCGCGTGATGACCGTCAACGTCACGTACCCGGCGCTGGCCATCCGGCGGGCCGCCGAGCTGATGCCCGACCACGGCCGGATCATCAACATCTCCACTCTCAACACGGTGGTGCCGGCGCCGGGTGCCGTTCTCTACTGCGCGAGCAAGGCGGCGCTGGAGCAGGTCACTGCGGTCGCCGCGCGGGAGCTGGGCGGGCGGGGGATCACGGTCAACACCGTCTCGCCCGGTGCGACCGACACGGATCTGCTGCGGGCCGGCAACCCGCCCGAGGCGCTGGCGCAGAGCATCCAGTTCACCGCGCTGGGGCGGCTCGGGCAGCCCGAGGACATCGCCGGCGTGGTGGCGTTCCTCGCCGGGCCCGACTCGGGGTGGATCACGGGGCAGAACATCCGGGCCACCGGTGGGCTGTTGCTCTGACGGCGCGGCAGGAGCGGCGTCGAGTCGACCAGCCTCGGTCATCTGGTGGCGGCGAGAGTCACCGGTACGGCGACCAGCTTGGTGCGGGAACCGTCGGCGGCCGACACCTCGTACACCTCGATGGTGCCAATCTGGGTGCGGGCCAGCCGGTACCCGACGGCGACCCGGTAGGCGCCCCGACAGCCGGTGCCGCAGGTGGCGGTGGTGAACGCGGTGGCTAGCTGGCGGCCGGCGGTGTCGAGCACCCGGACGGTGACGGTCGCCTCGAACACGTCGGCGGTGCCGGTGACGGTGACCGGGCTGGTGACCCGGTCGCCGATGACCGGCCCGGTGACCACGATCGGCGGCAGCAGGTCGGCGTAGTCGGCGCGGCCGGCCGGCGCGGTGGTGCCGAAGGCGACCTGCCGGACGGTGGCGAACTGGGTGAGCGTGTAGACCACCTGGGCCTCGCGCAACCGGCCGGTGACCGGATCGGGTGCGGCGGCCAGGCGGACGGTGGCGACCCGGGCGTCGATCCGGCTCACCTCAGCACCATCGGGCAGCAGGGTGACGAGGCCGGCCGCCGTCTCCACCGGGGTCGGCCCGGCGGCCAGTTCGCTCAGGGCGAGCCGGGAGGTGGCCACGGTGGCCGGCCGGGTGCGCCGGGTCGGGGCGAGTCGCCCGTCGCGGACGTACCACAGCTCCAGGGTGAGGGTGGCGGGCCGGCTGGTGCCGGCGGCGCCGGTGGTCGGCGGGGCCGGTGCGGTGGTGCCGGCGGGCGGCGGTGCGCTGGTGGTCGGCGCGCCGCCGCTGGTGGGACCGGCCGTGGTCGGTGCGGCCGCGGTGGGCGCCGGGCCGAGCGATCCGGACCGCGACGGCGCGCATCCGCTGGCCAGGAGCAGCAGGAGGGTCGCCACCGCGACCGGGCGGCGGCTCATCCCGCACCGCCCGGACCAGCATCGGGCGGGTCGCCCAGAACACCGTCACCGGGCAGGTCGAGGCGGAAGCGGGTGCCGACCCCGGGGGTGCTGTGCACGGTCAGCCGGCCGCCCAGCAGCCGGGCATTCTCCCGGGCGATGGCCAGGCCGAGCCCGCTGCCGCCGCCGGAGCGCGCCGGGTCGACCTTGTGGAAGCGGTCGAACAGGCGCGGTAGCTGCTCGGCCGGGATGCCCGGCCCCTGATCGTCGACGTCGAAGACCACCCGGTCGCCGGCCCGGCCGACCCGCGCGCTGATCTCGCCGTCGCCGTGCTGCACCGCGTTGGCGATCAGGTTGCCCAGTACCCGTTCCAGCCGGCGCGGGTCGGTGCGGAACCGCACCGCGGCACCGCCGACCTCGACCCGGGTGTGCCAGCCACGAGCGCGCAGGATCGCGTGCAGCAGGGCCGGCGCGTCCACGTCGGTCACGGCGACGGCCTCCTGCCCGGCGTCCAGCCGGGAGATCTCCATCAGGTCCTCCACCAGCCGGCGTAGCCGGACCACGTCGCCGACCAGCAGCTCGCCGGCCCGCCGGGCGTCGGCGGGCAACTGGTCCAGGTGATCGCGCAGCAGGGAGGCCGCGGCCACCAGGGCGGTCACCGGGGTACGCAGCTCGTGTGCCACGTCGGCGGTGAACCGCCGCTCCCGGTCCTGCGCCCGGTGCAGGGCCGCGATCTTCGCCTCCAACGCCTCGGCCATCTCGTTGAACGAGGCGGCCCAGACGCCGAACTCGTCCCGGCCACCGGCCGGCAGCCGGGTGGCGAGCAGCCCTTCGGTGATCGCCCGCGCGGCCCGGCTGGCCCGGCCCACCGGTTCCAGCGTGCGCCGGGCGAGGGTGTGCCCGACCGTCGCGGCGAGCAGCACCACCAGGACCCAGCCGGCGGCGAGGGCGTTGCGGAGCTGCGTCAGGCCATCGGCGAGGTCGTCCTCGGCGGTGATGACGTACAGCTCGGCGGTGGAGCCGGGTATCCGCCCGCCCACCACCAGCAGGCGGGTCGGCCCGGTGGCGCGTTCGTAGCCGAGCTGTCCGGCCGCGACGGTGGCCCGCAGCCGCTCGCCCACCGGCGGCGCGTATGCCGGATGCGAGGGCCAGGTTTCGTCGGCGACCAGCACCACGTGCCGGCCGCTGCCCTCGAAGCTGGAGAGCAGCTCGGCGCGACGCTGTTCGGTCAGCGGCAGGAACTGCCCGGCCAGCACCAACTGGTAGCGGGCGTCGGCAGCGGCGGCGTGCAGCGAGGCGTCATAGCGGGCCTGCCGCAGCAGCAGGTACGACCCGCCGGCGAGAACCCCGGCGGAGATCCCGGCGACCAGCACGAACGCGACGGTGAGCCGGCGGCGCAGCCGGCCCGGTCGGACGGTCTGCGTGCCCATCGCCGCCGCCCGCTCAGCCGGCGACGAGCTTGTAGCCGGCGCCGCGTACCGTGCGGATCAGCCGGGGGTCGCCCGGGTCCTGTTCGATCTTGGCGCGCAGCCGCTGCACCGCCACGTCGACCAGCCGGCTGTCGCCGAGGTGGCTGTGGTTCCAGACCCGGTCCAGCAGCAGCTCGCGGGTGAAGACCTGCCCCGGGCGACGGGCCAGCTCCAGCAACAGGCGGAACTCGGTGGTGGTCAGCGGCAGTTCGTGGCCGTCGCGGCGGGCCACGAACGCGCCCGGGTCGATCTCCAGCGCGCCGACCCGCAGCGGGCCGGGCTCGGGCGGGGCCACCGCGCGGCGCAGCACCGAGCGCACCCGGGCCACCAGTTCGGGCAGGTCGAAGGGCTTGCGCAGGTAGTCGTCGGCGCCGCATTCCAGACCGACCACCACGTCGATGGTGTCGGTGCGGGCGGTCAACATGAGGATCGGCACCGCGCTGCTGCGCCGGATCTCCCGGCACACCTGTAGACCGTCCAGGCCGGGCAGCATGATGTCCAGCACGATCAGGTCGACCGGCCCGGCCCGCCAGGCGGCGAGGGCCTGCCGGCCGTCGGTGGCGGTGGCCACGCGGAAGCCGGCGCGGCGCAGCCCGAGGGCGGTGACCTCCCGGATGGAGGCGTCGTCCTCGACCACCAGCACGCGGCCGTCCATGATGCACCCAGGGTAGTCCGGCGCGACCGGGCTGTCGCTCGGCGTGACGGTCGGGTGCGGGGAGCCGCCCGGCGCCCCGCACCCACGGTCGGTCACTCCTGCCACTGGTGTGCCACGTCGAGCACGATCCGGCTGTGCGTGCCGGGGCCGGCCAGGACGAACACCCGGAACGGCAGGCGGGCGCGGACGCCGACGGCGAAGGTGCTGTAGCCCTCGAAGCTGCCCCCGAAGACCACGTCGCGCAGGGTCCGGTAGCGCAGCACGTTCGCCACGTGGTCACCGGTGCGGTACGGCACGGTGGCGCGGTGCTCGCCGTCGTACGCCGGGGCGCGCAGCGAGACCCGCAGCAACGCGCCACCGGCGGTGTACGGCGACAGCGCCAACCCCTCACCGTCGGTGTACGTCTCGCCGTAGCCGACGGCGAAGCCGGTGACCGTCCCGTCGAACTCGAACACCACCCGGTCGTAGCAGTCGTGCCGGCCGGTGCGCACGTCGATCAGCGGGGCGGAACTGAGCGCACCGGCCGCCCGGTCCCCGCTGCCCCAGGTGATCCCGCAGTACGCCGCCGCGCTGTTCGCCGCCGCGCTGGATGCGGCCGTGCTCGATACGGCCCTGCTCGGCGCGGCCGTGGTGGGCGCGGCTGCCGTGGTCGCGGCGATCAGGGCGGCGAGTGCCACCCCCAGCGTGGTGATGGTCCTTCTGATCCGCATCGTCGTCTCCTCTCCTTCCCGCCCTTCCCCCGCCGCGTGGTGCCGGGTGGGCGGGCACTGACCTGTTCGGATCCACCGTCGTGGCGGCCCGACACCGTGGTTTCACCGTGGTGTAACCCACGAGCAACAGGGCTGGGCGGTATGACGCTTTCGTGATGACAACCAGCGAACAATGACCATTAACATTCATGAACATCGATAGCGGCGTATCGGCGCGCCGCTGATTCCACAGGGAGTACGTGATGATCCGACGACAACTGCTGCGCGCGGCCACCGCCGCGCTGGCGGCGGTGCTGGCGGCGACCGGGCTGCAGGTGGCCACCGCCACCGGCGCCTCCGCCGCCCGGACCGTCTACTACGACGCCAGCCGGGCCGGCGAGTTCCGGACCAACTTCGACCAGGCCGCCCAGATCTGGAACAGCCGGGTCAGCAATGTGCGGCTGGTGGCGGGCACACCCGCCAGCGTCACCATCCTGGTCGACAACGGCTGGCCCCGGGCGCAGGTCACCGGGCTGGGCTCGGGCCGGATCTGGATGGGCTGGCAGGCGGTCAACGAGGGCTATCACCGCACCCGGATCGCCAGCCACGAGTTCGGCCACATCCTCGGGCTGCCCGACCGGCGCACCGGGCTCTGCTCCGACCTGATGTCGGGCAGCAGCGCGCCGGTCTCGTGTACGAACGCCAACCCCAGCTCGGCCGAGGCGAGCCGGGTCAACCAGCTCTTCGCGGGCAGCGCGAGCGCCTCGGTCACCGCCGAGACGTACACCTGGGTGGACGCCGACGAGTTCGGTACGTACGTGGTCGGCGGCCGGCCGGCCAGCGAGAACTACCCGTGGCTGGTCTACACCTCCGGCTGCACCGGCACCCTGATCAAGGCCAACTGGGTGGTCACGGCGAAGCACTGCCCGACCCCGTCGTCGGTGCGGGTGGGCAGCACCAACCGGAGCAGCGGCGGCACGGTGGTCGGGGTGAGCCGGGCGGTCAACCACCCGAACATCGACGTCAAGCTGTTCCAGCTCTCCGGCTCGGTCAGCTACGCGCCCGCCCCGATCCCGACCTCCTCCGGCGCGGTCGGCACCGCCACCCGGATCATCGGCTGGGGCCAGACCTGCGCGCCCCGCGGCTGTGGTTCCGCGCCCACCGTGGCACACGAGCTGGACACGTCGATCGTGGCCGACAGCCGGTGCAGCGGCATCAACGGTCCGTACGAGATCTGCACCAACAACACCAACGGCAACTCCGGCGCCTGCTACGGCGACTCCGGCGGCCCCCAGGTGCGCCGGATCAACGGTGTCTGGAACCTGATCGGCGCGACCAGCCGTGCGGGTAACAACAACTCCACCTGCGCCACCGGCCCCTCCATCTACGGTGACCTCCCCGCGATCCGCTCCTGGATCAACACCCAGGTCGGCGGCCTCCCCGCCTGACCGCGGCTCCTCGATCATGCAGGTGTGGCGCCTGACGAAAGCCTCGAACAGGGCCTTCCGGGCGCCACAGCTGCATGATCGGCGGGGGGCGGGTGGGGCCGGGCGGCGGGGGTGGGATAGTGGCTGGTCGTGGAGCGGTATGGGGTGTTGATTCTGCCTTCGAGCAACCGGGTCTACTCGGGGGCGGCGGTCGAGCTGACGCGGGCGGAGCTGGAGATCTTCGGGGCCGCGGTACTCGGCGGACGGATCGGTGAGGTGGGCACCGCCACGGTCGGCGGGGCGCGCTACGTCACCTTCACCGCCGAGGGCGGGCTGAGTGAGCGGGACGCGGCGCTGCTGGGCAACCTCTCCAGTGCGTACGCGCTCTTCGAGTTCGTCGGGGACCTGCTCCGTCCGGTGCCGCTGAGCCGGCTGGACCGCTTCGACGACGACCTGATCACCATCCAGAAGTACCCGGGCAAGACCAACGAGCAGTTCACCAAGCTGCTGCTCAACGTGAGCCTGCTCGCCTCGGCCTGGGCCGGTGACCTGCTCACCCGGCGGTTCCGGGTGCTCGATCCACTCTGCGGCCGGGGCACCACCGTCAACCAGGCGATGATGTACGGCTTCGACGCCGCCGGCCTGGACCGGGACAGCAAGGACTTCGAGGCGTACCAGGCGTTCCTCACCACCTGGCTCAAACGCAAACGGATCAAACACCGGGTGCTGGAGTCCGGGCCGGTGCGCCGGGAACGCAAGGTGGTCGGCCGGCGGCTGCGGCTGGAGGTGGCCGCCTCCAAGGAGGCGCAGAAGGCCGGCGACGTGCAGTCGGTGGACGTGGTCAACGCCGACACCACCCGGGTCGGCGAGTTCTTCCGCCCGGAGACGGTCGACGTGGTGGTGGCCGACGCGCCGTACGGCGTGCAGCACGGCAGCCGTACCGCCGAGACCGGCCTGGCCCGCGACCCGCTCGCCCTGCTCACCGCCGCCGCGCCCGGCTGGGCCCGGCTGCTGCGCCCCGGCGGCGCGCTCGGCATCTCCTGGAACACCAACGTGGCCCGCCGCGACGACGCCGCCGAGCGACTCGCCGCCGCCGGCCTCACCGTCCTGAACACCGCCCCCTGGCGCGCCTTCACCCACCGCGTAGACCAGTCCATCGTCCGCGACGTCCTAGTAGCCCACAAACCCCCACCCCACCCCCGCTGACCCGGGTTGATCATGAAGTTGTTGCCGTTCGTGCCGGCGTGTCGCGGCAACAACTTCATGATCGACGGGGAGGGAGCGGGAGGCGGGGGAGGGGTTGTTAGGGGTGGGGGGTGGTGGTGGGGCCGAAGGTGGTGAGGAAGCGGTCGCGGAAGGCGTCCATCGGCCAGACCGGTGCGTCGGCGTCGGGGGTCAGGCCGTCCTGCCAGCCCCAATCGGTGATCCGCTCCAGCACCGCCGGGTCCTTGGCCACGAGGTGGATCGGCACGTCCGGGCTCGGGTTCTCGCCGGTGACCACCGGGGCCGGCTGGTGGTCGCCGACGAAGACCAGCACGGTGTCGTCGTCGCCGTACGTCTCGACGTAGGAGATGAGGGTACGCAGCGTGTAGCTGATCGAATGCCGGTAACCGGTGCGGGCCTGCGCGGTCGGGGTGCCGATGATGCCCTGCTGGAACACCTCACCGTCGTCGATGGCCGCCCAGTCGACCACCGAGGGCACCTTGGTCCAGGGGGAGTGGCTGGAGACCAGGGCCAACTCCGCCATCACCGGGCGGTCCTTCTGCCCGGTCAGTTCCCGCTGGTGGAACTGGTGGATCGCGAACTGGTCGGGCATCGGCGCGAAGGCGAACTTCGGGCCCTGGTAGCCGAGGTCGGGACCGCTGTAGAACTGCTCGTAGCCGTAGAACGCGCCCTCCGGCCAGGCCTGGTTGACCGCCGGCATGACCCCCACCGTACGCCAGTCGGCGCGCCGGAACGCGTCACCGAGGGTGAACCGGTCGGTGGCGAGCAGGTTGCGGTAGCGCTGCTGGTTGTCCACCCACAGGCCGGAGAGCAGGGTGGCGTGCGCCAGCCAGCTCGCGCCGCCGACCGTCGGCGAGGTGAGGAAGCCGCTACGGGACTGGAAGCCTCCCGCCGCGAGCCGGTCGGCGCCCTCGTCGAGCAGGCGCGGGATGGACGCGAACTCGGCGTCGGTGACCGCGTCGCGGCCGTAGCTCTCCACGAACGCGATCAGCACGTTCTTGCCGCGCAACCCGGTCAGCAACTGGTCGCCGGGCAGGTCGCGGAACGGGTCGACGTCCACCTCGGCAGCGAACGCCTCGCGGTCGTAGAGCCGCGCGTGCACCTCAGAGGCGTGCTCGCGGACGAGGGTGGTGGCGTTGGTGTCGGCCACCGGCACGCCGGGCACGATCCGCACCCCGAAGGCGGCGAGCACCGCCCAGACCACCACCAGCGTCGCGACGGCCCGCGTGGTGCCGGTGCGGTGCCGCGCCAGCAGGCCGGACAGCCGTACCGCGGACAGTGCGGTCAGCACCGGCACGGCCAGCAGCAGCAGCGCGACGCCGAGTGCGATGGCGATCGCGCCGGGCCGGCCGATCGACTCGGCCACGAAGCTGAACGCCTCGTCCAGCAGCGACCAGTCCAGCACCAGGTCGAACGGGCGGCCCAGCGACGAGTAGAAGCCCAGGTCGCCGACCTTCACCACGACGACGAGGCCGAGCAGCACGCCGGCGGCCGCCGCCACCACCCGGCGGGGCCGGCCGGGGAGCGCGAGCAGCAGGGCCACCAGCAGCAACGCCTCCAGCGGGATCCGCAGGAAGGCGCCGGGCTCCAGCAGCCATGGCCGGTTGGGCAGGGTGAGCGCGGCCAGCACCAGCGCGGCGGCGAGCACGGTGACCACCCGGGCGGTCACCCGGCGCCGGCGGCTCACGGCCGCACCGCCGCCCTCGGCGTCACCCTGACCGGCGGTGACGGTGATCGTGGTCTGGACGTCGTCCGGCGCGGATGCCGGATCGGAGATCGACAACTGGGGTCTCCCGGTCAGCGCAGCGACAGGACGGGCGCGGTGGACAGGTCGCGGTCGTCGGCCCGCTCGACGCGGCGCAGGCCGATCGGCACCGCCGGCACCACCAGGGCCGGCACGGCCCGGATCGCCCGGTGCCGCCACAGCCAGGTGACGTCCCGCCCGAACGACTCGACCAGCAGGCCGAGCGCGAGCACCAGCACGAGGGTGGTCAGCACCCCGGGCAGCACCTGCGACGCGGCGACCGCGAGCATGATCCCCTGGACCGCGGCGACCACCTTACGCCAGTACCGGGGCGGCAGTTGCGCGTCCACCCAGGGCAGCACCCAACCGGCGACCAGGAAGGCGTACCGCATCACGCCGATGACGAGCACCCACGCACCGACCGACGGGGCGACGTAGAGGCTGAGCATCAGCACCAGGAACGAGTCGACCTCCATGTCGAACCGGGCACCCAGGGCGCTGACCGTCTTCGTGCGGCGGGCCACCTTGCCGTCGACGGCGTCGAGGGCCAGCGCCACCGTCGTCATCGCGATCAGCACCGCCACCGGCGCGGGTCGACCGCCGGTCAGCGCGTCGGCGATCAGCGCGGTCACCGCGCCGACCAGCAGCCCGCGACCCATGGTGACCCAGTCGGCCGGTCCGAGCCGGTCGGCGCCGGCGTGACGCAGGCCACGCACCAGCGCCAGGCAGGTCACGGCGCCGTACGCCAGGCCCGCCAGCCAGCCCGCGACGCCGAGGCCGACCGTCGCGGCGAGTCCCGCCAGCAGGACAATCTGGACGATCAGCCCAATCTGCGGACCGGTTCGAACTGTGGACACCGTGCCTCCGTGTTTATGATCGACGACCCCTGTCAGGGAAGTACGGAAAACATGACGGATCGGTTCGGTCCGGACGCAGGTAAGGGAGAAAAATCGGTGACGCGAGCGGCCCGCGCCTTCTGGCTCCGCGCGCCCGGCGCGGGCGAGATCCGCCCGGTGACGCTGCCCGAGCCGCGCGACGACGAGGTGCTGGTCCGCAGCCGCTACTCCGGGGTCAGCCGGGGCACCGAGACCCTGGTCTTCACCGGTGGCGTGCCCGCCAGCCAGTACGCCACGATGCGCGCCCCGTTCCAGGAGGGCGACTTCCCCGCCCCGGTCAAGTACGGCTACCTCAGCGTCGGCGAGGTCGCGCAGGGGCCGGCGCACCTGCGCGGGCGTACGGTGTTCTGCCTGCACCCGCACCAGAGCGCGTACGTGGTGCCCGCGGCGGCGGTGACCGTCGTGCCGGACGGGGTGCCGGCGACCCGCGCGGTGCTCGCCGGCACGGTGGAGACCGCCGTCAACGCGCTCTGGGACGCCGCGCCCCTGATCGGCGACCGGGTCAGCGTGATCGGGGGCGGCATGGTCGGCTGCGCCGTGGCCGCCCTGCTGGCCCGCTTCCCCGGCGTGCGGGTGGAGTTGGTCGACACCGACCCGGCCCGCGCCGAGGTGGCCGCCGCCCTCGGCGTCGACTTCGCCGCCCCCGAGGCGGCCACCGGCGGGCGTGATCTCGTGGTGCACGCCAGCGCCACCGCCGCCGGCCTGCAACGCGGCCTGGACCTGCTCGTGCCGGAGGGTACCCTGCTCGAACTGAGCTGGTACGGCGATCGGCCGGTGCAGCTCTCCCTCGGCGGCGCGTTCCACTCCGGGCGGCTGACCGTCCGCAGCAGCCAGGTCGGCATGGTCGCCCCCGCCCGGCGCGGCAGCCGCGGCTACGCCGACCGGATGGCGCTCGCCCTCGACCTGCTCGCCGACCCGGCGTTCGACGCACTGATCACCGGGCGGTCACCGTTCGCGGAACTGCCCGACGTGCTCGCTCGACTCAGCGGGGGCGACCTGCCCGCGCTGTGCCATCTCATCACCTACGACGGGGAGTAGTCCGTGTTCAGCGTGACCGTCCGTGACCACATCATGATCGCCCACAGCTTCCGCGGCGAGGTCTTCGGCCCCGCCCAGCGGCTGCACGGCGCGACGTTCGTCGTCGACGCGAGCTTCCGCCGCCCCGACCTCGACGACGACGGCATCGTGGTCGACATCGGGCTGGCCACCGACCAGCTCCAGGCGGTGCTCGGCGAGCTGAACTATCGTAACCTGGACGACGAGCCCGCCTTCGCCGGTACGAACACCACCACCGAGGTGCTGGCCCGCACCATCGCCGACCGGCTCGCCGACCGGGTCCACGCCGGTGACCTCGGCGCCGGCGCTCACGGACTGACCGGTATCGCGGTCACCCTGCACGAGTCGCACGTCGCCTGGGCCAGCTACGAGCGGTCGCTCGCCACCGGCGGGGAACTCGTCTGACGTGCCGATTCCGCACGTCATCGCGCCGGGCGACGTCTCTGACGTGCCGATCCTGCACGTCGTCCTGCCCGGCGACATCGACGACCCGGCGTCACCCAGCGGCGGCAACGCCTACGACCGGCGGATCTGCGCCGGGCTCGCCGCGGCCGGCTGGTCGGTCCGCGAGCACGCCGTGCCCGGCGCCTGGCCCCGACCGTCGCCGGCCGAGCACGCCGCGCTGGCCGGGGTGCTCGCCGGGTTGCCCGACGGCGCGCTCGTGCTGATCGACGGCCTGGTCGCCTCGGTGACGCCGGACGCCCTCACCGCGCACGCCCGGCGGCTGCGCCTGGTCCCCCTGGTCCACCTGCCGCGCGACGACGACGCCGAGGCGCGGGCGCTGGCCGCCGCCACCGCCGTCGTCGCCACCAGCACCTGGACCCGCGACGCGCTGCTGCGGCGGTACGCGCTGCCGGCCGACCGGGTGCACGTCGCCGCGCCGGGGGTGGACCCGGCGCCACCCGTGCCGGGGTCGGCGGCCGGTTCGGCGCTGCTCTGCGTCGCGGCGGTCGCCCGACACAAGGGCCACGACGTGCTGATCGAGGCGCTCGCGGCGGTGCCCGACCGGCCCTGGACGCTGACCTGTGTCGGGTCGCTGCACCGGGAACCGGAGTTCGTCGACCGGCTGCGCGAGCGGATCAGCGCCCGGCGACTCGGCGACCGGATCCGGCTGGCCGGGGCACTGGCCGCTGACCGGCTCGACGCCGCGTACGCCGGCGCGGACCTGCTGGTGCACCCGTCGCGCGGTGAGACGTACGGGATGGTGGTCACCGAGGCACTGGCACGTGGCGTGCCGGTGCTCGCCACGGCGGTCGGTGGGCTGCCCGACACCCTCGGGCACACGGCCGAGGGCGAACGTCCCGGCCTGCTGGTGCCGCCCGACGACCCACCCGCCCTCGCCGCGGCCCTGCGCCGCTGGCTCGACGACGCGTCGCTGCGCGAACGGCTCCGACGGGCCGCCCACCGGCGGCGAGCCACCCTCGACGACTGGACGACCACCGTCGCCCTGATCACCACCGCCCTCAAGGAGGCGTCGGCATGAGCATCGATCTCCCGCCCGACTTCGCGCAGTGGCTCGCGCTGCGGGAACCCGCCGACGTGGCGGCCCGGTCGACGGAGTTGGTCGGCACGCTGCGCGCGGCGCTGGCCGGCGACGGGCCGTTCGTCGTGCACGACCTCGGCGCCGGCACCGGCTCGCTGGGCCGCTGGCTGGCCCCGCTGCTGCCCGGGCCGCAGCACTGGATCCTCTACGACCAGGACCCGGACCTGCTGTCCCGGGCCCGCGCCGGGATGCCCGCCACCGCCGCCGACGGCGCGCCGGTGACCGTCGAGACGCGCCGGGGTGACCTGACCCGGCTGACCGCCGCCGAGCTGGCCGACGCCGCGCTGGTCACCGCCTCGGCCCTGCTCGACATGCTGACCGCCGAGGAGGTCGACCAGCTGGCGGCCGCCTGCGCGAAGGCCGGCTGCCCGACGCTGTTCCTGATCTCGGTGACCGGCACGGTGCGGCTGACCCCGGCCGACCCGCTGGATGACGAGGTCGCCGCGGCCTTCAACGCCCACCAGCGCCGCACCGTCAACGGTCGCCGGCTGCTCGGGCCGGACGCCGCCGACGCCTGCGCCGCCGCGTTCGCCCGGCACGGGGTGGACGTCGAGGCACGGCCCAGCCCATGGCGGCTCGGGCCGCAGCAGGCCGCCCTGGCGGCGGAGTGGTTCACCGGTTGGCTCGACGCGGCCCGCGAGCAGCGCCCCGAGCTGACCGCCCGTACCGGCGAGTACGCGCGACGCCGACTGACCGAGGCTGAGACCGGCCGGCTCGGGGTACTGGTCGACCATGCCGACCTGCTGGCCATGCCCCGTTGAACCGCTGGCCGACCGGCTGCGTGCGTACAGTCAGGGAAGATCGCCATGCCGGGGAGGCACGAGTGGGGGATGAAGCTGGCGGCGCCGTGTCCACGGCGGCCCCGGCGGGTCGGTCGTGGTGGGGGTGGGCGCGGCTGGTCCTGGGGCTGGCCGTGCTCGTCGGGCTGCTCTGCTGGCTCGGCACCGGGCCGTTCCTGGCCGGGCTGCGCCTGATCGACGCGCCCGCGCTGGCCGCCGCGCTCGCCATCGGCGTGCTCACCACGGTCTGCGCCGCCTGGCGGTGGAGCCTCGTCGCCGGTGGCCTCGGCGTCCGCCTCCCGCTGCGGGAGGCGGTCGGGCACTGCTACCGGGCGGTGTTCCTCAACGCGACCCTGCCCGGCGGGATCCTCGGCGACGTGCACCGCGCGGTACGCCACGGCCGTGACGTCGGTGACATCGGCCGGGGCATCCGGGCGGTGGTGTGGGAGCGGATGGCCGGGCAGGTCGTGTTGGTCGCGGTCGCCGTGGTGCTGCTGTTCGCCTTCCCCTCACCGGTGCGCCCGTTCCTGCCGGTGGCGACCGCCGTGGCGGTGGCGGTGCTGGTCGCCGTGGTACTGGCCGCCCGACTGCTGCCGCGCTCCGGTGCCTCCCGGTTCACCCGCGCGGTCGGCACCGCCGTGTCCGACGTGCGCAGCGGGCTGCTCGGTCGGCGTACCTGGGCCGGAGTGCTGCTCGCCTCCGCGCTCGCGGTCGCCGGGCATCTCGCGACGTTCCTGGTGGCGGCCCGCACCGCGGGCTCCACCGCCCCGGTGAGCCTGCTGCTGCCGCTGACCCTGCTGGCCCTGCTCGCGATGGGGGTGCCGGCGAACGTCGCCGGGTTCGGCCCCCGCGAGGGCGTGGCCGCGTGGGCGTTCGGCGCCGCCGGCCTGACCGCCGCCGAGGGGGTGGCCACCGCGACGGTGTACGGCGCCCTGGTGCTCGTCGCGAGCCTGCCCGGAGCCGCCGTGCTGCTGGCCCGACGTGTCCGTGTACCCGCCACCGTCTGACGAGGAGACCCATGTCCGAATCACTGCCTGTCGCCACCATCCGGACGCAGGTCACCGTGCCGCTGCGGTTTCCCGACGGCTACACCACCACGGCCCGGCTGTTCACCTTCGACGGGTTGGTCGACGGCCGGGAGCACCTCGCCTTCGGCCTCGGTGACAGCACCGGCGCGGGGGGCGGGAAGGTGCCGCTGGTCCGTCCGCACAGCGAGTGCCTCACCGGTGACGTGTTCGGCAGCCAGCGCTGCGACTGCGGCCCGCAGCTGCGGGAGGCGGTGCAGCGGATCGCCGACGTCGGTGGGTACCTGCTCTACCTGCGGCAGGAGGGCCGGGGCATCGGGCTGTACGCCAAGCTCGACGCGTACGCGTTGCAGGACGGCGGGCTGGACACCTACGAGGCCAACGTCGCGCTCGGCCACTCCGAGGACGAACGCGACTACACGGTGGCCGCGCAGATGCTCGCCGCGCTCGGCGTCGGGCCGATCTCGGTGTTGAGCAACAACCCGGAGAAGACCGAGCAGCTGGGTCGGCTCGGGGTCACCGTGACCGAGCAGGTGCCCACCGGCGTGTTCCTGTCCCCGGCCAACGCCGACTACCTCGCGGCCAAGGCCAGCCGCGCCGCCCGCGCCGCCGACCTTCCCTTCGTCCGGTGACCGGCCCGCCGACGGCGCCGCGGCCGTACGTGCTGCTCAGCTGCGCCACCTCGATCGACGGCTACATCGACGACGCCACGGACGAGCGGCTGCTGCTCTCCAACGACGCGGATCTCGACCGGGTGGACGCGGTCCGTGCCGGGTGCGACGCGATCCTGGTCGGCGCCGGCACCGTCCGCCGCGACGATCCCCGTCTGCTGGTCCGGTGCGACCGGCGCCGGGCCGACCGCCTGGCCCGGGGCCTGCCGGGATCACCGACCCGGGTGACCGTGACCGGCTGCGGAGACCTGGATCCGGAAGCCCGGTTCTTCACCGTCGGCGACACCGACCGGATCGTCTACAGCGCCAGCGGCGCGCTGGAGAAGACCCGACACCGGGTGGGTCGGCTCGCCACGGTGGTCGACGCCGGTGACCCGGTCGACCTGGAGCGGGTCCTGGCCGACCTCGCCGACCGGGGCGTACGCCGGTTGCTGGTGGAGGGCGGCGCGGTGGTGCACGGCCAGTTCCTCGCCGCCGGCCTGGCCGACGAGCTGCACCTGGTGGTGGCCCCGTTCTTCGTGGGGGATCGGCGGGCGCCCCGCTTCGTCGGCGAGGGCAGCTTCCCGTGGCACGCGGGGCGGCGGGCCCAGGTGGTGGAGGCCCGCCAGATCGGCGACGTGGTGCTGACCCGCTACGCCCTGTCGGAGCGCTGCGACCCGGCCTGAGCGCTCCGGAGGGCGTCGGCCGCTGGCGCTCCGCACACCGGGCACCGGCCTTCCGGCCGCGTCTGGTCGCGGGTGTTCCGTCGGGCGGTGAGGGTCAGGCGGTTGCGGATCTGGGCCAGGGACAGGAACGGCGCGGTCACGTTCACACCAGCCCGAGACCGAGGGCGAGCTGCACGATTGTCGCGGGAGCGTGCGGGTCGCGGGTGGCCTGGGCGACCAGGTCCCGTACCGTCGGCCGGTGCCGGACCTCGGCCGCCGCGATGCTGTCGGCCCGTATCAACACCCGGGCCGCGTTGCCGTGGTCATCGCTGTGCAGGTACGCGCGGGCCGCGTCGACGAGGTGTGCGGCGCGGTGTTCGACAGGTAGCCAGCGCCATCCGTCCCGCCGGATCGCCTTCTCGTGCCGGGCGACCGCCTCTGGTCCGTCGCCCAGCTCGACGGCGGCGGCGACGCGGGCCAGTTCCACGGCGGTCGGCCCGAACGTGGTCCGGTGATGGTCGTGCCCGTCACCGACCCGAACGGCCATCTCGGCGGCCTCGTCCAGCAGGTCAGCGGTGGCGCGGTCGTCGCCTGCCCGGGCCGCGATCAGGGCCGCCTGGATCAGCAGCGACCCGCACAGCGACATCTCCTGTGGTGATCCTGCGTCGGGGTCGGGTGGGGCGATCCGGTAGGCGGCGGCCAGCATCACCGACCTCGCCCGCGCCGATGCCCGGAGGACCTGGCCGAGCTGCACCGCTGCGCAGGCCAGCAACACGCGGTCACCGGTGGCGGCGGACATGGCCCGGTCGGCGGCCAGCCAGGCAAGGTGGCCTTCGTCCAGCTTGACCAGCAACGCTGCCGTCACCCGGTACGCCTCCACCACCAGCGTCCGGCCCGCTTCCGGGTCCTGGGCGTGAGTGCGGTGCACCTCGGTCAACAGCGCTGGCACCAGCTCGATCAGGTGGGGGTACCGGGCGTGCTGGTAGGTCGTCCACGCGTGCGCGATCTCCCGCGCCAGTCTCTCCGGTGGCATCACCTCGCGGCGGCCCGACGGTCGGCCGAGGGCCATCTCGTAAGTCGACATTGCCGCCCTGATCTGGGCGACACCCTCGTGACGCTCGGCTGTATCGGCGGGCTCGATGTCGCGTCCGAGCAGGGTCGCGGTGTCGACGCGGAGCACGGTGGCGATGTCGCGGATGGTCGACAGGCGCTCCAACGACCGCACGCCGCGCTCGACCTTGTCCACCCAACTCTTCGACTTGCCCAGCCGGTCGGCGAACGTCTGCTGGGACAGCCTCCGACGCACCCCGCAGGTAGGCGACCCGTCGACCGATCGGCACGGGGTCACCGGTCACGACGCCACCGCCGATCCGGCACCGCCGATGTTGTCTCCTCGACCGGTATCCGCTCGGCCTCGGCCTGCGCCAGAATCCGCTGCTTCGCGGCCTCCCGCTCCGCCGCTTCCGCCTGCTCGCCTCGGCTGTGCCCTCCATCGTGTTCCACGCCGCCCACGTACGACCCCTCTTCGGACAGGGCACGGCGGTGTTCTCGGGAGAGGTCGCCACCGTCGCGCCGGCTCAAAGGCGCGACCCAGCACATCGGGATGGGTGAACATGCGGACCGCGCTGTAATCGGGACGCTACGGAACGCACATTGGTTAGCTGGAACGCTTACGCACCACTACTGGGAGGTGAGGCTCATCCGCTCGCACAGCCCCCGCAACTCCGGGGATGTCGCGCCCTTGCGCAGCAACGACCGTGCCGTCTCCCGCGCCGACACCGACGAGCGGGCATGCTGCGGACCGACCCGCTCCGCAGCGAGCAGCATCCGCACCGCATCCCGGTCCCGGCCGACCGCCTCAGCGGCCCGGCCCATGTCGAGCCAGAAATACACCTGCCGTACCGCCGGCAGACCCGCCAACTCCACACCCGCCGCCGTCTGCAACGCCGCCTCCGGACGGCCCGTATCCAGCAGGAACGCCATCAACCACAACGCGACGTTCCGTGGCCCCCAGGCGAGATCCCAACTCTCGGTCTCCCCGGTGTGTGCCGCGATCCGCCGGGCCTCGGCCAGATGCTCCTCCGCACCTGCCTGATCGCGCAGCCCGGCGAGGTGATGCGCCCGCGCCAGGTGCAGGAACCCCAACACGTCCAACGCCCCGTGCGCGCCGCTACCCGCTAGATCAGCAGCCGCGACGTCACACAGCGCCCGCGCCGGACCGTACGCCCCCGAATAGGCCGACACCCGCGCCCGGTTCGCCGCCGCGACCCCGACCGCCACCGGGTCATCGAGCAACCCGGCCGCCTCGGCGCAACGCTCCGCCGCCAACCACGCATGCGCCGGGTAGCTGACGTTGAGCAACGACCCCATCGCCACGCCGTACACCGGCACCATCTCCGTCAACGCCGCCCGCCGATCGGTCAGACCGTGCATCGCCGGCACCAGGTCGACAAGCCGCCGCAACGCACCCGCGTAGTCGCACCGCCCGTACAGGCCACGCACGAGCGCCGCCTCTCGGCGTACCTGCTCGACGGTCGCCACCGCATCGGAACGCCCGGCCATCGGCGTGTCCATCATGATCCGCCATACCCGCTCGGCGTCGATGCGCGCGGCGTCAAGCTGCCGGTCAGCCGGCGTGTACGCCTGCCCGGTCAGATCCACCACCGAACACTCAAGCGCCGCCGCCAGATCCACCACCATGTACCGGTCGGTGCGCTGCTGACCACGCTCAATCCGCGACCACGACGTGTGGGAGATACCTGCCCGACTGGCCGCGTACCGCACACTCCAGCCACGCAGCTCCCGACGAGCACGAATACGATCACCAATCGACGGATCAGCAGGTATAGGCCGACGAGGCATCAGCGGCACTCCCAGATCACATGAGAACCCCTGCCGACCATCCCCGGCAGGCTGCCACTTCGGACGGTACACCGATACGCACCGACAGCAGCCGCACGCGCTTGATCATCTGTCCCCTTCTACGACCCATGCGGGCGCGACGGAGGGCCGGCGACGGCGCCGGACGACTTGTGCGATGGTCCTGCACCCCGACCCGGCCACGTAGCGGACACCCGATCATGCCGCGGGTCGGGTCCTCGTCGAGCCCACCTCGAAGCGGTCATCACAGCGGGCTCTAACGAGTCTCGGGCCAGTGCGCCTCGTACACGTCGCGGAGCGCCGCCGCTTCCGCCGCCCCGGTCAGTTCGACCCGCCGGAGCACTTCCCGAGCCCGCCACCAGTTCGACGACACCACCCGCCCAGACCGGACCGCCTCGGCGGCGACCGCGCTGGCCTCATCCGGCGCGTCGGCGGCCAGCAGCGCCATGGCGAGATCCAGACGGGCGGACGCGGAGCGCCGTGGTCGCTGCCCACCGTCGCCGCGCGGATCCCAACTCGGCCAGGGCAGTCCGCGCGATCTGCTCGGCGGCCGGGTCACCCGCCCACGACAGCGTCGTCGCCGTGTACGCCAACGCCTTCGTCGGGTCGTACCGGTAGTGGTGCTCGGCCCGCTCCGGCACCGGCAGATTCGCCGTCAACCGCTGCAGCCGATCCAGTGCATCACGCGTCCGCCGCACGTCGGCCAACCGCGCCCACACCCGCGCCTCCTGAGCGGTCGCCTGGATGTGCGCCGAACTGCCCCGGGGCGCCACCCGTTGAGCTTGCTGTGAGAGGTCCATGGCCTGTCGGTAGTCGCCTCGGGTGAGCCGGTCCCACGCCTGCGTCTCCAGGCACCACGCCTGGATCTCCGGATGCTCGGCATGCTCCGCGAGTGCCATGGCGGTGCTCAGATGCGTGCCGGCCGCCGACTGTTGGAGAAGATCGATGTGCACCGTCGCCCGTAGCACCGTCAACCAGCCACCGGCAACGACGAGCCGCCGCCGCTGCGCCAACGTGCCACGACCGTCGAGCAGGCGCCCGACGTAGGCCAACTGCCGCCGCACCATCGGTAGCAGATCAACCGGCCGGGTGGTCGCGTACGCACTCGCCAGATCATCGACGCGCGCCTCGATCCGGGCGAGCGTCTCGGCGCTCACATCGCTGGCCCGCACCCGGGCCAGCAGCTCACCGGCCTCAGCGTCGTGATCGACGGGCTGCGAGGAGCAGGCGTCAGGAGACCGATGGCGGCCAGCGGTGTCCACGCCATTCGTCCCATGTCGCGAATCCAGCCGGTGGGTCATCAATGGGCTCACTGCCGTCGAGTTCGCCCTGCGTTGGGACCTCGATGCTGGCAGCCCATTCGACGAGTTCCTCGTCGAACATGGGCCACGTCGTGTGTGGCGCCTCGGCCTGGCGCTGATCGAGTCGTCTCCGCTGCTCGGCTGGGGTGAGTTCGAAGTAGCGCAGCTCCACCGTCGCGCCCAGGTCGGCTGCCGCCTGGCGGAGCGCGGAGCGCTCGTCTCGACTCCAGAGGCCGTAGTCGATCACGACGTTGTTGCCCAGTTCGAGGGCGCGCAGCCCGATCTCGATGAGTCGTCCTTCGATCACGTCCCCCGCCGATGGCGGATTCTCGTCCCCGTAGAGAGCCTTCACCCATTCGTCCTTCGTGAGACGAACTGCTTCGTGATCGATCTCGATGCGCCGAGCGGCGGTGGTCTTCCCGGTGCAGGGGAGCCCCACAGTCAGGAACAGTGTTGGCTGCCTCATCATCACTCGCTTCCGACCGAACCGAACGCCTCAGTCTGACAGCCCTCTGCCGGTATGGCGGGGTCACCGGGCGGTCAGCTCGCGAGATGGATCCGGACCCATGCCAGGATGCGTTCGGTGACCCAGTCGTCTATCGGCCTGCTGAGCTGACCTCGGTACCGCCGCAGTCCTGGCGCTCCGGGTCGCGGCGTAGCAGGTGGCTAGGGTCGCCTCATGACCCTGACTGATGCTGAGGTTGCCATCGCGGCAGCTCTCGCAGGAGCCGAGGTGGTCGTTCGGAACTACGGTGCGGACCACGTCCGCTTCGCGAAGTCTGCGACTGACTTCGCCACCAACACGGACCTCGATGCCGAGGCTGCGATCGTAAGGGTCCTGGCGCGTCATCGCCCCGCAGACCCATGCACCGGCGAGGAAACCGGGGGCGCTGACTCCGAGGCAGCGAGACGACGCTGGCTCATTGACCCCCTCTGCGGCACTCTGAACTTCGCCGCCACCACCCCTCTGGTCGCAGTCAACGTCGCGCTACTCCAAGACGGGATAGGCCGTGCCGCTGCCTCCACCGATCCGATCGCCGGCGAGGTCTTCTGGACCGACGGGTCGGCTGCCTGCCTGCGCGCCTACGGCAGGGACCGGCCGCTGGCTCCGTCTGCGGTCTCTGGTCTCATCGAGATCAACTGCGACGGCCCGCTCGACCGTCCGTTCGTCGGTGGACAACTCGTGCATGATCCTCACCTGCGCGGTGCCTACGGGCCCCGCGTCATCTCCTCCACGCTGGGCGTGGCCTGGGTCGCAGCCGGCCGAAGGGCGGCGTACGTCTCCGACGGCACCTTCCGCGAGAACCTCCACTTCGCGGCCGGGATCGCAATCGCCGAGGCGGCAGGCTGCGCAATCAGCGACCTGGCGGGTAACCCGCTGAACGCCGGACGTGGCTTCATAGTCTCGGCCGACGCGGCCACACACCAAGCAGTACTGGCCCTCGTCGAGCCTCACCTCGAAGCGGTCATCAAGGCGGGCTAACGTCGGCGGTCGCGTCTGGTGCGCCGAGTAGTGGTCGGGAGAACGTATGGGTTCGTCGGAGCATGCTGTCATCGTGTGTCTTCCGCTGTCGGGCGACGAGTTCGGTACGCGGGAGGAACGCGAGGCGGTACGCGGTCTTGCGAAACGGTTGACCGCTGCAATCGAATCAGCGGCTGTCGGGGAAATCGACGGCGACGAACTCGGTGCCGGCGAAGCGGTGCTGTACGCGTACGGCCCCGACGCGAGTCGTTTTTCGCCGCGATGGAACCTCACCTGCGGGCCTTTCCCGCGCGGCCGGCGCACGCGGTGCTCCGCTTCGGCGAGGCGAACGATCCTGCAGCGGTCGAGCAGCGCGTCGATCTCTGACACGAAGCGCCACAGCATCCGGATCTCTGTCGCACCTCGCGCGCCATCTCGTGCCCGTCTCGGCCGAGACCGTGGGAGACGCGCATCCGCCCGCGTACTCAGGATGTTGCGGGGTGGGGAGTCCGGTCAGTCGGTTTCGATGGCTAGGGTGAGAAGGTTTCCGCGCACCTTTTCCAGGAGTTCGACCAACGCGGCCCGTTGATCGTTCGCCATTCCGGCTGTTGCGGTCTCGGCGAGGGTGCGCCAGGCCGATTCGATCTCCGAGATGCCGGTCCGACCCTTGTCGGTCAACACGATGCGGGTGGCGCGCCGATCGCCCGGCACGGACCTCCTGACGAACCAGCCGCCGTGCTCGAGACGACTGAGGCTGCGCGTCACGGTCGGCTGCTCCACGCCGAGGCGAGCGGCGACCTCGGAGACCGTCATGCCGTCGGGCTCCTGCCCCAGCATCCACAGCAAGACGTCCTGCCCGGGGTGCAGGGCGAGCCCGGCCAGGACGTCGGCCTGGGCACTCCGGTACAGCTTGGCCACCTTGACCAGGGCCTTGTTGGTGGCCAGGACATCCGCGAGTTCCACCTGGGCAGTGTACGAGTTGACAAGCCATCCATCCCTGATCCATAGTCGGCTAACTTATAGCCGACTATGGGAGTGTGATGGAAACCGGTCTGTCGAACAAGGTCGCCCTCGTCACCGGCGCTTCCGGCGCCATCGGCCGAGCCGCCGCATTGCACCTGGCTGCCGAAGGCGCCTCCGTCGCAGTGTCCTGGCATACCAACCGCGACGGCGCCATGGACGTCGTCGACGCCGTGACGGAGGCAGGCGGCCGAGCCTGCGCCGTCCACCTGGACCAGGGCGACCTCGTCACCGTGCAGGGCGTCATCGACCAGATCACCGAACGTCTCGGGCCGATCTCTGTCCTGATCGCCAACGCCGTGCAGTGGCCCTCTTTCGAGGCCGACGAGATCGACGGCCTCACCACCTCGCTGGCCGTCAACACGGTCGGCCCCGCAGCTCTGATCGACGCGGCCCTACCGGCCATGCGCGCCGCCGGCTGGGGGCGCGTCGTTGTCGTCTCGACCGACATCGTCGAGCAACCCATGGCCGGGCCGCTCGCCTATGCCACCGCGAAGGGAGCGATCGAGACCGCCGCACGAGTGCTCGCCGTCAGGGAGGCCCGCCATGGCATTCTGACGAACATCGTCCGCCCCGGCTTCACCCTCACCGACAAGGTGTTGAATGCTCCGTTCCTGGGCCCGAAAGCGGTCGCGGCCGAATCGGAGAAGACCCCGACCGGCCGCATCTGCACTCCCGAAGACATAGCTACCGCGATCACCTATCTGGCCTCGGCAGCCAATGGCCACATCAACGGGCAGACCCTGTCACTGGCGGGCGGCCGGGAACTCGTGCGCTAAACGCGCACGTCCTGTCATCGGCGAGGCGGCCGGGTGGCGGCGGCCAGGCGTCTTCGTGGATGGTGGACGGGTGAAGCCGGCGTTCGTACTGCTGCACAGCTTGCTGCTGGGTCCGCTGACCTGGGCTCCGGTGGCGGCCAACCTGAGGACACGGGGCACGACGACGGTCGTGCCGTCGTTGGTTCACGTGGCCGATGTCGACGACCCGCCGTTCTGGCCACGGATCGGCGCCGCTGTCAACGACGGCGTCTCCCACCTACCGCCGGGCCAGCCGATCGTGTTGGTTGCCCACAGCAACGCTGGCCCGTTGGTTCCGGTCGTCGTGCCGGCGGTCGGGCGTCCGGTCGCGGGCTGCTTGTTCGTCGACGCCAGCTTGCCCTCGCTGCGCGGTCCGACGCCTGCCGCGTCACCCGAACGGCTGGCCCACCTGCGGTCGATAGCGACGCGGGACCGGTTGCCGCAGTGGACGACATGGTGGGAGGAGAGCATCGTCGCACCGCTGTTTCCCGACCCCCAGACCAGATCGATGGTCGCGGCCGAGCAGCCCCGGCTCCCGTTGAGCTACTACGAGCAGCAGTTCCCTGTGCCCGCGGATTGGGACCGTCGGCCATGCGGATATCTGTTGTTCGGGCCGCCGTACGACCGCCTGGCCCGGGAGGCACGGACGCGAGGTTGGCGCGTCGCGGAGGTGCCCGGCGGACACTTGCATCAACTCGTCGACCCGGAGGCGGTAACCGCTGGCATTGCCACCATCACCGCAGACTGGCGCCCGGCTGCATGAGCTGACGTCGATCTGACCGGTAGATGGAGCCCCACCGCAGCGCACCGGTGACAAAACGTCCCGGCCCGGGTTCATGATCCGCGCAACTTCCCTGATACTGCTGCCTCGGGCGGAGTTGAGGCAGCAGTATCCCTGAAACTGTGCGGATCTTGCGCCCTCTTCGCGCCTGCGTGGCGTCCCGAAGAGACCGGGTGACTTGCACTTATCGTCGCGACATAACGCACTGATCTGCCGTGCCAGGTGTGCCCCGATTCGTCGGGATCAAGGGAGCTGCCGTACGGTGTCGCCTGCCTTGATCGTTGCGCCGACGACCACCCGGGCGTTGAGGCCGCGCAGCCGCAGTTGCTTGCCCTCCTCGGTCCAGACGATCTTGTGGGCGTCGCGTCCGAACCGGGCGGCGAACTTGGCACAGCCGGTGTGCGGCTGGTCGGTCACTTCGATGACCGCCCGGTCGCCGATCGCCAGGCGTGCACCGGCTGGCAGGGCGTCGACGCTCAGGTCGAGATCGAGGTAGAGCTGATCCCCGGCGAGCGCCCAGGCGTTCCGATCAGGGCCCGCGATCAGCTCGACGAAACGGGAGTTGATGACGTTCAGCTGCATGTCGGGGTGCGGTGACCGGTCGGCCGTCCGCGAGCTGGACCGCTGACTCCAGCTGTCGCCGATCAGCCCGGCATCGGGGTCCAGTTCGGCCTCGGAGAGCACCTCCCGGGCGTCGACGGCCGGCCGACGTACGGCCAGTGCCAGGGTGCCGACACCGCGCGGGGAACGCCGCACGAGGTGCAGCCCTTGCATGATCTCATCCATGGAGCGATGACGTACGGTGATGGGGTTTGCCACGGTCCGACTGTGCCCGACGCACGCCAGCGGCGTCCAAACTGTTCTCGAAACGCGAGACCAGAGCGAGGGCCCGCAGCGCGTTGCTCTCCTACCGCGGAGGGTTGGCGGCGCCCGGCAGGGCGGCGCGGTCGAGGAACATCAGCCGGGCCCGCTTGTCCGGCAGGTCGATCAGCGGGCCGTCGACGAAGCCGGCGCGCCGCAGCCGGACGATCGCCCGGTCGTTGCGGGCGTCCGGCTCCATCACCAGCCGCAGTCGGCGGCGGTCGGTGAAGACGAAGGCGATGAACTCGCCCAGCAGGGTTCCGGTGAAGCCCGGCTCGGGCCGCACCGGAGTGCCGATCAGTAGGTGGCCGCCGTGGTCGCCGGGGCGTACCGGGTAGCACTCGCCGACCGGGTCGTGCTCCGGCTCGTACGTCTGGAACAGCGCCACCGGCTCGCCCTCGCGCAGCGTGAGGTACGCGTGGTGGGTGGGCAGCGAGTCCACGTACCGGTAGATCTCCGCGACCCGGTCCCGGTCGGCGTCGCGCATCCCCCAGAACCGCGCCCGTTCCTGGCTGACCCACGAGTGGATCACGTCGGCGTCGGCGTCCGGGTCGACCGGCCGGAACGTGACCACGCCGAACCGGGGCACGTGCCGCTCGTAGTGGTGCCGGTCAGTCATCGTCTTCCTCCGTCAGCCGGTCCCAGTCGCAGGTCACCGGTATCAGGTCACCGCGCAGCCAGAGCGGCAGCTGGTCGTCGCGGTGCGGCCCGGCACCGGTGGCGCCGAACGGCACCACCCACCGGCTGTTCTCCCGCCGGGCCAGGTCCCACACGTAGCGGGCCGCCGGGCCGCGTAGGCACAGGTCGGTGACCCCGGGCACGCTGGAGGTGGACAGCACGCAGTCGTGGTCGCCGGAGAGCGGGGGCCCCGGTGGCGCGTCCGGGTCGGGCAGTGCCCGCCAGGGCGCGAGCCGGTGCCGCTCGCCCCAGCGGCGGGCGTCGCCGGCGGCGGCGACCTCCGTCAGGGCCTCGCGCAGCAGGGCGGTCCGGTCCAGGCCGGGCAGGTCGGCGTGCAGCAGGGGCGTCACGGCGTACCCGACCCGGGGCAGCAGGGCCAGCCACGGCCGGAACACCTCCGGGTAGTCCGCCGGCTCGGCCAGGGGCGCCAGCGTCGGGTGGGCGGCGAGCCGGCGTACCACGGCCGCCCGCAGGTCGGCGAAGGTCGCGGCGTCGGCGCTGTCGGCGGCCATCGTGCGGTCCCAGGCCAGCAGGCGCTCGCGCAGCGCGGCGGCGGGGCCGTCGAGCCCTTCCACCTTGGCGATCAGGTCGAGCAGCGGCCCGGCGGCGGGCAGGTAGGTGTCGGTGTGCACGGACGACAGCTGGTCGGCGCGCCAGTCGGTGGCCCCGTCGAGCAGGTGGCGGATCCGGTCGGCCCGGTGCGGCGCCGCGAACTCCACGCCGAACGGCGCGGCGATGCCGCGTTCGTTGGCCATCACCGCCACCTGGTCGATCGGGACCTTCGGCATCGGGTGCCAGCCCTGCCAGGCGTGGCGTGCCTCCCAGGCGGGCACCACCCGCAGGCCGTTGTCGGGGTGGCGGCGGGGCACCCGGCCGGCGACCCGATGCAGCAATCCACCGGCGGTGTCGGCGGCGAGCACCACGTTGACCGGCTCGACCCAGCCGTCCAGGGCCGCGTCGAGATCATCGACGGTACGCGCCCGCAGCAGCGCCGGCAGCACGGCGAAGCCGAGGTCGGCGGTGACCCGGGGCGGGTACCGCAGGCTGACCGTGACGGCGGGGTCGTCGTCGGGGCCACCGGCGATCAGCGGCCCCCGCTCTGTCTCGATTACCTCGACCTCGACCGGCGCGGCCCCGGCCACCTCGATCGTCTCGACGTGCCGGTGCGCGGGCCGCCACCCGTCCGGGCCGTACGCCTCGACCAGGTCGCCCCGGCGGCGCAGCCGCTCGGCGTAGCCGTCCTGGTAGTCGGCCATCGCGTTGGTGATGGCCCAGGCGACGTCGCCGGCGTGGCCGAAGTGCGCCACGCCCGGCACGCCGGGCACGGCCAGGCCGAGGACGTCGTACTCCGGGCAGGCCAGGCGGATCTGCTGGTAGATGCCGGGTGCCTCGATGAACCGGTGCGGGTCACCGGCGATCAGGGCGGCGCCACCGGCGGTGCGGTCGGCGGTGAGCAGCCAGCCGTTGCTGCCCGAGGTGACCTGGGCGTCCGCGGCGAACAGTCCGGCCGCCTGCGGGCCGAGCCGGCGGGCCACCTGCTCGCGCCAGAGCTTGGTGCCGAATCCGGCGAACAGCACGTGGTGGGTGAGCCAGAGCGCCAGCGGAGTCCACGGCTGCCAGCGGCCGGGGGCCAGGCCGGTGGCGGCGAACTCCGGCGCCCGAGCCGCACCGGCGGCCAGCCCGGCGTTGACGCCGTCGACGTAGCGGCCCACCCAGTCGGCGGTGGCCGGGTCGAGGGCGGCGTGGCAGCGCCGCGCGGTGTCGTCCAGCCGGGCGCGGCGGGCGAAGCTGTCCCACGCCACGGCGTCGGCACCGAGGAAGGCTGCGGAACTGCCCTGCGAGCGGTGCCGCTCCACCTCGATCTGCCAGGCCCGGTCGAGCGCGGTGACCCGGCCCTGGGCGAACGCCAGCGATCCGTGGTCGTCGGCGCGCAGGTGGGGGATCCCGTAGTCGTCGCGGTAGCGGCGGGTGCTCACGGGGTCACCGTACCGGCGCGGGCGCGGGCCGCCGGGACCACCAGCGGGGTGCCGGTCTCCGGGTCGTCGATGACCCGGCAGGGCAGGCCGAAGACCTCCTCGACCAGGTCGGCGGTGACGATCTGCCGGGGTTCGCCGGCGGCGACCACCCGCCCGCCGCGCATCGCGATCAGGTGCGTGGCGTAGCGGGCGGCGTGGTTGAGGTCGTGCAGCACCGCGACGAGGGTGCGGCCCTGCTCCTCGTGCAGCCGGGCGCAGAGGTCGAGAACCTCGACCTGGTGGGCGATGTCGAGGTAGGTGGTCGGCTCGTCCAGCAGCAGTAGGGGAGTCTGCTGGGCCAGCGCCATGGCCAGCCAGACCCGCTGCCGCTGGCCGCCGGACAGCTCGTCGACCAGCCGGTCGGCGAGGTCGTCGACGCCGGTGGCGGTCATCGACTCGGTGACGATCCGCTCGTCGTCGCGCGACCACTGCCGCAGCAGGCCCTGGTGCGGGTAGCGGCCCCGGGCCACCAGCTCGGCCACGCCGATGCCGTCCGGGGCGATCGGTGACTGCGGCAGCAGCCCGAGCGTCCGGGCCACCGCGCGGGCCGGGCGCCGGTGGATGTCCTCACCGTCGAGCAGCACCGACCCGGCGGCCGGCTTCAACAGCCGCGACAGTGCCCGCAACAGGGTGGACTTGCCGCACGCGTTCGGGCCGATGATGACCGTGAAGGAGCGGTCGGGCACCGCGACGGTCAGGTCCTCGGCGACGATCCGCCGGTCGTAGGCGAGCCGCAGCTCGCTGCCACCGAGCCGGGAGGTCGGCATGCTGGTCGCTCCGTTCTCGTCGAAGATTCTCACAGTCGGCCCGCCCGGCGTTCGGTGGCCAGCAGCCAGACCAGGTAGCCGCCGCCGATCACGCCGGTCACCACGCCGACCGGCAGCTGGCCGGGCAGGGCGCGCAGCGCCACCTGGTCGGCGGCGACGGTGATCAGCGCGCCCATGGCCGCCGCGGGCAGCAGGTTGACCCCCGGTGCCCGGGTCAGCCGCCGGGCCAGGTGCGGGGCGGTCAGCGCGACGAACGGCACCGGGCCGACGGCGGCCGCCGACAGGGCGACCAGCAGCACGGCCCCGGCGAGCAGCAGCATCCGCAGCCGCTGCACGTGCACCCCCAGGCCGCTGGCGGCGTCGTCGCCCAGCTCGGTCATCCGCAGCGCCGGGCCGCAGGCGAGCAGCACCGGCACCAGCACCGCGAGGGCGGCCAGCAGCGGCGCGGCGTCGGACCAGCCGCGGCCGTCCAGGCTGCCGGTGAGCCAGAGCATCGCCCGGGAGGCGCTCATCAGCGGTACGCGGGTCATCAGGTAACCGTTGACGCCGGTGAGGATCGCCGACATGCCGATGCCGACCAGGACCAGCCGGTAGCCGTGCACGCCTCGGCGCCAGGCGACCAGGTAGATGAGCAGGCCGGTGACGATGCCGCCGAGGGCCGCGGAGCCGGCGAGGGCGGCGCTGCTGCCGCCGACGGCCACCACGACGAGCGCGCCGGTCGCCGCGCCCTGGGTGAAGCCGAGCATGTCGGGGCTGCCCAGCGGGTTGCGGACCAGCGACTGGAACACCGCGCCGGCCAGGCCGAGCGCGGTGCCGACGGCCAGCCCGGTGACCAGCCGGGGCAGTCGCAGCTCGGTGACGATGAACTCCTCGGCGGGGCTTCCCCCACCGGTCAGCGTGCGCAGCACGTCGGCGGGGGACATCGGGTAGTCGCCGTGGCCGACGGCCAGCACGCCGAGGGCGAGCGCGAGCAGCAGGCAGGCGGTGCCGACGGCGAGGGCGCGTGGATGCAGCCGCAGGGAGAGCCGGCCGGGGGTGCGAATCACGATCATGGGCGGGCCGTCCTCGTCCGCGTCACCAACCAGAGGAAGAGCGGGCCGCCGAGCACCGCGGTGACCAGCCCGACCTGGAGTTCACCGGGGCGACCGATGACCCGGCCGAGCACGTCGGAGCCGAGCAGCAGCACCGGGGCGAGCAGCGCGCAGTACGGCAGCATCCAGCGCAGGTCGGGCCCGGTGAGGGCGCGCACCAGGTGCGGCACGAGCAGCCCGACGAAGACGATCGGCCCGCAGGCGGCCGTGGCGGCGCCACAGAGCAGGGTGATGGCGACGATCACCGCCGTGCGGGCCAGGGCCGGGCGGGCACCCAGGGACTGCGCGGCGTCGTCGCCGAGGGCGAGCGCGTTGAGCGGACGGGCCGAGGCCAGCGCCACCAGCAGCCCGGCCGCGATGAACGGCAGCACCCGCAGCACGGTGGCGGTGTCGGCACTGGCCAGCGACCCGACGGTCCAGAAGCGCAGCCGCTCCAGGCCGGCCGCGTCGAGCAGCATCACCGCGCTGACGTAGGAGTAGAGGGCCGCGTTGAGCGCCGCGCCGGCCAGCGCCAGCCGCGCCGGCGTGGCCGTGCGACCGCCGCCGACGGCGTACACGCCGACGGTGACGGCGGCCGCGCCGAGCAGGGCGAACCACACCTGGCCGGTGCCGCCGCCCACGCCGAACAGCGCGGTGGCGGTGGCGATCGCCGCGGCGGCGCCGGCGTTGATGCCGAGCAGGCCGGGATCGGCGAGCGGGTTGCGGGTCAGCGCCTGCATCGCCGCGCCGGCCACGCCGAGCGCGGTGCCGGCGAGCAGGCCGAGCAGCGTACGCGGCAGGCGCAGCTGCCGTACGACGGCGTACTCGGCGGCGTCGCGGTCGGTCAGGGCCTGCCACACGTCGGGCAGCGGGATCGGCTTGGCGCCGACGGTGATGCTCAGCACGGTGACCGCGAGCAGCGCCAGTGCGGCGACGAGGAGGCCGCTGGCGCGCAGGGCGGCACGGCGGTGCCGGGGTGGTGCGGTGGACCGGGGCGGCGTCTCGTGGGGTGGCGACTCGATGACGGACAGTGTGAACTCCAGTGTGCGAAACGCCGTCGGGACTTGACAGGAGCCGAGTCTAGGCAGGAAGTTAGGTTAGGTTAGCCTAACCCGGCTGTCCATGGTCCCCTCGACCCTGATCGAAAGACGACACGAATGTCTGAGCACCTCTCCACCCGTCGTTTCTCCCGCCGGGGACTACTCGCCGTTGGCGGCGCCGCTGCGGTGGCCGCCGTGCTCGCCGGCTGCGGTCAGGACGACGACACCGCCGCACCCGGCGCCGACAACGCCTCCGGACCCTGGTCTTTCACGGACGACCGGCCCGAGGAGGTCAGCGCGGATGCCCGACCCGGCCGGGTGGTCGCCTTCACCGGCTCCGCCGCAGCGCTGGTCGATTTCGGACTCAGCCGCGAGGTGGTGGGTGTCTTCGGCGAGACCAAGAAGGCGGATGGCAGCGCCGAGTCGCAGGCCGGCGACCTGGACGTGGAAAGCGTGGAGATCCTCGGCAACGTCTGGGGTGAGTTCAGCGTCGAGAAGTACGCCGCGCTGCGCCCGGAACTGCTGGTCACGCACATGTACGACCCGGGCGCCTACTGGTACGTGCCAGACGAGAGCAAGGACAAGATCCTGCCGCTCGCGCCGGTGGTGACCATCACCACCGCCCGGGTGCCGATGACGAAGCCGATCGAGCGCTACGCGCAGCTCGCCGAGTCCCTCGGGGCCGACCTGACGGCGGCGAAGGTCACCGACGCCAAGGCGCGGTTCGAGGCCGCCGCCGAGGCGGTGCGCCAGGCGGTCAAGGCCAACCCGGGCATCAAGGTGATGGCGGCCTCGGGCAGCCCCGACCTGTTCTACGTCTCCAACCCCAAGGTCAGCACGGACCTGATGTACTTCGCCGAGCTCGGCGTCGACATCGTGGTGCCGACCAAGCTCGAGGCCGGCGACTACTTCGAGGCGCTCAGCTGGGAGAACGCCGGCAAGTTCCCGGCCGACCTGATCCTGCTCGACAACCGCAGCACCGCCCTGCAGCCGACCGACCTGGCCGCCAAGCCCACCTGGAAGCAGCTGCCCGCCGTGCAGGCCGGGCAGGTCGCGCCGTGGGACGCGGTGCCCCGCTTCTCCTACGCCGGTGCGGCTCCGCTGCTGGAGGATCTCGCCAAGGCGATCCAGGGCGCGAAGAAGCTGACCTGACGCCGTCGGGCGGCCGGCTGGTCGACCACCACGCCGGCCGCCCCGCCACCGCCCTCCCAGACCCCAACGCCCGCCGCCCAGCTGCCGTGCGGCGGGTTCCGGCTGCCCGATAACCGAACCGCCGAGCGTGGAGGACACATCCATGACCCTGCCGGTGCACACCGCCGAGGCAACGCCGACCGGGCCGCGGCCCGGGCACACACCCGCCCGGGCCCACCTGCTGGGCGACGGCACAGTCGAGGAGTACCGCCGGGCGGTGGCCGCCGGCACGGACCGGGTGGCCCGGCGGGTGGCCGAGGTGAGCGGACCGTTCACCGGCGTACGCCCGGACGAGATCGCCCCCCTGGTGGAGGCGATCGACCTGGACCGGCCGCTGGGTGACACCACCGCCGCGCTGGACGAGCTGGAGGAGGTCTACCTGCGCGACGCGGTCTGGTTCCACCACCCGCGCTACCTGGCCCACCTCAACTGCCCGGTGGTGATCCCGGCGCTGCTCGGCGAGGCGGTCCTGAGCGCGGTGAACTCCTCGATGGACACCTGGGACCAGAGCGCCGGCGGCACGCTCATCGAGCGACGGCTGATCGAGTGGACGGCCGACCGGATCGGTCTCGGCCCGGCCGCCGACGGGGTCTTCACCAGCGGCGGCACCCAGAGCAACCTGCACGCCCTGCTGCTGGCCCGGGAGGAGGCCCTGGCCGCGACGACGCCCACCGACCGGCGGCTCATGCTGCCCCGGCTGCGGATCATCGCCTCGGCGGCCGGGCACTTCAGCGTGCAGAAGGCGGCCAAGCTGCTCGGCCTGGCACCCGACGCCGTCGTGGTGGTGGAGACCGGCCCCGACCGGCGGATGCGCCCCGGCGCCGTCCGGTACGAGATCGCGCGCTGCCGGCGGGCCGGCCTGACCCCGATGGCGGTCGTGGCCACCGCCGGCACCACCGACTTCGGCACCATCGATCCGCTCGACGAGATCGCCGAGGTGTGTGCCACGGCCGGGGTGTGGCTGCACGTGGACGCCGCGTACGGCTGCGGGTTGCTGGTCTCGCCCACCCGCCGGCACCTGCTCGACGGCATCGAACGGGCCGACTCGGTGACCGTCGACTACCACAAGTCCTTCTTCCAGCCGGTCAGCTCCAGCGCGCTGGTGGTCCGCGACCGGCGGACGCTGCGGCACGCCACCTGGCACGCCGACTACCTCAACCCGGCCCGGATGGTCGCCCAGCGCATCCCCAACCAGGTCGACAAGAGCCTGCAGACCACCCGCCGCTTCGACGCGCTCAAGCTCTGGCTCACGCTGCGGGTGATGGGCCCGGACGCGGTCGGCGAACTCTTCGACGAGGTCTGCGACCGGGCGACCGAGGCGTGGGACCTGGTCGCCGCCGACCCCCGGTTCGAGGTGCTCACCCGTTCCCAGCTGAGCACGGTGGTGTTCCGGTGGCGGCCCACCGGGCCGGGCCGGGACCTGGCCGACGCGGCCAACCTGCGGGCCCGGGAGGCGCTGGCCGCCTCCGGCCTCGCGGTGGTCGCCGGGACCAAGGTAGACGGCCGGCAGTACCTCAAGTTCACCGTGCTCAACCCGGCCACCACCGCCGACGACGTCGCCTACGTCCTCGACCTGATCGCCGAGCACGCCGGCCGGTACGTGCACGAACACGCCGGCGCGTTCGCCACCGACCTGACCTGCCCGGTCGGCTGAGCATGCGACCCGCGAACCCGAGCCTGGAGGGCCGGATGGAAAGCTACGACGTCATCGGGATCGGCCTCGGCCCGTACAACCTCGGCCTGGCCTGCCTGACCGCGCCGATCACGGACCTCGACGGGCTGTTCCTGGAGGCCCGCTCCGACGTCTCCTGGCACCCCGGCATGCTGCTGGAGTCGTCCCGGTTGCAGACCCCGTTCCTGGCCGACCTGGTCACCCTCGCCGACCCCACCTCGCCCTTCTCCTTCCTCAACTACCTGAAGGAGACCGGCCGGCTCTACCCCTTCTACATCCGGGAGAGCTTCTTCCCGCTCCGGGTGGAGTACGACGCGTACTGCCGGTGGGCCGCCGCGAAGCTGCCGAACCTGCGCTTCGGCCACGAGGTGCGGGCCGTCGAGTACGACCCGGCCGACCAGCGGTACGTGGTCACCGCCACCGTCGACGGCACCACCGTCAGCCACCGGGCCCGGCACCTGGTGCTCGGCACCGGCACCCCGCCGTACCTTCCCGACGCCTGCGCCGGCCTGACCTCCGACGCGGTGCACAACTCGCGTTACCTGGAACACCGCGACACGCTGAAGGCCAAGCGGAGCATCACCGTCGTCGGCAGCGGGCAGAGCGCCGCCGAGATCTACCACGACCTGCTCGGCGACATCGACGCCCACGGCTACCAGCTGAACTGGGTGACCCGCTCGCCGCGCTTCTTCCCGCTGGAGTACACCAAGCTCACGCTGGAGATGACCTCGCCGGACTACGTGGACTACTTCCACGCCCTGCCCGAGCCCACCCGCTACCGGTTGGAGGCCGAGCAGAAGGGGCTGTTCAAGGGGATCTCCGCCGACCTGGTCAACGACATCTACGACCTGCTCTACACGCGCAGCGTCGACGGCCCGGTCAACACCCGGCTGCTGACCAACACCGAACTGACCGGCGTCGCGTACGACGAGACCACCGGCGTGCACACCCTCGGGCTGCACCACGTCGAGCAGGGGCGTGACGCCACCCTGGACACCGAGGGACTGGTGCTGGCCACCGGCTACCGGTACCAGGTGCCCGCCTTCCTCGACCCGATCCGGGACCGGCTGCGCGTCGACGGGCACGGCCGGCTCGACGTCGCCCGCAACTACAGCGTCGACCACACCGGCCGGGGCGTCTTCCTCCAGAACGGCGGCACCCACACGCACAGCATCACCTCGCCGGACCTCGGCATGGGCCCGTACCGCAACAGCTGGATCATCCGCGAGCTGGCCGGCCGGGAGGTCTACCCGATCGAGAAGTCGATCACCTTCCAACAGTTCGGAGTGCCGGTGTGACCGCACTCGTGCACACCCGCCACGACCGGCGACTCGGCGAGTTCGCGCTGCGTACGCTCGACGTGGCCGCCGACGCCCCGCTGCTGCACCGGTGGGTGACCGACCCGAAGGCGGCGTTCTGGCTGATGCAGGACGCCGACGTCGACGCCGTGGCGGCCGAGTACCGGCGCATCGCCGCGCACCCGCACCACGAGGCGTTCGTCGGGCTGTGGCGCGGCGAGCCGGCGTTCCTCGCCGAACGGTACGACCCGGCACACGTCGAACTGGTCGGCCTGCACGACGCCCGGCCGGGCGACGTCGGCATGCACTTCCTCTGCGCACCCACCGACGCGCCCGTGCACGGCTTCACCCGGGCCGTCATCACCACCGTGATGGCCTGGCTCTTCGCCGACCCCGCCACCGAACGGGTCGTGGTCGAGCCGGACGTACGCAACACCGCCGTGCACGCGCTCAACGCGGCGGTCGGCTTCGAGGTGGTCGGCCCGATCACCAAGCCGGAGAAGACGGCCCTGCTGAGCATCTGCACCCGGGAGCGGTTCCGGGCCGCCACCGTAGCGAAGGAGCACCTCCGTGACCACGCCTGACCAGCCACCCGCTTCGTCGCGACCGGGGGATGCCGCCTCGCCGCACTTCTCGCGCTCGCCCGTCGCCCACCTGCGGCCGGAGACCTGGGCACGGGCCAACCGCCTGCTGGTGCGCAAGGCGCTGGCCGAGTTCACCCACGAGCGGCTGCTCACCCCCGAGCCGGACGGGTCGCCGGCCGACGCCGCCGGCCGGCGGTGGTACGCCGTCACCGGCGACTCCGGCGCGGTGCGGTACCGGTTCGCCGCCCGGGTGCTGACCCTGGAGCACTGGGACATCGATCCGGACAGCATCACCCGGCACCGGGGGGCGGAGACGCTGCCGCTGGACGCGGTCGACCTCTGCCTCGACCTGCGCGGCGCGCTCGGCCTCACCGACCGGGTCCTGCCGGTCTACCTGGAGGAGATCAGCTCCACCCTGGCCGGCATCGCGTACAAGCTGGACCGGGCACTACCCGGCGCGGCGAAACTGGTCGAGGCCGACTTCCAGACCATCGAGACGTCGATGACCGAGGGCCACCCCTGCTTCGTGGCGAACAACGGCCGGCTCGGCTTCGGCGTCGACGAGTACCACCGCTACGCCCCCGAGGCGGCCACGCCGGTGCGGCTGATCTGGCTGGCCGCCCACCGCGACCACGCCACCTTCACCAGCTCCGCCGACCTCGACTACGATGCGCTGCTGCGCGCGGAACTGGGCGCGGCGACCCTCGACGGGTTCGCCTCGACCATGGCCGGGCTCGGCCTGGACCTGGCCGACTACCACCTCATCCCGGTGCACCCCTGGCAGTGGTGGAACAAGCTGTCGGTCACCTTCGCCGGTGAGGTGGCCCGTCGGCGGCTGGTCTGCCTCGGCGAGGGACCCGACGAGTATCTCGCCCAGCAGTCCATCCGTACCTTCTTCAACGTCAGCGCCCCGCAGCGGCACTACGTCAAGACGGCGCTGTCGGTGCTGAACATGGGCTTCATGCGCGGCCTGTCGGCCGCCTACATGGAGGCCACCCCGGCGATCAACGACTGGCTCGCCGACCTGATCGCCGGTGACGCGGTGTTCCGGGCGACCGGGCTGACGATCATCCGGGAGCGGGCCGCCGTCGGCTACCGGCACCGGCAGTACGAGGCGGCCACCGACCGCTACTCGCCGTACCGGAAGATGCTGGCCGCGCTCTGGCGGGAGAGCCCGGTGCCCGGGCTGGCACCCGGCCGGCGGCTGGCCACCATGGCGTCGCTGCTGCACGTCGACGCCGACGGCCGGTCGTTCGCGGCCGAGCTGATCGCCGCCTCCGGGCTGGCGCCGACGGAGTGGCTGCGCCGCTACCTGAACGCCTACCTCACCCCGCTGCTGCACGCCTTCTACGCGTACGACCTGGCCTTCATGCCGCACGGCGAGAACGTCATCCTGGTGCTGCACGAGGGGGCCGTCGAGCGGGTGATCTTCAAGGACATCGCCGAGGAGATCGTGGTGATGAGCGCCGAGGCGGAACTGCCGGCGGCGGTCGAGCGGATCCGGGCCGACATCCCGGAGGACATGAAGCTACTGTCGATCTTCACCGACGTCTTCGACTGCTTCTTCCGCTTCCTCGGCGCGGTGCTGGCCGATCAGGGCGTCGCCGACGAGGAGACGTTCTGGCGTACGGTCGCCGACTGCGCCACCGAGTACGCCGACCGGGTGCCCCAGCTGGCCGACCGGCTGGCCCGCTACGACCTGTTCGCCCCGGAGTTCGCGCTCTCCTGCCTCAACCGGCTGCAACTGCGCGACAACCAGCAGATGGTCGACCTCGCCGACCCGTCCGCCGCGCTGCAACTCGTCGGCGCCCTGACCAATCCCCTCGCCCGCTTCGCGGAAGGAGCAAGCCGACCCTAGGTGCTCAGGTCGTCCAGGTCGCGTGCCAGCAGCTCGGCCAGCAGGGTGTGCCGGCCGGGGTCGTTCGCCGGAGTGATGCCCCGGCTGGGCATCTCCACGGTCATCAGCAGGTGCAGGTGCATCCGGTAGAGCGTCAACCGGCGGCGCGCCCCGTCGTCGAAGATCAGCGGAGCGCCGGTGGCGTCGGCGTACCCGCGCAGGAACGGGTGCGCCGGCTCGTCCTCGGCGCGGCGGAACAGCAGCGGAGAGACCAGGTCCACCAGCGGGTCGCCGTAGAGGAAGCGTTCGCCGTCGACCAGCCCGCACATCCGGGGTGGGCCGTCGTCGCCCGCCGCGGCCAGCACGTTGCCGTCCCAGCAGTCGAAGTGCAGCAGGGCGGGCCGGCCGACCCGGTCGAGCACGTCGGCGTGCCGGGCGACCAGCGCCCGGATCCGCTGCGGCGGCGCGGGCAGGGTCACGGCCCAGTCGGCCGCGTCGGCGAGCAGGTCGTCGATGATCGCCGCGAACGCCGCCCGCCAGGTCGATCCGCCGGTACGGCCGGCGTCGTAGCCGAACCGGTCGCCGGTGATCCGGTGCAGGGCCGCCGTCACCGCGCCCAGGTCGGCCCGGGCCGGGCCGTCGTCACCGTCCAGATCGGGCAGTGCCCGTCCGGGCAGCCGTCCGGTGACCAACCACTCGCCGCGCCGCGGATCGCCGCCGTGGTGCAGCACCGGCGGCACCGGCACCCGGGGCGCCCGCTCGGCGACCAGCCGGAAGTAGCGGGCCTCGGCGGCGAGCAGATCGGTCTCGTACCGCAGCAGCCGCGCGGTGGGCGGCGGGGCGACCTTCAGCACGACATCCCGGTCGTCGTCGAGGCGCGCCCACCACACCGCCGCGAAGCCGCCGCCGGACAGCGGCCCGCAGTCGCGTACCTGTCGATCCGGGCCGAACGAGGCGCGGACGAAGTCGAGCACGTCGTCGGGGGAGAGGATCCGCTGGGTGGGACTGACCGGCGCCACCCGGCCAGGGTATGCGGCGGTGCGTCACCTGTCCGACCCGTGCCGCCGCCCTGGTCCGGGCCGCGCCGGGCGCACGGGTCTCAGCCGTGGGTGTCCGCCGGGGCGTGCAGCGTGAGGTGCCCGGACAGCGCGTCGAGGAAGTCGGGGGCGTCGAAGGCCGCGCCGGCGGAGACGACGCCGGTCGCCCGGGTCCGGCCGGTGAGGATGCGGTCGACGGCCTCCACCGCGAGCGGCGCGCTGATGGCGTAGATGTCCTGGCCGGTGGCGGTCAGGCGGCGTTCCGTGTCGCCGGAGCGGACGAGGGCGTCGACGACGAACGTCTGTGCGGAGCGGCCGCGCTCGTCGATCGCGGTCGGCGGGGTGGGGTCGGGGGAGAGGAGGTCCGCGACCGCGTTGGCGGTCAGGTAGGTGCGGACCTCCGGGACGGCCAGGTGGCTGGGGATGGTGACGACGTCGGCCATGGTGAACTCACCGATGACGCGCTGCGGGCCGAGCGGGGCCGGGAAGGACCATTCCAGGGTCGGCAGCGGGTCGTCGTGGTAGCGCAGCTGCCCGCCGGTGAAGCGGACCCGGCGACCGCCGCGCCGCCGCGCCGAGACCGCCCCCGAGGCGAGCGTGCCGCCGGTCGGGTGCCAGCTACTGAGGGCGTACGCGACGTGCACCTCGTCCGCCGCCGTCCAGTCGCCCATCGCGGTGGTGACCAGCAGGTCGCCGAGGCCGCCGTAGCAGGCCATCGCCGGGACCGCCACGGTGCCGGCGGCGCGAACGGAGTCGGCGAAGTGCGTGAACGTGTCGACGTTGGCCTCGATCTCGGCCGCCACGTCGACGTACGGGATGCCGGCGCGCAGTGCCGCCCCGAGGACCGCGCCGGTGGTGGCGGCGAACGGCCCGGCGGTGTTGATCACTGCGTCCGTGCCGTCCAGTGCCCGGTCGAGCGAGGCCGGATCGTCGACCGACGCCCGCCGCGTCTCGACGTCCGGGTGCTCCCGCGCGAGCGCCCGCAGCCTGTCCCGGTCGCGACCGAGCAGCAGCGGGAGGTGTCCGCGCGCCCGCAGCTCGGCGACCACGAACCGCCCGGTGTGCCCGTACGCACCGTAGACCGCGATGTTCCCGACCGTTGCCATGACCTGCTCCCGGTGGCGTGAGGTGATCCGCTGCCAGAGATCCTGGCCGGGCCGACCGACCGCTGCCAGTGTCCGGAACGACATGACCCGTACAATTCCCGACATGGCCGCCGTCTCGCGCTCCGTCGCCTTCGCCGCCACCGACGGGATGCTGCACTTCGAGCTGGCCCTGGCCTACGAGGTCTTCGGCTCCGCCCCGGACGCCGTCCGGGGCCCCTGGTACGACGTGAGCGTGTGCGGCACGCGGCCCGTGCGGGTCGGCCGGTTCCTGCTGGAGCCGGACGGCGGGCTCGACCGGCTGGCCCGCGCCGGCACGGTGGTCGTCCCCGCCCTGGCGGAGATCGACGAGGACCCGCCGGCCGACCTCGTCGAGGCGGTGCGCGCGGCCCACGAGGCGGGCGCGCGGGTCGTCTCCCTGTGCACCGGAGCGTTCGTGCTCGCCGCCGCGGGCCTGCTGGACGGGCTGCGCGCGACCACGCACTGGGCCCACACCGACCACCTGGCCGCGCGCTACCCCCGGGTGACGGTCGACCCGGATGTGCTCTACGTCGACAACGGTAGGCTGCTCACCTCCGCGGGCAAGGCCGCGGCGATGGACCTGTGCCTGCACCTGGTCCGCCGCGACCACGGCTCGGCGATCGCCAACGTGGTCGCCCGCCGCCTGGTCGTGCCGCCGCACCGGGCCGGCGGCCAGGCCCAGTTCGTCACCACACCGGTGCCCGCCCAGGACGACCACCCCCTGGCCGACCTGCTCCCCTGGGCGATGCGGCGGCTGGACCAACCGCTCACCGTGGCGGACCTGGCCCGCCAGGCGAACCTGAGTTCGCGCCAGCTGACCCGCCACTTCCACGCGATCACCGGCACCACCCCGCTGCAATGGTTGCTGACCCAGCGGATCCGCCGCGCGCAGGAGATGCTCGAAACCACCGACGACAGCGTCGACACCATCGCCGCGGCCGCCGGCATGGGCACCGCGACCACCCTGCGCCGCCACTTCCGCCGTACGGTCGGCGTCCCACCGGACACCTACCGCCAGACGTTCCAGACGTGAGGCCGCGGGGCGTACGCGTTCCGTCCCCGGTGCGGGCGCCGCAGCGCCGTCACGCGAGCGCGGCCGCCTCGCACCGCACGCCGACCCACAGCACGTCCAGTCCGTCAAGCACCTTCTGCCACCGCTGCCGGGACATGGCGCCACCGAGCAGGACGTCACCGAGTCACGGAGCCGCCGAACAGGCGCCCAGCGCCCGGTCTCGGTGGGGGAGACGGGACTGCGTAGATTTCCGTGTTTGACCTGGGTGTGGTCCGTTGGACAGGACGTTGATCCTGTCCGGGAAGGACCACGTCATGGCAGACAAGAAGAACGCTGTTCAGCTTCCGGAGCCGTCGGCGGCGGAGGTGGAGTTCGCTCAGCAGTTGGTGGAGCGGGCCAAGGCCGACGGGGTGTCTCTGGTGGGGCCGGGTGGGCTCCTGGCGGGGATCACTCGTACCGTGCTCGAATCAGCGTTGGATGCGGAGCTGGATGCGCATCTCGACGAGGCCGGTGTCGACGAGGCGACCGGCCGGCGGGCCAACGTGCGTAATGGTCACGGAACCAAGACGATGCAGACCGATGTCGGGCCGGTGCGGATCCAGGTGCCGCGGGATCGGGCCGGATCGTTCACCCCGCAGATCGTGCCCAAGCATGTTCGCCGGTTGGACGGGTTCAACGAGGCGATCCTGTCGCTGTATGCGAAAGGGTTAACGACCGGGGAGATCTCGGCGCATCTGGCGGATGTGTATGAGGCCGATGTGTCCCGGGAGTTGATCAGCCGGGTCACCGACAGTGTCCTGGCCGAGATGGAGGCGTGGCGGCAGCGGCCGCTGGACCGGATCTATCCGGTGGTGTTCATCGACGCCCTGGTGATGAAGATCCGCCAGGGGCAGGTCGCGAACCGGCCCGTCTACGTCGTGGTCGGCATCAGCCTCGACGGGGAACGCGACGTGCTCGGTATGTGGGCCGGCACCGGCGGTGAAGGCGCCAAACAGTGGGCCGGCTACCTCACCGAACTCCGCAACCGGGGTGTCGAGGACGTGTTCATGGTCTGCTCCGACGGCCTCAAAGGCATGACCGACGCTATCGAACAGGTATGGCCCCTCGCGGTGCACCAGCAATGCGTCGTCCACCTGGTGCGGGCCAGCCTGCGTTACACCAACCGGAAGGACTGGCAGAAGATCACCCCCGCACTGCGGGAGATCTACACCGCCCCCACCGTCGCCGCTGCAGAGGCCCGCTTCGAAGCGCTCGCCGCCGAGTTCGGTGACCAGTACCCCGCCGTCATCCGGCTCTGGCGGACCTCCTGGCCACAGTTCGTGCCGTTCCTGAACTACGACCACGAGGTCCGCAAAGTCCTCTACACCACCAACATCATCGAAAGTTTGAACGCCCGGTTCCGGCAGGCCGCCCGCAGGCGCGGGCATTTCCCGACCGAGCAGGCCGCGATGAAGGTCCTCTACCTCGTCGTCCAGCAGAAACGTAGAGGCGGCGGGAGCATCACCGGCAGGGTCTACGGTTGGGCCAAGACCCTCAACGCCCTGATCCTCGCCTACGGCGACCGGATCACCATCTAACAGCATCGATCACACCACAGGCCCAAACACGGAAATCGAGGCTCTGTCTCACATTCGGTGGTGACCGAAGGTAATCGATGTCGTTGAGGTCATGTGTGCAAGATCGATGATCTGACGAAGATGGTGTTCTCGGGGTTGTCCCCGCTGGTGATCGATGACGTCACGGACGAGGGCGAGCGGATTCTGGTGCGGGCTCGGACTCCTGAAGCGACGGTGGCGTGTCCGGGCTGCAAGGTGGTGACGGGCCGGGTGCACGGGTATCACCAGCGGACTCTGGCGGATGTGCCGGTCGATGCCCGGCCGGTGGTGCTGCGGGTACGAGTGCGCCGTCTGGTGTGCCCGACGCAGGGCTGCCGTCGCACGTTCCGGGAGCAGCTTCCGGGAGTTCTGGAGCGTTACCAGCGTCGCACGTCCCGGTTGATTTCGCAGGTGGCTGCGGTCGTGCGTCAGCTGGCCGGCCGGGCCGGTGCTCGCCTGATGTCGGTCCTGGCGATGGTCGTCATGTCCCGGCACACTGCCCTGCGGGCGCTGCTGCGTATTCCGTTGCCGCAGCGGCGGGTGCCCCGCGTGCTCGGGGTCGACGACTTCGCGTTGTGTCGTCGTCGCCGTTACGCCACCGTCCTGATCGACGCGGTCACCCGTGAGCGCATCGATGTGCTGCCCGACCGCAAGGCCCACACGTTGGAGACGTGGCTGTGTGAGCATCCCGGTGTCGAGATAGTGTGCCGGGACTCCTCCGGCGCCTACGCCGAAGCGGTCCGCCGCGCCCTACCCCAGGCGGTGCAGGTCGCCGATCGCTGGCACCTGTGGCACAACCTCGCCGAAGCCGTCCGCAAAGAAGTCACCGCACACAGCACGTGCTGGGCCACCACCGGCCTACCGCCCCAGGACGGCATCCGGGCCGTGACCACCCGGCAGCGGTGGCAGCAGGTCCACGATCTGCTCGACAAGGGCGTCGGCCTACTCGAATGCGCCCGCCGCCTCAACCTCGGCCTCAACACCATCAAACGCTACGCCCGCATCAGCCAACCCGAACGTCTGGTCCGCGCACCCCAGTACCGGCCCACCCTCGTCGACCCCTACCGCGCCCACCTACGCCAACGCCGCCAACAGGACCCCGCCGTCGGCGCCACCCAACTCCTCGCCGAGATCAGGGAACTGGGCTACACCGGCAGCCTCAACCTGCTCTACCGCTACATCACCCAAGGCCGCGTCGAAGCCGACCGCCCAGCCCTGTCACCCCGACGCCTCACCCGCTACCTCCTGACCCCACCCGATCAGCTCACAGACCACCAACGGTCGCTCGTCGACGCCCTCACCGCCGCCTGCCCGGAGATGACCACGCTGACCGGCTTCATCGGCTCGTTCGCCAGCCTCCTCACACCCGCAGCCGGCAACGACCACCGTCTCGACACATGGATCACCGAGGTCACAACAACGGACCTGCCCCACCTACACACCTTCACCCGCGGCCTCGGCCTGGACCGCGACGCCGTCAACGCCGCCCTGACAACCCCCTTCCACAACGGCGGCACCGAAGGCGTCAACACCAAAACCAAATTGATCAAGCGGCAAATGTACGGACGCGCCGGGTTCGACCTTCTACGACACCGAATCCTGCTCGGCTAACCGGCACCCTCCGTCACCACCGAATGTGAGACAGAGCCGAAATCGACACACTCCCTGGGAGACCGGGCGCTGGGCGGGGGGTCGGGGCTCTCAGGCGGTGGTGTCGGCTCGCTCTGGCGAGGGGGCGGCGAATGTCCTGCTGGGTGGGGTGCGGAAGGCGTGGACCAGGCCGGCGAGGGAGAGTAGTAGGAGCAGCGCGGCGCCGAGGTACATGACGGTGGCGGCCTGTCCGGCTTTGGTTCCCATTTCGCTGAAGCCGTACGAGGTGAGCAGCAGGCCGCGTAGCGTCTCGCCCTTGAACACGGTGTCCCGCTGGGCGCTGACTTCGGCGAGTTGGGCTTGCAGGTCGGCCAGTGCCGGGTCGTTGGTCTGCTGGGCGGTGGCGACCTGCTCGCGTAGCTGGCTCTGCGGCTGGCCCAGGTCGGCGTAGGTCTGTCCGCCGGCCATGTTCTTCAGGTGCAGCCCGATGTACTCGTTGGCGTAGCACTCGGCCTGCTTGCCGGTGGTGAGTTCCTTTCCCGCGTTCTCCACCAGGCACTCGACGTTTTTCTCGTCGTCGCTGAGTTGGTCGGCGGGGGTGAAGGTGATGTTCTGGGCGCCGAGTTGGTCGCGTACGTAGGTGTTGGCGAAGTTGGCGTTCGAGGTCAGGACGATCCCGATGACGAGTAGTAGGGCCGCGAGGCCCAGCCCACCGATGCTGAACAGAATGTCGAGCGTCCTGCGCTTCACGCGATTCTCCAAGGGGTTGGCTGCCGAGTTTCGACTGTCATATCGTGGCCCGCCGGACCGGCGTCCAGCAGGGTCGAACTCCCGCACCCGGAAGGACCTTCGACCCGTCCGCCTGCGTACCCCGCCGACCTGCACGCATCCTCCGTCGGGTGTCCGACCCGGAGCTGACCGGTGGGCGACAGGAGGGCCCGGTCGGCGTGACTATCGTCGGCCGCTGCCAGCCAGCCGCAGTCCGACGGGAGTGGATCATGCCAGGAATAGTGGGAACCGACGATGACGGTGGCGGCTTCGGCGTCAAGGGTACGAGTCCCACCGGCGCCGGCGTGGTCGGCGAGGGCCCGCAGTGGGCCGGCGTGGTCGCGTCCAGCGCTACCGGGGCCGGCGTCTCCGCGTTCAGCGACACCGGTCCCGGCGTCCTCAGCGTCAGCAACTCCGGTATCGGCGTCTCCGGGCAGAGCGTCGCCGACGTCGGCGTGTCGGGCCGATCAGACTCGGCGGCCGGCGTCACCGGATCGTCCACGACGGGTTCCGGGGTTATCGGCCACAGTGTCGACGACAACGGCGTTCTGGGCACCTCGGAGGCGGCCAGCGGCGCCGGGGTGTTCGGCCGCAGCTCGGTGGAGCAGGGCGGCAACGGCGTCGCCGGGCTCGCCGAAGGGCTCGGCGGAATCGGTGTGTTCGGCGCAGCGGACCGACGGGGGACCGGCGTCGTCGGGCAGGGTGCGACCGGGATGGTGGCCCGGGGCGACGCCGGTGCCGGCATCGAGGCGAGCAGCGAGCAGGCTCCGGGTGTGGTCGGTCGGTCGCAGCGCGACGGCGTGCCGGCGGTGGTCGGCGAGAGCGCGGGCGGCACCGGGGTGCTGGGCACCGCCCGGGAGTGGACGGAGCCCGCGGTGCACGGCAAGCACACCCGCGGCGGTACCGGCGTACTGGGTACGACCGACGGGCAGCGGATGTCGGTTCCCCCGGTCGCCGGGGTCCGGGGTGTCTGCACCGCGGACGCGCCCGGCGCCCTCGGCACCAGCACCGCCGGCCCCGGTGTCGTCGGCCTGCACGGCGCGGCCTCGGCCACGATCCTCGGCGCGGCGGGTGTGGTGGGTGCATCGAACGATGCCCCTGGGGTCTTCGGCTGGGGCGCACCGGGAGTCCTGGGCCTGGGGCGAGTCGACGAGGTCGCCGTGATGGCGATGGGCGGACTGTCGTCGCTGGGCACCACGACGATGCCCGCGGGCGGGTTCGTCGGGACGGTGACCATCATCGGTGACCTCAAGGTGGCCGGGGGTGCGAAGCAGTTCGTCATCGACCATCCGTTGGATCCGCAGCGTCGCTACCTTCAGCACGCCGCGGTGGAGGCGCCGGCGTTGAAGACCTTCTACGACGGAAGGGTCTCGTTGGACGAGTCCGGACGGGCCCGCGTCGAGTTGCCGGCGTGGTTCGGCAGCCTCAACACCGACCTGTGTTACTCGCTGACCCCCGTCGGCGGCCCGGGGCCGGAGCTGCACATCGCCGAGGAGTACGACGGCGCGGGCTTCACGGTGGCCGGCGGGGCGCCCGGTGCGATCGTCTGCTGGCAGGTCACGGGCGTACGTCAGGACGCCTCGGCGCGATCCCACCCGCTCGTGGTCGAACCGGAGAAGGCACCGGCGGACATCGGCCGGTACGTCGATCCGGCAGCGCACGACGGCACCCCCGACCAGCACGTGGCCTGGGCGTCGGCCCTGCTCGCCCGACGGGAGGCGCTGGCGCGCGATCAGGAGGGTTGACGGCCACCGGCGGTAGCGGGTGCCATGCGCGAAGATCGACGAGCCTCTTCCCGCACGGCGCGACGCTCAGCCGGATGGCTGGCCCGCCGTGGCGAGGGCGTCGACCAGGCGGCGGGTGGAGCCGGCCAGGTTCCACCGCTCGGCCAGCTCGATCAGCCGCGGCGGGTCGGCCGGTGCCACCGGCAGCTCGGTGGGCAGCGGCGGCAGCGGCACGTCCAGGGCGACCCGGACCACCTTCGGCGCCACCGCGAGATAGTCCCGCGCGGCGGCCAGCTTGGTGCGCAGCCCAGGGGCGAAGCCGGAGGCCGGGTCGTCCAGGGCGGCGAGGATGCCGGCGATGTCGCCGTAACGGTCGACGAGCCGGGCGGCGGTCTTCTCGCCGACGCCGGCCACGCCGGGCAACCCGTCGCTGGGGTCGCCGCGCAGGGCGGCGAACTCGGCGTACCGGTCGGCGGCGACGCCGTAGCGGGCGCGCACGGCGTCGTCGTCGCAGTCCTCCAGCTTGGCCACGCCTCGCCCGATGTAGAGCAGCCGCACGCCGCGGGCGTCGTCGATCAGCTGGAACAGGTCGCGGTCGCCGGAGACCACCTCGACCGGGCCGGGTTGGGTGACCGAGAGGGTGCCGAGCACGTCGTCGGCCTCGTAACCGGCCGCGCCGACCACGGTGATGCCCAGCGCGTCGAGCATGTCGAGGATCATCGGCACCTGCGGGGTGAGGGTGTCCGGCACCACCTCGCCGCCCTCGGGCGCCACCCGGTGCGCCTTGTACGACGGCAGCAGCGCGACCCGCCAGTCCGGCCGCCAGTCGTGGTCCATCGCGCACACCATCCGCCCCGGGCGGCGGGTGCGGACCAGGTGGGCGAGCATGTCGAGGAAGCCGCGTACGGCGTTGACCGGCTGGCCGTCGGCGGTCTTCGCGGCGGACTCGGGAATGCCGAAGTAGGCCCGGAAGTAGAGACTGGGCGCGTCGACGAGCATGATCGGGGTCTGCGGTGCCACGCCCGACAGCCTGGCACACCCCACCGACGTTCACGACGCACGGCACGTCGACGGCATGATCACGCGGCACGACCGGAGGAGTTGAGCATGGCCGCATCGACCCGGCTCAGGTTGACCACGGTCAACCTGGACACGCCCGACCCGGCCGCGCTGGCCCGGTTCTACGCGCGCCTGCTCGGCTGGGACATCGCGGTCGAGGAGGCCGACGACGTCATCCTGCGTGCGCCCGAGGGCGGCGTGGGCCTCTCCTTCCAGCGGGAGCGGGCGTACGTCCGGCCGACCTGGCCGGCCGAGGCCGGACGGCAGCAGATGATGACGCACCTGGAGATCGGCGTCGAGGATCTGCCCACGGCGCTGGCGCACGCGCTGGCCTGCGGTGCCACCCTGGCCGCGTACCAACCGCAGGTGGCCGTCCGGGTCTGCCTGGACCCGGACGGCCACCCGTTCTGCCTCTGGTTGATGGAGTGACCCGGTACCGCCGATATCCGTTGGTCGCGGGCGGGGCCGGGGCAGCAGACTGATCGAGTGTCCTTCCTCCCCGGCCTTGAGCTGTCCCGGCGCTTCCACGCCGAGGTGGTCGCCCCGGTGCTGGGCCCGGCGTTCCCCGGGCTGCGCTACGCGGCCGGACGCCTCGACGGCGGGTCGGAGGTGCTCGGCCTGGACACGCCCCGGTCCACCGACCACGACTGGGGATGCCGGCTGCAACTGTTCGTCGACGCGGCCGACGCCCACCGGATACCCGAGCTGCTGGCCGCCGTGGACGCCGCCCTGCCGCGTACCTTCCTCGGCCTGCCGACCCGCTTCGTCGGCACCGAGGACGGCCGGCTCGGGGTGGCCGGGTTGGCTGGCGCGCGGCACGGGGTGACAGCCCGGGAACTGGGCGGATGGCTGCGCGGCCAGCTGGGCTTCGACCCGAGCGGGACGGTGTCGGTGGCGGACTGGCTGTCGGTGCCGACGCAGCGGCTGGCGGAACTCACCGGCGGCGCCGTCTTCCACGACGGGCTCGGCGGGGCGCTCGTCCGGGCCCGGGCGGCACTGCGCTGGTACCCCGACGACGTGTGGCGGCACGTCCTCGCCGCCGCCTGGACCAGGGTGGCGCAGGCCGAGCACCTGCCGGGGCGGTGCGCCGAGGTCGGCGACGAACTGGGCAGCCGGATGGTCGCCGCCGGCCTCGCCCGGGACCTGATGCGCATCGGTCTGCTCACCCGGCGCCGCTGGCCCCCGTACGACAAGTGGCTCGGCACGGTGTTCGGCCGGCTGCCGGACGCGGCGCCGGTGACCGCGGCGCTGGCCGACGCCCTCGGCCCCGGCGACTGGCCGCACCGCCAGGCGGGCCTGGTCGGGGCGCTGGAGGCGATGGCGACCTGGACCGACGGCACCGGCCTCGCCGCGCCGGTGCGGGCCCGGGCGATCCCGTTCCACACCCGCCCGTTCCTGGTGCTGCACGCCGACCGGGTCGCCGCCGCGCTGCGGGCGGAGATCACCGATGCCGCGCTGCGGGAGCGTCCCCTCATCGGTGCCGTCGACCAGTTCGTGCACAGCGTCGACGTGCTCACCCGGCCCGAGCGGGCCCGCCGGGTGGCCGACACACTCCGGTAGGCGACACGGTCCGCGCGCCGCTCCCCAAACGACCGTTAAGCTATCGGGGTGGGATCCGAGGAGCTGTACCCGCCGCAGCGGCTGGCCGCCGCGCAGCGCGCCACCGCCGCCGCCGGGCTGGATGCGCTGCTGCTCAGCCCCGGCTCCGACCTGCGTTACCTGACCGGCTACGACGCGCACGCCGGTGAGCGGCTGACCCTGCTGGTGCTGCCCGCCGAGGGCGAGCCGACGCTGATCGTCCCGACCCTGGAACGGCCGGCGGCCGAGGCGTCCCCGGCGCCGGCCACCGGGGTACGCATCGTCGACCATCCCGACGGCGCGGACCCGTACCCGCTGGTGACCGCCGCGCTCGACGGCCCGGCCGACGCGGTGGGGCTGGCCGACCGGATGTGGGCCGAGCAGGTCCTCGCGCTGCGCGCGGTGCTGCCCGGCGCCCGGCAGCGGCTCGCGTCCGAGGTGCTGCGGGAGCTTCGGATCCACAAGTCGCCGGCGGAGATCGCCGCGCTCGCCGAGGCCGGCGCGGCCATCGACGCCGTGCACGCCCGGATGGGCGAGTGGCTGCGGCCGGGGCGCACCGAGGTGGAGGTGGCCGCCGACATCGCCGCCGCGATCCGCGCGGCCGGGCACGTGACGGTCGACTTCGTCATCGTGGCCGCCGGCCCGAACGGGGCCAGCCCGCATCACGGCACCGCCGACCGGCCGATCGGCGCGGGGGAGCCGGTGGTGGTGGACATCGGTGGCACCATGCCCTCGGGCTACCGCTCGGACTGCACCCGCACCTACGTCGCCGGTGGCCGGCCGCCGGCCGAGTTCGGCGACTACTACCAGGTGCTGCACGCCGCGCAGCGCGCCGCCGTGGCGGCGGTCCGACCCGGGGTGGACGCGGAGGCCGTCGACGCCGCCGCCCGCGCGCCGATCACCGCCGCCGGCTACGGCGACGCCTTCCTGCACCGCACCGGCCACGGCATCGGTCTGGACGGCCACGAGGAGCCGTACGTGGTGGCGGGCAACGACCGCCCACTGGCGGCGGGCATGGCGTTCTCCGTCGAGCCGGGCATCTACCTGGCCGGGCAGCACGGCGCCCGGATCGAGGACATCGTCGTCTGCACGACGGACGGCGTACGGCGGCTCAACACCATCCCCACGGAGCTCATCGCGCTATGACTGTCGACCGGATCCTGCCCACCGACGAGGCTCACGACCTGCTGGAGCTGGCCACCGAACTCGCCGACCGGGAACTCGCGCCGAGGGCGGGCGAGTACGAGCAGCGGGCCGAGTTTCCCCGGGAGGTGTTGCGCACGCTGGGCCGGGCCGGACTGCTCGGCCTGCCGTATCCGGAGGAGTACGGCGGGGCCGCCCAGCCGTACGAGGTCTACCTGCAGGTGTTGGAGATCCTGGCCGGTCGCTGGTTGGCGGTCGCCGAGGCGGTCAGCGTGCACACGCTGTCCTGCTACCCGGTCGCCGCGTTCGGCAGCGACGAGCAGCGCAAGCTGCTGCCCGACCTGCTCGGCGGCGAGCTGCTCGGCGCGTACTGCCTGTCGGAGCCGCAGGGCGGTTCGGACGCCGCCGCGCTCACCACGAAGGCGGTCCGCGACGGGGACTCCTACGTCGTCACCGGCACCAAGGCGTGGATCACCCACGCCTCGGTGGCCGACTTCTACAACATCTTCTGCCGCACCGGCGGCAGCGGCCCGCGCGGCATCTCCTGCCTGCTCGCCGACCGGGCCACGCCGGGCATCCAGCCGCAGGCCGCCGAGCGCACCATGGGCCTGCGCTCCTCGCCGGTGGCGCAGATCGCCTTCGACGACGCCCGGGTGCCCGCCGACCGGCTGGTCGGCGGCGAGGGGGCGGGCTTCACCATCGCCATGTCCGCCCTGGATTCGGGCCGGTTGGGCATCGCCGCCTGCGCGGTCGGGCTGGCCCAGGCGGCGCTCGACTACGCCCTGGACTACGCCCGGCAGCGCCAGCAGTTCGGCCGATCGATCATCGACTTCCAGGGGATCGGGTTCACCGTGGCGGATCTGGCCACCCAGATCTCCGCCGCCCGGGCGTTGACGCTCGCCGCGGCCCGGTTGCGCGATGCCGGGCGGCCCTACGCGATCGAGGCGGCCAAGGCGAAGCTGTTCGCCACCGACGTGGCGATGCGGGTGACCACGGACGCGGTCCAGCTCCTCGGCGGCGCGGGCTACGTCGCCGACCATCCGGTGGAGCGCTACCTGCGTGAGGCGAAGGTGCTGCAGATCGTGGAGGGCACCAACCAGATCCAGCGTCTGGTGATCTCCCGGGCACTGGCGAAGGAGTGACCGTCCGTCCGCCGAGCGCGACGTCCGGCGGGCCTGTCGTCGCGCCGGCGGGCCTTTCCCGGTAGGTTTCACGCCGTGGAGGAGATCGACCGGGCCGTCGTCGCCGCGCTGACCGCGGACGGCCGGCTGTCGTACACGGATCTCGCCGAGAAGGTCGGCCTGTCGGTGTCCGCCGTGCACCAGCGCGTGCGCCGGCTGGAGCAGCGCGGGGTGATCAGGGGCTACACCGCCCGGGTCTCCTTCGAGGCGCTCGACCTGCCGCTGACGGCGTTCGTGGCGATCCGGCCGTTCGACCCGTCGCAGCCCGACGATGCCCCGGAACGCCTGGCGCACCTGCCGGAGATCGACTCGTGCTACTCGGTGGCCGGGGAGGACTTCTACCTGCTGCTGGTGCGGGTGGCCGGTCCGGCGGACCTGGAGCGGGTGCTGCAGGAGATCCGTACCTCGGCCAACGTCACCACCCGCACGACGGTGGTGTTGTCCACCCCGTACGAGAGCCGGCCGCCGAAGATCAGTGGCGCGCCGTCGAATCGCCAGCGGTCTTGGCTGGCGGGGGAGACGGCTGGTTCCACCGGAGGATGACCCGCCGCCCGTGCTCGTAGCCGAGCACGCTGAGGGTGGCGGTGTCCAGGCGGAGCAGCCCGCCGGCCGACGGCGGCAGGCCGATCCACCGGGCGCCCAGCACGCGCAGCGAGTGCGCGTGCCCGACCACGGCGACAGGACCCCGTTCGAGCAGGGGGTGCAGCGTGGCGAGCAGGCGGTCGAGGCGCTCGCCGACCTCACTGGGTGACTCCCCGCCGGGACACCCGTCGGACCAGACGCTCCAGCCGGGGCGTTCCCCGTGGATCTCGGCGGTGGTGCGCCCCTCGTAGCCGCCGTAGTCCCATTCGACGAGATCCTTGTCGGAACCGGTGACGGTCAGCCCGGCGAGTTGGGCGGTGCCGAGCGCCCGCCGGCGCGGGCTGCTCAGCACCGCGACGAACTGCCGGCCGGCGAGCACCGGGCCGAGCGCGCGGGCCTGCCGCTCACCGTCGGGGGTCAGCTCCAGATCGGTGTACGACGTGTGCCGGCGGCTGGCGCTCCAGGTGGTCTCACCGTGCCGGACGAGGACAATCTCACTCATGACGGCGCTCCGCGCTCACTCATGCCCTCAGTCAACCAGGGTGGCGCCCTCGCTGCCGGGCGGCGGCGGGATAGCGCGGCCGATCCGGCGGGTCGGGTAGGGTGGGGGCATGTATTCCGGTACTGCCTCGATGAAGCTGTGGTCCCGCCGCTGACGGCGGCAGGGTTGACCGGCTTTCTCTGATCCAGCTCTGTTCCGCCGTCCTGGCGTTCCCGCCGGGCGGCGTGTCCTGCTGCCCGGCTCCACGACGAGCCGAAGAGCGCAGAAGTGACCAATCGTGAACTGAAATCATCGCAGGACCCGACCGCGGGGCTGCCGGCCGGTGACCGGGCGCACGTGCGAGCCGACGGCGTACGGGTGGTGCTGGGCGGGCGGGTCGTGCTCGCCGACGTCAGCGTGACCGTCTCCGCGCGCGCACGCCTGGCCATCGTCGGCGAGAACGGCCGTGGCAAGACGACGCTGCTGCACGTGCTGACCGGCGTGATCGCGCCCGACCAGGGCACGGTGGAACGCATCGGCACGATCGGTGTCGCCCGGCAGGCGCTGGCGGCGCGTGGCGGCGAGACGGTGGGCACCCTCGTCTCGGCGGCGATCCGGGAGTCGCACCGGGCGGTGCGGGCGCTCGACGAGGCGGCGACGGCGCTGGCCGAGGGGCGGCCCGGCGCCGATGCGGCGTACGCGGCCGCGCTGGACGCGGCCACCCGGCTGGACGCCTGGGACGCGGAGCGCCGCGTCGACGTGGCGTTGGCCGGGCTCGACGCCTGCACCGAACGGGACCGCCCGCTGTCGACGCTGTCGGTCGGTCAGCGCTACCGGGTCCGCCTGGCCTGTCTGTTGGGGGCGCGCCACGACCTGCTGATGCTGGACGAACCGACCAACCATCTCGACGCCGACAGTCTGGCGTTTCTCACCGCGCGGCTGCGTCAGCACCCGGGCGGGGTGGTGGTCGTGACGCACGACCGCGCCCTGCTGCGGGACGTGGCCGGGGAGTTCCTGGACCTCGATCCCAGTGCGGACGGGCGGCCGCGCCTGTTCGCCGGGGGCTACGCCGGCTGGCAGGAGGGGCGCCGGCGCGAGCGTGCGCGCTGGGTGCGCGACTACGAGGCCCAGCAGGCCGAGCACCAGCGGTTGGCCGACGCGGTGCACGAGGCACAGCAGCGACTCAGCACCGGCTGGCGTCCGGAGAAGGGCCATGGCAAGCATCAGCGTCAGTCCCGCGCGCCCGGTGTCGTCCAGGCACTTCGACGCCGGCAGGAGGATCTTGACGCGCACCGGCTGACCGTGCCCGAGCCGCCGCTGCGGCTGCGCTGGCCCGACCTCGACATCCGCCGGGGGGCGCCCGTCCTGCGCTGTCACGACGTCACCGTGACCGGGCGCCTGCACCGACCGGTCACCCTCGATCTCGGCGGCGGGGACCGGCTGCTGGTGACCGGGCCCAACGGGGCGGGCAAGTCGACGTTGCTCGCGGTCCTGGCGCGGCACCTCGCACCGTCGACGGGGGAGGTCCGCCACGTCGGGCGGGCCCGCGTCGCGTACCTCGGGCAGGAGGTTCCCGCCTGGCCGCCGACCGCGCTCGCCGGCGAGTTGTACGACCGGCACGTCGGCGAACTCCAGTCCCGGGGGCAGCTCGGCGACGTCGACCGCCGGCCGTTGACCGCGACCAACCTGCTCGACCGGGCGGCCCTGCGTACCCCGGTGGGGCGGATGTCGCAGGGGCAGCAGCGCCGGCTGAACCTGGCGCTGCGGCTCGCCGAGCGGCCCGATCTGCTGATCCTCGACGAACCCACCAACCACCTGTCGGCGCCCCTGGTCGACGACCTGACCGCCGCCCTGCGGGACACGCCGGCAGCGGTCGTCGTGGCCACCCACGACCGTCAGATGCTTGCCGACCTCGTCGCCTGGCCCACCGTGCGGCTCGCCCCGTTCCCGGTCGACACTCACACCTAGTGTCCTAGGATGCCTTAGCGGATGTGGCTACCGCCACCCGCCAACCCACCGTTTCGAGCACCGACACTGGGGGACACCACCGGGAGCGAAGCGATCCGCTCCGCGAAACCGCCGAGGTAGGCAGGGAGGCGACATGAGCTTCACCGACAAGGCGAAGAACAAGGTCGAGCAACTGAGCGGCGCCGCCAAGGAGCGCATCGGCGACATGGCTGACAACGAGCGCATGCGGGCCGAAGGTTCCTCGGAACAGAGCGACGCCCGCACTCGTCAGGCCGGCGAGAAGGTGAAGGACGCCGGGCGTGACGCCAAGGACGCCTTCACCCGGTGACCGCCAGTGCCGGAGCGGGCCGCGGATCGAATCCGCGGCCCGCTCCGGGTCAGCTGGGGGAGAGGCTCAGTCGTCGCGGTGGGTCTGCCACCACCGCTGTCCGGCCTCGGGCAGGGTGTCGATCGGGTCGTAGTAGGCGTAGCGCCTGCTGAGCGCCGCGAGGTCGGTGGATTCGATGGACGTGCGGTAGTTCTTCGTCCAGTAGGAGATGCCGCGTTCACGGTCGTACTCGGTGACCATGTGCACCCAGCGCTTGCCGACGAACGGCACGTCGCAGACGATCCGTGGGGTCGCGTAGCCCGGTAGGTAGCCCATGACGTCGTGCTGGAGTTGCCGGGCCTGCCAGACGGGGACGCGCCAGTGCTCGGCGTTGGGGATCATGTCGCACATGTAGAAGTAGTAGGGCAGGATGCCGGCTTCGCCCTGGAGCGCGAAGCAGAGGTCGAGCAGGTCGGTGGTGGTGGCGTTGACCCCGCGCATCAGGACGCCCTGGTTGCGTACGTCGCGTACGCCGATGTCGAGGGCGGTCTGGGCGGCTCGGGCGACCAGCGGGGTGAGCGACTGTGCGTGGTTGACGTGGGTGTGGATGGCGAGGTTGACGCCGCGACGGGCGGCGGTGCGGGCGACCCGTTCCAGGCCCTCGACGACGTCGGGCTGCAGCCAGTGCTGGGGCAGCCCCATGAGGGCCTTGGTGGCGAGCCGGATGTCGCGGATGGTCTCGATCTCCAGCAGGCGCATGAGGTACGACTCGAGGTTGCGCCAGGGCACGTTGGCCACGTCGCCGCCGGAGACGACGACGTCGCGGACGCCGGGATGGGCTTTCAGGTAGGTGATGTGGGCGTCGTAGCGGTCGACGGGCTTGAGGGTGAGCTTGAGTTTGTCGACCGCCGGGGTGGAGTTGCCGACCAGGTCCATCCGGGTGCAGTGGCCGCAGTATTGCGGGCAGGTGGAGAGCAGCTCGGCGAGGACCTTGGTGGGGTAACGGTGGGTGAGGCCCTCGGCGACCCACATGTCGTGTTCGTGCAGCGAGTCGCGGCTGGCGTACGGGTGGGACGGCCAGTCGGTGCGCCGGTCGGAGGCGACGGGGATCATGTAGCGCCGGATCGGGTCGGCCAGCAGCGTCTCGGTGGTCGGTGGGGCGTACGGCACCATCGTGTTGATCATCTGTGGCGGTACCAGCATGGACATGGTCGCCAGGGCGCGCTGGTCGGCGTCGAGGTCGGCGTAGAAGGTCTCGTCGACGGTGTCGCCGAGGACGGCGCGCAGCTGTTTGATGTTCTTGACGCAGTTGACGCGCTGCCACTGGGCGTTCTCCCACTGGTCGCGGGTGACGTGCCGCCAGCCGGGGAAGCGGGTCCAGTCGGGCTCGACGAGTGGGGTGCGGCGGTATTCGTAGGGCTGGCCGGTGAGCGTGGTGGTGGGGGCCGGCTGGGGCGCCGGGATGGTCTGTACCGGCGGTCGGGTCTGGGTCACGGCCCCTCCTCCTGGCGTGTATCGGTGATCAGCGGACCGAAGGCTACTGGAAAATATTCGGTAGAGAAATTATTCTGCCGGAAGTTTTCCCGCCATGCGAGTCCAGGACGGGGCTTCAGGCGGTCGGGCAGGGGGAGGTCGGCGTGACGTCACCGGTGGGTCTGCACCGTGTCGTGGCACCCGTGGGCGTGCTGCCGCAGGCCGCTTGGCGGCTGGACGCGCGGCCGGAGATAGCGCCGAACGAGGTGCGGATCCGGGTCGAACGGCTGAACCTGGACGCGGCGAGCTTCCGGCAGCTGTTCGACAAGCACGGCGGGGATGGCGACGCGGTCCGCGCCGAGGTCCTGGACATCATCTCGACCCGGGGGAAGATGCAGAACCCGGTGACCGGGTCGGGCGGCATGCTGATCGGCACGGTCGAGGAGGCCGGGCGGCGGTCGCCGCTGGGGCTCAAGGCCGGCGAGCGGGTGGCCACGCTGGTGTCGTTGACGCTGACCCCGCTGGTGGTGACCGACGGGCTGGCCGGCTGGGACGGGCGCGGCGAGCAGGTGCCGTGCGAGGGGTGGGCGATCCTGTTCGCCCGGTCGATCGCGGCCGTGCTGCCGGCGGATCTGGATCCGCAGCTGTCCCTGGCGGTGCTGGACGTGTGCGGGGCACCGGCGTTGACGTCGCGGGTGGTGCAGCGGTACGTCGCCGAGCGGGCGCGCGACGGGCAGGCCGGGCCGGTGACGGTGGCGGTGGTCGGTGGCGCGGGCAAGAGCGGTTCGTTGTCGTTGGCGGCGGCGCGGCGGGCGGGCGCGGGACGTACGGTCGGGGTGGTGCCGGTGGCGGCGGAGCGCGACGCGCTGGTGTCGGCCGGTCTGGCCGACGTGGTGGCGGTGGCTGACGCCCGTGACCCGGTGGCGTTGTCGACGGCGGTGACGTCGGCGCTGGGGATGCCGGCGGACGTGACGGTGGTCTGCGTGGACGTGCCGGGTTGTGAACACGGGGCGGTGTTGGCGACCGCGGACGGCGGCACGGTGATCTTCTTCTCGATGGCGACGAGCTTCGCGGCGGCGGCGCTGGGCGCGGAGGGCCTGGCGGCGGACGTGACGATGCTGGTCGGCAACGGGTACGTGCCGGGGCACGCGGAGCTGGCGTTGGGTCTGCTGCGCGGCGAGCCGGGGGTGCGTGGCCTGTTCGAGGCGCGGCTGGCGGCAGACTGAGGCTATGACGAACAACCCCTCGACGTTGTACCGCGCCGGCGTGCTGCACTGCCCGGCGGATCCGTCCGCGACGGCGCTGCTGGTCCGGGACGGGCGGATCGCCTGGCTGGGTTCGGAGGCGGACGCCCCGGCGGCCGACCGGGTGGTGGAGTTGGATGGCGCGCTGGTGACGCCGGCGTTCGTGGACGCGCACGTGCATGTCAGCGATACCGGGTTGGTGTTGTCGGGGCTGGACCTGTCCGGGACGCGGTCGGCGGGTGAGCTGCTGGACGCGGTGGCGGCGTACGTGTCGGGTCTGCCGGTGGACGCGGTGGTGTTGGGGCACGGCTGGGACGAGTCGACGTGGTCGGTGCCGCGGCCGCCGGGGGCGGCGGAGTTGGGGCGGGCGGCCGGTGGGCGGCGGGTGTACCTGTCGCAGGCGTCGATCCATTCGGCTCTGGTGTCGTCGGCGTTGCTGGCGGCGTGTCCGGAGGCGGTGGGTGCGGCCGGGTACGACGAGTCGGGGTGGTTGCGGCGCGACGCGCACCATGTGGTGCGGGCGGTGGCGCGGGCGTCGGTGACGCGGACGCAGCGGGTGGCGGCGCAGCGGGTGGCTCTGGGGCACGCGGCGTCGCTGGGGATCGCGGCGGTGCACGAGTGCGGTGGGCCGGAGATCTCCGACGAGGAGGACTTCACGGTCCTGTTGGCGGTTTCCGGTGCGGGGGTGCCGGAGGTGTACGGGTACTGGGGTGAGCTGGGTGGTGCGGCGCGGGCGCGGGAGTTGGGTGCGGTGGGTGCCGGGGGTGATCTGTTCGCGGACGGGGCGTTGGGGTCGCGTACGGCGCACGTGTCGCAGCCGTACGCCGATGGTGATGGGTGTGGGCACGGTTATCTGAGCGCGGCGCAGGTTCGTGATCATCTGCTGGATTGTGCGGCGCACGGCATGCAGGGCGGTTTCCACGCGATCGGCGACGCGGCGATCTCGACGGTGCTGGAGGGTTTCGCGGCCGCGGCGGAGAGGCTCGGCACCGACCGGGTGCGGGCGGCGCGGCACCGGGTGGAGCACGCGGAGATCATGGATCGGCGATTGATCGCCGGTTTCGTGGAGTACGGGGTGGTGGCGTCGATGCAGCCGGCGTTCGACCGGTTGTGGGGCGGTGCGGGCCGGATGTATGAGACGCGGCTGGGGTTGGCGCGGTCGTTGGCGTCGAATCCGATGGGTGCGATGCACGCGGTCGGGGTGGCGTTGGCGTTCGGTTCGGATTCGCCGGTGACGCCGCTGGATCCGTGGGGGTCGGTGCGGGCGGCGGTGGCGCATCACCACCCGGTGCAGCGGATGAGTGTGCGGGCGGCATTCGCGGCGCACACCCGGGGTGGGTGGCGGGCGGTGCATCTGGACAGCGAGGGGGTCCTGGCCCTGGGTGCACCGGCGACGTTCGCGGTGTGGTCGACGCCGGCCGGGGTGGAGCGGGGGTTGCCGGTGTTGCAGGCCGAGGATCCGGAGCTGCGTGGTGCGCAGGATCCGACGCCGTTGCCGGTGTGCCGGGCGACGGTGCTGCGGGGTGCGGTGATCTACGAGGAAGGGGCGTCGTGACGGGCAAGCTGGGTCTGGATCCGGCGGTGGTGGCGCGGGCGCGGGAGTTGGCGCGGCGGGCCGGGCGGCCGGTGGTGGAGTTGGCGCGCAGTCACACGACGGTGTCGGTGGAGCGGGCGGTGCTGCGGTTGGCGGGCGTCTCCGGTGCCGACCCGGATGGCATCCCGTGGGTGAACCGCCTGGTGGACGCGGTGGCGGCCGATGTCGGGTTGGGGCACGGGGTGGCGGTGCCGGTGTTCGACGCGCTCGCGCGGGAGCAGATCACGGATGTGACGTTGCTGGCGCAGAAGGCGGCGGCGGGTTCGGTGCGGTTCGCGGTGCCGTCGGGTCGGGCCGCGACGGCGGCGCGTCGGGCCGCGCGGCGGACGGTCGGCGTGGGGGTGCGGCGGATCGACCGGCGGCGGGCGGAGCGGGAACGTCTGGTGCGGCGGCACGGGGATCCGGCGCAGCGGCCGTGGATCTATCTGATCGTGGCGACGGGGGACATCTACGAGGACATTCCGCAGGCGCAGGCGGCGGCGCGGGCCGGGGCGGACGTGATCGCGGTGATCCGGTCGACGGGGCAGTCGCTGCTGGACTACGTGCCGGAGGGTGCGACCCGGGAGGGGTTCGCCGGCACGTACGCCACGCAGGAGAACTTCCGGTTGATGCGGGCGGCGTTGGACGTGTCGTCGAAGGAGTTGGGCCGCTACGTGCGGTTGACGAACTACGCGTCGGGGTTGTGCATGCCGGAGATGGCGACCCTCGCCGGTCTGGAGCGTCTGGACATGATGCTCAACGATTCGATGTACGGGATCCTGTTCCGGGACATCAACCCGATCCGGACGTTCGTGGACCAGCGGTTCTCCCGGCAGGTGCACGCCCGGGCGGGGATCATCATCAACACCGGTGAGGACAACTACCTCACCACCGCTGATGCGGTGGAGGAGGCGCACACGGTGACGGTGTCGCAGCTGCTCAACGAGTACTTCGCGCACGAGGCGGGGTTGGCGGACTGGCAGTTGGGGTTGGGGCACGCGTTCGAGATCAATCCGGCGGTGTCGGAGTCGTTCCGGCTGGAGTTGGCGCACGCGTTGCTGGCGCGGGAGTTGTTCCCGGATGCGCCGTTGAAGTGGATGCCGCCGACGAAGCACATGACCGGTGACGTGTTCCGGGGCAACCTGCTGGACGGGTTCTTCAACCTGGCGGGTGCCCTGACCGGGCAGGGGATCCTGCTGGTGGGGATGATGACGGAGGCGGTGGTGACGCCGTGGTTGTCGGACCGGGACATCGCCCTGCAGAACGTGCGGTACGTGTTGGGTGCGGCCGGCGGGTTGCACGAGGATTTCGTGCCGGCTCCGGGCGGGTTCATCCGGCGGCGGGCGCATCGGGTGCTCGGTGAGGCGGTGGGGTTGCTGGAGCGCATCGGTGAGCAGTCGTTGTTGACGGCGATCGCCGAGGGCACGTTCGGGATCATGAAGCGGCCGGCGGATCGTGGCAAGGGTCTGGACGGGGTGGCGGCGCACGAGTCCGACTACTACAACCCGGCGACGGAGATCCTGGAGCGGCCGGCATGAGTGGCGGGACGGTCGTGCGGCCGTACGGGGACACCACCGGTGACGGCATGGTGCAGGTGTCGTTCACGTTGCCGGTGCCGCACGACAAGCGGGCCGAGGGTGCGGCGGTCCAGTTGGCGAACCGGATGGGTATGGATCCGGCGTTGCTGGTGCACGCGAAGCAGATGGGTGACGGGTTCACCTTCTTCGTGGTGTACGGGCGGGTGAACCATCTGGTGGATCTGTCGGCGGTGCGGGTGGTGGAGCGGGACTTTCCGCTGCTGAGCGCCAAGGAGGTCAACGCGGTGGTGAAGCGGCGGCTGCGCCGCAAGCTGTCGGTGGTGGGGGCGTGCATCGGCACGGACGCGCACACGGTGGGCATCGACGCGATCCTCAATGTCAAGGGCATCGCCGGTGAGAAGGGCCTGGAGTACTACCGGGAGTTGTCGGTGACGAACCTGGGGGCGCAGGTCAGTGTGCCGGAGTTGGTGGAGGCGGCGCGGGGGGCGCGGGCCGACGCGGTGCTGGTGTCGCAGGTGGTGACGCAGCGTGACGCGCATCTGCACAACACGCGGGAGATGTCGGCGGCGTTCCGGGAGGCGATGCCGGCGGGGCGGCGACCGTTGCTGATCGTGGGTGGGCCGCGGTTCGACGAGTCGCAGGCGACCGAGCTGGGGGTGGATCGGATCTTCGGTCGGGGCACCACTCCGGGTGAGGTGGCGTCCTATCTGGTCCACGCGTTGATCACGGATCGGAGGGCGCAGGTATGACGGATGCGAGGCTGGGGTTGACGGTGACGCATCGGCGGTATGTGCCGTACGCGCACGCGCACTATGCGGGCAACCTGGTCGACGGTGCGTACGCGTTGGGCCTGTTCGGGGATGTGGCCACGGAGGTGTGCATCCGTACCGACGGCGACGAGGGGTTGTTCGCCGGGTATTCCGAGGTGCGGTTCCACGCGCCGATCCGGGCCGGTGACGTGGTGGAGGTGACCGGTCAGGTCAGCCGGGTGGGCACCCGCAGCCGCACGGTGGAGCTGAGTTGTGTGGTGGTGTGCCGGGGGCGCCCGGACCGGGGCGGGTCGGCGGCGGAGGTGCTCGATCCGCCGGTGGTGGCGGTGACCGCGACGGGCACCGTGGTCGTTCCCGCGTCAGCGTGAACGTCGCGGTCTGCGCCGACGTCGGTTCGACGTACACCAAGGTCGCGGTGGTCGACCTCGACGGCGGTGGGTTGCTGTCGGCGGCGGCGACACCGACGACCGTGGGTACGGACGTGTTGCACGGCCTGGACGCCGCGGTGGGTGCGGCCACCGGCCGGCTCGGGGTGGGCGATGTGCCGTGGTACGTGTGCTCGTCGGCCGGTGGTGGGCTGCGGTTGGCGGTGATCGGTTACGAGCCGCTGGTCACCGCGCAGGCGGGTCGGCGGGTGGGCCTGTCGGCGGGGGCGGACGTGGTGCACGTGGCCGCCGGGCGGCTGGGTCGGGCGGAGCTGGCGGCGTTGCGGGCGGCCCGCCCGGACGTGGTGCTGCTGGTGGGCGGCACCGACGGTGGGGATGCGGCGACCCTCGCACACAACGCGGGCCGGTTGGCGCGGGCCCGGTGGCGGGTGCCGGTGGTGCTGGCGGGCAACGTCGATGTCCGTGACGAGCTGCATGCCCTGTTGGTGGGGGCGCGGGTGCCGGTGACGGTGGCCGACAACGTCCTGCCCCGCATCGGGGTGTTGGCGCCGTCGTCGGCGCGTTCGGCGATCCGGCGGGTGTTCCTGCGGCACGTCATCGGTGGTAAGGGGTTGTCGCGGGGTGGCCGGTTCGCCCGGCTGGTGCGGGCGGCGACCCCGGACGCGGTGTTGACCGGGGTGGAGGCCCTGGCCGAGGTGGTCGGCGGTGACCTGGTGGTGGTGGACGTGGGTGGGGCCACCACGGACGTGTACTCGGTGCTCACCCCCGACGAGCGGGCGGGTGGGCCGGGTCGGGAGGTGGCGGGCGCGCTGTGGCGGGCGCGGACCGTGGAGGGGGATCTGGGGGTGCGGTGGAGCGCGCCGGGGGTGGTGCGGGCGGCGGTCGAGGAACGCCTGGTGGCGGCGGGGGAGGCGGACGGTTTGGCGGCCGCCGCGGCGGTCCGGGCCGCGGATCCGGGGTTGCTGCCGGACGACGCCGTGGGGCGGGCGGTGGATGCGCGGATCGCGGCGTTGGCGGCGACGGTGGCGGTGCGCCGGCACGCCCGTGGGGTGGGTACGGGCGAGCGGTCGGGGCGGGACCTGCGCGACGTGCGGCTGCTGGTCGGTTCGGGTGGGGTGCTGCGGTACGCCGGGGGCGGCGACGCGGTGGCGGTGCTGGGCGCGGTGCTCGGTGACCATGCCGGCGGGTGGGCGTTGCCCCGCGCGGCGCGGTCGGTGGTGGACGTCGACTACGTGCTGGCCGCGGCGGGGCTGCTCGCGGCGGAGCACCCGGTGGCGCTGCGGGCGCTGCTGCGTGCCCTCGCCGGCTGATTGGGTGCGCCTGCTGCCCGGTGCGACACGCCGGTGCGGCGCAACGACTCGTCGGGGGTGGGTTGACAAGGTCGGGGGTGGGCCACGTACCGTCTTTGAGTCCTACCACGGGAAGCGGCTGCTGTTCGCTTCGTCCCTTCGTCCGCTGGCCGAGCGACACGGTGCACGTTCAGTCGCGGCGGCCAGGTCCAGCGGGCGGGGGTCGGCGGGGCGGCGCGAACCGGCCGCGGTTACCGGTGTACGGGCAGGGTGGGGTGCACGGCCAGTAGACAACGGCCCGGCGGGGGCAGCCAGTCGCCGTCCGGTCGGTCCGAAGGTCGGCGTGCCACATTCCGCCGCACCGGCCGGGAGGGGCCTGGGAGCATCGGGGCGCGGCGTATGCCGCGCCCCGACTTCATGTGTCCGGTCGGTTCAGGCGCCGGTGGCGGGGCGGGCCCGCACGTGGAGGCGTTCGCCCTGCGGGCCGAAGAGGTTGAGCACCTCGGTGGGTTCCGGGCCGGGGTTGGCCACGAAGTGCGGCACGCGGGTGTCGAACTCGGCGACCTCCCCGGGGGTGAGGGTCAGGTCGTGGTCGCCGAGGCGTAGTCGTAGCCGGCCGGAGAGGACGTACAGCCACTCGTAGCCCTCGTGGGACTGCGGCTGCGGGTCGGTGGGGGTGTGCGGGGGCAGGATCTGCTTGAACGCCTGGAGGCCGCCGGGGCGGCGGGTCAGCGGTAGGAATGTCACGCCGTGGCGGACGATGGGGCGGGGCCGTACCCGGGGGTCGCCGACGGCGGGGGCGCCGACCAGTTCGTCCAGCGGCACCTGGTGGGCGCGGGCCAGCGGCAGCAGCAGTTCCAGGGTGGGGCGGCGCCGGCCCGATTCGAGCCGGGACAGGGTGCTCACCGAGATTCCGGTGGTGTCGGCGAGTTCGCTCAGGGTGGTGCCGCGGCGCTTGCGCAGGGCCCGCAGCCGGGGGCCCACCGCGGCCAGCACCGCCTCCTCCTCGTTTGCCATATCAGCAACATTACTTGTCGTCGGCTGCGGGCGGGTGCAGGGTGTGAGCCGACGAGCGGCGAGGGGGCACGGATGGATGACAGGTACGACGTGGTGGTGGTCGGCGGCGGGGCCGCCGGGCTGGCCGGTGCGCTGGCGCTGGCCCGGGCGCGACGCACGGTGCTGGTGGTGGACGCGGGGGAGCCGCGCAACGCCCCCTCCGGCGGGGTGCACAACTATCTCGGCCGCGAGGGTACGCCGCCGGCGGAGCTGGTGGCCGCCGGCCGCGCCGAGGTCACCGGCCACGGTGGGCAGATCGTGGCCGGGCGGGTGGACGCGGTCGCCCGCGACGGGGCCGGCTTCGTGGTGACGGTCGGCGACGGGCGTACGGTGCGGGCGCGGCGGCTGCTGGTCACCACCGGCCTGGTCGACGAGCTGCCCGAGGTGCCGGGGGTGACCGAGCGGTGGGGCCGGGACGTGCTGCACTGCCCGTACTGCCACGGCTGGGAGGTCCGCGACCGGCGGATCGGGGTGCTGGCCAGTGGGCCGCTCGCCGCCCACCAGGCGCGGCTGTGGCGGCAGTGGAGCCCGCACGTGTGGCTGCTGCTGCACGACAGCCCGGAACCGGAGCCGGAGGAGGCCGAGCGGTTGGCCGCCCGGGGCATCGCGGTGGTGCCGGGTCGGGTCGCCGCGCTGGAGGTGGCCGACGACCGGCTCACCGGGGTGCGGTTGGCCTCCGGTGAGGTGGTCGACCTCGACGCGGTGGTGGTCGCCGCGCGGATGACCGCCCGCTCGGCGTTGCTGGAGTCGCTCGGGTTGACGCCGGTCGACGTGGAGCACGCCGGGCAGGTCGTCGGCCGGCAGATTCCCGCCGACGGCACCGGCGCCACCGCCGTGCCGGGGGTGTGGGTGGCGGGCAACGTCGCCGACGTGTCGGCCCAGGTGATCCGCGCCGCGGCGGCGGGGATGACCGCCGGAGCGATGATCAACATGGATCTGATGGAGGAGGACACCCGCGACGCGGTGGCGGAGCACCGGCGGCAGCGGGAGGCGCTGTCCAGCGCGGCGGCCTGGGAGGAGCGGTACCGATCCCGGCCGGCGGTGTGGAGCGGCCGACCCAACCCGCAGCTGGTCGCCGAGGCCGCCGGGCTGCGGCCCGGCCGGGCGCTGGACGTGGGCTGCGGTGAGGGCGCCGACGCGGTGTGGCTGGCCGCACAGGGCTGGCGGGTCACCGCGGTGGACATCTCCACCGTCGCGTTGGCCCGGGCCGCCGCGCACGCGCGGGACGCCGGCGACGAGGTGGCCGCCCGCATCGAGTGGACGCACGCCGACCTGCGGCAGCAGCCACCCGCCGAGGCCGCCTACGACCTGGTGTCGGCGCAGTTCATGCACCTGCCGCCGCAGCCACGGCGGGAGTTGTTCGCCCGGCTCGCCGACGCGGTGGCCCCGGGCGGCCGGCTGCTGATCGTCGGGCACCACCCGGCTGACCTGCGGACCACCGCCCACCGCATGCACTACCCGGAGATGATGTTCACCGCCGAGCAGGTCGCCGCGGACCTGGACCCGGCGCGCTTCGAGGTGCTGGCGGCGCAGGACCGGCCCCGGGCCTCGGTGGACCCGGAGGGTCGGGACATCGTCATCCGCGACGCGGTCCTGCTGGCCCGCCGCCGGTAGCGGTCCCGCCGGTCCGGCCGGGTAGCCTTCGGCGCGTGATCGCGTCCGACTTGCCCGAGACGACCGCGGACCGCACCGCGGATCGTCCGCCGCCCCGGCGCCCCGACCCGGTGGCGCCGGCGGTGCGCCTGCCGGTGGCCGTGGCGATGGCGGTGGCCGCCGGGCTGGCGCTGCTGGTGGCCTTTCCCCCGTACGGGTGGTGGCCGCTGGCGCCGGTGGGGGTGGCGCTGCTGGCCGCCGCGACCCACCGGCGGCGGCTGCGGGTCGGTGCCGGTCTGGGCTTCCTGACCGGTCTGGCGCTGTTCGCGCCGTTGCTGGCCTGGACGAACCTGCACACCGGCTACCTGCCGTGGGTGCTGCTGTCGTTGTTGCAGGCCGGCTACCTGGCGCTGCTGGGCGCGGCCACGGCGTGGGTGTCGCCGCTGGTCGACCGGGCCCCGGCGGGGTGGCCGGCGGTGACCGGTGTGCTGTGGGTGGGGCAGGAGGCGCTGCGGGACCGGACCCCGTTCGGCGGGTTCCCGTGGGGGCGGCTGGCGTTCGGTCAGGACGGCTCGCCGCTGCTGCGGCTGGCCGCGCTGGGCGGTGCGCCGCTGGTGACGTTCGCGGTGGCGCTCACCGGTGGTCTGCTCGTCGCCGGAGTGTGGTGGGCGTTGCGGGTCCGCCGGGCCGCCGGCGGCGGACGGTGGTGGGCGCCGGCCGCCGGCTGCGCCGCCGCGGTGGTGCTGCTGCTCGCCGGCGGGCTGCTGGTGCCGGTCGCCACCACCGGTGCCGGTGGGACCGTCACGGTGGCCATCGTGCAGGGCAACGTGCCCCGGCTGGGGCTGGACTTCAACGCCCAGCGGCAGGCGGTGCTCGACAACCACGTCGAGGCGACCATCGCGCTGGCCGCCGACGTCGCCGCCGGCACCCGGCCCCGGCCGGACCTGGTGGTGTGGCCGGAGAACTCCAGCGACATCGACCCGCTGCGCAACCAGTCCGCCGGCGCGCGGATCTCCGCCGCCGCCGACGCCGTCGGCGTGCCGATCCTGGTCGGCGCCGTGCTGTTCGGGCCGGAACAGGGACAGGTGCGCAACGCGGGGCTGCTGTGGCGCCCGGGCAGCGGACCGGACCTGGAACAGCTGTACATCAAGCGGCACCCGGTGCCGTTCGCCGAGTACGTGCCGCTGCGCCGCATCGCCCGGATGGTCAGCGACCAAGTCGACCGGGTACGGGCCGACTTCGTGGCCGGCACCACGCCGGGGGTGGTACACAGCGGGCCGGTGGTGCTCGGTGACGTGATCTGCTTCGAGGTGGCCTACGACGGGCTGGTCCGCGACACCGTCGTCGGCGGGGCGCAGCTGCTGGTGGTGCAGACCAACAACGCCACCTTCGACGTGGCCGAGGCGCGCCAGCAGCTGGCCATGGTGCGGCTGCGGGCGGTCGAGCACGGCCGGCCGGCGTTGATGGCCTCCACGGTCGGGGTGTCCGGGTTCGTCACCCCGGACGGGCGGGTAAGCGATGCCACCGGGTTCAACACCCGCGCGGTGGTGGTGCGGGAGCTGCGGCTGACCGAGGGGCGCACGCTGGCCACCCGGGTCGGGGTGCTGCCGGAGGCGGTGCTGGCCGGGCTGGCCGTGGCCGCGCTGGTCGGCGCGGCCGTGCTGCGGCGGCGGGGCGGCCGGACCGGACCGGCGGTCGCCGACCCGGGGTGAGGGGGTAGTGGTGGTGCGCGGGACCGACATGCGTCCGGTGACCAGCGGGGTGCCCGGCGTGGGGCGGGTGCTGGTGGTCATCCCGACCTACAACGAGGCCGACAACGTCACGGCGATCGTGCGGCGGGTCCGCGAGTCCGCGCCGCAGGTGGAGATCCTCGTCGCCGACGACAACAGCCCGGACCGTACCGGCGAGATCGCCGAGGGCATCGCCCGCGCCGACGGGCGGGTGCACGTGCTGCACCGGGAGGGCAAGCAGGGCCTCGGCGCGGCCTATCTGGCGGGGTTCGGGTGGGCGCGGCGGCACGGCTTCGATGCGGTGGTGGAGATGGACGCCGACGGCTCCCACGCCCCGGAGGACCTGCCGGCGCTGCTGACCGCGGCCCGCGACGCGGACGTGGTGATCGGGTCGCGGTGGACCCGGGGCGCGCGGGTGGTCAACTGGCCGCTGCGGCGGCTGCTGCTGTCGCGGTGCGGCAACCTGTACGCGCGGCTGGCGCTGGGCATGCCGGTGGCCGACGCCACCGGCGGCTACCGGGTCTACCGGACCAGCGTGCTGGAGGCGCTGGACCTGGCGTCGGTGTGCTCGCAGGGGTACTCGTTCCAGGTGGAGCTGTCCCGGTTGGCGCACCGCGCCGGCGCGCGGATCGTGGAGGTGCCCATCACGTTCGCCGAGCGGGAACGCGGCGCCAGCAAGATGAGCCCGCTGATCGTGGTCGAGGCGCTGTGGCGGATCACCGGCTGGGCGGTACGCGACCGGCGTACGGCGGTGCGGCGCGGGTGGCACAGCGCCACGGCGGGACAGGCACGGTGGCCCTGAGCGTACGCGTGTCATGCTGGACGCAACGGGACGGCTGCGCCCCGCTGGGCGCGGCCGAGACGATGAGGGCGCCGTGAGGCGGATGGGGTGATATGCGCCGAGCACTGAGGTTCGTACCGTTGATCCTGCTGCTGTCCGTGGCCGCGGAGCTTGCCGTGTTCGTGGTGGTGGGCCGGGCGATCGGATTCGGCGCGGCGACGTTGCTGGTGTTCGCGGCCTCGCTGCTGGGGCTGGTGCTGCTGCGCCGGGAGGGCATCCGGGCGTGGCGGGGGTTCCGGGATGCCGCGCAGTCCGGCCGGCCGCCGGGGCGGCAGGTCACCGAGGGGCTGGTGGGGCTGCTCGGTGCGCTGCTGCTGGCGACCCCGGGGCTGGTCAGCGGCCTGGTGGGGCTGGTGCTGCTGGTGCCGCCGGTGCGGCGGCTGGCCCGTGGCGGGATGCAGCGGGCCGCCGAGCGCCGGGTGTCGTCGATGGCCGCCGGTGACCTGTTCGGGCCGCGCCGGGTGCGGGTGTACCGGGGCGCGCCGCAGCAGCCGGGGCAGGCCCCGCCGCCGTCGACCTTTCCGGCGGCGCCGCCCGATGCCGGGCCGGCGCGGCCGGTGGCCGACGGCGGGGCCATCGAGGGCGAGATCGTGGAGCCGCGCAACGGGTGAGCGCGGCCACCAGACACCGTGCGGCGCCCCCGGGAGTTGATCTCCCGGGGGCGCCGTCGTCGGGTGGTTCAGGCGCGACCGCGGCGGGTGCGGACCTCCTGCAGCCGCTCGGCGAGGATGTCCTCCAGCTCGGCGATCGACCGTCGCTCCAGCAGCATGTCCCAGTGGGTACGCGGCGGCTTGGCCTTCTTCTGCTCGGGCTCGTTGCCGTCGACCAGCCGGGCCACGCTGCCGTCGAACTTGCACTCCCAGGTGGTGGGCACCTCGGCGTCGACGGCGAACGGCACCTCGAACTGGTGACCCTTGGCGCACAGGTACTCGCGGGTCTGCCGCGGCGCGAGCTCCGTGTTGCGATCGGATTCGTAGCTGACCGCGCCCAGCCGGCTACCGCGCAGCATGCGCTCGCCCATGATCGACTTCCCCTCTTCGGTGGTGCGTTCCTATCGGTGCAACGGTCCGTCTCCGCCGGGCCATTCCCGCGCCCGCGCGGCCCGCTCCCGGGTGCGCAGTCAAGGGTAGCCCGCCCTGGCGTACGCCCGACCCAGGTCGCCCCCGGCCGGTCGTCTCGGCGGACCGTCGCCGCCAGCGGGAATGGTAGCCGGCCGGGGGTCGTCGGGCTGGCGGGTCAGGGCGTGCGGGATGGGCGGGTCAGGGCGGTGGCGAGGTCGGCGACCTGGGCGGCCAGCTGCGCCACGCGCTGGCGGGCCTCGTCGCGGTCGGCCTCGGCTGCGTGCAGGCGTACCGTCAGCTCGGCCAGCTGGCCCTCGGCGGCGCTGATCGCGGCCCGGGTGCTGGCCAGGTCGTCGTGCAACGCGGCGGCGCGGGCGGTGGCGGTGGCCTGGTGCTCGCTGGCCTGCCGCGCCGCCGCCCGCGCCCGGTCGCGGTCGGCGTCGGCCTGCGCCCGCGCCTGCTCCGCCCGCTCGGCCTCGCCTCGGGCCGCCTTCGCCTCCGTGCGGGCCTGGTCGGCGTCCACCCTGACCCGCTCGGCGTCACCGCGGGCCGCCTTCGCCTCGGCCCGGGCCCGGTCGGCGTCCGTCCGCGACCGGTCAAGATCGGTGCGCGCCTGGTCGAGATCGGCCTGCAGCTGGTCGGCCCGGGCGATCGTGTCGGCGGCGGCGCGGGCGACGCGTCCGGCCTCGGCGCGGGCGGCGTCGCGCTCGGCGGCCAGGTCACCGCCGCGCCGCCGCTCGGCGGTCAGGTCCTCGTGCAGCGACGCCAGCTGCGCCCGGACGCTGTCCCGGTCGGACTCGGCCTGCGCCCGCAGCGCCTCGGCGGCGGCCGCCGCCCGCCGGGCCTCGTCGCGGGCCAGCTCGGCCCGTTCGGCGTGCGCGACGGCGTCGGTGGCCCGATCGACGGCGTCGGTGGCCTCCGCGCGGGCGGCGTCGCGGTCGGCCGCCACCGCCTGGGCCTGTCGGCGGTCCCGTTCGGCGCGGGCCGCGGCGTCCTCGGCGGTCCGCAGTGCGTCGTCGCGTTCGGTCTGTGCCGCCGCGACCTCACCGGCGGTCTCCGCGCGCAGCTGCGCCAGCTGCCGCTGTACGCCGGTCGGAGACAGCTCGGCGTGCAGTGCCTCGGTGAGGGTCTCCACGATCTGGTCGAGCCGGTCCACGGCCTCCCAGGTGCGGGCCACCTGGCCGGGCAGGCCCGGAGCGTTGCGGTGGCGCATCCGGCTGTTGCGGGAGGCGCGCTGGCAGGCGCCGTCGTTGTCCCGGCAGTACCGGAACGGACGGCCCGCGCCGGCGCGCTGCGGCACGTCGCGTCCGCAGTGGGCGCAGGGGCGGGTGTCGGCGGCGGGGGTGGGCTGGGCGTCCATCGAACGGGCAGTCTAGTGGGCACCGCGTCGGGCGAACGTCACCTCGGTCGTTTCGCCGGCGACCAGCCGCACCTCCGTCTCCCCGTACGGGCCACACACCCGCAGCCGCTGTGCCACCGGCGAGGCCAGCCGGGCGCGGACGGTGCCCGGCCGCCAGGTCAACTCCGCCACGACGACCCGCCCCGGGCAGGTCACCCCGCGCAGGGTGCCCCGGGTCAGGCCGGGCAGCGCGGCCGGCAACAGCCGTAGCCGGCCGGGCCGTCCCTGCACCAGCGACTCGATCAGCACTGCCGGCAGGGCGTGGGCGGCGTCGGCGTTGTAGGTGACCCGTCCCGGGTTGTGCGCGCTCATCAGCGACCGGAAGAACATGTCCCCGCCCACGATCTTGAGCAGGTTCGCCTCCACCAGCGGCCCGTCGTGCAGCCGGGCGGCGGCCAGCGCCCGGTGCAGGCTGCCGTGGGCGGACAGGTTCTCGTCGCCGCGCCGCCGCAGCGCCCGGTGCGCGGCCGTGGCCAGCTCCGGGGTGTCGTCGGGGTTGATCTCGCCCAGCGGCCACACCGGATACAGGTGGCTGATGTGCCGATGGTCCTCGTCGGCGCGGTAGCCGGGCCAGGCCCACTCGGCCAGCGCACCGTCGGCGTCGACCCGGTACGCCGGCAGCCGCGCCGCGAGCTGCGCCCACCGGTCCTCGCCGGTCAGCGCGGCGGCCACGGTGAACGCGTGCCGGGCGGCGGCGATGTCCATGGTGGCGTTCACCGCCACGGGTACCGCCGTGCCTGCCGCGTCCAGCGGCCCGGTCTCCGCCGAGTACGACGGCACGAAGCCCAGCGCGCCGTTCTCGCCGGTGACGGTGAGCACGTCGGCGAGGAACTCGGCCGCCTCCACCAGCCAGCCCGCCACCTCGCCCAGCGGCTTCCCGGTCACCAGATGCTGCTCGTAGAGGGGGAACAGCAGCCAGTGGGCGCCGGGCAGCCATGCCGTGAACGGCCAGCCGGGATGCAGGTGGAACAGGTGGCCGTGCTCGCCGTCGGTGCGGCTGGGCGCAAGCAGGCCGCGGGCGCCGTAGATCGCGCGGGCGTTGTGCCGCCAGTGCGCGACCTGGGCCCGCACCAGCCGGGCGTGGGCGGCGGTAACCTCCGGCAGGGCGCCGATGTTCGCCGCCGCCAGTTGCAGGTTCAGGTTGGCGTCGGTGGTGAAGTCACCCGCCCAGGCGGCGTCCCACGAGCCGAGCCACAACCCGGTCAGCCGTGGCGGCAGCACCCCGCTGGCGCTGAACAACAGATACCGTCCGGCGTGGAACAGCCGCTCCAGCAGGGCCGGCTCCAGCCGGTGCGGGGTGGCGGCCTGCCGGGCCAACAGCTCACCCACCGGCAGCGCACGGTGCGCCGCCGGCACGTCCAGCTCCAGACTGACCCGCCGGTACGCCGGCGCGTGCCGGGTCACGTGCCGGGCGAGCAGGTCGCCGTAGCGGGTGTCGCGGTGGCCGGTCAGCCGGCGCGCCAAGGCTTCGGTGCGCCACCGCGACGCCGGGCGGTGGAGCACCGTCAGCAGCAGGGCGGGGCCGCGCACCAGCACCCGGTCCCCGTCGACCTCGACGTCGCCGCGCAGCAGGGTCAGCCCCTCGACGCCGTACGCCCGGCCGAGGCGGGGGTAGCGGCCCCGTACCCGCAGGAAGACCAGCCCGTCGTGCCGGTACGCCGACACCGCGTAGCGCACCTCCGCGGGCCGGCCGGGCAGCTCACCGGTCGCGCCGACCTCGCATGCCCCCATGTCCAGGTGGGTGACGACCAGCCGGTCGGCCCGGGAGACGAAGCAGCGGCGTGTCCCGCCGGCCCACCGCACGACGATCTCGCCGGTGTCGAAGTCGGTGTGCCGGTGGTAGTCGCGCACCGGGCCGCCGGTCCCGGCGACGGTGAGGGCGAAACCGGGGTGAAACGACTGCGTCCAGCGCAGCACCCCGTCACCGGCGAGCAGCCGGCTGGCCTCGGCCCGCCGGTCGGTGAGGATCAGCCGCCGGATCCGGGGCAGCCGGGCGGCCAGCTGCGGCGGGCGGGCGTCGTGGGTGCCGTTGGGCAGCACGAACCGGTGATGGTTGACCAGGATGCGTTCCGCGTACGGCTCGCCGTGCACCATGATCCCGTACTCGCCGTTGCCGGCGAGGAACGCGTCCTGCCAGCCGTCCGCCGGCGCGGTGTCCCAGATCCGGTGCCCCGGCCCGGTCACTGCGCCGCCGCCTGGTCGTCGCGCGCCGCGACGTGCCCGGCGTCGACCGGTGCGGCGGCGGTGCTGTCGCGAACGATGAGCCGGGGTGGCAGCAGGGTCACCTGCGGCGCCGGTTCGTCGTGCAGCTTACGCATCAGCAGCGACACGGCCTGCCGGCCGATCTCCTCGGCGGGCACCGGTACCGAGGTCAGGCGCGGGTTGGCGTGCTCGGCGACGTGGTCCGGGCAGACGGCCACCACCGACACGTCGTCCGGTACGCGCCGGCCCAGCGCGGCCAGTGCCGCCTGCACCGGCCCGACCGCCGCCTCGTTCTGCACCACCAGCCCGGACAGCTCGGGGTGCTGGGCGAGCAGCGTGGCCACCCGGTGGTGCACGTCGGCGGCGTTCTCCTCGCAGGGCAGGGTCACCGCGTCCACGCCGTGCCGGGCCGCCGCCTCGACCACCCCGGCGCGGGTGCGGTGCGCGAACCCGGTGCCCCGGTCGTAGACGGCACTCGGGGCGCCGAGCAGGGCGACCCGCCGATGCCCGAGCCCCGCCAGATGTTCGACGCAGAGCTGGCCGGCCCGGTGGAAGTCGAGGTCCACACAGGTCAGCCCGGCGGTGTCGGCGGGCAGTCCGATCAGGACGCTGGGTCGGCCCAGTTCCCGCAGCAACGGCACCCGCGCGTCGTGCAACTCCACGTCCATCACCAGGACCCCGTCGACGAGGGCGCCGGCGGCGATCCGGTGCAGCCCCGCCGGACCCTCGTCGGAGGTGAGCAGCAGCACGTCGTGGTCGTGGCGGCGGGCGGAGGTCACCACGGCCGTGGCGAACTGCATCACCACCGGCACCTGGATGCCGGAGCGCAGCGGCAACACCAGCGCGATCACGTTGGCGCGCCGGCTGGCCAGCGCCCGCGCCCCCGCGTTCGGGTGGTAGCCGAGCAGCCGGATGCTGGCCAGCACCCGGTTGCGGGTCAGCTCCGAGATGGCCCGTTTGCCGCTGAGCACGTACGACACGGTGCTCACCGCGACACCGGCGTGCCGGGCCACGTCGGCGATGGTGGGCTGGCCCGACGGTCCCTGTCCCCGCCTGCTCACCGAACCCCACCGGCGGTGTGCAGCCGGGCCGGCAGTCCGACCAGCTCGGCGCGTACGGCCAGGGCGCCGGTCAGCCGCACGTCGGTCGCGGAACGCCCGACCAGCACGGTGTGGGTGGCGTCCTCCACCACCGGGCCGCCCCGGTCGGCGTCCCACCAGCCCAGCTCGGCGGTACGCAGCCGCAGGGTGACCGTGCGCCGCTCGCCGGGGGCCAGGGTGATCCGGGCGAAGTCCCGCAGTTGCCGCAGGGGCTGCTTGACCCGCGAGCGTCGCTGCCGGGTGTAGAGCTGTACCACCTCCTCGCCGGTGCGGTCGCCGGAGTTGGTCACGTCCACACTCACCTCGACCTCCTCGCCGATGCTGGCCGACGCCGCGCTGAGCCGCAGGTCGGTGTAGTCGTAGCGGGCGTAGGAGAGCCCGTGCCCGAACGGGTACAGCGGCTCGCCCCGGTAGTACAGGTAGGTGGCGTCGGCGCCGATCACGTCGTAGTCGAGCAGGTCGGGCAGTTCGGCGGCGTCGGTGTACCAGGTCTGGGTGAGCCGGCCACCGGGCTCGGCGTCGCCGAGCAGCACGTCGGCCAGCGCCGTGCCGTGCTCCTGCCCACCGTGCGCCGACCAGAGCACCGCCGGTAGGTGCTCCTGCGCCCACCCCAGGGCGTACGGGTAACTACTGGTCACCACCAGTACGGTGCGCGGGTTGGCGGCGTGCACGGCGCGGAGCATCGCCTCCTGCCGGGCCGGCAGGGCCAGGTCGACGCGGTCCTCGGTCTCGCGTCCGTTGACCATCGGGTGGTTGCCCAGCGTCACCACCGCCACGTCGGAGTCGGCGGCCAGCGCGGCGGCCTGGGCCGCACCGTCGGCCACGAGGTCGATGCCGAAGGCCGTGCCGGCCTGCCGGTCGTCGCCGGCGACGCGCAGCCGCCCGTCGCCGTCGACGGTGACATACCGGTCGGTGGCCAGGTGGCGCAGCAGCACGGTGCCGTCGGGCAGCGGGTCGAACTGGAAGGTCTCCCGGACCACCCAGCCGCCGGGACCGGGCCGGTCGTTGACCAGGGTGCCGTCATCGTCGGCGCCGACGTGCCGGCCGTTGCCGACCGCGCGCAGCGCCACCGTGTCCCGGCCCCAGTCGAACACGTCGAACCAGGCGGCGTCGGTGCCGACGGTCAGCGGGCCCCCCTCGGCGTCGGCCGGGCAACCGACAAGCTGATCGCCCACCCGCAGCACGATCCGGTCGGCGCCCGGATGGGTGCTGACCTGCGGCAGCCGCCCGGTCAGCCCCTGGTACGCGGTGACCGCGTACGGCAGTGTGCCGCTGTACCAGTCCGCGTACACGGTGTCGGCCAGCGGGCCGAGCACGGCGACCCGCAGCCCCGGTGCCAGCGGGAGCAGCCCACGGTTGCGCAGCAGCACGATCGACTGCCGGGCGGCCTCCCGGGCCAGTTCCCGGTGCGCCGGGCAGTCGACGACCTCCGGTGGGGTCGCGGCGTACGGGTCGGTGTGCGGCGGGTCGAGGTCGCCGAGGCGCCACCGCAGGGTGAGGACGCGGCGGACCGCCCGGTCCACGTCGGACGTCGTGATCAGCCCGCGCCGCAGGGCCTCGGTCAGGCGTTCGCGGGTGGGGGTGCTGTCGGCGTCGTCCTCGGTGAAGCTGTCGATGCCCGCGCGCAGCGCGGCGGCGAACCCGTTCACGTGCTCGGGCAGGTGGCCCTGCACTCCGGCGATGTTGGTCACCGCGCCCGCGTCGCCGACGACCAGCACCTCGCCGGGTGCCCAGCGGCGCAACTCGTCGTTGATCAGCGGGCTCAGGTGGGCCGGCACCCCGTCGACCAGGTTGTAGGAGGCCATCGCGGCGACCGCCGCGCCGGCGGCCAGGGGGGCGCGGAACGCGGGCAGTTCGTACTCGTACAGCACCCGGGGCGGCAGGTCGCTGGAGGTGGTGGCCCGGTCGGTCTCGTTGTTGTAGCCGAGGAAGTGCTTGACCGTCGGGGCGGTACGCAGCCGCTCGGGATGGTCGCCGCGCAGGCCCTCGGCGTACGCGGTGGCCAGCCGTCCGGTCAGCCACGGATCCTCGGACCAGCCTTCCTCGTTGCGCCCCCAGCGCGGGTCGCGCAGCGGGTTGACCACCGGCGCCCAGACGTTGAGGCCGACCCGCTCGGGGTCGGCGTGGTGTTTGGCGCGTACCTCGTCGCCGACGGCGGCACCGACGGCGCGTACCAGGTCGGGGTTCCAGCTGCTGGCCAGGCCGATCGCCTGGGGAAACACGGTCGCCGGGCCGAGCCAGGCCACGCCGTGCAGCGCCTCGGTGCCGGTGCGGAAGCCGGGCAGGTCGAGCCGGGGAACGGGGGCCTGCCACTGGTGCAGCAGACCGATCTTCTCCGGCAGGGTGAGGCGGGCCAGCAGGTCTTCGACACGATCACGGGGGGACGCCGTGGTGGGGTCGGTCATGGTGAGCTGCCTTCCAGTGCCCGGCGCGCCCGGGTGTCGAAGCGCTTCGACGAGGGGCGGCCGAGCGGTGTCGCAGGTCAGGGTGGGGTGACGGTCATCGACCCGGACGCTGGCGAAGCGCTTCGACGAACCGTGGGAAACAAGCCGCCCCGGGTGCCCGAGCGGAGCGGCCTGCTTCGAGGTTGGCACCCGCGGCGCATCCGGTCAAGACTCGGGCGCCCCGGGCCCGCGATCGCCGCCGGCCGGCTGCCCGCGCGGGCGGGTCAGCGCGTCGGCAGCCGGCCGGCCTCCACGGTGGCCAGCGCGGCGGTGGCGCCACCGAGCGCCGCCGCGATGTCCAGGGTGGAGACTTCCAGCCGGCACCCGCCGGCGTCCGGGGCGTGTGCCCGCGCGGCCAGCTCGGACCGGGCCGCCGGCAGCAGCCAGGGCGCCAGGGCGACGAAGTGGTCGCCCAGCACCACCGTCTCCGGGTTGAGCAGGTCGACCAGGACCGCCACGCCCCGGCCCAGGTGCCGGCCGGTCTCGGCCAGCCCACTGAGCACGCCGGGGTCGCCCTGCCGGGCCAGCGCCACGATCCGCGTGAGTTCCGGCCGGTAGTCGACGACCATGCCATCGGCCTCGGCGTCGGGCAGCAGCCGGCACACCACGGCGGTCAGCCCGACCAGGGCGGTCAGGCAGCCGCGGGCGCCGCAGGCGCAGGGCGGGCCGGCCGGGTCCAGCGGCAGGTGCCCGATGCCGCCGGCGAAGCCGCGCCCGCCGCGCAGCAGCCGGCCGGCGGCGATGATGCCCGCGTCGATGGTGAGGCCACCGGTCACGTGCACCAGGTCGGTCCTGCCGGCGTACGCGCCGTGCCGCTGCTCGGCCAGGGCGGCGAGGTTGGCCACGCTGTCGACGCCGACGGCGAAATCCGGCTCCCGTAGGGCGGCGCGCAGCTGCACCGCGACCGGCACGTCCCGCCAGCCCAGGGCGGTGGACAGGGGCACCGCGCCGGACGGATCGACCAGTCCCGGGACGCCGACGGTGAGGCCCAGCACGGTGCGACCCTGCGCGGTGACCCGCCCGATCGCCCGCCGGACCAGTGTGGACAGCGCCCGCAGCGTCTCGCCGGGGGAGACGGTGGCCGCGGTGAAGGCCCGCCGCCAGGTCAGCAGCCGGTTGCCGCCCAGATCGATGGCGACGGCCACCAACTCGTCGGCGCCGATCTGCAGCCCCAGGGCGGCGTACGGCTCTCCGTCGAGCACCAGCATCGTCGCCGGGCGGCCGATCCGGTTCTCGGTCAGCCCGGTCTCGCGGAGCAGCCGCTGCGCGACCAGCTCGGCGACCAGGCTGGAGACGGTGGCCTTGTTCAGCCCGGTCCGCGCGGCAATGTCGGCCCGGGAGCAGGGGGCGTGCAGGCGCACGTGCCGCAGCACCACCGCCCGGTTGGCCAGGCGTACGTCACCGAGGTCGGTCGGCTGCGGCTCGTTGTGGATGCTGATCACGTTCTGCCCGCTCCCTGCGCCGGTGTCGCGGCGCGCGTCCATCATCGCGTACCGCGCTGGTGGTCCCGACCAGGCCGCCCGCCCTGTCTTGTGGGACGGATTACCGTCGATTAGTTTGTTCGGCTAGAACCCCAACTAATCCTAGCGCGAGCCTCCTGCTCCGCACACCATTACCGATAGACGAAGGGAGTGCGCCGTGAAGCCTTCCCTGCCGGGCGCATCCACCGACCGCCGGACCATGCTGCGGCTGCTCGGTCTCGGCGCCGCCGCGACCGTGGGCGGCAGCACCCTGGCCGGGTGCAGCAAGCAGGCCGGTAGCCAGGGCAGTGCCACCGGCGCCGACGCCATCCGGTCGGTCCTGCCCACCTACCAGCGGGTCGAGTTGCGCACGCCGGACATCCCCGGTGCGGGCCCGATCCCCGACGGCTACCTGAGCTACCCGCGCGACCTGGTCGACGCGATCACCGAGGCGCCCGGGCGAGGTGGCCCGCCGATCCGGACGATGAGCCCCTGGTGGGGTCCGGCCCCGCCGCCGTTGGGCCGCAACGCCTACCTGGCGGCCGTCAACGGCAAGCTCGGCGTGGACGTCGAGCCGAGCCTGCAGGACGGCAACCTCTACAGCGACAAGCTCAACGCCATGCTCGGCGCCCGGGACGTGCCGGACCTGCTCTGCGCGCCGAACTGGGAGGTCGACAAGGTCGCCCGGTTCTCCGACGCGGTCAAGGCGCTGTTCACCGACCTGACCGACCACCTCAAGGGCGATGCCGCCGCGAAGTACCCGTACCTGGCCTCGCTGCCCACCGGCTCCTGGGAGTATTCGGTCTGGGGCGGGCGACTCTACGCGGTGCCGTTCCCCACCGACGGTCCGTTCGCGTACGCCCTGTTCCACCGCCGGGACCTGCTCGCCCCCGCCGGTCTGGCCGCGCCGACCAACCCCGACGAGCTGTACGAGTTCGGCAAGAAGGCCACCGATCCGGCCAAGGGGGTGTGGGCCTTCGGCAGCGTCTTCGAGATGGTCCAGCAGTTCTTCGGCTGCCAGCAGACCTGGCGTAAGAAGGCCGACGGCGCTCTGGAGCACAAGTTCGAGAACCCGGCCTTCGCCGCCGCGCTGGAGTTCACCGCCCGGCTCTTCGCCGAGGGTCTGGTCCACCCGGACACCGTGGCCAGCAAGGGTGCCGACGAGAAGCAGCTGTTCAAGGCCGGCAAGATCCTGATGTATCAGGACGGGCTCGGCGCCTGGCAGGGCATGCAGAGCGAGCGGGTCAAGGAGCTGCCCACCTTCGACATGCAGCCGCTGCCGGTCTTCGGTGCCAGCGGCGCCCCACCGGTCATCTGGGGCAGTGAGAAGCCGGTCTTCTTCACCTTCCTGAAGAAGGACCTCGCCCCCGAGCGGGTCGACGAGCTGCTGGGGGTGCTGAACTGGTGTGCCGCGCCCTTCGGCAGCCGGGAGTTCGAGCTGCGCGAGTTCGGTGCGGAGGGTCAGCACTTCACCCGCAGCGCCGACGGCACGCCGATCCCCACCGAGCTGGGCCGCAAGGAACTGGGCGCCCAGTACACCCACATCGGCGGTCGGGTGCCGGTCAAGGTGCGCAGCGGTGACACCCCCACCTATGTGCAGGACTACATCGGCTACTACCGCACGCACATCGACTCGATGGAGAAGGACCTGTTCGCCGGGATCAAGCTGGAACTGCCGGCGAACTGGTCGAAGATCATCCAACCGACCGACGACAAGATCCGCGACATCGTGCGGGGCCGTCGCCCGGTCAGCGACCTCGAACAGGTGCGCAAGGAGTTCCTGGACTCCGGCGGCGAGGAGGGGCGCGCGTTCCACGAGAAGGCGCTCGCCGACAACGGCCGGTGACCATGCGACGGCCGGTAAGCAGGCGACGGCAGCGCGGCGGAGCGCGGGCATGAGCGCTCCCACCGTCACACCGACGCCGGGCCGGTCGGCGCCGGCCGGGCGTCGGCCACCACGCCGCACGAAGCGGGGCGGTCGTACGCTGCGCGCCCGGCTGCGCCGCGACTGGCCGCTGCTGGCGATGGCCGCGCCCGCGGCGGCGCTGCTGCTGGTCTTCCACTACCTGCCGACCCTGGGCAACATCATCGCCTTCCAGGACTACAACCCGTTCGTCGGCGACGATCCCCTCGACGCGTTCCTCAACAGCGAGTGGATCGGCTTCGGCAACTTCGAGGCGCTCTTCCGCGACCCGGCCTTCTGGGACGCGGTCCGCAACACCCTCACCATCACCGCCTTCCAGCTGGTGTTCTTCTTCCCACTGCCGATCGTGCTGGCGATCATGCTGAACAGCATCGTCTCCGGCCGGGTGCGCGGCTTCGTGCAGAGCGTGGTCTACCTGCCGCACTTCTTCAGCTGGGTGCTGGTGGTGACGTTCTTCGTGCAGATGCTCGGCGGGGCCGGGCTGCTGGCCCAGGAGATGCGCCAGGCCGGCCACGAGCCCTGGGACATCATGACCAACCCGGACACGTTCATCGTGCTGGTCACCGCCGAAGCGGTCTGGAAGGACCTCGGCTGGGGCGCGATCGTCTTCCTGGCCGCGCTGTCGGCGATCAATCCGAACCTGTACGAGGCGGCGGCGGCCGACGGTGCCGGCCGGTGGCGCCGGTTGTGGCACATCACCCTGCCCGGCCTGCGGCCGGTGATCGTGCTGCTGCTCATCATGCGGCTCGGCGACGCGCTCTCGGTCGGCTTCGAGCAGTTCATCCTGCAACGTGAGGCGGTCGGTCGGGAGGCCGCCGAGGTGCTCGACACCTTCGTCTACTACCAGGCCATCGCCACCCAGCAGTGGGGACTCGGCGCGGCGGCGGGCCTGTTCAAGGCGGTGGTCGGGTTGGTTCTGATCCTCACCGCGAACAAGATCGCGCACCGGCTCGGCGAGCAGGGGGTGTACTCGAAGTCATGACCGCACAGCTCAGTGCCGGCGGACCGGTACCGGCGGCGCCGGCCACGGCGGCAGCGCCCGCGTCGCCGCCGCGCCCCCGACGACGCTCCGGCCGGGCCGTCTGGGAGGGTCCGCCCTCGGTGCCCGGCACGGTGGCCAAGGCCGTCGCGCTCACCCTGCTGGTGGCGGCGGTGCTGGTGCCACTGTGGGCGGTGCTGGTGACCAGCCTGGCCTCGCGGAGCACCATCGACGACGCGGGCGGCATGGTGATGATCCCGAGGGAGATCGACCCGTCGGCGTACATCACCATCTTCAGCGGTGGCGACGTGGCCCGCGCGGTGTGGATCAGCACGCTGGTCACCGTGCTCGGCACCACGGTCAGCCTGGTGCTCACCGTGCTGGCCGCGTACGGGCTGTCGCGGCCCGGCTCGGTGGCCCACCGCGGCCTGCTCTTCTACTTCCTGCTCACCTTCCTGATCTTCCCCGGCCTGGTGCCGAGCTACCTGGTGGTCACCGGACTGGGGCTCAAGGACAACATCTGGGCGCTGATCCTGCCCAGCGCCATCAGCGTGTTCAACCTGGTGGTGATCCGGGCGTTCTTCATGAACGTGCCGGCCGAGCTGCTCGACAGCGCCCGCATCGACGGCGCTGGCGAGCTGCGGATCCTGACCCGGATCGTGCTGCCGCTGTCGAAGGCGGTGATCGCGGTGGTCGGGCTCTTCTACGCCGTCGGCTACTGGAACGTCTACTTCAACGCGGTGCTCTACATCGACTCCAACGACAAGTTCCCGATCCAGCGGTTGCTGCAGAGCTACATCCTCGCCGGGCAGTCACCGAACGTCTCCGGCACGGCGGTGAGCCTGCCCGGGGTGACCGCGTACCCGCCGACCCTCGCGGTCAAGATGGCGGTGGTGGTGGTGACGGTCATCCCCGCGGTGATCATCTACCCGTTCGTGCAGCGCCACTTCACCAAGGGCGTGATCACCGGGGCGGTGAAGGGTTGACCGCGGCCGCCCAGGCCCGGTCCCGTTCCGTGCGGCGCCCGGCTCCGTCCAGTACCGGGCGCCGCACGGAACGGTCAGCCCTGCGCGGGGAGCAGCCCCGCGAAGGGCACGACGGTCACCACCGCACCGTTGAGCAGTGACCGGACTGGCCGGTCGGCGTTGCCGACCCCCGCGAGGGCCAGCTGCCCCACCAGCAGCGGCCCCCGCGTCCGTATCCGCAACTCGTCACCGTCGCGGACCGCCTCGATGATCGTGTCGCCGGCCACGTCATGTATCACTGTGTGCCCGTCCACGGCCCCCCAACTGACCAGGGTGACGGCCTGGAACGAACCGTCGCCGACGGTGTCCTGCGGCGCGACCAGCGGCAGCAGCGCGCCCCGGCGCACGTACAGCGGCATCCGGTCCAGCGGCACCCGCACCCGCAGGTGCCGGCCGCCCGGGTGCCGCTCGCCGGTGGCCGCGTCGAGCCAGTCGTCACCGACGGGCAGGTAGACGTCACGCTCACCGGACGGGTCGATGACCGGCGCGACCAGCAGGTCGGCCCCGAGGCGGTACTGCAGGTCGGTGGTCCAGGCCGTCGGATCCTGCGGGGTGTCGACCAGCAGGGCGCGCATCATCGGTACGCCGGTACGGGCCGCCTGCACCGCCGCCGACCAGAGGTAGGGCATCAGTCGGTAGCGCAGCCGCAGCGCGGCCACCGCGAGTCGGTGCGCCTCGGCCGGAAAGTCCCACGGCAGCCGGCTGGTGGTGCCGTGCAGCCGGACCAGCGGAGACAGCGCCCCGAACTGCGACCAGCGGACGTAGAGGTCGGGTTCGGGGGTGCCGTGGAAGCCGCCGGTGTCGTGACTCCAGAACGGCACCCCGGACAGGCCGTGGGACAGCCCGCCGCGCAGTGTGCTGGCCAGCGCCGGCCAGGTCGCGTTGACATCGCCGCTCCACTGCGCGCTGTGCCGTTGCCCGCCGAGGTACGACGAGCGGGCCCAGACCGCCCGGTGGCCGGCCACCTCCTCGGTGACGGCGGCGACCACGTCGTTGAAGAGCAGGGCGTAGACGTTGTGCAGCTCGACGCCGGTCATCCCGTTGTGGGCCACCGCGTCGGCCGGTACGCCCTCGGCGAAGTCGGTCTTGAACACCGCCACGCCCTGCTCCAGCAGTGGTCGCAGCAGCCCGGTGAACCACTCGACGGCGGCCGGATTGGTGAGGTCCACGATGGCGGAGACCGGGTAGCTGCCGTGCCACACGTCGGCGACGTACGTCTGCCCGTCGGGGCGACGCAGGAGGTAGCCGGCCGCCTCCGCCTCGGCGTAGCGCGGACTGCCCGTCATCAGGTACGGGTTCATCCACAGGCAGACCCGGAAGCCCTGCCCGGCGAGGGTACGCAGCATCCCGGCCGGGTCGGGGAACGCCTCGGCGTCCCAGCGCAGGTCCGACCAGTTTCCGGCGACCTGCCAGTAGCAGTCCAGGTGCAGTACGTCGCAGGGGATGCCGTCCTCGCGGATGCGCCTGGCCCGCTCCAGCACCTTCTCCTGGTCGTCCGGGTAGAAGCCCGAGGAGACCCAGGTGCCGAACGCCCACCTCGGCGGCAGGTACGGCCGGCCGGTCAACCGGTGCAGGCGGCCCAGCACGTCGGCGGGGGTGGGCCCGGCCAGCACGTAGTAGTCGAGCAGGTCGTCGGGGACCAGGATCTGCACCGCGCTGTGGGTGGACTGGCAGACGTCGAACTGCACCGGCATGCCGCTGTCGACCAGCACCCCGTAGCCCCGGTTGGACAGGTAGAACGGCACGTTCTTGTGCGCCCGGTCGGACTCGCTGCCGAAGGCGTCGAAGTTCCACATCAGGGCGCGCTGACCCCGCTTGTCCAGTGGGGTGAACTTCTCGCCGAAGCCGACGAACCGCTCGTCGCCGGGGGCCACGAAGCTCTCGTGCCAGGCGACGCGGACCCCGTCGGCCGTGGAGTGGCCGAACGGGAGGGTGCGCCGCCGGCCGCTGATGTCGATCGTGCCCGGATCCTGCTCCAGCAGCAGGGAGCCGTCGGCGCGCAGGAACCGGATCCGCCACGGGTCGAGCCGGATCTCGGCGACCACCGCGCCGGCGTCGACCCGCACGCACCGGTCATCGGCGAGCACCGTCACCGGGCGGGTGGCCGGCTGGACCAACGGCATCAGGCGGGCGGAGCGGCTGCGGGCCTGGGAGTCCTCGGCGAGGCGCACCCGGATCACCCCGTCACCGGCCGCGTCGACACGCACCACCGCCGTCACCCCGTCGGCCAGCGCCGCCTTGAAGGTCGCACCGTGCGCGTCGGTGCCGGCGACCTCGGCCCGGCGCACCACGGCCGGCCCGTCCTCGCCGGGGGTGCGCACGGGCAGCTCGGGTGGGTCGGCAACGAAGGTTTCGTACGGCACCAACGGCGGTCGGTACGGCATCAGCGTCTCAACATCCTCGGCGTTGACATGCGTAGGCATGGTCCATAGTTTGGCTACAGTCTAAACTAAGTTGGCGGGTGATGGTGATGTGGACCGATGGCCCGCTCTGCTACGGCGGTGACTACAATCCCGAGCAGTGGCCGGCGAGCGTCTGGGCCGAGGACGTCGCCCTGATGCGCCGGGCCAGGGTCAACCTCGTCACCGTCGGCGTGTTCGCCTGGTCCCGGCTGGAACCGACCCCGGGCCGGTACACCTTCGACTGGCTCGACCGGGTGCTGGACCTGCTGCACGCCGGCGGCGTCCGGGTCGCCCTGGCCACCCCCACGGCCGCGCCGCCACCCTGGTTCTCCCTGGCCCACCCGGGCGCTTTGCCGGTCACCGCCGACGGGGTCCGCCTGCACCACGGCAGCCGGGACACCTACTGCGCCGCCACACCCGCCTACCGGCAGGTCGCGCTGCGCATCGCCGCCGCCCTCGCCGACCGGTACGCCCACCACCCGGCGCTCGCGCTCTGGCACGTGCACAACGAGTACGGCACCACCTGCCACTGCGAGCACACCGCCCGGGCCTTCCGGCAGTGGCTGGCCGCCCGCCACGGCGACCTGGCCACCCTCAACGACGCCTGGGTGACCGCCTTCTGGAGCCAGCACTACTCCGACTGGGCGCAGATCAGCACGCCCCGGGCCACCCAGTACCTGGCCAACCCCGGCCAACTGCTCGACTTCCGCCGCTTCTGGTCCGACACGTTGCTCGCCGCGTACGCCGAGCAACGCGACCTGCTGCGGGCGGCGAACCCGGCAGTGCCCATCACCACCAACTACGTCCTCGGCGACTGGGTGCCGGTCGACCACGCCCGCTGGGCCACCGAGGTCGACCTGGTCGCCGTCGACCACTACCCGTCGGCGGTCGACGGCGGCGCCGAGGAGCAGACCGCACTCGCCGCCGACCTCGCCCGGGGCTGGGCCCGGCGCGCCGCGACCGGCCAGCCCGCCGCCGTAGCGTCCGGCACCGGCGGAATGCCGCCCGGCGCGGCACCGGCGTGGCTGCTGATGGAGACCGCCCCGCACCAGATCCACACCGCCGGACGGATGCACACCAAGGAGCCGGGGCGGCTGCTGCGGCACGCCCTGGCCCACGTCGCCCGGGGCTCCCACGGCGCGATGTTCTTCCAGTGGCGGGCACCCACCGGCGGGGCGGAGCGCTTCCACGGCGCCCTGGTGCCGCACGCCGGCCCGGACAGCCGGGCGTTCCGGGACAGTGTCCAACTCGGCACCGCGTTGTCGCGGCTCGCCGAGGTCAGCGGTGGCGTCGAGTCGTCGGTGGCACTGGTCGTCGACGCGGCCAGCGGCTGGGCGCTGCGCCACCCGGGGCTGCCCTCGACGCTGCTGGACCACCACCAGGAGGTCGCCGCCGCCCACCGGGCACTGTGGCGGGCCGGGTACGCCGGCGACACCGTCAGCCCCGGCGACCCCGTCGACGGATACCGGCTGCTCGTCCTGCCCGCCCTCTACCTGGTCAGCGACGCGACCGCCGGCTGGCTGCGCGCGTACGTCCACGGCGGCGGTCACCTGCTGGCCACGTACCTCAGTGGGGTCGCCGACGAGCACGCCCGGGTGCGGCTCGGCGGCTACCCGGGTGCGTTGCGGGACCTGCTCGGCGTCCGGGTGGAGGAGTTCCACCCGCTCGCCGCCGACGCGCACGCCCGCCTCGACAACGGCGGGACCGGGCGGATCTGGGCCGAGACACTGCGCCTGACCGGGGCCGACACCATCGTCTCGTACGCCGGTGGTGTGCTCGACGCGATGCCCGCCGTCACCCGGCACCGCTACGGTGCCGGCACCGCGTGGTACGTGTCCACCCGCCCCGACGACACCACCTACCGCCGGCTGCTCGACACCGCCGCCCGCACCGCCGGCATCGCCCCCGTCTGCCCCGCCGCACCCGAGGGCGTCGAGGCGGTGCGCCGCCGCAACGGCAACGCGAGCTGGCTGTTCCTGCTCAACCACACCGACCGCGAACAGCGCGTACCGGCACGGGGAACCGAACTGCTCTCCGCGACAACGGTGCGGCAGGCGGTGGTACTACCGCCCAATGGCGTCGCCGTGCTGCGTGAGACCAGGGTTGAATCGGCTGCCGCCGGTGGCTAACCTGCCAAGGGCGCGTCGGGGGACGCGCCGTGACTCGCCGAAGGCTTGAAGCCACCCCCGACACCGGTGCGAGCGACGGATGCCGAAGCTCAGTTCCGCCCGTGCGAGTCCGGGCGAGGAGCGAGGTGCCGCGTGAAGACCCTGCCCGACAACCCCAGCCTCGACCACCTGCGCCAGCAGGCCAAGGATCTCCTGGCCGGCCTGCGCGACATCGATCCCGCCGCGACGCTGACCACCGCCCAGGCGGGCCTGGCCGAGCAGTACGGCTTCCCCACCTGGGCGGCCCTGAAGGCGGAGGTCGACCGGGTGCGCGGCCGGGCCGAAACCGCCGACGCGTCCCTGGCCCACGCGATCGCCGGCCGCTACGACCTGGGCGAGGTCGTCGGCGAGATGCGGTCGGTGGCCCGTCCCGACGACATGGGGCGCCGATGGTCGCTGGTGACCGACCGGGGCCGCTGGTCGGTGCGGACGATGGACACCTGGTGGCCCATTGTCGACGCCGAGACCGACGTCGCGTTGCAGCAGGCCGCGGCGGCTGCCGGCGTGCTGCTGCCCGCGCCGGTCCGCAGCCGCGCGGGCCGCATCATCGAGCCGGTCGGCGGGCATCGCTGGCGCGTCTACGAAGGGCTGCACTCGGGGCCGCCGCTGCTGGCCCCGGCCCGCTCGTCGGTCACCCGCATGGTCGGCGGTGTGCTCGCCACGATCCACGGGCTCGGCCTGCCGGTGGATCGGGTCAGCCCGTGGCACGGTTCCCGGCTGGCCACCGAGAGCTGGTCGCAGCTCGCCGCCGAGGCCGCGGCCCACGGCGCCGGCTGGGCACCGGCGCTCGGCGCCGCCGTGGCCACGCTGACGGACCTCGACACCGTCGGCGTGGGCGCCGAGGTGCCGCAACCGGTGCTCTGCCACAACACCCTGGGCCCGGCGAGCACCCGGCTGGCACCGAACGGCCGCCTCGTCGTCGTCGCCTGGGAGCACGCCGGCGGCCAGCCGCCGAGCTGGGAGTTGGCCAACGCGCTGCTGGACTGGGCCGTCAGCCCCGGTGGGGCGGTCAACGTGGCCGGGGCGCGGGCGCTGGTCGACGGCTACCGCGCGACCGCGGGCACGCTGCCGCCGCTGGAGCTGGCGTCGTTCCGTGGCGCGGTCACCAGCCTCGCCAACTACGTCTTCGAACAGGTGCGCGGTGCCCTCGCCGCGCACGGCGACGAGGACCGGCGGTACGCCGACCGCAGCGTCGCGCACCTGCTGTCGCAGCTACCGACCCGCGCCGTCCTGCACCAGCTGGTGGACGTGGCGGTCACAGCGGCGCGCCGATGACCCGGCCGGAATCTCAGGGGGCGGCCACCGCGGCGCGGGAACGGTCGGCGGCGATCCGGACCGCCAGCGCCGCCAGCACGGTGCCCATCAGCACCCGCTGTACGCGCAGCCACAGCGGTCGCCGACCCAGGAAACCGGCGATGCCGCCGGCGGTCAGCACGATCAACGCGTTCACCGTCAAGGCCACGGTGATCTGGGTCAGCCCCAGCAGTAGGCTCTGCACGGCCACCTGGCCACGGGCGGGGTCGATGAACTGCGGCAGCAGCGAGACGTACAGGATGGCGATCTTCGGGTTGAGCAGGTTGGTGACCAGCCCCATGGTGAACAGTCGCCGGTTCGGGTCCGGCGGCAGCGGCGCCGGGGTGAACGGCGAGTGCCCGCCCGGGCGCACCGCCTGCCACGCCAGCCACAGCAGGTACGCCGCGCCGGCCAGCTTGACCGCCGTGTACAGCGCGGGCACCAGCACGAACACGGTGGCGATGCCGGCCACCGCCGCGCCCAGGTAGACCGCGAAGCCGGCGGCGACCCCGAGCAGCGAGATCAACCCGGCCCGTCGGCCCTGGGTGACCGACCGCGACACGAGGTAGACCATGTTCGGCCCGGGCGTCAGCACCAGCCCCAGGGCGACCAGCGCGATCCCGACGACTCCCGCCGTACTCACCATCGTTGTGACCCCCGTCCCACGTCGTGCCCGAGCCTAGGCCATCGGGGAATGCCGGCCCAGGCGGCGACGCTGCGCCGGGTGGAGACGATGGTCACGTTACGGTTGGTCCGGGAGGTGGCGAGGTGGACAGGCGGTGGGAGGCGTCGGTCGAGGCGCAGATCCGGTCGGCCCAGGAACGCGGCGAGTTCGACAACCTGCCCGGCGCGGGTAAGCCGATCCCCGGCCGGGGGCTGCCCTACGACGAGTCCTGGTGGATCAAGAGCTTCCTGGAACGCGAGCAGGTGCCCACCGATCTGCTGCTGCCCACGCCGCTGCTGCTGCGCCGCCGGATCGAACGGCTGCCCGAGGAGGTCCGCGACCTGCCCACCGAGCAGGCAGTCCGGGCGTGCGTGGCCGACCTCAACGCCGAGGTGATGGCCTGGCTGCGCCATCCGTCCGGCCCGCGGGTCGTGGTGCGCCCGGTCGACACCGACGCCGTCGTACGGCGGTGGCGCGCCGATCGCGCCGCCGCCGTGCCGCCGGCAGCCGCCGACCGGCCGTCGGTGCCGCGCCGTCGGGCCTGGTTTCCGTTGCGCCGCCTGACCCGTCGCGCCGCCGGCCTGCTCGGGTGACCGGTCGGCGCCGTTGTCGGCACCGGGCGGGTCGACTACGCTCGGTCGGGTGACTGCCGGGTCGGCCATGTGCCACGAACGGACGGGGTACCCGGCCCGCCGGTGATCCGGGAGCGGGCCCGCGGCCCGTCGCCGTCCGTCCTCTTTCTGCGCGCCCCTTCGAGGCGCCCACCGCTGCACACCGCGCCGTTGCCGGCGCCATCTCCGCCGGGGCCACCGGCGTCTTCGACGTGGCCGACTCCTGCCGCAGCAGAAAGCTGAGCATGCCGAACGACTTCAACCAGCAGATCATCGACGAGTTCCGGGCCAACAACGGCCAGGTGGGCGGCCCGTTCGAGGGCGCCCGTCTGATCCTGCTCACCACCACCGGGGTACGCACCGGTGCCCGGCACACCACGCCGGTCGCCTACCTGCCCGACGGCGGGGCACGGATCCTGGTGATCGCCTCCGCCGGGGGAGCGGAGCGACATCCACAGTGGTACCGCAACCTGGTCGCCGACCCGCAGGTCACCGTCGAGGACGGCACGTTCACCTACCCGGCGCGCGCCGAGGTGCTCACCGGCGCCGAGCGCGACCGCCTCTTCGCCCGCGCCGCGGAGGCCGATCCCGGGTGGGACGCGTACCAGGCGAAGACGTCCCGGGTGATCCCCGTGGTCGCCCTCTACGAGCAGGCGGGTGGCCCACCGCAGGCGTCGTCGTGGGGTGCGGCGCTGAAGATGATCCACGACGCGTTCCGGCGGGAGCTGACGCTGATCCGCGCCGAGGTCGACCGCGCCGGGACGACCCTCGGCGCCCAGCTGCGGGTGAACTGCCTGACCGTCTGCGCCGGCCTGCACGGCCACCACACCAACGAGGACGCCGGCATGTTCGTCGGCATCGCCGCGCAGCGCCCGGACCTGGCGCCCGTGCTGGACCGGCTACGCGAGGAGCATCGCCGGGTGGCCGAGCTGGTGGGGGAGTTGCAGCAGACGCTGACCGCCGACGGCGTCGACCGCGACCAGGTCCGCGAGCAGGTCACCCGGCTCGTCGCCGAGGTGGAGACGCACCTGGCGTACGAGGAGGAGCAGCTGATCCCGGTGCTCGACGGCGTCGGCTGACGCCCCCGGGTGTGACGAACTGGGCATCGCCGGGGCCGTACCGCCCCGGCGATTGTTCCCTAGGGTCGATGGCATGCCAACCAGTGCTCCCGTCCAGGACTGGCTGCGCCAGCGCGGCGCCGAGACGGTCGACCATCCCGGTGGCACGCTCTACGCGCACCTGTGCCGGGTGCACGACCGGCTGCGGGGCCTGGGGCTCGGCGTCGACGTGCAGCTGGCCGGGCTCACCCACGCCGCGTACGGCACCGACGGTTTCGACGTGGTGCTGCTGGACCGCGCCGACCGGGAGACCCTGCGCGCCCTGATCGGCGAGACCGCCGAGCGGCTCGTCTACCGCTACGGCGCCTGCGACCGCCGCCGGAGCTGGCGGCACCTGGCCGACACCCGGCAGGTCGTGGACCGCTTCACCGGCGAGGTGCAGACCCTGGGCGCGGCCGAGCTGCGGTCGTTCGTGGACCTGTGCATCGTCAACGAGCTGGATGTCGTCGAGCAGTCACCGGCGATCGCCGAGCGGCACGGCCCCTACCTGCGTACGCTCTTCGCCTCCTGGGCGTCGCTGGCCTCCCCACCGGTCAACGCCGAGGCCCGCCGGGTGTTGGCTGCTCGGTGAGGTCACGAATGGCCGACATCGCGTGCCTGATCTTCTCGGCCGGGTACGGCGTGGCCCGGCTGTCACCGAACAGATCCCAGTAGAAGTCGTTCATCGCGACCGCGACGGGCGCGTACCGCCTGATGGTCGCGGCCACCGCCGGCGGTACGTCCACGACGTCGGCGCCGTCAGCACAGCGCCGGATGTAGTCGTTGCGCGCGACCGGCCCGCCGGTGGCCGGAACGGCAACCCCGCACACGTTGGTCACCAGCTGGCGGCGTTGCGGGGTTTCCCGGAGATCGGTCGGGCCGAGCTGATCCCGACACTTCACGCTGACCGGCGCGGACGAGGTGGATCGGAAGTTGGTCGGTCAGCGTCGTGGGGCGGCGAACCGGTTGGGGTTCGCGTTGCAGTTGACCACGGCCGCTCGCCGTGCCGGCGCGCCGGTGATGGAGTACCTGGCGGGGCAGCTGGAGATTCGCCGGCCGAGCGTGGTGCGGGACTACATGATGCGGGAGCGACGGCACCACCACACTACGCAGCCCAGGACTCGACCAGGCGGCCCTCCACGGAGTCCTCGCCCGCGTGCGCGACCCCGGCGCCGCCCTCATCTCGGTCACGACCGGACGAGGCGCACGCCGGTCGCGAGCAGCCAGACGAGCCAGGCGGCGAACCCTAGGAGCCCGCCGAAGATCAGCGCCGAGCCGTCGGCGATCGCGAGGTTGCCGAGCCCCGCGGCGAGCAGCAGGCTCCCGCCCACCAGGCCCAGCAGGCGCTGCCAAGCCGGAGTCAGCCCGCTCGCGTGCGCGGCGAGGGCCGCGCCGATGAAGGTGGTGCCGAGCGTCGGCAGCGCCAGCGCGAACGCCGCCGCGTGAACCTGCCAGACGAGCTCGAACGCGGGCGTCGGCTCGGCGAGCCCGCCGGCGGAGAGCGCGAGCCCGATCTGCAGGACGTTGACAAGCACGAAGATGGCCGACAGCGTCGCGCCAGCGGTCGAGGCGAGGCGCGACCAGTCGGCGCCCGCTCCGCCGCGCCGCTCCACGAGGCCGTGCAGGCCCGTCACGAACACGAGTAGCAGCGGCAGGTTCAGGGCCACCAGACCGGACGCGATCGCGACCGCGTCGCGGTTGGCTGCGTAGTAGGCCAGCACTTCCTCGATCGGAGCGCCGAAGGTCGGCGCGCCCGTTCCCGCCAGCACCGCGTTCTCTATCGCCACCGACACCGCGAACGCGATCGCCGCGGCGCCGACGAGCCGGCCTCGAACGAACCAAGTGCGGGCTAGCGTGGTGGCGGTGTTCTGCGGTGGTCTCATCCTTTACTCCTTCGTTTCAGTCGGATGGCGGGTTGTCGAGCAGGTTCGGGGTGGTCGTTCGGATGGTCGTCGGTGGTCCGGTCGTCAGACGGTGACGACGACCTTCCCTCGGGTGTGGCCGGCCCCGACGTAGCGGAGGGCGTCGGCTGCTTCGTCGAGGGGGTAGGTGCGGTCGATGACCGGCGTGACCTGCCCGGTCGCGAGCAGGTCGGCCAGGGTGAGCAGGTCCTGGCGCTTCTCGATCGACAAGAGAGGCTTCAGCTGCTGACGGGTGAACCCGGACAGCACGCGCGCTTTGACGATTCGACCGAGGGGGCCGAGCCAGCGGCCACCGCGTCCGCTGTTGGGGATGAGGGTGCCGGTGGGCGTCAGCGCTCGGCGGACAGCCGCCAGGGGCTGGGCTTCCACGTTGTCGAGGATGACGTCGTAGCGCTTCTCGGTGCGGGTGACGTCGGTCCTCGTGTAGTCAACGACGTGGTCGGCACCGAGCGACCGGACCAGGTCGACGTTGCGGGTGCTGCACACACCGGTCACCTCGGCGCCAAACGCCTTGGCGATCTGTACGGCGAAGGAGCCCACGCCGCCCGACGCGCCCGTGACCAGCACCGTCTGGCCCGGTCGAACGTTCGCGATCTCGCGCAATGCCTGCAACGCCGCCATGCCCGACGTGGGCACCGCTGCCGCGTCCACGACCGACAGGTTGGCAGGCACGGACACGAGGTTGTCCGCCGGGACGCAGGCGTACTCCGCGAGCGTTCCAGCGGTGCTCCAGCCGAACACCTCCTCGCCGGGGCGGAGAGCGGTGACATCCTTCCCGACCGCTGCCACCACGCCGGCGAGGTCCCTGCCAGGGATGCCGTGGCGCGGCCGGCGGAGCCCGAACGCCAGGCGCACCACGTACGGCTCACCGGTCATGACGAAGTAGTCGCCGGGATGTACTGAGGCCGCGCCCACCTGGACGAGCACATCGCCTCGACCGGGCAGCGGTAGCCCGACCTCGCACGACTCGAGCACTGAGGGCGGGCCGTAGCGGTGTTGGACGGCGGCTCGCATCGTCGCCGCCCCGGCCGGACTCGCCGGTGGCGCCAGGCGGTCTCCGGCATTGGATCGCTGTTCGTTTCCCATAGAAGCTCCTCACGTCCGCGGTGAACTTTCGCTGGCTCGTACACCGTACGTCGTACGCTGTACTATGGGCGTACGATGTACGATTGTCAAGCCGTTCAAGGGAGCGAGGAGACCCGTGCCTGTGAGGAAGCAACGCCAGGTCGCGTCAGACGCGGGGCTGAGCAAGCAGCGGGTGGTGGTCGAGGCGGTCCGGCTCGCCGACCGCGAGGGGGTCGACGGGCTGAGCATGCGCCGGCTGGCTGGCGCGCTCGGCGCGGGCGCGATGTCGCTCTACCACTACGTGGCGAACAAGGAGGAGTTGCTGGACGCCATGATCGACATCGTGTTCGAGGAGATCGAGCTCCCGCCCGAAGAGACCGACTGGCAGTCAGCGATGCGACGGCGGGCGATATCCGCCCGACAGGTTCTCGCACGCCACCCGTGGGCGATCGGCCTGATGGAGTCGCGGACATCGCCCGGGCCCGCGAACCTCCGCCACCGTGAAGCGGTCACCGCCTGCCTGCGGAGGGCTGGCTTCCCGGTCTTGATGGCGACGCACGCCAACTGGTTGCTCGACAGCTATGTCTACGGTTTCGCCCTGCAGGAAGCCAGCCTGCCGTTCGACACCGCCGATGAGCTCGCGGACATGACCGAGGACGTCTTCCTGCCCCAGCTTCCTCCTGACGAGTTCCCCTACCTCAACGAGTCCGCCGCGGCGCTCGTCGCTGCCGGCTATGACCCGGCGGAGGAGTTCATCTTCGGCCTCGACCTGGTCCTTGCTGCCCTCGATCCCCTGAGAGCCTCCGCATAGCAACGCTCACGGACCGTCGCGCGGCCCTCTGCACCGCACTCCGATCCATCACCGCGGAACGAGCTCACCCGCGACGGCGTCGCCGCCGCCTGGGCCAATGGCAGCAGGTCCGGCCGACGCCCTCGCCTTGCCCAACTCGGCGCGACTGACCAGGCACGCGACGCCTTCCGCGCCGGTGCCAGCATCGCCGCTCTGGCCCGCGAACACGGCGTCAGCCGTGGCGCGCAAACGGCCACGCGACGATCCGCCGCACCGGCGACGAGGACACCGCCAGACAGGACCTCCAACCGGCCAGATCTTGGACAGTTCCCGTTCCGCGTGAACGGCAACTGTCCAAGATCTCGCACCCGCATCTCATCCTTGGGCCCGGCGGGTGGGGATCGCCCATCGGAGAAGTTCAGCAACCGATTATCGGATTACCGGTTACAGTAATGCCATTAACTTATACGGGCAAAAGAGACATATGTTCGACACATCATAATGACTGTTATGTGCGCACGGGCGTCCGTCGGTGTGGCCCCGCAACGCGTCAGTCGCCGGTCTGGGTGCGCAGGCTCCGCGCCAGGGTCGGGATCATCACGGCCGCCGGGACGAGGTGCAGCCCGAGCAGGGCGGCGATGGTGGCGGTGGTTGCTCCGCTGAGGAGGGGCGGGACCATCGAGATCGCGGTCAGCGACACTGCCGTCCACACGAACCGCTCGGCGGGGCGAGCGCTCCACTGACGAAGAGCGACGGCAATGACGATGCCCACGACCGAGAAGAAGCCGGTCACCACGGCGAACCCGCCCAACGGGATCGTCTCGCCACCATCTGGGATCGCGAAGTCGACGCCGACTGCTCGGGCAAGCGCCGCGGCGAGGGTGGTGGCCACCGTCGCGGCGAGCGCGGCGATGAAGCCGGTGACGAGGAGCCCGCGCAGTCGGTGGGTGTGGCTGGTCTGGCCCGATGCCGGGTCCGCAACGGTACCGGTGTCATTCATGCTGTTCATGTCGTTCTCCATCGCTCTGGCGTGCGGGGGTTGACTGGCCTGCAGGTGACGACGCCGGACGCGCCGCGAGCACCGCGACACGCGCGGCGCGAGCGTTCACTCCGGGACTACTCCGTGCCGTTCGCCGGCAGGCGCTCGGGCAGACCGAGACGCGGGAACTGGTTGTCGTGGAACGTGATGATCTCGGTGATCGCCCCGCCGGTGACGCGCAGGACGTCGATCGTCAGCGGCAGGTACGCGCCCTCCCGCTTGCGCCAGTGGTAGAAGGCGACGGCGGGCTGGCGGTTCACGGAGGTGGGGACGGCGCGCAGGCCCGTCATGCCCACGAAGCCGCCCTCGACCCAGTCGTTCACCACCGCGTCGCGGCCGACCTGCAGGCCCGGGGTGGGCGGCATCGAGCAGCGTACGTCGTCGCGCAGCAGTGCGGCGAGCACGTCGATGTCCGTGGCCACGCTGGCGTCGGTGTAGCGGCGTACCAGCTCGCGCGTCCCGGCGTCCTCCTCGCCGCCGGTCCAGTCCTGCCGCTCGGCGGGCAGGTGCTCCCGCATGCCGGCGCGGGCCCGCTGCAGCGCGCTGTTCACGGAGTTGACCGAGTTCCCGAGGAGTTCCGCGACGTCCTTCGCCGGCCAGCCGAGCACGTCGCGCAGGATCAGCACGGCCCGCGGGCGCGGCGCGAGATGCTGGACCGCGACCAGGTACGCCAGCTCGATCGTCTCCCGCGCCACGGCGACGGTCTCCGGCTCGTCCGCGTCGCCCGTGGGCAGCTCGTCGAGCAGCAGGTCCGGGTAGGGCTGCAGCCACCGCACCTCGCCGCCGGTCGCCGGCTCGGGGCGGGACTTGGCGAGCAGGTCCAGGCAGGCGTTGGTGGCGATCCGGTACAACCAGGCCCGCAACGTCGACCGTCCCTCGAAGGTCTCCCGCCGCCGCCAGGCGCGCAGGAACGTCTCCTGCACGGTGTCCTCGGCATCCTCGAACGACCCGAGCATCCGGTAGCAGTGCACGTGCAGCTCCCGCCGGTGCCGCTCCGCCAGCCGCGAGAACGCCGGCTCGTCGACCTCGCCCAGATCGCTCACGCCCAGCTCCTTCAGCCGCGTGTCCGCACTCATCACGTCATCCTTCCGCCTCGTCGTATCCCGTCGTAGGTATGACGGGCGCGGGCGCGACAACTCATCACGAGGGTCGGCCGACATGGCTGCTTCAGGAGGTCGCGGTCGCGCGAGTAGCCGGGCGGGCGCGTGGCCCATCCGGCTACTCGCCGTTAGCCCTCGGCCAGCACGGTGAAGGTGAACCCGGCGCTCCTCGGGCGGCGCAGCGGAACGTCGCACTTGATCCGACGCAGCGCCTCGTTCCTGCTGAGGCCGAGCCCGTGCGCGATGAGCCGTTCCGGGCGCACCGGTACCGGATCCTCGAAGACGACCTCCACCCGGACCGGCCACGCCTCGTCCGGCCATGCCGACGGGGTGTCCAGCCGCCAGGCTCCCGTCCAGTTCAGGGTGAAGTGGTTACGCCGGGCGAGCAGCGGATCCAACAGCCTGGCCGCCACCAGATCCGGATCGTTGACGTGGTAGCCGTGGAGTTCGGCCGGATCGAAGGATCTGACCGACGCGCGCTCGTGCACGGTGAGCTTGCTCGTCCGGTCACAGGATACGCAGCGGACCAGCAGCCACACGTCCAGCAGCTTGCCGTTGGCGTTGACGCGGAACCTGCCCTCGCCGGTGGTGGCCGACTCCGCCCGGCAGTACCCGCACAGCATCGATAGCAGCGGCAGCCTGGTCCGGCGGACGACCCAGGGCAGCACGATATGAGGTGGTGAAGACATGGTTGATCGAGACCTGATCTCTCTAGACCTGACCCGAGGCCGATCACGCGGGGCCTCACACGCTGGTTGACCGGGCGCACGCGGGCAGCCCGGCAGAGCCGACGGGGAGCGTCGGCTACCGATGAGCGGAAGAAGGTGTCAGGTCTACAGGGCAGGCGGGGTCACGCGGTGTCGTCCTCTGTCCTCACGGGGGATCGGGCTGCGGGCAACCTACGGGACCACGAGAGGAGGGCTCAAACGGTTTCCGGCGTCAGATGCGATCATGAGACGACGGCGCGCCTGCTCGTCAACGGGAGACACGGCTGAGAGCATCTCTCACGTGCGTACGCCCGACACTCCGGCGCGGTATCGCCCGCCGGCCGCTCCCGCCCTGCCCGGGGCGCCGATGGCCGTCACCGACGCATGGTTGCGCAACCGGCGGTTGAGCGAGCACACCCGCGACGCGTACCGCCGCGATGTCGCGGGTTGGTTGGCCTGGTGCACCGCGTGCCAGCTCGACCCGCTGCGGGCGAGCTTCCTGCACGTCAACGAGTACGCGCGGGCGCTGGAGAGCACTCTGTCCGCGCGGACCGGCCGCCCGCTGACCTCGGCGACGGTGGCCCGGAAGCTGTCCGCGCTGTCCAGCTGGTACGACTTCCTGGTCAAGCTGCGCGCGGTCGACGCCAACCCGGTCGCCGGTGCCGACCGGCCCCGCATCGACCGGGACCACTCGGCCACGGTCGGCCTGACCCCCGCCGAGGTGGACGCGCTGCTGGCCGCCGCCGACGCCGACACGGGGCCGACCGCCGCGCGCAACCGCGCCGCCGTCACCCTCCTGGCCGACCTGGGGCTGCGGGTCGGGGAACTGGTCTCCCTGGACGTCACCGATCTCGGCGCCGAGCGGGGTCACCGCAGCGTGCGGTTCGTCGGCAAGGGCGGCAAGGCCCGCCGCCGGGCCCTCACCCCCGGCACGGCGTACGCGGTGGACGCCTACCTCGCCCAGCGGGCGGCCGCGCAGGGCGTGACGACGCACCAGCTCACCGGGGCGCTGCTGGTCACCGCCAGCGGTGCCCGCCTCGACCGGCACTCGGTGTTCCGGCTGGTGCGGCGGCTCGCCCGCGTCGCCGGGATACCGGCGTGGGCGCACCTGTCGCCGCACTCGCTGCGGCACGCCTTCGCCACCACCGCCCGCGCCGAGGGGGTGCCGCTGGAGGACGTGCAGGACGCGATGGGCCATGCCGACCCGCGCACCACGCGCCGCTACGACCGGGACCGGCACAACCTCGACCGCGACCCCGCGTACACGATCTGGGCCGCCCGCGCCCGCCGCCGCGCCTGAGAACCCCCCGGAAACCGGCGTTGATCATGAAGTTGTTGTCACCGCTATCGGCGTGTCGGGACAACAACTTCATGATCAACGCGGTGTGGCGGTGGGGTGCCGGGTCGGGTCAGGTCGTTGGTACGCAGTACACGTCGCCGGAGTTGGCCTCGTGCGGCAGCGCGAGCAGGTGGGCGGCGATCTCCTCGATGGGGGCCCAGCGCCCGAGGGTCAGCACCTTCTCGTCGCCGAGCGCCACGTCGAACCCGCCGAAGCCGAGTGCGGCGAGCCGGCGCAGGCACCGCAGCGCCACCGCCCGCTCGATCGTGGTGAACTCGAACGACAGCGCGGGCAGCGGGCGGCTCAGGCCGGCGAGCACGGCGTCCTCGAAGCCCTCCACGTCGATCTTGACGAAGGCCGGTGTGCCGTGTTCGGCGATCAGCGTGTCGACGGTGGTGACCGGTACCTCGATCTGGCCGTCCCAGACCTGACCCTCCCAGCCACCGGCGCCGGCGGCCGCCGCCACGAAGTCGGTCGAGGCGGTGGAGACGGTCGGGTTGGCGGAGTTCACCAGGAACCCGATCCGGCCGGGCTGGGCACCACAGGCCGCCTCGACCAGGGTGACCTGGTCGTCGTCGGCGTAGATGGCGCGCAGCGCCCGCAGGCACAGCGGTTGCGGTTCGACGGCGACGACCCGGGCACCGAGCCGGCGGAAGCTGCCGATGTGGTCACCCACGTGCGAGCCGATGTCGAAGACCAGGTCGCCGGGGCGTACGAAGCGGGCGTAGAAGGCGTCCATCGCCGCGTCGCGTTCCGGGTCGCCGTAGTAGACCTCCAGGGAGCGGCGCAGCGAGGCGGTGGCGGGGTCGGCCTTGAGTGCCTCGACCGCGGCGGAGTGCGTGCCCATCGCAGCACCTTAGCTGGCTCTCTCCGATGGCCGTGGCGTTCCTCGCGTACGACGGTCACCCGGCGTGGTCACCGCAGCCTCCAGACGCGAGTAGCTGACCGGGCAATGATCCCGCATCGGAACATCTTGTTAACCTCGGTGCATGACCTCCCCGTCGCCGGGCCGCCCGTCCGACCTGATGTTCCTGCTCAGTTGGGCCAGCCACGTGTTGCGCGTGGAGCACGCCGCCGGCCTGGCCGACCTGGGCATCTCTCCCCGGGCCCACTGTGTGCTGGCGCGGGCCCGGGTCGGCGGCCTCACCCAGCGGCAGGTCGGCGAACTGTGCGGGGTGGACAAGACCACCATGGTGGTGACCCTGGACCAGTTGGAGATCGCCGGGCTGGCCCGGCGGGTGCCCTCGCCGACCGACCGGCGGGCTCGGCTGGTCGAGGTCACCACGGAGGGCCAGCGGGTGCTCGGCCAGGCACAGGAGATCGCCGCCCGCCTGGAGCAGGACGTACTGGCGGCCCTGCCTGACGACGAGCGTGAGGTGTTCCTGCGGGCGATCCGGCGCCTGGTCGACGAGCGCCTGTCCGGGGACGGAGCATGCGGGCCGGCCGGCTCGGTCTGCTGACCGTATCGTCCAGCACGGGATCGTCCCGCACGAAACTATTTGGTATGGTCGGGCGGCTGGTGTCCCCGACCGAGGAGTAGCCGTGAGCGCTACCGCACAACCCGTCAGCAGCACCACCTCCCCACTCCGTCGCCGCGCCCTCGGCGTGCCGGCCGCCGTCGTGGCCTGCGTCGCGATCTGGATCATCGGCGCGCTCGGCGGCGTCAACTACGCCGTACGCAGTCCGGGGCAGCCGGAGGTGGTCGTCAACCTCTTCCCGGTGATCCTCTTCTCCCTCGGCTCGGCGCTGCTCGGCTGGGCGGCGCTCGCCGTTCTGGAGCGATTCGCCGGCCGCCGCGCCACCCTCATCTGGATCGTGCTGGCGGTGGCGGTGGCGCTGCTGTCGTTCCTCCCGCTGTTCCAGGTGGACGCCACGGGCGGCGCCAAGTTCGCCCTGGGCGCGATGCACGTCGCGGTGCCCGCCGCCCTGATCGCCCTCCTCCCCAACCACAACCACTAACAGCCACCCCCGCACCCTCCCCGACACCCCACCGCCGCGTCGATCTTGCACTTGTCGTCGGGACATAACACCCCAGCCTAGACATTCGGGCGACCACAACTGCAAGATCGACGCGGCCAGGGGAGGGGAGGGAGGAGCGGGGGTGGGGGGTTGACGGTGGGGTGGGGGGTGCGCTATTACAGAAGTGGAAGTTGAGTCGAGTGGGCTCAACTAGGAACCTTCGGCCAGGAGAACCGAGGAGGCACGAGATGCTGATGCGTACCGACCCGTTCCGTGAGATCGACCGGCTCGCCGAGCAGTTCTTCGGCACCACCAGCCGCCCGGCCGTCATGCACATGGACGCCTACCGGGACGGCGACTACTTCTACGCGGCCTTCGACCTGCCCGGAGTCGACCCGGAGAGCATCGACTGCACCGTGCAGCGCAACGTGCTCACCGTCCGCGCCGAGCGTCGCCGCCCCGCCGGCGACACCGTCGAACTCGTCGCCGCCGAGCGCCCGATGGGCCTGTTCAGCCGGCAACTGTTCCTCGGCGACACCCTCGACACCGACAAGCTCGAAGCCGGCTACGACAACGGCGTGTTGACGCTGCGGATCCCGGTGGCCGAGCGGGCCAAGCCCCGCCGGGTCACCATCAGCGCGACCGGCAACGGCCGCAAGCAGATCAAGGGCTGAGCAGACCTACCCTCGGCGCGGGCCGGGCGGGACCGACGCGTCCCGCCCGGCCCGCGCCCGCTTTCCGCCCGCCCGGACGGCCGATTCTCTACCGTCGGATGGTGTGGGCGCTGCGCAGCCGTGGAGCAGACCGGCCCGGCGACGCCACCCGGTACGGACCGGGCTCGTCATCGCCGCGGTGGGCACGGCGCTGTGCTGCGTCGGGGTCGCCGGGCTGGGCGCCTGGAACCTGCAACTCGTCACCCAGGCCGCCGGACCGGTCCGGGAGACCGCCGAAGGGTTCCTGCGCGAGGTCACCGCGGGCGACACCGACGGCGCGTACGAGCGGCTCTGCGCCGACGCGCGCACCCGGTGGAGCCAGCTCGGCTTCACCAGTTGGGTACGCACCCCGCCGGTGGTGCGCGACTACGAGATCGTGGACGTGTCGGTGGCCACCCGGGGCGGCCGGCCGCACGGCACAGTCACCGTGCGGTTGACCCGCGACACGGGCAACACCGAGCAGCGTGACCTGTCGGTGGTGCGGGAGGACGCCGGGTGGCGGGTCTGCGGCGACCCGTACTGACCACGCCCCGGCCATCACACCCGTGCTGATCACGCCCGGGTCATCACACCCGGGCCGGCTCGGTGGACTCGACCAGCCGGCCGTCGCGCAGTACCAGCACCCGGTCGGCCAGCTCCACCAGGGTCGGATCGTGCGTGGCGACCAGCGCCGTCATGCCCCGGGCGTGCACCAACGCCCGCAGCAGGTCCATCACCGCGCGGCCGGTCTCCGAATCCAACTGGCCGGTCGGCTCGTCGGCGATCAGCAGCGCCGGATCGTTGGCCAACGCGCGGGCGATCGCCACCCGCTGCTGCTGCCCACCGGACAACTCGTACGGCCGCTGCGCGGCGTGCGCACCCAGACCGACCAGTTCCAGCAACACCGACACCCGCTCCTCGCGCTGCGCCGCCGGCACCTTCGCCAGCCGCATCGGCACCCCGACGTTCTCCGCCGCCGACAGGATCGGGATCAGCCCGAAGGACTGGAACACGAACCCGATGGTGTCCCGGCGCAGCCGCAGCAGTTCCTTCTCACCGGCCCCGGTGACCTCGTGACCGGCCACCCACACCCGCCCCGAGGTGGGGCGGTCCAGGCCACCGACGAGGTTCAGCAGGGTGGTCTTGCCCGCGCCCGAGCGACCCCGTACCGCGACCAGCTTACCGCGACCGGCGCGCAGCGAGACGTCCCGCACCGCGTGCACCACCCGGTCGCCGCTACCGTAGTCGCGGCTCAGCCCCTCGACCCGGATCAGGTCGTCCCGCCCGCTACTCATCGCGCACCTTCCTCTCATCGGAGCGGTCACCGGAGCGGACCTGCACGTGGTCCGGCTCCAGGGTCAACCTCACCCGGTCCCGCAGCGCCAGCGCGTCGACGAAGCCGGCCGGCAGCTGCATCCGCCCGGCCCGGTCCAGCACCGCGTACTCCTCGGTGATCAGCTCCTCGACGCCGTCGGCGCCGACCCGCGCCGTGCGGTGCACCTCGGAGGCGGTGCGGCCGTCGCGGATCGCGACGGTGCGCCGCACCTGGGAGGCGACCTGCGGGTCGTGGGTCACCACCACGACGGTCACCCCCAGCTCCGCGTTGATGGTGCGCAACGCGGCGAACACCTCCCCGGCCGTCGCCTCGTCCAGCTCACCGGTCGGCTCGTCGGCGAAGAGCACCTCCGGGTCGTTGGCCACGGCCACCGCGACGGCGCAGCGCTGCTGCTCGCCGCCGCTCATCTGCCCCGGCCGGCGATCCGCGCAGTAGCCGACGCCGACCATCTCCAACAGCTCCACGGCCCGCCGCCGACCGGCGCGGCCACCCCGACCGGACAGCCGCATCGGCAGCTCCACGTTCTCCCGGGCGGTCAGGTACGGCAGCAGGTTGCGCCCGGTCTGCTGCCACACGAACCCGACGGTGTGCCGCCGGTACCGCAGCCGCTTGCGGGCGGACATGGTCAACAGGTCGTAGCCGGCCACCCGGGCGATCCCCGCGGTCGGCGTGTCCAACCCGGAGAGGATGTTCAGCACGGTGGACTTGCCGGAACCGGACGCGCCGACGATGGCCAGCAGCTCGCCCCGGTCGACGACCAGGTCGAGACCCTGCAACGCGACAACCTCCACGCCCTCGGTGGTGAAGATCCGCACCAGCCCGTCGCAGACGATGTGCCCGCGCAACCGGTCGGCACCGCCGGCGCGGGCGGCGGCCCGTTCCGCCGCCCGCCGTTGCAGCGTCGCCAGATCCGGCACGTCCCGCACCACGCTCACCACGGCACCCCGCTCCGTCGCGTGCCGTCCCGAGGCACCAACGCGCCGACCTCGCTCATGGGTTCTCCTCTCCCAGACGCAGCACCTCACCGAGGCGCATCCGCCGGTTCATCAGGTTCTCCACCGCCAGCCCCGCCACCAGTCCCAGGACCACCAGTCCCAGTACCGAGGCCAGCACCAGCGGATCCAGGTGGTCACGGATCGGCACCCCGGGCGCGAACGCGGACAGCCCGAGGGTGGGCCCCAGGATCCGGGGCAGGGCCACCCCCACCGCCGCGCCGGTCAGGGCCGCCACCAGCACCAGCGGCACCAACTCGTACACCAGCAGCCGCCGGCCGTGCCCGGCGGACAGTCCCAGCGTGCGCAGCCGGGACAGCATCCGGCCCCGCCCGGCGGCGTCGGCGACCACCGCGAAGCCGACGGCGAGCACGGCCAGCGCGGTTCCCCCGGCCGCGCCGGCGGCGAACGCCAGGGTCAGCACGTCGTTGGCGCCGGCGCGGTCCAGCGACTGCCGGTACCCCCGCCAGGTTTCCAGCGTCGCCGGCAGCTGCGGGCGGGTGACCGGCGCGCCGAGCACGTCGGACTGCCGCCGGCGCTGCTCGTCGTCGGCCACCCCCAGCAGCTGCGCCTCGTCGATGTCGTCGCCGGCGACCAGATACCGGTTCGGGATGATCGGCGTGTACGCGTACTCGGGCAGCGCCTGCCACGGCAGCACCACGAACCGCTCGGTGCCCAGCCCCACGCCGGGGAAGGCGTCGGCCACCCCGGCGACGTGGAACCCGTACAGCCGGCCCTGGACGTCGACCACCGCGTCGTCGTCGAGCAGCGCCGCGACCCTCGGCGAGACGATCGCCGGCACCGGCCCGTCATCCCGGGTGACGGCCCGCAGCGCCGCCGGCACGTCGACGTCGACGCCGCTGCGCGCCACGACCTCGGCGAACGCCGGGCCGTCGACCACCAGCACCCGCACCTGGCCGAGCGGCCTGGCCTGCGGCCCGGTCCCGGACTGCAGCCGCCGGTTGGAGTCCACCCGCACCCGGGCCACCGCCTGCACCCCGGGCACCCGGGTCAGCGCGTCGGCGGCGTCGGGGGTGAACGTGTACCCGGTCAGCCAGGCGTCGGCCGGCACGGTCAACGTCGCGGCCCGGTCCCGGGCCGCGCCGACCGTGGTGGTGACCACCCCACCGAAGACGCCCGTGCTGACCGCGACGATCAGCACGGCCAGCGGACCCAACGCCACCGGCGCCCCCCGCCCGGCGCGGGCGACACCGAGGAACAGCAACGCGCCCCGGGCGCCGGCGGCCAGCCGGCCGGCCAGTCGCAGCGGCCAGGGCAGCAGCCGCATCGCCACCAGCGCGGCGGCGACCGCGACCAGCACGGGCACCGAGGCGAGGTACACGTCGACGCCGCCGCCCGGGTCGAGGCCACGGCGACGCAGCAGCACCACACCGAGACCGGCCAGGACCAGCACCCCCGCCTCGACGGTCAGCCGCCGCACCGAGGGGCGCTGCCGGGCCATGTCGGTGCGCCCGGCCACCACCCCGACCCGCCGCTGCGCGAGCATGGCCAGCGTCGGCACCACCGCCGTGGTGAGCACCGCCAGCAGCAGCACCGCCCAGGGTGTCCCGTCGGCGCGGCCCGGCACCCGCATGCCCACCAGCCAGCCGACCAGCACGGCGAGGGGTTGCACAGGTGCGGCCTCGGCCAGGGTGCGCAGACCGATGGTGCGCAGGGCGGCGCCCCGGGCGCGCAGCAACGCGAACTCGTCGCGGCGGCGCAGCACCGCCAGCCGCGCGGCCAGCAGGATCAACCCGAGCAGGCTCGCGGTCAGGCCAGCCTGCACGACGGCGAGCAGGGCCCGCACGGCGTGCAGCTGCCCGGCGAAGCGGGCCAACGCCACGTCCAACGACGTCTGGACGACCGCCCCGGGCGTCCATTCGGTGCGGCGGGTCTCGGCCACCGCCGCGGTGACCGCTCCCAGCGTCGCGGTGTCCAACCGCCGCTCGTCGACGCGGTAGCGCCAGCCGTTCACCGCCACCACGCCGCTGCCGGCGGAGACCGCGTCCACCCCGGCCCAGTCGGTGACCCCCGCCACGATGTACGGGTCGCCGTCCAGCAGCGGGGCGATCGGGTGCAGCGCGTCCTGGAGGTCGTCCCAGACCGGGTCACCGGCATCGCGCGGCGCGAACACCCCGACCAGCCGCCCCAGCGCGTGGCCGCCCTGCCCGGTGAACCGCAGCCGGTGCCCGGGGCGCAGCGACAGCATCTCGGCCACCGCCTCCGACACCGCCACCTCCGCCGGGCCGCCCGCCTCCGTACGCGGCCACCGCCCGGCGGTCAGCTCGGCCGCCTCCTCGACGCCGGTCTGGGCGCGCAGGCCGAACATCTTGCGCGCGCCACCGTCCATCGGCGGTTCGTCGCCGCTGGCCAGCAACTGCTCCTCGTCCAACGAAGCGGCGTACCACCGGCGCTCCACCAGGGCGGGCAGCGGCTGCGGCAGCGCGGCGGCGTACCGGTCCAGGTCGGCCTGCCCGGCGGCGGCCGGCGCGCGCCGCGGCGCGGTGATGGACACGTCGCGGACCAGGTGCGGCAACCGGGCCACGTCGGCGCGCAACCCCCGGTCGGCGTACCCGCTGGTCAGCCGGGGTGCGGCCGTCACCAGCAGCGCCGCCACCAGCCCCAGCACCGCCAGCAGACCCACATGGGCGCCGTACGCCCTGATCCGCCTCACCATCACTGGTGCCGCCTTCCGTTCGCGACTGCGGGGCTCGCAAGCTCACTCCTCGCGCTCACTGGTCTGCTCCCGTGCGGAGTTGGGTGGCGGTCAGCCGCCGCCGCATGCCGACCGACACCGCCGCGCTGAACGCCAGCGCCACCACCAGCAGCCCCACGCCGGTGGCCAGCACCGGCGGCCAGTCGACGCTCAACAGCGGCGGTGGGGTGGGCCGGTCGGCGGACGAGGTCAGGATGACCAGCGGGGCCATTGTCGCCGCCACGCCGACGCCCACGGCGAGCCCGACCAGCACACCCATGCCGGCCAGCAACGACTGCTCGGCCAGCAGCGACCGGGCCACCAGGCGATGACCGGCACCGAGGGTGTGCAGCACGGCCAGTTCGGTGGCCCGGCGTCGGGCCGTCGCGCTGACGTCCACCACCACCCCCACCGCGGCCAGCAGCACCGCGGCGAGGGCGGCGGCGAAGAGCGCACCGCGGGCACCCACGGTGAACGGGTCGCGGGCCAGGTCGGCGGCGACGTCCTCGCGATCCAGCACGTGCAGGTCGCCGAGCGCGGTGGTCGTCTCGGCGACCCGCCGCGCCTCGCCGGGGTGCACGGCCACCCACCACTCCTGCGGCGATCCGACGATGCCGTGGTCGTGGAAGAGCCGGGTGCTCAGCGACGGCAGGTCGACCAGCAGCGCCGCGTCCTCGGCGTCGCCGGGCAGTGCCGCCACGCTGTCGACCACGGTGACGTCGACCTCGGCGCCGCCCAGGAACAGCCGGGTCTGCGCCCCGACGTCCACGTGGAGCATGCCCAGCGCCTGCGGGGTGGCCACCACCGGCACCCGGGTCGGGCCGGCCGGCCGGGACAGCGCCAGGTGCAGCGGCGATCCGCGCACGTACCAGCCCGTCTGTATGTCGCGGCTGTAGCGGGCGGTCACGGTGGCACCGGACGCGGTCGACTCGGTGGCGGCACCGGCGCGGTCGACCAGTTGCCACGGTCCGTCGGCGGCCAGGTCGACCGGCGTGCCGGGGGAGGTGTCCGCGACGGCGCGCAGGTGCGACAGCCGCCAGTCGAAGGTCAGTTGCGGCCCGCCGACGGTGTCGGCGGTGAAGCCGACCAGCCGCCACGGTCCGTCGCTCGGCAGCGCGGCGGAGAACCGCAGCGGTTCGCCGTCGCGGCCGGTGGAGCCCAGGGTCACCCGCCGATAGCCTTCCCGGCCGTCGGTGAGCACGGCGTGGTGGCGGATCGCCGCACCGGTGTCGAGGCCGTCGATGCGGGTGCTCAGCTGCCCGGTCAGCCGCCGGGTGCCCGCCGGCAGGGCCGTCTGCGGCGCCGCCGGCCGCTCGGCGGTCAGCGCGCCGAGCAGGTGGTCGGTGGATCCGCCGGCCAGGTCGGCGCGCAGCCGCACCACCTGGCCGGCGGAGTCGGCGGCGATGGCCAGCATGGTGGCCGGTTCGGCTGCGGGCCCGAGACGCACCGTGTCCCGCCAGGCCGGCACGACCGCCCGCGTACCTGGCAGGTCGGCGAGCTGGTCGGCGCGGTCGTCGGGGGCGGCGCCGGTGGTCTCGGTCAACCGCAGGTCGGCGCCGACCCGGTGGGCGGCCTGGTCGTCCAGGGAACGTTGCGAGGTGCCGGCCAGGGACCAGGCGAGGGTACCGGCCGCCACGGCGAGGGCCAGCAGCAGCACGGGGCCGGCGTGCGGGCGGCGGCCGGCCTGCCAGGTGCCGAGCATGGTGGCGGTCCACGGTGTGCGGTCCACCCAGCGTTCCGTCAACCGGACCAGCGGGGGCAGCAGCCGCAGGGCGAGCATCGCCCCGGCCGCCACGCCCAGGGTGGGTGCGGCGGCCAGCAGCGGATCGACGCCCAGCTCGCCGCCGGTGGAGCGGGACAGGGGGGACGAGTACCGGCTGAGCTGGTACCAGCTGAGCAGGGCCAGGCCGACGAGCAGGACGTCCAGCCCGGCCCGCTGCACCATGCCGCGCCGGCTCGGTCGGGAGCGGCTGGCCAGGTCGGCGACGTAGCTGCCGCCGCGGCGCAGGCTCGGCCCGATCATCGCCAGCGCGCAGCCGGCGGCCGCGGCCCCGGCCACCAGCCAGAGCATCGGGTCGGGTACGGCGGCGGGGTGCGCCGGGGCGGCGGTGAGCCCGGACAGCCGGTCGGCCACGCCCAGCAGCTCGGCGACCAGTGGTGGGGCGAGGACGGCGGCGGGCAGGACGACCAGGGTCGCCTCCCGGGCGGTCAGCCCGGCCAGCTGCCAGCGGGCCGCGCCCCGGGCCCGCAGCAGCGCGGTCTCGCCACGGCGGTGCTCGGTGAGCAGGATCGCGACGAGCAGCAGCGCGTACCCGCCGAGGACCACCACCAGCAGCATCGGGGTGACCAGGGCGGACCGGCCGACGAGGGTGGCCCGTTGCAGGCGGTGTACGAGGTCGACGAGGTCGCTGGTGACCACCGCCGAGTCACCGAGCCCGGCGGCGGCCGGGCTGTCGGCGGCGATCCGGGTGGCGGCGCCGGTCAGCCGGTCCAGGGCGGCGGGGCCGACCCCGGCGAGGTCGGGCTCGATCAGCCAGCCGGCGGAGGAGTTGGCCAGGAAGTGGGTGACGAAGTCGTCCCGGGTCACCGTCAGCGGGCCGTAGGTGGCGGCCTGCGGCAGCGAACCGGTCGTCGTCTCCGGCGCAAGCCGCCAGTACGCGGCGTCGGGGTCGACGGGGGTGAACACCCCCGTCACGGTGACCTCGGTGACCCGCCCGGTGAGCCCGTCGGTGATCGGGATGCGGTCGCCCACGCCCACCCGCAGCGTCGCCGCGGCCACCTCGGCAAGGGCGGTCTGCACCGGACCGGCCCCGGACTCGGGCCACGCGCCGGAGGTCAGCCGGGCGTGCGCGGGCAGGTCGTCGAGGAACATCACCGACGCGTACGTGGCGCCGGTGCGGTCGGCGACGGCGTCGCCGGTGTCGCCGCGCAGTTGCCGACCGGCGGCATAGCCGGCGGTGCTGACCTGGGCGGGCAGGCCGGCCAGGTCGGCGGAGATCCGGTCGCGCAGCGCGGTGTCGCGCTCCCGCAGCGCCTCACCGGTGCGCCCGGCGGAGGCGCGGATCAGGATCGACCGTTCCTGGGCGGTGGCCGCGCCCAACACGTTGCGGGTGCCGGAGTCGACGACGTCCCGGTTGTACGCGGCCAGGCCGGTGAGCGCGACGGTCGCCACCAGCGCCGCCCCGGCCGCGGCCAGCAGCAGTCCCTTCGTGGCCCGGGCGCGCCGCAACGCGAACCTCATTCGTCCTGTACCCCCGCCGGTGCGCGGGCCGGTGCGGCCCGTGGTTGCCTTCGTGTCATGCACCAGGAGGGGCCGGCCCGGGGGAAAGGTTCGCAGCGGTGATCGTTTCGTTATGCGCCGCCGTGCCGAGATGCGCTGCCGTGGCCGGATGCGCCGCCGTGGCGGGCGGTCCTACCGGCGGGTGGCGACGCGGGGGCCGAGGTCGCCGGTGCGGTGGTGCCGCCGGCAGAGCACCTGGTAGCGCAGGTCATCGGTGTCGACGGTGTCGCCGATGACGACCTGTTCGCCCTCGCGGACCACCCGCCCGCCCGCGACGCGGGCGTTGAGCAGGCCCTCTCGGCCGCACCAGCAGAGCACCTCGACCTGGATGCGGGCCACCGAGTCGGCCAGTTCGAACAGCCGCTGGGCGGCCGGAAACAGGCAGGAGCGGAAGTCGGTGGCCAGGCCGAAGGCGTACACGTCGACGTCGTAGCTGTCGACCAGCTCGGCCATCTGTTCCACGTGCTCGACCGAGTAGAAGCTGGCCTCGTCGCAGATCAGGTAGTCCACGCGTACCCCGTCGGCCCACGCGTCGCGGACCAGGGTGCGCAGGTCGAGCGAGTCGGTGACCTCGATCGCCTCGTGGGCCAGCCCGATGCGGGTGGTCACCTGCGGGCCGAGCGAACGGTCGATGCGGGTGGTCACCAGGCCCCGCCGCCCCTGCCGGGAGTGGTTGTAGTTCATCTGCAACGCCATCGTGGACTTGCCGCAGTCCATCGGCCCCCAGTAGAACCGCAGCGCGGCGGCGTGGGCCGGCCGCCCGTCGACGCCGCGGGCGGCGACGCACCCGGCCGGGTTGTCGCCCTCCGCGGGCAGCGGGGGACGGGCCAGGCAGGGCGGTACGGCGTCGTCGGTCGTCACGGACCGGCAGCCTAGTGCGGCGCCGCCGCCCGCGCGCGGATGGTCCGGCCGGTGGTGTCGATCATCGCACCCCCGGCCGTCGTCGCACGTCGCGTCCCGTCGGGTCAGAGCACCCGGGGCGGGGTGTTGCCGGCGGCGATGATCGCCCGCCGCATCGGCACCGCCAGCAGCAGCAGGAACCCGACCACGAAGAAGATCAGCAGGGAGACCAGGCCGACCCGGTAGGAATTGGTGAGCTGGAACACCAGGCCGAACGCGAGGGGGCCGAGCCAGCTGGTGCCCTTGTCGCTGATCTCGTAGAAGCCGTAGTACTCGCCCTCCTTGCCGGCGGGGATCAGCTGGCTGAACAGCGACCGGCTCAACGCCTGGCTGCCGCCGAGCACCAGGCCGATGGCCGCGCCGAGCAGCATGAACGGCAGCGGCGCCTCGGCGGGCAGCCGGAACGCCGCGACGATCACCGCGGTCCACAGCACCAGGCTCAGCAGCACCGTCTTCCACGCACCGATGCGCCCGGCCAGGGCGCCCAGGCCCAGCGCGCCGCCGAAGGCGAGGAACTGCACCAGCAGAATCGTCACGATCAGGGTGGACTGGCCCAGCCGCAGTTCCTCGGTGCCGTACTGGCTGGCCAGCGTGATGACGGTCTGGATGCCGTCGTTGTAGACCAGGAACGCCAGCAGGAAGAACAGCGTCAGCGGGTACGCCTTGATCTCCCGCAGGGTACGGCCGAGCTGCCGGAACCCGTCGGTGAGCACGTTGCCGCGGCCACCGGCGGCGAGCGCGGCGGCGGTGGGGTGCTCGCGCAGCCAACGCAGCGGCACCAGGGTGAACGCCGCCCACCACAGCCCGGCGGAGACGATGGACCAGCGGGCCAGGTCGAGGGTGCGTTCGGCGGTGCCGTTGTCGAACGACTGCACCGCGACGAGGTTCAGCGCCAGCAGCAGGCCGCCGCCGAGGTAGCCCAGCGCCCAGCCACGGCTGGAGATGGCGTCGCGTTCGTCCGGCCCGCCCAGCTGCGGCAGGAACGAGTTGTAGACCACGATCGCCGCCCCGAAGCTGATGTTGGCCACCAGGAACAGGGCGCCACCGAGCAGGTACCGGTCGCCGGTGACGAAGATCATCCCCATGGTCGCGGCGGCGCCGGTGAACGCGGTGCCGGCCAGCAGCCGCTTCTTGTGCAGCGACCGGTCGGCCACCGCGCCGATCACCGGCAGGACGAAGACCGTCAGCAGCACCGACAACGAGATCAGGTACGGGTAGTACGAACCGGCGGCCACCTTGATGCCCAGCGGGTAGACGTACCCGGTGCAGTCGGCGTCGCCGAGCTCGCACCCGGCGGCGATCTTGGCCACGCTGGTCAGGAACGGCCCGAGGAAGACGGTGATGACAGTGGTCTGGAACGCCGAGTTCGCCCAGTCGTAGAAGTACCAGCCGGTGCGCTCGCGGCGGGTGCTCGACGGTGGTGGGGTGCCGTGCGCCGCCGGGGTGACCATCTCGGCCATGTGGGGTCCTCCGCCCAGGTTGTTCAGGCGGCCCAGTGGCCGCGGCTGCGGTAGACGTCGCGCAGCACGCCGACGTGGTCGGTCATGATGCCATCCACACCAAGATCAAGTAACTCGTGCATCTCGGCAGGTTCGTCGATCGTCCAGACGTGCACCTGCAGGCCGAGCCGGTGAGCCATCCGCAGGAAACGGCGGTCCACCACCGGCACCCGGCCGTAGCGCACCGGCACCTGCGCGGCCACCACCGACGACGGCAGCCGCAGCGGCCGGCCGGTCAGCGAGGCCCACCGCAGCCGGGCCACCCCGCGTACGCCGAGGCTGGTGGCGACCCGACCGGAGGTGAGCGCCCGCAGCCGGGCCAGCCGGGCGTCGCTGAACGAGGCCAGCAGCACCCGGTCGGTGGCGCCGGCCCGCGCGACCGTGGCCACCGTCGGCGCGACGCCCCGGTCGGACTTGACGTCGATGTTGAACCGAACCTGCGGCCACGCGTCCAGCACCTCGTCGAGGCGGGGCACCACGGCGGAGCCACCCACGCGCACCGAGGCCAGGTCGGCCCAGCGCAGCGCGCTCACCCGCCCCCGTGACCCGGTGACCCGCTCCAGGGTGTCGTCGTGGAACATCACGGCCACCCCGTCGGCGGTGCCGTGCACGTCGGTCTCGACGTACCGGTAACCCAGGTCGATGGCCCGGGCGAAGGCCGCCGTGGTGTTCTCGTCACCGTCGGCGGCGCCGCCGCGATGGGCGAAGGCCAGCGGCGCGGGAGCGTCGAGGTAGGGGTGCACGGTCGGTGGCACGCAGCGCAGTATGCCCGGCCCCGGTGATCGTCAGGCGACCGGCCGGCAAACGTCATGACCATCGGTCGGCGATCCGGCCGGTTCGCGGCCGTGCGGCAGGTCGCGCCGTCACGCCGGTGGCAGGGCCCGAGATCCGGTAACCCGTGACCGCCGCTGCCGGGTCACCAGCATGGTGGCCAGGCCGGCGAGCAGACCCCAGAACGCGGCGCCGACGCCGAGCACGGCGACGCCCGAGGCGGTGACGACGAACGTCACCACCGCGGGCAGCAGCATGGCCGCATCGGCCACGGCGTTACCCAGTGCCGAGCCGAGGGCGGGCAGCAGGGCCAGGCCGGCGACGGCGATCACCAGCACCGGTGGGGAGAGCAGCACGAGCGCGGTCGCCGCGCCCGCCCCGAGCCCGAGCAGCACCTGGCCGCCGGCCAGGGCCAGGGTGGCGATCCAGCGTCGGCGCGGGTCGGGGTGCGCCTCGGGGCCGGCGGTCAGGGCGGCGGTGATGGCGGCGAGATTGACCTGATGCCCGCCGAACGGGGCACCCGCCGCGCTGACCAGACCGGTGGTGACCAGCGCGGGTCGCAGCGGCGGCTGGTACCCGTAGCTGGACAGGACCGCCGCGCCCGGGACGTTCTGGCCGGCCATGGTGACCAGGAACAGCGGCAGCGCGATGCCGACGACGGCGCCGAGGTCGAAGGCGGGGGCGGTCCAGGCCAGGACGGGTCGCAGCGTGGCGTCGGCGAGACCCGCGTCCGGCCCGGTCACGGCGCTCGCCGCCACGGCCGCGACCAGCGCGCCCGGCACCGCCCAGCCACGCGCATAGCGCAGCAGCACCGCCCAGGTCACGATGACCGGCACGGCCAGCACCGGGATGTCCACCAGGGCCTGGACCGGAGCCGTGCACAGCGGCACCAGGATGCCGGCGAGCATCGCCCCGGCGACCGGTCGCGGGATGGCCGCGATCACTCGCGCCAGCCAGGGCACCAGCCCGGCGACCACGGTCAGCGCCGCGCAGACCAGGAAGGCGCCGACGGCCGACGGGAAGCCGCCGGCCACTGGGCCGGCCCCGACCAGCAGGGCCGCGCCCGGGGTGGACCACGCGACGGCGACGGGCATCCGGTGGCGCAGGGTCAGCACGGCGCCGGCGACCCCGATGCCGAGGCAGGTGACGAGCAGGCCGGAGGCGGCCTGGGCCGGGCTGGCGCCCACGGCCTGCAAGCCGGCGAGCACGAGCGTGAACGAACTCGCGTAGCCCACGACCGCGCTCAGCAGGCCGGCGACGACCGGTCGTACCCCCTCCATCAGCGCCCCCTCCCGTCCGTTCCGTAAACGGAACGGACGCCGGGTGGAACCATACGGACATGACCACGCACGGGACAAGCCCTCAGCAGGGATCGGCGGTGGGCCAGCGGCTGCGCGCGCTGCGGGACGCGCGCGGGCTGACCCTCTCCGAACTGGCCCGCCTGGCCGGCGTGGGGAAGGCGACGCTGTCGGGGCTGGAGAACGGCAGCCGCGACCCCCGGCTGGAGACCCTCTACGCGATCGCCGCCGCGCTCGGCGTGCCGATGAGCGCGCTGACGCTGGATCGCGGCGCCCCGGCCTCGGCCGCGTCACCGGTGCGCGGCGAGGCGGTGGTGTCGACGCTGCTGGAGGTCTTCGAGGAGCCGGCCGCCACCTACGAGCTGTTCGCCCTGCGCATCGTCGTCGGCGTCGACCAGGTCTCGCCCGCCCACCCGGCCGGCGTGACCGAGCACCTCACCGTCTTCCGCGGCCACGCCCGGGTCGGGCCGGTCGACGCGCCGTTGGCGGCGGGCCCGGGGGAGCACGTCCGCTGGGCCGCCGACACCCCCCACCTCTACGCCGCGCTCGGCCCGGACGAGGTCGAGGCGAGCCTGCTGATCCGGACCCCGCGCCGCTGACCACGATCGAGGGCCACCCGGGGCAACGTCAGCCGGCGGCGGGGCGGCGCCGGTGCGGGCGGCTGGTGTCGACCGGCCGACCGGGGTCGACGTGCCGGGGCCGGTCGGGTTCGTCCGGCCGCAGCGGGGCGAGGGTGTCGGTCAGGGCGTCGATGATCCGGTCGGTGGCCCGCCGGGCGGCGCCGGGCACGCCGGGGGTCACGTCGGCGAGATCCACCGGGTCACCGAAGTGCACCCGTACCGTGGGGCGGCGCACCAGCGCGCGGGCCACGCCGCGCAGCAGCCCCTTGGGGGCCTGGTAGGGCAGCACCTCGTGACAGCCCCACTGGGCGACAGGGATGACCGGGGTGCCGCAGGCCAGGGCGAGCCGGGCGGCACCGGTCTTGCCGCGCTCGGGCCACATGCCCGGGTCCAGGCCGATGCGTCCCTCCGGGTAGACCAGGATCGCGGCGCCGCCGCCGACCGCGGCGGCGGCATCGTCCAGGGCCCGATGCACGCCGCTGGTGCCCCGGTCCACGCGGATGTGCCCGGCGCGGCGCATGGCGGCACCGATCACCGGGGCACGGAACAGCCCACCGGTGGCCATGATCCTCGGCGCCACCCGGCGGGCCCGGCAGGCGGCGGCGAGCACGACCGGGTCGAACGGGCTGATGTGGTTGGCGGCCAGGATCAGCGGCCCGCCGCGCAGCCGGGCGGGTATGTCACCGGTGACCTCCAGCCGGGCCAGCAACCCGACGACGGCGCGGGCCAGCAGCAGCGCGATCCGCCAGATCAGCGGCGGCCGCCAGGGGGAGTGGGCTACGTCCATCAGCGGGCCATGATCGCACGCAGGGCGCGGTCGGCGGCGGCCAGGTCGGGCAGTGACCAGGTCGGGCAGTGACCAGGTCGGGCCGTAGGGCAGAGGTGAGCAGGGTCATTGGTCCCGGCCCGGTTCGGGCCACCTGCCCCTACATATCGTCGTACGACAGGTTGTAGTATCTACTACGTTTTGTAGTATGAGCACATGGGGGTTCGCAGGTGGACGCGTTGGACGTCGCCCGCTGGCAGTTCGGTGTCACCACCGTCTACCACTTTCTCTTCGTACCGCTGACCATCGGCCTGTCCGTCCTGGTCGCCATCCTGCAGACGCTCTGGTACCGCACCGGAGACGAGAAGTACCTCAAGCTCACCAAGTTCTACGGCAAGCTCTTCCTGATCAACTTCGCCATGGGCGTGGTCACCGGCATCGTGCAGGAGTTCCAGTTCGGCATGAACTGGAGCGACTACTCCCGCTTCGTCGGCGACATCTTCGGCGCACCCCTGGCCATCGAGGCGCTGGTCGCCTTCTTCCTCGAATCCACCTTCATCGGCCTGTGGATCTTCGGCTGGGACCGGCTGCCCAGACGCATCCACCTGGCCACCATCTGGGCCGCCGCCATCGGCACCAACCTGTCCGCGTACTTCATCCTCGCCGCGAACTCGTTCATGCAGAACCCGGTGGGCTACCGGTTCAACCCGGAGACCGGGCGGGCCGAACTGACCGACTTCGTCGCCGTGCTCACCAACAAGGTCGCCCTGATCACCTTCCCGCACACCATCGCCGGCGCCTTCCTGGTCGCCGGGGCGCTGCTGGTAGCCGTCGCGCTGTGGCACCTCATCCGCAACCCGGACAGCGCCGACACCCCCGCGTACCGCTTCGCCGCCCGCTTCGGCTCCTGGGTCACCCTGATCTCGGCCACCGCCGTGGTGATCACCGGCGACATCCAGGGCAAGATCATGACCCAGGTCCAGCCGATGAAGATGGCCGCCGCCGAGGGCCTCTACTCCACCGAGAGCCCCGCCTCGTTCTCCGTGCTCACCATCGGCAGCCTCGACGGCAGCCGGGAACTGTTCGCCCTCAAGATCCCGTATCTGCTGTCCTACCTGGGCACCGGCGACCCCAACGGCACCGTGCACGGCATCAACGACCTCCAGGCCCTCTACACCGCCCAGTACGGCCCCGGCAGCTACACCCCGATCATCCCGGTCACCTACTGGAGCTTCCGCTTCATGATCGGCTTCGGACTCGCCGCCGCCGCCATCGCCCTGCTCGTGCTCTGGAGCCAGCGCAGGGGCCGCACCCCCACCAGCAGATGGCTGCTGCGCGCCGGCCTGGCCATGCCCATCCTGCCGCTGCTGGCCAACTCCTTCGGCTGGATCTTCACCGAGATGGGCCGCCAACCGTGGATCGTCTTCGGCGAGATGCTCACCCGCGACGGCGTGTCCCGCAGCGTCTCCCTGGCCGAGGTCCTCACCAGCTTCACCGCCTTCACCCTCATCTACGCCGCCCTCGCCGTCGTCGAGGTGAAACTGCTGATCCGCTACGCCAAGGCCGGCGTACCCGACGTCACCCCCGACCCCGAACCCGACGACACCGACGACGCCGAGCGCCCGCTCGCCTTCGCCTACTGACCCGCGGAGCCCCACGTGGAACTGACCACCATCTGGTTTCTCCTCGTCGCCGTGCTGTTCACCGGCTACTTCATCCTCGAGGGCTTCGACTTCGGCGTCGGCATGCTGCTGCCCGTGCTCGGCCGTGACGACCGCGAACGCCGCGTCATGATCAACACCATCGGGCCGGTCTGGGACGGCAACGAGGTCTGGCTGATCACCGCCGGCGGCGCCATGTTCGCCGCCTTCCCCGAGTGGTACGCCACCCTCTTCTCCGGCTTCTACCTGCCCCTACTGCTCATCCTGCTGGCCCTGATCGCCCGCGGCGTCGCCTTCGAATACCGCCACAAGCGACCCGAGGCGTCCTGGAAACGCCGCTGGGACACCGCCATCTTCGTCGGCTCACTGATCCCGGCGATCCTGTGGGGCGTCGCCTTCGCCAACATCCTGCGCGGCGTACCCCTGGACGCCGACCACGAGTACGTCGGCGGCCTGCTCGACCTGCTGCACCCGTACGCCCTGCTCGGCGGCGCGACCACCGCGGCGCTGTTCCTCACCCACGGCGCCGTCTTCATCGCCCTCAAGACCGTCGGCGACATCCGCCACCGGGCCGCCGCCCTCGCCGTCCGCCTCGGCGTCGCCACCGCGCTGCTCGCGGTGGCCTTCCTCACCTGGACCCTGACCATCCGCTCCAGCACGGCCGCCGTCGTGCTCGCCGTCGGCGCCGCCCTCGCCCTGCTCGGTGGTCTCGCCGCCGCCCAGGTACGCCGGGAGGGCTGGGCGTTCACCGGCACCGCCGTGGCGATCGGCCTGGCCGTGGCCACCCTGTTCACCGCGCTGTTCCCGAACGTGCTGCCCTCCACCGCGGACCCGGCCGGCACCCTCACCGCCACCAACGCCGCCTCCACCCCCTACACCCTGACGATCATGACGTGGGTGGCGGTGTTCTTCACCCCCATCGTGCTGGCCTACCAGGGCTGGACCTACTGGGTCTTCCGCAAGCGCATCGGCGTGGCCCACATCCCGCGACACTGACCGCGATCGGGCCGGGGACCACCCGCCCCGGCCCGATCGGGCACCATGACCTCCATGCCCCGCACACACCACTACGCCACCACCGTCACCTGGACCGGCAACCTCGGCACCGGCACCAGCGGCTACCGCGACTACCGCCGCGACCACGACGTCACCACCGACGGCCGCCCACCCATCGCCGGCAGCTCCGACCCCACCTTCCGCGGCGACCCCACCCGCTGGAACCCCGAACAGCTCCTGCTCGCCGCGCTGTCCCAGTGCCACCTGCTCGCCTACCTGCACCTCTGCGCCGTCAACGGCGTCGTCGTCACCGACTACGTCGACCACGCCACCGGCACCATGACCACCGACGCCACCGGCTCCGGCCACTTCACCGAGGTCGTCCTGCGCCCCCGGGTCACCGTCGCCGACCCCGACACCGTCGACACCGCCACCGCCCTGCACGACGACGCCCACCGCGCCTGCTTCATCGCCAACTCCGTCAACTTCCCGGTCCGCCACGAGCCCACCACCAGCAGCTGAGCGCCGACCGCCGCGACCGCTATCGTCGACCCGTGCCCGACGTGCGTGAACTCACCCCCGACGACCTGGCCGACGCCTGGCAGCTCGGTCGGCTCGCCTTCGGCGCCGACCCGCAACCACCCCCGCCACCACGCACCACCGGCCGCACCGCCTACGGCGCCTTCGACCCCGCCGGAAACCTCATCGGCAAAGCCGCCGACCTGCACGACGACCAGTGGTGGACCGGGCGGGCCGTACCCGCCGCCGACGTCGCCGGGGTCGCCGTCGCCCCCGAGGCCCGCGGCACCGGAGTCGCCCGCGCACTGCTACGCACCCTGCTGCGCGGCGCCCACGACCGCGGCGCCGCCATCAGCGCGCTGTTCCCCACCACCCCCGCCCCCTACCGGGCCTGCGGCTGGGAGATCACCGGGCAGCTACGCACCCTCGACCTGCCCACCGCCACCCTGCCCCGGCACCGCACCGACCCGGCGCTGACCGTCCGCGCCGGCACCACCGCCGACCTACCCGCCACCGCCGAACTCCACCGGCGCGTCGCCCACCACCGCAACGGCCTGCTCACCCGCACCCACCCCCGGTTCACCACCGGAGAACTGCCCTACGACGGGCTCACCCTCGTCGAACACGACGGAACCCTGGTCGGCTACGCCGGCTGGAACCGGGGCCGAGGCTACGGCCCCACCGCCGTGCTCACCGTCGAGGACATCCTCGCCACCACCGACGACGCCGCCCGCGCCCTCGCCGGCGTCCTCGCCAGCTGGCACAGCGTCACCCCGACACTGCGGCTGACCCCGCTGCCCGGCGACGCCGTCAGCGCCCGGCTGCCCCTCGAACACGCCCGCGAACACGAACGCCAACCCTGGATGCACCGGCCCGTCGACGTCGCCCGCGCCGTGCAGACCCGCGGCTGGCCCGCACACACCCGCGGCGAGGTCACCTTCACCCTCACCGACGACCTCGCCGACTGGAACACCGGCACCTGGCAGCTCGCCGTCGACGGCGGCCAGGCCCACCTGCGCCGCGTCACCACCGACGCCGACCTGCACCTGACCGTGCGCGGCTTCGCGCTGCTCTACACGGCCACCGCCACCGCCCGCACCCTCGCCGAGACCGGGCTGCTCACCCACACCACAGCGGACCCGAGCGCCCTGGACCTGCTCGCCGCCGGCCCACCCGCCCAGCTCGTCGACTACTTCTGACCCGCACATGCCGGCGGCCCGGCCGGGGCAAACCCCGCACCGGGCCGCCGGGCGGTCAGCCCGCCTCGCGCAGCTCCGCCAACCGGGCCTCGATCTCGGCCAGCTCCGCCCGCAGCTTCTCCGCCTGCCGCTCGGCCTCCGACCGCTCCGCCGCCAGGATCTGCTCCACCGCCTCGTGCACGCCCGGCACGTCCACCAACGCCACCATCCGCAGCGCCTCCGCCGGCTTGAGCACGTACGGCTTGGCCAGCACCTTGCCGCCCTGCTGCGCGGCCACCGTCCACTCGCCCTCCGCGTACGCCAGCGTGACCGTCAACCCCGCCGGTCCCTTCGGCTTCGCCGCCTTCACCGCGCGCCGCGCCGGCGGCCTCGCCTCCACCGGCTCCGTCTTCGCCTGCTCCACCGTCTCCACCTTCGGCTCCTCCCGGCGCGGCTGCGGCACCCGGTCCAACACGAACTCCGGCTCCACCGCCGCCGCCTCGGCCGGCACCGGCTCGGCCTTCGACTCGGCCGGCCGACGCCCCGCGCCCTTCGGCGCGACCGCCACATCGGTGGGGGAGAAGGGCAACTCGTCGCGCCCGAACCGCACCACCACGAACTCGTCGGACACCGCCGGATCGGTCAACGCCACCACCTGACCCAGCTGGCCGGCGATCTGACCGGCCGCGACCGTGAACACCACCCTCGGCTTACGGCCCGCAGCCAACGCCTCCCGGATGCTGCGCACCTCGTCTTCGGACAAACCCTGGCCAGCGGCACCCATCAGCAACCTCTTCCCTCCACCGGTGAACGTCTGCCTTGATACCAGCCCACCCCGACACCGCAAAGATCAACCCCCACCGTCCGGTACCCTCACCGCCAACAACCGGGGGCAGGGGAGCAGCGCATTGGCGAACGTCACCGTCATCACCGGCGGCAGCCGCGGCATCGGTGCCGCCACCGCCCGCCGCCTCGCCCACACCGGCCAGCACGTCGCACTCGGTTACCGCCGCGACCACGCCGCCGCCGACACCGTCGTGGCCGAGCTGCGCGCCACCGGCGTACGCGCCATCGCCGTACCCGCCGACACCCGCGACCCCGCCCAGGTCACCGCCCTCTTCGACGCCGCCGCCGAACTCGGCCCGCTCGGCGGGCTGGTCAACAACGCCGGCATCACCAGCCCGATCGGCCCCTTCACCGACCTCGACGCCGACGACCTGCGCCGCGTCGTCGACGTCAACCTCGTCGGCTACGTCCTCTGCGCCCAACAAGCCGCCCGAAGGATGACCGACGGCGCCGCCATCGTCAACGTCTCCTCCGTCGCCGCCACCCTCGGCAGCCCAGGGGAGTACGTCCACTACGCCGCCGTCAAGGCCGCCACCGACGCCCTCACCATCGGCCTGGCCAAGGAACTCGCCCCCCGAGGCATCCGCGTCAACGCCGTCGCCCCCGGCATCATCCGCACCGACATCCACGCCCTGTCCGGCCAACCCGACCGCCCCGACCGCGCCGCCGGCCGCATCCCCCTGGGCCGGCCCGGCGAACCCGACGAGGTCGCCGCCGCCATCGCCTGGCTGCTCAGCCCCGACGCCTCCTACACCACCGGCGCCGTCATCCGCGTCGGCGGCGGCCTCTGACCAACCCCGACACCCGCCTGCGCCGTTGTGCGCCGACCACCCGCTGTGACACCCTGCCGATCTACCCCGTCGCGGAGGTGCCACCCCGCCATGCTGACCACCGACAACGTGACCCTCGGCTACGGGAATCGGCAACCGGTGCTCACCGGCGTCTCGCTGCACCTCGCCCCCGGCCAGGTAACGGCGGTCACCGGGCCCTCCGGGGCCGGCAAGACCACCCTGCTGCACGCGCTGGCCGGGCTGCTGCGCCCCCGCGCCGGCACGGTACGCGTACAGGGTCGGCCGCTGCGCGACCGCGACGACGCCGTGGCCCGCCAGATCGTGCTCATCCCACAGGACAACGGCCTCGCCCCCATCCTCACCGCCGCCGAGAACATCCAGGTCGTCTGCTCCGCCCGCGGCATCGCACCCTCGGAAGCCCACCGCCGCACCACCGAGATCCTCGACCAGCTCGGCCTCACCGGCCAGGCCAGCCACCTCGTCGAGGAACTCTCCGGCGGCCAGCAACAACGCACCGCGATCGCCCGTGGCCTGGCCCTACGCGGCAGCGTCCTGCTCGCCGACGAGATCACCAGCGAACTCGACGCCGACAACCGGCACCGCGTCCTGGACCTGCTGCACCAGCAGGCCCACCGAGGCGCCACCGTCGTGTTCGCCACCCACGACCCGGACATCGCCGCCGCCTGCGAAGCCGAACTGCACCTCGACCAGGGCAGAGCCGAACTCGTCCGAGGATGACCGCGCATCCCGGAGCTTCCCGATCACCGTCCGGTATCGATAGTCACGTCGGGACACCCGACGACACGAGCGCTCACTACCGTCCGACCCATGCTGGCCCTCATCGCCGGGGCGCTCGCCGCCCGCCGGATGCAGGCCATCGCGGTGCTCCTGCTGGCAACCCTCGCCGGTGCCGCCGCAGCGGCCGCACCCATCTTCGCCACCGCCGCGGGCCAGGCCCTCGCCGACCACGAACTCGCCACCGCCGCACCCGACGAACACCGGCTGCGCCTGACCAGCATCGTCGAATCCGAAGGGCTGCCCACCGACGCCGACCGCGACTTCCTCGCCGGGCAGCTGGCCCCACTCACCCCGGCCGGATTCGACACCGTCCTCGGCGCCCAGCGCACCGGACGCGCCACCGGACCGGACGCCGACGTGCCGTCGATGCTCGTCTTCCGGCAGGGCACCTGCGAACGGGTCGCGGTCACCGGCACCTGCCCCGCACCCACCCCCGCCGGACAACACCCCCAGGCGATGATCAGCACGAACACCGCCGCGCACCTCGGCATCACCGTCGGCGACCCCGTCACCTTCGACCGACTCACCCTGACCGTGGTCGGCGTGTACCGCCCCCTCGACCCGCGCGACGCCTACTGGGCCGGCAACGAATACCTCCGGCCGCCACCCCCCGGTCGCACCGACACCCCGCGGGTCGGCAGCGCGTCCGACGCCATCTTCATCGCCGGAACGTCACCACTCGCCGACGACAAGGAACTCCTCTTCCGGACCACAGCGGACCTGTTCGTCACCGCACACACGCTCCGCACCCGCCCCACCGAAGAGATCAAGTCCGAGATCACCGCCGCCCAGCAGGACGCGACCCGCGCGGGTTACGGAGCGGGCAGCCGGCTACCCGCCCTGCTCGACCGGGTAGCGGACAACCGCCACCACCTGAACCTCGGCGTGACCCTCGGCGGCTGCCTGCTCGTCCTGCTCTGCTGGCTGGTGCTCTTCATGGTGGTCGCCTCGGCCGCCGACGAACGACGCCCCGACCAGGGCCTGCTGATGCTGCGCGGAGTGCGGCGCACCCGGCTCTGGGCGCTCGCCATCGGCGAACACGCCGTACCCGCCCTCGCCGCGATCCCGCTGGCCTGCCTGGCCGGGCTCGCCACCGCCGACCTGCTCGCCACCCACACGCTGCCCGGCACCGCCGACATCACCCTCGACGCCACCGCACTCGGCTACGCCACCGCAGCCGCCGCCGGAGCGCTCGCCGCCGTCCTCGCCGCCCAACTCCGCACCATCTCCGCGCCCGTCACCGACCTGCTCCGACGGGTACCCGCCCGAGGCAACCGCTGGCGCGCCGGCATCGCCGACATCGTCGCGATCTCCGTCGCCGCGGCCGCCGTGGTACAGCTGCGCACCGGCGGACCAGCAACCGGACTGGCGTTGCTGGCCCCGATCGCCGCCGCCCTCGCCGTCGGCCTGCTCGCCGCCCGGGTCGCCATGGGCGTCGGCGCGACGGCCGGCGGCGCACTGCTGCGCCACGGACGCACCGCCACCGGCCTGGCCCTCGTCCAACTGGCCCGACAACCACGCATCCGCCCGCTGGTGGCGCTGCTCACCGTGGTCATCGGCCTGCTCGCCTTCACCGCCGGCATCCGGGACGTGGCGACCACCGCCTACACGAACCGGGCCATCGTGGAGGTCGGTGCCCCCCGCGTCGTCGGTGTCGACGCCATGTCCCGCAAACACCTGCTCGACGCCACCCGCGCCATCGACCCACCGGGACACTTCGCGATGGCGGTCGTGGTCGCCACGCAGGCCGAACCGGGCGGCGGGACGCTGCTCGCGGTGGACTCCGCCCGACTGGCCACCGTGGCCGAACAACACCCGTCGTACGGCACGTCGCTGGCCGACATGCACACCCACCTGCACCCCGCACCACCGGCACCACCACTGCTGCTGCGCGGTCGCACCCTCACCCTCACCGCCACCGCCACGTACGACACGACGGCGTACGGGCCGCTCCAACCCGGCCTGTACGTCACCATCGCCAACGACACCGGAAGCCGACAGGTGAAGGCGGACACACCGATCACCCCGGGCACCGACGACTACCTCGTCCGCGTTCCCGAATGCGAGACGGGGTGCCGGCTGGCCAACATCACGGTCAACAGCCCTCGTGCACCCACCCCGCTGCACCTCAGGATCACCGAGCTGCGCCACGGCGACGGCGACACGATGCTGACCACCGGCGCGGAACTGGCCCGACCCGGCTCCTGGCGCTACACCGGCCTGGAGGAACACCCCACCCCACCGGAACAGGGGAGCGCGGGGCTGAACCTGACCCTGCCGGAGGGCGGCGGATCCGCCAGCGCCGTCGTCGCCGACACCCCCCACCCGCTACCCGCCTGGCCCACCAGGTCAGCCGGCATCCCCTTCGGCCACAACCACTCCCACCAGGGATTCGACGGCACACAGGTCGCCACCCGGGTCGTCGGCCTCGCCGAGCGGCTACCCCGAACCGGCCCGCACGGCACGCTCGTCGACCTCGAATACGCCGACCGGCTCGCCACCGGCGGCCACGCCGGCACCGAGGAGGTCTGGCTGGCCACCACGGCACCCCCCGACGTGCTCGACCAGCTCCGCGCACACGGCCTCGTCATCACCTACGACCGGACCATCACCGCGACCAGCCAGACCTTCGACCGGCAGGGCCCGGCGCTCGCCCTGGACTTCAACCTGTTCGCCGCGGCCGCCGGCGCACTGATCGGCGCCGCCGGCATCATCGCGGCCGCCGCCGTCGGACACCGCGACCGGGTCACCACCCTCGTCGCGCTGCGACGGCAGGGGCTACCCGCCCGCGCGATCCGCGGCGGCTACGGCTGGATCGTCGCGGCCGCCACCGCCGCGGGCAGCCTCGCCGCCGGGCTGATCTGGATCCTCACCCGGGACGGGCAACGCCTGTTCCGCGACGGCCACCCGGTGGTACCCCTGCCCACCCGGCCGGACATCGGCTGGCTGGCCTCGATCACCCTACCGGCCGTCGCCGCGTTCACCGTGACCGCGACGGTCGCGGGCCTGGTCCTGGTCACCGCCGTGAACCGCCGGAGTTCCCGATGAGCGTGGCGGGCGCGGGCGTACCCGTCGCCTGTCTCCGCCTGGTGCACATCTACCCGGCGGCGGCCGGAGACGTGGTCGCCCTCTCCGGGGTGGACCTGAGCATCTCCGCCGGTGAGATGCTGGCCCTCGTCGGCCCCTCCGGCTCCGGCAAGTCCACCCTGGTGTCGGTGCTCGCCGGACTCATGCGCCCCAGCGCGGGACGCGCCCTCGTCGGCGGCCACGACCTGGCGCGGATCTCCCCGAGGCACCTCGCCGCGCTCCGTGGAACCCTGATCGGTACCGTGCTTCAGGGCGCCGAACGCAACCTCCTGCCGTACGCGTCGCTGAACCGCAACATCTGGCTCGCCCAGCGCCCCGCCGCACGCCTCGCCGACCGGCGGCTGGACCCCCCGGAGAAGATCCTGGACCTCGTCGGTCTCACCGGCGCCGGCCGCCACCGAACCGGCGAGCTGACCCCCGGCCAACGACAACGCGCCGCCCTCGCGCTGGGTCTCGCGGCCGGACCGGGACTGCTCCTGGTCGACGAGCCGACCAGCCAACTCGACCGGACCGGCCGCGACGAGGTCCTCACCGCACTGGAAACGATCAACACCGAGCGCGGCACCACCGTCGTCGTGGTGACCCACGACGGCGAGGTCGGCGCCCGACTGGGACGCGCCGTCACCATCCGCGACGGCCGGGTCGGCGCCGAGGGGCGCGACGGCCGCGACTTCGCGGTGGTCGCGGGGGACGGCACCATCCAGCTGCCTCCCGAGGCCGCGGCGGCCTTCCCACCCGGCACCCTGCTCGCGGTCGAACACACCGCCGACTCGATCACCCTGCGCCGCAACACCCCACCAGCGCCCGCCGGGCACCCCGACCGGCCCTGACCCCGACCACACCGGGGAGAGCCGGGCGAGGCATGCCACCCCACCCGGGCGGGTAGGCACCCCCGTGAACAGCGGACGCATCGGTGACCACGGCTACCTCGCCGACGGGCACACCGCCGCCCTGGTCGACCGCGCCGGCTCGGTGAACTGGTGGTGCCCGCACCGCTTCGACGCACCCGCCGTCTTCGCGCGCCTGCTCGACGACGACGCCGGCCACTGGTCGATCCAACCGGAGGGCACCTTCACCACCGAGCGGTCATACCTCCCGGACACCCTCGTGCTGCGTACCGTCTTCACCACCCCGCACGGCAGCATCGCGCTGACCGACGCCCTCGCCCTGGAACCCGGCGCCCGCGGTCACGACATCGGCCTGCGCTCACCGAGAGCGCTGGGTCGCGTCGTCGAAGGGCTCACCGGAGAGGTACCGGTACGCCTGGACTACCGGCCACGATTCGAGTACGGGCGGGTGACCGCCTACCTGACCGACCACGACGGCACCGTCGAGGCGATCGCCGGCGCCTGCCGCCTGAGCCTGCGCGGCGACGTCCCGCTCACCTGCGCGCAGGGCAACGCCACCGCCCACTTCACCGTACGCGCCACCGACACCTACCGGTTCACCCTCGGACACGCCCCGACCTACGACTCCGGCCCACCCTCCCAGCCCGACGCCGACCGGCTCATCGCCGACGCGGTCGCCGGCTGGCGCTCCTGGACCGACCTGCACCGCGACCAGTACCACGGCCTCTTCCCCGACCAGGTGCGACGCAGCGCCATCATCCTGCAGGGGCTGACCTACCAGCCCAGCGGCGCCATCGTCGCCGCGGCCACCACCTCGCTGCCCGAGCAACCGGGCGGCAACCGCAACTACGACTACCGCTACGTCTGGGTACGCGACTTCAGCCTCACCCTCCAGGCCCTGTGGCGCGCCGCCTGCCCCGACGAGGCGACCCGGCAGTTCGCCTGGGTGGCCCACGCGACCGGGCGGATCAGCGACGAACCGGTACCCATCATGTACGGCGTGCAGGGCGAGCGGGACCTCACCGAGCACCACCTCGACCACCTCGCCGGGTACGCCGACAGCCGGCCGGTCGCCATCGGCAACGACGCCTGGAAGCAGCGACAGAACGACGTCCTCGGCGAGGTCCTCGACGCGGCCTGGCTGATGCGCCACTACCTCGACCCGATGACCCCCGACGTGCGACACCTGCTGCACGACCTCGCGGACCAGGCGATGCGGGGCTGGCGCCGCCCGGACGCCGGCATGTGGGAGGCACGGGACGCCCGACGGCACTACCTCTCCTCCAAGGTGCTGTGCTGGACGGCGCTGGACCGGGCCGTCCGCTTCGGCCTCCAGCTGGGCGACGAGGCCGAGGTGGCGCGCTGGGCGGCGGCCCGCGACGAGATCCGCCGGGCCGTACTGACCCGGGGCTGGAACGAACGGCTCGGCACCTTCACCGGGGCCTTCGACTCCGACCACCTGGACGCCTCCGTGCTGATGATGCCGCTGGTCGGCTTCCTGCCGGCCGACGATCCACGGATGCGCGCCACGATGACCGTGATCGAGCGCAAGCTGTCCCACGACGGGCTGGTACGCCGCTGGGAGGGCGACTCGGCCGGTTTCGTCATCTGCTCCTTCTGGCTGGTCACCTGCCTGGCGCTGGCCGGTGAGGTGGACCGGGCCGAACATCTGTTCGGTCAGCTCGCCGGCCGGGTCAACGACCTGGGTCTCTTCGCCGAGCAGGTCGACCCCACCACGGGGGAGCCCCTGGGCAACTTCCCGCAGGCCTTCTCGCACATCGGGCTGATCAACGCCGCCGGCCGGCTCACCGAGGCGGTGCACCGACGCGACGCCGCCGGCCAGCCGCAACATCCCGTGCCGGCCGGCACGGGTCACACGGAGGGAGCTTTCTCGTGACCGGACGCCTCGAAGGAAAGACCGCCCTGATCACCGGCTCGGACTCCGGGATCGGGCAGGCCACCGCGATCGAGTTCGGCCGGGAGGGCGCGGACGTGGTGGTGCACTACCTGCACGACCACGCCGGCGCCGACCGTACGAGGGCGGAGGTGGAACGGGCCGGCCGGCGGGCCGTCGTGGTGCAGGGCGACATCAGCGTCGAACACCAGGTCGAGGCGATGTTCGACGAGGCGTTGGACGCGTTCGGCACGCTCGACATCCTGATGAACAACGCCGGGGTGGACGCCTCCGGCATTCCCGTCGCCGATCTGGACACCGACACCTGGGACCGGGCCATCCGGGTCAACGTCTACGGCGCGTTCTTCTGCTCCCGACGTTTCGTGCGGCACCGCCGCGACCAGGGCGGTAACGGAAAGATCATCAACACCACATCGGTCCACCAGGAGGTCGCCCGCGCCGGCGGTTCGGACTACGACACCAGCAAGGGCGCCCTGCTGGAGTTCGCCAAGAGCCTCGCCCTGGAGGTCGCCCCGATGCACCTGAACGTCAACAACATCGGGCCGGGGATGGTGCTCACCCCGTTCAACCAGCGGGCGATCGACGACCCGGCATATCTCGAGGAGCAGGTCCAGAGCATCCCGTGGAAGCGGGCGGCGCAACCGGTGGAGATCGCCAAGGTGGCCGTCTTCCTCGCCAGCGACGACGCCGACTACGTCACCGGGTCGACGTACTTCATGGACGGTGGCCTGATGCAGAACCAGGGCCAGGGCGCGTAAGAGAGGAGCATCGGTATGCAGACGACCTACGACTCGGCGGACGACCTGGCAGGCGCGCTGCGCCGGGCGGCGTCCGCGCACGGCCGGCACGAGGAGAAACTCGGCCGTCCGGACCCGGACTGGCCAGACTGGTACGCCCGCTACATGGTGGACGAGCGGGCCGGCACCGAAACCCCGGACCCGGGCGCGATTCGATAATTGACATTATGTCAAGTCGAGTGGTGGAGCCCCTGGCCCTGGCAGCGCCGGGCCCCACCCGCGAGGCCGACGGTCAGTCGGCCGGACCGAAGCCGACCTCGGTGGTGTCGACGGTCCCGGCCCGGCGTCCGGGCGCGCTCTGGAAGCTCCAGTAGAGGTTGGTGTGGGCGACGACCTGCTCCGGCGTCGGCGCGCCGTAGGCGGTCAGGTCTTCCGTGGTGTGTGCGTCGCCGACCAGGGTTGCGTCGTAACCGCGCACCAGCGCGCCGTGCAGGGTCGACCGGATGCAGACGTCGGTCTGGGCGCCCGTGACCACCAGCCGGCCCACGCCACGCTCGGCGAGCACCGTCTCCAGGTCGGTGTCCTCGAACGAGTCGCCGTAGCGCTTCTGCACCAGCGGCTCCCCTTCCCCACGCACCAACTCGGGCACGTACTGCCAGGGCTCGCTGCCCTGTGGGAGGCCCTCGTCGGAGTGCTGCACCCACACCACCGGCACACCCTCGGCGCGGGCCCTGCCCAGCAGAATGTTGATGTTGGCGATGACGCGGTCGCGGTTGTGGGTGCCCGCCACCACCCCGTTCTGCATATCGATGACGAGCAGGGCCGTGTTCGGCCGCTCGGGCAGGGTCGTCATGTTCGCCTCCGGTGCCGGTGGATTGGTGACACCACGGTAGGTGGGACCACCGACAGAAACGCTCCCCTCCCCGTCCGCGCAGAACGCGAGAATCATGCATAATATCCCTTATGCATGACAAACAGGACGAATCGGTAGTCGTACTGATCGAAGAGTTCCTGACCGCCCGCGCCACCCGCAAGCCCTCCCCCCACACCCAGGCGGCGTACCGGCGGGACCTGACCGCCGTCGCCGCGCTCGCCGCGGAGCTGTCCACCCCTCCCCTCCCCCTGGCCCAGCTGCCGATCGACACGCTCTCCCCCAGGCTCATGCGGGCCGCGTTCGCCCGGTTCGCCGCCGGCCGGGCGGCCAGCTCCGTCGGTCGGGCCTGGTCCACCTGGAACGGGTTCTTCTCCTTCCTGGTCGCCGAGCAGGTGGTGCCCGGCAATCCGATGCCGGCGGTGGGACGTCCCCGGGCCCCGCTGCCGATGCCCAAGCCGCTCCGGGGTGAGGACACCCCGGAACACCTGCTCACCTCGGCCGCGCGCGCCGAGGGGCGGCAGCGGGATCCGTGGCCGCAACGGGACGTGGCGGTGCTGGCGCTGGCCCTGTGCGCGGGGCTGCGACTGTCGGAGCTGCTGGCGTTGCGGGTCGGGTCGCTCGGTGGTCGGCCCGGTGAGCGGCGGCTGGAGGTGACCGGCAAGGGCGGGCGTCCCCGGGTGCTGCCGGTCGAGCCGGATCTGGACGCGGTGCTGGCGAGCTATCTGGACAGCCGTGCCCGCCGCTTCGGCGCGCGTACGGTGCGACCGGTGTCGCCGCTGCTGGTGGACCGTCGGGGTGAGCCGCTGCGCCGGGGCGGTCTGCAGTATCTGGTGGAGTCCTGCTACCGGCGGGCCGGGATCGGTGACCGGGTGCCGCGCGGGGCGCGGTTGCACGCGTTGCGGCACACGTTCGCCACCCGGTTGGCCGAGGACGGCGCCGGCGCGGCGGAGATCATGCGGCTGTTGGGGCACGCCTCGTTGGCGTCGTCGCAGACGTACATCGAGGTGACGTCGGGGCAGCAGCGGGAGGCGGCGCGGGCGAATCGCACGTACCGGGCGTTGGTCGGGTTGCTGCCCGGTTCGGCGGGCTGAGCGGCGCGGTGGCCGGCCGGCCGGCGGCCGGGACTGCGTCGCGGGGAGCTGATGGCGCGCCTGGTGGCGGTGTGGCAGGGTGGCGGTGACGCGACTGGCGGCATCGGGGATGGGATCGACCATCGGGAAGCTCGTCGTGGGGGTCGTCCGCCTGGGCCTCCACGGGCGAGGTGGAACCGTGTCGACGACGATGACGACCGCGCGGCTGCTGCCGGGTGGGCCGGTGGCGGAGGCGATTCTGGCCGAGGTGGCCGAGGGTGTGGCGGGGCTGCGGGCGGCGGGGGTGACTCCGGCGTTGGCGACGGTGCTGGTGGGTGACGACGAGGCCAGTGTCGGCTACATCCGGATCAAGCAGCGGCAGGCGGCGGAGTTGGGTTTCGCCTCGCCGCATGTGCGGCTGCCGGCGTCGGCGTCGCAGGCCGACGTGCACGCGGTGCTGGCGGACTTCACCGCCGACCCGGGTGTGCACGGGGTGCTGTTGCAGTACCCGATTCCCGGTGGTCTGGACTACGACCGGGCGTTGCAGGTGCTGGATCCGGACGCCGACGTCGACGGGATGCATCCGGTGAACATGGGGCGGCTGGCGCTGGGGTTGCCCGGTCCCCTGCCGTGTACGCCGGCGGCGATCGAGGCGCTGTTGGCGTATCACGGGGTGCCGGTGGCCGGGCGTGAGGTGGTGGTCCTGGGTCGCGGGGCGACGCTGGGGCGGCCGTTGGCGATGCTGCTGGCGCAGAAGCGGCCGACGGTTGACGCGGCGGTCACGGTGGTGCACACGGGGGTGGCGGACTGGCCGCGTTACACGCGTCGGGCGGAGATTCTGGTGGCCGCGGCCGGGGTGCCGGGGATCGTGCGGCCGGAGCATGTGCGGCCGGGTGCGGTGGTGGCGTGCGGTATGCGGGCCGGCGGCTGTTGCCGGATGTGGATCCGTCGTGTGACCGGGTGGCGGGGGCGATCACGCCGCGGGTCGGTGGGGTGGGTCCGGTGACGGTGGCGATGCTGTTCCGCAACGCGGTGCGGGCGGCGCGGTCGGCCGCCCGACCGGACCGAGGCTAGCCGAGGTCGACCAGGAGGGGGCGGTGGTCGGAGATGGTGGAGTACGGGGTGTGCACGGCGGTGACCGGGGGCAGCCGGTCGAAGCCGTGCCGGTCGGCGAGGGCGTGGTCGAGTTGGACGCGTGGCTGTCCGGCCGGGTAGGTGGGTCGGCGGCCGAGCAGGTGCCAGCCGGAGACGGCGCGAGTGGCCCAGGCGGGCAGGTTCAGGTCGCCGAGCAGGATCCGTGGGGCGGGCAGCGCGCGCAGGGCGCGGATGACCTGGCGGAGTTGGTGGACGTTCCAGCCGGCGACGAAGGACAGGTGGGTGGCGGCGACGGTGAGCCGGCCGTGCGGGGTGTCCAGCACGGCGGCGAGCACCACGCGGGGTTCGTCGCGCAGCAGGATGAGCCCGCCGCCGGGGCCGGGCACGTAGACCGGGGAGCGCACCGGTGCGGGGCGTAGTCGGGTCACCCGCCAGCTGCTGACCGGGTGGCGGGTGACCAGGCCGACGCCGTAGCAGGGTTCGCCGTGGCCGTCGTCGTCGTGGGTCAGTGGGCGGAACCGCTCGCCGGGGGTGCCGACCACGGCGGCGGCGAAGCGGTGTTCGGTCGCGCCGAGGGCCTGGGCGGCGATGGCGGTCAGGTCGAGGTTGCCGCTGCGGGACTGGTCGCGGTCGACCTCCTGCAGGGCGAGGACGTCGGCGTCGAGGGCGGCGACGGCGGTGGCCAGTCGGTCCGGGTCGACCAGGCCGTCGGTGAGGGACCGGCCGTGCAACAGGTTGAACGTGGCCAGGCGCACGGTGTCACCTTAACGACGCCGTGGCACAGTTTGCCGATGGTGCGGGTGTTGTTCTGTTCGATGCTGGTGTTCGTGGCGGTCGGCGCGGTGGGGGTGTGGGTGCGGCGTCGGCGCGGCCGGTGAGCTGAGCACGGTCGACGCCGGTGAGGCTGGCCACAGTCGGCGGCGGCGCGTCTGCGCGGGTGGGAAGAATGCGGCTGGTGGAGTTGGATCCGCCGACCGTCGCGACCCTGCTGACCGTCGCCGCCCTGGCCGGCTGGGTGGACGCGGTGGTGGGCGGGGGCGGGTTGCTGCTGTTGCCGGCGCTGCTGGTGGCCGTGCCGGGGATGCCGCCGGCTACCGCGCTGGGCACGAACAAGTTGGCGGCGATCGCGGGTACGTCGACGGCGGCGGTGACGTTCGCCCGCCGCACGAAGATCGATTGGCGGGTGGCGGGGCCGGCGGCGGCGTTGGCGGTGGTCTGCGCCGGGTGGGGTGCGGCGCTGGCCGGTGCGGTGCCGCCGTCGGCGTACCGGCCGGTGGTGCTGGTGGTGCTGCTGGCGGTGGCGCTGTTCGTGGTGCTGCGTCCCCGGTTGGGGGTGCTGGCCGTGCCGCAGCGGCGGACCCGGACGCGGGTGGTGGTGGCGGTGCTGGTGGCCGGGGTGGGTATCGCCACCTACGACGGGTTGATCGGCCCGGGTACGGGCACGTTCCTGGTGGTGGCGTTCACCGCGCTGGTGGGTGCGGACTTCGTGCACGGTTCGGCGATGGCGAAGGTGGTCAACGCGGGCACCAACGCCGGCGCGCTGGCGGTGTTCGCGGTGACGGGGCACGTGTGGTGGCTGCTGGGCGCGGCGATGGCGGTGTGCAACATCCTCGGGGCGACGGTGGGTGCGCGGATGGCGTTGCGCCGCGGTTCGGGGTTCGTGCGGGTGGTGCTGCTGGTGGTGGTGTTGGCGCTGGTGGCGAGGCTGGGCTACGACCAGTGGCTGGCCGGGTGAGGGTCGCGCCGCCGCGCGTGTGATCATCGGCGGATGCCGGTACGCGCGGAACACGACCGGGCCGTCCTGGCGGGCCTGCTGGGTCGGGATCCGGTGCTGCACGCCTACCAGTTGGGCGATCTGGACGACTTCTTCTGGCCGTACACGTCGTGGTATCGGCGCGGGGAGGCGGTGGCGTTGCTGTATCACGGTGCGCTGCCGCCGGCGTTGTTGGCGTTGGCCCGGCCGGCGGGGGTGGCGGAGTTGGCCGCGCTGTTGGGTGAGTTGGCGCCGGTGTTGCCGGCGCGGTTGCAGGCGCACCTGTCCCCCGGCCTGGCCTCGGCGTTGGCGGGTGTGTTCCGGGTGACGACGAGCGGGCCGCATCTGAAGATGGCGTTGACCGACCCGTCGCGGTTGGCGGCGGTGCCGGCGGACGGGGTGGTGTTGGGTCGGGCGGACCTGCCGCGGTTGCACGAGTTGTACGCCGCCGCCTATCCGGGCAACTGGTTCGATCCGCGGATGGTGGACACCGGCCGGTACGTGGGGATCCGCGACGGTGACCGGCTGGTCGCGGTGGCCGGGGTGCATGTCGTCTCCCCCGCCTACCGGGTGGCGGCGTTGGGGAACGTGACGACCCATCCGGCGTGGCGGCGTCGCGGGTTGGCGGCGGCGGTGGTGGCGCGGCTGTGTGGGCTGCTGGCGGCCGACGTCGATCATGTGACGTTGAACGTGCGGGCCGCCAACACCGCCGCGGTTCGGCTGTACGCGCGGCTGGGGTTCACCCGGGCGGCCGACTACGCCGAGTTCACGCTGGTGGCCCGTGGCCAGTGACGGCGCGGGCGGGGCCGGCGGTGGTGTCGGCAGCCCGGGCGGGCGGCAGAATGCACCGGTGGTTCAGGTGACGCTGCGGACCGCCCGGATGGTGCTGGTGCCGTTGGCCGACGATCATCTGGAGCACGAGGTGGAGTTGGACGCCGACCCGGAGGTGATGCGTTATCTCGGGCCGGTCCGGTCGCGCGCGCAGGTGCGTCAGGCGCACCGGCGGCGGTTGGCGGCGGCGCGGCCGGTGCCGGGGCTGGGGTTCTGGGTCGGGTTCGTCGACGGCACGTTCGTCGGGTGGTGGATCCTGGAGCCGCCGTCGCGTCCCGAGCAGGGGCCGGTGTCGGGGCAGGCCGAGCTGGGTTACCGGCTGCTGCGCCGCCACTGGCGGCGGGGGCTGGCCAGTGAGGGTGCCCGGGAACTGATCCGGCACGGCTTCGCCGAGTTGGGGTTGCGGCGGATCTTCGCCGAGACGATGGCGGTCAACGCCGCGTCGCGGGCGACGATGGCGGCGGTCGGGATGCGCTATGTGCGCACGTTTCACCAGTCGTGGCCGGATCCGTTGCCGGGCGCCGAGCAGGGTGAGGTGGAGTACGAGATCACCCGGGAGCAGTGGCGGGCGGGGTCAGCGGCGGTGGGCTGAGTCGAAGCGGCCGGCGCGGATCTCCCGCAGGGCGCGGCGGCGGGTGTCGCCGCGCAGCGTGTCGACGTAGAGGCGCCCGGCGAGGTGGTCGGTCTCGTGTTGCAGGGCGCGGGCGAGGAAGCCGCTGCCGGCGATGGTCAGCGGTTCGCCGTGTTGGTCGACGCCGTGGGCGGTGGCGTGCAGGGCGCGAGGGGTCGGGAAGTAGAGCCCGGGGATGGACAGGCAGCCCTCGTCGTCGTCCTGGAGGTCGTCGGACAGCTCCAGCACCGGGTTGATCATGTGGCCGCGGTGTCCGTCGGCGTCGTAGACGAAGACCTGGGCGGTGACGCCGATCTGCGGGGCGGCGACGCCGGCGCGGCCGGGCGCGCCGAGCAGGGTGTCCATCAGGTCGGTGACCAGGGCGCGCAGTTCGGCGTCGAAGCTGGTGACCGGTTCGCTGGGGGTGCGCAGCACCGGGTCGCCGATGATTCGGATGTCCCGCATCGTCATGTCGGCCAGGCTATCGGTCACCGGTGTGCGGTGCCGGGGCGCCCGGGGTGTCGCTGGCGCGGTCGGTGACGAGGACCTGGATGCCGTCGAGGATGCGGGCCAGGCCGAACGCGAAGGCACCGGTCGGGTCGGTGGCGCCCTGGTACTGCTGGCCGGCCGCGGTGCCGACCCGGGCGGCGAGCGGGAAGCGGCGCGGGTCGAGGGCCCGCTCCAGGTAGGGGGCGTGGGCCTGCCACCACTGTTGTTCGGTCAGGCCGGTGCGGCCGGCGGCCTGGGCGGCCTCCACGGCGGTGCGTACGGCGCCGTGGACGTATCCGGTGACGAGGGTGAGCACGGCGTCCATCTCCAGGTCGGTCAGGCCGATGCCGTCGACGGCGCGGAGTTCGTGCTCGTAGGTGGCGATGACGTGCGGGCCGAGGGCGGGGCGGGTGGTGGCGACCTGCAGCAGCCACGGGTGCCGCTGGTAGAGCCGCCAGCGGGCGTGGGCGACCTGCGTCAGCCGGTCCCGCCAGCCGCCGTCGCCGTCGGGGTGGGTGAGTTCGCCGTGGACGGTGTCGAGCATGAGGTCGAGCAGTTCGCCCTTGCCGGGCACGTGGGTGTAGAGGGACATGGTGCCGGCGCCGAGGGCCTGGGCGACGCGGCGCATGGACAGCGCGGCCAGTCCCTCGGCGTCGGCGATGTCGACGGCGGCGCGCACGATCCGGTCGACGGACAGGTCGGCGCCGCCCTTGCGGCTGCCACGGTCCCGGGTGCGCCACAGCAGGGCGAGGCTGCGTGCCGGGTCGCCGGTGCCGCTGTACTCGGTGCTCACCGGCAGCACTGTAACGCGGGGTCAGCTCAGCGCGGCCCGGACCGGGGCGGTCTTCGCCGCCGCCTCGGCGACCTCGGCGTCGGGGTCGCTGTCCCAGGTGATGCCGCCGCCGGCCCACACGTGCACGGCCTCGCCGTCGGTGGCGGCGGTGCGGATGGTCAGTCCCAGGTCGACGTGCCCGTTGCCGACCCAGCCGAGGCCGCCCATGCTGGCGCCGCGGCCGACGGGTTCCAGGGCGGCGATGCGGTCCAGGGCGGCCAGTTTCGGTGCGCCGGTGACCGATCCGCCGGGGCAGACGGCGCGCAGCAGGTCGGCCAGGCCGAGGCCGTCGGCGATGTCGGCGCGGACGGTCGACTCGGCCTGCCAGAGGTCGCACCAGCGGCGTACGGCGAACAGCTCGTCGACGCGGACGCTGCCGGTGCGGGCGACGCGGGCCAGGTCGTTGCGTTCCAGGTCGACGATCATGATGTGTTCGGCGCGTTCCTTGGCCGAGGTGAGCAGCTCGGCGCGGCCGGCGGCGGTGGCCGGGCGGGTGCCCTTGATCGGTCGGGTGGTCAGGGTGCCGTGCCGCAGCTCGATCAGGGTTTCCGGGCTGGCGCAGCCGATGGCCCAGCCGGGGCCGGTGAGCACGCCGCCGTAGCGGGCCCCGGGCAGCCGGCCGAGGCGGGCCAGGGCCGGCAGCGGGTCGCCGGTGTACGCGGCGGCGGCGTGGCCGACCAGGTTGACCTGGTAGACCTCGCCGGAGCCGATGGCAGCGCGGACGGCGTCGACGGCGTCGGCGTGCTGGCGGGGGCTCCAGCTCTCGGTCCAGGTGCCGCGCCACCAGCCGGCCGGCTGGTGCGGGCGGGCCGGCGCGGCGTCGGTGTGGCCGTAGACGACGACCGCGACCTCGGGCAGGTCGGCCGGGTTGGCGGCGCCGGGGGCGCCGCCGGCCAGCCGGGCGCCGGCGGCGGCGGAGACGTAGAGGGCGGCGCCGCAGACCCCGTCGGGGTCGTGGCGGGGTGCCGGGCGGCCGAGGTCGCGCAGGTGCAGGCCGTGTTCGGCGAGGAAGTCCTCGGTACGCGTGGCCGGGTCGCCGTCGTCGGTGGGGCGCCACTGCCAGCGGGCCCGCTCGACCAGCCGCCCCCGGCACGGCGTGGGAACCGCGGGCGGATCGATCACCATACGTGGGAGCGCTTCCACGACGTCTGGGCGATTCCTGCTCATCCGTTCAGCGGATTTCCCATACTCGACGCGCACATCTGCTCGATGCGGCGTGCTTTCGCTTGGTACTGTGCGTCACTGGTCATGTGAACCATGACACAGTGCCCCCACAGTCCGGAGAACCCGATGTGCCAGCACCAACCCACCTGTCCCTCCGCCGACGCCATCGACCGGGAAGCCGCCAGGGTCATCGCCTGCTTCCGTGAACAGGGCTGGAGCCTGCTCTGCAACGGCGTGATCGTCTTCGAGGACACCGGCGAGCTGCTTCCCGACGGCAGCAGCATCGCACCACACCGCGGCCCCGCCCGACACGCACTCGCCGCCTGACAACGCTCACGAACCGTCACGACTTTTCCCGCGTCGCCCCAGGCTAGTCCCCCGGTCCGGGACACCCACGACCAGGTCGGCGCGGTGCCGGGGCGGCCGCGACCGCCCCGGCCGCCGATCACCCCTCGTACGCCTGCGGCGACGGGCACGAGCAGACCAGGTTCCGGTCGCCGTATCCGCCGTCGACCCGACGCACCGGCGGCCAGTACTTCCCCGCCCGGTCCACCCCGGCCGGCCAGCCACCCACCGACCGCGGGTACGGATGCGGCCAGTCGTCACCGGCCACCATCGCCGCCGTGTGCGGCGCGTTGGCGAGGGGATTGTCCCCGGCCGGCCACTCACCCGAGCCCACCTTGTCGATCTCCGCCCGGATGGCGAGCATCGCGTCGCAGAACCGGTCCAGCTCGGCCAGATCCTCACTCTCGGTGGGCTCCACCATCAACGTCCCCGGCACCGGGAACGACATCGTCGGGGCGTGGAACCCGTAGTCGATCAGGCGTTTCGCCACGTCGTCGACGCTGACCCCGGTCGCCCTGGTCAACGGCCTCAGATCCAGGATGCACTCGTGGGCCACCAGGCCCTTGTTGCCCGCGTACAGCACCGGGAAGTGCCCGCGCAGCCGCGCCGCCACATAGTTCGCCGCCAGCACCGCCACCCCGGTCGCCCGGGCCAGCCCGTCGGCGCCCATCATCCGCAGGTACGCCCACGGGATCGGCAGGATCCCCGCCGACCCGTACCGGGCCGCCGCGATCGCCGGCCGCCCGTCGACCGGCGCGCCGGCCGGGTCACCCGGCAGGAACGGCGCCAGGTGCGCCCGCACCGCCACCGGGCCCACCCCCGGGCCGCCGCCGCCGTGCGGGATGCAGAACGTCTTGTGCAGGTTCAGGTGCGACACGTCCGCGCCGAAACGCCCCGGCTTGGCGAACCCGACCAGCGCGTTGAGGTTCGCCCCGTCGACGTACACCTGCCCGCCAGCGTCGTGCACCTTCGCGCACAGCGACGCGATGCCCGTCTCGTACACCCCGTGCGTCGACGGGTACGTCACCATGATCGCCGCCAGGGTGTCCCGATGCGCGTCGATCTTCGCGTCGAGGTCGACCAGGTCGACGTTGCCGTCGTCGTCGCAGCCCACCACGACCACCCGCATCCCGGCCATCACCGCGCTGGCGGCGTTCGTGCCGTGCGCCGACGACGGGATCAGGCACACGTCGCGGTGCCGCTCACCCCGGCTGCGGTGCCAGGCACGGATCGCCAGCAGCCCGGCCAGCTCCCCCTGCGAACCGGCGTTGGGCTGCACGCTGACCGCGTCGTAGCCGGTCACCTCCGCCAGCCACCGCTCCAGCTGGCCGATCAGCTCCCGGTAGCCGGCGGTCTGCGCGGCCGGCGCGAACGGATGGACGTGGGCGAACTCGGCCCAGCTCACCGGCTCCATCTCGGTGGTGGCGTTGAGCTTCATCGTGCACGAGCCGAGCGGGATCATGCCCCGGTCCAGGGCGTAGTCGAAGTCGGCCAGCCGGCGCAGGTAGCGCAGCATCGCCGTCTCCGACCGGTGCGTACGGAACACCGGGTGGGTGAGGAAGTCGCTGGTGCGGGTCAGCCCGGCCGGCAGCACGGCGGCCACCTCGCCGTCGCCGACCGTGTCGACACCGAACGCCGCCCACACCGCGGCCAGATGCGCCGGCGTGGTGGTCTCGTCGCAGGAGATCCCGACCCGGTCGGCGTCGACCAGCCGCAGGTTCACGCCGCGCCGCGCGGCGGCGTCCACCACCTGCCCGGCCCGACCCGGCACGGTGGCGGTGACCGTGTCGAAGAACGCGACATCGGCGACCTCGACGCCGCCGGCGCGCAGCCCGGCCGCCAGCCGCACCGCCATCTCGTGGGTCCGCGCCGCGATCGCCCGCAGCCCCTCCGGGCCGTGGTAGACGGCGTACATGCCGGCCATCACCGCGAGCAGCACCTGCGCGGTGCAGATGTTGCTGGTCGCCTTCTCCCGGCGGATGTGCTGCTCGCGGGTCTGCAACGCCAACCGGTACGCCGGGTCGCCGCCGCTGTCGCGGGACACCCCGACCAGCCGACCCGGCAGCATCCGCTCCAGACCCGCCCGTACCGCCAGGTAGCCGGCGTGCGGCCCACCGAAGCCCATCGGTACGCCGAAACGCTGCGTGGTGCCGGCGGCGATGTCGGCGCCGATCTCCCCCGGTGCCCGCAGCAACGTCAGGGCCAGCAGGTCCGCCGCCACCGTCACCAGCGCCCCGACCGTGTGCGCGGCCGCCACCAGCGGGGCGTGGTCGCGCACCGCCCCGGACGCCCCCGGGTACTGCAGGTGCAGGCCGAAGAACTCCGCGGGCAGTTCCTCGCGGTCGACGTCGACGATCCGCACGTCGATGTCGAGCGGCTCGGCCCGCCCGGCGATCACCGCGATGGTCTGCGGCAGGGTGTCCGCGTCGACCACGTACACCCGGCTCTTGCTCTTCGACGCCCGCCGCGCCAGGGTCATCGCCTCGGCCGCCGCGGTGCCCTCGTCGAGCATCGACGCGTTCGCGGTCGCCAGCCCGGTCAGATCGGACACCATGGTCTGGAAGTTCAGCAGCGCCTCCAGCCGGCCCTGACTGATCTCCGGCTGGTACGGCGTGTACGCCGTGTACCAGGCTGGGTTTTCCAGCACGTTGCGGCGGATCACCGCCGGGGTGTGGGTGCCGTGGTAGCCCAACCCGATCATCGACACGGCCACCGTGTTGCGGGCGGCCAGGGCCCGCAGCTCGGCCAGGGTGTCGTGCTCGCTGGCCGGCTCCGGCAGGTCCAGCCGGCCGTGCCAGCGGATCACCTCGGGGATCGCCGCGTCCATCAGCTCGTCGATCGAGGCGTACCCGACGGTGTCCAGCATGCGACGTTCGTCGTCGGGGCCGGGGCCGATGTGACGGTCGGCGAACTGCTCTGCGGTCATGGGCACTCCTGCGGGCGGGGTCGACAGGTCGGCCCTCCCCCTCTGTCACACCCACGGGCGCTCCACAGTGCCTGATCCGACGCGGTCCTTCTGCCTGAGAGGTTCCGGGGAGGATTTGCCCCTTCGGCGCCGCCTCGGCTGCCGCCAGGCGGTCTCTCCCACGTCGGTGCTACCGGCGCGATCAACGCTACCAGCGTCCCCGCCGGCCCACCGCGAACCCCCTCGACCGGGCGTCGGGATCGCACCGGTGACGCCGCCACGGGCGGGCGGGTCGCCCCAGGTGGCCGGGCGGGCGGGCGGGTCGCCGCTGGCGGCCGGGCTGGGGCAGCATTGGTCGGGTGGAGGACGTGATCGAGCCACTGGCCGGTGTGCTGGCCGGTGGCCAGGTGGTGGTGCTCAGCGGCGCCGGCCTGTCCACCGAGTCGGGTATTCCCGACTATCGGGGGCCGAGCGGCACGTCGCGGCGGCACACGCCGATGACGTACCAGACGTTCACCGGGGATCCGTGGGCGCGCCGCCGGTACTGGGCCCGCAGCCACCTGGGGTGGCGGTTGGTCGCCCGGGCGGCGCCGAACGACGGGCACCGGGCGGTGGCCCGCCTGCAACACGCCGGCCTGCTGGCCGGGATCATCACCCAGAACGTGGACGGTCTGCACACGGCGGCGGGCAGCCGGGACGTGGTGGAGCTGCACGGCCGGCTCGACGAGGTGCTCTGCCTGGGGTGCGGGGACCGTACGAGCCGGCAGGAGCTGGACGGGCGGCTGCGCCGGGCCAACCCGGCGTTCGTCGCGCGGGCCGGTGCGGTCAACCCGGACGGTGACGTGGATCTCGGTGACGCCGAGGTGGCCGGGTTCCGTACCGTCGACTGCCGGGCCTGCGGCGGGCTGCTCAAGCCCGACGTGGTGTTCTTCGGGGAGACGGTACCGGCCGCACGGGTGCAGCGCTGTTTCACGATGGTGGAGCGGGCGCGGCTGCTGCTGGTGCTGGGCTCCTCGTTGACCGTGATGTCGGGGCGCCGTTTCGTGCTGCGGGCGGCGAAGCGGGGTGTGCCGGTGGTGATCCTCAACCAGGGGCCGACCCGCGGTGACGAGTACGCCCACCTGCGGGTGGACGCGCCACTGGGCCGGCTGCTGCCGGCACTGGCCGACCGGCTGCTCGGCGACGTCGACGGCGCCGCCGGTGACCCACCATTGGCCGGGCCACCGGCCGCGACCGGCCCGGTGCCGGCGGCCCCGACGGCCGCCGGGCGGTGACCACCCGCCCGGCGGCCGCTGTGCGGCCGCCGAGGCGGCCGCACAGCTATCAACCCCTGAGGTGCGCGGTGAAGAAGGCGGTCAGCTTCTCGACCGCCTGCGCGACGTAGGGGTCGCGGTCGTAGAGGTCGACGTGGGTCGCCCCCTCGATGAGCGCCAGCTCCCCGGACTCGCCGATGTCGGCGATGGCCTTCTCGCTGAAGCCGCGGGTCACCGCCTCGGTGCCGGCGATCATGAGCAGCGGCCGTGGGGCGATCTTGGCGACGTCGGCGAAGGCGTCGAACTGGTCGAGCAGGTCGGCGCTGCGCAGGGCGTAGGCCCCGACCGAGTTCGGATGCTGGGCGCGTGGGGTCCGGTAGTAGTCGAAGAACTCCGCGACCGCCGCCGGTGTCGACTCGTCGACCGACTCGGGCAGCACCGGCACCATCCGCACCGGCCTGCCCTGCGCCTCCTCCGTCCGCGCGGCACCGGACGCGGCGACCTGGGCGCGCCACGCCTCGGGGTTGCCGTCGCGGAAGAAGCAGGTGGCGTCCGTGCCGCTGACCCCGGCGACGGCCTTGATCCGGTGATCGGTCTGCGCGGCGTAGGGGGCGTAGGCGCCCGAACCGCACACGCCCATCACACCGATACGCTCACTGTCGACGTCCGCGCGCGTCGACAGGTACGTCACGGCGTTACGGAAGTCGTCGGCCCGCTGCACGGGGTTCTCCAGCCCGCGCGGCAGCCCTTCGCTGTCGCCCTGGTAGGCGGCGTCGAACGTGAGGGCCAGGAACCCCGCCTCGGCCAGGCGGGCCGCGTAGATCGCGGACGTCTGCTCCTTCACTCCGGTGGTCGGGTGACCAACGACGATCGCGGGCAGCCGCCCACCCGAGGCGTTCTCGGGCAGGTAGACGTGACCGGCCAGCGCCATACCGTTGCTGGGAAACCGGACGTTGGTCCGCTGGATTGTCATACGTGATCAGCTCCCTCGCCGCGGCGCGAATCCGGTGGGGCTCTCCCACCGCGCCCGTTGCGGCTCGACACCAACAATCCGGTGCCCGGGGCGCCGCCGGAAGAGAGAGACTTATCCTAGGAGCAACCTCTCCCAGGATACGTACCGGAGCCATCCCTAAGCTGGTGCCATGCCCGCCACCTCTGTCGAACTCCGCGAACTCGGCCAGTTCCTCCAGCGCCGCCGCGGCGAACTCCAGCCACACCAGGTCGGGCTACCCCCCCAGGGACGACGAGCGGCGACGCGTGCCAGGGCTACGCCGCGAAGAGGTCGCCCAACTCGTCGCGATCAGCATCGACTACTACACCCGGATCGAACAGGGCCGCCTCGCCCCGTCCGAACCGGTCCTCGCCGCACTCGTGCGAACGCTGCGGCTCGACGACGAGCAGTCCGACTACCTACGCGCGCTACTCACCCGCGCCGGCACCCCACCGGTCACCCGGGCACACGACCAGAACCGACGTCGTACACGGGCCGTCCGGCCCCAACTCCAACGGCTGCTCGGGCAACTCGACCGCACACCCGCCCTCGTCTTCGGACGCCACCTCGACATCCTCGCCTGGAACGACCTCGCCGCCGCCCTGCTGCTCGACTTCGCGGACATCGCCGAACGCGATCGCAACTACGTCCGGCTGGTCTTCACCGACCCGACCATGCGCGACCTCTACCCACAATGGGAGCAGGTCGCCCGCACCTGCGTGGCCGTACTCCGCATGAGCGCGGCCGGCAACCCCACCGACCCCGCACTGTCCCGCCTGGTCGGTGACCTGTCCATGGCCCGATCGGAGTTTCGCCAGTGGTGGGCCGAACGGCGCGTCGCCCACCAGGACTTCGGCACCAAACTCATCCGTCACCCGCAGGTGGGCGACATGCACCTGGACTGGGACAGCTTCCACCAGGCCGCCAACCCCGACCAGCAACTCGTCATCTGGTCCGCCGAACCCGGCTCGGACTCCGCACACCGGCTCGACACACTCCGCGCCCTGATCAAGGACACCCCGGCCCATCCCGCCTGACCCGCTATCCAGCAGGGGCACCGCGAAGAGCCGAGTCTCAGCCGGCCCGCCGCCGGGCCCGCCGCGCCGCCAACTCGTCCCCCACCGGACCCGCCGCGGCGGCCACCTCCGGCTCCCGCTCCACGGACACCGCCGCGGGCTCCGCCGGAAGATGCGACAACGAACCCTGGATCTCCTTGAACGCACCACCGATCGCGATGCCGAACACCCCCTGGCCACCCTGCAACAGGTCGACCACCTCCTCCGGTGAACGGCACTCATACACCGTCGTCCCGTCGGAGATCAACGTGATGCCCGCCAGATCCTCCACCCCACGCGACCGCAACGCCTCGATCGCCTTGCGGATGTTCTGCAACGACACCCCGGCGTCCAGCAGCCGCTTCACGACCTTCAACACCACCAGGTCGCGGAACGAGTACAACCGCTGCGTGCCCGAACCCGAGGCATCCCGCACACTCGGCACCACCAGCGACGTACGCGCCCAGTAGTCCAGCTGGCGGTAGCTGATCCCCACCGCATGGCAGGCCGTCACACCCCGGTACCCCACCGCACCGTCACCGTCAGTTGCCGACCCGGGCATCCCACCCGGCTCGTCCAGCCCCGTACCCGGATCGGAATCTCGCGGCTCGTACATCCGGACAACCTCCCCGTCAGTGCGGTGACACGTCGTTTCCGGGACGCGCACCCCTCGACACGGCAACCCTATAGCGACCGCCAGGGGTTACCACGGAGAAACCGTCGCGACACGCCGCGCAGCGACAGCGACCGTCATCACCATCACCGACAGTCACCGCTGACGGGGAAGCTGGAGGGGCTCAACGGCCCCGGTGGCGCAGGGCCCCGTCGGGCTCAGCCGGCGAAGTCCTCCGGGCGCACCTGCTCCAGGAACTCCCGGAACTTCTCCACCTCGTCCTCCTGCTCGTCGGGAATCACGATCCCCGCCTCACTGAGGACCTGCTCCGCACAACGAATCGGCGCACCCACCCGCAACGCCAGAGCGATCGAATCACTCGGCCGAGCCGACACCCGCACCCCATCACCGATCAACAGATCGGCGAAGAACACGTTCTCCTTCAGCTCGGTGATCTCCACCGCCTGCAACGGCGCCTGCAACGCCGCCAACACATCCCGCAGAAGATCATGGGTCAACGGACGCGCCGGCTTGACACCCTGCTGCTCGTAAGCGATCGCCGTCGCCTCGACCGCGCCGATCCAGATCGGCAGATAGCGGTCCCCCTCGACCTCCCTGAGCAGGACGATCGGCTGGTTACTGGGCAGCTCCACCCGAACCCCGACCACGCTCAGCTCGCGCACCGCCGCCTCCGTGTCGTTGTCACCTACGCCGCACCGCGCCCTTCTCTGCACGGTACACGGACCGCGACACGGCCGTCTCATGCGCTTGCACGCACCCACGCCCGCGCCAGAAGAGGGGTTACCCCCGCAAGCCTACGCCACGCACCGACAGGCCGATCCGAGCGCGCACCGGCACCGCTCACCGCCCCAGCGTCGAGCGCAACCCCATCCGCACCAGCGCCGCGTGCAGCTGCTGCGACAGCGACACCAACTCCCGCGCCGTCTCCGCCGCCCGCGCCCGCGCCGCCGGATCACTCTGCCGCGCCAACGGCGCCACCAACTGCGCGAACAATCCGACCTCGCGATCCGCCGACGTCCGGAAACCACGCAGATGCCGCGGCTGGAACCCGTACGCCGCCAGACCCGCCACCGCCCGCGCCACGATCAACGCGTCACCGTCATACCAGCCCGGCGGATCCGACACCACCAGCCCGAGCCGCTCCAACTCGCCCAACGTCGACTCGTCGAGCCCGCTGCGCGCCAGCAGTTCCCCACGGTCGAGCCGCACCTGCGCCGACTCGCCCGACGCCGCGCCACGACCCGGCACCTCACCGTCGGAACCCACCGCCACCAATGCCGGACGCGACCGCTCCGGCACCTCACCGGTCGCGTCCCACCGCGCCAACTGCTCCCGGATCACCCGCAACGGCAGATACTGATCCCGCTGCGCGGTCAACACGAACCGCAGCCGCGCCACATCGTCCCAGCCGTACTTCCGGTAACCCGCCGCCGTCCGCTGCGGCTCCACCAGGCCCTCGGCCTCGAGAAACCGCAACTTCGAAATCGTCACGTCCGGAAAATCCGCCCGCAACTGGGCCAGCACCTCGCCGATGCTCATCAACGGCTGGGCGCGACCCGCCCCGGACGGCGTGGAGGCCGCAGGCTCGTTCACCCCCGGCCGGCCTCACCCTCCGGGCGCGGCCCGGCGATGAACACCACCCGGAACTTGCCGATCTGCACCTCGTCGCCGTTGCTCAACGTCGCCGCCTCGACCCGCTCCCGGTTCACGTACGTGCCGTTCAGGCTGCCCACGTCCCGCACCGTGAACGTCCCACCGTCCCGGTGGAACTCCGCGTGCCGCCGCGACACCGTCACGTCGTCGAGGAAGATGTCACTGTCCGGGTGCCGCCCACTGGTCGTCACGTCGTGATCCAACAGGAACCGGGCGCCCGCGTTCGGCCCCCGACGCACCACCAGCAGCGCCATCCCCGGCGGCAACGAACCGGACATCCGGCTCGGCACGACATCGGTGTCAGGGCCCTCCAGCGCTTCCTCGAGCGAACCGAGATTGAGCGTCGACGTGACGTCGAGCGGGGGGAACTCGTCGCCTGGGCGAGTCATGGGGACCACCTCACGGATCTGTTTCGGTCGGCGTCGGATGACGGCGGGTCTGGCCGCCGGGCTCTCATCCACCCGGCGGCTGGCTCTCCGCGCCCCGAAAGGCTGTTCGCGACGCGCAACTAATGGGTTCTCGGTCGACTGGGCGAGCCTAGCCAGCGCCGAAAAACAGGGCAACCGGACGCGCGGCACGGACACCGACCCGCCGGCACAGCAACGCTCAGCTCTCGGTCAGCTCGCGATACGCATCCGCGCTCAACAACCCGTCCGCCGCCGCCGGATCCGCCGCAACGATCTCCACCAACCAACCCGCACCGTACGGATCAGTGTTGATCACCTCGGGCGTGTCGACCAACGCCTCGTTGCGCGCCGACACCGTACCGCCCACCGGGGCGTAGAGCTCCGACACGCTCTTCGTCGACTCGATCTCACCCAGCGACTCACCGGCCGCCACCACCGCACCCGCCTCCGGCAACTGCACATACACGATGTCGCCAAGAGCATCCTGCGCGAAATGAGTGATGCCCACCCGCACGGCCCCGCCGTCCGCGGCGGCCACCCACTCGTGCTCGGCGGTGTAACGCAGATCCTCAGGAATCACCAGCAGCGTCCTCATCCGTCGCGACACCGGCCCAACCGGCGCCGGCCCCGCCGGCCTCAGGCGACCGGACGGGAATGTTCCAGCGTGCGCGGCACGTGCAGCGCCGAAACCTCGGCAACCTCACGTTCCTCGACGATCACGTTACCGCCGTCGCCGGCCACCGACGCGACCACCCCGCCAGGAATGCTGAGCGCCGTACGCATCGTCGCCGGATCACCGATCACCGTGATCGTGAACGGCCCCGTCAACCGCCGCCCGTCCACGATCAACGACCCGTTCTCCCCATTCGTGAAGTACGTCGACGCCACGATCCGCACCGTCGCCCGGTCACCACCGGAGATCTGCATCGCCTCCGCACCGGCACCCCGCAACTCCTGCACCGCGTCCAGCACCCGGCTCGCCGAGATCGGCTTCGCCGCACCCGCCTGGAACCGCACCGCCAGACCCGGACCCCGCGCCGGCAACGTACCGGCCAGGATCCCCAACTCGTCCGCCCGCCGGGTCGCCTCCTCCAGCGCCGCCTGACGCCCCTGCTCGCCCGAACGCAGCTGCCGCTGGCTCTCCTCCAACGCGGCGATGTCCTGCCGCAGCCGGATCTCCCGCGCCTCCAGGTCGTACAGGATCCGGACCAGGTCCTCCTGCCGCGCCGCCGTCAACGACGAATCCGTCGACGTCGTCTTCAACTGCACCGCCAGGGTGAAGCCCAACAGACCCAGCAGCACACCGATCATCACCGCCGCCGAACTCCACCGCCGCCACGGACCGGCCACCGCCGACCCGCCGTCCGACGCCCGACCGGCGGGCTCCGTCGCCGGAGCCTCCTCCGGGTCGGCCGACGGCGCCGCGTCCGGCTCCGGCCGACCCGACGGCGACAACGGACTCAGCTCGTCGGGATCCGGGGCATCCGGGCGCGGATCCGGCTCGCCCGCCGGGCCACCCGGCCGCCCCGGCCCCGCCGGCTGCGGCCACCCCGTGCCCGTCTCCCTGTGCTCGTCACTCACGCCACAAACCTACGCCCGGAACAGGTGCCGACGGATCGCCGCCACGTTGCCGAAGATACGAACTCCCAACACGACCACCACACCGGTGGACAACTGACCGCCCACACCCAACTGGTCGCCCAGATACACGATCAGCGCCGCCACCAGCACGTTCGAGATGAACGACACCACGAACTGCTTGTCGTCGAAGATCCGGTCCAGCTTCGCCCGGACCCCACCGAACACCGCGTCCAGCGCGGCCACCACCGCGATCGGCAGGTACGGCTGCAGAGCCGCCGGCACCGTGGGATCAAGCCACAGCCCGAGCAGCACACCGGCCAAGAGGGCCAGCACCGCGATCATCGACCACCTCCGGAGGGACTGGGGGACGTACCCGGGCCGGACGACTCGTCGTCGTCCGACGGCGACACGCTCGGACTCACCGCGGGCTCCGCGTAGCGTAGCCGCGGCTCCGGCGCCGCGGGCAGCGTGAGGTCGTCGGCGTCCCGAACGGCGAACGACAACCCCGTGCTCTGCGCCACCCTACGCATCGTCAACGCGCTGGTGCTGGCCTCGTACCGCTTGCGCATCGAGTCCGGCCCGATGGCCGAGACCTCGTACGGCCCGGTCACCGGCCGGAAGTCCACCAGGATCGCCTGAGCCGCGTTACGGATCGTCGAGGTGGCCGTCAACCGCTGTCCGTTGATCGCGATCGCCTCCGCACCGGCGGCCCACAGGTCGTTGGCCACCCCCTGCAGATCGTTGTAGAGCACCTGCGGCGGGCCGACGTTGGCACCGCTGAGGGAATCCTGACCGCCCGGCGCGTCCGCCAGACGCACCACCACGCCGTCGCCCCGCACCCGACGCAGGCCGATGCCCGCCTCCAGGTCCCGCATCCGGGCCGCGTGCGAACCACCCAGCGCCGCCTCCCGCTGCCGGTTGACCTCCGCGCGCAGGTCGTCGGCGCGCGTCGACAACGTGTCCGTCTCCGCCTGCCGCTGCTTGATCTGCGCCACCAGGCCGGATCGGGCCTGCGCACGCCCCGGTTCCTCCGCCATGGTCTGCCGGTACGCCACCGAGAACAGGAAACCGAGCAGCACGATCACCACCAGGCCGGTCGGACCCACCGCCCAGCCCGGCCGCGCCGGCCGCCCGGTCTCCGCCCGCCGGGCCGCCGCGTCGGCGTAACCCGGATCCAACGGGTTACGGAACAGCTCCGTGAGGAAGTCCGGGCTGAACCCCCGCGCGTCACGCCGACCCTCGCCGGGAACATCGCTCATGCCGGCCCTCCTTGTCGACCGCGTACCGCCCGGACCAGCTGACGCGCCTGGATCACATAGAGCGCCCCGGCCACCCAGTAGAGCACCAGACCCCACCACGCCAGTGCCCAGCCCACCGCGCCGGCGACCGCCGAGGCCGCCGGCACCACCGCGGCCAGCAACAGGATCGGAAACGCGGCCAGCAACAGGAAGGTGGCGGTCTTGCCGACGTAGTGCACCGGCGGCGGCCCGTAGCCGTACCGTCGCAGCACCCCGAGGGAACCGACCAGCAGCAGCTCCCGGGCCAGCAGCGCGGCGGTGAACTGCCACGGCACGACCTCGCGGACGGTGAACGCGATCAGGGTGGCCAGGATGTAGAGCCGGTCGGCGAGCGGATCGAGCAACTCGCCGAGGCGGCTGACCTGCCCCAGCCGGCGGGCGATCCAGCCGTCCACCCAGTCGCTGGTGCCGCCGACGGCCAGCACCACGATCGCGGCCACGTCGAAACGCTCCACCAGGAACAGATAGAGAAACAGTGGGACGCCCAGCAGGCGGACGAAGCTGATCAGGTTCGGCCAGGTGAGCACCCGGTCGTCCGGCTGCGGGTCACCGGCGCCGTGGGCCTGCGGTTGCTCTGCCCGAGCCGACCGACCCGACACCGAACCTCCTCCGCGGCGCGCTCGGGCACCGCGACCCTGGTCCGCCGTGGAGCGTCGTACGCGCGCTGTCCCGCCGGCTGACGCCGGCACCCCCTGCGATCCCGTCCGGGACCTCCCCTGACCCGCCGCCCACCGTCGATGATCACGGGCCGGGCGAATGCGCTGCCACTATAACGGGCCGGTTCCACGCTTCTGCTGCCCAGCGTGGTCGTGGCGACCCTGCGGATTCTGCGGATGTGACCGGTGTCACGTCGCGTAGAGCGTCCTAGGACGATAGGCCACGAGCGCGTTCAGGCGCTCCGAGCCGAGATGTCCGGCGTCTCGGCGATCACCGCCGCCTGCCCGAACGCCACCAGTGCCCGCAGCAGTTCCTGCTGGCCACGCACCGGCATCCGGTCCAGCACGGCCCGCACCGCCTCGTGTCGCCGCGACCGCACCTCCGCCAGCAGCACTTCCGCCGTCGCGGTCGGGACCAGGCGTACCTCACGGCGATCCCGCGGGTCGGCCACCCGGCGCACCAGACCCATCGCCTCCAGCCGGTCGCAGAGCCGGCTGGCCGAGGAGGGAACCACGTCCAGCAGCTCCGCCAACCCGTTGACGTTCGTCTCCGGGCGGCTGCTCAGCAGCGACAGCACCCGCAACTGCGTCGGCGACACCGAGAGCCGGTGCCGCGAGACCGCCGAGTCGAGCACACCCACCAGCGCCTCGGCGGCCGCGTCGATGTCCGCGGCGAGATCCGGTCGCTCCACCCGATATCCCCTGCGATTCGTCCCGGTGTGCAGCCCCCGACCGACCGGGACGCCCGTCAGTCGTCCTCCCGGCCGGCGGAGCCGCGCCAGTCCAGGCAGACGACGACCGCGTCATCGCGCAGATCGGCGTCCGCGTGGAAGGTCTGCAACTCGCGCATCACCGTACCAACCGCCTCCGTCGGCGGCTGCAGCCGCGTGGCCCGCATCGCCCGGGCCATCGCCCGCTGCCCGTACGTCTCCCGGCCGCTCGGATCGGCCGCCCACACCCCGTCGGAGACGACGAACAGCCGGTCCCCCGGATCGAGGTCGAACTCCTGCAGGTCGTAGCGGGTCTCGGCGAACATGCCCAGCGGCAGCTGCTGCTCCAGCGCCACCCGGGAGACGGTGCCACCCCGCAGCCGCAGCAGGTGGGGGGAACCGGCGTCCACCGCACCCACCCGCCCGGTGGCGCAGTCCAGTTCGAGCAGCACCGTCGCCACGTGCCGCAGACCCCGGTGCTGGTAGTAGACCGTGTCGGAGGCCAGCTCCGCCTGTTCCACCAGCCCGCCGCCGGAACGGCGGGCGTTGCGCATCGCGTTCACCGACACCGCCGTCAGCAGGGCGGCGGCGAGCCCGATGCCGTCACCGTTGAGCACCGTGACGGTGAGCCGGCCCTCGTCCAGGGACCAGTCGAAGTGGTCACCGCCCACCGTGTACGCCGGTTCGAGCTGCCCCGCCAACTGGAACGAGCCGTGGCTGACGCTGCGCCCGGGCAGCAGTTCCCACTGCAACTCCGCGGCCATGCTCAACCGCTCCTGCCGCCGGGCCCGCCGGTAGCGGTCGGTCTCCCGGTCGGCCGCGCGCAACGCCAGGGCCACGTCGCCGGCCATGTCGGTCGCCCGGCGCACCACCGACTCCGGCGGCTCCTCGGCCAGCTCGACCATGAGCACGCCCAGCCGTTCGCCCCACACCGACAGGGGAAGGTAGAGGCGGCAACGGCCGTCCTCGCCCGAGTCCAGGGCCGGCTGCTGGCTGCTGAAGCAGCGCTGGACCGTGTCCTGGACGGCCCGGACGGCCACGCCCGGCTGCCGCGAGTCGAGCACCGGCCACAGCCCGCTGATCCGATAGTCGGCGATGAACACGGCAGTGCCCGACGCACCGAGCAACGACCGGATGGCCTGGTCGGCGGCCTCGACCACACGGTCGGGCGGGGCCTCGCGCAGGGCGCGGGAAACCCCCGTGGGCGCATCCGCCATGACCATCCTCCGAAGATACTTGCTCTGGGGCAAGCATCATACGGAGGCGCCGCCAACCATGGTCACCCGGCCGACCGCACCGCCACCACGCCATGGAAGGCGTCCGGCACGTCCTCCGGTGGGCCCTCCGGCCGCCAGTGGTTGACCGGCACGATTCCGTCCACGGTGGGTGTCCAGCGGCCGAGCAGTGGACCGAACGCGGCCGGCGGGCGCATCCGGAACGCCGGGCCCATCATGGCCAGCGCCTCGGGATGCCCGGCGAGTTCCTCGGTGTCGAAGTCGATCGCCAGGTAGCTGCCCGGCGCCGCCGCCGCGTACAGCTCGTCGAGGGTGCGGGCCAGGGTGTCGTCGTCGAGGAAGGCGGCGAGGCCGAGAAACACCACCCCCACCGGTCGGCGGCCCCAGCCGGGCACGAACCGGTGCAGCAGCGCCGGGTCGACGGTGCCGATGTTCGTGGCGTCGCCGAAGCCGTAGCCGGCCCGGTCGCTGCCGGCCAGCACGCGTTGCCCGAGGCGGATGGTCACCGGATCCACGTCGGTGTAGAGGACCGTCGCGTCCGGTGCGGCCTCGTGCACGTTGCCCATGGTCGGCACCCCGGCCCCGAAGACCAGGAACCCGTCCACACCGGTGGCGGAGATCGCGCGTACGGCCCGGCCGAGGAAGGCGCGCAACGCCCGGAAAACCGGGGCACACGGCCCGTACGCCTGCTCGAACGCACGGGCGGCGGCCACGTCGACCGGGTAGTGGTGCTCCCCGCCGAGCCAGAAATCGATCATCCGTGCGGTGCTCGGCTGGTCGGGCTCCACCATCGACGACACTCCCTCCCCGGGCGGTCGCCGCCAGCGTACCGACAGTCCTCCGCTCGCCGGTATCGCCCCGCCGGGCGATCACCGGCCGCGATACTGGCCCAGACCAGTTCGACGACGGCGCAGAACGGAGAGGCGACGGTGAACTCGGCCAGCGGCGCGGCGGTGGTGGTCGGCGTGGACGGCTCGGGATCGTCGCTCGCCGCGCCCTCGCTCGCCGCGCTCCGGCTCGCCGCCACCGAGGCGGCCGGGCGCCACCGGCCGCTGCGGGTGGTGCACGCCTTCATCTGGCCGCTGCTGCGCTCCCCCGTCAGGCCGGCCACCGAGGGCGCGGCCGGCGGCGGGCTGCGCCGGCAGGCCGAGGGGTTGGTCGCCGCCGCCGTCGACGAGGCCGGGGCGACCGCGCCGGGCCTGCGGGTCACCGGTGAGATCGTCGACGGCGAGGCCACCGCGGTGCTGCTCGCCCAGGCGCCCACCGCGACGATGATCGTGCTCGGCGATCGGGGCCTGGGCGGGGTCGGCGCACTGGTGGTCGGGTCGGTCGCGGTGCAGGTCGCCGCGTCCGCCGACTGCCCGGTGCTGGTCGCTCGCGGCGCGCACCGGGCCGACGGCCCGGTCGTGGTCGGTGTGGACGGCTCCGCGCTGTCCCGCCGTGCCGTGGAGTTCGCGGTGCGGACCGCCGCCCTACGCGGCGCCGGGGTGATCGCCCTGCACGCCTACCGGCATCCGGCCTCCACCGGCCCCGGCGACATGCAGCCACTGGTCTACGACGAGTCGGAACTGCGGGCCGACGAGGACCGGACGGTCGCCGAGTCCATCGCCGGGCTGGCCGAGCGGTACCCGGAGGTGCCGATCACCCGGGAATCGGTACGGGGTCGCGCCGCCCGGGTGCTCACCGAGGCCTCCCGCCGGGCGCAGCTGACCGTGGTCGGGGGTGGCCGGCGCAACGAGCTGACCGGCCTGCTGCTGGGGTCGGTGAGCCAGTCGCTGCTGCACCACAGCGACTGCCCCGTGGCGGTGATACCCGACGCGGTGGGCTGAGCGGCCGGCGGGGTTGGCGGCGGTCCAGGCGGGTAGACGGGCCGCGTACGCCACCGGCGACGACCAGAGGAGACAGCGATGCCAGGACCTCGGCCGGGCAGCAACGCCTACGACAAGCAGCGTGCCCGCATCCGCAACGCGATCGACGGTTCGGGGCGGCACGTGCCGGACAAGAAGGCCGACGAGACCGCGAACCGGATCCTTCAGGAGGATCGGGGTCAGCGGGGCATCGCGCGGGGTGAACGCGTCTACGGCCCCAAGGGCAACCGCGAACCGGGAGACCCGAAGAAGTGAAGGGCACCGCGCTGACCGACGGACTCATCGCCGGGGCGGTGGGCACCACCGCCCTCAACATCGTGACCTACCTGGACATGACCACCCGGGCCCGCCCGGCCAGCCACACCCCGGAGGAGAGCGCCGGAAAGCTGGCCGGCGCGGCTCACGTGAACCTGGGGTCGACGGAACAGGCGAGCAACCGCCGCTCCGGGCTCGGCGCGCTGATGGGCTACGGGCTCGGCGTGGCGGCGGCGGTCGGCTTCGCGGCGCTGGTGCGCGGCCGGCGGCAGCCGGTCCTGCGGGCCGCCGCGCTGCTCGGCGGCGGGGCGATGACCCTGTCCGACGGGTCGCTGACGCTGCTCGGCGTCACCGACCCACGGACCTGGCGGCGCGCCGATTGGCTCGCCGACATCGTGCCGCACCTCGCGTACGGCCTCACGGCCGCAGCCACCTGGAACCGGCTGCGACCGTCGGGGGCAGCGCCGGCGGTAGGGCCCGTCGAAGCCCTGGCCGGCCTGCGGCAGGCCCAGACCTAGCGGTCGCTGTCGTCGTCGGCCACCGGCCGGGCGGCCGGGCCGTACGGCGACAGCTGGCCCCGGGGCACCGTGCGGCCGGTGTCCCCCGGCGAGGTGCCCCTGTTGCGGGGATGGCCGGCCACGCCCGGACCCTTGCTGTCCTGGCTGGTCGCGCCCTGCGCGTCACGCCGGAGTTCCTGCTGCTGCGGGTTCGTCACGGTCGTCTCCCTTCGCCGGTGCGGCGACGCGGCGCCGCGTCCACCCACGGCTTACCCGCCGCCGTCGCCGGCATTCCGCGACGCTGGGCACCGACAGGGCTAGTGCGGCTCGGGGCGGGTACTCCACGACGATGGGCAACCAACGGGCTGTGGCGCGGGCCTTGCTGACCCGCCGCACGTACGCCGAGGAGGCGGGGATATCCCTCGCCGACCGGCCGGCGCCGCTGTACCAGCTGCTGGTGCTGGTCACCCTGCTCAGCACCCGGATCCGGGCGCAGGTGGGGGTGGCGGCGGCCCGGGAACTCTTCGCGGCCGGTTACCGCACCCCGCAGGCGATGGAGGCGGCCAGCTGGCAGGAACGGGTCGACGCGCTCGGGCGCGGCCACTACCGCCGCTACGACGAGCGGACCGCGACGATGCTGGGCACCGGTGCCCGGCTCTGCCTGGACCGCTGGCGCGGCGACCTGCGCCGGCTGCACCGGCAGGCCGGCGGCGAACCGGCGGCGTTGCGCCGGCTGCTCATGGAGTTCCCCGGCATCGGACCCACCGGCGCGGAGATCTTCCTGCGCGAGGTGCAGACGGTCTGGCCGGAGCTGCGCCCGTACGCCGACCGCCGGGCGGTGGCCGGAGCGAAGCGGCTCGGCCTGCCCGCCGCGCCCGACCGGTTGGCCCGGCTGGTCGACGGGGGCGAGTTCGGCCGGCTCGCCTCGGCGCTGGTGCGGGTCGCCCTCGGTGAGGAGTCGGCGGGGCAGATCAGCCGCAGCGCCGCCGCCCGCTGAGCGATCGGGTCACTTCGCCGCGTCGCCACCGGGCTTGGTCAGGTGCCACACCAGCAGGGCGGCGAGCAGCGCCAGCACCACCAGCCCACCGGAGATCCCGCCACCCTCCTCGGGCGAGCGGCCCGTGGTGCCGAAGTAGATCACGGCGAGGCCGGCCAGCACCGCGAGGAACTTCCGGATGCCTCGGTCCTTCACAGCTCGCACCGTACGACCGGCAGCGCTTATCATCGCTTTTACCCCAGATTGTCCCCCGATCGGGCGACCCGTCAGTCGACCTCCAGGTCGTCGAGAGAGATCTTGTGGCTCATCAGCCAGCGGGCCAGCGCCGACATGCCGAACAGCCACAGCGGCGCCGACTCGGTGGTGCCGTTGGTGGCGTAGACGGCGAACCGCAGGTCCGGCGCGCGGTACGCCTCGATCCGCCACCGGTGCTGCCGGTCCCGCCAGATCGCCGAGGGGTCCATGGCGTCACGGTAGGTGCCCGGCCCCGGTCCCGGCCGGCGATGTGCTCAATCCGCGACCACCACCCGGGCGTCGTCGGGCAGCCGCCGGGTCATGCCCTGCCGGTCCAGCAGTTCCAGCAGCGGCACCGCCACCCGGCGGGTGGTGGCCAGGGCCTGCCGGGCGGCGCTGAGCGTGAACGGCTGCGGCAGCCCGGCCAGCACCCGCACCGCCTGCTCGGGCGCACCGGGCAGCAGCAGCACGTTCCCGGTCAGCCGCAGCAGCGCCCCGGCGCGTACCGCCGCGCCGATCTCCCGGGTGCCGAGCCCGACGGCGGCGAGCCGCTCGGCGTCGGGCGCCCGGAACGGATGTGCCGCGTAGTCGTCGCGGACCAGGGCGAGCGCGCGGGCCACCGGCTCGGGCAACGGGGCCGTCCCGGCGGCCACGACCCGGCCGGCGACCAGCCGCAGCGGCGGCCGGACCAGCGCCTCGACCAGCGCCCGATCGGCCAGGTCGAGGCGTTGGCGCAGCACCTCGACCGGCACGCCCGGCTCCAGCGGATGCTCCCGGGTGTGGCGGGCCACCGCGTCGGCGAGGCGGTCGGCCAGCCGCCGCCAGTGCCCCGGATCGGCCAGCCAGTCCCCCGCCACCGGGTCGACCGTCACCGGCACGCCCGCCCGCACCAGGTCACCGGCCCGGACCAGGCCCCGCCGGCCCAGCTCGCCGGCGAGGTCGGGCCGGCCGTCCAACGTGGCCAGCACGGCCGCCCGGTCGGCCGCGGCGCCCCGCCGCCGCAACGGCGGCGGCAGCACGTCCAGCACCCGGACCCCACCGGCGACGTGGCGGCGACCCGGGTCACGCAGCAGCGCCCGGTCCCCCACCAGCAGCGGCAGCGGGCGGCCGAGCCGCAGCCGGGCGGTGTCCGCACCCAGCGGGCGGACCCGTACCGGCACCGCGGCGGAGCCGACGTGCAGGGTCAGCGTCACCGGCAGCTCGGCCACCGGATCACCGACCAGGCGCACGTCGACCAGGTCGGTGGCCCGGAACCGGCCCGGGGTCAGCAGCGCGTCGCCCCGGGCGATCCGGTCGCGGGGCACCCCGCGCAGATTGACCGCCACCCGGGCGACCGGCCCGGTCTCGCCGCACGCCACACCGAGCCGGTGCAGGCCCCGGACCCGCACCGGCTCCCCGGTGCCGGCCAGCGCCAGCTCGTCGCCGACCCGCAGCCGGCCGGCGCCCAGGGTGCCGGTGACCACCGTGCCGCTGCCGCGCACCGTAAAGCTGCGGTCGACCCAGAGCCGGACCGGCCCGTCGGCCACCGGGGCCGGCAGCCGGGCCGCCAGCCGGTCCAGCGCGGCGCGCAGCTCCGGCAGGCCGGCACCGGTGACCGCGCTGACCGCGACCGCCTCCACCGCACCCAGCGAGGTCGCCGCCAGCTCCGCCCGGGCGCGGGCCAGCGCCGGCTGCGGATCGGCCAGGTCCGCGCGGGTCACCACCAGCAGGCCGTACGCGACCCCGAGCGCGTCCAGCGCGGCCAGGTGCTCGGCGGACTGCGGCATCCACCCCTCGTCGGCGGCGACCACCATCGCGGCGGCGGGTACCGGGCCGACACCGGCGAGCATGTTCGGCACGAACCGCTCGTGCCCCGGCACGTCGACGAAGGCGACGGTGCCGCCGGAGGGCAGCGCCGTCCAGGCGAACCCCAGGTCGATGGTCATGCCGCGACGGCGTTCCTCCGCCCACCGGTCGGGTTCCATCCCGGTCAGCGCCCGCACCAGCGTGGACTTGCCGTGGTCGACGTGCCCGGCGGTGGCCACCACCAGCATGCTCAGTCGTCTCCCGGCACGGCCAGCACGGCGGCACGCACCCACCCGTCGGCGCGCTCCGGCACGCAGCGCAGATCCAGCAGCAGCCGGCCCCGGGCCACCCGGCCCAGCACCGGCGGGTCACCGGTGCGCAGCGGCCGGGCGTACCGGCCGGGCAGGCTCAACGCCCACGAGTCCAGCTCCAGGCCGGGGGCACCACCGCCGCCGACCACCGCGACGGAGGGCACCACCTCGGCCTTGTGCCCGTCGGCGGCGAGCGCGTCGCGCAGCCGCTCGGTCCGCTCGCGCAGCGCCGCCACGTCGGCGTGCAGGGCACGGCGGGTGGGTGTGGCCGGGTCGCCGAGGGTGGCGGCCAGCGCGGCCAGGGTCAGCTTGTCCACCCGTACCGCCCGCGCGAGGGGGTGCCGGCGCAGCCGCTCGACCAGACCGGCGGCGCCGAGCAGCAGCCCGGCCTGTGGGCCACCGAGCAGCTTGTCGCCGCTGGCGGTGACCAGGGCCGCCCCGGCGCGCAGGGTGGTGACGGCGTCCGGCTCGTCGGGCAGCAGCGGGTCGGGGGCGAGCAGCCCGGAGCCGATGTCGGCGACCACCGGCACGCCGAGGTCGGCCAGTCGCCGCACCGGCACCGCCGAGGTGAAGCCGGTGACCCGGAAGTTCGACGGGTGCACCTTGAGCACGAAACCGGTGCGGGGGCCGACGGCGGCGGCGTAGTCGGCGAGACTGGTCCGGTTGGTGGTGCCGACCTCCCGCAGCCGCGCGCCGGTGCTGGTGAGCAGGTCCGGCAGGCGGAAGCCGTCACCGATCTCGACCAGTTCTCCCCGGCTGACCACGATCTCCGCGTCGGTGGCGAGCGCGGTGGCGGCGAGGACCAGGGCCGCCGCGCCGTTGTTGACCACGTGCACCGCCTCGGCGGCCGGTACGGCGGCGGCGAGGGCGTCCAGCGCGTCGCGCCCGCGCCGGGCCCGGCGCCCGGTGTCCAGATCCAGCTCGACATCGGTGTGCCCGGCGGCGGCGGCCACCGCGGCCACCGCGGCGTCGGAGAGGGCGGCGCGCCCGAGGTTGGTGTGCAACAGGACCCCGGTGGCGTTGAGCACGGCGCGCGGTGTGGGCGGCGGCAACGCGGCCAGCGCGGCGTCGCGTACCTCGTCGGGGGTGATCTCACCACGCCGGGCCCGCTGCTGGGCCTGCCGCACCGCGCTCCTGACCCGGTCGCGGCCGAGCGTGGCGGCCGCCGCGACCAGCGGCGGCTGCGCCAGCAGCGCGTCGGTGCGCGGCACCCGGCGCCGCGGGTCGGCGCCGTCACCCATCGCGTCATCTCCTAGGGCCGTGTCGAAGTCCCTGGCAGCCTGGCGGAGACGGACGGGAATCGAACCCGCCTGGCCCGGATCCCGGACCACACCGGTGTTGAAGACCGGGAGGGGCACCAGCCGCCTGAACGCCTCCACCGAGCATTGGATCACAGCCGCGCGGCGGCTGTCCGGCCGAGCCTCGATCGCGCCTACCGGCCCGGATCGCCCGCCCGCCGCCGGTCCAGGCGCTCCCGCTGCGGCAGCACCGTGTACTTCGGATCCCGGGCCGAGGCGATGCCGGCGTGGAAGACACCGAACCGGGTGGCCGCCGACGCGGCCAGCAGCGCGGCACCGGCCACCGCTGACACGGCCCGGCTGCGTACGCCGAGCAGCGCGCCGGCCACCCCGGCGACGGTCAACGCCCGGCCGGCCCGCAGCAGGCGCCCGGCCCGGCCGGTCCGGTACGGCTCGCCGAGCAGGCCGAGGCGGGTCTCCACCCGGTGCGCGCCGAACAGCTCCAGGCCGGCGCCGGCCACCGCCAGCCGCCGGGCCGGGCCGGCCTGCGCCGCCGGTAGGGCGAGCAACCCCACCCCCGCGCCGCTGGCCAGGGCGCTGCCCGCGAAGACGAACGGCAGATGTGGGTACGCCTCGTGCCAGGACGGCACGGCCGTGTCGGCCAGCAGCACCGCCGTGTACGTGCCCAGGGCCGGCGCGCTCGCCGCGGCGGCCAGCCCGGCTACCCGGCCCACCGGCGGCAACACCCGGCGGGCCAGCCCCAGCGGGCCCCGCTCGGGCAGCAGTGGCGCCGCCTCGGCGACGGCGGCGAGCCCCGCCGCCGGCCCGTACGCGGTGACGATCCAGGTGCCCACGGACATCGGTGAGGTCGGCTTGGCCACCCGCAACATGTGGTGGAACCGCTCCGGCCGGCCCAGGTCCTTGACCAGCAGGCCGGCGCTGGCGGTGATCGCGGCCAGCGCGGCGAGCCGCCCGACGCGGCGCACCGCCGGCCGTCCGGTGAGCTGCCCTCCCGCGGCGAGCAGCGACGAGCCGGCGGCGATCCCACCGGTGAACAGGTACGCGGCGATCTCCCAGGTCCACACCGGCGGCTTGAGGATCGGCCGGCCGTAGTAGGAGGTGAACTCGGCCCGGGGCACCGCGAGTTCCTCCCCGCCGGACCCGCGCCGCCGCCCCCGGGACGGGGAGCCGAGGGCCTGGTCACGGAAGCGACGGAACGTCTCGCCCACCACCGGTCGGTCCGGATTCACCGTCTACCTCCGAGGAACGCGGCCACCGCCGCGGCGGTCATGGCCAGCGCGGCCACCCCCGCACGCTGCCACATCCTCGGCAGGTCGCGGGTGGTGACCCGCGGGTCCGGCGGCAGACCGTACACCTCGGGCTCGTCGAGCAGCAGGAAGAACGCGCCGTCACCACCGACACCGTCGTGCGGATCGTGACCGTAGAGCCGCGCCTCGGGCATGCCCCGCTCGTGCAGCGTGGCGACCCGCGCGGCGGCCCGTTCCCGCAGCTCGTCGAGGACGCCGTACTGGATGGACTCGGTCGGGCAGGCCTGCGCGCAGGCCGGCGTCAGCCCGGCACCGATCCGGTCGTAGCAGAGCGTGCACTTCCACACCCGGCCGTCACCGACCCGCCGGTCGATCACCCCGTACGGGCAGGCCGACACGCAGTAGCCGCAGCCGTTACAGATGTCCTCCTGCACCACGACGGTGCCGAACTCGGTGCGGAACAACGCCCCGGTCGGGCAGACATCCAGGCACCCCGCCTGGGTGCAGTGCTTGCACACGTCGGACATCATCAGCCAGCGGAAGTCGCTGCGCCCCTGCGCGTCGCCGGTGCGCCCGGGCGGCCCCGCGCCCGGCATCCCGAGGAACTCGACCGGACCGGTGGCGCTCGCGGCCGGCTGCCCGCCGGGGACGGTCATCCGGGCCGCGGCCGGCGGGTCACCCGGCAGCACCCCGGGGTCCGTGCCGGTGGCGGTGACCGGGCTGGCCGACCGGGCCGCCGCGGCCGCGCTGCCCGGCTCGCCGGTCGGGTCGCCGGCGAACGGCGCGCCGGGCGACCGGGACGGGACGGGCTGCTCGACGAAGGCCACGTGCCGCCAGGAGTTCGCGGTCAGCGCACCGGTGTTGTCGTACGACATGCCGAGCAGATCCAGCCCGGAGGTGGGCACCCCGTTCCACTCCTTGCAGGCCACCTCGCACGCCTTGCAGCCGATGCAGACGCTGGTGTCGGTGAAGAAACCCATCCGGGGCGGCGCGTCGACCCAGCCGGCGGCCGTCGCCGGGCCGCCGGCCCCGGGCGGTACGTCGGGCGTCGGTACGCCGGGCGTCGGTGTGCCACCTGGACCGGACCGGTCCTGCGGATCGACCATCACCGGCTCCCCTCTGCGTCGTCGGGCTCGACCGGCACGCCGGGGGTGACCGCCGGCGGGGTGGTGCCGGGCACGATGCCGGCCCGGGTGCGGTAGTCGTCCACCAGGTCCCGCAGGGCCGGGCCGGTGGGCCGGCGGCCGGGACGGACGTCGCAGGTGCCGATCTTGCCCTCCTGGATCAGGACGTTCGGGTCGAGGGTGACGCCGAACAGGTCGTTGGCCGAGTCGCCGGTGACCAACCCCTCGTACCCGAAGTGGTACGGCAACCACAACTGGTGCACCACCCGGCCGTCCACCCGCAGCGGGACGATCCGGTCGGTGACCAGCACCCGCGCCTCGATCACCGCGCGGGCGCTGACCAGGTGCGCCCAGCCGAGGTGGATCACCCCAACCAGCGTGGCCAACTCCGGGGAGACCTCGACGAACATCTCCGGTTGCAGCTCCGCCAGTGGCGCCACCGTACGGCTCATCCCGCCGGCGGTGTGGTGCTCGGTGAGTCGGCTGACCGTGAACACGTACGGGAAGACCTGACTGTGCTGCTCGGGCGGGCTCGGATTGGTGGAGTTGACCGGGTTGGCGTACATCTTGCGGGTCGGGTTGGCCTGCTGGCCGTAGATCGGGTTGCGGATCGGCGACTCGGCCGGCTCGTAGTGGGTGGGCAGCGGACCGTCCAGCACACCGTTGGGCGCGAACAGCCAGCCCTTCCCGTCGGCCTGCATGATGAACGGGTCGTCGCCGGCCAGCGCGGCCGGACCCGTGGCGCCCTCCGGTGGCCGGTACGACGGTGCCTTGGTCAGCTCGAAGTCGGGCACGTCGCGGCCGGTCCACCGGCCCGCCTCCGCGTCCCACCACACGTAGCGCTTGCGTTCGCTCCAGGGCCGGCCCTGCGGGTCGGCGGAGGCCCGGTTGTAGAGGGTGCGGCGGTTCGCCGGCCAGGCCCAGCCCCACTCGGCGGCCACCCAGTCCTGCTCCTGCCCGGGCCGGCGGCGCGCCGCCTGGTTGACCCCGTCGGCGTACACCCCGGTGTAGATCCAGCAGCCGATGGCCGTCGTACCGTCGTCGCGGGCCTGGGTGAACGCGGACAGCGGGCGGCCGGTGGTGGTGTCGTACCCGTTGATCTCGCGCAGCACCGCCTCGGCGGCCGGCTCGGCGTGCGGACCGTGCGTGGGGTAGTCCCAGGTCAGGTCCAGCAGCGCCCGGTCGCGTGGCAGCGGCGAGCCGGCCAGCTTCTCCCGCAGCCGGCGCCCGAGGTGGTAGAAGAACCACAGCTCGGAGCGGGCGTCGCCGGGCGCCTCGACGGCCTTCTCCCGCCACTGCAACAGCCGTTGCGTCTGGGTGAATGTGCCCTCCTTCTCCACGTGGGAGGCGGCGGGCAGGAAGAACACCTCGGTACGGCACTCCTGCGGGGTGATCTCGCCGGTGGCGACCTCCGGGCCGTGCTGCCAGAACGTCGCGCTCTCGATCATGAAGAGGTCGCGCACGACCAGCCAGTCCAGGTTGGCCATGCCCAGCCGCTGGGCCCGGCCGTGCGCGGAGCCGACCGCCGGGTTCTGACCGAGCAGGAAGTACCCCTTGATCTTGCCGTCGATCATGTCGAAGACCTGCTGGTAGGTGCCGTGGTCGCCGGTCAGCCGGGGCAGGTAGCCGTAGCAGAAGTCGTTGTCCGGCGTGGCCGCGTCCCCCCAGTACGCCTTGAGCAGGCTCGCCGCGTAGGCGCGGGCGCCGCCCCAGAAGCCCTTCTGGGCCGGGTGGCGGATGCCGTCCACCCAGGCGTCGAAGGTGGGGTGCTGGGCGTGGTGCGGCATGGCCAGGTAGCCCGGGAGCAGGTTGAACAGGGTGGGGATGTCGGTGGAGCCCTGGATGCTGGCGTGCCCGCGCAGCGCCAGCACACCGCCGCCGGGACGGCCGACGTTGCCCAGCAGCAGCTGGATGATCGCGCCGGTGCGGATGTACTGCACGCCGACGGTGTGCTGGGTCCAGCCCACCGAGTAGATCAGGCAACCGGTCCGCTCCCGGCCCGAGTTCTCCGTCCAGGCGCGGGCCAGCTCCAGGAACTTCTCCCGGGGTACGCCGCAGACCCGCTCCACCATCTCCGGCGTGTAGCGGGCGAAGTGTCGCTTGAGGATCTGGTACACGCAGCGCGGGTGTTGCAGCGTCTCGTCCCGGTGGGTACGGCCGGCCACCGGTGCGCCGTGCGACTCGTGCCGCATCCCGGCGGCGGTCTCCCGGGCCGCGGCCGTGTGGCCGCCGGAGTCCTCCTCGTGGCCGGCGTACTGCCAGCTGTCCCGCAGGTAGGCGCCGGTCACCGGGTCGTAGCCGGAGAAGAGACCGTCGGCGTCCTCGGCGTCGACGAAGTCGTCGCTGACGATCGTCGCCGCGTTGGTGTACGCCAGCACGTACTCCCGGAAATCCAGCTCGTTGGCGAGGATGTGGTTGACCACCCCGCCGAGCAGCGCGATGTCGGTGCCCGCCCGGATCGGCAGGTAGCTGTCGGCCAGCGCGCTGGTCCGGGTGAACCGGGGGTCGACGTGGAACACCCTCGCCCCGCGCTTCTTCGCCTCCATCACCCACTGGAAGCCCACCGGATGGGCCTCGGCCATGTTCGAGCCCTGGATGACGACGACGTCAGCGTTGGCCACGTCCTGCTGGAAGATCGTCGCGCCACCGCGACCGAAGCTGGCCCCCAGACCGGGGACGGTGGCGGAGTGTCAAATCCGGGCCTGGTTCTCGATCTGGAGCGCCCCCATCGCGGTGAACAACTTCTTGATGAGGTAGTTCTCCTCGTTGTCCAGCGTGGCCCCGCCCAGGCTGGAGATGCCCAGGGTGCGGTTCAGCGGGCGACCCTCGGCGTCGACGTCCTCCCACGTCTCGGCCCGGGCGGCGAGCACCCGATCGGCGATCATGTCGAGCGCGGTGTCGAGGTCGAGGTCCTCCCACTGCGTGCCGTACGGCCGGCGGTAGCGCACCGTCGTCTGGCGCAGCGCGCTGGTGACCAGGCTCTTGCTGGCCGACCCCTTGGGGCAGAGCCGGCCCCGGGAGATCGGGCTGTCCGGGTCGCCCTCGATCTGGGTGATCTGGCCGTCGGTGACGAACACCCGCTGCCCGCAGCCGACCGCACAGTACGGGCAGACGGAGCGGGCCACCCGGTCGGCGTCCTCGGTGCGGGCGGTGAGCGCGGCCGAGCGGGCGGACTGCGCCGCGGCGCCCCGGCCCAGCGGGTCGGTGCCGGTGAGCTGCCGGTAGACCGGCCAGCCCAGGAGCACCTCGCGCAGACCCATGCTCAACACCTCCGGTGTCGACCATAGGACAGCCGGGGCGTCTCGGCGACCCACCTCGATGGAACCGGAGACGCCGCCGCCCCCGGCCCGAATCGGGCCGGGGGCGACGGTGGGTGTCGGTGTGCAGGTCGCCTCTCGGCGAGTGGCGCGACGCGGCTCCAGCCGAACGGTATTCCGCGACGGCAATTTAGGTGAGGCCCGGGGACACTGAAACACACCGACACCCGAGTCAACAGGTTACCCGCTTCTGTTCTTCCTACCCCTGCCGTGACCACCACCACACGACGCCGGGGCGGGGACGCCGCTGGCCGGCACCCGAGTGGGTGCCGGCCAGCGGTTTCCTGCTCCCCCTGTGGAGGAATGTCTATCGGGTCAGCTGTTGCGGGTGTCAGCTGTTCCAGTGCTCGGCGACCAGATCGGCGGCCAGCTGCTCCCACTGCGCGTAGTGATCCGGGAACGCCGACACCTGCACCGTCTGCGCGGCCACGGTCAGCGGCATGTCCTGCCAGCCGTCGACCTGCTTCAACCCCTTCAGGAACGCCAGGGTCGAGTACTCCGGGTCGGTGATCTGCTCCACCGTGCCCCAACCACTGGACGGACGCTGCTGGAACAGACCCTGCGAGTCGTGGTCGTTGCGGTCACCCAGGTGACCCAGGTTCTCCAACTTCGACTCCTGCAACGCGGTACCGATCGCGACCACGGCGGCACGCTCGTCCATGTCGGCCTTCTTCGTCGCCGCGATGATCGCCTTCACGTTGTCGACCTGCTCATCGTTGAGGTCGATGCGCGACTGGGCGCCCTGCACACCATGCGGGATCAGCGTGCTCATGTCCGGCTTGTCAGCCTGCACGGCCTGCACACCCGCGACCGGACCCTCGGCGAACGCGGCCACCGGACCAGCAACCAGCCCACCAGCACACGCCACACCAGCAACACCCAGCACCGTCTTACGCAACATCGAGTTCATGACAAGCTCCATTCGGGGGTCGACGCACACCGACCAAGGGGGGACCGGACATGCGCAAGCACCGTCAGGCGCCCAAACGAAAAAGGGGAAAGACTTACCGACGCGCGGGGCCAACAGAGCCACATCGCGGCGTCGGACCATGTACAACGACCGACCGGCCCGGGCCATTCCCCGACCCCGACCCACCCGCCACACCGGGCGTCCTCCTCGGCCGTTCAGGGGTGTACAACCACCCCCACCCCCCAGCCATTCCGCCGCGCCGCCAGCCAGAATCCGACATTAGGCTATATACCGCCCACGTCGGCGGTCGGATCGGCGGGCGGCGGCCGGTCGTACGCCCGATCCCGCCCGGTCCGGGGCTATCCTGACGGCATGCAGGCCGTCGTCCCCACCACGAGCGGCGTGGCGCACCTGGCCCGGCCGGGTCGTCCCGCCGTGGTGGCCCGGACCCTCGCCGAGCTGCGCGGACCCACCCGGGGCGTGGTGGAGTTGCCGGTGCGGCTGATGTGGTGCGCCGACCGCGCGTTCGACCTGGCCGATCCCGACCAGCTGCTCTGGATGTACGAGAACGTGCTGCGGGAGACCACGAACGTCGACGACCTCCGCCGGCTGATCGACGGCCGGGCGCTGCGCCGGGTGTGGCGACTACTCAACCTGCCCCGGGGCGTACGCCTGGCGTGGGAGAGCCGGCACCGGGGCCTGCGGTCGGCGTGAGCGACGCACCGCCCGAGGCACATCCGCACGAGTTCTACCGCGAGGTGGCCCGGGTGGCGTTGACCGTCGCCGGGCCACACCGCTTCGTGCTCGGCGGCGGGGTGGCCTGGGCCGCACACGGGCTGGTCACCCGCCCCACCGAGGACGTCGACCTCTTCGCCGACGTCGAGGGCGCCGCCGCCGCGGCGGCGGCCGACGTCCGGGCCGCGCTGGAGGCCGCCGGGTTCGAGGTGGCGGACGCGGATCCGGACAGCGACCTCGGTGACCTGTTCGACGGTCTGGACCGGGATCTGCGGGACTTCGTCGTCGCCCGGGACGGTCGGCGCATCCGGCTCAGCCTGGCCCGCCTCGACCGGTACCGCAGCCCGGTGGTGATGGACCTCGGGCCGGTGATGGACGTCCGCGACCTGATCGCCAACAAGACCGCCGCGCTGGTCAACCGGCGCGAGGTCCGCGACTACATCGACGTGGCCTCCGCGTTGGAGCAACGGGACGTGGCCGAGCTGCTGGACCTTGCCCGGCAGCTCGACCCCGCCCTCGACGACGCCGACGTGCGGGCCGCCGGGCGCTACCTGGACCGCATCCCGGACCGCCGGTTCACCCGCTACGGCCTGGGCCCCGCCGACATCACCCGGGTACGCCGGCAGTTGTCCGCCTGGCCGCGCTGAACCACTTGGTGAAGCGGCCCCTGGACTACTTGGTGAAGCGGCCGCCGGTCACGCCGAGCACCTCGCCGGTGATGAAGCTCGACTCCTGCGAGGCGAAGAAGACGTACGCCGGGGCCAGCTCGGCGGGCTGCCCCGGCCGGCCGACCGGGGTGTCCCGGCCGAACTGCTTGACCTTCTCCTGCGGCATGGTCGCCGGGATCAGCGGCGTCCAGATCGGGCCCGGCGCGACCGCGTTGACCCGGATGCCCCGGTCGACCAGGTCGGCGGCGAGCGCCTTGGTGAAGTTGGCGATCCCCGCCTTGGTGGTGGCGTAGTCGAGCAGCTGCGGCGACGGGTCGAACGCCTGGATCGAGGAGGTGTTGATGATCGTGGACCCCTCGCCGAGGTGCGGCAGGGCGGCCTTGCACAGCCAGAACATCGCGTACAGGTTGGTCTTGAACACCCGGTCGAACTGCTCGGTGCTGATCCCGGCGATGCCCTTCTCCTGCGCCATCTGGTACGCCGCGTTGTTGACCAGGATGTCGATGCCGCCGAGGTCGGCCACCGCCCGCTCGATCAACGCCTCGCAGTTGCGCTCGTCGGCGATGTCGCCGCGGATCGCGACGCCCTTGCGGCCGGCGGCCTCGATCAGCCGGACCGTCTCCCGGGCGTCCGCGTCCTCCTCCTCGCCGAGGTAGGAGATCAGCACGTCGGCGCCCTCCCGGGCGTACGCGATGGCCACCGCCCGGCCGATGCCGGAGTCGCCGCCGGTGATGACCGCCTTCTTCCCGTCGAGCTTGCCGGTGCCCCGGTACGTCTCCTCGCCGTGGTCCGGCTCCGGCGACATCTCGTCGGTACGACCCGGCGGGGTCTGCTGCTGATTGGGCTGACCCGACTGCTGGCCGTACTGCTCGGTCGGGTCCTGCTGGGTGTGCTGGTTCTCGCTCACGGACGCTCTCCTCGGGCGGTCGTGCGGTGCGGTCCCGCAACGCCCTACCCGGCGGTGGCCGGCGGAAACTCCGGCGACCAGTGAGTCTGCTGTGACCACCGCGACCACCCGGCAGAGTCAACTTCGAGGGTCGCCGGTGCCCCCATCACGGGTGCAGCCGGACTACCGGGCACGCTGGACGTCGGCGAGCCGTTCGCTGAGGAAGGCGCGTTCGACGGCGTTGTCGGTGAGCGCCAGCGCCTCGTGGTACGCGTCGGCCGCCGCTGCCCACTGGCGCAGTTGGCGCAGGAAGTCGGCGCGGGCGGCGCTGAGGTAGCCGTAGGTGGCCAGCGCCGGCTCGGCGAGCAGCGGCGTCAGCGCGTCGAGGCCGGCCTGCGGGCCGTCGCGCAGACCCACCGCCACCGCACGGTTGAGCTGGACCACCGGCGAGGGCCAGAGCCGGAGCAGGACGTCGTACAGCCCGACGATCTCCACCCAGTCGGTGTCCTGCCAGGTCGGTGCCTGGGCGTGCACGGCGGCGATCGCGGCCTCCACGGCGTACCGGGTGGGCGGCTGGCGGCGCAGCGCATCGGTCAGCAGGGCAACACCCTCGCTGATCAGCCGGGTGTCCCAGCGCGTGCGATCCTGCTCGGAGAGCAGTTGTAGCCGCCCGGTGGCGGACAGGCGGCTGTCGGCGCGCGCGTGGATGAGCAGCAGCAGCGCGAGCAGGGCGCTGATCTCGGCGTCGTGCGGCATGAGCAGGTGCAGCATGCGGGTCAGGCCGATGGCACTGTCCACCAGGTGCCGGCGGACAAGATGCGTGCCGATCGGCGCCGTGTGGCCGGTGGTGAAGATCAGATGTACGACCTCAAGAACGGCGCTGACGCGTTCGGCGAGGTGGTCGGGCGACGGCACGCGGTACGGGATACGGGCGGTGGCGATCTTCTTCTTGGCCCGGGTGATCCGCGCGGCCATGGTCGGCTCCGACACCAGGAACGCGCGGGCCACCTCGGCCGTGGACAGGCCGCACACCAGCCGCAGCGTCAGCGCGACCTGGGCGTCGCGGGACAGGGCCGGGTGACAGCAGGTGAAGACGAGCCGCAGGCGGTCGTCATCGAGTCCGTCCTCCGGTCCGGGCACCGACCGGTCGGATACCAGCAGCGGTAGGGCGCGGCGCAGCACCGACTCCCGGCGCAGCACATCCCGCGCCCGGTTGCGGGCAGTGGTCGTGAGCCACGCACCGGGGCGATCGGGGATGCCGCTCTGCGTCCAGGTCCGCAGCGCCTGGGCGTAGGCGTCCTGGGTGCACTCCTCCGCGAGATCGAGGTCTCGGGTCAGGCGTACCGTCGCGGCCAACACCCGGGCCCAGTCGCGGCGGTGCGCCTGCGCGACCGCCGCGACGACCTCGGCGCTCATCCGTGATCGACCACCGGACGGATCTCCACCCCGCTGTGGCCGGCGGAGACCTCGTACAGCCGCGAGGCCAGACCGATCACCTCATCGAGGTCAGCGGCCTCGATCAGGTAGTAGCCGCCCACCGCCTCCTTGGTCTCCAGGAACGGCCCATCGGTGACGGTCAGCCGACCGCCGGCGTCCGTACGCAGGGTGGTCGCGATGTTCGCCGGCTCCAGCTGCTGGCTGTCGAGGATGGCCGGCCCGGCCGCGGCGGAGAAGGCGCGGTGGGCCTCGTCGAGCTGCTGCGACTCCTGCGGGGACATCGCGGCCCACTGCCGCTCGTCGCCGTGGATGAGGATCAGGTACTTCGCCATGTCGCGCATCCCATCGTGTGGGGCCCGGCCGGGCCCGCCTACCTCTCCGACGAGCCGCACTGATCGCCATTCGACAACCGAGGAAACAATCTCCACAGCGTAGAAGACCGCCACCTCTCACCCGACCGGTCTGACCGACCCCAACACACCCTGATGTACGGGCAGTTGCTCGCGGTCGCAGTGTTCAACGTGGTGCGTTCGGGCGGGGCTGGAGAGTCCGGCCCCGCTTGGGGGGTAGTCGCGCTCGCCAGCGGCGGCGGCGCGGTGGCGTCGGCGATCGGTGGGACGGTGGTCGGGCACCCGGTGGCCGGCCTGGTCGTGGCCGGCTGCGTGCTGCTCGCGCCGTGGGTGCTCGCGGGTGTGTTGGTTGCGGCCGCTGCGATGGTGGCCGTCACCGGTGGCCGGACGCGTCGCCGTCGGGCAACGCCAGCGGGACGGGCGACGGGACGGCCGAGCTGATCGACGCCCTGCGGCGGCTGGTCGATAGCGTGCTCGGCCGCTGACGCGGTAGACCCCGGAGGAAATCATGACAGACGGCTGTTTTAGGTGCGCTCATCGCGCCGCGGAGCTCACTGCGCTCTCATTCACGATAACGTTCCTTCCCGTGACTTGATGAACGGTCGCCGCGACCCTGTTGGGAACCAGCCATGACCGCCTCGCCCGAGCCCTCCGACATCATCGCGACCGGCCCCGCAAGCCGGCAGCTGACCCTGTCGGCGGCCACCCGCGACCGACTGCGCCGCGCCATGCCCGAGAGCACCCGCCGCGCCTACACCGGCGACCTGCGCCGCTTCCTCACTTGGTGTGCCGGCCGGCGTCTTCTGACGACATCCCCGCCTGCTGGCGAAGTCGATGAACTCGCCGCCGGGCTACACACTTTGCTGACCAACGGCCCCGACATCCACCTGGTCGTCACCGAGTACGTCAACACCCTCGCCGATGCCGGCCGCGCCCCTGCCAGCATCGAGCGTGCCCTGGCCGCGATCGCCGCCGCACACCGCGCCGCCGGCGCTGGCGCCCTGCCCACCGAAGGACCCCGCGCGGTGCTGCGTGCTTACCGCCGTGATCGAGCCACCAGCGGCACCGGCGTGCGGGTGCGCAAGGCCACTCCGGTCACCATCAGCGCGCTACGCGCCATGGTTTCCGTCCTCGACCGCAGCACTCCCGGCGGAGTTCGGGACACGGCGCTGCTCGTGCTCGGCTTCGCCATGGGCGCCCGGCGCAGCGAGCTGGCCGCCTTGGACATCGCCGACCTGGCCTTCACTCCAGATGGTCTGGAGGTCACCGTCCGCACCGCCAAAACCGACCGTGACTCCATCGGCCGCACCGCGGCCCTTCCCTGGGGCACCCACCCACACACCTGTCCCGTGCGTACCGCGCAGGCATGGCTCTCCACGTTGGCCGAGCACGGGCGCATCAGCGGACCGCTGCTGGTTCGCATCGATCGGCACGGCCGGCTCGGCCGGGTACCCACTGGCCGGGGCAGCGCCGACGGACGGCTCACCGGTCAAGCCGTCGCTCTCATCGTCGCCCGCACTGCATCTGCCGCTGACCTCGACCCGCGCGCCGCGTGGTCTGGCCACAGCCTGCGCCGTGGCTTCGCCACCGAGACGTATCGGGCTGGCGCCGACCCGCTGCGCATCGCTCGCGCCGGCGGCTGGAAAGACGGTTTCACCACCTTGTATGGCTACATCGAAGACATCAACCGCTGGCAAGCCAACCCCCTGACCGGCGTCGGCCTCTGAGGCGCTGCGTCACCGTCCCGCTGGCCGTCAAGTGGTGTGGTCCCGACAAGCACACCGACACCCCGCCCGCTGCCGGTCAACCCCCCGCCCAGAGGTACGCCAGTTGCTGCCGCGGTGGGGGCGGCTACGGCGGGCTGGCGCTGGCGCGAGAAGCCCGCCATCTGGGCCGCGTCGTGACTCACCGGCCACTATGACGACCGACAGCGCGCCTTCTTGCTCCTAATAAGCCGTATGCAACCGGGCAAAACAGGAGATCGCGACAGATATAAATCGTACTGTTGAGGTTGACGATTTACAGTGTCACGGCGACCCTGGCGGGGCCGGCGAGTGTGCACAGAGGTGCACGTTGCGTCAGCACCCAAGTACAAGCGGGTGGAGCCGGCGCTGCCAACACCGACTCCACCGCCCGAGAAGACCTAGCGGATCCTCCAGTTCTTCACCGCTAGATCGGTTACCGCCACGAGGGCCTGCACCACAAGGTGTAGGCCCTCGTGATGTACGAGCAGGATCACGAGCTGCAGCCCCGTCCGTACATAGGGCCACACCCGGATTAGCCAGGGTGGCTTCTGTAGGGCCGGATCACCGGGCGTCGCCGCCTGGTCATCTGGCCCGTTGTGGTGATGCGGAAGCACCTACAGGTTCTCTTCGCCCGACGTCACGGCTTTCGCCGCCCGGAGCAGCAAGCCGCCACTCCGGCCGGGCGCGGCGGGTTGGCGTACTCCTACTCAGGCACTGGAACCAGTGAGTGACTTCCCGCCCCTGATCCGAGCCGGACCAACATGGACGGTGGGCCTGCTCAGGGGGCGTAGAAAGCGTAGCCAGCGACGTGGCGAAGGACCGGTGACACACGCGCGTGAATGGCCGTGGCGGACCAGACCTACTGACTGGCAACATGCCGACGAACAGGGCAAATGCAGTTGACGTCCTTATACAGCGCGATCTCGGCCAGGACCCGGACGAGGCGGACCTCTGCGGGGTCGGCGATGCGCAGTGCGGCACGGACGTGGTCGAGCTGCGCGGGCAGGCCGCGCAGGTGCCACGTCAGCAGACCGATGCGCGGGTCCTGGTGCGCAACGCCGTGCGGCGGCAGCGGGTCGGGGCCGGTCCACTCGGCGAGCAGCGACTCGACGGCCGCGATCAGCGCGACGAACTCCGGGTCGGCCGGCTCGGGCCGGCGGGCCCGGCCGGCGACGGCGGTGGGCTTCCTGGTGGGCATGGGCGGAGGGCTCCTGTCGGGTGATGATCGGGTGGCGGGCCGGGGGCCATTGCGGGTGGTCCCGGCCCGCTCGGAACGAGGTCGAACCCGACGGTCCGAAGCCGGGACATTTTCGTGCCTCGATAAGAACACTTATGGAGGCACTCCCGGCCCGGGGTGATTCGGTGGACTCGCCCGGGGCCGTCGGTCAGGTCAGTGGCGCGGAGCCTCGGCCTGCTCGCGGCGGCCGGTCTCGGTCAGCAGCACCTGGATCCGCTCCGCGGCGTGCGCCTCGGCCCGACCCTGGGCCTCGCGGGCGTCGACGGCTTGGCCACAACTCCCGGGTCGCGGTCGCCGCCGTCCGTTCGGCTTGCCAGACGGGCGTCGGCGTCGGCGCGGTCCAGGGCCTCGCGGGGCCCGTAGACGCCAGCCGCACAACCATTGACCAGCATCTTCAGGTCCGAGCGCCGGACTATCGACATAGACCTGCGGAACGCGGGCTTGCCTGAGTACCCACACCGTTGATACGGTGATCACCATCCATGGATCAGAACTATCGCACCTGAGCAACGTGACCTGGAATCCGGATCCGCATTTGCGAACCGATTGACCCAATCAGATTCGGAACATGACACACATGGGGGAGTTCCATGCATTCAGCACGTCTGGTCAAAGGTCTGATGGCGACGGCCATTGCCTGCGGTGCGGCGCTTGTGAGTTCGCCAGCATCGGCGGATGTCGGCCTCCTCGCACAATGTTCCCGAACCGTGGGGGTCGCGACTTCCGTTCCTGGATCAGCAAACATCCCGTCTAGTGGATCATCTGCCGCCAGCACAAACTGCACGATGGGTCAGGGCTCGGTCAGCTCAGCGGTACGGGCGCTTCAGACCACCCTGAGCTTCTGCTACGGCAAGAACATTGCGGTCGACGGCGATTTCGGACCTGCTACCCGGCAGGCGTTGATTGAGGTTCAGCGTTCTAGCAGAATCGCAGCCGACGGCGTCTACGGCCCCCAGACCCGCGATGCGCTTGGACACAGAATGACAGGGCCGGGATGCGGCATCATCGCGCAGCCGCCGCGCTTGGCTTGATTAAGCAGAGCAAGTCGTGATTTTGGTGCGAGGGACAGGCACTCCTGTCCCTCGCACCAAATGCAATCACCACGGATGGTAGGCGATAAGCCTATATGGCACCTCCCATGCTGTTGGGCCAACAGCCGCACCAGTTAGATCAGCCATCACAAGGGTGCGTGGCCCGACCGTGGGGAAGTGGGCCGTCCGTCGGCTGACCTGTGCGGGCGTGGTCAGTCATCCTGGCTGGCGACGAGTTCGCCATTGACGCACCGAATCTTGATCTCGACCTCCTGGTCGAAGCCGGCAAACTCGACCTCGGCCTCCTCGTCCGGACCGCGGTCGACGTCAGTCACCGCGAAGCCCTGCGCTGGCACCAGGGACACGACGTAGACGTTGTCTCTACCAACGCATTCCGCGATGACGGTCCCGCCGGGGGTAGCAAACAACCGCCGCACTCCTGCTGGGCCCAGTGGTGTTGGCCCGCTGGTCGGGCTCATCATGGGGGTCATCGTCGGTGTCGGTGTCGGTGTCGTCTCCAGCTCGCGTGCCACATCGGCCTGGCTGAGCACTAGGCCCGGCGCGTCGCCGATGCTCGGCCCGATCAGCCGCATCGCGCCCGTGCTGATGAGCGTGGCCGCGACTGCAGCGGCCAGCCACCCCACAACAGCGAGCAGTGTTCGTCGACCCATGACCCCGACTATGCCCGACCCTGGGCTAAGCCCGGCACTGGGAGACGATAAGGGAGGGTTAACCCGGCAGTCGTGGACGCTGGCGACCCACCGTAGCTTCCAGCGAAAACCAACGAAAAGCTGGATCGCGCTGGCAAGTGCCGGATCGATGTACCGGATAACGTGCCCGGGGGTCCGGGCCGTACCGCCGGCCGCAGGGCCAGGCTGACCGTAAGCGGGTTGATGTACCGGATAAGCCCGGCGGGCTGCCGCCGCGTTGGAGGCGGTGGCGGAGGGTGCCACCCTCTACTTGGAGGGTGGGAACCGGGTTGCGTGAGCGGAGGTGTCCTGGCGTTCAGCTCGCTGTGCTGGCCAGGGTGTAGGGGTTGCTGGTGCCCGTCGGTGCGGTGGCGGTCAGGTGTTCACGGATGAGCGTGGCGGGTGAAGTGTCGGCGGAACACTCCAAGGCCATCGCCGGCCGCGCCGAGTAGGTCGGTGGTGGGGTCGATGGGCACGTCGTGCAGCCGCAGCACCCCCCACGACCACCCGCTCAGCCCGGCAGGTGGGATCTGCCCGCGTTCCAGGCCGTGGTAGGCGGCGTCGATGACCGCTGCGGTGATCCGGCTGTCCGGGTCGCGGAAGAACACCACGAAGCCGGTCGCCTCCACGATCCGCGACACCCAACACTTCTCCCCGCTGACCAGCCAGCGCTAGGCGGCATGTGAGGAAGTTGGATGTGGGTCCAAGTCCGCTAAGGTTGGCCGATGCGGCGACTTACCGACGAGACGGTCTTGGCCGTTGGCAGGCTGACGTTAGCCCCGACCGAATTGGAGTACCTTCTCGCGGGCATCGGCGCCAGCCAGGCCGACGGTGATCTTGCCGCGATCTTCACCGCTGCCGGCGAGCCGTTGCGCGCGGCGCGCCGATCCGCTCAGGTCGTTTTGCCGGACCGCCGTGATGAGTTCACCGGGCTGATTGAGGCTGCCGCGACTTACCTGGTGCAGAGCCGGACCGCCGTGCGCGCAATGTGGTTCGAGAACGGACTCGTCAGCCGGGCGACCTTCGACGAGATCTCCAGCCTCATCCTGCGATGCCGCGACCGGTTACAAGCGCTGCTTGACGAATCGGATCGAACGCCTGCCGCTCTACCTCGATCTCGATAACAGCAACAATCAGAGAGAGTGCGCTGCGTTCCGGGCTGGTGCGGGACGTGACCTCGTACTGGCACTTACAGACATTGCTGTACGTGCAGGGATACATCATCGTGAAGGAGTGACCGGTGGGCGCGATGTTGACCCTTGCGGCGATAACGCTTGACTGTGCCGACCCATTGGAGTTGGCGGCGTTCTACCCGGGATGGACCACTGCTCCTCGCCCTGGGCGGCTAGCCAGGCGACCCGCTCGCGTCGCCAGCTCATGATGATGTCAACGTCGCGCGGCCGCGCGGGAACGATGATCATTTCGGCGCTTCCTCGGGCCGGAACTTGGCGATGATCGACGGGTCGCCGTGGGTGCTGACGATCCGGTTGCGGTCGCCAGCAAAGACGGTGACGGACACCCGTGCCGGCCGCTTCTGGGTATAGCCGGTGCGGATGAACAGCGACACCGGAGCCGTTGTTACTTGATGGCGTACGCGGCTATGCACTCTTTGCCGGACGCCGACACCAGGCCGCATCACCGACGCCCATTTGCACAGTCCTCGATGACACTCGTCGCGATGAGTCTTGCTCGCTCTACTGTCGCAGCCTGGCGTGCCGGAGCACTGATGGGGGCCGCTGACCCCAGCGGCCCCCATCGGTTCAGGGGTGGGTTGCGTTGGCTTATCGGTTGAGGGTGGGCAGGTTGGTGGTGAAGGTGGTCCAGGACGTGGGCGAGAAGGTGAGCACGGGGCCGGTGGGGTCCTTGCTGTCGCGGACGCCGACGCGACCGCCGGGCAGCGTGTCGGCGACCTCGACGCAGGCGCCCTGGTTGCCGCTGCGGCTGCTCTTACGCCAGTTGACCGTCGTCGTGTCAGCCACGGGTGAATGCCTCCATCGTTGCGGTGATTAACGTCCTCGACGATGCCTCGTCGAGTGCTCGTGAGGTCACGTCGTCCCAGGCCAGGTTGTAGGCGGCGACCTCGGTTGCCTTGTCGAGGTAGAGCGCACCGGTGAGGCTGTCGACGTAGACCAGCGGTGGCTCAAGGGGTTCCGAAGTGCCGGGCACGTTTGGAAACTCCAGGATGAAGAACGCGGACGTCATGCCACCATGCGCGCCGGCTCCGAACGGGAGGATCCTGATCGTCACGCCGGGCGACCGGCTGACATCGAGCAGATGTTGGAGCTGGGCCGCCATGACCTGCGGTCCGCCGACGGCTCGTCGGATCGCCCCTTCGCCCAACACGACCGAGAGGTGTGGTGGTCGCGGATTGACGAGCAGGCGTTGACGCTCCATTCGGAAGTCGACCTGTCGCTTCACGTCCTGCGCGTCGATGAGGCCCTTCGGCAGGCCCGTCACCGCCGTAGCGTATTCGCGGGTCTGGAGGAGCCCCGGCACCGCCTCAGGGCCGTACTCCCGAATCCGCTCGGCGCTGCTCTCCAGCCTGACGAACAGGCCGAACCAGCTTGGTAAACGGGTATTGGTGTAGTCGTGCCACCAGGCGCTCGCGCCCTTGGTGCGGGTCTCGCCGCCGAGGGCGAGCAGATCGGCGCGGTCTTCGGCGCTGGCCTCGTACAACTCGCACATGGCCTTGATCTCGATGTCGCGGAACTTGACCCGGGGGTCGCCGGCTTCGATGCGGTGGATGGTTGCGGGGCTGCGCTGGAGGAGCGCGGCGGCCCTCTCCTGGCTCATGCCGGTCTCTTTGCGGAGGGCTGCCATCTTGCGGCCGATCCTCCGCCTCAACAGGGCCGATCCGTCCGTGTCAGACACGGAGCCTCCTATCACCACTTTGCCAAACAGCAGCATACAAACGATGGGCCTTCTGATCACGTTCTGCACTTTGGCGCCCTGACCAGGGCTAACGTCCCGTGGACCACTCTGACATGCAATCTCCCTCACGATTTCATCCACTGTGCTGCATTGCATTCTGCCTGACTGCGACCACACGATGACACTCAGCAGATCGCCGCCCCACCTCGGCGGCAGCAATGACCTCATGCAGGGCGACCAGCAACCGTCTACTGAGGACATCTCGACCCGGCTCCGGAGTCCACAAGTTCCACCCGAGCCGGGTGCGGGGACCGCGCCGTTTCCCCCGTTCGGGGCGGTCCCCGCACCCCCTGATCGAGGTGCGCGGTCGGCTGCCGGGGAGGGCCCGGCCGCGCATCTCTCGGAAGAAGGTGATGGCAGTGCGCGTCAAGTGGTTCGTTCCCGCCGACGCCGAGCACCCGTTCAACCCGTTCGGCATCGGCTGCCCGAGCGCGCCCGTTCGCCACGCCCGCATCGGATCGCCGGGCGCCTCAGCCGTTGATCATGACGTTGGCGCCCCGGGTGAACGACAGCTTCGTGACCGACCCGCACCGGCGGGCTGGCGGGGGCGTCGCCGTGGATAGCTCTCCCCCGCCGCCACCCGAGGTCGCGCCCGGCACCCTGCTGCGGCTCGCACCGGGCGACTGGTCGTACGGGCGGGATCTCACTCCCGGAACCCCCGTCGCCGTCACGGTGACGAGCGTTCGTGACCTGCCGAACCGTAGCGAGGAGTGGGTGTGGGTGCTGGGGCATCGGCCGGAGTGCGCGTACCCGCATGTCGATCGGCATCCGCCGTGCATGGAGGTGCGGGTCGCGGTCACCGCCCTGCGCGGCCGGGACCAGGCGTCGTGACCGGCACCGACGAGAGCGATCGTCCGGTCGATCGCTTCGAGTCCGCGCGTAACACCGTGCTCCAGCACCACGACGGTCGGAGCTGCTTCCACTGCGGCGACGGCGGGTGCGGGCAGTACGCCTGGGCGGTGGAGGAGCTGGGCCGGCATCCGGGCGGCCGGCAGCTGCTGCACCGGTTCGGGTTATCCACCGACGAGTCGATCGAGGAAGGCCAGCCGAGGTGAGCAGCACCCCGGGCGGCGACTACGCCCCACACCTGTACGAACATGCCGCGCCGCACCAGCCGGTGCGGGCCGTGGGCAGCGCCGCCGCGCGCACCGGCACCCGCCTTGCCGACGAGTTCTTCTACCTGGCGCACGATGACCAGACCGGCCGGAGTCGGCTGTTCGATTCGGCGACGGCGCACGGGCTGGCCGCCGCGTTGCTGGTCGAGTTGTACGGCGAGGGCCGGGTCACGTTCGAGGGCCGGCACCTGCGGGTGACCCACGCCGACCCGCCGAAGGACTGGCTGCAACATCTGGTGCTGGATCGGCTGGTGGCCGAGTCTCGGCACACCGCGACGCGGACGTGGTTGGCGTTTCTCGGCACGACCGCCTATGAGCAGGTGGCGACGCGGATGTGGCAGCTCGGGCTGCTCCGGCCGGAGCAGTCGGGCCGGTGGTGGCGCCAACGCATCGTCTACGTCCCGACCGATATGAACACCGCCGCCTGGTCGTGGGCGCGGTTGTCCTACCAGGTACGCAACTACCAGCGGCTCAACGCCTTCGACCTGGCCCTTGCCGGTCTGGCAGTGCAGACCCAGCTGGATCCGATCCTGCTCGACGGTGCGCCCCTCGCGGCCCGCGCGCTCCTGCGTCAGCAGGTCGAGCAGGCACCACCGCCGCTACGCGATCTGCTCGCCGACCTCGGCGCGGTGGTCGGCGGTGCCGTCCTGAGCCACCGCACCACCTGAGCCACCGCACCAGCCGAGCACACCGCACCGCCTGAGCTACCGCGCCTGCTGGGTGCGGTCCCACCCCCTACCCACAGAGGGAGAGTCCTTCATGCCTCGTTCCGGTCCCGACACTGTCTCCGCCGTGCTTGCGCGGGGGCGGCTTGGTATTCCGTCGGTGGTGTTCTTCGTGATCGCTGCCGCCGCACCCCTGACGGTGATCGCTGGTGGGGCGACCACCGGGTACGCGGTCACCGGCGTGACCGGCATCCCCGTGTCGTACCTGGTGGTCGCCGCCGTGCTGGCGTTGTTCGCGGTGGGCTATGTGGCGATGTCGCGGCGGATCGTCAACGCGGGCGCGTTCTACACCTACGTCACCCGGGGCCTGGGTCGCCCGGCCGGGGTCGGTGCGGCGATGGTGGCGTTGCTGGCCTACAACGCGATGCAGATCGGCCTGTACGGCGGGGCGGGTGCGGTGACCGCGATGTTCCTCAACGACCGGTACGGGTTCAACCTGCCCTGGTGGGCGTGCGCCCTCACGGTGTGGGCGGTGGTGGCGGTGCTCGGCGTGGCTCGGATCGACCTCAACGGTCGCGTCCTGGCCGTGGTGCTGGTCGCCGAATGCGTGGTCGCGTTGACCTTCGACGCCATCATGGTCACCCACCCGGCCGACGGGACGGTCAGCTTCGACACCCTCGCCCCGTCGCACGTGTTCGCCGCCGGGATCGGGGCCGCGCTGGTCACCGCGATCACCGGGTTCGTCGGCTTCGAAGGCACCGTCGTGTTCTCCGAAGAGACGAAGGACCCCCGGCGCACGATCGCCCGCGCCACCTACATCGCCGTCGGGGTGACCGGTCTGCTGTACGGGTTGTCGGCGTGGGCGATGTCGGTGGCCACCGGCCCGGACCGCATCGTCGAGGCGGCCCGCACCGACGGCACCGACCTGATCTTCAACCTGGTGTCGCCGTACCTGAGCCAGAGTGTCATCACCGTCGCCCGGGTCCTGTTCATCACCAGCCTGTTCGCCGCCCTGCTCTCCTTCCACCACACGGTGGCCCGGTACCTGTTCGCCCTCGGCCGGGAACGGGTCCTACCCGCCGTGTTCGGCCGCACCAGCCGCCGCACCGGCGCCCCCAAGGTCGGCTCCCTCGTCCAGAGCGGCCTCGCCCTGGCGGTGCTGGTCGGTTATGCCCTCGCCGGGGCGGATCCGATCGTGCACCTGTTCTTCTGGATCACCGTCACCGGCGGCCTCGGCGTCCTCATCCTCATGACCGTCACCTCCGCCGCCGTCATCGGCTTCTTCACCCACACCCTCCACACCGAAGGACCCTGGCGAGCATTCATCGCACCCCTGGCCGCCACCATCGCCCTCGGCGGGATCCTCACCGTCACCCTGCGGGAGTTCGCCACCCTGCTCGGCGTGGAGCCGGACTCGCCACTGCGGTGGGCGTTCCCCGCCGCGTACGCCGCCGCCGCACTACTCGGTGTCGCCTGGGCGCTGCTTCTACGCACCACCAACCCCCACGTGTACGCGGCGATCGGCCTTGGCGCCGACAGCGGCACCGGACCGCTGCGCGCCCCCGACCTCGCCCGCCAACCAGCATGACCAGGAGAGAAGCCGTGCACACCAGCGTCACCGTCCGACCCGCAACCCGCACCGACGCCGACCCGCTGATCGCCGTACTCGCCGAGGCGTTCCATCCAGGACCCCTCGCCGAATGGCTCATCCCCCACCCCGACGACCGCCGCACCGTCTACCACCGCTACTTCACCGACGCCTTCCACCACGGCCTGGCCCACGGGCAGGTCTACACCACCGGCGACCAGACCGCCGTCACCATCTGGTACCCCCGCCCCACACCCACCCCCACCGACAATCCTCGGCGGGTGGAGGAGCTGGAGGGCATCGCGGGCGCCTACGCGCCGAAGTTCGTCCTGCTGGAGGAGATGTTCGACGCCTTCCACCCCGACCAGCCACACCACTACCTCGCCTACGCCGCCGTCGACCCCCGCCGACAGAACCGCGGCATCGGCACCGCCCTGCTCACCGACTACCACCGCCGGCTCGACCAACTCGGCATGCCCGCCTACCTGGAAGCCAGCAACCTGCACAACCGAAGGCTCTACCTGCGCCACGACTACACCGCCGGCCCCACCATCGCCCTGCCCACCGCCGGGCCACCCATCTGGCGCATGTGGCGCGGGGCACCTACGGGAAGCGGCCGTACCTTGTTCCCGCCGACCAGGCCACGCCGGCGGTCACTGTGACCACCACCCCCGTGACCACCACACCGATCCGGCCCGCACAAGCCGGCGACCTGGCCGCCATCACCGCCCTACTCACCGACGCGGTCGCCAAAGACCCGATGGCCGCATGGCTGGTACCCGACCCCACCGAGCGGCGGCACGTCTTCCACCGGCTGCTCGCCATGGAAATCGACCACGCCATCGAATGGGGCAACGTCGACATCACCCTCGACATGACCGCCGTCGCCGTCTGGCACCACCACCCCAGACCACCCACCGCACCCCTGTTCGACTACCACCTCTACACCTCCGCCGGCCCCGCCCTCCCCCGCTTCCAACGCCTCCACACCCTCACCCGCCGCTACCGCACCGCCGCCCCACACCACTGGCTCGCCTGGCTGCACGTCACCCCCAACACTCGCCAACAGGGCATCGGACAGGCACTGCTCGAACAGCACCACCAACGCGTCGACCAACACGGCCACCCCATCGACACCATCGCCACCAACACCCCCACCCGCAACTACCTGACCAGACGCGGCTACCGCGCCGGCACACCCCTGCGCACCCGCCCACACCTGTGGCCCCTACACCGCGCCGGCCGACCCATCCCACCCTCGCCTTCCAGGTCGTCGCCGACGCATCGACCACCACACTGATCATCAACCCCGCCACCGGTGAACTACTCGCCGCACAGGAACGCCTCACCGGACCCCGACCCGGCCTCTTCTCCCACACCCTCATCCTCCAACGCGGACACACCGACGCAGATCAAAGCCCATAGCAGAAGGCTGAAGCCCTGACCGACGTTCTCGCTGGTCAGGGCTTCAGCCTTCTGCTACACGCGTCACTACGCGTACAGCATCCTAGGATCCTGGATGGTTGGCGTGCCCCACCTCGGCGCGCCGGCTTCTCGGCCCGGGCAGGCGGGCCGCCAGGGCCAGCGCGGCCCGGACCGGCGCCCGACCCACCAGCTCGTCGAACTCGGCGCGGCCCCGGCAGAACCGGGTGAACATCCGCCACCCGGGAGGCGTGGCCAGCAGCGCGTGGTAGACCTCCGGGCGCCGGGAGAAGACGTCGAGCAGCCGGTGCCCGGCCCGCATGGACGGCACCAACCGGTCGTGCACCGCCCGTTCGTAGCCGGCGAGATCGTCGCCGGCTACCGCCGTGCCGGCGAGCGCGCCGGAGCGCAACGCGTAGCTGATCCCCTCCCGGGTCCAGGGTTCCAGCAGGCCGGCGGCGTCACCGGCGACCAGCACCCGACCCCGCCGCAGCGGCGAGTCGTCGGCCCGGCACCGGGTCAGGTGCCCCGAGTCGTGCGCGGCGGACACGCCGGCCAGGCCCAGCCGGTCGACGAACCGGCGCAGGTACCGCCGGGTCCGCTCCCCCTCGCCCCGGGCGGCGATCACCCCGACCGTGAGGCGGTCGCCCTTGGGAAACACCCAGGCGTACGAGCCGGGCAGCGGGCCCCAGTCGATCAGCATCCGGTGCCGCCAGCGGGCCTGCTGCGGCGGCGGCACCGGCAGCTCCAGTTCCAGCCCCAGATCCACCTGCCGGTAGCGCACCCCGACGTGCCGCGCGCTCACCCCCGAGGACCCGTCGGCGCCGACCACCGTGCGGGCGAGCAGGGTCTCCCCGTCGGCCAGGCGCAGGCGTACCGCCTCGGGGGTCTGCTCCAGCGAACGGACCCCGGCCCGCTCGCGGACCTCGGCCCCGGCGGCCACCGCGGCGGCCCGCAGCCGGTCGTCGAACTCCTCCCGGCGCACCATGCTCACCAGCGGTCCCCCACCATGGCGGCGGGTGAAGCCGCGTCGCCCGTCCAGGGTGAAGGTGACCTGGTCGACCACGTCGTGGGCGGGCACCTCGATCCGCCCGGCCACGGCGGCGAGGGAGGTGCCGATCAGGCCGCCGCCGCAGGTCTTGTAGCGGGGATGGGCGGCCCGTTCGAGCACCAGCGTGCGTACGCCGAGGCCGGCGGCGACGTGGGCGGCGGACAGTCCGGCGGGGCCACCGCCGATCACCACGAGTTCCCAGACGGTCACCGGTGCAGCCTAGGTCACCGCAACGGCCGGGCGCGGCACGCCGCCGCCCGATCGGGGCGCATCTTCGGCCTGGCCTGGGGTAACCGCGCGACGCGGACCGCCAGCAACGGGCGGGCGAGCGTGAGGAGGACACCATGCAGCAGGTGCAGCTGTCGGACGTCGAGGCTCGGGTGTACGACGCGGTGGCGGCCCTGGAGGCGCGCGGGCAGGTACCCTACCCGGACATGATCGCCCAGGAGTGTGGCCTGACCGAGGAGCAGCTACGGACCCCGCTGCACCTGCTCACCGAGAAGAACCTGCTGCACCGGGAGGACTCCCCGATGGCCGGGCTGGACTTCGGCCCGCGCTTCTGCGCACAGCAGTTGGCGTGACCGACGGCGGCGCCGCGGTCGACGAGCGGCGGCGCTGGCAGGCCCTCGGCGTCGGGCTGGTCGCGGCGTTCATGACGCTGCTCGACATCAGCATCGTCAACGTCGCCCTCCCGTCGCTGGACCGTGCCCTGCACGCCAGCCCCAGCGACCTGCAGTGGGTGCTCTCCGGGTACGCGCTGACCTTCGGGCTGGTCCTGGTGCCGGCGGGACGGTTCGGTGACGTCCGGGGCCGGCGCAACACGTTCGTCTTTGGCATCGCCCTGTTCACGCTGACCAGCGCACTGGCCGGGCTGGCCCAGTCCCCCGCCTGGCTGGTCGCCGCCCGACTACTCCAGGGCGCCGCCGCCGGTCTGGTGAACCCGCAGGTGACCGGCCTGATCCAGCAGCTCTTCCGGGGCTCCGAGCGGGCCCGACCGTTCGGGTTGCTCGGTGCCACCATCGGCATCTCCACCGCGATCGGTCCGCTGCTCGGCGGTCTGCTGATCGCCGCGGGCGGCCCCGAGCACGGCTGGCGGTGGGTCTTCTTCGTCAACGTGCCGGTCGGCATCGTCGCGGTGATCCTCGGCCTGCGGCTGCTGCCCGGCCGACCGGCCGAGCAGCCCACCAAACGCCGGCGTGACCCGATCGGCGTGCTGCTGCTCGGCGTCGGCGTGACGCTGGTGCTGCTGCCACTGGTGCAGCGCGAACAGTGGCAGGGCCCGGCGAAGTGGCTGCTGGTCCCCGCCGGCCTGGTCACCCTGGTCGGCTTCTGGCTCTGGGAGCGACGGTACGCGCGGCAGGGGCCGCCGCTGTTCGACGTGCGCCTGTTCAGTCACCAGTCGTACACCCTGGGCTCGGTGATCGCGCTGCTCTACTTCGGCGGCTTCACCGCGATCTTCTTCATCCTCACGCTCTACCTGCAGAACGGTCGCGGGTACAGCGCCCTCGTCGCCGGTCTGACGATCACCCCGTTCGCGCTCGGTTCGGCCGTGGCGTCCGCCGTCGGCGGTCGGATCGTCAACCGGTACGGCCGGCCGCTGGTCGCCATCGGGCTGCTGGGTGTGGTGGCCGGTCTCGGCCTCGCCGCCCTCGCCATCGAGGTGCTGCCGCACGCCCCCGTCCCCTGGGTGATCGCGCTGCCGCTGCTGATCGCCGGCATCGGCAGCGGTCTGGTGATCGCCCCGAACCAGACGCTGACCCTGTCGGAGGTGCCGGTGCCGCAGGCGGGCAGCGGGGCGGGCATGCTGCAGACCGGTCAGCGCATCGGTTCGGCCGCCGGCATCGCGGTCGTCGGCGCGGTCTTCTTCTCGGCGGTGTCGGCTGGTGACGACGCCTGGTCGGTCGCGTTCGAGCGGTCGCTGCTGACCTCCGCCGGGATCGTCACCCTGGCCCTGGTCGCCGCCACCGTCGACATCATCCGCAACCATCGACGGACGCAGAGCGCCACCCGTTCCTGACGCGCGCCGGGAAACGCCGGACGCGCGCCGGGAAACGAGGGCGGAAACCCGGGCGAACACTGGCCGGCCGGGGCAGCGAAGGGGACGCCCGGGCCGGTAGACACAGCAACCATGACGAACACCCTCGACCGTCGTACCCTCCTGCGCGTGGCCGGCGCCTCCGCCGGTACGGCGGCGCTGGCCGGCGCCACCCTCGCCGGCAGCGCCACGGCACAGGCTGCCACCGGGGCGTTCCGGCACGGTGTGGCCTCCGGTGATCCACTCCCCGACGGGATCCTGCTGTGGACCCGGCTCACCCCGACCGAGCAGGCCCAGCCCGGCTCGGGGCTCGGTCCCGAGGTCCAGGTGACCTGGCAGGTGTCCGCCGATCCGGACTTCACGGACGTCGTGTCGCAGGGCGCGCTGGTCACCGGTCCGGCGCGGGACCACACGGTCCGGGTGCCGGTGACCGGGCTCGCGGCGGCCAGCACCTACTGGTACCGCTTCGGCTACGCGGGCGGCTGGTCGCCGACCGGGCGCACGATGACCGCCCCGGACGTTGAGGCGGAGATCGACCGGTTGCGGCTGGGCGTGGTCTCCTGTTCGAACTGGGAGGCAGGTTACTTCGCGGCGTACCGGCACCTCGCCGAGCGCGGCGATCTCAACCTGGTGGTGCACCTGGGCGACTACCTCTACGAGTACGGCACCGGCGAGTTCACCGCGGGCGGGTCGGTGGTGCGGCCGGTGAGCCCGACACACGAGACGCTCAGCCTGGCCGACTACCGTGCCCGGCACGCCCTCTACAAGACCGACCCGGATCTGCAGGCGCTGCACGCCGCGCTGCCGTGGGTGATCACCTGGGACGACCACGAGGTGGCCAACGACCAGTGGTCCGGCGGGGCCGAGAACCACACCCCCGGCGTGGAGGGTGACTTCGCCACCCGGCTCGCGGCGGCGCGGCAGGCGTACCTGGAATGGATGCCGGTGCGCTCCGGCGCCGACGGCGCGATCTACCGGCGGCTGCGCTTCGGCCGGCTCGCCGAACTGTCCATGCTCGACCTGCGCACCTACCGGTCGCAGCAGGCCTCGGGTACCGCGGTGGACGACCGGTCGCGGACCATCACCGGCGCCGACCAGATGGCCTGGCTCAAGGCCGGCCTGTCGACCTCGACCGCCCGGTGGAAACTGGTCGGCAACTCGGTGATGATCGCCCGGTTGGACGTCGGTGCGCTGCCGGCCTGGCTGCTCGGCCCGCTGGGAACGTTGCTGGGCATCCCGCAGAACGGGGCGGTGCTCAACGTCGACCAGTGGGACGGCTACAACGCCGACCGCAACCAGCTGGTCGACCACCTGCGGTCGACCGGCACCCGCGACGTGGTCTTCCTGACCGGCGACATCCACACCTCGTGGGCCAGTGAGGTGACCACCCGGGCCACCGGTGCGGCCAACCCGGCCGCCGCCGAGTTCGTGGTGCCCTCGGTGACCAGCGACAACGTCAACGACTTCCTGGGCCTGCCGGCGGGCAACCCGCTCAGCGCCCTCGGTACCACCCTGATCCGTTCGACCAATCCGCACGTGCGCTGGACCGAGCTGGACGGGCACGGCTACGGGGTGCTGGAGGTGACCCGACAGCGGTGCCGGATGGACTGGTACCACCTGGCCGACCGCACCCGACGCGCGAGCGCGGCCCGCTGGGTGGCCGGTTGGTCGGTCGGCGCCGGCTCATCGACGCTGCGCCGGGAGAGCGCGCCGGCGGCCTGAGGCCCGATACGAACCGAGCCGGCCGGCCCCGGGTGCGGGACCGGCCGGTTCGATGTCGATGTTGATGTCGTTGTCACCAGAGCTGGGCGACGATGTCCGCCGACTGCTCCTCCCACTGCGCGTAGTGGAACGGGTAGGCCGAGACCTGCACCGTCTGCGCCGCGGTGGTCAACGGCAGGTCCTGCCAGCCGCCGACGTTCCGCAGCGCCCGGAAGAAGGCCTCCGAGGAGTACTCGGGGTCGGTGATCTGCTCCACGCTGCCCCAGCCGGTGGACGGACGCTGCTGGAACAGCCCCTGCGAGTCATGGTCGTTCCGCGCGCCCAGGTGGCCGAGGTTGTACAGCTTCGACTCCTGCAGTGCGGTGGCGATGCCGATCACCGCGCCCCGCTCGCCCACACCGGTCTTCTTGGCCACCTCGATGATGGTCTTGGCGTTGTCCCGCTGGGCGTCGTCGAGCGGGACGCGCGACTGGGCGCCCTGCACGCCGTACGGGATCAGTTGGTCGCGGGTCGGCTTGCCGGCGCGCGGCTTGTCGGTGCGACCACCGGTGGTCTGCCCGGATTCGACCGTGCTGTCCGAGGTGTCGCGGCCGGTGGCCCGGTCGATCGCCGCCACGGCGCCCTCGTGCGGGCCCGTGGTGATGGGTGCGGCGATGGCGGTGGGGCCGAAGGCCAGTCCGGCGAGGGCGGTCACGCCCACCACGCTCAGCGCGGTCTTCCGGTTCGGGTTCGTCGCGATGGCCGGGAGCCATCCAGTGAAGTCCGGCTTCACGATGGTTGCCCTTTCGATCGGGTACGAGCCGCTCGGGGTTGAGCCGCTCTCGGGGGTGACTGCGCAGCCCGGTCGAGGTTTGCGAGCCGGCGCTACGGGGGACACAACCCAGCCGAAGTGTCGGGCATTCCGGAAATGCCCCTCGCCCACACGGCTGCGACCCACGTCACCACCAGCACAGGACGGCGGGACTCAAACCCCCCACAGTCCCCCCAAGCGCACCAACACGCGCCCCACCGTCGCGTTGATCATGAAGTTAGCGGGCGTTTAGAGATCAAAACCCCCCGCTAACTTCATGATCAACGCGGGGTTGGTGGTGGGAGGTGTGGGGCCTCGGCGGCGATGGTGGTGCTGGCGCCGTGGCCGGTGTGCACGACGGTCTGCGGCGGCAGGGTGAGCAGCCGGTCCCGGATCGAGTCGACGATGGTGCCGAAGTCGCTGTACGAGCGGCCGGTGGCACCCGGTCCGCCGGCGAACAGCGTGTCGCCGGTGAAGACGACGTCGAGCGCCGGGGCGTACAGGCAGCACGCGCCGGGGCTGTGCCCGGGGGTGTGCAGCACGGTCAGGGTGGTCCCGCCGACCTCGATCGTCTGGCCGTCGCCGAGCTGCCCGCCGGGCGGCTCGTCGGGGTGCACCATGTCCCACAGCACCCGGTCAGCGGGGTGCAGCAGCACCGGGGCGCCGGTGGCCCGGGACAGCTGCGGGGCGACCCGGACGTGGTCGTCGTGGGCGTGGGTGGCGACGATCGCGGTGACCCGCCGGCCGGCGACCACGTCGAGGATGGCGTCGACATCGTGCGGGGCGTCGATGACGACGCATTCGGCGTCGTCGCCGACCACCCAGACGTTGTTGTCGACGTCGAAGGTCTGACCGTCGAGGGAGAAGGTGCCGGAGGTGACGGCGTGGTCGATCCGGGCGGCCATCAGAAGACCACCACCGACCGGAGCACGTCGCCACGGTGCATCCGGGCGAACGCCTCCTCGACCCCGTCCAGCGGGATCTCCTCGGTGACGAAGGCGTCCAGGTCGAGCCGGCCCTGCAGGTAGAGCACGGTGAGCATCGGGAAGTCGCGGCTGGGTAGGCAGTCGCCGTACCAGCTGGACTTGAGCGCGCCGCCGCGGCCGAACACGTCCAGCAGGGGCAGCTCGATGCGCATCTCGGGCGTGGGCACGCCGACCAGCACGACGGTGCCGGCCAGGTCGCGGGCGTAGAAGGCCTGCTTCCAGGTTTCCGGCCGGCCGACGGCGTCGATCACCACGTCGGCGCCGAAGCCGCCGGTGGCGGCCTGGATCTCGGCCACCGGGTCGGCCTCGGAGGCGTTGACGGTGTGGGTGGCGCCGAACCTGCGGGCCCAGTCGAGCTTGCGGGAGTCGGTGTCCACCGCGATGATCGTCGTCGCGCCGGCCAGCGCCGCACCGGCCACCGCCGCGTCGCCGACGCCGCCACAGCCGATCACCGCCACGGAGTCGCCCCGGGTCACCCCACCGGTGTTCATCGCCGCGCCGAGCCCCGCCATCACCCCGCAGCCGAGCAGACCGACGGCGGCCGGCCGGGCGGCCGGGTCCACCTTGGTGCACTGGCCGGCGTGGACGAGGGTCTTCTCGGCGAAGGCGCCGATGCCCAGCGCCGGGGAGAGTTCGGTGCCGTCGGTCAGGGTCATCTTCTGGGCGGCGTTGTGGGTGGCGAAGCAGTACCAGGGACGGCCCCGCCGGCAGGCCCGGCACACGCCGCAGACGGCCCGCCAGTTGAGCACCACGAAGTCGCCCGGCGCGACCGCGTCGACCCCCTCGCCGACCTGCTCGACGATGCCGGCCGCCTCGTGGCCGAGCAGGAACGGGTAGTCGTCGTTGATGCCGCCCTCGCGGTAGTGCAGGTCGGTGTGGCAGACCCCGCAGGACTGCACCCGTACCACCGCCTCACCGGGGCCGGGGTCGGGGACCACGATCTCGGTGACCTCGACGGGCGCCCCCTTGCTGCGGGAGATGACCCCTCGTACCTGCTGGCTCACGCTCTCCTCCTACTCCGCGCCGGCGCGCAGCGCCGCCGCCACCGCACCGCGGCGTCGCTGGCGGCGGCGTCCGTCTTTGGAGGCGAACCTACCGCCGCGACGACGGATCGGCACCGCTGCCGCGCGCCCGGCTTGCGCGGCGGAACCACCGTGGTCGCCGCCGTGGTCGCGGCGAGTGGCGTTGCGCCAGCGCAGTACCTGCACCGCGCCGACGGCCCAGAGGAGGTACTGCACCGCGAACGCCCAGCGGAACGCGGTCAGGTCGGGGGCGGCCCGCCCGGTCGGGGTGGCCAGGTCCAGCACGACGCCGATCGCGAGCACCAGGATGATCGACGCGGTGAAGCCGCCCACGTTGACGATCCCGGTGGCGCTGCCGATCCGGCTGACCGGGTTGAAGGTACGCGCGTAGTCGAAGCCGATCATCGAGCCGGGGCCGTTGAGCGCCAGGACCAGCACCAGCGTGACCAGCAGCCAGCCGGGGGCCCGGCCGGGCCAGGCGAGCACCACCGCCCAGATGGCGGCGGTGGCACCGGTGATGGTGAAGACCAGCACCGAGCGGCGCAGCGGGTACCGGGCGCACAGGTGGGCGATCGCCGGGCCGGTCAGCAGCATCGCCAGGGTCAGCACGGTGAGCAGCGTGGCCGCGGCGGTCGGGGTGAGTCCCTGCCCCTGCACCAGGAACGGGAAGCCCCACAGCAGGGCGAAGACGGTGCCGGAGAACTGGGTGACGAAGTGTGTCCAGAGCCCGAGGCGGGTGCCGGGATGCGCCCACGCGGCGGCCAGCCGCCCGCCGACCGGAGCCGGCGGTGCTGCGCTCCGCTCGCCGCGCGGCGGCACCACGGCAGGCGGCGATGCCACGGCCGGCGGTGATGCCATGGTCGGCCCGGTCGCCGGGCGTGGACCGTCGTGGACCGCGGCGAGCACCATCAGCACCGCCGCCGCGCCGATCCCGGCCGCGGTCAGGAAGGCGACGGTCCAGCCGGCGTGGTGCAGCAGCGCCACCAACGGTACGGCGCCGAGGATCGCACCCAGCTGGCCGAACGTGCCGGTGAGCTGGACCAGCAGCGGGTTGCGGCGACCCGGGAACCAGAAGGTGACGATCCGCAGGACGCTGATGAAGGTCATCGCGTCGCCGAGGCCGATCAGGACCCGGGCCGCCACGGCGAGGCGTACGTCGGTAACGAGGGCGAAGGCGAGCTGACCGGCGACCATCAACGCGCCGCCGGTGACCAGCAGCCGACGCGAGCCGTACCGGTCGAGCAGCATCCCGACCGGCACCTGCATGATGGCGTACACGGCGAGCTGGGCCACGCTGAAGGTGGCCAGGGTCGCCGCGCTGATCTCGAATCGGTGCGTGGCGTCCACCCCGGTCACGCCGAGCGAACTGCGGTGGAACACCGCCGCCACGTACGCGCTGAGCGCCACGCCCCAGACCAGCCCGGCGCGGGCGTGTGGGGTCCGTGGTGCGGCGGATCTGCTCACCGGGGGCCCAGGAACACGCGCGCGGCGGTCTCGATGTGTGCGGCCACCGCGGCGAGCCAGGGCTGCGGGTCGTCGGTGTCCAGGGCGGCCAGCTGCGCGGCGTGCTCGGTCAGCGCCGCCTCGGCCCAGCGTGGTGAGAGCCGGAAGCTGGCCTCCCCCATCCGCAACTGCCGGTCGCGCAGCCGCTGGTACAGCTCGGCGAGGATCTGGTTGCCGGCGGCGTCGACGACGGTGGCGTGAAACGCCCGGTCGGCGGCCATCAGGGCGGTCAGGTCACCGGCGGCGTGCGCGGCCCGCATCCGCGCCAGCCGGGCGGCGAGGTCGACGCGGATCTCGGCGCGCCGGGGCCAGACCCGCTCGGCGGCGTGCACCTCGACGAGGCGGCGGGCCTCGATCACGTCGGCGATCTCGCGGGCGGACACCGGCAGGATCAGCGCTCCCCGCTTCGGGAAGAGCCGGACCAGCCCTTCGGCCTCCAGCCGCAGCAACGCCTCGCGTACCGGGGTGCGGGAGACCCCGGTCGCCTCGGCGATCTCCCCCTCGCTGACCAGCGACCCACCGGGATACAGCTGCTCCAGGATGGAGCGTTTCAGATGTCGGTAGGCGCGTTCGGCCGCCGACGGCCCCGCGGTCCGACCACCCACGAGCGGATACGTCATGTATCTATGATGCCCCTCACCCCATCCCGCCCTCACCCCCACCCCGCCAGTCCTCGTTGATCATGAGGTTAGCGGCAGTTTTAGAGATCAAACTCGCCGCTAACCTCATGATCAACGCGGGTCTGGGTGGGGCGGGGTGGGGTCAGGTGAGGAGGAGGGTTGTTGCGGTGGGGAGGAGGGCGCGTTCGGTGGGGGTCTGGGTGGGGTTGGCGCGGCGGATCGCCACGGCGGCGTCGACCAGGGGCGGGGCGTGGTCGCGGATCGCGGACAGGTAGGCCCGTAGCAGGTCACCGGCCTCGGCGGCCATCGGTTGGGCCGGGTCCACGGCCACCTGGGCGAGGATCAGGGCGGTCATCGCGACGTCCAGCCCGGGCGGGCCGTGCCGGACGTTGCGCCAGTCGACGAGCACCGGGCCGCGCGGGTCGAGGATGACGTTGTCCGGGTGAACGTCCAGGTGCAGGATCCGCTCGCCGGCACCGACAGCGGCAGCAGCACCGGCAGCAGCGGGACCGGCGGCGGCACCGACAGCGGCAGCGGCGGCAGCGGGACCGGCAGGGGCAGGGGCAGCGGCGCCCGTGCCGGGCAGCGGCGCGACGGCGTGCAGCCGGCGGTGCAGGTCGGCGAGGATATCGGCCGCCGGCTCGACGTCGATCGTGCCGGCGACCAGCGCCTGGAGCATCGTGGGACCGGGCACCCGCTGCATGACCAGCTCCGCGCCGGACGCCTCGTGCACCCGGGGCACCGGGAAGCCGGCGCCGTGCAGGTGGGTCATGAACGCGGCCTCCACCGCCACATCCATGCCGTCGCGGTATCGGCGCAGCACCCGATCGGCGTCGAGGGCGTACACGTCGGCGTCCCGACCGGCGGCGATGAGCGTGGGAGCGGTCATGTTGGCGACGGTAACCGCCGCACGCCACGGTGGACGGCCGCGAGGGTGGCACGCCAGGCGTGGTCCACCTGTGACACTCTGAGATATCGACGACGGTCGCCGGAGGTGATGGTCACGTTACGCACGCACCAACTCGTTGCCGTGCCGGACATCCCACCGCTCGACATCGACGTTCCCGCCGGCGCGACGGTGGCCCTGCTCGCCCGGCCGAGGCTGGGCACCGCCGTGGCCCGGGTGCTGGTGGGGCTGGCCGCGCCGGTCGCCGGCCGGATCCTGGTCGGCGGCCGCGACGTCACCGACCTGCCGCCGCCACGACGGCGCATCGGGTACGTGCCGGCCGGCGGCGCCCTGCTGCCCCACCTCACCGTGGCCCGCAACATCTCCTACGGCCAGCGGCGTCGCCGGCAGGTACGCGACGTCGCCGAGGGCTGGGCGGCCGTCCTGGTCGACCGCCTCGAACTCGCCCCGACCCTCGGCCTGCGCCCGCACCTGCTCACCGAGGCGCAGCGGTTCCGGGTCGCCATCGCCCGGGCGATGGCCTGCCTGCCCGAGGTGCTGGTGGTCGACCTGCCGGCCGCGGTCGACGGGGTGCGCCTGCCCGACCTGGTCGGCCGGCTGGCCCCGCCGGACTCCGCCGGTGTGACGGTGCTGATCTGCTCCGCCGCCGACGAGGTGCTGGTCGACGTGCCCGACCGGCTCTCGGCGACCAGCGAACGGCTGCCCGGGCCGGCCCGTCGGGAGGTACGCCCGTGACGGGGATCGGGCTGCGCCGCCGCACCCTGCTGCGCGCCACTGCGACCGCCGCCGCGGCCACGGTGACCGCGGCCGGTGCCGGCGGATGCGCTCGGGGCCGGCGGTCGGTGCAGGTGGCGGTCGTCTGGGCCGGTGGCGAGCTGGCCCGGTTCCGTGAGGTGGTCGTCGGCTATACCCCGACGGTGCAGGTGATCGGCGTGGGCAACGACATCGACGCCTTCCTGACCGCGCGACGCTCCGCCGGCACCAGCCCCGACGTGGCGATCCTGCCCCGCTCGGGTCTGGTCGTCGAGTACGCCCAGCGTGGCTGGCTCAGCGAGGTGACCCCGGCCACCAGCTACACCGCGCCGGCCGGCATGGCGGATCTGCTCAGCGTCGACGGGCGCCGCTACGGCGTGTGGGTCAAGGCGGCGCACAAGTCGCTGTTCTGGTACTTCCCGTCGATGCTGGCCGAGCCGCCGAGAACGTGGGACGCACTGGTCACCCTGACCCGCCGGCTCGGTGCGCGGCACCGGGCGGGCGCGGGCCCGGCACCGCTGGCGATCGGTGCCGCCGACGGCTGGGTGCTCACCGACTGGTTCGAGAACGTGCTGGCCGACGTCGCCGGTGCCGACCTGTACGAGGCGCTGGCCCGGGGCGAGGCCGACTGGCGGGACCGGCCGGTGGGGTACGCGCTGGACCGGCTCGCCGAGTTGTGGAGCGTCGACGGCGCGTTCCCGGACGGCGGGCGACGGGCCCTGCTCACCCAGTTCGAGGAGTCGGTCATCCAGGTGGTGCACCATCGCGACGCGACGATGGTGTTCGAGGCCGACTTCGTCGACGCGGTCGTCGGCCGGTTCCGTCGCGGCACCGAGCCGCTGGCCACGTTCCGGTTTCCCGGCGCCCGGGTGGCCAGCCAGCCGCTGATCGTCGGCGGCGACGCGGCGGTGGCGTTCGCCGGCTCCGAGGGCGGGGTGGAGCTGGTGCGCTGGCTCAGCGACGCGGGCGCCTTCCAGCCCTGGCTGGACGCCGGCGGCTACCTCTCCCCCAACCTTTCCGTGCCGGCGGGCAGCTACCGCGACCCGCTGCGCGGCCGCTTGGCCGACGAGCTGCGCACCGCCGACACCGTGCAGTTCGACCTCTCCGACCGGCTGCCGGGGACCTTCACCGGCACCGACGGGGTCGGGATCTGGCGGATCATGCAGGACTTCTTCATGGACGTGACCGACGGGGTGGCCGCTCGGGAGGCCGTCCGCCGGGCCACCGGGGCGCTCGCCGAGGCGGCGCGGGCGGCGGAGGGCGGGCGGTGAGCCGGGGGCCGCTGCTGGGCGAGCTGGCGGTGCTCGACGACGTCGGGCCGCCCCGGCGGGGCCGGGCCTATCCGGCCGCCGGCGTCGCCTGGGCACTGCTGGCACCGGCGGCGCTGCTGCTCGGCGGGCTGCTGGCCTGGCCGGTGCTGCGAACGGCGCAGGCCAGCGTCACCACCGACGGCCGCTGGGTGGGCGCCGAGCACTACCGGGCCGCCCTCGCCGCCCCCGACACCGGCGCGGTGATCGGCCGTACGCTGCTGTGGGCGCTGCTGGTGCCGACGGTGGTCACGGTGCTGGGCTACCTGCTCGCCGCCGCCTCCCGGCGCTCCCAGGAGGGCTGGCTGGTCCGGCTCATCCTGGTGGTGCCGACCGCGCTGCCGCTGGTGGTCACCGGCGTGACCTTCCGGCTGCTCTACGACCCGGACCCGCGGCGTGGGCTGGTCACCCTGCTGCTGGCCCGGGTCACCGGACGCGCCCCGGAACAGGTGCCGCAGCTGCTCGGGCCGGAGCTGGTCACCGTGGCCGTGATGTCGGCCTTCGTGTGGGCCTGGGTCGGGCTGGCCATGCTGGTGTTCCGGGCCGCCCTCGACGCCGTGCCGACGGGGCTGGTCGACGCGGTACGCGCCTTCGGCGGCAGCCGCCGCGACGTGCTCTGGGACGCGCAGTGGCGACCCCTGCTGCTGCGTACGGTCGCGGTGGTCTTCGCCCTGGTCGCCGTCGGCACCAGCCGCACCTTCGACCTGATCCTGGTGATGACGCCCGGCTCGGTGCGGGACGAGGCGTCGGTGCTCTCGCTGCGGATCTGGCAGACCTCCGGCGCGACGACCACCGGCGAGGGCGCCGCCCTGGGAGTGATCTGGCTGGTCGCGGTCACCGCGGGCATGCTGGTGGTGGCGCTGTTCGTCCGGCAGGCGTGGCCGCCACCCCGGCAGCCGGCCGGCGACACCGCGCCCGCGCCGCCACCCCGGCGGCTGGTCCGGATGCTCGCCGCGGGTGCGGCCATCGCCTGGCTGCTCCCGCTGGGAGTGCTGGCGGCCACCTCGTTGCAGGATCCGGTGCGGGCGGCCACCGGAGGCTGGTGGTCCGGCCGACCGAGTCTCGACTCGTACGCGGCGGTGCTCACCGGTCCGGAGCTGTGGCGCAGCCTCGGCTTCACGCTGGTGCTCGCCACGGTCGTCACCGCCGCGGTGCTGGGCGTCGCGCTGCTCGCCGCCTACCCGCTGGCCTGGCTGACCGGGCCGGCGGCCCAGGCCACCGGGCTGGTGCTGATGGCCGCGGTGGTGGTCCCGGTGCAGGTGATCGCCGGTCCGCTCAACGAGGTCCTCGGCCTGGCGCTCTCCTCCGGCACGGCGCGGGGCGTGGCCCTGGTGCACATCGCGCTGGGTGTGCCGTTCGCCGTGCTGGTGCTGCGCAACGCCTTCGCCGACCTGCCCGCCGAGCAGATCCGTGGCACCCGGGTCGGCGGGCGGCACTGGTGGGGCACGCTGCGCCGGCTGGCCCGGCACCACCGCACCGCGCTGGTGGCGGTGGCCGTGCTGGAGTTCGTGCAGGTGTGGAACGACCTGGTGGTGGGGCTGCTGTTCAGCGGCCCGGACGCCGCCCCGCTCGGGTTGTTCCTCGCCGGACAGAACCGTGGCTTCGTGGCCGGCAGCGGTACGCTCGCCGCCGGTTGCGTGCTCGCCTCGATCCTGCCCGTGCTGGTGTTCGTCCTGGCCCGCCGGCAGGTCGTCGCCGGCCTGGTCGCCGGGGGTGTCCGGTGACCCCGCCGGGACGGTCCGCCCGCCGGCCACGGCTGCTGAGCATCCTGCTCGCCGTCGGCGGGGTGGTCGGCGCCGGGGTCAGCGCCGTGCTCGGCAACGTCACCGGCAACCTGCTCTCCGAGCTCTCCGTCGCCGTCCTCGGCTCGGCGAGCCTGGGTCTGGCGGCCATCGGGGTGGTCGCCACCTTCGTCGTGGAGTGGCGGCGCCGCCAACGGGAGCAGCTGCTGACCGACGACGACGGCGAGACCGCGGCGACCAGCAGCGCACCCACGCTGCCGTGGCCGGCGGGATACACCGGCCGGCGGGGCCAGGCCGAGGCCGTGGTCGCCATGCTCGCCCCGGAGCACGCGGTGGCGGTGGTGGGCCGGCGCGCCGTCGGCACGTCCTGGTGCACCATCCAGGCGGCGAACCTGAGCCGGACGGACTTCCCCGACGGGCAGTTCTACCTCGACCTGCGCCGGGGCGGCCGGGCCCGCTCGCCGAGGCAGGTCCTGACCGCGCTGGCCCGCATCCTCGGCACCGCCGCCCCGCGCTCCGGCCGGCCGGACGACCTCGCCGACGCCGCGGACGAGCTGCGCGGCCAGCTCGACGGCCGCAAGGTGCTGCTGGTGCTGGACAACGTGGACAGTCCGGCCCAGGTCCGGCCGCTGCTGCCGCCGACCGCCCGGGACTGCCGGCTGCTGCTCGCCGGCACCGGCCGGCTCGCCGCGGTGGACGGGGTGGTGGCGTACTGGCTGGCCGAACCGGACGTCGGTGACGCGGTGGAGATGTTCGCGGACGCCGGTGCGGCCACGGCCGTGGCGCGCCCGCACCGCCCGGACCCGCGCACCGACCCGGCCGTGCGCACCATCGTGGAGTTGTGCGGGCGGCAGCCGCGCACGGTGACGGAACTCGGGCGGCGTACGGCGCAGCACGGCTGGCGGCACGCCGACGTGCTACACGCGTTGCGTCGCGCCGCCGACACGCCGCCGCACCAGCGGGTCGGCGTCTCGCCGGTGACCGGGCTGGTCACCGCGCGCGACACCGCGTACCACGCGCTGAGTGGGCAGGCCCGCCGGTTGTGGCGGCTGCTGTCGCTGAGCCCGGTGCCGCTGGACCGGGCGACCATCGCCGCGCTCGCCGGTCGCCGGCCGCACCGGATCGCCGCCCTGCTGGACGAACTCGCCGACGGTGCCTTCGTCGTCGGCGCGCCCGGCGACCGGTACGAGGTCCGGCCGCTGCTCGCCGCGTACGCCCGGATGCACCTGCGGGAGGCCGAACCGGTGCACCGTCGGGTCACCGTCCAGGCCCGGCTGACCCGGCACCTGGCCCGCCGGGCCGAGCAGCACATGGCCGGGCTGGGGATGGCCGGCGTGCTCGACCGGGATCACCGGCTGCCCGACGACGACCCGTACGGCTGGCTCGACCTGCATCAGGAGTTGCTGCTGGCGGTGGTGAAGGTGCCGGCCGGCGCGGTGGAGGCGCTGCCGCGACGGGTGCGGGACTGGTGGTTCCGGCTGGCCGTGGCGCTGTGCGGGTGGCTCGCCCACGTCGAGCGGCGGGACGAGTGGGAGGAGGTGTGCCAGACCGTGCTGGCCAATCCCAGCGCCCAGGACCGGCCCGAGATCGCCGGTTGGGCGCACAACGAGCTGGGGGTGCTGCGGCGGCGCCGGCACGACCCGTACGGCGCGGTGGCCGCGCTCAGTCTCGCGGTGGCCGGGCGGGGGCGGCGCGGCACCGCGCAGGCGCGGATGAATCTCGGCCTGGCCCTGCTCGACCTCGGCCGCACCGACGAGGCGGTGGAGCATCTGGAGCTGTCGCGCCGGCACCGCGCGGGTGCCGACCGGGCCGGTCAGGCGCTCAGCGATCTCGGGCTGGGTGCGGCGAGGCTGGCGCGCGGCGAGTTGGAGGCCGCCCACGACCTGCTGGTACGGGCGGCGAACACGTTCCGCTCGCTCGGTGACTCGCGCGGCTACGCGGCGGCGCTGACCAACCTCGTGCTGGTGCACTCCGCGATGGGCGAGCACCTCGACGCGGCGCAGGCGTGGCGGGCCGCGCTGCGCGAGTACGAGACGGTGGGCGACCCGACCAACCGGGCGGCGGCGCTGCTCAACGCGGGGGCGGCGCTGCTGGGCGTGGCACCGGGGCAGGCCCGCCAGGCGTACGGGCTGCTGGCCGAGAGCCGGCGGCTGCGCGAGGGCGGCCGTCCGGACGCCGGGCTGGGCCGGACGCTGCTGCATCTGGGTGACGCGGCGGCGGCGCTCGGCGACGACGACGAGGCCCGCCGCCACTGGGTGGACGCGGCGGCAATCTGCGAGTTGGCGGGCGACGAGGACGGTCAGCGGGTGGCGGATGCCCGCCTCGGTGGCGAGCGCTCCCCCGAATCCCGCCCGGGAGTGACCTGACCGGGCCCGGCCTACCGCCCGGGGTGACCGACCGGCCCGACCTACCGCCCGCGACGACCTGACCGGGCCCCGACCTACCGCGCGCGACGGACCGAGGCGACGATCGCGGTGCCCTCGTCGATGGCCGGGGCGGAGCGGCGGGGTCCACCCGGCGCGGCCCGTCCGGGCCGGGCCGTCAGGCGGTCTGGCCCGGACCGGCCGCACCGTCAGGCGGTCTGGCCGGGGGCGAGGTACCGGTAGCCGGGCACCGTCTCGCCGAACCAGCCGTTGACGCTGGCCAGGCCGCGCTCGTTGAGCTGGGCGTCGTGGATCGGGAAGACCTCGGGCGCGCCGATCCCGGTGGCGAAGTCGATCGCCTCGGTCAGCTTGAGCCAGGACGCCTGCGCCGGCACCAGCAGGGTCCGCAGCGGCCGACCGGGCGGGTGCAACGAGTCGCCCGGGTGGTAGACCGCGTCGGCGACGAGGTAGCCGAGGTTGGCGCAGTCGGGCTGCCCGTCGTGGATGGTGGCGTGCCGGCCGCCGACCGCGGTGACCTCGATACCGGCGGCGGTGAACCGCTCGCCCGGCCGGACCCGGGTCACCGGCAGCGGCGCCAGGTCCGGCAGGGCGGCGCCCTCCGGCACGAAGACCGGCACCCCGAGGCCGGCCAGCCGGAGCACGTCGATGTGGTCGACGTGCTCGTGGCTGACCAGTACGGCGTCCGCGCCGACCAGGGCGCGCGGCTCGCTCCACGTGCCGGGGTCGATGACGAGGACGCGACCGTCATGTTCGAGCCGGACGCAGGAGTGCGTGTACTTGGTGATCCGCATAGCCCCGCACGGTACGGGGAGCACCACGCCGCCGGTGCCCGGCGACTTGGCGCCGTCAGGTGCGCGCCGGCCGGTGGCGGCCACCCCGGCCGGCGGGTGGCCGCTCCACCGCCTCCTCGACCACCTGGCACAGGTCGGTGAGCGGGTCGAGCGCCTGCGCCGCGCAGGCCACGCGTTGCAGCAGCGCCCGCAGCGTCACGGCCTCCTCGGGAGGCAGCGCCCGGAGCAGGTGCGACTCGACCGTCCGGAGCGCCTCCCGCCGGCGTCGCGCGGCCTCGTGGCCGGCCTCGGTGAGGGTGACCAGGCGGCTGCGCCGGTCGGCCGGGTCGGGTCGCCGGACCACCAGCCCGTCGCGTTCCAGGTCGTCGATCAGGTACGTCAGCACGGTGCGGTCGATGCCCAGTTCCTCGGCGATCGCGCCCTGGTTGCGGGCGGGCTGCCGGTCGGCCGCGGTGAGCACCTGGTAGCCCCGGGGCCCGCCCGGCAGGTCGCCGACGGCGTGGTCGGCGGCGCGGACGTAGGCACGGAAGACGACGCCGAGCATCCACCCGAGATCCTCGTTGATCGGGTCGGGATGGGGGTCGCTGGCCTGCGCACCGGTCATCCCCCCAGGTTATCGCAGATCACATACTTTATTGGGCAATGATGTTCTGTACGCAATAACATCGCGGAGGTGCGGTGACCGCCGCCGCCCAACCGGAAGGAACGCCGAGATGAGCGACTACGGGCACCCGCTGACCTTCGGGTCCTTCCTCACGCCCGGCAACGCCGACCCGGCCCGGCCGGTGCGCCTGGCCCTGCTCTCCGAGCAGGTCGGGCTCGACCTGGTCACCTTCCAGGACCACCCGTACCAGCCGGCCTTCCTGGACACCTGGACGCTGCTCAGCTTCGTCGCCGCCCGGACCGAACGCGTACGCCTCGCCGCGAACGTCACCAACCTGCCGCTGCGCCCACCCGCCGTGCTCGCCCGTGCCGTGGCCAGCCTCGACCTGCTCAGCGACGGCCGGATGGAACTCGGCCTCGGCGCCGGCGCGTTCTGGGACGCCATCGAGGCGATGGGCGGGCGGCGCCTCTCCCCCGGGCAGGGCGTGCAGGCCCTGACGGAGGCGATCGAGATCATCCGGCAGATCTGGGCCGCCGACGCCCGTGGCGGCGTACGGGTCGAGGGCGAGTTCCACCGGGCGGTCGGCGCCAAGCGCGGGCCGGCTCCCGCCCACGACGTGGGCATCTGGCTCGGCGCCTACAAGCCCCGCATGCTCGCGCTGACCGGGCGTCGGGCCGACGGCTGGCTTCCCTCGCTGGCCTACCTGCAACCCGGCGACCTGGCCCGGGGCAATGCGATCATCGACGAGGCCGCCGCCGGGGCCGGCCGGTCCCCGACCGAGGTACGCCGGCTGCTCAACGTCAACGGGCGGTTCGCGGCGACCGGCCGCGGCCCGCTGGACGGCCCGGCCGAGCAGTGGGCCGAGGAACTCGCCGACCTGGCGCTGACCGAGGGGATCAGCACGTTCATCCTCGGCAGTGACGACCCGGACGACCTGCGGCGCTTCGCCGCCGAGGTGGCTCCGGCCACCCGGGAACTGGTCGCCGCCGAACGCTCCACCCGCCCGGCCGGTAAGGATGGGCAGGCCGTCGGGGCCCACGCGAGCGACCCAGACGGCACGGGCGCAGGCGGCACGCGCGGCACGGCCGGCAACACCGAGGGGACCTCGGCCACGGCACGGGCCGGTGCCACCGGAGGAACCTCGGCCGCGACACGGGCCGGTGCCGCGGGGCGGTCGGTGGGGCGTCGGGGCTGGAGCGGGGCGGGGCCGTTCGCGGTGGTGCCGACACCCGACGACGGCGTACGCCGCAGTGACGTGCGGGTGTGGGACGAGTCGGCCCGACCGACGGGGCCGGCACCCGACCCGGCGCGCACCTACACGGCGCACGAGCAGGCCGGCGCGCAGCACCTGATCGACGTGCACGACGGGCTACGGGCCGAACTGGCCCAGATCCACGATCTCGTCGAGCAGGTCGCCGCCGGGCTGATCGACGTGGGCGCCGCCCGCTCGCACATCAACACGATGACGATGCGGCAGAACAAGTGGACGCTGGGCACCTACTGCGAGTCGTACTGCCGGGTGGTGACCACCCACCACACGATCGAGGATCGGTCGCTCTTTCCACACCTGCGGCGGGCCGACCCGCGGCTCAAGCCGGTCATCGACCGGCTCGTGGAGGAGCATCACGCCATCCACGACGTGCTGGAGGGCGTCGACCGCGCGCTGGTCGCCTTCGTCGCCGCCCCGGACGGGATGGCCGAGTTGCGGGCCGCGGTGGACCTGCTCAGCGACACGCTCCTGTCGCATCTGTCCTACGAGGAGCGCGAGCTGGTCGAACCGCTGGCCCGCCTGGGCGCGCACTGATTCTCGGTCACCAGGACGGGTGAACTCAGCCGGGGTACGGGGCGGCGGCGCGCGCCGTGCGTAGCGCCGCCGACCACCAGCGCAGACCGGCCAGCAGGGTGTCCAGCTGCTCCTCGGCCCGCGCGGCGTCCCGCAGGCCGCCCTCGGCGTCGAACCGTTCCCACACGTTGGGGAAGGAGACCGTGTGCCGCAGGGTCACCGCGTGCAGCTCGGCGAGGACCAGTCGCAGCTGCTCGACCGCGCGCAGGCCGCCGGACGTGCCGCCGTAGCAGACGAAGGCGACCGGCTTCGCCCACCACTCCTGGTTGGCGCTGTCGATGGCGGTCTTCAACGGTCCCGGGTAGGCGTGGTTGTACTCGGGGGTGAGCACCAGGTAGGCGTCGGCCTGCCGGATCCGGTCGGCGAAGACGCGGGCGTCGCCGGTGCCGTCCATCGCCGCCGGCAGGTCCAGCCCGGCCAGGTCGAGCAGGTCGATGTCGAGGTCGGCGTGGCACTTGAGCCGGGCGAGCAGCCAGTCCGCGACGCGCGGCGCCGTCCGCTCGGCCCGGACACTGCCGATGATGACTGCCAGTCGGATCGGCACGTCGGTCATGTGGATCACCTCTCTGGATGGGTGGTCGATCGGGCCAGTACGGCGAGGTCGGCCGGGGGCAGGTCGACGCCCAACTCGGCCAGGACCGGGCCCAGCTCGGCGTCGGCGACGGCGCGGGTGACGGTGCTGCCGTCGGCCCGCTCGACCGTGTACTCCCGACCGACGAGCCGCCGCACCTGGTCGTCGTCCTTGCGCACGACGACCGGCTGCCCGACGAACGGCGAGCCGGGGCTGGTCGCGGTGAGATGGTTGGCGCCCGCCACGTCGACCGGGTACGTCGCCTCGGCGGAGAGCGTGTAGAGGGTCTCCCAGCCGGCGGTCCCCCGCTGCTGCAACCGCCAGCCGCCGTCGGCGCCGCGCCAGGTGCGCAGCCGCCACTGCCCCTGCCGGTGCACCCGGTTGTGCAGCAACGGGACCGGTTCGAGCAGTCCGGAGCCGAACCCGGGATCGGCCAGCCAGTCGGCGTCGCCGAGCCGGACCCGCAGCACCAGGTGCGAGCGGGGACGCGGGTGCACGGCCGGGTCGCCGGTGCGGGTGAGCAGCCGGGTGACGGCGAAGCCGAGACGGTCCAGCACCGCCGCGAAGAGCAGGCCGTGCTCGAAGCAGTAGCCGCCGCGCCGCCGCCCGACGAGCTTCGCCTGGATCGCGGCCAGCTCGACGCTCACCCCCCGCCCCAGCGGGATGTCGAGGTTCTCGAACGGGATCGCCGCCACGTGGGCGCGGTGCAGCGCCACCAGGGTCGCCACGCCCACCGCCGGCCTCGCCCGGTGGCCGATCCGGGCCAGGTACGCGGGTAGGTCGAGCGGCTCGCGCTGCCACCCGTCGTCCGGTTCCGCGGCCGGCACCGGCACGGTGGGGCGACTCTCGACGGTCACCGTGACACCTCCGGGGCGAGCCCGCCGCCGTTCGTCGACCCCGCCGGTGAGCTGCGGGTCGGGCGCCCCAGATAGGTCACCGGACCCGGATCGGGCACCGGGATCTCGTGGAAGCCCAACCGGTCGTAGAAGCCGCGGGCGCGCACGTTGGCGGTCGCCATACCGAGGTGCAGTGCCCGCGCCCCGGCGCGCGCCACCGCCGCGAGGAAGACCTCGACCAGGCGACGACCGTGCCCGGCGCCCTGGTACTCCGGCAGCAGGTCGATGTGCAGGTGGGCCGGGTAGCCGGCCAGTTCCGGCAGCAGCATCCGCTCCGGCCGGTGGTGCAGGGCGATCATCTCCTCGTCGGGTGTGGCGGGCGGCCGGACCGGTGCCGGGTAGCGGTGCGCCAGCCGGGGGATCCAGCTGTCCCGGTAGGCGCGGACGAAGGCGGGGGTGTCCGCCGTGCCGAGCACGTACCCGACGACCCGCGCCCCGTCGGCGAGCACGAAGGCCAGCTCCGGTTCGAGGTGCAGGTACGGGCCGGCGAAGAGATCGGGCATCAGGTCGTCGCTGGCGTACATCCCCCGGGCGTCGCCACCCGCGGCGGCCGTGCGTACGCAGATGTCGTACACCTCGTCGTGGTCCTCGCCCCGGTACGGTCGAATCACCGGATGCGGGCGTCTCCCCGTCGTGTCCATGCCCGGACCGTACGGTGTGCAAGCGCTTTCACCGCAAGTGCCGACGTCAGGCGCTCTGCCGCGGCACCAGCGTGGAGGGATGCACCACCTCGGCCTCGGCGGCGGCGGTGCCGTCGAGCAGGCACCGCAGGGCACCGGCCGCGATCCGCTCCACCGGGTGGGTGCCGGTGGTCAGGGCCGGGCGGCCCAGCGCGGCCAGCGGCACGTCGTCGAAGCCGACCACGGCCACGTCGTCGGGGACGCGGCGGCCCGAGTCGGCCAGTTCCCGCAGCGCGCCCAGCGCGGTGACGTCGGTGATCGCCACGATGGCGTCGGTGTCCGGCCAGCTCCGCAACACCCGACGTGCCCCGGCCGCGCCGGTCTCCAGGCTCAACCCGCCGGTCACCGTGCGGACGGGCAGGCCGTGCTCGCGCATGCTCGCCCGGTACGCCGCGACCGGCTGCCGCATGCTCGGCACCCATCCCGGCCCGGTCAGCATCGCGATCCGCCGCCGGCCACCGTCGATCAGGTGCCGCAGGCTGGCGTGCATCGCCGCCCGGGTGTCCACGTCGTGTGCGGCGACCCGGCCGAAGCCGGGCCCCACCACGGCGACGCGGCCACGCAGCGCCACCGGCACCGCGTCGAGCAGCTGGAGACTGTGGTTGACCAGCAGCAACCCGTGTACGCCACGGTCGCGGGCGGCGTCGGCGACGGGCGTGACGTCACCGGGGCGCAGCCACCGCGTCGACACCCCGAGGCCGTGCGCGTCGGCCTCCCGCGCGGCGGCACCGACCAGCCGGGCCACATACTGGTCGGTGAGCATCTGGGCGTGCGTCGCGACGACGCCGATCACCACCCGGTGCCCGCGTCGGCGGGCCAGGGAGACGGCCAGCGGGTTTGGCACGTACGACAGGTCGGCCGCGATCCGCCGCACCCGCTCGCGCACCGGCGCGGAGACCGGGCCGGTGCCGTTGAGCGCCCGCGAGGCGGTGGCCGTCGACACTCCCGCCGCGCGGGCCACGTCGGCGAGGGTGGGCTGGGACGGCCGCGATCGCACCATGTTCCCTCCGGTGTGCCGGGTCCTCGCTCCATCGTGCCCGACGAGGGCCGGCCGCTCGACCGTCAGCGGCGGGCGCCCGCGGGGGTGGTCCGGGCCTCGGTCATCCCCTGGTTGGCCAGCGCGTCGGCCCGCTCGTTCTCCGGGTGCCCGTTGTGCCCCTTCACCCACAGCCAGGTGATCCGGTGCCGGGCGCAGGCCGCCTCCAGCCGCTGCCACAGGTCGGCGTTCTTCACCGGCTGCTTTGCCGCCGTCCGCCAGCCGTTGCGCTTCCAGGATGCCAGCCAACTGGTGATGCCGTTGCGCACGTACGTGCTGTCGGTGTGCAGCTCGACGGTGGCCGGGCGAGTCAGGCTCTCCAGCGCCTCGATGGCGGCGGTCAGCTCCATCCGGTTGTTGGTGGTCGGGCTCGCCTCGCCGCCGCGCAGTTCACGCTCGTGGGAGCCGTAGCGCAGCAGCGCACCCCAGCCGCCCGGCCCGGGGTTGCCGCTGCACGCGCCGTCGGTCCAGATCCGCACCACCGGGCCGGCCGTCTCGTCCACCATCCGGCCAACCTACCGAAGCCTCCCCGCCGGCGGGCACCCGGCCGCGCCGGTGGGGCCCTACAGTCGACCGGGTGAGCAATCTTGTCGCCGACACCCGGCTGTTGATCCGGCCGGCGCAGCCGGGTGACGCCGAAGTGCTGCACCGCTTCATCGTCGAGCTGACCGAGGCCGAGGGTTTCCCCGGTGAGGTGACGGCACAGCCGGCGGACGTGGCGCGCGCCCTGTTCGGCGCCCACCCGGCCGCCGAGGCGGTGGTCGCCACCGTCGCGGGCGAGCCGGTCGGTTTCGCGCTCTACTACCCGACCTACAGCACGGTGGCCGGTCGGCCAGGCATCCATCTGGACGACCTGTACGTGCGGCCGGAGCAGCGCGGCAACGGCGTCGGCCGGGCCCTGCTGGCCCACCTGGCGGCGCTGGCCGTGGCGCGCGGCTGCGCCCGCCTGGAATGGTGGGTGCTGCGCACCAACGACCCGGCCCTGCGCTTCTATCGACGGCTGCACGCCCGCACCCTCGACGAACTCGACGTGCTCCGGTTGGACGGGGAGCGACTGCACGCGCTCGCCGCCGACGCCGGGCACCCGTCCGCGGCCGGCGGTGACGCGGCTCAGTGACCGGGTCGCCGACGCCGGCTCAGTGAACCGGGCCGCCGACGCTCGGGGGGTCGGGGCCGCCGACGGGTGGCGGCACCGTCCACTCCGGACGGTGCCCCGGCGCGAGCCGGTCGCGGAGCCGGCCGGCGGCATCGGCCACGGTGGCGGTGAGCATCGGCCGCAGCCGGGTGGAGCGCATCACCGCCAGGTCCTCGGCCACGCTGGTGTGGCCGTCGAGGAAGCGCAGCACCCGCTGCGCCGGGTTGCCGGCGAAGAGCCGGCCGAAGAACTCCGGGCCACCGACCAGGTCGCGGTCCAGCGCCCGCAGGGCGACCGCGTCCATCCAGCGGTGCCGGCGGGGGTACGCGGGCGCCGGCACCGGCGGCCGTCCGGCGGCTACCGCACGGGCTACCTGCTCGGCCTGGCGGTGCATGGCGGAGAAGGTGAAGCCGGTCGAGGGGCGGGTGGCGCCACCGGCCGTGCCGAGGCGTACCACCCGGGGTGAGGGGCGGGCCACGAACGGGCCGTCGGTCATCGGGATCACCCCGTTCTCGACCTCGGTGACGGTGAGCCGGGCCGGATCGAGACCGAGCAGGTCCCGGTAGCCGGCCAGCGCCGCGTCGTACGCCGCGCCGGTGAGCAGATCGGGTGCGAACTCGGTGTACTCGACCAGGGCATACCGGCTGTCCACCGGCAGCACGTAACCGAAGGAGACGCCCCGGGCCGGCTGCGGGGTGCGGAAGTCCATCAGCACGGCCCGTTCCGGGTCGAAGACCGGCCGGTCGGCCGCCAGCCACCAGCCCCGGAAGTGTTGCAACCAGTTGGTCCGCCCGGGGCGCCGCGGCGGTCGCGGCCGGGAGTCCAGCACCCAGCGGGCCCGCAGCACCGGCCGGCCGCCGACGGTACGCACCAGCACCCGCTCGCCGTCGTCGTCGAGCGTCTCGGCACCGGCGACGATCCGGGTCACGCCGAGACGCCGCTCCGCCTCGGCAGCGCGGTCGTAGATGGGGCCGGAGCGCAGCATCGCGTACCTCAGGGGGGCCAGGTCCAGGGCCTGGTGCGTGCCGGGCGTGATCACCTCGACCCGCGACCAGCTGGCGCTGAGCAGCTCGTCCAGGTCGTTGCCCGGGCGGTCCCAGAAGGCCCACGTCCGGTCCTGGCCACGCCGGTGCACCGGGTCGACGACGGCGATCCGCAGGTCGCGTACGCGGTGGCGGGCCAGCGCGGCCAGCACCAGCGAGGCGGCGCCGCCCGCACCGACCAGGGCGAGATCGACGTCGACCGGCGGGGCGTGCATCCGATCACGCTGCCACACGTCCGGGCGCCACCGGAGGCCGCGCTCGACATCCGGGGTACGACGAATCGTGCAGCCGTGACGGGGTGAGCACACCGGGCATCGACGTGATGCCGCACCCGCCGGACCCGAGCCCGGTCCTTCGGCGACGCCTCCGTCTCCCGGGAGGACACGGGACGGCAACGAGGATTTCTCATTTTCACCGGATCGAGGTCCCATCCCACCTAGTGTTGGGCACACCGGTGCTAGTCACGGAGTTGGCCACCCGAACGACGTCCCAGCAGTCAGCGGACGAAAAGTGAGGGAAGACGCGTATGAAGGCAACAAGAGTTCTCGTACCGGCGGCGGGCAGCCTTGCCCTCGGCGCGCTGCTGCTGCCGGGCACCGCGCTGGCCGACACGACGGTGTCGCCGTCGACCACGCCGGTCGGCGGAACCGTCGTACTCACCGCGACCAACTGCAACCCGGCATCCGGCGACGCGATCTTCCGCGTCACCGGGCCGGACCGCGACCAGAACGTCCGCTCGACCACCGCCGCCGCCGGTGGCGGACTGAGCGCCGAACTGTTCACCGCCGGGTTCACCCTGGGCACGTACACGGTGGCGGCCACCTGCGGCGACGGTACGCCCGACGGCGGCGCCACCTTCACGGTCACCCCGATCGGCGGTGCGCAGGCCGGGGGCCGCGACGGCGACGACGGCGCCGGAACCCTGGCCACCGGTGCCACCCTGCTCGCCACCGCGCTCGGCGGTGCCGTCATCCTGGCCCGCCGTCGCCGGCACGCGACCATCGCCGCGACGCGCTGACCCACGACCACACTCCATCCATCCCGCGGCGGGTGCCCGCACCGTGCAGCACGGTGCGGGCACCGGCGATCGGAGGCTCCCGTGCGGGCGTACCACCTGGGCCGCATCCTGCTCGCGTTCCTCGCGGTGGCCGGCCTCGCGCTGGTCGGCGCGGGGCTGACCCGGCTGCCGGCCGGGCCGCCGCAACCCGACGGCGCCCCGCACCGCGCGGTGACCGCGCCGAGCCTGCCGCCGCTGCCCCGCGCCACCCCCGTCGAGGTCCGGATCCCGGCCATCGGCGTACGCGCACCACTCGTGCCCGTCGCCGCCGACGAGGCCGGGGCGCTGGAGGTGCCACCGCTGGATCGGCCGGCCGTCGCCGGCTGGTACCGCCCCGGGGTCAGCCCCGGCGAGATCGGCAACGCGGTCCTGGTCGGCCACGTGGACTCCCGGAACTCCCCGGCCGTCTTCTTCGACCTCGGACGGCTGCGCCCCGGCGACACCGTCCAGATCAGCCGCGACGACGCCAGCGTGGTCCACTTCGCCGTGGAGGGCGTCGAGGCGTACCCCAAGGACCGCTTCCCCACCGACCTGGTCTACGGCTCCGGCGGCACGGCCAGGCTCCGCCTGATCACCTGCGGCGGCCGGTTCGACCGGAGCAGCGGCGAGTACGTCGACAACGTCATCGTCTTCGCCACCCGGGCCTCATGACCCCGCACGCGTTCGACCGTCGGGCACGTGCGTTTGACCGCCGGGGCGCCGGGAAGACCGTCGCCCACGGCAGACTCCCGAGGAGCGACGATGGCGCAGGCAGCACGGTCCAGGAAGCAGACCGGGGCGGGTAAGGCCCCGCCGCCGGGCAAGGTGGCCGCGAAGAAGGTGGCCACGGCGGCGAAGCGGGCCACCGGGGCGACGGCCGCGAAGACACCGGGCGGGAAGCCGACCCCGACGAGCGCGCGGGTGGCCCGCAAGAAGGCCGTCTCCGCCACGACCACCCCGACCCGCCGGCCCACCGCCAAGGCGACCGCCGCGAAGAAGGCCCCGGCGAAGAAGGCGGCGGCGAAGAAGGCCCCGGCCGCGAAGGCCACGACGAAGGCACCGGGCACGAGGGCGCCGGGCGCGAAGGCGACCACGAAGCGGGCGCCGACCAGGAAGACCGCGGCCACGCAGGCCACGGCCTCCCGGTCCCGCGCGGCCAGCAGGACGCCGACGAAGCGGGCGACCACGATGGAGTCGTTCGGCAGCCGCCGGGGCGCCCGCACCGGATCCCGCTGACCGACCAGGAGCCCGAGGGAACTGCGCCGACGCCCCCGGCCGGCCTGCGGCGGGCTGCGGGCAACGATCGAGGACATCGACACGGCCGCTTAGGTGGGCCGTCCCGGCGGGTGGGGCCAAACCAGGTCGTCCCGAGCCGGGGGCGCCGTCACGGGCGCGGACGGCCCCCGACGACCCGCCGGGCGGATCACCAGCGCCGCCGCGACCACCAGGTACGGCACGGCGGCGACCGCGAACGCCGCCGGATGCCCCGCCAGGGTGGCGACCAGACCGTACCCGGCGTACACCGCGATGATCGTCAGGTCGGTGCCCATCCCGGCCAGCGAGGTGACCGTGGCCCGGGCCGGCCCACCGATCCGGGCCTGTAGGCGCGCGTCGGCCAGCACCGAGGCGAGTTGGAGACCGCAGAAGGCCACCGCCACCAGCAGGAACCCGGCCGGATGGGCCAGCAACGCGCCACCGGCCAGGGCCAGCGCCGAGCCGGCCAGCAGCACCGCGTACCCGGGGATGCGTAGCCGCTGACCGACCGGGGCGAGCAGGCCACCGGCGACCTGCCCGACCGTCACGACCAGGAGCAGCAGCGGCACCGTCGTCAGGGCGACTCCGGTGTCCCGCACCAGCAGCGGGGTGTACTCGTCCAGCGCACCCCAGACAGCGGTGACCACGGCGACGAGCAGCACGGCCCCGCGTACCGCCGGGTTGCCACGGGCCTCGGCGACGCCCGCCCGCAGACCGGTCCACCAGCCGGGTTCGTCCGCCTCGCCGGGAGCGTCCCGGGTGTGGCCGGTGAGGTCCGTCGACCCTGCCCGGTGTTCGGGTAGGCGGGTGGCGACGGCGGCGGCGAGCAGGCAGGCCACCACACTGGCCGCGCCGACCGCCGGATAGCCGCCGAGCGCGAGCGCCGGGCTGGCCAGCACGATCGACACGAGCACCCCGACGGTGCCGGCGGTACGCGCCCGGCCGATGACGCGGGCGTACCGGTCCGCCGCACCGAGGTGGTCGAGTTCGTCGAAGACCAGGGCCTCCGTCGCGCCGGAGGCGAGCGCTCCGCCGGCTCCCCAGAGAACGAAACCGGCGGCGAACGCGGGATAGGACGGTGCGAGCGTCCAGAGGGCGAAGGCGGCGGCGGTGCAGAGCGGCGCGAGGCCGAGCAGCCGCCGTCGGGAGGTCGCGTCGGCCCACGCGCCGGAGGGCACCTCCACCGCGATGCCGGCCAACGACCAGATGACGAACAGCGACGAGATCTGCCCGACCGACAGGCCGGTATCGGCGAACAGCAGCGCGTACACCGGATAGAGCAGGACCAGGTCGGTGAGGAACGCGTACGCGTAGAGCGTGCCGGCCAGGCGGCGGGCACGCGGTGAGGTCGGGGTCATCGAGGCCTTCCGGGGTGGGACGGGTGACGGACGCGGTGTCACGGCGTCCGCAGGCGGCCCACGGCCTCGGCGGGTGCATCAATGTCGCCAGGTCATGACGGTGATGTTAGCTTGCGCGGCGGTGCGCCACGGCCCCGCCGGAACGCGGCGGCGGGACGGAACCGCCTCCGGTTCCGTCCCGCCGCGGGCCGCTCAGCGCTGGTCGTCGGTTCTCGGCAGGACCATCGTCGAGTCGCTGTCGTCGGCGCTGCGCTGCGCCGGCACGTCCGGAGCGCGCGAGGTGACCTGGGTGGTGTCCGGGTCGTCCTGGCGCGGCAGCGGCGTGGTCGGGTCGGCGTCGATGCCGGGTGCGGTGACCACCTGGGTCGCCTCCGGGTCGTCCACCACCGGGGAGCCGGTGGTGGACGTGGTGACGCCGTCCGGCTCGCCGGTCACCGGCCCGGACGACGTGGCCACCGCGGGCCCGGCCGGGGTCGTGGTGTAGACGGTGGGCGTACCGGGGGTCGGGGTGCCGGGGGTCGGGTCGGCGGAGCGCTCGGCGGTGTCGCGGCGGGCGGCGGAGTAGGCGTGGGCGTGCTCGGCGATGGTCCGCGACTCCTGCTCGGCGCGGGATAGCCAGGACTCCCAGCGGCTCTGCATCGGCCGCACCAGACCGCCGCCGACGCCGACCACGAGGATGCCGCCGACGGTGGCCAGCACCGCGATCAGCACCGGCGTGGTCACGGCGGTGGCGACGCCGATCTGGTTGAGCGCGGCGATCACGCCGAGACCGAGGATGAACACGGAGGCGACGGTGGCCAGCAGCCGGCCGTACGACAGGCCGCCGAGCGCACCGGAGATGATGTCCTTGACCGCACTCGCGATGGCGGCGGCGACGACCACGATGACGATCGCGACGAAGGCGCGGGGCAACCAGGCGATGACCCCGGCGATCAGATCGGAGATCGGGTTCGGCCCCCAGATCCCGAACGCCAGGTAGAGGGTGAGCAGCAGGATGCCGTAGTAGGCCAGCCGGGCGACGATGTCGCTGGCGTCGTAGCGGGATCGGGCCAGTGCCCGGCGGATCCCGCCCCGCTCGACCGCGCGGTCGAAGCCGACCCGTTCGAGCAGCCGGTCCACGAGCTTCAGGACCGCCTTCGCGATCAGCCAGCCGACGACCAGGATCGCCACGAAGGCGACGGCCTTGGGCAGAAAGAGAAGTATCGAGCGGAGGGTGTCCCCCGCCGCATCACCGAAGTTGTCTCGCATCGGATGGTCCTCCCAGGGGGCGGGTGCGTCGTCCGGCCCGACCTACCCGGCTGGTCCGCCCCAAAAACACCCCCGGTCGCCGACGCCGAGCACGCGGTGTTGACGATCCGCGCGGAGCGTGACCGAAAGTCGTTGGACCGGCCCGTACGGCTGGGGGATCGTGGCGGCATGCGTCAGGAGGAGATCTGGGACGTCGAGGCCGCCCAGCGTTATGACACGCCGGGCACCGGCATGTTCGCCCGCGAGGTCCTGGGACCGGCCGTGGACCGCCTCGCCGGTCTGGCGGGTGGCGGGCCGGCGCTCGAGTTCGCCATCGGCACGGGCCGGGTAGCGGTACCGCTCGCCGAGCGAGGAGTGCCCGTCACCGGCATCGAGTTGTCCCCTCCGATGATCGCCCAGCTGCGGACGAAGGCCGACGAGGCGTCGATCCCGGTGATCACCGGTGACATGGCGTCAGCCACCGCGCCGGGGAAGTACACGCTCGTCTACCTGGTCTACAACACGATCTCCAACCTGCTCACCCAGGCCGAACAGGTCGCGTGCTTCCACAACGCCGCGCGCCATCTCCTACCCGGTGGCCGCTTCGTGATCGAGCTCTGGGTGCCGGAGCTGCGCAAACTCCCACCCGGACAGCAGGCCATGGTGTTCGCTGCCCGGCCGGGATACATCGGTCTGGACACCTACGACGTCCTTCGCCAGCACGTCGTGTCGCACCACTTCTCGTTCGACGACAGCCGGCAGGCCGGGCTGTTCCGTAGCCCGCACCGCTACATCTGGCCGGCCGAACTCGATCTCATGGCTCAGTTGGCCGGGTTCGAGCTGGAAGCCAGGCACGCGGACTGGGCCGGTGCCGAGTTCACCGCGGAGTCGCGGTCCCACGTGTCCGTCTACCGCATTCCCGCGGACCATCCTGACGTTGCCTGACAGGCCCGGCGTGGCCGCTCTACGGCGCGGCACCCGACGCCAACAGCCGGCGGACGCGGAGCCGTTGGTCACTACGGACGCGCCGATCCCGAGACCTCTGACGTCGACCGTCGGTCCGGGCCCACCGGGTCGGCCCGCTGCGCCTCGATCGCCCGGATGTGCCGGTACGCGAACCACAGCGGGGGGAACGCCCCGACGGCGAAGGACAGGTCCACCATCGTCCAGAACCACGGGATCTCCCGGATCGGCCCGCAGATCAGCGCCAGCGGCACGATCCCGACACAGGCGATGATGCCGAGTTGGACCACCCAGACGTTGCGCACCGGGTCGCGCAGCGGCCCCCAGAACGCCACCGCGAGCACCAGGTGGGCGTACGCGAGCCAGTCGGTGCCGTACCGCATGAACGGGTAGCGGTCACCGGTCTCGACCAGCCCGATGTGGACCCGCTCGATCCAGCCGACCAGCGCCGGGAACTGGTCGGCGAACGGGTCGACCGCCCGCAGCAGCCAGCGCAGCTCGATCTCGAGCGGGAACGCGGTCACCCCGCTCAGCAGCAGGCCCACCACCACGATCCACAACCACCCGCGGGTACGCCGCAGGCGCTTCTCGACGTCCATGCCGGCAGCGTAGCGATGCGTCTCGCGGCAGCCCGGTCCGGCCGGGCGGCGGGCGATCAGCCCGACGGTTTCGCCGCCCGGGGCCACCACCGGTGCGACGGTGGCGGCCCGGAAGACGGGTGAGGAGAACGGTTATCGCTGTGCGACGACGCGGAAGTGCAGGACGTCGGTGAACTGGCGGCCGTACGAGTCCGTGGCGGTGACCACGGCGCGGTGCCGGCCGTCGGCGAGGTCGGCGGGGAGCGCGAACCGCCACAGGTGCATCGACCGGTCCGCCCGACTGCCGCCGTGGACCAGTTGCTGCGCGACGGCAGTCGGGTCGGACCACTCCGGACCGACCAGCTGGTCCTCGCCGCGCATCGGCTGGGTACGGGCGGCCGACCGTGCCCGACCGCCGTCGATGGCGACCCTGACGGTGGAGCCGGTGGCACCGACGAAGAAGTTGGTGGTGAGCCAGGTCGTCCCGGCAAGGTCCACGCGGTCGATCAGGTGCGGGTCGCCGAGTTCCGGCGCAGGACCCTGCGGCTGGGCGTTCCAGGCGGCCCGCGCGACGTACCACTCGCGGTAGGCCGGGCTGTTGATGCCCAGCTGCGTCTGCACCCGGTCGCTCTCGCCGGTCACCGTGAACCGCTCCTTGAACGAGCTGCCCTTGATGTCGAGGGTGAGCACACCGGGCCGGCCGCCGTCACGCTGGAGTGCGGTCGGGTAGCCCCTGTCGGTCACCTCGCCGGAATACCAGTCGCCGGCGATGGCCCCGGCCGTGATGTGCGGGAACGGCAGCCCGTCGACGCCGAAGAGGTCACGCCAGCCCTGGACGGAGTCACCGGTCTTCATGTTCTCGATCGAGTGGCTGTGCCCGGCGACGGCGACGGCCTTGCGGCCCTTGAGCAGATCGTGCACCTCGCGCACCTGGTCGACCTGGTGGATCGGGCTGCCCTCGTCGGCGAAGTTCAGCAGCCCGATGTGGCTGGCGACCACGACCAGCTTGTCGCGGCCGACCGTGGCCAGGTCACGGGCCAGCCACGCGAGCTGGTTCTCGTCGAGCCGGCCGTTGTATCGGGGCTGGTTGACCGGGTCGTTGCAGCTGGGCCGCGTACCGTCCGGGTTGTCGACGTCCGGGGTGCAGGGGTAGCGCACGGTGTTGAGCGCCACGACATGCACGTTGCCGACGTCGTACGAGTAGTACGCGGGGGCGAGCTGCGCGCGGAACGTGTCGAACGAGTGCTCGGCCGAGGTCGCGTCGAAGTCGAGGTCGTGGTTGCCGGGCAGGAAGCGGGCCGGCCCGTTGGTGAGCCGCGTCAGCCTCTTCACGTCCGGGTAGAGCGACAGGTCGTCACCGACGACGTCGCCGATGAACAGGCTACCGCAGCCCTGGTAGTCGTGGCGCTTGGCGAGGTCGCCGATCGCCCCTCTGCGGGCGTACTTTACCTCGGTCTGGTTGTACGTCTGCAGATCGCCCGCGATCACGCAGTGCTGCTCCCGGGACCTGGTCAGATCGCTCTCCACCAGGGGAAAGTTCACCGCGGAGGGCACGGGACCGGTCGGCGCGATGCCGCCGTAGCGCAGCGCCGGCGAGCCCTGAGGCAGGTGGTGGTAGTGGAACTGCGCCACGTTGAACTCGTCCACCGGCACCTGGTAGCCGGACGGCTGGGTGACGAAGACCGTCATGTTGTCGTACACCGGGAGCCGGTAGCGCCCGTGGCGATCGGTGGTGACGACGTCGCGGCCGTTCGAGACCACGACACCGGCGAGGCCGCGCTCGTTCGGGTCGCTGGCACTGTCGCGGTTCCGGTCGACGAAGACCCGGCCGGTCAGGTGGGCGGGGTCGGTCGGGCCGCCGGGGGTGCGGACCACCTCGACGTGGCCTCGGTAGGCGGTCTCGTTCCAGGTCTTCGCCGTCCGGTTCGCCATCGCGCCGGACGTGGGGACGGTCGAGGCGGTCGCACCCGCGACCGCTGCGGCGGTGAGGACGGTCAGGGCGACGCGGAGTTTGCTGCGTACTCGCGTTGAGGACATCAACATGCGCTAATCTCCGTTGAGTCGTCGGGACGACGCCGGTCGGGCTTGACCGACAGAAATCGACCCTTCCTGATTAATCTGAACAAAGCCCCCTATCTGCGGGAAACCTCAGCCGTAGTCGTGGGCCTCAAGAGTTCACGCGATCGCCATCGGGTCGGCGTGCCACTCCGGATCCCCGCGCCGCGCGATGCCCGCCGCCGCCGGCCCGGCCGCGTCGGGCTCGGGTTGTCGGACCCGGGCGCTAGCATCGCCGCGATCGCCAACCGGATGGAGGGACGCCGTGGTCCAGGACACTGTCGCAACGTTCGTCGACCGGGATCTGCGGGGTGCGCGGTTCAGCAGGTCGACGCTGGCCGGCGCGGTGATGCGTGGCGTCGACGTGCGGGGGCTCGATATCGACGCACCGTGGCTGGCCGACGGCGCACTCCTGGTCAACGGCGTCGACGTCGCGCCGCTCGTCGAGGCGGAGCTCAACCGGCGGTTCCCGGGGCGCGAGCTGAAGCAGGCGACGGAGCCCAGCACCCTTGGCGCGGCGTGGGCCGCGACCGAACGGGCCTGGGCGGCCGCGGTCGACCGGGTCATGTCCATGCCCGAGGGCGCCGTCGACGTCTCGGTCGACGGCGAGTGGTCGTTCGCGCAGACGCTGCGCCACCTCGCGTTCGCCACCGACGCCTGGCTGGGCAAGGCGGCCCTGCGTCTGCCACAGCCCTTCCACCCGCTCGGCCAGCCACACAGCGAGTACGAGACCGATGGCTTCGACATGTCGATATTCGTGGCGGAGCAGCCGACCTTCGCCGAGGTGCTCCAAGTGCGTGCCGAGCGGCAGGCCATCGTGCGGGACTTCCTCGCGACCGTCACGCCGCAGCTGCTCGCCGAGCCTCGGCCCACCGCCTGGTCACCCGAGCACGAGGCGTCGGTCCTGGACTGCCTTCACGTGATCTTCGACGAGGAGTGGGAGCATCTCCGCTACGCGCTCCGTGACCTCGACGCGCAGCATCAGGGCTCCTCGTCTACCGGCACACCCGTCCTCAGGTGACCGGCGGCGCCTCCGCCGGCGAGGGGAAAGCGGCGCGCGGTTGCCCGCCCGCCCACCAGAGCCCGATCGCCAGCGCCGCGGTCGCCTCCAGGTAGGCCGCCCGCGCCAGCCCGCCGCACGGCGCGGGCGTACAACCGATCGAGCTGATCAGGGTCTGCGTCGCGGCGGCGGCGCCGGGGTGGTCAGCGCAGTAGGGCACGGCCAGCGGCACCCCCTCGAACGTCGGGGGACGCAGCGTCCAGACGCTGACGTGGCAGAGGTTGAACGCCTTGACCAGGCGGGCATCGGGGGCGGCGCCCGCCAGTTGCCGCACCACCGACCCGGCGGCGCCCGTGTCGAGCATCGGCCCGTCTCCGGTCGGCACCAGGGGGTTGGTGCAGTCGATGACCGTCCGCCCGGCGAGTATCCCGGCCACGTCGGTCACCACCTGCGGCGCCGCAACCGCCGGCACCGCCACGAGGACCGCCTGGCCGTGGCGCGCCGCGGCACCGAGACCGCCGTGCCCGGCGGCGCGAACGCGGTCGGCGGTCCGTCGCGCCCGCTCCCGATCTCGGCCGCCGATCACCACCTCGTGCCCGGCCGCCACCCACGCGCCACCGAGCGCCGCCGCCATCCCGCCCGTTCCCAGTACGCCGATCTTCACCCGTTGCCCTCCGTTCCACGCCCCACGGCAACTCCGCGGTCCGTCGGGCCGGACGGTAGTCGCGGCGATGCAGACCGATTGGTGTGCGACGCCTGGGGCAGGATGGGAGCGTGGATGGTTCCGCCGATCGACGCGACGGCTACACCTCCGACTGCCAGGCCCGGGTGGCGTTCGAGGTGCTCGGCAACCGCTGGGACAGCGTCGTGGTCTTCACCATCGCCGCCGACGGGCCGGCGCGACCGGCGGCGCTGCTCACCCGGATCGGCGGGATCAGCCCGAAGGTGCTCAACGACGCGCTGCGCCGGCTGGAGTACAACGGCCTGGTGGAACGCCGGCCCTATCAGGAAGCGCCGCCTCGGGTGGACTACGCGCTGACCGAGGCGGGTCGCGCCCTGCTGGAACCGATGCGGATGATGGGCACCTGGGCCACCAGGTACGCCGACGCGGTCGTCGATGCGCAGGCACGCTTCACGGCACGCAGGGCCTCCACCGGCGAATGACCTTGCCGTTCACCCGTGTTGTATTGTAGACCAGTTGGTCGGTTGCAGTGTCGACGCGGGGCGGGTGATCCGGTGGCTGAGGGGCGACAGACGCGCAACACCGAGCGCACGCGGCGTGCGGTGCTGGATGCGGCCACCCAGGTGATCCTGGAGAAGGGCGCCGCGGTCACCCTGGCCGAGGTCGCCTCGGTCGCCGGAGTGTCCAAGAGTGGCTTGATCCACCACTTCGACAATCGGGATCAGCTGGTGATCGCCGTGGTCGAAGATGCGCACGAACGGTTCCGGGAGGCGGTTCTCCGCCACCTCGACCTGTCCGAGAACTACCCCGGCAAGATGCTCCGCGCGTACGTTCGCGCACTCTGCGCGGGAAGTGCGGACGCGGTGGCCGCGCGCGACTTCACCGCGGCGCCGATCTGGAGCGGTCTCTACGCGATCCCCGCAGTCGCCGCGGTCCTGAAAGAGCACGGCGCCTGGTGGGGTGAGCAGTTCGCGCTGGACGGGCTCAGCACCGAACGCATCCTGATCGTGCGCCGGGCCGCCGAGGGGATCGCCATCGCCGTCCTGTACGGGGAAGAGGACGAGGCGAGCATCGCACCGGCCCGCCGCCTGCTGCTTGAGCTGGCCACCGACGGCACCTTCCCCACGCCCATCTGACACTCCCGTAGATACGCCTGTGCCAGAAGGGCGCATTCCCACCACGGTGGGGTGTTTACGCCCTCGACGGCGTCGTGCGGTCTCCCGCCCGTATTCCCGACCCTCGGCAGACCATGCATGCTGCACAGCAGTAGTCGACGTGTTGGTTAACCGACCAGATGGTCTGTAGACTCGGTCGCGACCACCACCCCATAGACCTCCGAGTAGGGATTCTCATGAACGACGCCCCTCCCAAGGCCACCGCCCGGAGCTGGATCGGTCTGGCCGTGCTCGCCCTGCCCCTGCTGCTGATCACGATCGACGGCACCGTCCTGATCCTGGGCCTGCCCGCGATCTCCGCCGAGCTGAGCCCCACGGGCACCGAGCAGTTGTGGATGATCGACATCTACTCCCTCGTCCTCGCCGGCCTGCTCGTGGCGATGAGCACCGTGGGCGATCGGTTCGGTCGACGACGGAACCTGCTCATCGGTGCGGTCGTCTTCGCGATGGCCTCCGTCCTCGGCGCGATGGCCACCTCGCCGTGGCTGCTGATCGGTGCTCGCGCACTGCTGGGCGTGGGCGGTGCGATCATGATGCCGTCGACGCTGTCACTGGTCCGCAACATGTTCCTCGACCGGCAGCAGCGGCGTTACGCGATGGCCGTGTGGGCAGCGATGGCCTCGGTCGGCGCGGCGGTCGGGCCGATCGCCGGCGGCTGGGTCATCGAGACGTTCAGCTGGCAGGCCGCGTTCCTGATGAACATCCCGGTCATGCTGCTCCTGCTCGTCCTCGGCCCACTCCTGCTGCCGGAGAGCCGCAACCCGGAGCTGCACAAGATCGACATTCTCAGCGTCGCGCTCTCCTTTGCCGGCATGATCGGCGTGGTCTACGGCATCAAGAACCTCACCGGCGGCAAGGACATCGCTCTCGGCGTCGCCGGCGTCGTCGTCGGTCTGATCGCGGTCGTCCTGTTCGTCCGCAGACAGCTCACGCTGCCCACCCCGCTCATGGAGGTCAGGCTGTTCAAGGTGCGCTACTTCCGGGGAGCCGTCGTCGGGGATCTCCTGTCGATCTTCGCGATGGTCGGCGCGCTGGTGGCACTCATCCAGCACCTTCAGCTCGTACTCGGCCTCAGCCCGCTCCAGGCGTCCGTCTGGCTGCTGCCCCAGGCGTTCCTCGCCGCCATCGCCGCGTTCGTCGCGGCGGCTCTGGTCAAGCGTTTCCTCCCCGCCTACGTCATCGCCGCCGGGCTCCTGATCGCCGCCGTCGGCTTCGGGCTGACCATCTTCCTGTCGCCGACGTCGAGCCCCGCCCTGATCGCCACCTCACTCGCGCTGGTCTCGCTGGGCGCGGGCATCGGGTTGGGTCTAAGCAACGACATCATCATGAGTTCCGTCAGGCCCGAACGCGCCGGGCAGGCCGCCGCCACCTCGGAGACCGCGTACGAGATCGGCACGACGCTGGGCACGGCGGTGCTGGGCGGGGTGCTCGTCGCCTGGTACACGAGGGTCGTCACCGCGGGAACCGGTGCGCTCGACCTGACGGCGAGCCTTGCCGATCGGGTGTCCTCGACGATGGCGGAGGCGCTGCTGGTGGCCACCGAGGTCGGCGGCCCGACCGGAGCCTCCATCCTCGACATCTCCAGGCACGCGTTCACCGAAGCGATCACCGTCACCGGTGCCGCCGGTGCGGGGGTGATGGTCCTCGCCGCGATCTGGGCCCTGGTCACACTTCGGGGCGCGGCCGCGAACAACGATCTCGCCGCAGAGCACGAGCACGAGCTTCGGCACTGACCCGCATCGTCCACCCGCCGCTCACCGACGCGCGGCGGGTGGACGATGCGCGTCACCGCCTGGCTCAGGCCGTGGCGCCGCCGTCGACGGCGATCGACGCGCCGGTGATGTGCCGTCCACCGTCACCCACCAGGTGGCTGACCGTCGCCGCCACGTCGGCCGGCGATGCGTACCGCCCGAGGGCGATCTGGGCCCGCTGCGCGTCCGCGCCGGCGCTGTCCGCCCGGTTCATGTCGGTGTCGGTCGAGCCGGGCAGGATCAGGTTGACCGTGATCCCGCGCCGTCCGAGTTCGCGGGCGAGCGCCCGGGTCAGTCCGTTGACGGCACTCTTGGTCATCGCGTACGCGCTCACCCCGGGAGCCGGGACACGGCTGGCGAAGCTGCTGCCGATGTTGACGATCCGCCCGCCCTCGCCCATGTGGCGGACCGCCGCCTGGGTGGCGAGGAACACCCCGCGCACGTTGACCGCGACGGCCCGGTCGAGGGCGTCCAGGCTGACCGACTCGATCGGCCCGCCCGCGAACACCCCCGCGTTGTTGACCAGCACGTCCAGCCGCCCCAGCTCGGTGACGGTCTGCTCGACCGCACCGACCACCGCCGCCGCGTCGGCACTGTCCGCTCTGATCGACAGGCCGGTACGGCCGTACGCCTCGACGTCGGCCAGGACGGTCTTCGCGCTCTCCTCCGCGGTGCGATAGGTGAACGCGACGTGCATGCCGTCCTCGGCGAGCCGACGCGCGACGGCGGCGCCGATACCCCGGCTCCCGCCCGTGACCAGGGCAACCCTGCCGGCAGATCTGACCGTCATGCCGCAATCCTGACAGTCGACACAGGACACACGTCATCCGGGTCGACCTCCGCCCACGCGGATGGCCGGTGCCGGCCCGGTGGGATCGACGAGTGCAGCTGCGTCGACCTCTGGCGCCGGAGCCGAGCGTGGCAATATCCTCCACACCACACACTTAAGTTGAAGCTGGTTTTCACACGGTCCGTGGAGGAGACGCCATGCATGCCGACCACACCGAACTGGACCGCCGGACGCTGCTGCGCGCCGGGCTCGGCGCCGCCACGGTCGCCGTCGTCGGGACCGAACTCGCCCTGGCCGCCCCCGCCCGGGCCGACCAGGGCGCGGACCTCGACTGGATCATCAGCTGCGACGGGTGGGGCGCCCGGCCACCGACGTCCCCGCTGGCGGTCAGCGAGATCCCGACCAACAAGATCATCGTGCACCACATGGCGTTCCCGAACGTCACCGACCACTCCCGGGAGCAGGCCGTGCGGCTGGCCCGCGAGTGCCAGGACCTGCACATCGACGGCAACGGCTGGTCGGACACCGGCCAGCACTTCACCATCAGCCGGGGCGGGTACGTGCTGGAGGGCCGGCGCGGCAGCCTGGAACGGCTGCGGGCCGGCGACCGGCAGATGATCTCCGCGCACTGCCCCGGCGAGAACGGCCGGGCCATCGGCATCGAGAACGAGGGGACGTACGTCGACGAGACGCCGCCGGAGGCGCTGCTGGACTCGCTGGTGCGGCTCTGCGTGACCATCTGCCGGCGGTACGGGCTGCACGCGCACGACATCTTCGGCCACTGGGACTTCCGTACCACCCAGTGCCCCGGCGCGGCCTTCTACCGGCAGTTCCCGGCGCTGCGCCGCCAGGTCTTCCGCGCCCTCGGTACCAGCCTGCGCGACGTGCCGGTCCGGCGCTGGCCGGACCTGTGGCGCTTCGTCAACGCCCCGCCGGTGCAGGTGGTGCAGTACCTGCTCGCCCACCACGGCTACCCGGTCGAACCGACCGGCGTGTTCGACGCGGCCACCGTCGCGGCAGTGCAGGACTGGCAGGCCCGCAACGGCCTGCCGGTCGACGTCGACGCCACGCTGACCGCCGGGACGTGGGAGACGCTCGCGCCGCGGCTGCGCGGCGACGCCGCCGGCCTGCCGGTCACCGCCGTGCAGTACCTGCTGCACCTCAAGGGGTACGCCGACGTCACGGTGACCGGCAGCTTCGACCGGCCCACCCGCCGGGCGGTGCAGGACCTACAGAACCTGCACGGGTTGCCGCGCAGCGGCGCGGTCGACACCGACACCTGGTGCGCGATCGTCGGTGGTGTGGTGCGGCGGTCGTTCACCCGGCGCTGACCGCCGTACCCGACGTGACCTGCGGCGCCGGCAGCGGACCCCGCCCGGCGGCAGGTTTGATCCGGCGGGGCGGCGGAAAGTGTGGCGGGATGAGATGGGCCCGCCACGCCGTACCCGCCGCCGTCGCCGCGATCGCCGCCCTCGCTGCCCGTGACCTGCTGCAACGCGAACACGCGCTGCGACGTAACTTCCCGCTGCTGGGTCGCGCCCGCTATCTGCTGGAATCGGTCGGGCCGGAACTGCGGCAGTACGTCGTGGCCGGCAACAACGAGGAGCGCCCGTTCACCCGCGACCAGCGCCGCTGGGTGTACGCCTCGGCGAAGCGGCAGAACAACTACTTCGGGTTCGGCACCGACAACGACATCGAGTACACGCCCGGGTACCCGATCATCAAGCACCGCACCTTCGGTCGGGCGGTGCCGCCGTCGGCCCCCACGGTCGGGCACGAGGTGCGGCTGCCGTCGGCGAAGGTGCTCGGGGGCGCCCGGGGACGCGCCCGCGCGTTCCGCCCGGCGTCGGTGGTGACCATCTCGGGAATGAGCTTCGGTTCGCTCTCCGGTCGGGCGGTCGAGGCGTTGAACCGGGGCGCGGCGATCGCCGAGTGCCTGCACAACACCGGCGAGGGCGGCCTGTCGCCGTACCACCGCAACGGTGGGGAGCTGATCCTGCAGATCGGCACCGCGTACTTCGGCTGCCGCGACGACCGGGGCCGGTTCGACCTGGCCCGGCTCAGGGACGTGGTGGCCGGTGCCCCGGTACGGGCCCTGGAGGTCAAGCTCAGCCAGGGCGCCAAGCCCAGCCTCGGTGGCCTGCTGCCGGCGGCCAAGGTGTCGGCGGAGATCGCCGCGACCCGGGGCATCCCGGTGGGGCGGGACTGCGTCAGCCCGTCCCGGCACGCGGAGTTCTCCGACTGCGACAGCCTGCTCGACTGGGTGGAACTGCTGGCGGCCGAGACCGGCCTGCCGGTCGGCATCAAGTCCGCCGTCGGCGACCTCGGGTTCTGGACGGAGCTGACCGACCTGATGCGCGACACCGGCCGGGGCGTCGACTTCGTCACCGTCGACGGCGGCGAGGGTGGCACCGGCGCCGCGCCGCTGATCTTCACCGACTCCGTGTCCCTGCCGTTCCAGCAGGGCTTCGCCCGGATCTACCCGATCTTCGCCGAGCGCGACCTGCACGAGCAGGTGGTCTTCATCGGTTCCGGCAAGCTCGGCCTGCCCGACAACGCGGTGGTCGCCTTCGCGCTCGGCTGCGACATGGTGGCCGCCGGCCGGGAGGCGATGCTGGCGATCGGCTGCATCCAGGCGCAGAAGTGCCACACCGACACCTGCCCCACCGGCGTGGCCACCCAGAACGCCTGGCTGGCGCGGGGCCTGGACCCGACGTCGAAGGCGGTCCGGGCCGCGCACTACGTGAAGACCCTGCGGCGGGACCTGATGAAGGTTGCCGAGGCGTGCGGGGTGGAGCACCCGGGCCTGATCGACACCGACGCCGTCGAGATCCTCGGCGGGCGGACCACCGCCACCCCACTGCGCGAGGTGTACGGGTACCGGCCCGGCTGGGGCCTGCCGTCGGCGGCCGACCGGAAGGCGATCGTGGAGCTGATGTCCACCGAGGCACCCCAGGGCGGCAGCGCTCCCCCGTCACCGACCGCCCAGCGCTGATCGTCCGAAGGCCGACACGCCGGGACCGGAGCGCCCGCACCTTGCTCTACTGTAGACGGCGGCTGGGCCGGCGGGCGGTGGAGGTGTGGCGTGGGTCTGGAGACGGATCAGGACCTGCTCCGCGACCTCGCCTGGCCGATCGTGCGCGCCACCTCCCCCGGCGAGGACGAGGAGTTGTTCCAGCTGCTGGCCGAGGCGCACTTCGCCGACCCCGCCGGATACGCCAACGCAGACCACCGCAGCGGTCCACTCGCCTTCGGCCTGCCCGAACTTGTGGTGCTGCTGACTCCGGTCGCGCTGGCGGCGATGACCGAAGCCGTGCGTTATGTCGTCGGCGTGGGAGTGCGTCGGGGGCATCGGGTCACCGCCGACGCGCTACGCCGCCTCTTCCGGGGTAAGCCAGCCGAACCACAGACCGCACCGCTGGAGCTGACCGTCCAGGAATGGACGGAGGTCCACCGGATCGTCGAGCAGGTCGCCCGGCGCGGTGGATTCGAACCCGAGCGGGCGACGCTCGTCGCCGACGCGGTGGTCGGGCGGGGCATGCTGGGGAAGGAGTCGCGCTGAGCCCCCAGGCTCCGTCGAGCCCAGGCCACGACCGTCCAGCCGTACGTCCGCACGCCACCGCCGTCTGGTTCGCCCTGCTGGTCGGGGCGGTCATCGCCGCCAGCCTACAGCTCTTCCTTCTTCTTCCGTTCCACCTACCGGGGGTGGTGGAACGCTTCGAACGGCGGACCGCCGAGTGCGGGGCGGCGTTCGAGGACGCGGTGGCGCGGCTGGCCGCCGAGGGCACCATCACCGACGCTGACCGCGCCGCGGTGCAGCGGGAGTTCCGCGCCTGCCTGCGGCCGGCCTTCGCCGGCCAGTACGTCGGGGCGGCCGCCGGATTGGGCACGCTGACCGTGGTGACCACCATCGGTTACCTCGCCCATCCGCAGTGGCTCATCCACCGCCGCCGGCTGCGTCGGATCGACTCGACAGCCGCGCCGGCGCTGGTGGGCGAACTGGACCAGCTCTACCGGGAAGCCGGTCTGACCCGCGCCCCACGCTGGTTGCTGGCCCCGCGCCGACGCACCACCGGCGGGCAGGCGTTCGGGCTGCCGGGCCGTCGGTGCGTACAGCTGGACGCCGGTCTGGTGCTGCTGCGGCGCACCGATCCGCCGGCCTTCCGGGCGGTCGTCCGGCACGAGCTGGCGCATCTGCGCAACCGCGACGTGGACCTGACCTATCTGACGATGGCCGTCTGGTGGGCGTTCCTGGCCGTGGCCATCCTCCCCCGGCTGGTGCTGGCGCTGTTTCCCGGCCTGCTCGGAGTCCCCGGCGAGCCGCTCGGGCGGACCACCCTCAGGACGCTCGCCGCACTGCTGGTGATGACCGTCCTGGTGTACGGCGTGCGTAACGCGCTGCTGCGCATCCGGGAACGACACGCCGACGCGTTCGCTGCCGGGCACACCACCTCGGACGGTGCGCTCGCCCGCGTCCTGGGGCGCCTGCCACCACCCCGGCGGTGGTACGGCCGATGGGGCACCCATCCACTACCGGCCGACCGGCTGCGAACGGTCCGCGACCCCACGACGCTGCTGGTGCCCGCGTACGGTGTGCTGGTCGCCGCCGGGTTGCCGGCCGGCGCCCTGACCGCCGACCTGTCCGTGACCGCCGGGCTCCGATTCGGCCTGGATGCGCGGCTCGGAATCGCGTTGCTCGGCCTGTTTGTCGGACCGTGGCTCGGTGGGTTGTTGGCGGTGACGTTGTGGCAGAACGTCGCCGCGCGGGCCGACGAGGCGCGGCGGGTGCCGATGTGGTTCGGCGGGCCGGTCGTGCTCGCCGCCGCCTTTCTGGCGGGCACCCTGCTGTCGTTGCAACAGGTCACCTCCGCCACCGGCCTGCCCGGAATCGGCGGACTCGACTCGTGGCTGGTCGCGGCGGCGGTGCTGGCCGCCGGTGCGGTGCTGTTGGGGGCGTGGGTCGACGCCGCGGCCCGAGCCGCTGACGCCGGCGGCCGACCCAGCCGGTGGACGCCGCCGGCCACCGTGGCCACCGCCGCGCTGGTCGCGGGCACCGCGTTGATGGTCTGGTTGCCGCTCAGCCGGCTCTCGTACGGCTTCGCGTTCAGTCCCGGCACCGGACCCGCCACCGGTCCCGATCCCGGCTGGTACGCGGCGACGGCGGCGATCGTGGGCGGCCAGTTGGGCCCGGCCACCCACTTCGTGTTCCACCCGTTGACGCTGCCGGCGCTGGCGCTCCTGTGGCTGGTGCCGGTGCTGGCCGCCCGGCGACGTGCCGACGTCACGGCACCGCTGCGCCGGGCGATCCTCGTCGGGCTGGGCACCGGGGCCGTCGCGGCCGTGGCAGCCGCGGCGCTGCCCGTGCTGGCCCCGCGGGTGCTACCCGTCGGCGTCCGGAGCGAGCCACCGTCCGGGACAGCCGGGGAGCCGTACGTCACGGTCCTCGGCAACACCGTCATCGCGGTCGGATCGCTGGCCGTGGCGGTCGCGGTGCTCGTGCTGGCGTTCGGGCGTGGCCGGTTGCGCCCCGCCGGGTCGGTGCTGGCCGCCGTGGTCAGCGGGTTGCTCGCCACCGGCGGGTACGTCATGTTGGGCGTGCCGGCCTACTGCCTCGCCGACGTGACGGATCCGGGGTGGTGCCTGCCGGTGCCGTCGGCGGTGGAGATCTCCCGGGTCGCCCACTGGATCATCGTGCAGGGCGTGCTGCTGGCGGCCGTACCGCTGGTGGGGTTCGTGATAGCGGCGGCGGCGCTGCGGCCCGATGTGCGGCCGGCCGAGGAAGCGCGGCCGGCCGGCGGCGAGATCCGCTCAGCTCGACACGTACGCGGACCGACCGTCGCGGTTCTCGCCGCCGTGCTGGTCGCGACCGCCTGGCTGGCCTGGGAGATGCTGCCCCTGGCCGGCGAGTACTGGCGGGTGACCGGCGGCGGGTGACCGGCGGCCACCACCCGCGCCATTCGTACATGTGTGCGATGATGGCCGCGTGTCGGGCGAGGCCACCATCCTGCATGCCGACCTGGACGCGTTCTACGCCTCGGTCGAGCAGCGCGACGATCCGCGGCTGCGCGACCGGCCGGTGCTCGTCGGCGGCGGCGTGGTGCTGGCCGCCAGCTACCAGGCCAAGGCCCGGGGCGTACGCAGCGGCATGGGCGGTGCGCAGGCCCGCCGGCTCTGCCCGGAGGCGGTCGTCGTCCCGCCCAGGATGTCCGCGTACAGTGCGGCCAGCCGTGCGGTGTTCGACATCTTCCGGCAGACCACCCCGCTGGTCGAAGGGCTCTCCATCGACGAGGCGTTCCTCGACGTCGGCGGCCTGCGCCGCCTGGCCGGGCCGCCGGCCGAGGTCGCCGCCGAGCTGCGCCGGGTGGTCCGCGAGCGCGTCGGCCTGCCGATCACCGTGGGGGTGGCCCGGACGAAGTTCCTGGCCAAGGTCGCCAGCGGCGTCGCCAAGCCGGACGGCCTGCTGGTCGTGCCGCCGGCCGGGGAACATGCCTTCCTGCACCCGCTGCCGATCGAACGGCTGTGGGGCGTCGGGCCGGTGACCGCCGCGACGCTGCGGCAGCATCGCATCCATACGGTGGGTGACGTCGCCCGGCTGGGCGAGGCGACCCTGGTGTCGCTGCTCGGCGGTGGCGCCGGCCGTCACCTGCACGCCCTGGCCCACCACCGTGACCCGCGCCCGGTGCAGGTGGGCCGCCGGCGCGGGTCGATGGGCGCCCAGCACGCGCTGGGCCCGGCCGGGCAGCACCCCGCCGAGCTGGAGGCGATCCTCGCCGGGTTGGTCGACCGGGTCACCCGCCGGATGCGGTCAGCCGGCCGCGCCGGGCGGACCATCACCCTGCGGCTGCGCTTCGCCGACTACACCCGGGCCACCCGGGCGCGCACCCTGGCCAAGCCGACCGCGGAGACGGCGACGGTGCTCGGCGCCGCCCGTGCCCTGCTGCGGACAGCGTCGCCCGAGATCGAGCGGCGCGGCATCACCCTGATCGGCGTGGCGGTCGGCAACCTCGGCACCGGGCACGTCCAGCTCACGCTGCCCTGGCACGCCGACCCGGCGGCCGAGTTGGACACGGCGGTCGACGCGATCCGCGAACGGTTCGGCACGACCGCCGTGACCCGCGCGGTGCTGCTCGGCCACGACACCGGCCCGGAGATGCCCCTGCTGCCCGACCCGTGAGCCCACCGACGTACCCGGGCGGCCGACCGAGACCGTACCCCGATCCGATGCGGCGGGCCGTCACCGGCAGGCCCGCGCACCTCCTCCCCCGGCGTCGGCCGCCACGGCCGGCCGGGCCGACTCCGGCTCACCGGCCGAATCCACCGGTGGCGTCGGGCCGCTGGTCGGTTCGAGCCGCACCGAGGGCACCGGCCGCCAGAGAAGGTCGACCGTCACCCCGCCGGGCCGCGCCCGGCGGTGCCGGTCGCGGTAACCGAGCCGATGGTAGAGGCGTACGTCGTCGCCGCTGTGCACCTCGGCGTACGACGGCAGCCCGAGGTTGTCCATCCACCGCTGGCTACCGACGAGAACCGCCTCGGCCTGGGCGGCCCGGTCGGCGTCCGGCGGTGCGGCGAGGAACGCCAGGTGGTTGTGTGCCTCGTCGGGTCGCCGCACGGCAAGGGTGTGATCGAGCCAGCGGAACCGGACCGCGTGGTCGCCGCAGGCGTCGTCGAGTCGCTCGTCGTAGCGCGGTGGGGGCGGGATCGGGCGGTAACGGTGGAACCAGACGGTGGCGGCGGTCCCGTCCTTGAGCAGGAACGCGTCGCCGAACAGCAGGGCGTGCTCGGTCCAGATGCGGGCCACGGCGGCGATCACGGCGGGTCGCCGCCGCTCGTCGGGCACGAGCCACGCCCCGAGGGCGGTCGGCGCGGCGGCAGCGGTGACAAGGTCGACGATCCAGTCGAGGTCGCACCATCGGGCACGGTGGACCGGCAGAGTGACGTGCATGGAAAACTCCTGGTGAGGCGAAGTCAGCGAAGGCGGAGTCGGTCCGGCGCCGCGCGGCGGGCGCGGGCACGGTCCGGTGACGTTCGACCGCGTACGGCCGCCGTCCGGAGGCACGCCGGGCGGCCCGTCCCAGGACGTGGCGCCGTGGCGTGTGACCACCGTCCGGTCAGGCCGGCCGGCTCCGCGGGCGGGGAGATCGGGAGGGGCGGTACCCCGTACGGGCCGGCCGGGTCACCCGGCCCTGGACCGGCGGCGGTGCCCAGCCGGCCGGGGCGGCATCGGCGGTGCCGCCATGGGAGGTCGGGGTCGGCTCGGCGCCGCTCATGCCGGGGGCCGGCGATACGGGTGCCGGGCCTCGGGTGCGCTCGCCCTGCCGGTCCAGCGTGTCCGGTCCGTCGTCGCCGGTGGCGCTCTCGTCGCCTGACCAGGACGCCGATGGGTACGCGGACCGGTGCGAGGCGGCGGCGGACCGCACCGGCTCCACGATGCCCGGCATGGCATCGGCCGGCTCCAGCTCACCTGGCGGGGTGGTGTCGGCCGGCGGCACCGTCAGCGGCGGCCCGGTGAGATCCGGGGCGGGTTGCGGTGCGGGCTGGTCGGGCGCGGGCTGATCCGGCGCGGGCGGGGCCGCCGGTGGCGACGGTTCGGGCAGGGCGACGACGGGATCCAGCAGGTCGAGCAGCGGGTCGAGCGGACCGAGGATCGGCGCCAGATCCTGCAGGAACGGATCCAGACCGGCCACGATCGCATCGACCAGCGGCGACGCGGGACCGAGAAGCTGCTCCAACAGGGCGACGAGCGGATCCACCAACGGTCCCACGGTGGCCGCTGCCGGGGCGACGACCTCGTCGCGCACCACGTCGGTCAGCGGCGCGACCAGGCCCGCCACCGCCTTTGCGACCCGGCCGTCGTCCCGGCTCGCGGCCGACCCGGATCGCCGATCCGGTGCCGGCACAGCGGCGGACGGATCGGGAGCGACCGGGGGCGACGACGCGCCGGGGAGCACCGCGTCCGACGGCGACAGGTCCGACGGTGCCGGCGCCATCCGTGGCGTGCCGGTAGGCGGCGCCGGCTCCTTCGATGGCGTGCCGGCAGGCGGCGGCGCGGGGTCACCCGGCGGCGTGCCCCCCGGCGACCGCCCGGGGGCGGGGGTGTCGGTGGGCGGCGGCGCCCCGGGGCCATCGTGCGGCGCGCCACCGGGACGCCCGCCCGGCTGCTCCGGCGGCCCGCCAACGGCCGGCGGAGCCTGGCCGGGCGGTGCAGCATGGCCGGGCGGTGCAGCATGGCCGGGCGGTGGGGTGGGTGCCGACGTGTCGGACGGCGTGGCGGGCGCGGCCGGGTCGGCCGATGGCGGCCGGGGTGCGTCGCGCGCCGGCCGGTCGGGGGCGAGCACCGGGGTGAGAATGGCCCGGATCAGGTCGCCGGCCAGGCCGCCCGGTCTGTCCGACGTGGCCGCCGGACCGTCCTGAGTGGCTGCCGGCGGTGTCTCGGCGGCGTGGGCGGGAGTCGTCGTCGCCACGTCGTAGGCGCCCCAGGCCCCGCCCGCGATCGCGGTCAGGAAGCCCAGCCGTAGCGCCGCACGGACGAGGCGGCCGCGCCGTCGACTCGTCACCGGCGCCTCCCGTGCCCGACCACCACCCGTTGCGAGCGCAGCCTAACCCACCGCGACACCCTGGTCACAGGACGCTGGGCGTGTCGCCGGAGACGGGCGAGAGAACACTGGTCCAACCAGTTGACGGGTTGATGTGTGCTGCACCACACTGCCGGCATGGCATTCGTCCCCGTCACCCGCGCCTCCGTCTCCGACCTCGTCTTCGGGCAGCTGCGCGACGCGATCGTCAGCGGCGATTACCGCACCGACGACAGCCTGCCCGGCGAGCGGGAGCTGGCCACGGCGTTCCAGGTGAACCGGCACGCCGTACGCGAGGCGCTGCGCCGGTTGCAGCAGCTGGGTCTGGTGCGGGTCAGCCAGGGCGGGGCGACCCGGGTGCTGGACTGGCGGATACACGCGGGACTGGATCTCGCCCTGTCGCTGGTGCGCTCGGGCGACGTCCTCCCGGTCGCCACGCTGGTCCGCGACATGATGGACATGCGTGCCTGCGTCGGCGTGGACGCCGCCCGGCTCTGCGCCCGCCGCGCCGACGACGCGGCACGTCGGCGGATCGTGCAGGCGGTCGAGGAGTTCGCCGGCCTCGCGCCCGACCTGACGGCGATGGGTGAGGCCAACATCGCCCTGTGGCGGCACATCCTGGACGGCTGCGGCAACACCGCGTACCTGCTGGCCTTCAACAGCCTGGTGGCCGGCGCGCTGGCGGTGGCCGAGGTGCCGCCGCAGCGGCGCGCCACCGAGCTGCTCGACGTCACCGGGCACCGGCGGCTGGCCGCGGCCATCGCCGAGGGCCGGGACGCCGAGGCCGCCGAGCAGGCCCGGTCCCTGCTCACCGCGACGCTCACCACCCCCACCAGAAAGGACAGTCGGGCATGATCCCCGCCGTGCTCTACGCCGTCCCGGCGTTCCTGCTGCTCATCACCGTCGAGGCGCTGTCGTACCGGTTCGCGCCCGACGACGCCGAGCGTGGCTACGAGGCCCGCGACACCGCCACCAGCCTGACCATGGGCGCGGGCAGCCAGGTCATCGGCGTGCCGTGGAAGCTGCTGACCATCGGCCTGTACGCCGCCGCGTACACCATCTCCCCGTTCAGCCTCTCCCCCGGCGACTGGTGGGTGTGGGTGCTGCTGTTCTTCGCCGATGACTTTGCCTACTACTGGTTCCACCGGGCGCATCACGAGGTCCGGCTCTTCTGGGCCGGGCACGTGGTGCACCACTCCAGCGTCTTCTTCAACTTCTCGACGGCCCTGCGACAGAGCTGGACGCCGATGACCTCGCTGCCGTTCTGGCTCGGCCTGGCCCTGCTCGGCATCCCGCCGTGGATGATCTTCCTTCAGCAGTCGATCAGCCTGCTGTACCAGTTCTTCCTGCACACCGAGCGGGTCGGTGTGCTGCCCCGGCCGATCGAGTTGATCTTCAACACGCCCTCGCACCACCGGGTGCATCACGGCTCGAACGCCGAGTACCTGGACCGCAACTACGGCGGCATCCTGATCATCTGGGACCGGCTCTTCGGCACCTTCCAGCCGGAGGGCGCCGCGGTCCGGTACGGCCTGACCACGAACATCGGCACCTACAACCCGCTGCGGGTGGCCACGCACGAGTACGCGGCGATCTGGCGGGACCTACGCGCCGCGACGACCTGGCGGAACAGGTTCGGCTACCTGTTGGGCCGTCCCGGCTGGCAGCCGGCCCGATGAGCCGCCCGGCGCGGGGCACCGCGCTGCTGTGGGTGTTCGCTGTGGTGGTGGCCGTCGAACTGGTCGCGGTCGCCACCGCGGCGACGCCGGTGCAGTGGGTGGCCAAGCCACTGCTGGCGCCGCTGCTGCTGGCCTGGCTGTGGCGGGTATCCGCGACGGCCGGCCCGGTGGCGGTCGGGCTGCTCTTCGCCACCGCCGGAGACATCGCCCTGCTGGTCCCCGGCGACACCGCGTTCCTGATCGGGATGGGCTGTTTCCTCGGCACCCAGCTGGCGTTCATCACCGCGTTCGTCGGTCACCGCCGGCCGTCGCTGGTGCCGGTGGCCGGGTACCTCGCGCTGTGGGCGGTGGCGAACGCACTGTTGTGGTCGCAACTGGGCCCGCTGCGGCTGCCCGTGCTCGGGTACAGCCTGGCACTGATCCTGATGGCGGCGGCCGCCACCGCCGTCAACCTCCGGGTCGCCGTCGGCGGCGCGCTGTTCCTGGTCTCCGACCTGATCATCGGCGTCGGCGCGGCCGGAACGACGCTGCCCGCGCACGGCGTGCTCGTGATGTCGACCTACAGCGCCGCCCTGCTGCTGATCACCACAGGTTGGTCGGCGCGGGCCGAGGGCACCCGCCGACCGACCGGGCTCACCTAGGACGCAGGCCGGCGAGCAGTTCGTCGACGACGCCCGCAGCGAACTGCTCGTGCTCGTCGGCCAGCTCGACGATGAGGTGGTGCAGGAAGGCGCGCTGGAAGCAGGCGCCGACGAGCAGGGCGGCGACGCGGTCGGGGTGGGCCTGCGCCCGAATCCGGCCGAGGTCACGTTCGGCACGGAGATAGCCGGCGATCGCGTCGTTGACGCGCTGCGGGCCTGCGCCGCGGGCGCGCAGCGCGTCGCGGTGCGCGGCCAGCAGTTGCGGTTCGGAGAAGATCGACGCGGCGATCGGGAAGGTGGACGCGTAGAAGTCGATCGCGGCGGAGGCCACCTCGCACAGGGTGTCGCGGACGCTGCCGGCGCCCGCTCGGGTGGCCAGCCCGCCCAGCAGCGCGCCGAACTCACCGGGCACGCGCTCGTTGAGCACCGCCACGAACAGCTCCGTCTTGCTGGCGAAGTGTTTGTAGAGGGCCGCCTCGGAGTAGCCGGCGGTCGCGGCGATCTGGCGGGTGGTGGCGTTGGCCAGCCCACGTTCCCGCATGACCCGCGCGGCGGCGTCGAGGATGCGGTCCCGGGTCGTCGCGGCCATTACCAGCACCCTCTCCGTTGACATCAGCTCGGTTCGTACCCGATCCTAATGGTTAGTAAGTGCTCGCTAACTAGAGGGAGGGGCGATGCACCTCGCGATCCTCGGTGCCACCGGGCGCACCGGCCGGCACCTGGTTGATCAGGCCATCGTCGCCGGTCACCGCGTGACAGCCGTGGTGCGCGACCCGAACCGGTTCGACCAGAATCAGTCCGGACTGGCCGTGCGGCCACTGTCCACACTCACCGCCGAGGCGCTCGCGCCCCTGCTGACCGGCACAGACGCGGTGTTGTCCACCATCGGCACCCGCGACAGCCGGAAACCCACCACCGTGACCGCCGACACGGCCACCGCGACCGTTGCGGCGATGCGCGCCAGCGGCACGCGGCGGCTGGTCGTGGTCAGCGCCAGTGGCATGCACCGCGAAGGCGACGATCCGCTGACCCGGCTACTGGTCAAACCGGTACTCGGTCGGATCCTGCGGCACGCGTTCGCCGACATGCTGCGGATGGAGGAGATCGTGGCTCGGAGCGGCCTGGACTGGACGCTGCTCCGCCCGCCCCGGCTCACCGACCGGCCCGCCGCCGGCAGCTATCGCACCGCGCTGGACCGCAACGTGCGCGGTGGATTCCAGCTGACCCGCGCCGACCTGGCCGCCTGCCTGCTGCGCTGCCTGCACGAGCCGGCCTGGAGCCGGCACGCCGTTTCCGTCGCCCACTGACCGGCACGACGAAGGAACACGCTGATGACCGCCACCCGCGAACCCGATCCTCGACCCACCAGCCCACCGACCGCATCCCGGCGACGCTGGCGACGGATCGTCGTGCCGGTACTCACCGTGGTCGTCGCCGCCGTGACGGCCGTCGCAGCGCTGGCGTATCCCGCATTTCTCCGGTCTCCCGCAGGGTCGCCGGGCCAGCTCTGCGCTCAGGGCCGCCCCGGTGACACGGACCAGGTAGTGGTCGCCGCCGGGGCCAGTTTGACCCACGGCTCGCTGAGCGCGGACTGGGTCGGCGCCCTTCGTGGGCGGCTCGGCGCGGCCGGCTACACCTTCGTCAACGCCGGCCGCAACGGCAACACCAGCCAGGACCTGCGGGAGCGCCTCGACGCCGACGTGGTGTCCTGCCGTCCAAACGCGGTGGCGCTGCTGATCGGCACCAACGACGTGTTGGGCGATGTCGGGCCGGATCGGTACCGGGCGAACCTGGAGGCCATCGTCGATCACCTCCGGGCAACGACCACCGCGCGGATCGCCCTGCTCTCCCTTCCACCTCTCGGCGAGGACCTCGACTCTGCCCGCAATCAGGAGCTGGAACGCTACAACGCCACGATCCGGGAGGTCACCATCACGCGTCAGCTGGCGTACCTTCCGCTGCACGAACAGCTCACCGCGCTGCTGCACGGGCGGGAGGACGCTGCCGCCGGCTACGACTTCAGCTTCCCGCTGGCCTTCTACGTCGCCTTCGAGCGATACGTGCTGCGCAACAGTTGGGACGAGATCGCCGACGGCAACGGCCTGCGTGTGTTGACCGACCACGTCCATCTCAGCGATCGCGGCGGCACAGTCGTCGCCGACCTCGTCGCGGGCTGGCTCGGCAGCGCCAGCTAGTGGCCGCGGTACAGGGCGGCGACGTCGTCGGCGAAGTGTTTCTGCACGGCGTCCCGCTTGATCTTTAGGGTGGGGGTCAGCTCCCCGTCGGCCTCGGTGAGGTCGCGGGGCAGGATCCGGAAGGTCTTGACCTGCTCTGCGTGGGAGACGGTCCGGTTGGCCCGGTCGACCGCCTGCTGGATCTCACCCCGCAACTGCGGGCTCTCGCGCAGCGCGGACACGGACGCTCCGGAGTGCCCGTGCTGGTCCCGCCACCGCTGCCACGCCTGCGGGTCCACGGTGACCAGCGCGGCGACGTACGGACGCCCGTCGCCGACCAGCATCACCTGGCTGACCAGCGGATGCGCCCGGATGCGTTCCTCGATCGGCGCGGGCGCGAGGTTCTTGCCGGCGGCCGTGACCATGATCTCCTTCGTCCGGCCGGTGATCCGCAGGAAGCCGTCATCGTCGAGCTGGCCGAGGTCGCCGGTGCGCAGCCACCCGTCCTCGATCAACGCCTCCCGGGTGGCCTCCGGGTTGTTCCAGTAGCCAGGGAACACCACCTCGCCACGGGCGTGGACCTCGCCGTCGTCGGCGATGCGGATCCGCACTCCGGGCAGTGGCCGGCCGACCGTGCCGATCCGCATCGCCGTCGGCAGGTTCGCCGTGAGCGCCGGAGAGGTCTCGGTCAACCCGTACCCCTCCAGCACGGTGATGCCCGCGCCCCGGAAGAAGTGCCCGAGCCGCTCCCCCAGCGGCGCGCCGCCCACGATGGCCATCCGGCACCGCCCGCCGAGCGCCGCGCGCAGCCTGCGGTAACCGACCAGGTCGAACAGCAGGTGAGCCAGGCGCAGCGGCGCTCCCGGTCCGCGCGTGGTGTCCAGGGCCCGGCTGTACCGCAGCGCCACCGTTTCGCCGAGGCTGAACAGCCACCCCCGGTTCGCGTCCTCGGCCGTGTGCCGGGCCTGGTCGTGCATCTTCTCGAACATCCGGGGCACGGCGAGGATGAAGGTGGGCCGGAACCGGCGCAGCTGGTCGAGCACCGCGGAGACGTCGGCACTGTGCACCATCGTGGCGCGCGTGTGCACCATGCCGACCTGGATCAGCCGGGCGAAGGCGTGCGCCAGCGGCAGGAACAGCACCGTCGACGCGCCCGGATGCAGCAGTTGCGGTAGCACGGCGGTGGCGTTGCCGATGTCGGCGGAGATGTTGCGGTGGGTCAGCACGCAGCCCTTCGGCGGGCCGGTGGTGCCGCTGGTGTAGACGATGGTGGCGACGTCAGCACCGGTCACCGCGCGACGGCGGCTGTCCACCTCGGCGGCGTCGACGGCCCGGCCCCGCGCGGCGAGCTCGATGAGCTCGCCGGCGTCGATGCGCCAGGTCTGCCGAAACTGTGGCAGGTCCCGCCGCAGGTCGGCCACGGTGACGGCGTGGTCGGCGGTCTCCACCACGCACCCGATCGCGCCGGAGTCATCGAGGATCCAGCGGATCTGGTCGGCGCTGGAGGTGTCGTAGATCGGCACCGTCACCGCCCCGACCGACCAGAGCGCGTAGTCGACGAGCGTCCACTCGTAACGGGTGCGGCTGAGCAACCCGATCCGGTCGCCGTGGGCGACCCCGGCGGCGAGCAGGCCGCGCGCCACGGCGAGCACGTCGTCGCGGAACTGCCGGCAGGTCACCGGCAGGGCGCCGCCGCGTCCGGAGCGGCGGACCGGCCACGAACGGGGGTCCGGGTCCGGGCGGACGAACTGCACCGCGTCCGGATCCTCGGCCGCGTTGCGCCACACCTGCTCCGCCAGGCTGGCGTCATCGCCGTTGACGATCGGCTCGACCGCTGTCTCCCGCACTCCCGCCCACCTGCCATCGCATCCCCCGGACCCTCTGCTCGATGGTGACCGCCCACCGCCCGAGAAACCCTCAAAACCACCAAACCCACCCACCCCCACCACCCCCGTGCTACCCCACCCCGCTCCTCACGCCGCCGATCTTGCACTTCCGGTCGGCGGATAGCACCTTGTGCGGCTTTTGTCGTGACAACAAGCGCAAGATCGACGAGGAGTGGGGTGGGGTGGGAGGGGGTCAGCGGGGGTTGACGGGTGGGGTGGCGGGGATGGTCAGGCGGGGTAGGGCCAGCTGGGTGATGGTGGCGGTGATCAGCGTTTCGGTGGGGAGTTGGAGGTCCAGGACCAGGCCCGGCTCGTCCGGCCACAACGGCTCCAGGGTGGCGGTCTGCGAGTCGAGCAGGCTCTCCGGCATGTAGTGGCCGGCGCGCAGCGACATCCGGTCCCGGATGACCTCGGTCGGCCCGTGCAGGTGCACGAAGTCCACCCTCGGCGGGCCCTGCCGCAGCAGGTCGCGGTAGGAGCGCTTGAGCGCCGAGCAGGCCAGCACCGTCGACACCCCCTCCCGGTGGCGCGAGGTCATCCAGTCCGCCAGCGCCCGCAGCCACGGCCAGCGGGCGGCGTCGTCCAGCGGCACGCCGGCCCGCATCCGGTCCACGTTCGCCTCCGAGTGGAACTCGTCGGCCTCGGCGAAGGTCAGCCCGGTCAGCCCGGCCACCCCCCGCGCCACGGTCGTCTTGCCCGCACCGGACACACCCATCACCACGACGTGCCGGGTCGGCAGGTCACCAGTCATGAACGGTGCCGTCCTTGAGCCGGTTGAACGGCAGGTACGCCGGCTGGTACGGGAAGCGCGCGGCCGCCTCCTCGTCCAGCTCCACACCGATGCCGGGCTGCTCGCCCGGGTGCAGGTAGCCGTCGGCGAAGGTGAACGACTGCCGGAACACCTCGTTGGTGAGCGCACCGTGGCGCATGTACTCCTGGATGCCGAAGTTGTGGATGGCCAGGTCCAGGTGCAGGGCGGCGGCCATGCCGACCGGCGAGATGTCGGTGGGGCCGTGGATGCCCGACTTGATCTGGTACTGCGCGGCGAAGTCGAGCAGCTTGCGCATCGCGGTGATGCCGCCGGTGTGGGTGACCGCGGAGCGCACGTAGTCGATCAGCTGCTCCCGGATCAGGGTCTGGTAGTCCCAGACGGTGTTGAAGATCTCGCCGATGGCCAGCGGCGTGGTGGTGTGCTGGCGGACCAACCGCAGCGCCTCCTGGTTCTCCGCCGGGGTGCAGTCCTCCAGCCAGAACAGGTCGTACGGTTCGAGGGCCTTGCCGAGCTTCGCGGCCTGGATCGGGGTCATCCGGTGGTGCCCGTCGTGCAGCAGCGGCAGCTCCGGCCCGAACTCGTTGCGGACCGCCTCGAACACACCGGGCAGGTGACGCAGGTAGGCGCGGGTGTCCCAGTCCTCCTCGGCCGGCAGCGGGATGCGCTGGGCCGGCTCGTAGTCGTAGCGCTTGCCGTCGGCGCTGGGCTGGGTGGCGACGCCGTACACCGCGTTGATGCCGGGCACGGAGGTCTGCACCCGGATCGACCGGAAGCCGAGGTCGAGGTGCGCGCGGATCGAGTCGAACAGCTCCGGCAGGTCGCGGCCGGAGGCGTGGCCGTACGCCATGATGCCGGTGCGCGACGCGCCGCCGAGCAGCTGATAGAGCGGCATTCCGGCGGCCTTGGCCTTGATGTCCCAGAGCGCGACGTCGACCGCGGCGATGGCGGCCATGGTGACCGGCCCGCGCCGCCAGTACGCCGAGCGGTACAGGAACTGCCACGCGTCCTCGATACGGTGCGCGTCCCGCCCGAGCAGCAACGGCACCACGTGATCGCGCAGGTACGAGGCGACGGAGAGTTCACGGCCGTTGAGCGTACCGTCACCCAGGCCGGTGATGCCGTCCTCCGTCGTGATCTTCAAGGTGACGAAGTTGCGGTCCGGGCTGGAGACGATGACGTCGGCAGCGACGATCTTCACGAGGGTGCCTTTCTCGCAGGATGTACTCAGCGGAGGGTGGTGCCGGCCACGCTGCCGGCGATCAGGGACAACTCGTCGCGGCGGGGCAGGCCCTCCCAGTCGCCGTCGCCGGCGACCGCGAAGGCGCCCAGGGTCACCGCGCGGCGGAGCCGGTCGACGAGGTCCAGCCCGTCGAGGTGCCCCGAGAGGTAGCCCGCGGTGAAGGCGTCGCCGGCACCGACGGTGTCCACGGCGGTCACCGGCACCGCCGCGACGTGCGTGACACCGTCGCCGGTGTACGCGCGGGCGCCGTCGGCGCCGAGCTTGACCAGCACCGTCCGCACGCCGCGCCGCAGCAGGCCGGCGACCGCGTCGGCTTCGTCGGCACCGGGCCCGGCGACGAGATCCAGCTCGTCGGCGGAGGCGACGACGACCGAGGCGTACCCGGCCAGCGGGGACAGGGTCGCCCGGGCCGTCTCGCGTGACCACAGGCCGGCCCGGTAGTTCACGTCGAGGCAGACGGGGATGCCCGCCCCGGCCGCCGTACGCACGGCCCAGCTGGCGGCCTCCCGGGCGCTGTCGGACAGCGCCGGGGTCACCCCGGTCAGGTGCAGCAGCCGGGGGCCGGCGGCGAGCGGGGCGCGCAGGTCCTCGACGGTCAGCGCCGAGCCCGCCGAGCCGGCCCGGTGGTAGCGCACCCGGGACACGTCGGCGGTCCGCCGCTCCAGGAACATCAGGCCGGGCGGCCGCTCCGGATCCCGGCGGACGGCGGCCGTGTCCACGCCCTCGGCGCGCAACTGGCGCAGCACGAACTCACCCAGCTCGTCGTCGCTGACCCGGCCGACCCAGGCGGCCCGGTGACCGAGCCGGGCCAGGCCGATCGCCACGTTCGACTCCGCACCGGCCAGGTGCATGCTCAGCGTCCCACCACCGGCCAGCGGTCCGGGCGAGCGCAGCGACACCAGCGCCTCGCCGACGGTGAGCAGGTCGATGCCGCCCGGCCCGTCCGTCTGGTCGATTCGCTCGCTCGGGTCAGTGCTCCGCGCGCTCATGATGCCGCCGTGCGACCGATCGCCGCGAGATGGGCGCGGGCCCGCTCGCGCAGCGCGTCGAGATCGCCGCCGGAGGCGGCGTCGCCCACCAGCGGCCCGCCGACGCCGACCGCGATCGCCCCGGCCGCCAGGTAGGCGGGCAGCTCGGCCGGGCCCACCCCGCCGACCGCGACGAACGGGATGTCCGGGAACGGGTCGCGCACCGCCCTGAGGTATGCCGGCCCGCCCACCGAGGCCGGGAACAGCTTGACCGCGCTGGCCCCGAGCCGCATCGCCGTGTACGCCTCGGTGGGCGTGAGGGCGCCGGCGGCCACCGGCAGGCCACGGCGGGCCGCCTCGCCGATCGACTCGACCACGGCCGGGGTGACCACGAACTGGGCGCCGGCCGCGGCCGCGTCGGCCACGTCGGCGCCGGTGAGCACCGTGCCGGCGCCGACCAGGCCGCCCGCCGGGGCGGCCGCCCGCAGCGCCTCGACGGCCCGCAACGCGCCGGGGGTGGTCAGCGCCACCTCGATGATCGACACGCCCTCGGCCAGCAGGGCGGTGCCGGCCGCGATCGCGGCGGCGGTGTCGGTGCCCCGAATGATGGCCAGCAGGCGGGTCGAGGCGAGTTCGGCGGTGAGATCCAGAGTCATGATCACCACTCCGCGTACGAGCCGTCGAGGTGCCGGAAGGTGGGGCTGCGCCAGGCGTGGCCGCGCTTGTCCGCCGCGCGTACCGCCTGCTCGTCGATCTCGATGCCGAGGCCGGGCGCGGTGAGGCGCTGCACGTACCCGTCGACGAAGGTCAACGGCTGCTGGTCGACGCAGTAGTCGAGCACCTCCGCGCCGAGGTTGTAGTGGATGCCGATGCTCTGTTCCTGGATCAGGTAGTTCGGCGTGGCGAAGCCGACCTGGAGACAGGCGGCCAGGGCGATCGGCCCGAGCGGGCAGTGCGGGGCGAGCTGGACGTCGTAGACCTCCGCCAACGCGGCGATCTTGCGTACCTCGGTGATGCCGCCGGCGTGCGCGAGGTCCGGCTGGGCCACCGCGATGCCGGCCTGGAGCACCGGCAGGAACTCCTGGCGACTGTAGAGCCGCTCCCCGGTGGAGACGGGCGTGGTGGTGGAGCGGACGAACTCGCCGATCAGGTGGGAGTTCTCCGGCACCACCGGCTCCTCCAGGAACAGCGGGCGGTACGGCTCCAGCAGCGGCGCCACCCGACGGGCGTTGGCGAGGGTGAACCGGCCGTGGAAGTCGACGGCCACGTCACGGTCGTCGCCGAGCACCTCCCGGGCGGCGGCCACCCGCTGCACCACCGCGTCGAGTTCGGCGACGGAGGCGAGCGGGCTCATCCGCCCGGAGGCGTTCATCTTCACGGCGGTCAGCCCGGCCTCGACCCGGGCGGCGATCTGCTCACGGACCTCGCCGGGTTCGTCACCGCCGACCCAGCCGTAGACCCGGATCCGGTCCCGGACCGGCCCGCCGAGCAGCTGGTGCACGGGCGCGCCGTACCGCTTGCCGGCGATGTCCCACAGCGCCTGGTCGAGGCCGGCGACGGCGCTGGCCAGGATCGGGCCGCCCCGGTAGAAGGAGCCCTTGGTCAGCACCTGCCAGTGGTCCTCGATGCGCAGCGCGTCCCGGCCGATCAACAGCTCACTGAGCTGCGCCACGGCGGTGCGTACGGTCTCGGAGCGGCCCTCGCAGGTCGCCTCGCCCCAGCCGACGATGCCGTCGGTGGTCTCCACCCGGACGAACAGCCAGCGGGGTGCGACGAGGAAGGTCTCGACGCGGGCAATGGTGGTCATGTCGCCTCAGCCCTTCGTCGCGCCGGCGGTGAGCCCGGAGACGATGTACTTCTGCACGAACAGCGCGATCACCATGATCGGCAGGGTGACCACGGTGGTCGCCGCCATCAGGCCGCCCCAGTCGATGCTGGCGTAGCCGACGAAGTCGAAGATCGCCACGGGCAGCGTCTTCGTGCTCCGGCCGGAGAGCACCAGGGCGAACATGAAGTTGTTCCAGGAGAAGATGAAGGACAGGATGCCCGCAGTGGCGATGCCCGGCACGGACAGCGGCAGGGTGATCCGGCGGAACGCGCCGATGTGGGTAAGGCCGTCGACGAGCGCCGCCTCCTCCAACTCCTCCGGCAGGCCGTCGAAGAAGCCCATCATGATGTAGACGATCAGGGGCAGCGACACGAACATGTGGCTGAGGATCAGCACGCTGAAGCCGCCGACCAGGCGCAGGTTCGAGAAGACGTAGTACCAGGGCACCAGCAGCGAGACACCGGGGATGACCCGGGCCATGAGCACCACCAGCGCCGACTTGCGCATGTTGAACCGGCTCATCGAGTACGCCGCCGGCACGCCGAGCAGCAACGACAGCGCCGTCGCCGCGAAGGCCACCCAGAGGCTGTTGACGATGAACTGGACGTAGTTGGCCTGCTGCAGCACCGTGCCGTAGTTGTCCAGCGTCGGCGTGAAGACCAGCGCCTTGCTGGAGTCGTAGATGTCCACGTTGGTCTTGAAGGACGCGGCGATCATCCAGATCAGCGGCGCCACCAGCGAGAGCACCACGACGACCAGCGCGACGGCGCGGAATACCCGGAACCCGGTGCGTGGCTTCATCGCCCGGCCCCCTTCCTGCGGGAGGTGAGCAGCCACATCGAGCCGATGATGATGAGGAAGAACAGGATCAGCACCGTCGAGGAGAGGCCGTACTCGTTGTAGTCGAAGCTCAGGCCGTACGCGTACACGTTGAGGGTCTCCACCTCGTGGAACGAGCCGCCGCCGCGGCCCTTGGTCGCGTACAGGATGTCGAAGGTCTTCAGCGCGTCGATGCCGCGCAGCAGGATCGCGACGATCACGGTGGGCATCAGCAGCGGCAGGGTGACGTGCCGGAAGCGCTGCCAGGCGCTCGCGCCGTCGATCATCGCCGCCTCCTGCGGCTCGTCGGAGAGCGAGGTCAACCCGGCGAGCAGGATCAGCACCACCATCGGCATCCACTGCCAGATGTCGATGAAGATCGTGGTGGGCAGCGCGGTGTGCTGACCGGCGAGCCACGGCTGCGGGCCGATGCCGATCCACCCGAGCGCCTGGTTGGCCAGGCCGATGTTGGGGTCGAAGATGAGCCGCCACATCATGCCGACGGCGACCGGGGTGGCGACCAGCGGCAGGAGGATGGCGACCCGCACCCACCTCTCGCCCCGGAACGGGCGCCACAGCAGCAGGGCGATCGCCATACCCAGGACGACCTCGAAGAACAACGCGACGCCGGTGAACGCCGCGGTACGCGCCACCGCGGGCCAGAACCGGCCGGTGTCGGTGAGGACGTCGACGTAGTTCCGGAAGCCGATGAACTCCGACTCGGCGCGGACGGACCCCGAGGCGTCGGTGAGGCTGAGGTAGACCGTCCAGGCGAGCGGAAAGATGATCAGCGCGGCGACGAAGGCCATGGCCGGGGTCGCGAAGAGCCACTTGCGATGGTCGTTGGCCCAACGCGCCCAACCGGGCGTGTCGGGCATGACGGAGGCGCCGCTGGGCGCCCTGCTGGGGGCGGTGACTGCTGGCATCAGATCTCCGTGATGGGAAGGCCGGGCGGGGGTGGTGGCGCCGTCGGCGCCACCACCCCCGCGCTCGGGCCTAGCGGGCCTCGTCGTCCAGGAACTTCTGGAACCCCTGGTTGGCGGTGTCGGCTGCCGCCGCCGCGTCCCTGCCGGTGATGGCGTCGACGATCGGCTGCCCGACGATCTCCCGGGCCTGCGCCACCCGCTCGACCAGCGGCCGGTCGTGGCCCACGCCGTTGGCGAGGCTCACCGTGATCGCGTCGGCCATGTCCTGCGGGTAGGTCGAGATGCCCTCCGGGTTCTCCCAGACGGAGGTACGCGCACCCGGCACACCGGCCTTCTGCTGCTCCAGCGTCTGCTGCTTGCCGGCGGCCCACTCGATGAACTTCCAGGCGTTGGTCTGGTTCTCCGAGCCCTCGTTGATGGCCAAACCCCACGAGGGGATGTTGTACGGCTTCGAGCCGGCCGGACCGGCCGGGAACGGCGCGAACCCGACGGTCTCGGAGACCTTCGACTTGCTCGGGTCGGTGGCGTTCTTGTAGAGCGAGTTGGCCTCCGGGTAGAAGGCGGCCTGGCCCTGGGTGAAGATCGCCATCGCCTCGGACCAGCTCATGTCGGTGCTGACGTTGGCCGGGCCGTGCTCGCGCAGCAGCCCGCCGTAGTAGGCGTACGCCTGCTTGGCGGCGTCGCTGTTGACGGCGGCCTTGCCTTCGGCGTCGACGAAGTCACCGCCGAAGCTGTAGAGGAAGCTGGAGAACTGGGTGACGGCGGCGGCCTTGCCGGTGCGGGCGACGAAGCCCGCCACGCCCTGGTTGTCCGCCTCGATCTTCGCCGCCTGGGTTTTCAGCTCGTCGAGCGTCTGCGGCGGGGCGGTGAAGCCCGACTTCTCCAGGAGGTCCTTGCGGTAGTAGAGGACCTGCTGCTCGGTGATGATCGGGATGCCGACCACCTTGTCCTCGTACGTGGTGGCGCCCAGCGGCGCGGCCTGGAAGTCGTCCAGGCCGAAGTCGGCGCTCTCCTTGGCGCGGTCGGTCAGGTCCGCGAGGTACTTGTTCTTCGCGAACAGCCGGCCTTCCTGCAGCGGGCGGTACATCATCACGTCGATGTCGCTGGCGCCCGCGTTGAGCTTGACGTTGTACTGGTCCGAGAGCTGGTCCTCACCGAGCTGGGTGACCTCGACCTTGAGGCCGGTCTCCCGCTCGAACTCCGGCAGCGCCTTCCGGATGTTCTCGGTCCAGACGTGGTTGACCAGCGTCACCTGCACGGTATCCGAGGCGCCGCTGTCGGCACCGCCGCCACAGGCGGACAGGGCCATGGCGGCAACTACCGCCAGTGATGTCCCAATTGTCGATCGACGTCCCACGTCCGTCTCTCCTTCTGTCCTGGTCACCGCCCCGGGGGAAGGGCATCGACCTCGGCCTTTTACATCCGCTTAACATCGGGATGCTAGGCCGAAAAAGCAGACTTATACAAGGGGTAGACCTAACTGATATGATCCAAGGCGTGGATCTGACCTCGCCGGGGGCCGCGCCGGCCCAGACCGCCCCTGTCGAGGCCGGGCTGCACGGGCGCGTCCTCGACCACCTCGGCACCGCCATCTGCGGCGGCGACCTGGCCCCCGGGGCGGTGCTCAACATCGACGAGCTGGTCGAGCGTTACGCGGTGTCCCGCTCGGTGGTCCGCGAGGTGCTCCGGGTGCTCGCGTCGATGGGGTTCATCGAGACCCGTCGGCGCGTCGGCGTCATGATCCGCCCGGCCGGCGACTGGAACGTCTTCGACCCGCAGGTGATCCGCTGGCGGCTCGCCTCGGCGGGGCGCATCGCCCAGCTCCGCTCGATCACCGAGTTGCGTACCGCGGTGGAGCCGCACGCCGCCTGGCTCGCCGCGCACCGCGTCGACCACGACGAGGCGAGCGATCTGGTCGGCCTGGCCGCCAAGATGTGGGCCGCCGGCAAGGCCGGCGACGAGGAGCGCTTCCTCGGCCTGGACATCGAGTTCCACCAGCGGGTGCTACGCGCCTCGGGCAACGAGATGTTCATCAAGCTGCAGCAGCTGGTGGCCGAGGTGCTGACCGGCCGGCACCACTACCACCTCATGCCGCACCACCCGCACGAGCAGGCGCTCCAACTGCACGCCGATGTCGCGCAGTCGATCCAGCGACGCGACGGAGAGAGCGCGCGGCGGGCCATGAAGCAGATCATGGAACACGCGTTCGACGAGATGGCCTCGATGTGGGAGCGGGAACGCAGCACCGAGCCCCACCCCGCCTGAGTTCCTCCCGCCGCTCGTCCCAGCTGCGGGCCGTCACACCGACACGATCGGCGTGTCCACGAGGTGTTCGGCGATGAACCAGGTCTGTAGCTCGTTGGTCCGGATGACGTTGGACACCAGCAGGTCGTTGCTGCCGTCGTCGCCGGCCTCGGCCACCCGCGCCGCCGCGTCGTGCGCATCGGTGAGGATCGTCTCGTGCGCCTCCAGCAGGCGCGACAGCATCGCCGGCACCTCCTCGGCACCGTTGGGTGGGCGCGGGATCCGGGTCAGCTCGGCCACGTGGCGCGGATCCCCCACGGCGATCCCGCCCAGGGTCTGGATCCGCTCGGCCACCATGTCGACGAGTTCGAGCTGCTCGTCGGCGTGCTTGTCGAGCAGCAGGTGAAGCTGGTAGAAGGTCGGCCCCCGCATGAGCCAGTGGTGCTTCTTGTACAGCGAGTGCAGGATGCGGGTGTCGGCGAGGATCAGGTTCAACCGCTCGCAGGCGTACATCCGGCTGTTGTAGGACAGGGCGACGGGCAACTGCCGGACGCTGCCGAACGCCTGGATCTCACGGCCGTGCTGGTGCAGCCGGGGCTGGCTGTCCGATTCCTGCTTCTGCTGGGTCATGGTCCCCTCCTCGATGCTCGGATGCTCGGTGGGCGCTCAGGCGGCGGTGCGGCCCGCGTCGCCCGGCCCGGCGACGCGGCCCTGCTCGGCGAGAATGCCGGTCGCCTGACCGACCTCGATCAGGTAGCCGTCCGGATCCCGCAGGTAGCAGCGGATCTCCACACCGTGGTCCTTCGGCGCGGTCAGGAACTCCCCACCGCGGGCGCGCCACCGCTCGTAGACCGCGTGCACGTCGGTGACCCGGATGTTGATCGCACCGCTGAGCGTGTCCGAATCCGCCGGCGCCTGCGCCCGTACGGTCGGCTTGTCGTCGGTGGGACCACCCTCGTCGTTGATCACGATGTAGCTGTTGTGGAAGCGCAGGATCGCCGGCTGACGTTCGCGTACCACCGTCGCGCCCAGCACCCGCCGGTAGAACTCCCGCGAGCGGTCCACGTCGCGCACGATCAGCAGGTGGGTCAGGACCACTCCGCCCTCGGGCTGGAAGTAGTCCGGTGCCCCGTCGCCCATCCCCGGCTCCCCCCGTCGGAAAGCCCACGCGTACCCACCCCCGGCCCCCACACACCCCCACCGGCCGGTTGGGCGTGGTTCGCGGCGGCGCCGGTCGGCGGTGCAGAACGCGCCGAGCGGGGGGGTGACGCGACGCCGTGCCGCGGCGACACTGGCAGGGTGAGCTACCAGGACCCGTACCACCAGCGGCAGGGCCTGCCGGGCACCCCGCAGCTGCCCGCACCGTACGCCGCGGCGCCGCCGGTGCACTGGCCGCCGGCGGTCGTCGTCGCCGCGCCCAAGTCGACCGGCGCCGCGATCGCCCTGGAGCTGATCCTCGGCATCTTCGGCATCTTCGGCGTGGGCAGCATCTACGCCGGCCGCGTCGTCACCGGCATCGTCCTCATGGTCTCGTTCTGGGTGCTGTTCTGGATCAACTTCGCGCTGATCTTCCTCGCCGTCGGCCTGGTGACCATGCCGCTGACCTGGCTCGCCTACCTCGCCGGCGGTGCCGTACTGGCGGCGCGCGCCGTCGACCAGCACAACCTGCGCGCCATCGGCGCCTGAGCCCGCGCAGGCTCCCCCGCGCGATCGGCCCCCGAGCCCGCGCGCCGGACGCTGCCGTCGTCGTCGGCAGCGGCCACGCACGTCGGGGGCGGTGCGTACGATGCGGCGCATGGCATTACTGCATCGGGCCGAGCTGCACCCCACCAAACTCGAACTGCTGGCGACCTGGCTGCCGACCCGCGACTGGTACGAGGGGGATTCCGGCGCCGAGGTGGTGCGCGTGGCCGCGTACCGGTTCGACGACCCGGCCGGCGAGGTCGGGATCGAGACGCTGCTGGTCCGCGCCGGCGACGGGCCGGTGCACCAGGTGCCGCTGACCTACCGTGATGCGCCGCTGGGCAGCACCGACGGCTGGCTGGTGGGCACCGTGGAGCACTCGGTGCTGGGCACACGCTGGGTCTACGACGCGCCCGTCGACCCGGTGTACGCTGCCGCGCTGGCCGGTGCGGTCCTCGCCGGCGCCGGGCAGGCGGAGGAATACTTCGAGGTCGACGGCCGGCGCGAGGTGCGCCTGCCGAGCATGGAGATCGCCAACGATGCCCCCGGTGGCGCCGGGCTGCCCGACGTCGGGGCGGTACGCCGGGTCGTCGACGGCGACCCGACGGTCATCGTCACCGACACCGTCGAGCTGGGCGTGATCCGCCGCCCCGGCATCGTGCCCGCCTCGGGCGCCGCCGCGTTGGGCGGCACGTTGACCGGCACGTGGGGCGGGGTCAGCGCACCCCTGGCGTACGCCTCGGTGCGCTGACCGCCTGGGTGCGCTGACGCCCGACGCGGCCGGGGCCGGCTACGGCCGCGTGGACAACGGTGACGTCCCCAGCGTGCGCACCACCGTCGAAGACACCGCGGCCAGCTCGGGCTGCGCAGGAAGAAACACCGTGGGCACGCCCAGCGACTGGTTCATCGCGGCGAGCCGGTACTCGGTCTGCAGGTCGGTGGTGTTACGCACGCCGCGAACGATCACGCCTGCCCCGTGGCGACGGCAGTAGGTGGCGGTCAGCCCGCGCCAGGCGGCAACGGTGACGGTGGTCCACTCGACCGGCAGCACGGCCCGCACAGCGGCCGCCCGCTCCTGCTCGTCGGTGCCCGGATGCTTGCTGCTGTTGACCGCGACGAGCACGACCACTTCGTCGAAGAGGTCGCGTGCCCGGCTCACCACATCCACATGCCCCGGGGTGAAGGGATCGAAGCTGCCGGGGTAGACCGCTCGCACGCCCCTGTCGGTGCTCACGGCCCGACTGTAGATACCGGCCGTCGGATCCTGCCGTCGGGGGGCCGGCGGCGGGTGAGCGGGTCAGGCCAGGATGACGGGGTTGGTGAGGGCGGCCATCTGGCGGTCGGGGTGGCGTACCTCGACCCGGACGAAGCCGCTGTCCCGCGCGGTGGTGCGCCACTCGACCGAGCCCGCCCCGCCGGCCGGGAGCCGTTCCCGGTGCACGACGCCGTGCTCGGTGTGCAGGCTGACGGCGCCGGAGGGCACCCCGGACACCTGCACGCGTACGGTGACCGGTTCGCCGCCGGAGTCCAGGCGTTCGCCGATGCCCGCGACGCGGTCGGCGGCCGACCCGGTGAGTTCCAGCCCGACGGCGGCCGATCCGGCGATCCAGCTCCGGCCGGCGCGCAGGCCCGCGAGCACCGCGTCGGTGCTCAGCTCCTCGGCGAAGACCACCGTGTGCGGCGTGCCGAGCTGGCCGGCGAGGTGGGCGTCGCTGTTGCCGACCGCCGGCCACCACCGTCCCTCGTGGACGTCGTAGGCGAGGTTGCGGCCCCACTCGGCCAACGCCGCCTCGTTGTCGGCGTTCCAGGGCAGGTCCGAACTCCACTGCCCGTTCCACACCTCGATCGCGTCGAACCAGCGGTACGGATACCCCAGGACCCCGGACGGGTACGGCGCGTACGGGTGTGCGGCCACACAGAGTCCACCCGGCCGGCGTACCTGTGCCAGGTGCCGGTCGATGACGTCGTCCCGGACGCCGTACGCCCAGTCGACCTGGTGCCCGGGATCGAGGCCGAGGGCGAGCCAGTGCCCGGTGCGGGTGGTGACCTCCTGTCCCAGGATCACCAGCAGGTCATCGCCCGCGTACGGGCCCCATGCGCCGTGCCCGGCCGAGGTGTTGTGCTCGGTGGTGGCCACGAAGTCCAGCCCGAGGGCGCGGGCGGCGACGGCGAGCTGCCCCGGGGCCAGGTCCGCGCCGTGGGAGAGCACCGTGTGCACGTGGCAGTCGCCCCGGCACCAGCCGGGGCCCCGGCCCGCCGCCCGCCGGGCCGGGAACCGCTCAGCTGCCACCGCCCGAACTACTGGCACCGGCCCGAATCTAGTCGCGCGAGGGTCGCATGAGGCGCTCGGCGGTGCCGAACGCGAAGCCGCGCGAGCCGATCAGCTCCGTGTCGTCCCGCTCCCAGGTCAACCGGTCGACCACGTCGACGACGCCCGCGAGCTTTGCCGCGTGGTCGGCGACGATGCCGGCGAGACTACGACTCTCGACGGTGCCGGACAGCGTCACGACGCCGTCCACCACACCGACCTCGACGGCGCTCGGGTCGACCCACAGGCCGCGCAGCACGTTCTCGACGATGTCGGCGCGGATCTCCGCATCCGCCCGCGTGTGGATCCGCAGCAGGTCCCGGCGGGACACCACACCGACGAGCCGCCGTTCGGCGTCCACGACCGGCATCCGCTTGATCTGCTCCGCCTCCAGCCGCCGGGCCGCCGCGACGACGGACGCGGTGGGTTCGACCACGATCGCCGGCGCGGTCATCAGGTCGGCGGCGACGGTGGCCCGCGCCTTCGCCGCCAGGCGGCGCAGGCCGCTCACGAGCCGGCGCTCCCGCTCCTCCCCCGCGGCCTCGACCTTGTGCAACAGGTCCGCCTCGGATACGACGCCGAGGACCCGGCCCTCCGCGTCGACCACCGGCGCCGCGCTCACGCCGCTGTTCACCAACGCGTCGACAACCTCGCGGTACGACGTGTCGGCCGCCACCGACACGACGTCGCGCGTCATCACATCTTCGACCGTCCACTGTCTCTTCTTCAGGGTGTTGGTGGTCATCGCCTCCTCCTTACCCCCGTCACTTACCCACTTCCAGCCTGCCACCACCGCATATGTCGCCGGCAGGGGCGTTGGACCTCTCCTACCGGGGTAGGAGGGGACGACCCGACCACCGGCCGCGGACGGCCCGACAACCGGCCGCAACCGTGGCCCGCGGTCGGGCGACGTCCGCGCCTGCCCGCACCAGCATCGGAAGCATGACTACCAACCTTTCCGGGCGGGCGCGTTGGCACCGCCCGCTGATGGTCTTCGTCTCGGCGATGGCGGTGCTCGCCGTCGTCTGCGCGGTCGGCATCGTCGCCGATCAGCGGGTCCTGACCGGTGTGCCGATCTGGCTCAAGCCGTTCAAGTTCTCGGTGTCCTTCGTGCTGTACGGCATCACCCTGGCCTGGATGCTCTCGCTGCTGCGCCGCCGCAGCCGGATCGCGGAGTGGGCGGCCACCGTCGTGGTCGCCATGGGGGTGGTGGAGATGGCCGTCATCGTCGGGCAGGTGCTGCGCGGCACCACCAGTCACTACAACGAGACCAGCGAGCTGAACGCCGTACTGTGGCTGCTGATGGGTACGGCAATCATGGTGCTGTTCGCCGCGCACGTCGTCATCGGCGTCGCGGTGCTGCGCCAGCCGATCGCGGACCGGGCCGCCCGGTACGCGGTGCGCCTGGGGCTCGGCCTGGCGCTGCTCGGCATGCTGGTGGCGATACCGATGACCATGCCCGGCCAGGCGCCCGCCGTCGAGGGCATCGCCGGCGCACACAGCGTCGGCGTACCGGACGGCGGGCCGGGGCTGCCGCTGGTCGGCTGGAGCACCATCGGCGGGGACCTGCGGATCGGGCACTTCGTCGGGCTGCACGGGTTGCAGGCGCTGCCCATCCTGGCGCTCCTGCTGGGTCGGTTCTCCGGGGGCCGGCTGGACGAGCGCACCCGGGCGCGGCTGCTGCTCGTCGCGGGCCTCGCGTACGGCGCGTCGACGATCCTGTTCACCTGGCAGGCCCTGCGCGGGCAGCCGCTGCTGCGGCCGGACGCGCTCACCCTGGCCGTCGCGGCGGCGCTGGTGGCGGCCACCGCAGCCGCCGTCGCGGGGGTGCTGGCGGGCCGCCGGGCCCCAGCGGCCACGACGACGGCACCGGTCACCGTGACCGCGCCGGCCACGGCCACACCGCCGGCACCGGCCATGGCGATGACGGTGGCGACTGCGGGCGACGGACGCGAGGAGGTGCACCAGTGAGCGGTACGTTGTTCACGCTGACGTTCGCGGTGGCCGCGCCCTTCTGGGCGCTGATGATCCTGCTGCCCAACTGGGCGGTGACGGCACGGATCATCCGGTCGCCGCTGATCGTGGCGCCGGTCGTCGCGATCTACGCGATCCTGGTGCTCCCGGCGCTCGGGGAGCTGCTGCCGGTCGTGGCCTCCCCGACCCTCGACGGCGTGCGGGAGCTGCTGAGCGGCGCCGACGGCGCGGCGGCGGCCTGGGCCCACATGATCGCGTTCGACCTGTTCGTCGGCCGGTGGGCGTGGCTGGACAGCCGGGAACGGGAGATCCCGGCACTGGTGATGGCGCCGGTGCTGGTGCTGACGATCCTGCTGGGGCCGCTCGGCCTGGCCGCCTACCTGGCCGTCCGTCCCCGATGGGCGCCGTCGCCGGCCACTCGTGACCCCGACCCGCACCGCCTAGGCTGACCGTCGTGGGCCGGCTGAGGCGACTGTTCGACGCGCGCGAGTCCCTCGCGCGGATGGTGTTGCTCGTCCTGTCCGGCCTGGGATATCTGGCCTTCGGTGCCGTGGGCGCGCCGACGACCGCGCAGGCGATCCTCGCGGCGCTCGCGTTCGCCGTCGGCCTCGGGTTCCACCGCCGGCCGCTGGTCAACCTGGTGGCGCAGGCCGCGCTGCTGGCGGTCGCGATCTGCCTCGTCGACGACTTCCTGGTCAACCAGGTGGGGGCCAGTTGGGCGCTGTTCGAGCTGACCATGCGGGCCCGCCGGAGCCGGACCATCTGGCTCGCCGCCGGGCTGCTGGCCGCGGTCGACCTCACCGACTCGATCGGCGACCCGCTGCCGCTCTTCCTCTCCGGTGTGTTCGGGTTGCTGCTGGAGGTCGGCATTCCGCTGCTGCTCGGGCTGGTCATCCGGACCACCCGGGAACTCGGTCAGCAGGCGCGGCAGCGGGTGGCGGAGGAGCAGCGCCGGCGCGAGTCGGAGAGCCGCGCCGCCCGCGCCGACGAACGCAGCGCCATCGCCCGGGAGCTGCACGACGTGGTCGCGCATCACGTGGCGTCGATGGTGCTGCGGGTCGGCGTGGCCCGGCACGTACTGACCGACCTGGATCCCCGGGTGGGGGCGGTCTTCGACGACGTGCACGGCACCGGCGCCGCGGCGCTGGCCGACCTGCGCCGGCTGGTGGCGGTGTTGCGCGACCCCGACGGCGTACGCGGCGACGCGGCGCTGACCGCCATCGAGCCGGCCGCCCTGCCGGCCGCCCTCGGCGCGGCGATCGACCGGGCCCGCCAGGCCGGTGTCACCGTGGAGGCCGACATCGACCCGGCGGTCGGTTCGCTCGACGCGGTGCGGGGCCTGGCGGTGTTGCGCCTCACCCAGGAGTCGCTGACCAACGTGGCCAAGCACGCGGGGACGTCCGCCGTGGCGCGCCTGTCGGTCGGCGTGGTCGACGGGGCCGTCCGCTGGGAGGTGGTCGACGACGGGCACGGCTGGGTGCCGGTCACGGTGCCGGCCGGTGGCGGCCATGGCCTCACCGGAATGCGCGAACGGGTCGAGGTGCTCGGTGGGCAGTTGACGGCCGGGCCGACCGGCGCGGGTTGGCGGGTCGCCACCGTGCTGCCCGCCCCGACCTCCGGGTCGCCCCCGTCGCCCCGCGGCACACCGTCCCCGCCATCGCCGGACGACGAGGCCGCCGTCGGGCCGCGCGCGGCGGAGCCGGCATGATCCGTGTCCTGCTGGTCGACGACCAGCATCTCATCCGCGCGGGCCTGCGCATGCTCTGCGAGGCACAGCCCGACATCGAGGTCGTCGGCGAGGCCGACAACGGTCGCGACGCGATCTCCCTCGCCGCCCGGCTCGTCCCCGACGTCGTCGTGATGGACCTGCGCATGCCGGGCGTCGACGGGATCTCCGCGACCAGCCGGATCCTCGCCGACCGGCCCGGCATCCGGGTCCTGGTGCTGACCACGTTCGGCGACGACGACCATCTCTATCCGGCGTTGACCGCCGGCGCCTGTGGTTTCCTGCTCAAGGACGCACCGCCGGCCGATCTGCTGGACGGCGTGCGGCGGGCCGCGGCCGGCGACAGCCCGTTCAGCCAGGAGGTGCTGGGTCGCCTGGTGCACCGCGCGGTGCACGCCCGCACCGAGACACCCCCGCCGGTCGACGGGCTGACCGCCCGCGAGCAGCAGGTGCTGAACCTGGTCGCCGAGGGGCTCTCCAACGGCGAGATCGCCGAGCGGCTGCACATCGGCGTCACCACGGTGAAGACCCACATCACCAGCCTGATGACGAAGACGGGCAGCCCCAACCGGGTGCGCCTGGCGCTGTTCGCCCGGGGCGTCTGAGCGGTCGCCACCCGTCGCGCGGTTCACCGCCGTGGATCGCGCCTACATCCAGCCGTCCAGGCCCTTGCACGCTGTAGTGACACCGACCACGATGGGATCATGGCTGATGGATTGATCCTGCAGGTGGTTTCCGACGGGCCGATCACCGACGAGGAACTGGCCGAGCAGGCACGCCATCTCAAGGACCACCTGAACGAGCTTTCCGGCGTCGAGGCGACGGAACTGGCCACCGAGGCCGCGCCGGGCACGCGGGACACGGCCAGCTACCTCTTCGGCCTCCTCGCCCTCGCCGTCTTCACCGTGCCGACGGCCAAGCGGGCGGCGGCGGACATCCGCCACCTGGCCGAGGTGATCAAGCGCTACCAGGAGCGCAACCGGGGCAAGCGGCTGCGGATGACCCTCCCGGACGGCACCGAGATCGACGTGCGGGACGTGTCGGAGAAGACCCTGGCCGAGGTGATCAAGTCGGTGTCGGTGCCCCGGCAGGGCACCGTGGCCGTGCCGGAGAAGGTCGACGGTGACTGACGCGGGGGCGTCCGGGCCCGGTGGACACCCGGGGTGAAGCGCGCGCTCCTGCTCGGTGTGGGCAGCTACGCCAGCGAGGCGTTACCCGCCCTCGACTCCCCCGCCAGCGACCTCAAGGACTGGGCCCGGCTGCTGCGGGATCCGACCCTCGGCGCCTTCGACGACGTGCGGGAGACCCTCGACGCCGACTCGCACGCCGTGCAGCTCGCCCTCTACGACTTCCTGACCGGCGCCGACCCCCACGACTTCCTGCTCGTGTACTACTCCGGCCACGGTCGACTGCACCACGGCCACCGGCTCTACCTCACCGCGACCGACACCGACCCGGACCGCCTGCCGCCGACCTCGGTACCGACGGACGAGCTGCGGCACTGGATCGACGAGTGCCGGGCCGGTGAGCTGGTACTGATCCTCGACTGCTGCCATGCGGGCGCCTTCGGCGACCTCAAGCAGCGCGGGGATCGCAGCCGCATCGTCGTGGTCTCCGCCGGGGCGACCGAGCTGGCGCACGAGGGCGACGGCCACAAGCAGCACGCGCTGCCGTCGGCGTTCTCCGGTCCCTTCCTGGAGGGGCTGCGCACCGGCGGCGCCGACCGCGACGGCAACGGGATCATCAGCGTCCGGGAGGCGTTCGAGTACGCCGCCGTCCGGATGGTCGACCGGGAACGCCGGCAGACACCACAGATGCGGGCCGCCGGCGTCGGTGATCTGATCCTCAGCAACGCGCCGCGCCGGCCCGAGCTGGTCCCGGAGGACCTGCTCGCGCTCACCCGCAGCCCGCTCGCCTCGGCGCGGGTGCTGGCCGTGGACGAGCTGAGCAACTGGGCGTACGGCAACCAGCGCAGCCGTGAGCAGTTGGTGGCCGCCTTCGAGACGCTGGAGAACCTGGAACGGGATCCGGCGGAGCGGGTGGCCGAACGGGCCCGCCAGGCCCTGTCGGGCCGGCTCCGGGTCACCCGCGCCGAGGTGGCGGAGGAACCCGGGCCGGAGCCGCCGGACGAGCCGGGCTGGGCGGCCGGCAGCACGTTCTACGAGGTCAACGTCCGGTTCTTCTACGACTCCGACGGCGACGGTCACGGTGACCTGCGGGGCGTCACCGAGAAGCTGGACTACCTGCGCCGACTCGGGGTCGACTGCCTCCTGCTCAATCCGATCATGGCCGCTCCGTCGCCGGGTGACGGCCGCGCGGCGTCCGACTTCGAGGCGATCGACGAGGGTCTCGGCGCGCCGTCGCACCTGCTGGAGCTGCTCAGCCTCGCCCACCGGCAGGGGCTACGGGTGGTGCTGGACCTGGTGCTGAACCACACCAGCGACCAGCACCCGTGGTTCCAGGCGTCCCGCAGCGACCCGGACGGCCCGTACGGCGACTTCTACGTGTGGAGCGACTCGGACGAGGGATACGCCGAGGCCGACGACCCGCTCGGCAGCCACGGCGCGGGGTGGACCTACGACGGCCGCCGGCGACAGTACTACTGGCACCGCTACGGCCGGCACGAGCCGGACCTGAACTACGACGCGCCCGAGGTGCGGGCCGCGATGCGCGACGTGATGGACTTCTGGCTCCGGCAGGGGGTCGACGGCCTGCGCCTGCTCACCGTCCCCTACCTGTTCGAGCGCATCGGCACGTCGAGCAAGGGGCTCGACGAGACGCACGGCTACCTACGCGAGCTGCGGTCCTGGCTGGACTCGACGTACGCCAACCGGATCCTCATCGCGTGGAGCGAGGACTGGCCGACCGGTGCCGGCTCCTACTTCGGCACCGACGAACACCCCGAGTGCCACCTGGTGATGTACGCCTCGCTCATGCCGAGCCTGCTGCTGGCGATGCGGCGCGAGACGCACCGGCCGGTGTCCCGGGTGCTGGCCCAGATGGGCGACCAGCCGGCCGACCGGCACTGGGCGGTGTTCCTCCGCAACGGCGACGAGATGCCGCTGGGTCTGCTGCACGAGCGGGAACGCGACGACCTGCTGCACGCGTACGCGCCGCTGGCCCGGATGCGGGGCGCGACCGGCATCCGCCGGCGGACGGCGACCCTGCTCAACGACGACCGGGGGCAGCTGGAACTCGCGTTCGCGTTGTTGCTGTCGATGCCGGGCGTCCCGGTGCTGTACTACGGCGACGAGATCGGCATGGGCGAGAACCTCGCACTCCCGGGTCACCTGGCCTTCAACACGCCGATGCAGTGGGCGCCGGACCGCAACGGGGGATTCTCCGTCGCGCAGCCCGAGAACCTGCCGGCGCCGCCGATCCACGCCTCGATCTACGGCTACATGGCGGTCAACGTGGAGAACCAGCTCCGCTCCCGCTCCTCGCTGCTGCACGTGGTCGAGAAGCTCATCGAGACGCGGCACGCCTGGCCGGCCTTCTCCCGCCCCGGCTGCCGGATTGTCCGGTCGACCAACCCGGCCGTGCTCGCGTTCCTGCGCGGTGAACCCGACGACGAGGTGCTCTGCCTGTTCAACTTCTCGCAGTACCCGCAGACGACGACGCTGACCCTGGCCTCGTACGCCGGGCGCCGGCCACGGGAGCTGATGGGCGGTGCCGAGTTCCCGCCGGTGCGCTCCTCCGGCGAGTACGACCTCGGCGTGGCCGGTCACGGCGTCTTCTGGCTCTCGCTCTCCACCGTGCCGGTGCCGTAGCTGACCGCGCGCCGCCGATCACAGCGCAGCGCGCCGCCGTCGCGGGCCCGGCGCCGTCAGACCTGGTGCGGCGCCGCGCGGCGGGCGTCGGGGGGCCAGAGGACCGTGGTCGGGATGCCCCGCTGGCGCGCCCACCGGACGGTCCGGTCGGTCGACGCGGCGTGACAGCCCGGTTCACCGTCCCAGACCGCCACCAGCCGCTGTACGCGCAGCACCAGCTCCCGGTTGGCGGCGGCGTAGGCGGCGGTGCCGGAGGTGCGGTAGCCGGTGTGGATGACGCGGGTCGCCCGGCGCAGCAGCTCGTCGAAGGCGGCCCGGCCCGCGGGGCCGATCGTGTCCCGGTAGTCCCGGGCGGGCAGGATCACCTCGTACGTGCCGCCGCTGTCCAGGACCGCGCGGGCGAAGATCTGGTCGGTGCCGGCCGCCAGGCAGGTGACGCCGTGCACCGGCCGGTCGCTGATCCGGCGCAGCTCGACGCGGAGCGCGTCGGCGACGAGCCGCTCGGTGGCCGGGGTCAGGTTGATGTGGCCGGTGACCCCGAGGCGGACCGGTACGCGATCAGGCGCCATCGGCCGGCCCTCCCCACTGAGCGGGCACCGCGGGACTCAGCCGGATCAGCTCGAACCCGCTGTCGGACAGCACGTCGGGCAGGGCCCGGATCTCCTCGCGGTTCTGCTCCTGGACGGCGGGGGGCAGCTCGTCCCAGGGCCGCAGTGCGGGGTGCCGTCGCCGGGCCTCGTCCCGCAGCTGTCCGTACGTCCAACCGTCGCCGCGCCGCTCCCGGCACCACCGTTCGTGTTCGAGCCGGGCCAGCTGCTCGACCCGGTCGTCGATGGCCCGGCCGGCGGCCGAGGCGTCGCCGGCGCTGCCGTGCCGGGGTGCCACGACGCAACCCAGGTTCAACAGCTTGGCCGCGATGTCCTGGACATGGCTGCGGTTGGCCCGCCGCAGGGACTCGGGCAGCCGGGACCAGGGCACCATTGCGGGGGCGTCGCCGAGGCGCACCCCGGCCCGATGCTGGGCGTGCAGGTACCGGGCGTGGATCTGCTGGGCCAGTCGCTCGGTAAGGTCCTCGGCGATCAGTCGGGCATCGCAGGCGTGGGTCAGCACCGGATAGAGCCGCAGCTTGCCGTGCACCTCGTCGAGCAGGTCGTGGCGGGCGTCGCCGTGGAAGGCGGCGGCGAGCGCGGCCTGCCGGTAGACCGGTACGAAGACCGCGCCCTGCGCCCCCCGCCAGAGCGCGGACGTGTCCAGCGCGAACTGCAGGCCGCTGATCTCGTCCGGTGCGCAGATGTAGATGCGGTCGTAGCCCTCGGCGACGAACTGGTCCAGCCCGAGCAGCCCGTCGATGTCCCGGTCGTACGCGGACAACCGGCAGACGTCGGCCAGGAACGGGTAGCGGGAGACGGCAAGGGTGAGTTCGCGGCGGGCGTCCGGCGCCACGAGGTCCACCTGTAGCGGCCGGGCGCTCCGGCCGCCCTCGGTCCGGTGTGCGCGCCAGTGCCGGGCGCTCTCCACCAGCAGGGCGCGGCGGAAACTGCCCTCGCCGGCGATGAGGACCTTCGTCGGCCGGCTGAGGGCGGACGGCAGCGGGTGGTGCCGGTGCAGTGCGCGGGCGGCGATGTCGTCGACGTGGAAGTAGTCCAGCCGCAGGCGGCTGGAGCCGGCGGCGCCGAGCCGCCGGGCCTGCAACGACAGGCACATCTCGGGATCGTGGACCTGCACGTACACCCGGGGTGGGTGCCGCCGGTCCTGGATCAGCCGGTTGGCGGTGTTGGCGATCGCGTGGTTACGGTCGGCGTCGTCGGTGCAGGCGTAGACGGTGTGCGCCCGCGACAGGCCGGCGCCGCGCAGCACCTCCACACTGGTGGCGTCGCCGACGACGCCGAGATAGCGGCGCCGGCGGTACTCCAGCGGCCCGAACGGCTCGGAGCGCACCACGACCACGCGTTCACCGTCGGCGTAGAGGCGGTCGGCGAGCATGTGGGCGAACTGCGAGTCGCCGCAGACGACCGCGTGGCCGCTGGCGCGGCGGGCGCGCAGCCGGCGGATCTCGGCGGCCAGCAGCAGCCGGCCGGCCTCGGCCACGGCGAGCAGGGTGAACAGCGGTGCGACGAACCGGGCGACCTGCAGCTGCCACGGGTAGGGGCCCGGTTCCTCGAAGAGCTCGGCGCTGAGGAAGAAGAGTTGCAGGTCGTAGTAGAGGATGTCGTAGCGGTCCGCGATGGCATCCGGCCGCACCTCCGACAGGCGTTCCAGGCCGATGTAGCCGAGCACCGAAGCGAACACGCCGATCACCGCGAACACAACCCGCAGCCACCACGCGGCGGGCCGGGCCGCACCGGGGACCGGGTGCGTCATGCGCGTCATGCTATGGGACGAAGTCGATCAAGAGGGCTCTCGACGTGCCCGCCGGTCGGCTACTTCTGCCCAGGTGGGGCCGGTCAGCAGCAGCGGCTGTTCGGACGGCTTTCGAGCCGCTGTGTCTTGTCGCGTTCGAACACCGCCCGGGGGACGGGTCGGGTCTGCGGGTGATGGCGCCGCAGATGACTGACATAGCGCTCGTAGTCGTTCTCGCCGACGACCTCCCTGACGTACCACAGGGCGAACCGGCCGGTGCGGGCCAGGGCCGACCAGGCGGACCTGGCCCGGCCCCGGGCCCGCGGCCAGCTCACTCGCGACCAGCCAGGACCGCTGGCTCCTCCGGCGACTCGGGGCGGTGCTGCGCCCACAGCTGCTGGATCCGCTTCTCCTCGGCCGTGGCGAACAGTCCGGCCGGCGCGAAGACCTTGGACGGTTCGTGCGGATGTTCCGTGTCGCTGGTCCGCCCACTGCGCAGATGGGACACACAGACCCGGATGGCGTCGGCCAGGATGACGAGGATGAGCACGGCGAAGAGGATCGACAGCGCCCCCTGGACGAAGGTGTTGCGCACCACCGCCTCCATCTGGTCGAGGTTCGCGGCCGGCCCGAGCTGGGTCTGACCCGCCGCGATCGCGTCCTTGTACTGGATGTGTTGCGCCCAGTAGCCGATCCTCGGATCGTCGCTGAAGATCTTCTGCCAGCTCGCGGTAAGCGTGACGACGGCATCCCACACCAGCGGGATGCCGGGCACCCACGCGTACCGGACGCGTCCGGTCTTGCACAGGATGGTGACGCACACGGCCAGCGCGACCGCGGCCAGGAGCTGGTTGGAGATGCCGAAGAGCGGGAACAGCGTGTTGATGCCGCCCAGCGGGTCGGTGACGCCCATGAGCAGGATCGATCCCCACGCCGCGACGATGATGGCGCTGGCGACGATCGAGCCGACCTTCCAGGACGTGTCCTTGAACCGCGGAATCACGTTGCCGATGGTGTCCTGCAACATGAACCGCCCGACGCGGGTGCCGGCGTCGACCGTGGTGAGGATGAACAGGGCCTCGAACATGATGGCGAAGTGGTACCAGAACGCCTTGGCACCGGCCCCGCCGAAGATCGTGCTGAGGATCTCGGAGATGCCGATGGCGAGGGTGGGTGCCCCGCCGGTACGCGAGACGAGCGACTCCTCCTCCACGGCGGCCGCCGCGGCGGTCAGGTCCTCGGCGGTGATCGAGACGCCGGCCAGACCGAGGTTGTTCACGAACTCCGCGGCGCCGGCCGCGGTGCCGCCGGTGGCGCCGGCGGACGAGTTCATCGCGAAGTACAGCCCCTGGTCGATCGTGCACGCCGCGACCAGGGCCATGATGGCGACGAACGACTCGGTCAGCATGCCGCCGTAGCCCACGAGGCGGACCTGACGCTCCTTCTCGATCATCTTCGGCGTGGTGCCGGAGGCGATCAGCGCGTGGAAGCCGGAGAGCGCACCGCAGGCGATGATGATGAAGACGAACGGGAACAGTGCGCCGGCGAAGACGGGGCCCTCTCCGTTGAACGCGAAGTCGGTGAATGCCGGCATGGTCGTGTTCGGCGCCGCCACCAGGATGCCGATGGCCAGCAGGCCGATGGTCCCGACCTTCATGAAGGTCGACAGGTAGTCGCGCGGCGCCAGCAGCATCCAGACGGGCAGCACGGATGCGGCGAACCCGTAGCCGATCAGGCACCAGACCAGCGTCACCTTGTCGAGGGTGAAGATCGGGGCCAGGGACGAGGCGGCGATCCAGCCACCGGACACGATGGCCAGGATGAGCAGGCCGCACCCGAGGAGGCTCACCTCGACGATCCGGCCGGGGCGCAGGTAGCGCAGGTAGACGCCCATGAAGAACGCGATGGGGATGGTCATGGCGATGGAGAACACGCCCCACGGCGACTCGGCCAGCGCGTTGACCACGACCAGCGCGAGCACCGCCAGAATCATGATCATGATTGCCAGCACCGCGACGAGCGCCGCGACCCCGCCCACCGGGCCGATGTCCTGCCGGGCCATCTGCCCCAGGGAACGCCCGTTGCGCCGCAACGAGAAGAACAGGATCATCAGGTCCTGCACGGCGCCGGCGACGACCACACCGACGATGATCCAGATGGTCCCCGGGAGGTAGCCCATCTGCGCGGCCAGTACCGGGCCGACCAGCGGCCCCGCCCCGGCGATCGCGGCGAAGTGGTGACCGTAGGTGACCCGCCGGTCGGTGCGGTGGAAGTCGAGCCCGTTCTCCAGCCGCTCGGCCGGGGTGGCCCGGGTGTCGTCGGCCCGGAGCACCCGGGTGACGATGAACCGGGCGTAGAACCGGTACGCGATCGCGTACGAGCACAGGGCCGCGAAGACGAACCAGATGGCGTTGACCGTCTCGCCACGCCCCAGTGCCAGGATCGACCAGGCGACGCCGCCGAGCAGCGCGATGCCGGCCCAGACGGCGATCCGTGGCGGCGTCCACCTCGGCGGGCGGTCGTCCGGGACGCTCACCGGAGGTTGCTGCTCCTGCACAACCATGGGGTACTCCCTGTCCATCGATGCGGCGGTGGTGGTCGCCGAACGGCACGCCGGACCGGGGACGCGGTCGTGATCGGGCGCCGTACGGATTGAGCCTGTTCGCGACGAGAAGAGTGGGTGAGATATTTTTCGTGATCATTCGCCTGCCCGGCGACCGTTGTCAATCCCCTGCGGCCGGACGGGATTCCCACCGGCCCGCCCTTTATCGCAGGTTAGACAGATCTGTCGCCTGGCAAGGTCCGCCGCGATGGCTACTGACGGCTACGATTCGAAGACGGCCCGAAAGCACGGAGGAGCGGTGCCGGCCCGTGCCGTGGGAGTTCCTGGTGTCCAGACCAGAGCTACCGGAGGATCAGAAAGATGGACGCAACCGAAGATCCACCGGCGGTCGGTCCGGTCAACCCGTTCTCCCCGACGGCGGTCGCCAGGGTGTCCGAGGGCGGGGCGCCGTCGACCACGGTCACCACCGCCGCCATTCGCGACGCGCTCGCCCACGTGGACCACTACCTGCGCAGCGGCGACGGCGGCACGGTCGCGGTGGTGGGTGACTACGGCACCGGCAAGACACATCTGGCCGCGGAGCTGCTGGCCCACACCCGTGGGGCCACCGGCGGGACGGTCACCGCGATCTACCTCGACGCGCCCGCCGACACGTTCCTGTCACTGAGTCGCCAGTTCCTCGGTCGGCTGTCCCGCGACACGGTGCGCGCCCTGCTTGACGAATACCGGGCGGAGCCATCACCTGGCGTGGCCGCGCCGGGCGACACCCCGGACGGGCCACCAGACGCCGGGCGGCTCCGCGAACGGTTACGGGCGGAGCTGGCCCAGGTCACCACCGATCCGTCCGTCGGCACGGTGCTGGCCATGCTGCTCGATCCCGCCACCGAGGCGGCGTCGTGGGACTGGCTGATGGGTTACCCGCCCGGGCCGGGCCTGGAGGCGGCCGGCGTCCCCGCCCGGACCGATGTGGAGTCCGACGCGGTGACGATGATGGGGGCTCTGGCCCTGCTGTGCGCGCACCGCCGCGAACGCTTCGTGCTGGTGCTCGACGAACTGGACAAGATCCTCTCGGCGGCCGGCGATCCGGGCGACGACACGATGGCCCGGTTCTCTCGGATGATCGAGATCTTCGCGACGGCCGGCGCCCTCCTGGTGATTGCCGGGCTGCCCGACATGTTGCACCTGCTCAGCCCGGATGTGCGGCAGCGGATCGGGCCGGTCGTGCGAATGTCCGCGCTGAACGCGCAGGACGTGCGGGACTTCATCCGGCGCAGCCAGCTCCACACGTTCGGTCACGCGCGGCTGGCACCGTTCACGGTGGAGACCACCGAGTACCTCACCAACCTGACCGACGGGGTGCCCCGCCGGTTGATCCGGCTGTGCTACCACCTCTACCAGCGGGCGGCGCAGGCCGACACACCGGTCACCCACCTCATGGTCCGTGAGGCGGTACGGGTCCAGTTCGACCTGGCCAGCAGGCAGGATGTCGCCGCCGACGTGCGGCGAGTGCTCACCCAGGACGGCTGGTCGTACCAACGCGACCATCTGGTGGGTTCGCTACGGGACCTGCCGGTCGACTTCTGGGTGCCGCTGGAGGAACACGGCGCCGGCTGTTGCGTGCTGCTGTCCGAATCGGTGCTCAAGTCCGAGGAGGTCGACGCGCTCAACCGGCGGGTGGTGGCGATCCGGGCGGCGGTGCCGGACAGCGAGGTCATCCTGGTCGTCGTCGGGCACCTGCCGGCGGAGTTCGCCGCCGACCTCGCCGAGACGTTCAGTGTGGAGCCGATCGTCTACGACCCGCAGTCCTTTCCCGAGGATCTGTCGGGCAGCATCAGGGCCTCCCTACGCCGGCTTGAACAGGCGCTCGGCGCGGACGCGCTGACCTCGGTCCGCACGCGGGTGGAGCGCATCCAGCGCCAGCAGACCAACGCCCAACGCTCCATCGAACGGCTGTCGTACCAGCTGGACGAGATTCGGGACGACCTTCGCCACGATCTCCGGGGCCCGGGGCGGCGGGACCATCCACCGGCGGCACGGCCGACGGTGGGTGCGGCGTTGCCGGGGCCGGTCGCCCGGCTCTTCGTCGAGGCCATCGAGGCCCTCGACCAGCTCACCGGCTTCGACCGCCACCTGCGCGACGCGTTCGCGCCGCCCGGCACCGAGATCCGACGAGCGGTCGAGGACGCCGCGCCGCTGCGCTCGGGGTTGCGCTCACGGGACGTGCAGCGGGCACTGGGCACGTCGATGGTGCTACGACGGCTGATCGAGGCGTTCCGCGACGGCGTCGAGGGCTGGTACGCGGGCCACCGCCGCGTACCTCGTCCGGGGGACCTGGGCCGGTTGGACCGGCTCTGTGAGACCTACGACGGCATCGCCGAGTACCTGCCGCTGTTCCAACTGGACGTGCTGGGTGACCTGGCCGTGCCCGGTGACGGCGGCCCGATCGAGCCGCCGGAGCGCTCCCGCAGTTGGTCGGAGGCGCGATCGGTGTTCGACGGGCTGAGCGATCGGGTGCGGCGGCTGGTGGTGAACGCCTGACCACCGTCATCCTCACCTCACGTGCTGGTTCGGGTCTCCGACCCCGTCAGCTGCCGTCCCAGCGCTGACATGTCGAGATCTGCCTGAGTGACCCAGTCCTGGTCGAGCGCGACCCCGAAGAGGTACTCCTCCGGGGCGAGCAGGTAGTAGAAGACCGCACCGATCTCCAGGTCGAGCACCATGCGTTCGACCTGACCGGCCACCGTGCGGCGCAGGTCCCGGCTGACCTGTAGGGACAGTAGTGACAGGTCACCGGCCAGGCGTTCGTAACGGGCGCGCCGGCCGGCCACGGTCACGCCGCGGTTGAAGAAGACCTCCAGGTCCGGGTGACGCAGGATGTCGGCCGCGGCCGTCTGCTCGCCCGCCCGGTGGTGGCTGAGATAGTGCAGCCCGGCGGGCCGCAGCGCCGTGGCGAGCAGACCGCTGGCCTCCGGTGGACCGACCACGTGAGCCGCCAAGTCGGCGGTCGGCGCCGACACCGGCGCCCCGCCGGCGGTCAGCCAGCCGCCCGGATTCTGCGAGGGCAGCCGCACCAGCTGACGCAGTGCGCTGGCGAGTTGGGCGGCCGCCCGGTCGATCTCGCTCGACCGGGACGGGTCGGCCACCGCGTCGGTGCTGGTCGACGGAAGCGACCCGAATCCCACCACGTGTTCGCCACCGGTCACGGTGTTGCAGAAGACGAGATCCGCCCGGGTCTGGACGGCCAGCCGGACCAGCCCGCCACACTGGAGCTCCCACACCCGACGGCTGAGGTCGGCCGCCCGGTAGACGAGTTGGGCGCCCACCCGCCGGTACGCCTCGCGGCGCTGCGCGGGCTCGGCGTCGTCAACGGCCGCCGGAGCCGACGCGTGACCCAGGAGGTCCAACGAGAAGTCGAGCACACCGCCGGTGTAGTGCGCGATGTGGAAGATGCCGGTACCGCGGAGCAGCAACTCCCGGCACAGGTTTCGCTTCTTGCGGAATCCGGGCACATCCTGCTCGGCCGACTCCTCCTCCAGCGCGTCGATCAGCTGCGGATCCGTCACCTGGCCACTCCTCAGCTTCTCGGCACGTCGATGTCGGTGTCGGTCAACGCGATGGCGTCGGCCCCGTTGGCACCCTCGCGCAGCGCGCGGATCGCCACGCGGTTGGCCTCGGCGTCGACGGTGCAGGGATGGCGCCGGCCCAGGTAGCGCAGGCAGGTGTGATACGTGTCCTCCTGGATCCGGACGGCATCGGTGAGATCACCCCGGGCCGCCAGGTGGCCGGCCTGGGCCGTGGTGGCGGTCAGCGTCCACGGATGGGTGTCGCCGAGGCGGGCCCGGAGCGTACGCAGGCCGCGTTCGCCGTCGCGGACAGCCTGGTCGTACTCGCCGGCGCCACGCTGGAACAGCCCCAGGTTGACCGAACAGACGGCGGTGAACGGATGCCCGGTCTCCAGTTGCCGCTCGTAGCCCCGCAGGCAGCGGATGGCGTGCTCGACGGCGATCCCGGCGTCCCCCGCCCGGTAGTAGTCCACCGCCATGCTGAGCAGGCTGGCCCGGGTGATCGGATGGTCCTCGCCGAACCGGTCCCGGTAGCCGCGGAACGTCTCGATGCTGCGCTTCTTCGCGGCGATGGCAAGCCCGAGCCGGCGCTCGGTGACCGCGAGGCTCCGGTTGACGCGCAGCTCGTCGAGGTGACTGGCGGACCGCAGCTCGTGCACCCGCTCCAGCGTCTCGCGCAGCGTGACCAGCGACAGCTCGCACTCGCCGGCTTCCCGCTCCAGCGTCCCCACCAGGCACGACGCCCGCCATGTCGCCGGTTCCTCCGGCCCGAACAGCGACATCCACCGGGCGAGCAGCTGGTGGGCCAGCCGCAGTGCCTCGCGGGCGTCGCCCGTCAGCTGGAAGGCGATGGCGAGATTGTTGATCGCCATCAGGGTGTTCGGGTGGTCGTCGCCGAGCACCTCCTGGTAACCGAGGAGGGTGGCCTGGTCCTCCACCCGCGCTTCCTCGAACCGGCCGAGGCCACGCAGGTCACCGCCCCGACCCCGGCCCACGATGAGGGTCCGGAAGTGCCGCAGTCCGTGGCGGCGACGCTGCTCGCTGAGGACCCGCTCGTCGAGGCGGAGCGCCTCCTGGTGCTTACCCAGCACCCGGTGCAGGTTGGCGGTCTGGACGAACAGCCGCATGGTCAGCTGGTCGAAGTCGCCGGTGGCCGTCCACCGGTCGCACACCTGCTGCGCCAACCGCACCGCGGACTGCCAGGCGTCGCTGTCGCCGAAGAAGAACAGGTAGCGGACCTGTTTCACCACCCAGTGCCGCACCGACGCCTCCTCGGCCGTCAACGCGCCGGACGGCACGAGATGCCGCTGCAACTCCTCGAAGACCGGTATGTAGCGGCGGTCGTCGGCCTCCGGGTCCGTCGGCGCGTAGCCGGCCAGTCCCCGCAGGACCTGGCGGTGGCGCTCGCGGCGCTGCGGCTCGGGCATCGCCTCGCGCAGCAGGACCTGGATGGCCCGGTGCATCCGCAGCGCGGCACCACGCCCCCAGTCGATGTCGAAGAGGGCGAACCGCGCGCCGACGGTCAGCACCAGGTCGATCTCCCCGGCGTCGAGCAGCAGCTCCTCCGGATCGATGCCGGCCGCGGTGGCGAGTTGGGTCAGCATCGGCACCGACCGCAGCAGGGGGAAGCCGATGCCCTCCGGCGAGAGGAACGCACCGAGTTCGGCGACCCGGATCGCCAGCGGCCCGAACTCGACGTCCCGCAGGGTGTCCAGCGTGATGTCCAGCACCCGGGCCACGGTCGAGGTGCGGGAGCCGGGGATCCGCTCGGCCGGTTCCTCCTCGCCGGCCGGCCGCCGCAGCCAGTCCAGCAGCTCGGCGACGCACCGGCCGACCGCCTCCAGGTTGGGCACGCCCTCGCGCTCAAGGGCCCGGGTGCGCTCGCGGATCCACGCGGTGGCCAACCGCAGCGCCAGCGGTAGGTGCTCCACCGCGGCCGCGATGGCCCGCGCGTCCTCGGCGCTGATGCCGAGCGTCCACCGCAGCATCGCGGTGCTCTCGTCGCCGGTGAACGCCGCTACCTCCAGCGGTGCCGGCAGGTTGGAGGAGCCGTCGTCGCGCGAGGTGAACAGCACGTGCCCGGCCCCGGTGCGGGGTAGCAGTCCGGCCAGCACCTCCGCGTCGTCGGCGTTGTCGTAGATCAGCAGCCAGCGGGCGATGGCACCGCGCGGAGCCGACAGGGCGGCCACGGCCGCCTCCGCCGCGCCGACGCTGTCGGCCACGTTGATCTCCTGGGCCAGCTCACCGAGAGCCGCCTGGACCGTCTCCCGGTCCTGCGCCGGAATCCACCAGACCACGTCGTAGTCGTAGGCGAAGCGGTGGGCGAACTCGCGGGCGATCTCGCTCTTGCCGACGCCGGCGCCGCCGGTGAGGGTTACCGGGCCACCGCCGTCGGCGAGCTGGTCGCGCAGCCGTTCGAGGTATTCGCCGCGACCGACGAAGGACTCGTTGCGGGGTGGCAGGTTGGTCCGCAGCCGACGCTCGGCCTCGGCCGGGTATCGCGGCGCGGTCCGCAGGTCGCCGGTGGGCTGCGCGGGTGCGATGAGGCCCAGCCGGCTGAGCAGCAGCGGCTGCGCCCGCGCCCCGTCGACCGCTCGCAGGTCGATGACCCGGCTCGGATCCAGCTGTTCGGGGGCGTCCCCGCTGGTCAGTACGCCGAACAGCTCGACATCGGTGTCCTGCGCGGCGGTCAGGCCGGTGCCGAGGGCTTGGACCACACCCCGCGACAGGATGGCCAGCACCGTGGCGTCCGGGCCGTACGCCGGCACCACCCCTGAGCGCACGGCGTGCGGCTGGACCTGGGCGTTCGCCCGACGTAGCTGCCCACCGATCCAGTCGGCGAACGGCCGGTCGACGGGCTCGTACAACACGTGGATCTCGTCCGCGCTCTCGGCCCGGTCCAGCAGCACGCCCCGGCGGTACCGGCGACGGATCCGCTCGGGCACGTCGGCCGCTCGGGCCACCGCGCCACCGCTGATCCAGGAGGCCATCTGCTCGTAGGCCGCGAGGAGAGTGTTTTCGCTGCCCGGCGTATCGGCCAGCACGGCCAGCACATCGTCGTAGGTGTCGTACGCCTGCTCGGGCACCTCCACGATCTCCACCGCGGAGGCACCGGCCAGCCCGGCGATCGACTCGTCGAGCAGGTTCGCGAACGCTTTGCGGGCCGAGTCGCGGGCCGCGCCGTACCACGGTTGGCTGACATCGCGCAGCGTCGGCGCCGCGAGCACCCGGATGCCGCCGGTGGCCTCCCGCAGCAACTGGCCGGCCAGATCCGCCGCCTGCTGCATCGCCTGCCGGCGGGGCGGTATCGAGACCACCGCGACGTCGCTGAGCATCGCGGTGTAGCTGATGCCGGGCAGGGTGAGGTCGACCGGGGTGTCGATCAGGACGTAGTCGTAGCCGCCGTGCCGCAGCAGTTGCCGGGCCCGAACCGGGTCGACCTCCGGCAGGGTGTTGACGTCGAGGCTGATGCCGATCATCGCGAACCCGAAACTCGACCCGGATATCGCGTACTGGTAGAGGACGCCCTGTTCCGGTGCGGTGGGTGCGGCCACCGACGCCCGATGCACGGGCGGGTCCGGGTGCGGGCTGATCAGGGCGGCGAGCTCCGCGCCGAGCACCCCGGCGGCCGGAACGGCGTCCACCCGGAACGAGCGCAGGTAGTCGTAGACCCGGGGTGTCTTGGTGCACCAGTCCACGGCGAGGACCCGTTTGCCGTGGGAGGCGAGGATCCAGGCGATGTTGGCGACCGCGCTGCTGCGCCCCGTGCCGCTGGTGGGCGAGACGAACGAGACGATGGTGCAGCTGCCGACCGTCTCGTCCCGGCCGGGCGGGCCGGCACGGTCGCGGGCGGGTCGCTGCTGCGGGACGTCACCCGGCACGACCGGGGCGTCCTCGCGGTCAGTCGTCGCCATCGATGGCGCTCTGCCAGCCCGCGTACTGGTCGCCGGCAGCGCCGCTGCGGCGCTGCAACCGGTGCAGCGCGGCCAGGAGAACCTCGCTCGGCACGGCGTCGAGCGCGACCATGTCCACGTCGGTCAGATCGATCAGATCGGAGCGCAACGAGTCCTCCCCGGTGTCCATCCCCCGATCACCGCCTGTCTGCATCTCGCACAATGATCGCGCCGCCTCGCAACCCCGGACACAGACCGTTGGCCGGATCCGCTGCGTACGCCCATGATAACTGTATGACGTGGTCGCCGGACGGCTGCCCACCGCCCGGCGCACGCCACCGCCGCGACGGTCCGGTCGCGATCGCGCCGCGAGTCGGCGAGCCGGGACCACACCGAACACGGGGATTAGAGCGCCGAACGTCGATGTATGCTGTGAGTTCGTCGACCACGGCCAACCGGCCGCAGCCAGGGCGGTGAAGCTCCTGATGCCCGGATCCGACGACGGTCGCCGGCCGGCCGGCGGCGCCGCCACCCGCCGCGCTCCGCCTGTCCCCTTCCGCCAGTTCGTGCTCAAGCTGCACAGCCGCTGCGACCTGGCCTGCGACCACTGCTACGTCTACACGATGACCGACCAGCGGTGGCGGGATCTGCCCCGGGCCATGCCGCAGCGGGTGCTCGACGCGACCGCCCGCCGGATCGGTGAACACGTCCGGGCGCACCGGCTCGACCGGGTCTCGGTGATCCTGCACGGCGGCGAGCCGTTGCTGGCGGGACCGGCACGGATCGAGGCAGCGGTGTCGGCCATCCGACATGGCGTGGCACCCGTGCCGGTACGGCTGACCGTGCAGACCAACGCCACCCGGCTGGACGAGACGTACCTCGACCTGCTCGACCGGCTCGACGTGCGGCTCAGCATCAGCCTCGACGGCGACCGGGCCGCGCACGACCGGCACCGGCGCGGGCCCGACGGGCAGGGCAGTCATGCCCGCGTCGAGACCGCCCTGCGTCGACTGACCACGGGGTACCCACACCTGTTCAACGGGCTACTGTGCACGGTCGACCTCCGCAACGACCCGGTCGCCACGTACCTCAGCCTGCTCGCGCACCGGCCGCCGACCATCGACTTCCTCCTGCCGCACGGCACCTGGAGCACTCCCCCACCCGAGCGCCCGGCGGATCCGCGCCGGACTCCGTACGCCCGATGGCTGATCTCGGTCTTCGACCGGTGGTACCACACGCCGGGCCCGCCGGTCCGGATCCGACTCTTCGACGAGATCATCCAGGTGCTCCTCGGCGGCACCTCCCGGCTGGCCGGGGTGGGCCTGAGTCCCGTGGTGGTGGCGGTGGTGCAGACCGACGGTGAGATCGAGATGGACGACACGCTCGCCGCCGCCTACTCCGGCGCGGCCCGTACCGGGCTGCACGTGCAACGGGATCCGTTCGACGCCGCCCTCGACCTGCCCGCGGTGCGGTCCCAGCAGGATCCGGTGCAGGCGCTCTGTGCGACCTGCGGCACCTGCGACCTGCGCCGGGTCTGTGGCGGCGGACTGCGCACCCACCGCTACCGCGCTCGCAACGGCTTCGACAACCCCTCGGTCTACTGCCCCGACCTGTACGCCCTCATCGGCCACATCCGTGACACGGTGCGCCGGGACGTGGCGACGCTGCCCAGGGCCGCGCGTTGATCCCGTCGGTGCACCGGGTGCCGAGGGCGGTCCTCGACGAGCTCGCCGCCGGTCGTGGCGGCGCGGAGGCCGTGGCGCGGCTGCGGGCCGCGCAGCACAGCAAGACCCTCCTGCTGGTACGCGCGCTGCTGGTGCTGCTGCGCGAGACGGCGCACCCCGACCGGACGGCGGTCGAGGCGGCGTACCGCGTACTGGCCGAGGTCCCGCCGCAGGACCGGGTGGCCGCACTCGCCCATCCCCCCGTCGCCGCCTGGGCGTTCGGCACCGTGTCGCTGCTGGACGCGGGAGACGCGTCAGCGGTGTACCCGGGGCTGTTGGCCGCCGTGGCGGCGACCGCGGCCGTGCACGCCGGCGCCGACGCGGACCTCGACGTCCCACTCGCCCCCGGCGCGGCCGGTCGGCTGGAGTTGCCCGGCCTCGGCACGGTGACGCTCCCGGTCACCGCCGTCCGGGCGCGGATCCGGACAGCCGGCGGGCACGCGCGGGTGTTCGCCGCCGGAGAGCAGGTGGACATCGACGCCGGCCGGTCGACCGACCGGCGCTGGCTGCCGCTGTCCCGGCTGGACATCGCGCACGGCGGGCTACCGCTGTCCCTGCTGCTGGACACCCGGACGTGGCGGTACGTACCGGGGTTGGACGGCAACCGTCGGTTCGGCGACGGGTCAACCGACGCGTGGCGGTCCCACCTCGACGGTGCATGGCGGATCCTGGTCGAGCATCACCGACCGGTCGCCGAGGAGATCTCCGCCGTGCTCCGTGCACTGGTACCGATCCCCGCGCCCCGCCGCAGCATCCGCAGCGGCACCTTCCACCACGCCTTCGGCTCGGTGGCCATGTCGCTCCCACCGGATGCCCGGTCCACGGCCGCGGCGCTGGCCCACGAGATCCAGCACGCCAAACTGGCCGCGTTGACCGACCTGTTCGCCGTGCTGGAACCGGGTTCCCCGGAACCGGGCTCGACAGAGCTGTTCTACGCACCGTGGCGGACCGACCCGCGGCCGTTGGACGGCCTGCTGCACGGGGCGTACGCCCATCTAGGGGTGGCGGGTTTCTGGCGGCGGCAGTCGCGGGTGACCGAACCGGGTCCGGCGCGGCACCACGCGGAGGTCCGGTTCGCTCGGTGGAGCAGGGCCGCCGCCCACACCGTTCGGGTGCTGGCCGCGCAGCGGCGGCTGACCCCGATAGGTCGGCACCTGGTGGACGGCATGGCCGGTGTGCTCGCCCGATGGCTGGCGGAGCCGGTCCCCGCGCGGGCGACCGCCGAGGCCCGCCGGCTGCTGGCCGCCCACCGGGCCCGGTGGGACGGGCGCCGGGCGCCGACCGGCTGACCACCCGTCTCGCCGTGCTCGACTACGCTGGGTCCATGGGGGAGGATAGCGAGCAGCCAACGCGTCGTGAGTGTTTCGTGATCGCCCCGATCGGCCCGGAGGGCTCGGACATCCGCAAACGCAGCGACCAGATCCTCAAACACGTGATCCGCCCGGTGGTGGAGGAGCGCGGTTTCATCGCGGTACGTGGCGACGAGATCGAACGCGCCGGTCTGATCACCTCCCAGGTGCTGGACCGCATCATCCGCAACGACCTGGTCATCGCCGACCTGACCGACCAGAACGCCAACGTCTTCTACGAACTGGCGGTCCGGCACGCGCTGCGCAAGCCGTTCGTCCAGTTGATGGCGAAGGAACAGCAGCTGCCGTTCGACGTGCAGGGCATGCGGACCATCCTGGTCGACCACACCGACCTGGACAGCGTGCACGCCGCCAAGGAACAACTCGGCCGGGCCATCGACGCCATCGGCCGGGAGGCGGACATCGTCACCCCGATGTCCGTCGCCCTCACCCTGCAGGAGCTGCGCGGCTCGTCCAGCCCGCACGAGGCCGGCCTGTCGCAGGTCATCGAGACCCTGCCGCAGATGATGGACATCCTCCAGGACCTGCAACGTCACCTCGGCACCGGCGGGTCCGGCGTGGTGTCGACGGAGAACGACGACCATCGGCGGCTGCGGACGATGGTCGAGTCGCTGGCCGCGCGGGGCGGGGTCACCGAGGACGACCTCGCCGGCCTGCTCGGCGGCGGCAGCAGCAAGTTCGAACGGTGGGTCGAACACCTCATCCAACGGGCGCGCGGCGCCAACAGCCATCGGCCCGCCTGAGCGCCGGCCACCCGCTGGCGGGTGGCCAGCGACCGCGACGACCCCGGTGCTCAGCCCGACATGACCCGGGCGTGCAGGTCGGTCACCACCTTCCGGGCCGACTCGAACGCACCGGCCTGCCAGGCGATGTAGTGGCTGAGGTGGTCACCGGCGAAGTACACCCGGCCGTCCGGTTCCAGCAGCCGGCCGTAGTGACCGCCGCTGGTCCTCGACGGCCAGGACACCCAGCCGCCCTCCGAGTAGCGGGTGCGTTCCCAGGCCACCGAGAACGACGTCTCCAGCTCGGTGCGGTACTTCTCGCCATGGATCTTCACGCCCTGCGCGACGGCGCGGGCCTCCCGCTCGGCGTGCGTCAGCGCGGCGTACGACTGGGCGTTGGCGCCGAAGTTGTAGTAGCCGACGACCAGGCCCTTGGTGCCGTGGTAGCCGTAGGACGGGTACCAGATGGTGGCGAGGTCGAGGTTGGTGTTGGTGATGCCGGAGTAGATGTTCTCGTCCTGCTCCCACCACCGCCGGCCATACTGCAACCCGATCTTCCCGGTGGTGTTCGGGACCGGGTAGCCGAGCGCGTCCTTGACCAGCGGGGTGAGATTCGACGGGATCTTCGCCAGCACCTGCGGCGGAATGGTGCAGACGCAGAAGTCGGCGGTGGCGGCACGCGGCCGGCCGCCGGGCCCGCGGTAGACGACGGTGACGCCGGAGCCGGCATTCGCGATGGACTGGACCTCGGCGCCGTAGCTGATGGCCCGCCGGCCCACGGCCTCCTCCAGGGCGTACGCGATGCGGTCCATCCCGCCGACCGGCTGGAACATCAGCATCGCCTGGTCGTAACCGAACTCGAAGGAGATGTATCGGCCGACGCCGCTGGCCAGGACATCCGCGAGGGGGTACGGCGTGAGCCTCGGGGTGCCGGCCTCGAAGCCGGCGCCCGGTTCGACCTCGTAGCCGCGCCGGTTGGTGCCCGCGTACCGCCAACTGGCCGCCGGATCGCCGGCCACCCGGCCGCCGATCGCGCCGAATCCGCGCAGGAACTCCAGCAGCCGTTCCCTGTCCTCACCGGTCAGGTAGCTGTCGAGGGCGCCCTGGTCGGTGGCCTTGGCGAGCAGCTCGGAGACGTAGCCGTAGACGTCCGCCTTCGCCTCGCGGTGCCGGATCGGCGTGCCGGAGAGCGGGCCGGCGTTCTCGTTGACGTAGTAGGCGTCGGCGTTCTGGTTGCCGAAGATCTCGATCGGTACGCCCAGTTCCCGGCAGTAGTCGAGGGTCACCATGTGCTGGGCGATGCGCGCCGGGCCGGCGTTCAGATACTGGCCGGGACTGTACCGGGCACGCTGGGTGTGCCCGTCCAGGTCGGTCTCGGTGGTGCCGCCGCGGACCGTCCAGTTGCGCCCGCCCGGTCGCGTGCGCGCCTCCAGGATGCGCACCTGGTAGCCCGCCTTGCCGAGTTCGTACGCGGTCGCCAGGCCGGCGATCCCGGCGCCGAGGATGAGGACGGACTTCGACGTCCGCCCGCTCAGGGTGAAGTCGGACCGTTCGGGTGCCCGGAACGGCGGTGCCGCCTGTGCGGCGGGCGCCAGACCGAGCGCACCCATCGTGCTGTAGAGGACACCCGCTCCGCCGGACACCCCGACGGCCTGCAGGAACTGACGCCGCGTCGTTGGTCTCGTCACCGCCGCCTCCCTCGCAAGATCGAAAGCTGACGATCTCAGTGCGGCGTTTCATCGACGTAGCCCATTCGTAACACCTGTTTGCCGGCCCGCGTCTGTTTCGATCTCCTGCTCCGCACGGGCTGCGGCATGTCGCGCGATCATCCTTGCGGGATGGCGCGACATGCCGTAACCCGTGAACCGTCCCGCCAGCGGGCGATCGTCTTCTTGTACGGCTCCGGCATGTGCAGGCCCGGCACCTCGTCGTATGCGAACACCCCTAGTTCCTTGTGTTCGGCTGAGTATTCGAGAGCCTCGTCCCCCACGTATCTGGTGCCGTAGCTGACGATGAAGACATGCCGGGCCGGCGTGATGGCGTAGACCCAGGTGTCGATGATGCCGACCTCGCCGATCGTCAGCCCGATCTCCTCGGCGACTTCCCGGCACACGCCCTCTTCGGGCGTCTCACCCACCTCAAGCTTGCCGCCGGGCAGTTCCCACTCGTCCCGTTCGTTCCTGAGCAAGGGCACCCGGCCGTGATAGTCGACGACGAGCTTCACCGAGATCGGCAGCTGATACTCGAAGTACCCCGGGTTCCGTTCGACGAGGTACGGGGGACGGTCGGTCATGCAAATCCTTCCAGCAGGGCACGCACTCAGCACCCGGTCAGCAGCACGGCGGCCACGTCATCGGCCCGCTTGAACCGCCCACCACCGCGCTCGGGCCGGTGCTCCGCCTCCCGAATCAGCTTCTCCAGATGCGGCAGGCCGTGTTCAAGAGCATCGCGAACCAGGTTCGCCCACTCCGGGTAGATCCCGTAGTCGGTGACCAGCCGGGCGAAACCGTCCGTACAGAGCAGGACGCTGTCGGCTGCACTCCAGGCGCCGCCAACGCGGTGTGGACGCAGCACCCGGCGTGGGTGGCCGGAGAAGACGGACTCGCTGTCTCCGGAGGTCATGGTGTGCACCCGTCGCTCATGCATCGCGGCTGTCACCCGCTGCGGATCGGGCTCGCCCGCCGCGACGGCCGCGGCCTCCCGGCGGTCGAAGTAACTGGTGGCCAGGACGACGGGCTCAGGGCCTACCACCACGGCCGTCGCGTCGCCGATTCGACTGATGTCGAAGCGGGGCCCCTGGTCGACGCAGAGAGCGACCGAGCAGGCGGGCGGCACCCGGCTGGCCGGAAAGCCCAGTGCCGCCTGCCGGCTGGCGACATCGTCGGCGACTGCCTCCAGCAACACGGTGGCCGAGTCACGGTATCCATCCGCACCGGCATCGGCTAGCTGCTGGGCGACAGTGTCCACCAACCACTGCACGTCGCTGGCGGCGGGAAGGACGGCTTCCTGATACAAGTCGGTGGCACCATCGATGACCCAGGCGAGGGTGCCCCGGTAGCCGACGCGGTCCTCATTCGACCGCGCGCCGCCCGCCGTGGACACCACCGTTCGCACCCTCACCGCTCGCCGCCCTTCATGACATCCAGGAAGCCGGTACGAAAATGCCTGCCCCGATCAGTGCGCCGCCGAGCACGACCGCAGCGGCCACGCGGCGGATCCGGCTGTTGTTGACAAGAGAGAACGTACCGAATACGACGCCGACTGCGCCGGACGCCACAAGCATCAGACGGACACCCTCGACCCCGGCGCTCTGACTCGCGATGTTGCCGGCCGTGGCGATGAACGCGACGACCGCTGCCAACAGACCGAGAAGTTGGAGCTGCTGCGCCTTGAACTCGGACAACTCGGTGCGGAAGCGTTCGTGTGCCTGTGCCCACCGTGCCCGCTCCTGCATGAGATCAATGCGGACCCGGGTGGCCTGATACTGCGTCAGTCGGCGCAAGAAGTCGCGAGAGGTACGCGGCTCCAGTTCGATCGCCTGGGCGACAGCAGCCCGTGCGGCCTCGAACTCTCCCCGCAGCGCCAGCACTCGACCCTTCGTTTCGAAGTAGTGGGCAACCCCGCCCTGCGACAGGCTGATGGCCCGGTCGACATGGCGTTCGACCTCATCGAGGTCGCGCGTGCGCTCGGGCGCATCCAGGCGTTCCAGGTACTCGACCCAGAACGCGGCGAGTTGGTGCACCACCGCGGGGATCACCGGCATAGCGGCGACCGCGTGTCGGGAGTACTCGACCGCGCTGCGCAGGGAGGCGAGGTCACCTCGGGTACGGGCAACGATTGCCCGGAACGTGTGAAAGTACGGTTCGGCTCCGAACTCACTCTCGTGCTGGCGAACGGTCGCAGCGTACTCAGCGTGGCGTTCCTCCCGCCGCAGCCGAAGCAGGAGTGCGTAGAGCGCCGCGAAGCGCGTGTGGGCTCGGGTGGTCCGATCGTTGAGGATCTCCCGCAGAGCCGGCTCCTGGTCTGGATGTGCCTCCATGACCTCACGAATGGCCAGCGGAAAGCCAGCGTCGGTCGGCCGCGTTTTCGCCAACGCCGCCGCGAGCCGGGCTCGCGCGATGCGTGACGGGGAGGACGATCTGGATCTAGGAATTCGCAAACCGGAACCCCCGGTTCAGCCAGGCATATGGATGGTCGCTCTTGACGTTCGCAAGCAATCGCACCAGGCATCGACTTCCCTTGAACGCCGTCCGCCCGTGCAACACGCGATGGTTGTGGATGAGGTATCCGTCCCCGGCGGCAAGGCTCACGGTGTTCGCGGTCGCCCGGATCAGGTGGCGAAGTGCCGCCACGGCATCCTCCCGCCCGTCGGTTCCGTCCGGATGAGCGACACGGTCGTCGCGGTAACGCATACTCGCGAAACCGGCCCGGATATCCACGACGGCGGAACCTGATCTTCCCTTCGAGGTAATCAGCCTCAGCTCGGCGATCGTCGGGCCAGGAATCTGCTGCTGGAGCAACCGCAGCACGCGTGCGCCGTCGACCAGCAGCGACTCTCCGCCATCGGACGCTGGTGCCAGCATCACGGCGGCCACCAGACTGGGTGGCTCTTGCTGAAGACTTCGATCCGTGTGCGGAGACAGAAGGGCGCGGGAGAAGCCTGATCCGTTCTCAGCGCTATCGAGCAGATCACGGGGTGCGATGAGGGTCAGCCCTTCGCGCGACTGATGTGGATGGTCGATCGGCTCCGTCCAGTCATCGAGTAACTCCTTGACTTGGGGGACGCCGCCCTGCCTGACCAGGACGATCCCGTCGCGAGCAAGTGCGGCTGGAACCAGACCAGCATCTATCTCGGCCGCACCGGCATCCAACAGCCGCATGGTCCGCCCAGCAGTGGTCGCAGCTCAATCATCCAGAGACATCGATTGTAGTGACGGCACGGTCATCGACGAAGGCCGAGGGCTACCACGACCGCCGCCGAGCAGGCGGCTGACTTTCCCTCATCGCATAGATATACTTCGCTACATCCGCAACCGGTGCCGGTGGCCGTCCCCATCGGGCCCGACGTCGCGACCGTCCAGCCCGACCCCGCCGGACCGGACCAGCCCTGGAAGGAAGCAGATGACCCGTGCGTTCCTGCGGGCGGCGACCGTCCTCGCCGCCGCGCTTCTCGCCACCACCGTCATGGTCAGCAGCGCCGCCGCCAGCGCCGCCTCCCAACGCTTCTCCGTCCCCTCCGGAGACAACTGCACCTACGGCTACACCGAGGGTGTCATCGAATGGCGCACCCTCACGCCCGCCAGCGCGGTGCGACTGACCGGAGTCGTCGTCGACCGGCCCAGTGCCGACGAGCCGATCATCTGTCGCGACGACCGTCGCTACACCATTGCCACCTACGTCGCATACGTCGGCGAACGCCCGATCGACGAGGCAGCACAGCGGGTGGACAACGGGGTGGTGAGATTCGACTTCGTTCTCGGCGCCAGCGCCTCCGTGCTGGGCATCGACCGCGTTGTCATCCAGGTCTGCCGGACGTCTCTGGACCGGCCCAGCATCGGGCCGGACTACTGCGGCCGCGAACACACCTTCCGGCCCACCTCGTTCGGCCCCTACGGCTCGTGACAGCACCGTAGGTCGTACAGCTGCGGCATGTCGCGCGATCGCCCCTTGCCGGACCGCGCGACGTGCCGCAACTCGTGAACCGCCCCGCCAGGGCAGCCACACCCGTGGGCCCCTGAATGTGCGGGCGTCACGTCCCGGGGACGGCTCACGGCCGGTAGCATGCGGGCATGAGCTCAGAGGCGGTTGGCAGGTACATGCCCCCGGTCGTGACGCTCGATGACCTCACCGCCATGATGGCTGAGGACGAACACCACCGGTACGAGATCAGCCCTGAGGGAGTCCTCTCGATTATGCCGCCGCCGGGGTACGCCCATGCCATCATTGCGACCCGGCTCATGGTGTGGTTCGCCCAGGCCGGGGTGCCGGCGGACCGAATCGCCCAGGCCGTGGGACTGCGCGTCCCCGGCCGTGATGGCAGCGTCGGCGGGCGCATCCCCGATTTGGTCGTCTGGAGCAAAGTCCAGGCCGACGGAGTATGGCTACCTGTCGCCGACGTGCTCCTCGTCGTCGAGATTATTTCGCCCGGCTCCGAAGGCACTGACACAGTTACCAAGCGCAACGAGTACGCCGCCGCCGGCATCCCGCAATACTGGGTGGTCGACCAGGATTCCGCACAGACCGTCACCATGCACCACCTCGATGGCGACCGATACACCGCCCGGGCGACGATGCCGCTCGCCTGGCTCCTCAACACCGATCCGACAGAGCACGACCTCGGCTGAGCTTCAGCCGAGCATCTCGGGTGCCTTTGCGTCGCTCCCCTTGGCCCGTTCCGCGCGGCGACCCTGACCAGCACTGCCGCCACGCCATCCTGGCCGTCCGGCCCGACCTCGACATCTTCCAGGCAAGCGACAGATCGAAGGCGTCCACGCCAGCACACCTGCAGGCAGCGCGCGGTGGTCGAATCGGCCCACGTCGCCCGCGGGCAGGTGCCGTCGTCCCGACAGTCAGGACAGCGGTGACGAGGAGATCATTGTCCCTTCCGGCGGCACGGACTGAACTCGTCCGACGAAGGATGCCTTCTCCCCGGCCGCGTCCCTCGGTCCGGACGTAGCGGCCCGCACGCTGGTTAGGCACCGAGGTTTACGACGGCCGCCGCTCGGGCCGCTCGTAGACGAGCGCACCGTCACATCGCGAGGTCACCCGCCTTCATGGCTTAACATTCGAGGACCTCGGCAACGGTACGCAGAGCGGTTGAACTCAATGATCAAGTCCGGAGAACTCGTCGGCCGGCAGGCCTGAGCGTGCTGGTTGCCGACACTTCCGAGCAGGATTCCTAGTTGGCCTAACGCCAGGAACGGCTCACCGAGGGGCCTTCCATGATCCGCGAGCGACCAAACCTGGCCTGGGCGACCGGGGTTGACCTACGAGGAACGGAGTGCTCGAATCACTGCGATCCGCCGCCGCGCGGATCATCCAATCCGACGACTCCGGCGGGCGGGAATCTGATGGCTGACTCTCCCTACAGTCTGGCAGGCGCACGCGAAATTCTGTCTGGCCCGGACGACAAATGGGCCAAGACCTTGAGCACGCTCCTCGGCATCGGGGTGCTCGCGGCCGGCCCCGTCGGCCTAGCGACTGGTTCGGGTGTCGTTATAGCAGCCTGGGGATGGGTCGACCAGAAGAATGAAGTTGTCGATCTCCTCCGCAAACTGGTCAAAGTAGGTCTCGGTCGGCTGGGGGGTCGGCGGTCACCAGAGAGACCCACCGTTCTTGCCGCTACTCATACTGCTCTGGTGTATGGAGCCTTCTTTGCCGCAATCCGCGAGACTCTCGGTCCTGTTTATGACCAGATCGACCTGCGCGACGAGGACAAGCAACGACTCACCGATCGAGCTGCCGCCTCCATGGCTCAAAAACAGCTGAGCCACACGCTCGCTACGGCCCAAGTTCCGCTCCCATGGGCGGGGTGTGGGTATTGCGCCAACCGTGACAGCTTCATCTCCTCGCTGTACGAGGAACTTGCCAGCCTGTGCATCAAGTTCTTCCAGAACTTTGCCGTCTGGGATAGGGCCGAGGTTGTGAGCCCGGTGGAACCTCTGATCGATACCCTCGTGAAGCGGGCGGTACGCCGGTACGACGCAGAGTACAAGCTTCTGGCTGCGGAGGTCCGAGAGTTCGAGATCTGGGCATTGCTCGGTGAGCACGCGGCAACTCAGGCAGTGGTGGGCCAGGCTGCGGACTCGCTGGTCAGGTTGGAGCGCCTGATGGTTTCTCTGGCCGGGGTGGTCCAACAACACGCACACCAGGTCAGGCAAGTCAGCGCTGATTTTAATCGAGCAATCTTGAACGAACCGCTGGTCACCGCTGGCATTTCCGATGATCTTCCCGCACTGAAGGTGCCCACCGTAGGAAACGGCTACCTCAGCCCGCCTTTTCGGTGGACGGTGATCGATCACGATGCCCAGCCTGCCGACGAATCGTGGTGGGCGCGGACAGCGCCCGTGGATAACGACCTAGATGCCTTTTTGGCTGCCTACTTCTCCTCGCCCCAGAGCCACGAGCGGCCGCTGGTGGTACTCGGGCACCCCGGTTCGGGAAAAAGCATGTTCACAAAGGTGTGTGCTGCGCGTCTCTCCAGTAGCAACGCGTTCTCCGCGGCGCGGATCCCTTTGCGTCAGGTGCCTGATCCGAACGCCCCGCTCTACCAGCAGGTGGCCGCCGTCCTCGGTAAGGCGACCAACGGCCGAGTTTCCTGGCTCGAACTCAGTGACGCGTCCGCCGACGCCACTCGAGTGCTGCTCATCGATGGCCTCGACGAGTTCATGCAGGCATCGGGCACGTCAGAGTCGAACTATCTACAGAATGTGGTCGAATTCCAGCGCATCGAAGCCGTCACAGCCCAGCCCGTAGCGGTTGTCGTCACATCGCGGACCTTGGTGGCCGATCTCGCCCGCATTCCCGACGGTTGCCTGGTCATCAAGCTGGAGGACTTCCGACCCGAGCAGGTGGCCGCCTGGCTTGAGATATGGGAAGCCGTCAATCCCCAACTACGACACAGCGAGCTGGCCGGGATACCACCGGCCACGTCCGTCCTGTCGTACGGAGATATCGCCCGACAGCCACTCCTTCTGCTGCTCTTGGTTCTTTACGGCGTCCCCAACGGGCTTCCGCCGATGGAGAAAGATTCAACGCCGGCGCAAATTTACGGCGGGATCCTACGTAGATTCATCCGGCGTGAACTAAGCAAGCCGACGGATGTCGCGCCGACCGGGAGCGAGGAGACACAGGTCCACGCCGAACTTTGGCGGCTGGGCATCGCCGCCTTCGGCATGTTCAATCGAGGCAAGCACTACATCGAGGAACAGACACTCCTGGAAGACCTGCACGCCCTGGATCCGGCATCCCGGCAGCGCCAGAACCCGCGTAGAGGGCCCTCGCTGAGCGCCGCGCGCAGGGTACTCGGAAAGTTCTTCTTTATCCATGCCTCTGAAACAGACGAGGGTTCGGATGGACGGAGCTACGAGTTCCTGCATGCAACCTTCAGCGAGTATCTGATTGCCTACCTCACCATGACGGAACTCGACGAGCTCTGGAATTCGCGCGATCGGCCGTCCTCGCAGAACTGGGACGATGACCGCCTCTATGCGCTCCTATCGCATCAGACGCTCAACTCGGGCGGCTCGGCCGTCCTTCCGTTCATCGAACAACTGTATTCAGATCCCGATAGCGCTTCCCGCGCTGGACAGATCCTGCGTCTCCTGCTAAGCGAGGCCGAAAACCGATGGGACAGCGGCCGATACGGCGCATACTGTCCTTCGTCGGGCAACTACGTCGAGCGCTTCGCCATCTATACGGCCAACCTGATGCAGCTCTTGCTGCATGTGACGAATGATCCCGTGGTGCTCGCCTCCATCTTTCCGAAACGGCACGACTGGTGGGTGCGGCTTGTCCGGATCTGGCAAGGACATCTCGGCATCGATTTTCTCGGCACGATGTCCCTCGCCGAGACGGAACTGGCGATTCTTCGTGGTGAACCCGAGGACGATCAGGCGGTAGTACACGCGGAGTGGCTCGCTCTATCTCGCATCGATCGGGTGATCTTCAATGCGGGCCACGGTGTGGTCGGCAACAGCTATGCGATCGGCAGCCCTGATCCTGAGGTCCGTGTCATGGGGCATGCAGCGCGTGCTTACGTGGACCCGCAGGCGTTTTGGCAGAGTCGGCGGAGCGTGGGTGAACTTATCCATGCAGACGCAGAACGAGGGCCAGCTAGCTACAGTCTCGAATTATTGGCGGCTCACATTGCGCACAGTCCCGAACTCTTCTCGGCAGAAGACGCCACGCCGCTGGCGCTGCTTTGCATCGAAAAGGCCTTTCCGCCTCTGCATTCGTGGCCGCTGTCGCTTGTTGTCGCGCAATATCCTCAACTTTTTGACAGGCCAGAGATCGAGGCATATATACGCGAAACACCCACTCTCGGCCCAGTCTTTACCGCGCTGCTCGCTGGGGCGTTGGTCTGGGAAGATGAGTGGTTGGCTGCTGAGAATATTCTCGCCCGCGCGCCACAGATTCTGCGTGAAGCGGCCGTTGCCCTACGGCCGTGGATCGACGGGATGGCTGGTCTTGTCGACAAGCGGCGGCAGGTACTCGTCGTGGCTGGGCAGTTGGTCGTCATGGCAGAAGGCTTGATGCCAGAGGACGGGGACCACGGCGAAGTGTCACAGGCGTTCATCCCTTAGCCGTCGGCAGTCGGCAGTCGGGGATGAGACCGACTCATCCCACTCGGATGACACCGGACGGTCAAATGTTCAAGAGACCTGACGTGGCCGCCCCGTTCACCGATCTGGCGCAAGGTCCGCTCCTCAGCGATATCAACCCCGGCAACCCAGATCACCAGCGGGATCGTCTTCGGCAACCCGCCAAGGACGTCGAGTTCACCGAGCCCGAACTGTACGACTCGCCGTCCTCCAGCGGCGTTGAGGTCGCGCTCGGCTGAACGTCACTGCCCCACCGTGCGGCGTCAGTTGTTGTGCTGCCGCAGGTCTGGGCCTAGCCTCCCATGATGTCGATCGATATCACGGTCGGCAGGCCCAGATCGTCGCTTGCCGGGCACGGGCGACCGGTCGGTCGGTGAACTCGAAGGAGCGACTTCATGGCAGTGCGGCGGCCGTCCGGCCCCACGCCCCGATCCAGGTTCGCACTCGTCGCCGCCGCGGTGGCCACGGTCGTGGCGGGATCCCTGACACAGGTGCCCGTATCGACATCAGCCGCGTCGAAGGCCGACAGCGTCGTGGTCAGCGTCAAACAGCCGCGGCAGACCATCCGCGGCTTCGGCGGCATGACCCACACGGCGTGGATCGGTGACCTGACGCCGTCCCAGCGGGACACGGCCTTCGACAACGGCCCAGACGACCTGGGGTTGTCGATCCTGCGGATCCCCGTGCCGGAGGACCGCGCCGACTGGTCGAACGACCTCGCGACGGCGCAGGCCGCGTCGGCCAAGGGTGCGCTGGTCATCGCGGCGCCGTGGAACCCGCCGGCCGACCTCGTCGAGACGTTCGAGAAGGCGCCGGTGCTGATCGGCAGCGTCTACGAGGCGGAGGACGGTGCGCTCGTCGATGCCGTCACCGCGACCTCGGCTCCGGGCTTCGACGGCACGGGTTACGTCGACTTCACGGCCGCCGCCGGGGCGAGCGTGCAGTGGGACAACGTCGTCATCGGCTCCGCCGGCCTGAAGACGTTCGGGTTCCGCTACGCGCTCGCCAGCGGCACCCGCACGCTCGACCTGTACGTGAACGACGAGCTCGTCGCGGGCGACGTCGAGTTCGAGGCGACCGGCAGCGAGTCGACCTGGGACATGAAGCTCGTCCACGTGCAGATGACGCCGGGGATGAACGTCGTGCGGCTGGAGACCACCGGCGACGGCGGGCCGAGCCTCGACAACCTGACCGCCGCGCCGTACTCGGACGCGACGCAGGCGATGCGGGTCGCGCACGACAAGTACGCCGAGTACGCGCAGCATCTCAACGACTTCGTGGAGTACCTGCGCGCCAACGGCGTCGAGCTGTACGGCATCTCGGTCCAGAACGAGCCGGACTACGCGTTCGAGTGGACCTGGTGGACTCCGGAGGAGATCGTGCGCTTCCTGCGCGACTACGCGGGCGTGATCTCGACACGCGTCATCGCGCCGGAGTCGTTCCAGTACCGCAAGGAGATGTCGGACCCGATCCTCAACGACCCCGGCGCACTCGCCAACCTGGACATCCTCGGTGCGCACCTCTACGGCACGCAGTATGCCGACTTCCGGTACCCCCTCTTCGAGGAGAAGGGCGCCGGCAAGGAGCTGTGGATGACCGAGATCTACACGCCCAACAGCGAGACCGACTCGGCCCAGCGGTGGCCCGAGGCGCTCCAGGTCGCGGAGCACATCCACCACTCGATGGCCGACGCGCAGTTCCAGGCGTACGTCTGGTGGTACATCCGCCGCAACTACGGCCCCATCCTGGAGGACGGCACGATCAGCAAGCGCGGCTACATGTTGGCCCACTACACGAAGTTCGTGCGGCCCGGAGACGTCCGCGTCGAGGCCACCAGGGAGGCGCGGCCCGGCGTACTCACCTCCGCCTACCGGGGCGCTGACGGCACGGTGACCGTCGTCGCGGTCAACACCAACACCACCGCCCTCAAGCAGCGAATCCACCTCGTGGGTACGAGCGTGTCGGGGATCGACTCGTGGGTGACCGACGCGACCCGCAACCTCGCAGAGGTGCCGGACCCGAGGGTGACCGGCAACCACTTCACGGCGTCCCTTCCGGCCCAGAGCGTGACCACGTTCGTGCTGCAGACCCGACTACGGCACGGGAACCCCAGGTAGGCGATCCGTCAGCCCAGGGCCGGCAGGGGACGTGGGCGGTGTCAACGGCGACCTACGCGCGGGGTCAGGCAAACAGCGCGTTGATCTCCGCGTACGTCAGATCCTGTTCCAGCGACGCGTACGTGCCGCCGGCCAGCAGCTCGCGCGTGGCGCGGGCGGCCAGGCCGAGCGCGGCCTCGGCGATCGCCGTACCGACGCTGATCCGCCGCACCCCCACCGCGACGAGCTCGGCGATGCTGGGTGTTCCCGGCCCGGCCATCGCGTTGACCGGCAACGCGATGGCCGCGGTCAGCCTCGCCAACGCGTCGATGTCGACGAGGCCCGGCACGAACAGGCCGTCCGCTCCCGCCTCGGCGTAGCTCTCCGCACGGGCCAGCACCTCGTCGAGGCGAGACGCCACGTCTCCGACCTGGCGCAGATACACGTCGGTCCGCGCGTTGAGGACGAAGTCCGGCATGTCCGCCGCGTTCGCGGCCTCGCGCCCGGCCCGGATCCGTTCGGCCTGCTGCTCGGGCGGCAGGAGCGTGCCATCGGCGGCCCGCGAATCCTCGAGGTTCATGCCGACGACCCCGCTGTCGATCGCGTCCCGGACCGTGCGCGCGACGTCCTCAGGCGCCGGGCCGTAGCCGCCTTCCAGATCCGCGGTAACCGGAACGTCGACGGCGTCCGCGATACGGCGTACCGCTTCGATCATCTCCGCGCGGGCAAGCCCTTCACCGTCCGAGCGCCCCCACGCCCAGGCGACACCACCGCTCGTGGTCGCGACGGCCACGGCTCCCGACCGGACCATCACGGCCGCACTGGCCGCGTCCCAGGCATTCGGCAACACCAACGCCCGCCCGTTGCTCAGCTCGCGGAACCTACGCGCCTTCAGATTGCGCCCCGTGCTGGTCATACCGTCAGTCCTCCCAATGCCCGATCATCGACGTACGGGCGGGCCGACGAGCCCGGCAAACGCCCGGCCTCCGCGTTCCCGCCCGCTCAATACTCGGTCCCTCTCGGGACCGCGTCTGGCTGAAATCGGACCTGACGGCGGCCGGCCTGGATTGGGCGGGGTGGCGGCGGACAGCCGGGTGCGGGCACGCCGTTACCTTCTCGACTGCGATAGCGCGGCAACGTTGACCAGCACCGGACGGAACGCGCCATCCCGCCCGTCCGGCCCGATCTCGATGCCTTCGAGCCACACCCACTCGCCCGCGTACCACTCGCTGATGTCGGGCCTGGCCCGGACGATCCGGAGCCGGAGCGGCCCGGTGGCATGCCGGTAGTCGGGCTCGGCGAGCCGGACCACGTCCCCCGCCGCGACGGGCAGTCGCGGGATGACCGGCAGGCGGGTCACCGTCGGCGTCGCCTCGACGGGGCCGGGCGAGCATCCCGGCGGCCGAGGTCGAGGGCCGGCGGCCAGCGCCGCCCGCCGAGCCCGCAGGATCAGCCGGTTGCGGATCTGCGCGGGCGACAGGTCAAAGGCGCTCATCGCAGGTACGCCCGCAGGCAGCGCATCAGGATCGCGTCGGCCCAGGCCGCCCGGGGGCAGGTGCCGTCCACGCGGCAGTCCGGGCATCTGCGGGTACGCGGATCCTCCGTGGGGCTGCGCCAGTGCAGATCGGCCAGGCGATTCGCGCGTTCGAGCTGGGCGGCAGTGAGGCCCAGACCGTCCGGCGGCGGAGCCTCGACCGGCTCACCGGCCGACGGCAGCTCACCGGCCGGCGTCACGAACCCGCCCCGGTTCCGCCCGCCGGGCAGTTGCGGGTCGTAGCGGGCCGCACGCTGATTCCGGCCCGGCGACGCCGGCCGCTCCTCGGGCCGCTCGTAAACGAGCGCGCCGTCGCACCGCGAGGTGAGCCGCGACTCCGGTACGGCGTGCTCGACCGCCGCCGGCCCGGTCAGATCCAGCGCGACCTCCCCGGGCCGCAAGAACCACTTCCACCGCCTGCCCATTCCGCCACGCCTCCCCACCACCCAGGCACCACCACGCGGGTAGCGCGGCGGCCGACTCGGGGGATGATCCGGCCGCCGCGCTGTGGCCATCTTTTGTCGGTACGCAGTGGAAACGCAACGCCGGAGGACGCGATTTCCCGCTTTCCCGCCAACTTTCTTTACCGCTACCACTCCATGTTGCACAGATAGATGGCGGGAGGTTGCAGGGCGCGGCCAAGACAATGCCAGAAACCGCGCGTGGGAATTGCGCGGTGATGGCTGTTGTCGGGGGTGTCTTGTATGGTCAGAGGCGCAATAGCTCTGGTGCGCACGGCGCTCGGAGAAATCGATTATCAGGCAACCGTTCCACGTTTCACCGATGGCATCCGGATGTAACACCACGCAACACGAGAGGGGTGGCCGATGGCCGACGACATGGGATCGACAGTCCCCCGGCGACAGCTCGGGCGAGCACTGCGCGACCTGCGCACCGAAGCACGCATGACCCTCGACGGCACGGCCGAGGCGATGCAGTGCAGCCGGCAGAAGATGTGGCGCATCGAGACCGGCCTCGGCCCGACCCGCGCCGTCGACGTCAAGGCCCTCTGCGAGCTGTACGCTGTCACTCCCGAGCTGACCGGCGCCCTCACCGCCCTAGCCAGCGAGACCAAGGCCAAAGGCTGGTGGCACTCCTACGGCGACGCCATCCCCGACTGGTTCGAACTCTACGTCGGCCTCGAATCCGCCGCCTCCCGCCTCCGCGAACACGACGACACCCTCATCCCCGGTCTACTCCAGACCCCGGCCTACACCCGTGGCGTCTACCAGAATCGGCCCGATATGCCCGCCGAAGAGCTGGAAGAGGTTCTGGATGTTCGCCGACGGCGACAGGAGATCCTGGTGCGGCGGCTCCCAAAGGCACCGAGGCTTGAGTGGGTGCTGTCAGAGGCGGTGCTGCTGAGATGCGTCGGTGGTTCACCGGTCATGGCTGAGCAGCTCGACCGGCTCCTTAAGCGCACAACGCTGCCAAACGTGTCGATCCGCATCCTGCCGCTGTCAGCAGGCGCTCACTACGGCGCGCTTGCCGGGGCCTTTGTCATGCTTGACTTCCCGCTCGGCAACCGGGTCGTACCTGACCCATCCGTCGTCTACAGCGAGTCGGTGACTGGGGCGCTCTACCTCGACAGGCCCGAAGAGTTCGCGGTCTACGAGAAGGTCTGGGCGAGCCTCGTCAGCCTCTCCCTTGATGAGGAACAATCAAGAAGGATGATCAGCAAGATCAAGGAAGAGGTCCACCATGGCTGACGACCTGCTCGGCGCGCAGTGGCGCAAGAGCACCCGCAGCGGCGACAACAACGGCAACTGTGTGGAGGTCGCCGACAACCTGGCCGGCTTTGTCGCCGTGCGCGACAGCAAGGACCCGGCCGGGCCCGCCCTCACCTTCTCCCCCACCGCCTGGACCACCTTCGTCCGGTCCACCAAGGCTCCCGACTGACCCCTACCTCAGGACGAGGAGTTTGAGCCCGGCTCTCCGTTGGCGATGCTGTCGCCGGTCGTCAGCGGCAGCAGATTCATACTCCGGCGGGCCCAGCTGTGTCGTAGCGTGGGTCGATGACCGACATCGTGGCGATCATCCGGCGGGCATGTCTGGGCCTTCCCGAGGTCAGCGAACGCCTGAGTCACGGCACCCCGACCTGGTTCGTCCGTGGCAAGAAGTCGTTCGCCACCGTCTGGCCCGATGGCCATCACCAGGACGACTTTCCGCACCTGTGGTGCGCCGCGCCGGCCGGAGCCGCCGTCGAACTGGTCGCGGAGAACCCGCAGACCTACTTCCGCCCGCCCTACGTGGGGCATCGCGGCTGGGTCGGCGTACGCCTCGACACCGGGATCGACGAGGCCGAGCTGGTCGAGATCATCGAGGACGGATACCGAGCGGTGGCACCGCCCGCCCTGCTCGCCCGGCTCGACGCGCCCTGATGGTGCGGTCGGTAGTGTCCACCCGAGAAGCAGTTGCAGACCGCTATCGCTGGAGGCGGGCGTGCCGGGCCGATTCGTGTACTGGATGAACGTCTCCGTCGACCTCCGGATCGAGCGCGCCCCGGGTGAGCAGGGCGGCGGCGACTGGCTGCGGATCGGGGAGTCGCTGCATCGGGAGTTCAACGCGCGGGCGCGGGCGATGTCGCTCATGGTCGAAGGCCGCACGATCTACGAGACGATGGAGGCGTTCTGGCCGGCCGCCCGCGACGACGGATCGCTCGCCGACTACCTGCGTGAGTACGGTGAGATCTGGACGTCGACGCCCAAGGTGCTCGTCTCCCGCACCCGCGACAGCGCGGGCCACAACACCCGGGTCATCGGCGGTGACGATGCGATCGGGCAGCTCGCGAACCTGCGCGCACAGACCGACGGCGACATCGGGGTCGGCGGCGCCACCCTAGCCACACACCTCCTGCGGGCAGGGCTGCTCGACGAACTCCTGCTCTTCACCCACCCCGTCATACTCGGCACCGGCCGACCGCTCTTCGACGCCCACAACGTACCGATCGAGCTGGACCTGCTCGAACACCTGGCGTTCGAGCAGGGCGTGACGATGCACCGGTACGCAGTCCGAGGCGCACGCACCGGACCGGCGGCCGACGAACACGCTGAGCGAGGCCAGCCCGCACCACGCTGAGCCTGGTCCACACTGCACCGCCCTCAGAGCTGGGGGCGGTTTCGCCTGCGCGGGCTCCGCTTTCGCTGTCTTAGCCAAAAGTTGGCGCTAAGTCCGGCGAAAGCCATAGACACATAGACATCGCTTTTGTTAGCTTCAGCCCGGATGTTACGTCGAGGTGAACCGACACGGGAGCCAGCGCCTCGGACGTGACCTCCGACGGCCCATCGATCCCACCCCACCTTCCAGTTCCTGCGCCCGCGTCGCCCGGCGGCGGCCACGACGGGCCTCTCTGTGCTGCCCGCATCACCCGGAAGGGAGGAACCGGAACCCACCGTCCCCGACCTGCCCCCGACCAGTCCTCACGAGAAGGAGAGGCAGTTGAAGAGACGACTCACGCTCGCCGTGGCGGGCCTGACGACCATCGCCCTCCTGGCCACGCCCACCCCCACGACGGCCGCGCCCACCCCCACGACGGCCGCGCCCGGCGCCCCGCCGGAGACCGCCTTCCAGAAGGTCACCCTCAACGACCGCCCCGGCGAGCCGATGGACCTCGCCGTACTGCCCGACGGCCGGGTCCTGCACGTGACCCGCGCCGGCGTGGTCTGGCTGCACAACCCCGCCACCGGCCGCAACACGGTCGCCGCCACCCTCGCCGTCTACCAGCACGACGAGGAGGGTCTCCAGAACGTCGCGATCGACCCGAACTTCGGCCGGGCCGGCAACAACTGGGTCTACCTGTACTACTCGCCGCCGATGGACACCCCGGTCGACGATCCGTCCACCCCGAACGTCAACGAGGGTGACGCGCCGGCCTGGGGCAGCGAGGAGGAGCTGGCACCGTTCCGGGGCGCCCTCCGGCTGTCCCGGTTCCGCCTGGTCAGGGACAAGCTGGACCTGCGCACCGAGCAGCGGATCCTCGACGTGCCGGTCGACCGGGGCATCTGCTGCCACGTCGGCGGGGACATCGTCTTCGACGCCAAGGGCAACCTGTACCTGTCCACCGGGGACGACACCAACCCGTTCGACTCCGGCGGCTACGTCCCCATCGACGAGCGGCCCGGCCGCAATCCCGCGTACGACGCCCAGCGCACCTCGGCCAACACCAACGACCTGCGCGGCAAGATCCTGCGCATCAAGGTGGGCGCCAACGGCTCGTACACCATCCCCGTTGGCAACCTGTTCCGGAAGGGCACGCCGGGCACCCGTCCGGAGATCTACCTGATGGGTCTGCGTAACCCGTTCCGGATCGAGCTGGACCGGCGGACCGGCGATCTGTACGTCGCGGACTACTCGCCGGACGCCGGCCAGCCCGATCCGTCGCGTGGCCCGGCGGGGCACGGTAAGTGGTTCGTGGCGCGCAAGGCCGGCAACCACGGCTGGCCCTACTGCGTCACCCCGGAGCTGCCGTACGTGGACTACGACTTCGCCACCGGGGAGTCAGGTGCGACGTTCGACTGCGCGGCGCCGGTCAACGAGTCCCCGCACAACACCGGGCTGCGCACGCTGCCCCCGGTGCAGCAGCCCGACGTCTGGTACAGCTACGGCCTCTCCCCGCAGTTCCCGGAGCTGGGCACCGGCGGCATCGGGCCGATGGCCGGGCCGACGTACCGGTTCGACCGCGCGACCACGCGGGGCCGCGCCCCGGTGGCCTGGCCGGCGTACTACGACGGCAAGCCGCTGTTCTACGAGTGGACCCGGGACTACGTGAGGGCCTTCCAGCTGGACCGGGCCGGCCGGGTCGGCGGGATCGAACCGGTGCTGCCCTCGGTCGTCTTCGACAACCCGATCGACCTCGAATTCGGCGCGAACGGCGCGCTCTACGTGCTCGAGTACGGCGACGGCTTCTTCAGCGAGAACCCGGACGCGCAGCTGGCCCGGATCGACCACATCGGCGGGGACGGCAACCACAGCCCGGTACCGGCGGTCGCGGCGAGCCTGACCGGCGGGCTCGCACCGCTGACCGTCGAGTTCTCCAGCGAGGGCACCACCGACCCGGACGGCGACCGCCTGCGGTACGAGTGGTACCTCGACGACGACGACCGGGTCGACTCGCGGGCGGCGAACCCGACGTTCACGTACCGCACGAACGGCATCTACGACGCGACGCTCAGGGTGACCGACCCGGGGGGACGCTCGGCCTCCGCGTCGGTGCGGGTCGTGGTCGGCAACGCCGAACCGGTGGTCGAGCTGGTCGCGCCGGTCGCGGGGCAACCGTTCTCCTTCGGCGACACCGTGCGGTACGAGGTGCGGGTCACCGACGACCAGCCGGTGGACTGCGCCCGGGTCAGTGTGACCTACGTCCTCGGCCACGACGACCACGGCCACCCGCAGACCACGGCCAGCGGCTGCACCGGCTCGATCCTGACCACCGTGCCCTCCGGTCACGACCCGGAGAACGACAACCTGTCCGCCGTGTTCGTCGCGTCCTACACCGATCCCGGTGGCGACGGCCTGCCCTCGCTGACCGGAACCGACCAGGTCGTGCTGGTCCCCGGCGTGTAGATCCACGAGAGGAGTCATCATGTGTTACGGCTACGACGGGATGGCCGCGCTGCGGCGTTCCGGCATCGACCGGCGGGGCCTGCTGCGCGGCTCGGTGGCCGCGATGGCCGGTGTCGGCCTCGCCACGGCGGGCGTGGGCGCGACGGCGGCCTCGGCCGCCGGCCCCCGGCACACCGGTCGGCGGCGGGTGCCGCCGGGCCTGATCAGCATCCAGCTCTGGACGGTCCGCGACGCGTTGAACGGCGAGCCGGGCTACGACGCCACCCTGCGGCACCTCGCCCGGATCGGCTACCCCAAGGTGGAGTTGGCGCTCGGCTACTTCGGGCGCAACGCCGCCCAGTTGCGTCGCTTCCTGGACAGCATCCGCGTCAAGGCCAGCTCCAGCCACGACGGGATCAGCGACAGCCCCGCCGCCCTGCGGGAGAAGATCCAGAACGCGGTCACCCTGGGTCAGCGGTTCATGGCGGTGCCGTACCTCTACTCCGAGAACGCCGACGACTGGAAGCGGTGGGCGGAGCAGATGAACGTCGAGGCCGCCGCGGCGGCCCGGGCCGGCCTGCGGTACGGCTACCACAACCACGCCCACGAGTTCACCATCGACCTCGGGGGCGGCCGGCGGCCGTGGGACGTGCTGACCGAGGAACTGGATCCGACGCTGGTCCACCTGGAGATCGACATCTACTGGGCGGTCACCGGCGGCATCGAGTCCGGTGACGGCGTACGCGACCCCGAGGGCTTCACCCTGGACGTGATCCGCTCCGCGCCGCAGCGTGTCCTGCAGTATCACGTCAAAGACCGGCATGCCGCCGACGGCGACATGGCCGACCTGGGCACCGGCATGATCGACTTCGCGCGGATCTTCCGGAAGCACTCGGTGCTGGAATACATCGTGGAGAACGACACCCCCGACGTGACGCCCCAGCGCACCGCCGAGATCGGCTACCGCTACCTGCGCAACCTGCGGTTCTGACGTACGCCCGTCAACGGCATGGTGGGGCGGCTGCCGCGAGCCGCCGCCCCACCAGCGCGCGTCACTCGAAGTCGGCGAGCGTGAACTCCCGGGGCTCGACCAGCACCAGCCAGTTACCCGAGTTGTCGCGGATGACGGCCTCCACCCCGTACGGGCGCTCCTCCGGCTCCTGGAGGAACTCGACCCCCTTGGCCCGCAGATCGTCGTGGGTCTTGCGGCAGTCGTCGACGGCCAGGCCGACCCCGAACAGCCCGCCCTCGTCCTGCGCCCGGCGGAGCGTCTCGGCCACCTCCGGCGACAGCGGTGGGCCGGGCAGGGTCAGGTGCAGCTCCAGCTCCGGCTGGCTGGGGTGCTTGACCGTGCACCAGCGGTAACCCTCCCGGAGGGAGATGTCGGTGCCTTCGGCGAACCCGAGGATCTCGGTGTAGAACGCCTTGGCCGCGTCGATGTCCTTGACGTATACGCTGGTCAGCGAGATGTGGGTAATCATGGGGCCAGGTTAGAGAGGGCCCGTGGCGGCCGACTTCTCCTGGCTTGCGACGTCAGTCGCGTCGTTCGGCGAGCCCCCACATGAAGACGAAGCAGCCCGGGATGCGCGGCGCGCCCGTGCTCGCCCAGCGACGCTGGAACTCGCTCGGCGTCTCGCCCACGAGGTCCCGGAACCGGCTGCTGAACGAGCCGAGGCTGGTGAACCCCACCCCGTGACAGACCTCGGTCACCGTCAGGTTCGTGGCCCGCAGCAGGTCCTGGGCCCGTTCGATGCGCCGCCGGGACAGGTACGCAGCCGGGGAGAGGCCGTACGTGATGGTGAAGAGGCGCTGGAAGTGGTACTTGCTGATGCCGGCAACCGCCGCGACGGCGGCGAGATCCAGCGTCTCGGTGTAGTGACGGTCCATGTGGTCGCGGGCTCGCCGCAGGTGCACCAGAAGATCACCGGGAACTCGGCGGGGTGGCGGGCTCGTCACGACGGTTCTCAGCGCAGTCGGCGGGTCGGGAAGCGCGTCGGTGGGTCGGCGATCGCGGCCTGGGCGGCGACCAGCTGGAGTTCCCGGGTGCCGGCCGCCAGGGTCGCCTCCAGCACGGCGAAGATCGGCGGCAGCGGAGTGGTCACGGCCAGACCTCGTGCCCGAGCCGTTGCAGCGGGAACACCGCCGCCGAGTTGCCGACGTGGCCGTAGCCGACCGAGGACTGGATGGACAGGATCTTCACCGTCCCATCATGGCGGTTCGTGGTGCCTCAGCGGCTTGGCATGGTCAGCACGATCCGGCCGGCGGCCCGCCCCTCGGCCTGCCGGGTCCAGGCGTCGGCGACGCCGGCCAGCGGGACGGTCTCGTGGGTCACGGTGAGCCGGCCGGCGACGATGTGGCCGGCGATCTCCCGGATCGCCGCCGCCCGGCGCGCCGCGTCCAGCTCGTTGTTGGTGTAGCCGAGCACCCGCAGCGAGCGGCTGCGCAGCGTCGCGGAGTCCACCGGCGCCTGCTCGCCGGCCGAGCTGCCGAGGTTGACCAGCCGGCCGTGCGGGCCGAGGGTCCGCAGCGCCGCGGCGGCCGGCACGCCGAAGAGCGGGTCGAGCACGATGTCCGCCGGCCCGTCGCAGGCCGCCCGGAGCCGGTCGGCGAGGGTGTCCACGTCGTCGGTGTCGGCGAGGGCGACGACGTCGTCGGCACCCAGGATGCGGGCCCGTTCCTGGGCGGCGGCCGACCGGGCGGCGGCGACGACCCGCCGGGCGCCGTGCAGCCGGGCCAGTTGCACCGCGGCCTGCCCGACGACGCCGCCGGCGCCGAGGACCACCACCTGCTCCCCCGCGCGCAGCTCACCGCGCCAGGTCAGCGCCATCAGGGCCGCCACCGCGGAGAGCCCCAGGGCCGCGACGAGGGTGTCGGCACCGTCGGGCAGGGCGACGACGTCGGCGTACGGCACGACGCAGTGTTCGGCCATGCTGCCGTCACCGGGGCGCATCCCGGCGGTGGTGGGAAACCACACGGCCGTGCCGTCGTCGAGGTGGCCGACGCCCTGCACACCGGGGACGTACGGGGTGCCCGGCGCGCCGAAGTACGACGTACCGCTGGCGCAGAGCACGTCCAGCGGGGTGATCGGTGCGGCGGCGACCCGGACCCGGACCTGCCCGTCGCCGGGCCGCGGCGGTTCGCGGCGGGCGACGGCGGGCGGCCGGCCGCAGGTGGTGATGACGGCGGCGTCCATCAGGTGGCGATGTCCGGGTACGGCAGGGAGAAGTGCGCCAGCCGGCGGGCGTACTCCTCCTGGAAGCCGAGCGGCCCGTGGTCGCGTTCGAACATGGCGATGAACAGCGTCAGGGTGAGGAACGGGTGGGCGCCCAGCTCGAAGAGGGTGACGTAGTCGTGGGTGGCCAGGGCCTCCCGCTCGGTGTCGGTGAACCGCAGCCAGGTGCTGGCCTCGGGGATGTAGCAGTTGAGGATCTGGTTGGCCCGTTCGGCCTCCCACCAGGTGACCGTGCCGCGCGGGTCGTCGCGGTAGCGCTCCACCAGCTCGGGATCGCGGTCGACGGTGTAGAGGAACTTGTTCAGCAGGTACTTGCTCATGCCGCCGGCGCTCCGTTCGGATACCAGGTGAAGTACGCCTCCATGGTGTGGAACAGGTCGAGCGTGTCGACGTAGTCGGCCTTCGCGCCCTCGCCTGCGACGCCCATCATCAGCATGAAGTCCATGAAGCCGTGGGTGGCGTTGCCGGGTGCGTGCAGGCTGTCCAGCGTCACCTCGGACAGGCAGCCCTCCAGGTCGCCGCCGGCGATCCACTCGACCGCCCGGCGGTCGAACTCGGGGTCGGGGCCGTGCTCGCCGAACTGCCGCGGCCCGCCCAGTTCCAGCGACAGGTGCCCGGTGCCGACGACCGCGACCCGCTGGTCGCCGGGCCAGGACTCGACCAGTTCGCGGATGGTCTTGCCGAGCTGCACGAAGCGCTTCGGCTGCGGCAGCGGCGGGGCGAAGATGTTGGTGTAGACCGGCACGATCGGCAGGTCGGCCTCGGGCCGCAGGGTGATGATCGGGCAGGTGATGCTGTGGTCGATGCGCAGCTCGTTGCTGTAGGCGAGGTCGAAGCCGGCGTCGAGCCCCTCGCGCAGCAGGTACGCCGACAGGTCCTCCTGGCCGCGCAGCAGCATCCGGGGCAGGCCGAACTCGCGTTCCTCGTTGTACCAGTTGGCGTCGTAGAACGGCGCCTTGCCGATGAGGAACTGCGGCATGTTGTCCAGCCACAGCTGGTGGAAGTGGTCGGAGCCGACCATCACCAGCACGTCCGGCCGGGCCCGGGTCAGCGTCTCCCGGAACGCGGTGATCTTGCGTACCCACTCGTCGGCGAAGGGTGGCCGGTCCTCGCCCTGAGCGGTGCTGGCCCGGTAGTAGAAGGGGTGGTGGGTCGAGGCGATGACCGCGGCCAGTGTGGCCATGGACGGCTCCTCTCAGGACGGGTCGGGGGTGACGTAGGTGGCGTTGCGGTCGACGGTGGTGTAGACGTCCATGCCGATCGGGGTGCGGCGTTCCTCGGCGAGGTGCCCGAGCAGGCCGGCGGCGCGGGCCAGCAGCGCGAAGCCGCGCAACAGGTCGACCGGCAGGCCCAGGTCGGCCAGCGCGGCGCCGCAGACCCCGGCGCCGTTGAGCGGCAGGGTACGCCCCAGCACCTCCGGGTGGACCCGGCCGATCGCCTCGAACAGCCGCAGGTGCGGCCCGCGCAGCTTCTCCTCCTCGGCGATGCGGATGAGCACCGGCGTACGCGGGTCCTCGGTCTTGTGCACGGGGTGGCCCAGGCCGGGCACCAGGCGACGGGCGGCGCGCGCGGCCGTGACGGCGGCGCGGGCGAGGTCGTCGAAGCCGGCGTCCTCGGTGGGCGGCGGCCCGTCCACGGCGGCGAGGGTGTCGGCGAGGAACCGGCCGCAGTCCTCGGTGACCCCGAGGAAGCGGGAGCCGCCGCCGAGCAGCCCGGCCGCGAGGGCGCCCTGGAGCGACTCCGGCGCGCTGAGGTAGGTCAGCCGCGCGGCGATGGCCGTCGGGGTGAAGCCGTGGTCGGCCAGCGCGACCAGGACCGCCTCGAAGACGCGGACCTCGGACGGGGTGGGACGGCGCTGGGCGACCAGCCAGAACGCCAGCTCACCGAAGCCGACCTGGCCCATCAGGTCGGCGGCGAGGTCCTGGCCGAGCAGGCGGATGCTGCTGGCGTCGGAGGTGCCGATCGACGTCGGGAAGGTGGTCACGGCGTCTCCCGCCTCTCGGTGAGCCACTTGCGGATCTCGACGCCGTGTTCGTCGAGGCCGGGCGGTGGCAGGTCGTAGCGGGCCGGGGTGTCCGAGAAGGTGATCGGGTGCCGGACGCCGGGCACCGCCCGGTCACCGTCGCCGACCTCGACGACCGGGTCGAGGCCGAGTTCCTCGGCCAGCGCCACACCGCCGTCGATGGTGTTGATCGGTGCGCAGGGCACGCCCGCCGCGATCAGGTCGCGGAACCACTCGTCCTTGCCCCGGGTACGCAGCCGCTCCAGCAGCAGTGGTCGCAGGTCCTCCCGGTTGGCGGTGCGGTCCTGGTTGCGCCCGAAGCGGGGGTCGTCCACCAGCTCCGGTACGCCGAGCACCTCGCACAGCTTGGCGAACTGGCCGTCGTTGCCGGCGATGACGACCAGTTCACCGTCGGCGGTGGGCAGCGGCTCGTACGGGAACAGGCTCGGGTGCGCGTTGCCCATCCGGTAGGGCACCGTGCCCCCGGCGACGTACGCGCTGGAGTGGTTGACCAGGCCGGACAGTGCCGAGGAGAGCAGGTTGACCTCGACGTGCTGGCCGCGCCCGCCCGCGCCCCGGTGATGCAGGGCGGCGAGGATGCCGATGGTCGCGTGCATGCCGGTCATCACGTCGAAGACGGAGATGCCGGCCCGGTACGGCGACCCGTCGGCGTCGCCGGTGAGGCTCATCAGGCCGGAGACGGCCTGCACCATCAGGTCGTAGCCGGGCAGGGCGGCCCCGGGGCCGGTGCCGAAGCCGCTGATGGAGGCGTAGACGACCTTGGGGTTCGCCTCGGCGACGGTGTCGTAGTCGAGGCCGAAGCGGCGCAGCCCGCCGGGCTTGAAGTTCTCGATCAGCACGTCGGCCCGGCCGGCGAGGTCGCGGGCCGTGGCCAGGTCGTCGGGGTCGCGCAGGTCCAGAGCGATCGAGCGCTTGTTGCGGTTGATCCCCAGGTAGTAGGTGGAGACACCGTCGCGCACCGGGGGCATCCAGGTGCGGGTGTCGTCGCCGCCGGGACTCTCCACCTTGACCACCTCGGCGCCCATGTCGGCCAGCAGCATGGTGGCGTACGGCCCGGCCAGGATCCGCGAGAAGTCCGCGACCAGCAGGCCCCGCAGGGGACCACCCGCCGGGGTCGGGTCCTGTTCACGTCCGTGCTCCGGTGCCATCGACATCCCACTCCCGACCGCTAGGCGGACACATGTCCGTGACTGCCGAGTATCGAAGCCGAAATGCGGACTGTCAACCGTTGACACCTCCCCGAAACGACGCCCACACTGGCGCCCATCGCAGGTCCGCCCGCATTACGGACGGATGTCCGCAGAGTGGGCCGCACCGACCACCTCTGGGAGTTGACCGCCATGAGCGCACCCGTATCAGGCCCGAATCCCGACCGTCCCCTCCTGTTCCGCAACGGCCTCGTCCTGACCATGGACGACACCCACCGCGTCCTGCCCGGCGCGGACGTCCTGGTCGTCGGCGAGCGCATCGCCGAGATCGGCGTCGGGCTGGCCGCCCCCGACGGCGCGATCGAGATCGACGCGTCCGGCGGCATCCTCATGCCCGGCATGATCGACACCCACCGGCACATGTGGCAGACCGCCATGCGCGGCTACGGTGCCGACTGGACCCTGACCCAGTACTTCGTCTGGTACTACCTGGAGTCCGGCAAGCTGTTCCGCCCCGAGGACATCTACGCCGGCAACCTGCTCGCCGCCATCGAGGCGATCGACGCCGGTGTCACCACCACCGTCGACTGGTCGCACGGGCTACAGAGCACCGACCATGCCGACGCCGCCGTCGACGCACTGCACGAGGTGCCCGGCCGCTTCGTCCTCGCGTACGGCAACATCCAGCAGGGGCCGTGGGAGTGGTCCACCAGCCCGCAGTTCCGCGACTTCGTCACCCGCCGCTTCCACAGCCGCGACGACATGCTCGGCCTGCAGCTGGCCTTCGACGTGACCGGCGACCCGACCTTCCCCGAGCGGGCCGCGTTCGAGGTGGCCCGGGAACTCGACCTCCCGGTCACCACCCACGCCGGGGTGTGGGGGGCCACCAACGACGACGGCATCCGGCTGATGCACGAGAACGGCTTCATGACCCCGTCCAGCGTGTACGTGCACGCCGCCACCCTCACCAACGACTCGTACCACCGCATCGCCGCCACCGGCGGCTCGGTCTCGGTCTCCACGGAGAGCGAGCAGAGCGCGGGCCAGGGCTACCCGCCCACCTGGGCACTGTGCCACCACGACATTCCGGTGTCGCTGTCGATGGACACCAGCGTCTGGTGGAGCGGCGACCTCTTCTCCGCGATGCGGACCACGCTCGGCGCGGACCGCTCCCGCGAGCACCTGGAGGCGCACAACCGCGCCGACACCATCACCCACTGCCGGCTGCGCGCCGAGCAGGTCGTCGACTGGGCCACCCGGGGCGGCAGCCGCGCCCTCGGCCTGGACGATGTCGTGGGCAGCCTGGAGGCGGGCAAGAAGGCCGACCTCGTGCTGATCAAGAACGACGCGTCGCCGGTGATGTTCCCGATCCTCAACCCGTACGGCCACGTCGCGTTCCAGGCCCAGCGCGGCGACGTGCACAGCGTCGTGGTCAACGGCCGGCTGGTCAAGCACGACCACCAGCTCGTCGGGATCGACCTGGCCAAGGCCCGGCGCCACGTCGAGCAGACCATCGACTACCTGATCGCCGAGATGGGCGCGGACGCGTGGGCCAAGGGCATGAACCCCGACATTCCCGAAACGAAGATCCAGGACAATCCCTACACCTACACCGAGTGGGACGCCGGCTCGGCCCAGTGGAAGCATTGACCGGCACGTGACCCTCGGAAGGCAGGCAGCAATGGCACGCGACGCCCGACCCGACTTCATCGAAGCCCTGGCCCGTGGCCTCGACGTCCTGCGCTGCTTCCAGCCCGGTCGACCGGTGATGACGCTCAGCGAGATCGCCGGTGCGACCGGGCTGGCCCGGCCGACCGTCCGCCGGATCCTGCTCACCCTCGACGACCTCGGCTACGTACGCTCCGCCGAACGCGGCTTCACCCTCACCCCCCGGGTGCTCGAACTCGGCATGACGTACATCAACGCGCTGGGCGTGTGGGAGGTCGCCCGCCCGCACATGCAGCAGCTCGTCGCGCAGACCAACGAGTCGACATCCATGGCCCAGCTCGACGGCAGCGACATCGTCTACGTCACCCGGGTCGCCGTACCGAAGATCATCACCCTGGCGGTGACCATCGGCACCCGCTTTCCCGCCCCGGCCACCTCGATGGGCAAGGTGCTGCTCGCCGCGCTGCCCGACGACGACCTCGACCGGGTCCTCGCCCTGCCCGGCCGCTCCGGCATCACCCCCCGCCGGCAACCGGACCGGGCCTCCCTCGACGCGTCGCTGCGCGAGGTGCGGGCCCGGGGCTGGGCCCTCGCCGACGAGGACCTCGCCCCGGGCATCCGGTCCGTGGCCACCGGCGTGCGGGACGGCCAGGGCCGGGTGGTGGCCGCCATCAACGTCACCGTCCACGCCGCCGAGACGTCGGTACGCACCCTCACCGAGGAGCACCTGCCACGCCTGCTCCGGACCGCGTCCGACATCAGCCAGGACTGGGCCCTGCTCGGCAGCGTGCCCAGCGTGTTCCAGGACGCCCGCGCCGCCCCCGTCGAGCCGGTCAAGGCGGGCAGATGACGTCGAGGGTCGCCGCCCAGACGACGCGCACCGCTCGCTCCGTCGGGCGACCGCCCGCCACGTTGCCGCCCTCCTGACGGAACTGCCCGGCGGAAGGGCCACGAGTGTCGGACCACCCGCGCTGCCCGGGTCTGTACCAGGATCTTGGTACGGGCCCCCTTCGTCGTGCCGCGCCGCGTGGCGGTAGCGTCGGGGCAGTGGTGACGATGACGTCTGCGGTGCTCGAGATCGACTACTCCGACCAGGGGTCGGGGCCGCCGGTGCTGCTTGTCCATGGGTGGCCCGACGCGGCGTGTGGGTGGAACGCCATCAGTGACGGACTGACCCGTGAGGGGTATCGCGTCATCATTCCCAGTCTGCGCGGTAGTGGTGACACTCGTTTCCGCGACGATTCGACGGTCCGCGACGGCAGCGCCGTGGCGCTAGCCCACGACGTGCTCGATCTCGCCGACGGGCTCGGGCTGGGTCGGTTCGCTGTCGTGGGTCACGACTGGGGAGCCCGCACCGCGTTCGTCCTGGCCGCCGTGGCGCCAGAGCGGCTCAGCTGCATCACGGCGCTGGCGCTGGGCTACCAGCCCCGTGGCCAGTTCACGATTCCCGCGTCGTTCGCCCAGGCGCGATTGTTCTGGTATCAGTGGCTGATGTACCTCGATGCCGGCGCGGCCGCGATCGCTGCCGATCCGATCGGGTTCGCCCGTGAGCAGTGGGACACCTGGAGCCCTCGCGGCTGGTACACCGAAGAGCAGTTCGCCGCGGCTGCCGAGTCGTTCCGCAACCGCGACTGGGTTGCGATCACCCTCAACGCCTACCGCAGCCGCTTCCTGCCTGAGGAACCACGCGACCACCGGTACGAGGATCTGCGAGCCCGGGTGGCCGACACCGAGCTTCTGCACGTACCGACTCTGATGCTGCATGGAGCTCTCGACACGTGCGACCCGCCCGCGACCTCCGAAGGGCTCGGCCAGTATTTCGACTCCTACCGTCGCGTCCTGATCGACGACGCCGGGCACTTCCCGCACCGTGAACAACCCGAGCAGGTGCTCCGCCACCTGCTCGTGCACCTGCGCGATCACGGCTGACCGGACTCGGCGCGGTTGTCCCGGTGACTCTTCACGCGTCCCGCCTTGCGCGCGGCCTCACACAGCTCCAGGCCGCTGAGCGAACCGCTCGGTCGAGCAACTCGACGAACAGCTCGGTGCCGTGGAGGCCGCCATCCAGCAAAGCCGGTCGATCAGGTGCCCCGCGACGCCTCAGACGTGCCGGGCCGGGGCACCAAGACCACCACCGCAGTTTCGGACGACCGCCGTGCGGCGTAGCCATCCAGGTTCTTGTCGATCTCACGCCAGCGGGCCCACAGTCGCGACCGTTCGTCGCCTGTCGCCGCATGACCACGCACCGGCCGCGGCCCGTCGACCAGGTCAACGGTGGCGTCCGGGTGCGCCTGCAGATTGAGCCACCAGGCCGGCTCGGGCTCCCCCCACCCGTTCATGGCCAGCGAGACCAGATTCGCGCCGTCCTCGAAGTACCCGAGGATCACGCTGCGCTGCTGGCCGGTGCGACGCCCGACAGTGGTCAGGCACAGCATTCCGTACCGGTTGCCGCGCGGACGCGACAATCCGACCCGGCCGCCGGAACGCCGGAACACGCCCCGATGAGCCGACCAGAACAGCCGGATGAACCAACGGGGCGGCAACCACGGCTTCTTGGCAGGGCCCAGGTCCGACTCGGTCACTCCTCCATCATATTGGCCGCTGTCACGCGAACGGCAGCCCCGAGGGCGAGTTGGACGACCACATCGTCGGGTTCTACGAAACGCTCCGCGCCCGGTACCCGGACTTCCCGCCCTACGACCACGACTCTCCGTGGATGTCGGCCCCCTTGGACGTCGGTGTTGATCACGTCAGCATGTGTATGAGCTTCTGCCAACGCAGCGAACCGGCGTTGCAGTTGATCGACGAACTCGCCCAGCGGCACGAACTCACCATCTATGACCCTCAGGAAGAGGAGGTGACGCGTCCTGCAGACACGCGAACACCCCTGGATCCCGCGATGCTGGCATTGATCGATGGGTTGCGACTGTAGCCGTACGGCAAGAGCACAAGACCTTTCAGGCGATCGAGGTCGGCGACGGCGGCGACGGGCGGTGGGCCGCCCACGCCCGGGGCCTGTGGCAGGAGATGGAGGGCCTGCTGACCGAGGAGGGCCGGACTCCGGAGGGCGCGGATCGTGTTCGGGCGCTGTTCCGTGCGCACATGCCGGAACTGGTCCCGGTTCTGGACCGCCTGGCCGGCCAACTCGACCGGCCCGAGGCGGAAGTCTTCCTCACCCACGCGGCACTGCGGCCGTTCTCCCAGGCGTGCACCCAGATCGGCAGGAACGGCACTCTGCTGCGCAACTATGACCTACGTCCCGATCAGTGCGAGGGGACCATCGTCTCCTCCTGCTTCCTGCGCCCCGTGATCGGGATGCAGGACATGCTGTGGGGCTTGCTGGACGGGATGAACGACGCCGGTCTCGCGGTCTCGCTCACCTGGGGCGGGCGTTCCGCCTACGGACGGGGCTTCGCCATTCTCATCCTCGTGCGCTACCTGCTGGAGACGTGCGACACCGTCGATGAGGCGGTCAGTAGGCTGCGATTTCTACCGGTCGCCGTCCCCCAGAACCTCACCCTTGTCGATCCCACCAAGGCGGTGACGGTGTTCGTGGGGCCGGATATGTCACCGACGGTGGCGCCGGATGCCTGCGCCGCCAATCACCAGCACCTGCCGGTCACCGACGAGCAGGAACGGACCATGCGGACGCAGGAGCGGCTGCGCGCCATCCGCGCCGCGGGCGCGGACGTGGCGGCGATGCTGAAGCCGCCGCTATACCAATCCGTCGACGAGCAGGGGTCGAGAACGCTCTACACAGCCCACTACCGGCCCGTCCAGGGCCGTGTGACGTACTACTGGCCCGGTGAGTCCTGGCAGCAGTCCTTCGGCGACTTCACACCCGGATCCCGCACCGTGACCTTGGGCCAGACCAGCTGAGAGGCTTCCGGACCCCACAATTGCTCCGACCTGTGTGCGGCTGGCGCACCTGGCTCTGCACTGGAATCCGTACACCGACAGCAGGCCCGAATACCCGGCAGGCCCGGGATGCCCGGCGAGGGACAGCGGCGGTGTGGGAGCGGCGTTCTTCTCCGTCACGCTGCCACGAAGTTGCTTGATAGCACAGACGGTTCAGCTCGACAGCGTCCATACCGGGCTGCCTGCCCGCGGCGCGCGGATGGTGGTCGCGGCCGTTCGACGGCGGCCGCGACCACCATGGGTGGTCAGCGCTTCGGTGCCTTGAGCTTCTCCTTGTTGTAGTTGTTGCCCCTGCCGTCGGGCTTGTAGTTCTTCTCCACGTTGCCCGCCGCGTCCACCGAGAACCAGTGCACGGTCGTGCCGACCGGGACGGTCAGCGTCTCCCCGCCCTCCCGGATGCCCGCCGAGCCGTAGAGCGTGGAGTCGTAGGTGGGTCGGGTCCGGTCGAGGGTGTAGAAGACCGCCGCCGGTTCGCTGGTGGAGAACGTCACGTCCACCATGCCCGGGGTGGCGCTCGCGGTCACCGACAGCGAGCTGGTCGGCTTCTTCTTGTCCGTGTCGAAGTCGCGGGCCACCCGCAGCAGCTCCACCAGACCGTTGGCGAACTCCATGGTTTCGGCGTGCGCCTCGCTCCAGGTCGGCTGGAACGACGTGCCGACCTCGAAGTTCCAGGCGTAGATGCCGTACCTGTACCAGAGCATGTCACCGGAGTTGCCGGCCGCCGAGTAGAGCACGTCGGCGATCGGGCCGGTCCGGGCCGGGGTGACCGCCAGGTTGCGGTGCCGCTTGATGGCGGTCAGGATCCGCGACGAGGCACCCCAGAACAGCGACTCCTCGGCCAGCGTGGGTCGCGGCGCGGAGATCCGCCCCGGGGTCGCGTACGAGCCGGGCGACCACATGAAGTAGTTGCCCGAGGAGTGCAGGTTCATCGAGAACCGGATGTTCGGCCGGGCGGCCAGCCAGTCGACGTTGCGGCTCTCCGGCTCCGACAGCTCGCTCGGCCCGGCGTACGTGCCGCTGGTGCAGCTGGCCGACGCGCCCGAGTAGCCATCGAACATGCTGTACTCGGTGTAGTTGCGGTTGTTGTCCACCCCCCAGGAGTTGCGACCGAGGAAGTCGCCGGACGTCTCCGAGGTGCAGTGGTTGGTCATGTTCTTGCGCTGCGAGTTGAAGTCGTAGAACGAGTAGTGCCCGCCGTCCGGATTGATCGACGGGGCGATCCAGATGTCGAGGTTGTCCACCAGCTCGCGGGTCTTGCGGTCGTGCGCGTAGTTGCGCAGCAGCCGCTCGGCGGTCTCGATGGTGACCAACGGGGGCACCCACTCCCGCGCGTGTTCCTGCGCGTAGGCGAGCACACCGAGGCGGGAGCCGTCCCGGTGCTTACCGATGCGGATCGCGTACACCGGGTGCGGGTCGCGGGAGACCGCCGCCGGCGCGGAGAGGCCGTCGGAGAGCGCGGTCGGCGCGGCCGGCGCGACCACGCCGGCGCCCGGGCTACCCCGATAGGTGTACGCGGTCAGCAGCGTCCCCGCCTGCGCGTTGAGCGCGGCGACCACCTGCGCGGCGGTGCTGGTGACGGTGCCGCTGCCGTCGGTGGCGAGGTCGACGCGGACCTGGCTGCCGGTGACGGTCACCGCCAGGGGCGCGTCGGCCGCACCGGGATCGGCGAGTTCGACCGAGATGTCGTTGCCGCCCTGGTGACCCCAGGCCAGCGAGTCCACCGCGACCCGGCTGGCGTCGACGGTGCCCAGCACGGCCTGCGCCTGCCGCCGGTAGCCGTTGGTCCGGTGGGGCAGTTCGACGATCTCGGCCAGCCTCGGGTACTGCGCGGCCAGGGCCTTGATCCGGTCGTACAGCTCGGTCGGCGTGAGGTAGCTGGCCACGAAGTCCTTCATGTAGCCCGGTCCCTCGGGGTTCGTCGGGGGGATGGGCAGCCACTGCTCGACCTTGGCCACGGCCACGTCACCGCTCGGGCTGGTGATCCGCACGTACGCCGGGCGGGTGCTCACCTGGGCCGCGCCCCGGTGGTAGAGGTAGACGCCGGCGTCGACGAAGCGGGAGATGGTCTGCGTACCGCCGGAACCGATCTCGGTGCCCGGCCCGCTGTCCCGCTCGACGGTCAACGGGGTGCTCTCCGCCTGCCCCTGTGCCCACTTGGCCTCGACCGACAGCACCTCGGTGTCGCCGGAGGTGTAGTAGTCCGCCCGAATGATCTTGACGTCGGAGATGGTGGACTGGGCCGAGAAGCCCGTCGCGGCGGCGAACTCCTGGTTGTCCGCCACGTGGGCGGCGATGGTCGCCTCCCGCTCGGCCACCCGGTCCTGCGCGTCGGCGGAGGTGTGCAGCACCCGGCCGAAGGTGAAGCCGGCCCGGGTCAGCGTGGCGACCTCGTTGCCGGTCACCACCGCGTGCACGACGATGCCGTCCCCGGTGTGGCTGACGTGATGGTCGAGGTCGACGCCGGTGGCCACCAGGGCGTCGAGTTCGGCGGTGCCGGCCAGCACCACCTCGACCACGCTGGCCTGCTCGTCGGCGAGCCGACCGAGGTCCGCCGGTGCGGCAACGGGCGCGGCGGCCTGCGGCACGACGGCGGCCGCCGGGCCGACCAGCAACAACACGGCCGACACGGCGGCCAGGGCGGTGGATACGGGCAGCCGGCGTCGCCACCGGGAACCCGCGCGAGCTTCGGACATGAGGCGGTCGCCCCTCTTCTCGGCGCGCGGCGCGGACGGAACGGGTGTCGACGCTGCCCGCATCGCCGATTACGCAGCGTCGCGCATCCGGAGGTAAAGGGTGATCAGTTGCCGATATCCTTCGCCCGCAGATAGTGATCTGTCAATCCTCGGCGGTCCCGGACCCGGTGACCGCGCCCACCTCGCCCCACCGTCACCGGTCCGGTGTTTGGCCTGCGTGCAGACTGGAGACCACAAGCGTGAAGCTCGACAACGAGGGGGGACCACGCGTGTCCGAGAACGTCACCGACCGGCACAGCCATACCGCCGACCGCCCTGCGGAGGTCACCGACCCGCTGCTGTGGCGGCTGGCCCTGGACGTCGCCGACGCCCACGCACCGGCCGAGGACGGCGGCTGCGCCCACCTGCTCTGCGCCGGCCAGCCCTGGCCCTGCGATCCGTGGCAGCAGGCTCAGCGGGCGCTCAGCCTCGCGCAGGGCGGCTCGGACGAGCCGCAGCAGCCCGCGAGCCCACAGCAGGGCGACTGGCGGACCCCGGCCGCGCTGCCCCACTGGGCTGCCGAGCAGTCGCACCGCGAGTCGGCCGCCGCCTGACGCCGGGCCGGCCCCGTCCGTCCACGCACCTGTCAATGTAACGTTGACAGGTGCGTGACGCGCTCGACCGGCTCACCGCGATCCCGGCCGCCCGGGCCCGGCTCGACGACAGCGAACTGGACCTCATCGACCGGGCGCGGCAGGCCGGCGCGACCTGGACCCAGGTCGCCGACGCCCTCGGGCTGGGCAGCCGGCAGGCCGCCGAGCAGCGCCGCCAGCGCCTCGCCGCCGCCCGGGGAGCCCGCCGGACGGATGCCGACCGGCACTGGCCGGCGGAGATCGCCGCGCTGCGCGGCCTCCTCGCCGACCTGCGGCGCTGGATCGACGCCGACCGGCGCTGGGACGGCCGGTTTCCCCGGGCCGCGCTGACCCGCCGCACCACGCAGCTCGCCCTGGAGGCCGAGCCGGGCGGCCTGTACGACCTGGCCGCGCGGATCTGCGCCGACCTGGCCCCACCCGCCCCCGGCCTGCCCGCGCCGGTACGCGCGACCGCCCACGACCTCGCCGCCATCCTGTCAACCCATCGTTGACATCCGTTGACGCCTATTGCCTCGATGCGACTCAGGGTCGAGGCTATGAGCCACCTTGACTCAACTCTTGGAGGGCTCGTGCGGCGCAACGCGATCCTGTTCGTGGCGGTATCGCTGCTGTCCGGCCTCGGCGGCAGCGCCATGGCCCTGGTCGCGGGCATCTGGATCCTCGACCTCACCGGCTCCCCCGGCCTGGCCGCGCTCGCCGGCCTCTGCGTGTACGCCCCCACCCTCGCCGGTCCGTGGCTCGGTGCGCTCGTCGACCGGCTGCCCCGGCGCCCGCTCGTCATCGCGGCGAACCTGACCCTCACCGCCACCCTGCCCGCCCTGCTGGCGGTCCGTGGCCCCGGCCAGGTGTGGCTGCTGTTCTGCGTGTCCACGGTCTACGGCATCGCGTACGTCCTCGTCGACGCGGGCGAGAGCGCCCTGCTGCCCGCCGCGCTGTCGCCCGCCGAACTCGGTCACGTCAACGGCTGGCGCTCCAGCGCCCAGGAGGGCGTCAAGCTCGTCGCCCCGCTGGCCGGCGCCGGCCTCTACGCCTGGCAGGGCGGGCACGTCGTCGCCCTGCTCGCCGCCGCCCTGCCGGCCCTGGCCGCGGCCGGCTACGCGGCGCTGCGCCTCACCCGTACGCCGTCGACCGCCGCGCCCCGCCGCCAGGGCGTGCGCGCCGGCCTCACCGTCCTGTTCGGCTCCCCGTCCATCCGGCGGCCGGTGGCGCTGGCCGCCGTCGCCATCGGCATGTCCGGCTTCGTCACCGCCGCCGGGTACGGCATCGTCACCGACACGCTCGGGCTGCCGGCGACGTTCCTCGGCGTCCTGCTCAGCGCCCAGGGCGCCGGCTCGATCGCCGGCGGGCTGATCGTCGGCCGACTGATCGCCCGGTTCGACCCGACCGCCGTGGCGGTGGCCGGCGCGGCACTCTTCGCGGTGAGCTGCCTGGGCCGGTGCCTGCCCTGGTGGCCGGCGGTCGTCGCCGCGTCGGTCGTAACCGGGTTAGGGCTACCGTGGGCACTCGTCGCGGCCGTCACCGCCGTCCAGACGCACAGCCCCGACGAGTTGCTCGGCCGGGTCGCCGCCACCGCCAACACGGTCATGTTCGGGCCGATCGCGGTGGCGACCCCGCTCGGCTCCGCCGCCGTGCTGTTGGGCGGCCGTCCGCCGCTCGTCCTCGCCGCCGCCGTCTGCCTCACCGCCGCCGCCGTGACGTGGCGTGGTCGGCTCACCGATCCGCCGCACCGTTGGGGCAGCAGACGGTCAGGGCGGCGGGCACCGCGCGTACGGTCAACTTCCGGGCCGTCGTGCGAGCGCCCCCGTCCAGCTCATACGTCTTCGGCTCGGCGAAGCGGACCGTGACCTTGCGCCCCCGGGTGATCCGGACGAACGTCGACTCCTCAGACCGGCCGGTGGCCATCTTGCCGAGGGTGCGCGCCCAGTCGATGGCGCCGCTCGCCGTGGAGACCCCGATCTCCAGCGAGCCGCTGTCCGGGCGGGCGTCGTCGAAGGCGGGGATGCCGCCGGTGATGGTGCCGACGTTGCCGAACAGCACGCAGCTCGCCTCGCCGTCGAACCAGGTGTCACCGTCGACGGTGATCCGGGTACGGGTCAGCTCGCCGCGTACGTGCCGCAGGCCGGTCCAGACGTAGGCGAGGCGGCCCAGGCGACCCTTCAGCTCCCGGTCGGCCTCCCGGATGAGGTCGCCGTCGAACCCGGCACCGGCCATCACCGCGAAGTGCTCCCCGTTGAGTTTGCCCAGGTCGAGGCGGCGACGCCGGCCGTGCAGGCCGATCCGGACCGCCTCCGGCAGATCCTCGGGGATGCCCAGGTTGCCGGCGAAGAGGTTGGCGGTGCCGGCGGGCAGGATCGCCATCGGCGTCTTCGATCCGGCCAGCGTGTCGGCGCAGCGCTGCACCATACCGTCGCCACCCCAGACGAAGACCAGTTCGGCGCCCCGGTCGAGCGCCTTGCGGAGCTTCTTCGGCGCCTTGCGGCTCTTCGGCACCTCGTACCAGAGGAGCTTGTCGACGCCCGCGTCGACCAGTGCGGCCCGCAGCTCGTCCAGGCCGCCGCCGAGGGTCTTCTTCCGGTGCGCCACCACCGCGACGGTGCCGACCGGCACGGCGGGCGCCGGCCGCTCCGGGTCCACCAGCACACTCGCACTCATGCCGGCGAGTGGTACCCAGCCACCCGGAACTCCACGCCTGGCGCGCTACTGCGGTGGTGCGGGCGGGGCGAGCCAGGCGAGAGGCTGACCGGTGAGGGCGGCGTCGGCGAGGCGGTGGGCGGAATCGGTCTTGAGCGCGGCGCGGGAGCTGTCGATCCAGCGTTGGACGTTGTCGATGCCCTGGTGGCGGTACTCGACGGCTTGGACGAGGCATTCGAGCTTGTCGGCGTCACGGGCGACGACGGCTTCGAGGGTTTCGCCGGCCTCGTACTCGGCGACGGCGGCCGTGATCACGTCGGCGACGGTGGGTGGACAGGTGGCGACCTGGTCGGCGGTGACGGTGGTGTTGGGTACGGCGGTGAGGTAGCGCTTGGCGATGTGCGGGATGTCGGTGATCCGGGTTTCCTGGGTGTCGTGCAGGACACAGAGCATGGACACCCGGGCAGGGTCGGCACCCTCCATCGCGGCGAGCATCATGCCGATGAGCGCGGTGCGGAACGAATGCTCGGCGATCGACTCGGGCTGCGCGATACCGGCGAACCACCAGCCCGTACGGGCCGCGCGCTTGAGCACACCTGCCTCGAAGATGAAGCTCATCGCCCCAGCGGCCTCGTGGTCCTCGCTCATGTGCCCGCCCCTGTGCCCGTGATGCCGTCCGCCCGCAGGCTGTAGACGATAGACGTTAGCTCCTGCCCGAGCTGCTCGATCCGGGATCGAGTGGCTCCGTAGCGACCTCGATGCCACTCGATCCCCGATCGAGCGTGATCATGAAAGCCCGGTCAGAGGGTGCGGGCGAGGCGGGCGGCGAGGATCCGGGCGAAGCGCGACGGGTCGGTCAGGTCACCGCCCTCGGCGAGCAGCGCCGTGCCGTACAGCAGCTCGGCGGTCTCCGCCAGGGAGGCGTCGGCGTCGCCCTGCTCGTGCGCCTTGCGCAGGCCGGTGACGAGCGGATGGTTCGGGTTGAGTTCCAGGATCCGTTTGACCTTCGGCACCTCCTGCCCCATCGCGCGGTACATCTTCTCCAGCGTCGGGGTGAGGTCGTGCGCGTCGCCGACCACGCAGGCCGGCGAGGTGGTCAGCCGCGACGACAGGCGTACCTCCTTCACGCTGTCGGCGAGCACCCCGCCCATCCAGCCGAGCAGGTCGGCGTACTCGGTGCGCTGCCGCTCGCGCTCGGCCTCGGCCTCGGTACGCTCCTGCTCGGTGTCCAGGTCGACCTGGCCCTTGGCGACCGAGCGCAGCGTCTTGCCGTCGTAGCTGCCCACCCGCTCCACCCAGACCTCGTCGACCGGGTCGGTGAGCAGCAGCACCTCGTAGTTCTTGGCCCGGAACGCCTCCATGTGCGGGGAGTTCTCGATGGTGGCGCGGTTCTCGCCGGTGGCGTAGTAGATGTCGGTCTGGCCCTCGCGCATCCGGGCCACGTAGCCGGCCAGGTCGGTCGGCTCGGCCGGGTCGTGGGTGGAGGCGACGGAGAGGATCTCCAGCAGGGCGTTCTGGTTGTCGGCGTCCTCGAGCAGGCCCTCCTTGACCACCGGCCCGAACTCGGTCCAGAAGGTGCGGTACCGCTCCGGTTGCCCGGTCTTGAGGTCGGTGACGGTGGCGAGGACCTTCTTCACCAGGCGGCGGCGCACGGCACTGATCTGGCGGTCCTGCTGGAGGATCTCCCGGGAGATGTTCAGCGACAGGTCGTGGGCGTCCACCACGCCCTTGACGAAGCGCAGGTAGTTGGGCATGAGCGCGTCGCAGTCGTCCATGATGAACACGCGCTTGACGTAGAGCTGCACGCCCCGGCGTCCCTGGTGGGAGAAGAGATCCAGCGGCGCGTGCGTCGGAATGAACAGCAGCGCCTCGTACTCGAAGGTCCCCTCGCCCCGCATGTGGATGGTCTCCAGCGGGTCCGCCCAGTCGTGGCTGACGTGCTTGTAGAACTCGTGGTACTCGGCCGGCTCGACCTCGCCGCGCGGGCGGGCCCAGAGCGCCTTCATCGAGTTGAGGGTGACCGTCTCGGTGGTGGCCTCGGCCTCGTCGGTGCCGGGCCGCTGCACGGTCATCCGGATCGGGTGGGCGATGAAGTCGGAGTAGCGCTTGACGATCTCGCGGATGGTCCACTCGGCGGTGTAGTCGTGCAGGTTGTCCTCGTCGTCGGCCGGCTTGAGGCGCAGCGTCACCGCCGTGCCCTGCGGCGCGTCGTCGAGCGCGGCGATGGTGTACGTGCCCTCGCCGCTGGACTCCCAGCGGGTGCCGACGCTCTCGCCGGCCCGGCGCGTCACCAGCTCGACCGACTCGGCGACCATGAACGCGGCGTAGAAGCCGACGCCGAACTGGCCGATCAGCTCCTGCGACGCGCCCGCGTCCTTGGCCTCGCGCAGCTGGCGCAGCAGCTCGGCGGTGCCGGACTTGGCGATGGTGCCGATGACGGAGACGACCTCGTCGCGGCTCATGCCGATGCCGTTGTCGCGCACGGTGAGGGTACGGGCGTCCCGATCGACCTCGATGGCGATGTGCAGGTCGCCGGTGTCGACGGCGAGGTCCTTGTCCCGCAGCGCCGCCAGGCGCAGCTTGTCCAGCGCATCGGAGGCGTTCGAGATCAGCTCGCGGAGGAAGACGTCCTTGTTCGAGTAGATCGAGTGGACCATCAGCCGGAGCAGCTGACGCGCCTCGGCCTGGAACTCCAACGTCTCGGTCCGGTCGTTCACACCATGTCCTTTCCCGGTCGTCGCATTTCGCGGTCGTCGCACGACGGTTCGCGGAAAGGATACGAGCCGTCGCGCTGCGCGTGCACGGGGTGGTCCGGCCTCGGCCGCGCCACCCGGTGCCGGGCGCCCGGCACCCAGCTCCCGGCACGACGTCACCCCGGCCCGGGCACGACGCCGGCCCGCCCCCGGTGTGCGGGGCGGGCCGGCGGGTGGGCAGGCGGACGGGTGGCGGGTCAGCGTCGGCGGCCGTACACCCCGGCGACGATCGAGACGCCGACCGCGGCGAAGGCGATCTGGATGAACAGTTCGATCCAGTCGACACCGGCGGTCTCGTCCACGCCGAGCGCCGCGGCGAGCAGCGTGCCGAGGATCGCGGCCACGATACCGATCAGGATGGTCAGCAGGATCGGGATGCGCTGCCGGCCCGGCACGACCAGCCGGCCGAGGGCGCCGATGACCAGACCGATGAGGATAGCGGTGAAGAAGCCGGTGATTTCCACGAGAGCCGTCCCTCCAGACGTCGAACCTGAGCGCCAGTCTGGCGCCCCAGCCGGTATGCCCGTCAAACACCGACACCGGTCGCCGAATGCATTGTCACGCAACCGTCATAGTCACCCGTGCCGTCTGTCATCCAGACCTCACCGCGGGTTGATCAGGACCGCGTAGTCGGCCGCGGTGAGCGGCTCCGACGACAGTGAGCCGTCCGCCCGGGGGACGCTCAGCGGCGCGCCCCCACCCTCCAGGAACAGCACCGCCGTGACGTCGGTGCGCGCGCTGAGCGTGCAGACGATCTGCCCGTACGCCAGCAGCCCGTCGCTGCGGCCGGTGTCCACGGCGGCGAGCGCGACCGTGACCCGGGCCACCCCGTCCACCAGCTCGACCACGGCGCTGTTGAACGCCCCCGGCAGGGCGCTGGTCAGACCGTCGTCGCGCTCGGCGGGCGTCGGCCCGGCCAGCAGATCCCGCAACTGCTCGTCGAGCGCGGGCACCCGGTCGATCCGGCGGATCACCGGCACCAAGCGGTCGTCGCGCGAGAAGTAGAGCATTTCCGTCACCGCGCCGGTCTCCGCCGCCGACGGCGCCGCGGTGGCGGTGTACGGGAATGGGCCGGGCGGCGGCGTGACCGTGCGGGGACGGTCCTCGGCGGGCACCCCGCACGCCCCCACCAGCATGAACAGCGTGGCCACCACCATGGCACCGGCGGCGCGGGCGATACGGGCGGTGCCGGCGGCGCGGGCGGTGCCGGCGGCGCGGGCGGTGCCGGCGGCGCGGGCGGTGCCGGCGGCGCGGGCGGTGCCGGCGGCGGTCACGAGACGCTCCCGGGCAGGGTGACCCGGAACCGGGCGCCGCCCTCGGGGCGGTCGCTGACCGAGGCGTCTCCGCCGTGCGCGGCAGCGTGCTGGGCCACCAGCGCGAGCCCGAGGCCGGTGCCGTCGCCGCCGCCCCGGTAGTTGGCCGCCCGGCCGCGGACGAAACGGTCGAAGATCGCCTCACGGTCCGCCATCGGCACTCCCGGGCCCTCGTCGTCCACCTCGATCACGCCGGTGTCACCGTCGTGAAACAGCCGCACCGCGACCGGGCCGGCGCCGTAGCGCTCGGCGTTGTCGAGCAGGTTCGTCAGCACCTGCGCGACGCGGCGCCGGTCCACCCGCCACGTCCTGGGGGTGCCCGCGTCCAGCTGCACCATCGACTCCGGCAGGGCCCGGTCCCGGCAGGCCCGCCGGGCGAGCCCGGCCAGGTCGACCGTCTCCCGGTGCACCGGCTGGTCGCTGCGGGCCAGATCCAGCAGGTCGTTGACCAGCTGCTGGAAGCGATCGATCTCGTCGGCCACCAGCCGGGCGGCGGTGGCGGTCCGCTCGTCCTGATTCTGTCGACGGCGAGCCAGCACGCTCGCCGCCGCCGCGAGCGTCTGCAGCGGCGAGCGCAGCTCGTGGCTGACGTCGGCGGCGAAGCGCCGGTCCCGGTCGATGCGCTGGGCCAGCTCGTCGACCATCCGGTTGAAGGAGGTGGAGAGGCGGGTCAGGTCCGGGTCGGTGTCCGGGGCCAGCCGGGTGGTGAAGTCACCGGCGGCGATCCGCTCGGCGGCGTCGGCGACCGCGGTCAACGGGCGCAGGCCGTGCCGGGTGGCGTACCAGCCGAGCGCCGCCCCCGATCCGGCCACCATGATGGCGACCGCGGTCAGCGCCAGCGCCAGGATCTGGAAGGTCTGCTCCAGCTCCCGCAGCGAGGCGATCTCGTAGAAGGAGGCCGACTCCGACAGCGGCACGCCGACCAGCATGACGGGACGGTCGTTGACGCGTACCCGCTGCACCGCCGGCTCCCCGGCCGCGACCAGTTCCCGCAGCCGGACCGGGATGGCAGGGGTCACACCGGTGTCGGCGTTGCGGCTGTACCACTCGCCGTTGAGGTGCAGCAGCGGCCGCCGGCCGGTGCCGGTGTCCAGCGCCCGCAACGCCTCCACCACGTCCGGGTTCTCGGTGTTCAGCCCGGCGCGGACCACGGCCGCGTCGTAGTAGGCCGCCCGCAGCACGGTGCGTTCCCGCTCGTCGAGCAGGGTACGGCGGGTCAGCTCGTACGACACCAGGGCCATCGAGGCCGACAGCAGCAGCGCACCCACCGCGAACGCGGCGGTGACCCGGGCACGCAGTCCGAGGCGTCTCATCGCTGGAGTTTGTAACCCAGGCCGCGCAACGTCACCAGGTGCCGGGGGTTGGCCGGATCCGCCTCGATCTTCTGGCGCAGCCGGCCGACGTGCACGTCGACCAGCCGCTCGTCGCCGCTGTCGTACCCCCAGACGCGGCTGAGCAGCTGCTGGCGCGAGAGCACCCGGCCGGCGTGCTCGGCCAGCTCGCACAGCAGCCGGAACTCGGTGCGGGTGACCGCGACCGGCTCGCCGGAGCGGCGTACCTCCCCTGCCTCGGGGCTGACCTCCAGCTCGCCGAAGGCGAGCACCGGCACCGGCTCCAGGGCCTCCGCGGCGGTCACGGTGCGGGCGCGCCGGCGCAGCGCGCGCAGCCGGGCGGTCAGTTCCTTGATCGCCACCGGCTTGACCACGTAGTCGTCGGCGCCGGCCTCCAGGGCGGCGACGATGTCGTGGGTGTCGTCGCGAGCGCTGACCACCACGATCGGCACGTCGTCGTCGCGGCGCAGCTGGCGGATGCCCTCGAAGCCGTCGATGCCGGGCAGCATCAGGTCGACCAGGACGTAGTCGGCCGGCTCCCGGCGCTGCACGCGCAGCCCCTCCTCGGCGGTGGCCGCTCCCCGGGCCTCGTAGCCCTCGTCCTCCAGGGCGAGCAGCAACGCCAACCGGATCCGGTCGTCGTCCTCGATCACCAGTACCGCTGTCATACCGGAATCATCCCCAAGCCCTCGCCGACCAGCCAACCGCGACCGACTTCAGGGTGTTTTGTCACGCAACTGTCATACGTCCGCGCGGTGCCCGCCAACCCCGCTGGGCAGGGTGAGAGCGACCTTGAGACACCAGGAGGGGGGCCTTCGACGTGACCACGCCACGACGCCCCGAGTGCTCGGTGCCACTGGTGGAGGTGTCCATCACCGAGTTCGACCTGGCCTGCCTGCCGGAGACCGGAGCGGTCTTCGACCGGCTGCTGGCCCTGCAGCCCCACCAGGTCGTGATCGACCTGGCCGGCTGCCGGCACATCGACGCCGCGGCCATCGGCCTGCTGCTCGACGTGCACCGCCGGATGGTCCGCACCGGCGGCGTGCTGTCGGTGCGCAACCCGAACCCGCGCATCACCCGCATCCTGCACACCGCCCGGCTGGACCAGATCCTGCCGGTGCACACCGACAGCGGCGCGTCGCCGATCGCGGCCACCGACGCCGGTGCGGCCCCGGCGCCCGCCGCCGGAGCGGATGCGGCGGCCGGGGACACCCCGCCGCCGGTCGCAGTGCCACGCACGGCCGCCCACGGCCGCGCGGCGGTCACCGTACGCACCTGACAGCCCGCAGACCACGCATCGACCACGAGTACGAGGAGCAGCATGACCAGCGCCGGGATCGTCGCGGCCCTCGCCGTCGGCCTCGCCGTCGGTGCGCTCGGCCGGCTCGTCGTCCCCGGTCGCCCGAGCGTGCCGCTATGGCTCACCATGACCATCGGCGCGGTCGCCGCGCTGCTCGGCGCCATCGTCGCCTGGCTCGCCGGCGTCCGGGGGTTCAGCCTGCTGGGCCTGGTCGTGCAGGCCGGTCTCGCCGCGGTCGCGGTGGTGATCGTGGTCGCCACCGCCGGAAAGGAACGCTCCGACTCGCTCTGAGGAGTCCGCACGGCGAGGGGCACCCGCTGCCCGCCGCCCCGAGTCCGTACCCCGGCCGCAGCGGCCGCGGCACCGGAGAGGAAGCAGGATGACCGTCGTACCGGACGAGAACCTGATGACCCTGATCTGCGACGTCTGTGGCGAGACCACCACCGGTACCGCGTGCGTGCTGCCCGACGCCGAGGTGGTCTGGACGCTGGTCTCCGACCACGGCTGGAGCGGGTCGCCGTTCGCCACCGGACCGCACCGCTGCCCGCGGTGCAGCGCCCTGCCGCAGGGCGCCTCCCCCGGTGACGGCGACCGCGACCGCGGGCCGGAGGGTGCCGCCAACGTCGGCGGGGTCGGTGGGGTGACGGTGGTGACCGCCGACGGTGGCCTCGACCCCGACGCCGGCGACGCGTTGCGTGCCGCGCTGCGCGGCGCGCTCGACGTGGGCGGGACGGTGGTGGTGGACCTGGCCCGCGTCCAGGTCATCGACTCGGTCGGGCTGGGGCTGCTCGTGCGCGCCCACCGGGACGTCCGCGAACGCGGTGGCCGGTTGTGCCTGGCGGCACCGTCGAGGTTCATCCGCACGGTGCTGCACACGATGAAGCTGGACGGGGTCTTCCCGATCTTCGACGGTCTCGACGACGCCCTCACCAAGCTGCGCGCGGCCGCGGTCCAGGACGCCCCCGCGGTCGGTGCCGCACTGGTCGACGTGACGCCGGCGGACGCCCCCCGTCCCGCCGCCGCGACGCCGCCGATGCACCGGCCACGGCGCCGCCCGGCCAACCGCATCACCGTCTGAGGTCAGCACGATCGAGGCGGTCGTCCCGTCGAAGATCCTCGGCGCCGGTTGAACCGAACCGCCGCCCCCGCCCGTATGTCAGGGCGAAGGGAGTGGCCCATGAAGCGCCTGACCCCGTTGCTCACCCTCCTGTCCGGAGCGGTGACGGCAGCCGTGCTGTTCACGATGAGTGCGCAGGCATCCCCGCCCGGCACCCCGGCCGCGGCCGGAGGAGGCCCACCGGCCGCCGCACCGGCCCCACCCGCCGACGTCGAGGCCGATGCCGATGCTGACCCCGACGCGGCTGCCGCCGAGGAGGAACCCGCCGACCCCGACGCGTCGTCGGCCGGAACGGAGGTCGCATCGGTCGAGGAGAACTGGATCGGCCAACTGGACAACGGCGCCACCATCGCCATCTCCGTCAAGAACGGCAGGGCCGAGGCGTACGTCTGCGACGGCCGGAGCATGGAGCTGTGGCTGTCCGGCACGGTGCAGGACGGGAAGATCGAACTGACCGGCGAGGATGCGACGTTGACCGGCGTGATCCGGTCCGACAGCGCCAGCGGCGAGATAGTGGTCGGCGTCCGCCGGTGGAAGTTCACCGTCCAGCCCGACGCGACGACGGCCGACGAGGCGATCGTGAAGTCCAGCTCGGGCACCGCTCCGGCGATCTACCGCGTGACCGACGAGACCCGCAAGGCCGGCATCGAGGGCGGCTGGATCATGCTGCCCGACGGCACCCAGATCGGCATCGTCACCCGCGACGGTGAGCCGATCTTCGCGCCGCCGCTGGATCCCGCCTTCTTCAGCACCCTGGTCGACGGAGTGACCATCACCGCCGAGCCGGTCGTACCCGGAGCGCGTTAATGTCCCAGCACCGCCAGGCGGGCGGGCGCACGATGCGCTGGGAGTCGGAGCCGATGATCGAGGTAACGCACGACTTCGGCGGCCCGCCGCCGCGAACACCGAGGCGGCCGGACTCGCTGCTGGTGCCGTTGCTCGTCGGGGCGGCGGTAGCGGTGGCGCTCGGCGTCTACGGTCGCACCCACACCCCGACCGGCATCGCCGTCAACGTGGCCGGTTTCTCCTCGCCGCTGACGGTGAAGGTGTGGCTCGGTACCGCGGCGGCGTTCTTCGCCGTCCTCCAGCTGCTGTCCGCGCTGTCCATGTGGGGCCGGCTCGGCGGGTTCTCCCCGTCCTGGGCCGCCTCGGCGCACCGCTGGTCGGGCCGGATCGCCTTCCTGCTCACCGTCCCGGTCGCCGTGCACTGCCTGTACGCGCTCGGCTTCGCCGACTACGACACCCGTACGCTGCTGCACTCCCTGCTGGGCTGTTTCTTCTTCGGTGCGTTCGCCACCAAGATGCTGACGCTGCCCAAGCGCGGCCTCGCCGGCTGGGTGCTGCCGGTGATCGGCGGAGTCGTCTTCGTCGTCCTGATCGGTGTCTTCCTGACCTCGTCCGTCTGGTACTTCACCACGTTCGGCATCCAGTTCTGACCCTCGGAAAGGCAAGGCACCTCAGATGAACCACGAGCAGGCCGGCTGTTGCCGGTCGCGACGAGCCCTGCTGGCCGGCACCGGTGCGGTAGGCGTGGCCGCGCTGACCGGCTGCGCGACGTACGGCCAGCCGGCGGCGGCACCCGCCCCGCCGGCCGCCCCGACCGCCGGTGCCGGCCCGTCGGGCTCCGCCAGCCCGGGCGACGACGCGGACCCGGGCGCGCCGGCGCTGGCCACCCTGGCCGACATCCCGGTGGGTGGCGGGCAGATCTTCGCCGACGCCGGCGTGGTGGTGACCCAACCGACCGAGGGGACCATCAAGGCGTACTCGGCCACCTGCACCCACCAGGGTTGCACGGTCACCTCGGTCTCCGACGGCACCATCGTCTGCGCCTGCCACAACAGCGTGTTCGACATCGCCGACGGTTCGGTGCGCAGTGGCCCGGCGGGTGCGCCGCTGCCCGCCGCGAACGTCACCGTCGACGGGGACGCCATCCGACTGGCCTGACCCGCAGGGGGCGATGCGACCACGATGACGCGGCCCACCCAGGCCCGGGCCGCGCAGGGGGCCGTCCAGGCTGGCGCCACGCCCGCCGGACGGCCCCTGCCTGTCCGGGCGAAGGATCGCTAGGGGCCCGTGTCGAAGTCCCTGGCCGGCCCGCGGCGGGCGGAGCACCGCTAGACGGCGAGGGCTTCCCGGACGCGGTGTTCCGCCGTGGCGCCACCGTCTCCGGCGGAGGTGACCCGGCCCGACTCCAGCACGTGGTAGCGGTCGGCCACCCGAAGCGCGAACCCGAGGTGCTGCTCGACGAGGAGCACGCTGAATCCGGTCTGCGCGATCAGCGCCACGATCCGGTCCTGGATCTCGGTCACCACCGAGGGCTGGATGCCCTCGGTCGGCTCGTCGAGCATCAGCAGCCGGGGCCGGGTGATCAGCGCCCGGGCGATGGCCAGCTGCTGGCGCTGGCCCCCGGAGAGCAGCCCGGCCCGCCGGCGCAGCAGCGGGCGCAGCGCCGGGAACAGATCCAGCACGTCGGACGTTGCCGCGGCCCCGTCCCGGCGACCGTCAGCGACCAGGCGCAGGTTCTCGGCGGCGGTCAGATGTGGGAAGCACTGCTGCCCCTGGGGCACGTAGGCGATCCCCCGGGCGACCCGGTCGTGCGGGGCGAGCCGGGTGATGTCCTCGCCGTCCAGTTCGACCACTCCCGCGCCGGGCCGCAACAGACCGGCGGCCACCCGCAGCAGGGTGGACTTGCCGGCGCCGTTGTGGCCGAGCACCGTGGCGACCCCGTCGCCGGGCACCTCGACGTCGACGCCGTGCAGCACCTGGCTGCGCCCGTAGCCGGCGTGCACGCCACGCATGGTGAGCATCATGCCTCCGTCGGCGTCGGGGCCGTCCCGGCGTCCACCGGGTGGCCGAGGTAGACCTCCTGCACGCGCGGGTCGGCCTGCACCTGCGCGACGGTGCCCTCGCTGAGCACCCGGCCGGCGTGCAGCACCGTGACGGTACGCGCGAAGCGCCGCAGGAAGTCCATGTCGTGCTCGATCACCACCACCGTGCGGTCCCGGCTGACCCGCTCCAGCAGTTGCCCGGTGGCGTCGCGTTCCTCGTGGCTCATCCCGGCCACCGGCTCGTCGAGCAGGAGCAGCCGGGCGTCCTGGACGAGCAGCATGCCGATCTCCAGCCACTGCTTCTGCCCGTGCGCGAGGGTGCCGGCGAGTTGCTCTGCCCGGCTGGTCAGGCCGATGACGTCGAGGGCCTCGGCCACCTCGTCGGGCACGCCGTGCCGGCGGCGCAGCAGCGTCGCCCAGCTCCGCCGGGCCCCGGCGGCGATGTCCAGGTTCTGCAGCACGGTCAGTTCCTCGAACACCGTCGAGGTCTGGAAGGTACGGCCGACCCCGAGGCGGCTGATCCGGTGCACCGGCCGGCCGAGCAGTTCCCGGTCGCCGAAGCGTACCGACCCGGTGGCCCGCACCAGCCCGGTGACCGCGTCGACCAGGGTGGTCTTGCCGGCGCCGTTGGGGCCGATGAGGAACCGGATGTCGCCGGGCGCCACGTCGAGGGACACCCCGTCGACCGCGGTGAACCCGTCGAAGCTGACCCGCAGGTCACGCACGTAGAGCCCGTGCAGCTGCCCGGTCACGCGGACACCCCCCGCCGGCCCCGCCGCAGTCGGCCGCGCAGTCCGCCGGGCGGCTCTCCGGCGCGGCGGCGGGCCAGGCCGATCAGCGAGGCCAGGCCGCCGGGCAGGAACGCCACCACCACCACGAACAGCAACCCCTGCAGGTACGTCCAACCGCCCGGAAAGCGTTCCGACAGTGCGGTACGCGCCCACGCCACCGCGACCGCGCCGAGGACCGGCCCGAGCAGCGTGGCCCGGCCTCCGACGGCGACACCGATGACGAACTCGATGGACGGGACGATCCCGATCAGCGCCGGCGAGATGATGCCCACCGCCGGGACGAAGAGCGCACCGGCCAGCCCCGCCATGCCGGCGGCGACCACGTACGCGACGAGCTTGACGGTGGCCGGGTCATACCCGAGGAAGCGGACCCGTTCCTCCCCGTCGCGGACGGCCACCAGCAGCTCGCCGTAGCGGCTCTGCATCAGGTGCCGGGTCAGCACCAGCAACGCCAGCAGGGTGCCGGCGATGATGAAGTAGACCATCCGCTGGTTGACCGGGTCGTCCAGGTCGTAGCCGAAGAAGCCCTGGATGTCGGTGAGGCCGTTGGTGCCGCCGGTGGTGCCCTGCTGGCCGATCAGCAGGATCACCATGGCGGCGGCGAGCGCCTGGCTGAGGATGGCGAAGTAGGCGCCCCGGACCCGGCGGCGGAAGACCAGCGAGCCGAGCACGAAGGCGACCGCCATCGGCAGCAGTACCGTGGCGGGTAGGGCGAACCACGGGCTGGCGAACGGCCGCCACCACAGTGGCAGCTCGTCGAGCTGCCCGTACAGCAGCATGAAGTCGGGCATGTTGCCGGGGCCCGCGTCGGCGAGCTTGAGGTGCATGGCCATCGCGTAGCCACCGAGGCCGAAGAACACGCCCTGGCCGAGGGCGAGCATGCCGCCGCGCCCCCAGGCCAGGCCGATGCCGACCGCGACCATGGCCACGCAGAGATACTTGGCCAGCAGCGACAGCCGGAAGTCGGAGAGCACCAGCGGTGCGACGGCGAACAGCAGCGCGGCACCGAAGGCGAAGCCGGCGACGGCGCGGAACCGGTGCCGGGACGGCCCGGCCGCCGGTGTCGACGGTGGCGCGGGATCGGCGGCGGTGACGGGATCTCGGGCGACGGTGGTCATGCCAAACTCCTGGTGCGCAGGGTGAACAGGCCCTGGGGTCGCCACTGGAGGAACGCGACGATGGCGATGAAGACCATCACCTTGGCGACGCTGAGGGTGGTCAGATACTCGCCGGTGGCCTGGAGCACACCCAGGGCGAAGGCGACGATCACGGTCCCCTTGAACTGGCCGATCCCGCCGACCACGACGACCAGGAAGGCGTCGATGATCAGGTTGGTGCCCATGGTGGGTCCGATCGGCCCGAGCAGGGTGAGGGCGACCCCGGCGATGCCGGCCAGCCCGGAGCCGATGAAGAAGGTCATCCGGTCGACCCGGGCGGTGGCGATGCCGGAGACGGCGGCCAGGTCGCGGTTCTGCACCACGGCCCGGATCCGGCGGCCCAGCGGCGTCGCCCGCAGCGCGACGGTCAGCGCGACCACCGCGCCGATCGCCAGGGCGAGGATGAACAGCCGGTTGTTGGCCACGGTGATCCCGCCGGGCAGCGCGATGTTGCTGGTGAGCAGCTCCGGGGCGCGGGTCTGCACGTTGGGGCTGCCGAAGATGTCCCGGGCCAGCTGTTGCAGGATCAGCGACACCCCCCAGGTGACCAGCAGCGTGTCCAGCGGGCGGGCGTAGAGGCGGCGGATCAGCAGGAACTCCAGCAGCACACCCATCGCGCCGGCCACCACGAAGGCGACCGGCAGGGCGACCAGCAGCGACCAGCCGGCCGCCGTGATCACCTGCTGCAGGACGTAGGTGGTGTAGGCGCCGGCCATGATGAACTCGCCGTGCGCCAGGTTGATCACGCCCATCTGGCCGAAGGTGAGGGCCAGGCCGAGCGCGATGAGCAGCAGCACCGCGCCGATGCTGACGCCGGTGAAGAGTTGGCCGATGAGGACTGTCACGGTGCGTACTCCGAACTGCTGGTGGGTCGGCCCGGGCGGGACGCGTCGCCCCGCCCGGGCCCGGGCTTTCCGGTCAGCTCAGGCCGCCGGCCCACGGGTAGCTCTTGAGGTACGGGTCGGGGGTGATCGGCTGCCCCGAGTTCCAGACCTCGGTGATCAGCCCGTCCGCGCCGACCTTGCCGACGCGGGCCGTCTTGGCGATGTGCTGGGTCGCGCCGTCCACCGTGACCAGACCCTCGGGCGCCTCGAAGGTGATGCCGTCGGAGACCTCCCGGACCTTCTCCACGTCGAAGGTGCCGGCCTTCTCCACCATCGCCTTCCACAGGTAGACCGAGACGTACGCGGCCTCCATCGGGTCGCTGGTCGGCTTGTCCGCGCCGTAGCGGGCCTTGTACGCCGCCACGAACTTCTCGTTCGCCGCCCCCGGGGTGGTCTGGTAGTAGTTCCAGGCGGTCAGCTGGCCCTCCAGATACTGGGTGCCGATGCTCTTGACCTCCTCCTCGGCGATCGACACCGACACCACCGGCATGCTGGTGGCGGTCAGCCCGGCGGACTTGTACTCCTTGAAGAAGGCCACGTTGCTGTCACCGTTGAGGGTGTTGAAGACTGCGTCCGCGCCGGAGGACTTCACCTTGTTCGTGATCGTGCCGAACTCGGTGGAGCCCAGCGGGGCGTAGTCCTCCCCCAACACCCGCATCCCGTTGGCCTCGGCGTACGCCTTGATGATTTTGTTGGCGGTGCGCGGGAAGACGTAGTCGGAACCGACGAGGTAGAGCGAGGTGGCGCCCTGCGCCTTGAGGTAGTCGAGCCCCGGAACGATCTGCTGGTTCGTCGTGGCGCCGGTGTAGAAGATGTACGGCGACTGCTCCAGGCCCTCGTACTGCACCGGGTAGAACAGCAACGCCTTGTGCTTCTCGAAGACGGGCTTGACGGCCTTGCGGCTGGCCGAGGTCCAGCAACCGAAGACGGCGGCGACCCGGTCCTCGCGGATCAGTTTCTCGGCCTTCTCGGCGAAGGTCGGCCAGTCCGACGCGCCGTCCTCGCCGACGGGTTGGATCTTCTTGCCGAGCACGCCCCCGGCCGCGTTGATCTCCTCGATCGCCAACGTGATCGAGTCGCGGACGGTCACCTCGCTGATGGCCATGGTGCCGGAGAGGGAGTTGAGCAGGCCCACCTTGACGGTGTCGCCGGAGACATCGGCGGTGACTCCGGCACCGGTGTTCCCATCGGTGGTCTTGCTGCCGCACGCGGCCAGCGCGGCCGCGGCGACCAGGGTCATGGCACCCGCCAGGATGCGGCGGCCCCGGAACAGTGTCATCAATTCTCCCTGCGTCGCGCGTGTGACGTCAGTCAGTTGACGGGAACGAACGTCGGTCCCGTGTCGACAGTGCGGATCTGCGTACCTGCGGTGCGGTCCGTCGGAACATCGCGCGCTACCGGAGCGGCGGGTGGACGCCGACCGGAGGCGATTCGGATATCGGGCAGGGAAAGCTTCGATCCGCTTCATTGCGCGGATGTTTCCCGGTGCTCAATTGACTGTTTCCGCTGGCCGGCACGGACCTGGAAGGCCGGCACGGAAAATGCCGGTGCCCCGCCGGGGAGAATCGGCGGAATGGCACCGGCATACGATTATTGACGATAATGGGCCGCAGTCGACGGCAATTCCCGTCCGCCGTCGGACGGGTGGTGGAATCCGACGCCAGGCCGGATCCTTCACGCAGGAAGTATCTTTGCGGCCCGCCGACGGCCCTGTCAAGGCACGGTCAGGTCACGCCCGGCCGGGCGCGCGCCGGGGTCACAGCTCGGCGAGGACGGTGAAGTCCAGGCCGTCGGCCTCGGCGAGGTAGATGCGCTGACGGACGTGCCGGCGACGCAGCCGCAACTCACCACGCGGCCCGTCGTACGAGACCACGTCGGCGGTGGCCTCCACGGCCCGCACGTCCAGCGTGCCGGCCTTGGCGATCAGCGCGGCGAGCAGCATCACGCCCTCGTAACAGGACTCACCCAGGCTGCCCAGCGGCGGCGCCTCCAGCCCGAAGCGGCGGGCGAAGGTGCCGTGGAAGTCGAGATTCTCCTGCGTCACCAGGCCCGCGAAGAAGCCGGCCGTGCTGAACAGCCGCCGGGTGTTCGCCGCCCCGCTGGCCAGCAGCATGTTCTCGTCCATCAGGGTGCTCAGGCGCAGGCACCGCTGGTCCAGGCCGGAGCGGGCGAAGGCCCGGTTGAACCGCACCGCGTCCGCGCCGACCAGCAGCATCAGCACCGCGTCGGCGTCGGTGCGCTCGATCCGGCGCAGCACCTCGGCATAGTCGTGCGTCTCCAGCGGCAGGAAGTGGTGCCCGACCACCCGGCCGCCACTGCTCAGCGCGTACCGGTAGGCGGCGCGGGTGGTCCGGCGCGGCCACACGTAGTCGTTGCCCACCACGAACCAGCGCCGCACCCCGAGATCGGCCGCGAGCACCCGCATCGCCGGCCACAGCTGCGCGTCCGGTGTCTCGCTGGTCATGAAGACACCCTCGGTACGCTCCCCACCCTCGTACAGCGCGGTGTAGACATACGGCACGCGGTGCGCGATGCGCGGCGCCACCGCCTGCCGGACCGACGAGATGTGCCAGCCGGTGACGCCCTGCACCGCGCCCACCGACACCAGCGCCTCGACCTCGGCGGCCACCTCCGCCGGTGGCGCCCCGCCGTCGACCGGCACCAGTCGCAGCTCCCGGCCGAGGACCCCACCGCGCCGGTTGAGTTCCTCCACCGCCAGCTGGGCGCAGAGTTCGCAGCTCGGGCCGAACATGCCCGCCGGCCCACGCATCGGGTAGACCAACGCGATGCTGACCACGCCCCGGTCGACGGTCAGCCAGGACGCCCCGGCGGAGATCTTCTCCCCCACCTGCGGGCGCCCGGACCCCGGTGCCGGCGCGGACATGAACACATGGTGGCCGCCGTCGTTGGTGATGACCAGCCCTCCCCAGCCAGCGGGACGTATCGGTACCATGACACGGCAACCGCCAGGCGGGAGTGCCATGTCAGACCTTCCCGGTTCCGCAGCCGACCTGCTGCCCCTGCTCACCCGCGCCGAGCGGCTGCTCTCGCGCCGGGTCGGCGGGGTGCTCGCCGCCGAGTCGCTCACCATCGAGGCGTGGCGGGTGCTCTGCCTGCTCGCCGACGGCCTCGGCCACCCGATGAGCGAGGTCGCCGCCGAGGCGTCCCTGCCCCCCGGCACGCTGACCAAGCTGGTCGACCACCTCGTCGACCGCAACCTCGTCTTCCGCCGCGTCGACCCGATCGACCGCCGCCGCATCCGCGCCTACCTCACCGCCCGGGGCCGCCGCGAGCACGAGCGCCTCGCCGCGCGGATCCACGCCGACCTCGCCGAGCTGACCACTCCCGCTGATGCCGACCTGGCCGGGCGACTCAACGACCTGATCGGGCAGCTGGACCCGGACCGCCGCCGCGCAACAGCCCCCGCCTGACGCCCCTGCTTCAGCGGCGCCCTCGGCGGCCAGCGGCCGGGTGGAGGTCGCGGCTTGCGCATGCCGGGCTCTTCCGACGGTGTGATGGCGCAACGTGCCGCAAGCCGAGCACGAGGCGCGACGCTCGTCCCTGCCAAGTGCTCAGGCAAGCGTGCCGTGGCTGGCAGGCCGGTGAGTGTTGGCCGCGCCCTGTCGAGCTGAGAGCGCAGACGGATCGCGCCGGCCAGGTGAGCAGCAGGTGATCGTCGATTGTGGGATGGGCTCGGTGGCTGGCGGCGGGAGCCGTCAGGCGTTCCTAGCGCCATGGGTCGAGGGCGTGCTTGCCACAGGTCCGGCCGGCTTCGAGACGCCGCAGCACCGCCGGTCCCTCGGCCAGCGGATGGACATGGGGGTCACCTGGCGGGTAGACGCCCTGGGCGATGAGTGCCTCGATCTCGGCAAGCAGCCATCGGTAGACGGACGGGGCGGCGGCCGCCAGTGCACCGATGTGCAGGCCCTTGACGTGGACCTGGTGGGTGAAGACCAGGTCCCGGGTGCTGAGGCTCACGTCGCCGGAGGCGGCACCGAACACGACGATGCGTCCGGTGAAGGGCTTGGTGACCGACAGACTGGCCTTGAACGTGGTGCGTCCCACCGATTCCAGGACCAGGTCCACACCACCGGTCAGGCGGCTGATCTCCTCGGCCAGATCGGGCCGGCGGCTGTCCAGCACCTCGTCGGCCCCGAGCGCTGTGACGGTGGCGTGCTTGCCCGGTGACGCCGTGGCGATCACCCGCGCACCATAGTGGCGGGCGAGGCGGACAGCAGCCTGCCCCACGCCTCCCGCCGCGGCATGAACGAGCACCACGTCACCGGCCGTGATCTCACCCAGCGGCTTCAGCGCGGCCAACGCGGTTGCCCAGTTCAGCACCAGGCCGAGAGCTTCGGCGTCGCTCCAGCCGGACGGGACGGTCAGGACACCCGCGGCCGGCATCGTCATGTGCTGCGCAAAGGCGCCCGGTCCGGTGCCGACGACGCGGGCGCCGAGTGGGAGCGGGCTTGCGATGTCCGGCCCGAGGCCCACGATCTCACCGGCGGCTTCGAAGCCGGCCACGTACGGTGCCTCGGGACCTTCTCCGTAGGTGCCGTAGCTCTGCATGACGTCCGCGAAGTTGACCCCGGCGGCACCCACTCGGATCAGGTACTCACCAACCCCCGGTGTGAGACGACGCCGATCGGTCGTGAGGGTCAGATCCTTCGGTCCCCGGCGCGACCGCTGGACCAGCGCCCGTGCTGCCTGCTGCTGCTCGTCGACCTCCATGCACCCGACGGTAGGAGCTTCACACAGACGTCAAGGTCAAGTCCCGGTCATCGGTTCAGCCGGCCGAGCCTCGTGCAGGTAGGCGTCGAGTGCCGCCTGCTGATCGCTGAGACTGGCGATGCGCGCGGCGAGCTGATCGCGGTACCTCCGCACCTCCCGCAGAAACTCCGCGCACACGTCGCGCAGGTCAGCGTCAGGCTCAGCAGCGAGGTGGGGCAGGACATCCTTGATCAACCGCACGGGGAGCCCAGACTCCAGCAGCGAACGGATGACGCGGACCTGGTCGATGGTGGACCGGCAGTAGTCACGGTAGCCGTTGCCGCACCGACCGGGGACGATCAAGCCCTCGTCCTCGTAGTACCGCAGAGACCTGGCACTCACACCGCTGGCCCGGGAGGCTTCGCCGATCCTCATGCCCGCAGACAACGTTCCGGCGCTGCGCAATCTTCCAGTCGCTGCGCGACATGATTCCCCGATACGTCTCCTGCCAGCACCGAACGTGCACACGCGCCATCTGGGCAACGTCCTCCACTCGGGCCGAGCGAACAGCCAGCGAGGAACCCGCCGCTGAATCGATAGCACAGACGGTTCAGCTCGACAGTGCCCTGACGAACCCGTTCAACCTCCCCGAACCACGGCGGGAGTCAGAGGGCGGTGATGGTCTCCGGGGCGCGTTCCCGGCGGGACAGCGCGCGGACCACCGCGAGGGAGCCGTGTCGCCACGCGGCGATGCGGGTGAGCAGGTCGATTGTCAGCTCGGTGGCGGCGGCTGGCATCTCGGGCGTCGGAAGGTCGAGGCTGACCGCCAGGTCGTCGGTGTGCACGACCAGCTCCATCAGGCGGGTGAGCAGAAAATCGTCGACGGTCAGACCCCACTCGCCGAGGTCGACGACCCGTCCCACCGGCTGTGCCGGCACGGTGCGGCGCAGCTCGGTCAGGGCCGCGTCGACCTCGATGACGAGCCGGCCGGCGGTGGTCGCGGCGGCGGCCCGCTCGCTCCGGCTGCGGATGTCGACGTTGTCCTCGCTGTCGGCACCGGTGGTCACCCAGGCGCTGCCGGTGAAGTGTGCCAGCACTCCGATCGCGGTGCGCCCCGGTGGAGCGTCGAGCAGCTCCGCCGTACGGGTGATCTGGTTGGCGAGGTGCCGGGCCACCCCGCCGGTGGAGTAGCCCCGCAGGGCGCTCGGCCTCGCCCAGCGCTCGGCCAGCCGGGGCGTACCCAGCAGCGTGGTGGCGATATCGGCGGCAGCGAGGTAAGCGTCGCGGATCATCATGAGATCTTGGTACGAAACTGCCCCCGCCGGGGCGTCGGCGTACCAAGATCTACCGGATCCAGGTACGCGCGCAGGGTGTGCGCGTCGGGGGCGGTGGCGGTCCAGAGGGTGGCTGGGGCGTTGGCGAGCGGGAGGCGGGCCAGTGTCCCGCGCACCTCCGGTGGCTCGGCGGGGCGGGTCGGGTCGACCACCAGCAGCGAGCCGGTGGCGGGTGCGCCGGCCAGCACCGCCGGACCGGCCCAGCCGGGAGCATCCGGCCCGACCGCGAGGGACTGCCGCAGCAGGGGCCGACCGGCCAGATCGACCCAGGTGTTGATCTCGGCGTTGCCGGGCTGCTCGCCGTGCCGGCCGCAGATCAGCTCGTCACGCCAGTGCAGGGTGCCCCCGTCGGCCACCTCCACCCGGGAATCGGCGACGTGTGCGCAGCCGGCGGCCGCGACCAGTTGCTCGGGCAGCCAGTGCAGCGTCGCCCCGCCGGCGACGGCCGCGCGGACCAGCATCCGGGAGGGCGCGCCGGAACGGCCGGGCAGTGCGATCGAGGCGGCCACGGTGTGCACCCGCACCACCGCGCCGGGCCCCACCTCGACGTCCAGCCGCAGGTCGTCGCCGGCGAGCGGCCCGGCCGCGCCGCCGACGACATACACCGTGACGCCGCCACCGCCGGCACCGCCGGCACCGCCAGCACCGGAATCGCCGGCAGCGCCTCCGCGGGACGGGATCTGGCGTAGCAGCAGCGGGCTCTCGCCGCGCAGCTCGGCCAAGACGGTGCGGCCGTGCCGGTCGGCGCGGGCCACCAGCCGGGCGGTGGCCCGCATCAGACCTGCCCGGCGGGCGCCGCGACAACCGGCGCGGCGGAGTGGGTCGGCACCGCCCGGTGGTGGGCCAGTTCGTGACGGATCCAGGCGGCAACCCGGGTGGCCAGTGGATCCTCGGTGATGGACTGGAACACCGTGGGCAGGTCGCCCCGTCGGGCGCGGGCGTCACGGTCCATGATGGACAGATCGGCACCGACCATCGGCGCCAGGTCGGTCTTGTTGACGACCAGCAGGTCGGCGGCGGTCACCCCCGGCCCACCCTTGCGCGGCACCTTGTCCCCGCCGGCCACGTCGACCACGAAGATCTGCCGGTCGACCAGCCCTCGGCTGAAGGTGGCGGTCAGGTTGTCCCCGCCGCTCTCCACCAGCACCAGGTCCAGCGGGCCCAGTGCCTCGGCCAACTCGTCGACGGCGTCGAGGTTGGCGCCGATGTCGTCGCGGATCGCGGTGTGCGGGCAGCAGCCCGTCTCCACCGCCCGGATCCGGGCCGGATCGAGCACGCCGGCGCGCTTGAGGAAGTCGGCGTCCTCCGTGGTGTAGATGTCGTTGGTCACCACGCCCAGACGCAGCTCATCGGCGAACGCCCGGCACAGCGCCGCGACCAGGGCGGTCTTGCCGGAGCCGACCGGGCCACCGATGCCGACCCGCAGCGCCCGCCCCACGGTGGGCAGCGGGGCGTGCGGGTCGACACCCGGCTCGGGGTGGGTGTGGGGAACGGACTCGTCGTGGTCAATCTCAGGACGCAAAGAGACGCACCTCCCAGGTGGCGTGAGCTTCGGCGTGCATGTCGGCGAGCGGAGCGGCGGCGGCGGGCAGCCGCTCCGGTGGATCCTCGGCGGCCCGGGCCGCCCGCGTCGCGGTGGCGTCGCAGGCGGCGGCGAGCCGCACCAGCAGACCCTGGACCTGGTACGGGTCGAGACCGAGCAGGCGTACGGCGGCGCTGGCCGACCCGGTCACCGTCGCGTGGGCGGCGACCGTGGCGACCTGCCCCGGATCGAGGCCGGCGGCGGCGCCGACCAGCCCCAGCACCAGCGGCTGATGCGGGCCGCCCGGGATGGCGGGCAGGTCGTCGAAGGTGGCCTCCGGCCAGATCCGGCGGCCGGCCCGCAGCAACGCGCGGCCCTGCCGGCGGGAGACCGCCCGCTGGGCCGGCGACGCGGTACGCGCGTCCAGTTCGGCGTCGAGCCGAGCCAGCGCCTTCCGCCGCCGGGCCGCCCCGTCCGCTGGCAACGACGCCCGCAGGCCAACCCCGTGCGGGCCGACCCCGTTCAGGCCAACCCCGTCCGAGCCGACCACGTCCGGGCCGACCCCGACCGGGCCGGCACTCTCCCGCTCGTCCGGCGACGCGACCTCACCGGCACGCGCCGAACCGGCGGCCCGACTGACCGTCGCAGCACCGGCTGCCCCGTGCCCGGCGGCCCGGCACGCCGCTGCGGTGAAGGCCGCCGCGACCAGCCCCGCGGTGGCCAGCCGGCCCCGCAGGTACTCGCCCAGCGTGGCCAGGTCGGTCACCCGTCCGGCGGCGACGGCGGCCTCCAGCCCGGCCGAGTGGGCGTGCGCCCCGGCGGGGAACCGCCCGTCGGCCAGGAGCAGCAGCATGGTCGGGGTGGCCATCAGAACAGGAAGTACCGCTGGGCCATGGGCAGTTCGGTCACCGGATCCGGCTCGACCACCGCGCCGTCGATCCGGACGGTGAAGGTGTCCGGGTCGACCTCGATGCGCGGCAGGGCACCGTTCTCCGGCAGGTCGGCCTTGCCCCGCGACCGTACGTCGGCCACCGGCACCACCCGGCGCCGTACGTCCAGCCGCAGCCCGGCGTCGATGGCGGCGGGAGCGACGAACGCCAGGCTGGTGGCGGCCGCCGCGACGCCGTACGCGCCGAACATCGGCCGGGGCAGCATCGGCTGCGGGGTCGGGATGGAGGCGTTGGCGTCGCCCAGCTGCGCGTACGCGATCATGCCGCCCTTGATCACCAGGTGCGGGCGTACGCCGAAGAAGGCCGGTTCCCACAGCACCAGGTCGGCGAGCTTGCCCGGCTCCACCGACCCGATCTCGTGGTCGAGACCGTTGGCCATGGCGGCGCAGATGGTGTACTTCGCCACGTACCGCCGCGCCCGGTGGTTGTCGGCGGCGCCGTCGCCGGGCAGCGCGCCCACCCGGGCCTTCATCACGTGCGCGCTCTGCCAGGTCCGCAGCACGATCTCCCCGACCCGCCCCATCGCCTGCGAGTCGGAGCCGATGATGGAGATGGCGCCCAGGTCGTGCAGCAGATCCTCGGCGGCCATGGTGGACGGCCGGATCCGGCTCTCCGCGAAGGCGAGGTCCTCCGGCACGGCCGGGTTGAGATGGTGGCAGACCATCAACATGTCCAGGTGCTCGGCGAGGGTGTTGCGGGTGTACGGGCGGGTCGGGTTGGTCGACGACGGCAACACGTTCGGCTCCCCGGCGACGGTGATGATGTCCGGCGCGTGCCCGCCCCCGGCCCCCTCGGTGTGGTACGAGTGGATCGCCCGGCCGCCGATCGCGCGCAGCGTGTCGGCGACGAAGCCGGCCTCGTTGAGGGTGTCGGTGTGGATGGAGACCTGCACGCCGGAGGCGTCGGCCACCCGCAGGCAGGCGTCGATCGCCGCCGGGGTGGTGCCCCAGTCCTCGTGCAGCTTGAACCCGCCGGCCCCGGCCCGCAACTGCTCCCACAGCGCCTCGGTGGCGACCGTGTTGCCCTTGCCGAGCAGCAGCACGTTGACCGGGAACGCGTCCAGCGCCTCGTGCATCCGGGCCAGGTGCCAGGCGTTCGGGGTGACGGTCGTGGCCCGGGTGCCCTCGGCCGGCCCGGTGCCGCCGCCGACCAGGGTGGTGACCCCGCTGGCCAGGGCCTCGGTGACGATCTGCGGGCAGATGAAGTGCACGTGGGTGTCGACCGCGCCGGCGGTGAGGATCCGGCCGTTGCCGGCGATCACCTCGGTCGCCGGGCCGATGACCAGTTCCGGGTGGACACCGTCCATGGTGTCCGGGTTGCCGGCCCGGCCCAGCGCGACGATCCGCCCGTCGCGCAGCCCCACGTCGGCCTTGACCACACCCCAGTGGTCGAGGACGACCGCGCCGGTGATCACGGTGTCCAGCGCGCCCTCGGCCCGGGTGGCCCGGGACTGGCCCATCGACTCGCGGATCACCTTGCCGCCACCGAAGACCGCCTCGTCGCCGCCGGCACAGTGGTCACGCTCGACCTTGATGAGCAGGTTCGTGTCGGCCAGCCTGATCCGGTCGCCGGTGGTCGGCCCGTAGAGGGCGACGTAGCGGTCCCGTTCGACGATGCTCACGCCCGCCCTCCGTCCGCCGTGGTGGCGGCCACCGCCGTCGGCCGGCCGTCCAGTTCCCCGCCGCACTCACCGCGTAGCCCGGGCACGATCCGCGCGCCGCCCAGCGGCACCAGGTCGACCGGGCGGCTGACCCCCGGTTCGAAACGCACCGACGTGCCGGCCGGTACGCCGAGCCGCTGCCCCCAGGCGGCGTCCCGGTCGAAGTCCAGCGCCGGGTTGGCCTCGGCGAAGTGGTAGTGCGAGCCGACCTGTACCGGCCGGTCGCCGGTGTTGACCACCAGCAGCGTGGTCACCGGCCGACCGGCGTTGATCTCCACCGGCCCGGCGGCCGGCAGGATCTCCCCGGGGATCACGGGATCGGGTGGTGCACCGTCACCAGCTTGGTGCCGTCCGGGAACGTCGCCTCCACCTGCACCTCCCTCAGCAGCTCGGGGATGCCGTCCTGCACGTCGTCCCGGGTCAGCACGCCGCGACCGGCGGCCATCAGGTCGACCACGGACGCCCCGTCGCGGGCCCCTTCGAGGAGGAAGGCGGTGATCACCGCGACGGCTTCCGGGTAGTTGAGGCGCAGGCCACGGTCGCGGCGGCGCCGGGCGACGTCGGCCGCCACGTGGACGAGCAGGCGGTCCTGCTCGTGGGGGGTGAGATACAACGGGTGCTCCCGGTGGATGTCCGCGCCCCGTACACCGCTGGCACGGCGCTTCGACGCGCCGACCGCCCGGTCGGGGTTCGCCCGCCGGCTCGACCCGCCACGCGCGACGGGCCCGGGACTCCACCATCCCGGCCCGCGTGGCGGACCACCGGCGGTGTCGGGTCGGATGCGGACCGCACCGCCCACCGCTGAGCAGACGGTAGAGGATCACCCGCCGGGTCGGCAACACCCACCCCGGCGCCCGGCGTGAGGGGCGTCATAACGGGTGGACGCCACCCCGTCACCGGCTGCTAGCCTCGGCGGCAGGTCATGAGCGCCAGCGTCAAGCCCCGGCTCGCTGGCCGGCAACCCTCCTCCGCGTAGGGGTGCCCCGGGTGAGGACCAGGCACCGGAGCGATCTCCGGTGCAAACGTGGCCTGGTTCCCAGGTCATCACGACCGTGAGGAGAACCATGTCGTACCGCAGCCGCCCCGCTCCCGTCGCGGCCTGCCCGGGACTGACCCGGCGCCGGCACGTCGACATGATGCGGGTCTGCAGCGCCGCGTGTAGCTGACCGCGCCGCTCCCGGTCACCGATCCAGTCCGGCTCGGCTGACTTCTGCCTGTCACTGAACCATCCCAGCGGTCCGCCCTGCGGCGGACCGTCGGCGCGGCACGTCCGTGCCCGCCGCCGCTCGATCAGGAGACACCTGTGCGCTTCCTTCCCGCCCTGACCCGGGCCGCCGCCGTCGGCGTCGCCGCCATCCTCGGCGCCGCCACCCTCACCGCCTGCGGCTCGGACGCCGGCGAGTCCGCCGACAACCCGTACAACCTGCTCCAGCCGGGGGTGCTGCGGGCCGGCACGCTCACCGACGCGCCGCCGAACGTGTACCTCAAGGACGGCACGTTCACCGGCTTCGACAACGACCTGCTGGTCGCCGCCGCCGAGAAGCTCGGGCTCAAGGTCGAGTTCGTCGGCACCGACTTCTCGGCCCTGTTGTCCCAGGTCAACACCCGCAAGTTCGACATCGGCAGCTCCTCGATCACCATCACCGAGGCGCGGAAGAAGACCGTCGACTTCGGCAACGGGTACGACTTCGGCTACTTCGGCCTCGACGTGCCGGCCGGCTCGTCGCTGAGCAGCTTCGACGAGCTGCCCGGCAAGCGGGTCGTGGTCGTGCAGGGCACCGTCCAGGACGACTACGCCACCAACAAGGGTCTCGACCCGGTGCGGGTGCCCGACTACAACGGCGCCATCAACCAGCTCAAGGCCGGCACCGCGGACGCCTGGATCGCCCCGGCGGAGATCGGCGAGAAGACCGCCGCCGACAGCGGCGGCAAGATCGAGGTGGCCGCGAAGGAACTCAGCCCGGCCCCGACCGCGTACGCCTTCGCCAAGGGCAACGACGCGCTGCGCGAGGCGCTCAACAAGGCCCTCGACGAGGTGATCGCGGACGGCACCTGGACCCGCCTGCAGGAGCAGTACTACCCGGGCCGGCCGATCCCGGCCGACTTCACCCCGGGCAGTGGCGCGGTGGCTGCGCCCGCGGCGTCGGCCGCCTCCTGAGGTAGGACGACGAGCGAGCAGGGCGGAGGTTGACCGTGGATCCGTTGCGCACCCTGTGGGAGACGTTCTTCGACTGGGAGTCCATGCGCGAGGCGCTACCCGAGATGCTCACCGTCGGGTTGCCGAACACGCTGATCCTCGCGGTCACCGCCGCCCTGCTCGGCTCCGCGCTGGGCATCGTGCTGGCCGTGGCGGGCATCTCGCGTACCCGCTGGTTGCGGTGGCCGGCCCGGGTCTACACCGACGTGTTCCGCGGCCTACCGGCCGCGGCGACGATCCTGCTCATCGGGGTCGGCCTGGCCCCGCTGGGCATGCAGGTGTGGGGGCCCAATCCGTACCCGCTGGGGATCCTGGCGCTGTCGCTGATCGCGTCGGCGTACATCGGGGAGATCTTCCGCTCCGGCATCCAGTCGGTGGAGGCCACCCAGTTGGAGGCGGCCCGCGCGCTGGGCTTCTCCTGGGGTGCGGCGATGCGGATGGTGATCATCCCGCAGGGGATCCGGCGGATCCTGCCGGCCTGGGTGAACCAGCTGATCGCCCTGATCAAGGACTCCAGCCTGGTCTACTTCCTGGGCCTGCTGGCCAGCCAGCGGGAACTGTTCCGGATCGGACAGGACTACGCGGCCAACACCGGCAACCAGTCGGCGCTGCTGCTGGCCGGCCTGTTCTACCTGACGCTGACCGTGCCGCTGACGCACGTCGTCAACTGGATCGACCGGCGGCTGCGGCACGGCCGGCCGGCGACCGGCCCGGCCGGTGACGATCCCGACGACCTGGACCTGGCGCTGCCCGGCGCCGCGGGAGGAAACCAGCGATGAGCGCCTCGGTCAGCCTGAGCCTGCGCGACGTGCACCTGGCCTTCGGACGCCACCAGGTGCTGCGCGGGGTGGACCTGGACGTGGCCCGGGGCGCGACGGCCTGCGTGATCGGCCCGTCCGGGTCGGGCAAGTCCACCCTGCTGCGTACGGTCAACCGGCTCCTCGAACCGGACCGTGGCGACGTGCTGCTGGACGGGCGCAGCGTCCTGCGCGACGATCCCGACGCGCTGCGGCAGCGCATCGGCATGGTCTTCCAGCAGTTCAACCTCTTCCCGCACATGAGCGTGCTACGCAACATCACGCTCGCCCTGCGCCGGATCCGGGGGCTCGGCGAGGACGAGGCGGTATCGGTGGCCCGCGCCCACCTGGACCAGGTGGGGCTGGCCGCGAAGGCCGACGCCCGACCGGCGCACCTGTCCGGCGGGCAGCAGCAGCGGGTCGCCATCGCCCGCGCCCTGGCCATGCAGCCGCAGGTGATGCTCTTCGACGAGGCCACCTCGGCGCTGGACCCGGAACTCGTCAAGGGCGTGCTGGCGCTGATGGCGGACCTCGCCGCGCAGGGCATGACGATGGTGGTGGTGACCCACGAGATGGGCTTCGCCCGGGAGGTGGCCGACACCGTCGCCTTCATGGACGCCGGCGTGGTGCTGGAGGCCGGCGAACCAGCGGCGCTCTTCGAGTCGGCCCAGCACCCCCGCCTGCGCCGTTTCCTCTCCCAGGTCCTCTGACCACCGCCGCGCCCGCGTCCGCCCGGCGACCCGGATCCGCACCTGCCGCCACCCGCCTCCGGCGCCCCCTGTGGACACCGAACCCCCTTGTGCACAACCCGCCAACCCCGTCCCCGGTGTGCTACAGGAACCCGTTGATCGTTTGCGGTTGGGTGACTCGCGCGGCGGCGTGTCGAGTCACCCAACCGCAGACGATCATGGGATCAGGTGGGGGTGTCGCGGTGGCGGAAGGTGGCCAGGCCGGCGGCTAGGAAGAGGGCGGCGACGGCGGTGAGGATCGCCAGGGGTGGGAGCGTCAGGTCGGCGGCGGGGACCGAGGGCACGTGGGTGTAGGGCGAGAGGTTCAGCGCGGCCTGTGGCAGGTCGAGCACCGCGCCCAACTGCCCGAGCAGCAGGAACGCGATCAGCGCCGCCCAGCTCAGCGCGACCGACCAGCGCGGCAGCGCCCCGAACAGGGCGGTCACCAGCCCGGCGACCACCAGCAGGGCCGGTAGCCACAGCAACGCCGCGCCGCCGAGGTCGACGGTCCAGCCGATCGGGTCACCGACGGAGAGGCCGTACCCGAGGCCCGTGGTCACGCCGGCCAGCAGCATCAGCGCCAGCGCACCGAGCACGGCGCCGGCCACCTGCGTACCGAGCCACCGGGTGCGGCTGACCGCCGTGGCGAGCAGCGGTTCGAGTATGCCGTCGGATTCGTCGGCCCGGGTGCGCAGCAGGGCCTGCACGACGTACGCCCCGATGGTCAGCGCGAAGATCCCGAGCATCGCGGCCAGGTACGCGTCGACCAACTCGTCCCCGCCGCCCAGCTGGGCGATCACCTCGGCCGTCGCCTCGTTGTCGGCGATCAGGTCGTTCACCTCGTGGCCGGCGACGCCCATGGAGAGGCCGAGCACGGCCACCGCGACCGCCCAGCCGGCCAGCGCGCCACGGTGCAGGCGCCAGGTCAGCCCCGTCGGGCTGAGCAGCCCGGGCACGGCCCGCGCCGGACCTCGCTTCGCGGCGAGCAGGCCGGCGCCGACGTCGCGCCGTTCGGCCAGCGCGTACGCCACGGCGACCCCGGCGACCAGCAGGGCGACGGGCAGGGCGAGGACCCACCAGCGCTCCCCGCCGAACGCGCGCACCTGGGTGCCCCAGCCCAGCGGCGACACCCAGGTCGGCCAGGCGCTCTCCAACCGGATCCCCTCGGCGGCCCGCTCACCGAACACGTCACCGGCGGCCCGGAGCAGGAACGCGACGCCCACCGTGGCGGCGGCGAGCGCGTTCGCGCCCCGGGAGGTCACCGACAACTGGGCGGTGACGGCGGCCACGCCGGTGAAGGCGACACCGACCCCGCCGATCGCCGCGGCGGCGGCCACCGAGCCGGCGACCGGCAGCCCGGCACCGGTGAAGGCGAGCGCGAGCAGCGCGGCGGCGAGCACGTTGGCACCGACCACGACCACCAGGGCGGCGGTGAGCAGCGCGTACCGGCCGATGGCGGCGGCACCGAGCAGTTCGGCGCGCCCGGTCTCCTCGTTCTGCCGGGTGTGCCGGACCACCGCGAAGGTGCTCAGCAACGCGACGAGCAGGGCCAGGGTGAGGTACGTCTCGGTGACCACCACGGCACCGAGTTCGGTGCTGGCCACCGGGCCGTTGAACGCGCGGGCGACCACGCTGCTGGTGGCGCCCTCGGCGTACCCGAGGCGGGTCTGCTCGTCGGGGTAGAAGTCGGCGACGCTCGCGGCGAGGGCATAGCCGATCAACGGGGTGCCGAGGACCCAGATGCCCAGGCGGACCCGGTCGCGACGCACCGCGAGCCGGGCGAGTCGGGCGGTGCCGGTGAAGCTGCTCATCGGGCCCCTCCGGCGGACGCCTGCCGGTCACCGACGCTGTCACCGTCCGTGCCGCCACCGCTGCCGTTGCCACCGACGGGGCTGTCGCCGGCGGTGGTGTCGCCGTAGTGCCGCAGGAAGAGTTCCTCCAGGGTGGGCGGCGAACTGGTCAGCGCGCGGACCTCGAAGCGGACCAGGTGGCCGAGCAGCGTGTCGAGGTGCTCGGGCTCGACCTCCAGGCGTACCCGACCGTCGACCGGCCGGACCTCGTGCACGCCCGGCAGCTCGGTGAGGCCGGTCAGCGGGCGGGCGGTCTCGACGGTGACCGTGGTGCGGGCCAGGTGCCGCAGCTCGGCCAGGGTGCCGGATTCGACGATGCGGCCCTCCCGGATGATGCTGACCCGGTCGCACAGCGCCTCGACCTCGGCCAGGACGTGGCTGGACAGCAGCACGCTCGCGCCGGCCGAGGTGAGCTGGCGGACCTCCTCCTGGAACACCGCCTCCATCAGCGGATCCAGCCCGGACGTGGGTTCGTCCAGGACGTACAGCTCCACGTCGGAGGCGAAGGCGGCGACGATGGCGACCTTCTGCCGGTTGCCCTTGGAGTAGGTGCGGCACTTCTTCGTCGGGTCCAGGTCGAAGCGGCGCAGCAGCTCGTCGCGGCGGCGCTGGTCCAGGCCGCCGCGCAGCGCGCCGAACAGGTCGATCGCCTCGCCGCCGGAGAGGTTGGGCCAGAGGTTGACGTCGCCCGGCACGTACGCCAGGCGGCGGTGCAGGGCGACCGCGTCGCGCCAGGGATCGCCGTCGAGGATCCGCACCTGCCCGGAGTCGCGGCGCAGCAGACCGAGCAGGATCCGGATCGTGGTGGACTTGCCGGAGCCGTTCGGCCCCAGAAAGCCGTGCACCTCCCCCGGTTCCACCCGCAGGTCGAGCCCGTCGAGCGCGCGTACGCCGCCGAAGGTCTTGACGAGGCTCTCGATGGAGATCACGGACATGGGCGCCTCCCGCCGTTGCGTGCCTGCCAACTCCCACTGTACTGACCGATGGTAAGGGGCCGGCGCAGCGGCCCCCGTCCGGCGGTCAGCGGCGGCTAGGCTGGACGCCATGACCTGGGAGGAGACCGACGGCACCCGCAGCCGGATCCTGCGCGCCGCGCTCGACCTCTTCGCCGAGCAGGGCTACCAGCGCACCTCGCTGCGGCAGATCGCCGAGCGGCTGCGGCTGACCAAGGCCGCGATCCTCTACCACTTCCCCAGCAAGGCGGATCTCCTCACCGACCTCGCCGAGCCGTTGGTCAGCGACCTGGAGAACCTGCTCGACGCGGCCGGCGCCCTGCCACCGCCGCGGGCCCGGTGGGTGCTGATCGAGGGCTGGGTGGACACCATGCTGGCCCATCGCCGCAGGCTGTGGATGTTCTACCACGACCTCGCGCTGGTCGACCGGAGCACCACCTACCAGCGGCTGCTGCAGATCGCGATGCGGGCCAACGAGATCGTCGCCGGTCCGGACGCCGGGGTGCGGGAGCGGGTCCGGGCCGTGCAGGCGATCGCGATGTGCGGCGACCCGGTGCTCTTCTTTCCCGACGTGTCGGAACACGTCCTGCGGGTCGACATGCTCGACGGCGTCCGTCGCCTGCTGGGCGAGCCGCCGCCCCGCGCCGGAGAGACGGCAACCGGCGCGACGACGCTCGCCTCAGCGACGACGACCGACGTCGTGACGGCCGGCGAGGGCGGTGCGGCTGCCGCCACCGGTCCGCCGGCACCCGGACGGGTGGGCCGGCGACGGCCGGGACGACCCCGGTCGATGAGTCCGGAGCAGGTGCGGCACGCCCGCGGGATGCACCAGGCGGGCACCCATTCGGCCGACGAGATCGCCGCCGAGTTCGGCGTCTCGCGGGCCACCCTCTACCGCCACCTCGACTCGACGGACAATAACGAGACGGTTTTAGGATAGTTTCGAGACCGACACTGGCCGGCGCTGACCTGCGCGCGGGTCAGCGCGGGTCAGCGCACCAGGCCGATCCCGGTGTACGTACGGTCGTGTTCCGGGAAGGTCTCGGCGGTGTGCGGCGCGTAGATCCAGGTACGCAGCGAGTTCGCCGCCGTGTCGACCTCGACCAGCCGGACCGGGTTGGTACGGCGGGAGTGGAAGGTCTGCAGGAAGGAGTGGATCCGGTTGCCGTGCACGCCGGTATCCACCCGCGACGCCGCCGCGCCCGTGTGCCCGGAGAAGACGAGGCGGATGTTGGGATAGCGCGTCACCAGGTTGTCGAAGAGGTACTGCGGGCTGGTGGAGCCGTAGCCGGCGTCCTGGCCGATGGTCGCGTCGCTCTCCAGATAATGGTGGGTCACGATGACCACGTTGTGCAGGGGGTGGGCGGCGACGACGGCCTGCGCCCACGCGACGGCCGCCCGGCGCGGCCACAGTTCCAGGGTCAGCACCAACCACCGCACCCCGCCCGCGCTGTAGGTGGCGTACGCGTTGTCCACCTTGCCGGCCTCGAACTGGCCCTGCACCGCCCCGAACCGCCCAGCGGTGAAGTACCGGTTGAACACCGTGGTGTCGCGCAGCAACTGCCCGGCGGGACTACGCAGTTCGCCGTCCGGGCCGGCGGCCTGGGTGTCGTGGTTGCCGACGGCCAGCGTGTACGGCAGGCCGGCCGCCTCCAGTGGGCGCAACGCGGCCCGGGCGCGCGCGTACTGCACGTGGTCGGCGGTGTCGTAGTTGACCACGTCGCCGGAGTGCGTGACGAAGCGCAGGTCGAGCGCGGTGCGCTGGGCGACCAGCCAGTCGACGCGCTGGCGCAGCCGGGTGTCCGTCGCGGTGAGCACCTCCTCCTGCGTGTCCGGCACCACCGCGAAGGTGAACGTGGTGTCGACCGCCGGCGGCGCCTGCATCCGGGCGTACGCCAGGTGCACGTTGCGGTCGCACTCGGCCGTGTACCGGTCGTTGACCAGGTCGATCCGGATGTCGTACCGGCCCTCGGCCAACGGGGCGCCCACGACGTAGCCGCCGTAGTCGACGGCGCTGGTGACGGTGACCTCTCCGGCCGGGGTGCCGCCCACGCTCACCCGGATGGTGGGCCAGCCCTCGCAGTGGTCGCCGATGGCCCCGATCACCAGCCGGCCGGCGCCCTGCACGGTGGTGGTGGCGTGGCTGGCGTTGCGCCACAGCGTGGCATGGGTGCCCGAGGGCGGCTGCGGCGTGCCGGTCGCCGGTTGGATCGACCCGTTGACCACGGTGAACGGCGACGTCCCGTTGGCGTTCGCCGTGCCCGCCAGGACACCGGCCGACAGTACGACCACGACCGCCATGACCACGCGCGTGATCCGCATGATGTCCCTCCCTGTCCACCCTCCGGCAGCTGCCGGCCACCGGGATGCTAAGGCAGGTCGGCCGGACATCCCGGGATCGCGCGCAAGACACGCAGTAACGGCGCTTTCACGAAACGTAGTCAGGTCGGGCCGGTGGCAGCAGGCCCGGGCGGGCGCCGCGGGTCAGCCGACGTCGACCCAGTCGAGCGTGCGCCGCACCGCCTTGCGCCAGCCCGCGTACCCGGTCGCGCGCTCCTCCGGCGACCACGACGGCTGCCAGCGTCGGCTCTCGTTCCAGTTCTCCCGCAGTTCGTCGGTGTTCCGCCAGAAGCCGACGGCCAGCCCGGCGGCGTAGGCCGCGCCGAGGGCGGTCGTCTCGGCCACCACCGGCCGGCTGACCGGCACGCCGAGGATGTCGGCCTGCAACTGCATGCACAGGTCGTTGACGGTGACGCCGCCGTCGACCTTGAGACATTCCAGGCGTACGCCGGAGTCCTGCTCCATGGCCTCGGCCACGTCCCGGCTCTGGTAGCAGATGGCCTCCAGGGTGGCCCGCGCGATGTGGGCGTCGGTGTTGTAGCGAGAGAGGCCGACGATGGCGCCCCGGGCGTCGGAGCGCCAGTACGGGGCGAACAGGCCGGAGAAGGCGGGCACGAAGTAGACCCCGCCGTTGTCGGTGACCTGGCGGGCGAGGTCCTCGCTCTGCGCGGCACTGTTGATGATCTTCAGCTGGTCGCGGAGCCACTGCACGGCCGAACCGGTGACGGCGATGGAGCCCTCCAGGGCGTAGGTCGGCGGCTGGCCGGCGAACTGGTAACAGACGGTGGTGAGCAGGCCGGCCTTCGACCGGACGATCTCCGTACCGGTGTTGAGCAGCATGAAGTTGCCCGTACCGTAGGTGTTCTTGGCCTCGCCCGGCGCGAAGCAGACCTGCCCGACGGTGGCGGCCTGCTGGTCGCCCAGGTCCCCGGTGATCGGGACCGGGCCGGCGAAGGGGCCGTTCGGCAGCGTGGCGCCGTAGGCGTCCGGATCGGACGACGGGACGATCCGCGGCAGCATGGCGCGGGGGATGTCGAAGAAGGACAGCAGTTCGTCGTCCCAGTCCAGGGTCTCCAGATCCATCAGCATCGTACGGCTGGCGTTGGTGGGGTCGGTGACGTGGCGGCCGCCGTCGACGCCGCCGGTGAGGTGCCAGAGCAGCCAGGTATCGGTGTTGCCGAAGATCGCCTCGCCGCGCTCGGCGGCCGCCCGGACCCCGTCGACGTTCTCCAGGATCCACTGGATCTTGCCGCCGGAGAAGTAGGTCGCCGGCGGCACGCCAGCCCGACGCCGGATGACCTCGCCCCGCCCGTCGCGCGCCAACGCCGAGGCGATGCGGTCGGTGCGGGTGTCCTGCCACACGATCGCGTTGTGGTACGGCCGGCCGGTGCGCCGGTTCCACACCACGGCGGTCTCCCGCTGGTTGGTGATGCCCAGGGCCGCCAGGTCGGACGCGGCCAGGCTGTGCGTGTTCAGCGCCGTGCGGACGACGGTCTGGGTCCGTTCCCAGATCTCCACCGGGTTGTGCTCCACCCAGCCGGCCCGCGGCAGGATCTGCTGGTGTTCGAGCTGGTGCCGGCCGACCTCGTTGCCAGCGTGGTCGAAGATCATGAATCGGGTGCTGGTGGTGCCCTGGTCAACGGCGCCGACGAAATCAGCCATGCGGAGTCTCCCTGTCGTGGTCGTCGAGGTCGATCATCTCCGATCCACGCCCCGATGTCCGCGCCGGACATCCGGGTGTCCGTGCCCGGGCGGTAAAGTCAGGCGCGTGGATCTGGGTGCCGCCGCCGCCCGGCTCGGGGTGGTCATCGAGGAGGTCGAGCGGGTGCACCGGCTCGCCGGTGACCGGCCGTCGGCTCCGCTGCCCGCCAGGGCCGACGCGCCCGCGATCCTCGACCGGCTCGCGGTGCGGCCGGACGACGCCGCCGAGATCATGGCGGGCTGGCCCGACCCCGGCTCTCCGCTGTGGACTCCGGAGCTGCGCTGGCTGCTCGACCGCTCGATCGCCCTGGTCCGCGCCGATCTCGGGGGCCACGGCTGGTTGCCGCCCGGTCCGGCGCTGCCGCGTGACCGCGGCCCCGCCTGGCGGCATCTCTACGTGTACGCGTACCTGGCCCTGGTCGACGTCGTCAGGGAGTACCACCGTGACCATGGCATCACCGATGCGGTGTCCTGGGTGACCCTCGCGGATCTGGGCCGCAACCTCGCGATCGACCGGCGGATGCGCCGCGAGGGCTGGCCGGTCATGCAGAGCTGGCTGACGCTGCACGCGCGCGGCGGCGTCTACGAGCTGGGCCGGCTGCACCACCAGCGCGGCGGCACCGCCATCGGCCTGCACATTCCCGATTCGGGACCACTGACCCCGGAGGCGGTCGCGGCGTCGCTCGACGCGGCCCGCGCGTTCTTCCCGCGCCACTTCCCCGACGAGCACTACACGGCGTTCTCCTGCGGCTCGTGGCTGCTCGACCCGCAGCTGCTGGAGTACCTGCCCGAGGACTCCAACATCGTCCGGTTCCAGCGGAGGTTCGAGCTGGAACCCTACGAGGAACCGGAAGGACTGGACGCCGACGTCGAGGTGCTGCGGTTCGTGTTCCGCACCCTCACCACGCCGCTCGACCGGCTACCCCGCCGTACTATCCTCCAGCGCGCGATCGTCGATCACTTGACGGCCGGCCGGCACTGGCGCTGGCGCCACGGCCGCTTCCCGATCTAGCTACGCCGCACCGCCCGACGCCGACCCGACCGTGCTGCTCGACGACCCGGAGGAATGATGGAGATCGACATCGCCGTCGTCGGGGCCGGCTTCGGCGGGCTGGGCGCGGCGATCCAGTTGCAGCGGGCCGGCTTCACCGACCTCCTCGTCTTCGACCGGGGTGACGACGTCGGCGGGACCTGGCGGGACAACACCTACCCCGGCTGCGCCTGCGACGTGCCGTCGCACCTGTACTCGTTCTCGTTCGCGCCCCACCCGCACTGGTCGCACACCTACTCCGGGCAGCCGGAGATCCAGGACTACCTGCGCGACTGCGCGGACCGCTTCGGCGTACGCCCGAAGCTGCGGTTGCGCCACGAACTGCGCCGGGCCGACTGGGACGCCCGGCGCGGACGCTGGCGGTTGGACACCTCCGGCGGCGAGTACACCGCCCGGGTGCTGATCTGCGCCGCCGGCCCACTCAGCGAACCCGCCCTGCCGGGCATCCCCGGCCTCGACACCTTCGCCGGCACCGTCTTCCACTCCGCCCGCTGGCGGCACGACCACGACCTGACCGGTCGGCGGGTGGCGGTGATCGGCACCGGCGCCTCGGCGATCCAGTTCGTGCCCCGCATCCAGCCGGCCGTCGAGCGGCTGACCCTGTTCCAGCGCACCCCCGCCTGGATCATGCCGCGCCGGTCGCGCCGCGTCACCCGGCTGGAGCAGGCCGCGTACCGCCATCTGCCCGGCGCGCAACGCGGCGTCCGGGCCGCGATCTACCTGGTCCGCGACGCGATGGCGGTCGGCTTCCTGCATCCGACGGTGAACCGGGTCGCCGCCCGGGTCTCGCTGCGGATGCTGCGCCGCCAGGTCGCCGAGCCCCGGCTGCGGGCCACGCTCACCCCGCGCTACGCCATGGGCTGCAAGCGGGTGCTCATCTCCAACGACTACTGGCCCGCCCTGACCCGGCAGAACGTCGACGTGGTCAGCGCGGGCATCAGCCGGATCGCCGCCGACGGGCTGGTCACCGACGACGGCACCCACCACCCGGCCGACACGATCATCCTCGGCACCGGCTTCCACGTCACCGATCCGCCGGTCGCCTCCCGCATCCACGGGCGGGGCGGACGCAGCCTCGCCGACGCCTGGGCCGCCGGCATGCAGGCGTACCGGGGCACCACCGTCGCCGGGTTCCCCAACCTGTTCTTCCTGCTCGGCCCGAACACCGGGCTCGGGCACACCTCGGTGGTACTGATGATCGAGGCACAGTTGCGCCTGGTCGTCGACGCGCTGCGGCACCTGCGCGCCACCGGCGCGACCGCCATCGAACCCACCGCCGAGGCGCAGCGGCACTGGACCGAGTGGGTGGACCGGCGGATGCGCGGTACCGTCTGGCAGGCCGGCTGTGCCAGCTGGTATCTCGACGGCAACGGTCGCAACACCACCGTCTGGCCGGGGTACGTCACCGGCTACCGGCGGCGGTTGCGCCGTTTCCGTCCCGCCGACCACCACACGGTCGGCGGCCGCGACCGGAACCTGGAGCGCGCCGATGCGGTATGACCTTCGCGGCCGGACCGTCCTGATCACCGGCGCCGCCCGGGGCATCGGTGCTCAGCTGGCCCGTGCCGCCGCCGCCCGGGGCGCCCGGGTCGCCGTGGTCGGCCTGGAACCCAGGCTGTTGCGGCAGGTCGCCGCCGAGCTGGACGGGCACTGGTACGAGTGCGACGTCACCGACCAGGCGGGGCTGGACGACGCCGTCGCCTCGACCGTGCAGAAGTACGGCGGGGTCGACGTGGTGGTCGCCAACGCCGGCATCGCCAACCTCGGCACCGTCGCCGGCGGCCCGGTCGACGCGCTGGTCCGCACCATCGAGGTGAACCTGACCGGCGTGGTCCGCACGGTCAGCGCGGCGCTGCCGCACCTGCTCGCCGCCCGGGGCCACGTGCTGATCGTCTCGTCGGCCGCGGCCTTCGCCGCCATGCCGGGGATGGCCGCGTACTGCGCCTCGAAGGCGGGTGTCGAACAGTTCGGCAACGTGCTGCGCGTGGAGAACCGGCGGCGCGGGCTCACCGTCGGCACCGCCCACCCGATCTGGATCGACACCGACCTCGTCCGCGACATCCGCGCCGACCTCGCGTCGTTCCAGGCGGCGCAGCGCCGACTACCGTGGCCGCTGAACACCGTGGTCAGCGTCGAGCGGTGCGCCGAGGCGCTGCTGCGCGGCATCGAGCGTCGCCGCCGCAAGGTGTACGTGCCGCGCTCGATCGCCCTCGTCCAGGCGCTGCGGCCGGTGGTGCTCAGCGGGTTCGCCGACGCGCTCGTCGACCGGTTCGGCGGCGCGGAGCTGGCGGAGCAGATGGAGGTGGAGGTACGCCGCCTCGGGCGGTCCTTCGGCCGGACCTCGGTGGAGGAAGGCGGGACGTGACGGTCCACTTCCGGCGGGCGGGCGCGGGCGAACCGCCGGGGTGGCCCGATCGTTGCCCCTTGGCAAAGGTCGCGGATGTCGCCGGACGACGTAATCTGCCTGCATGAACAACCTCGGCCCGCCGGATGCCAGGGATCCCAGTGGCCCGTCGTCCGGTGACGGTGAGGTGATCTCGCTGTTGTCCCAGTCGTTCACCGCCCAGACGGTGACGGCGCTACGGCACCTGCTCGCCGACCGGATCGCCGCCGCGGGGCTCACCGGCGACATCGCCGAGGATCTTGTCCTGGCCGTGCACGAGCTGGTCACCAACGCCGTGCTGCACGGCGGGGGCCGGGGCCGGCTCGACCTGTTCCGGCAGGCCGACCTGCTCGTCTGCGAGGTGACCGATCACGGTCGCCAGCCGGGCGCCGACGGTCACCAGCAGGGCGTCGACGGCCACCAGCAGGGCGCCGGTCTGCCGGTCAGCCTGCCGGCGACGGACACACCGGGCGGGCGGGGCCTCTGGCTCGCCCACCACCTGACCGGGGCGTTGACGCTTACCCGCCGGCCCGACGGCATGACCGCGACCGTGACCGCCGCCCTGCTGACCCAGCCGGCCGGTACACCCGAGCCCGCCGGGGCGCCCGAGCCCGCCGGTCCACCCGAGCCACCAGGGTTCACCGCCGACCGGCCGCCGCACCGATAGGCCGGTGCGGCGGCCGATCCACGTCGTCAGCCGTTCTGCTTCTGCTGGCAGGGCACGCAGAACCGGGCATGCGGCAGGATCTCGAGGCGCTCCGGCGGGATCGCCGTGCCGCACCTCTCGCAGCTGCCGTAGCTGCCGGCGGCGAGGCGCCGCAGCGCCCCGGTGATCTGCTCCAGGCTCTGGCGGGTGGCGGCGATCAGCGCGGCCTTGGTGTGCGCCTCCGCCGGATCCCCGGTGTCGGCCGTCAACTCGGTCAGCCGGGCGGTCTGGGTGTTGAACTCGTGGGTCAGCGTCGCCTCCAGTTCGGTGCGCCACTGCCGGTCGTGCGTGCCGGTGCTCATCCGTTCGCTCATGTCGGTATCCCTTCCGAAAAAGAAAAAGGCCGAAGCTGTTCGCTTCGCCCTTGGCCGTCCCTGTGTGTGGACGGGTTCCGGAGGGCTCCGGCCGGCGGGACGCGGCTGGCCATGACCGGCCTGCGCCAGGACCCGACCCGAGCGGGTCGCCGCGGCACCGGCCTCCCGCGCGCACCGGGCGGCCGGCACCGACGTCGCCGTGGTGACGGCGGCGCGGTCCAACAGCGCGGCGGGATGCATCGCACCACCATAGGCGCACGCGTACCGGAAACCAACGGCAATCGTCGCCGCGGCTTGCCGACCCCGAAAACGCACAGCTCGGGCGGACCAGCACGCAGGAGAATCAAAGCCGCTAAAGTGACATCGGCGGAGGAGTTGGACCCGCGCTCCCGCCGCGCCGGGTCGGGCCGCTCGTCCGGACCGCGCCGGGTCGGGCCACCCGGCGATCAGCTCTCGTCGGCCGGGTGCAGGCCGGTAGGAGGTGGTGCGATGTCGGACGCAGTGCGCGACTTCTTCGACGGTCTCGCCGAGGGCGGCGGGCGGATGCTGCGCCAGGTCTCCGGCACGGTCCGGTTCGACCTGCGCTACCCCGATCGCGTCGACCACTGGCTCGTCGCCATCGACCAGGGTCGGGTGGCGGTGACCCAGGACGGCGCGAACGACGCCGACACCGTGATCTACGCGGACGAGGCGCTCTTCCTCCGGATGGCCCGTGGCGAGGTCAAACCCCTGCCGGCGTGGCTGCGCAACGACTTCACCGCGGACGGCGAGTTCAGCTTCGTGATCATGCTGGAGCGGCTGTTCGCGCCGCCGCCCGGCGCGCGCCACCCCCGGGCCGTGGCCGCCCGGCAGGATCGGGAGCGGCGATGAAGAAACTGGTCCGCATCCTTGACGGCAACATCTTCGCGCTGAGCGAGGACAACGGGGACATGGCCTTCCACCCCACCAATCCGAGTGGATTCTTCGCCTTCGACACCCGTTTCCTGTCCACCTGGCGGCTCCGCCTCGACGGGGAGGAACTGCATCCGCTGGCCGTGCACGAGCCGAACTACTACCAGATCCGGTTCTTCCTGGTGCCCGGCCATCCGACCCACTACGTGGACGCGAAGGTCTCGGTCATTCGTGACCGCTGGATCTCCGACAGCGCCTTCACCGAACGCCTCACCGTGCTCAACCACACCGGCGATCCCGTCGACTACGTCGTGCGCATCGACATCGACAGCGACTTCGCTCCGGTCTACAACGTCGTCTGGCCGCACGGGTCGGCCCTACGCGGCTACCGGGAGGTGTCCGACGGCCGCCTGCGGCTGGGATACCGGCGGGAGAAGTTCCACCGGGTCACCGACATCTCGACCAGCGAGCCGGCCGAGTTCGACGAGCGGGGGTTGACGTTCCAGATCCGGGTCGACCGGCAGAGCAAGTGGAGCACGACCCTGCAGGTGCGGGGCCTGGTGCTGCGCCCGGACGGGCACGATATCCGGGACCGGCTGCGGCATCCGCACGGCAAGGCCGGCGCGCCGTTGCACCACGACCTGAGTCAGTGGCTCGCCGACGCACCCCGGTTGCACTGTGACTGGGGTTCGTTCATGGTGACGTACCAGCGAGGGCTGGTCGACCTGGCCGGCCTGCGGTTCTCCCCGCTGGCGCTGCCGTACGAGACCATGCTCGCGGCCGGGCTGCCCTGGGCGGCCACCATCGTCGGCCGCGACAACCTCCTCACCTGCTTCCAGACGCTGCCGTTCGTCCCCCGGATGGCGGCCACCACGCTGCGCCTGCTCGCCATCGACCAGGGCACCGTGCTCGACGACTTCCGGGACGAGGAACCCGGGAAGATCCTCAACGAGTTCCGGTACGGGGAGATGTCCGCCTTCGAGCACCGCCCCCAGTCGCCGTACTACGGCGGGGCGGACGTGACCCCGCTGTTCATCGTGCTGCTCGACGAGTACGAGCGGTGGACCGGCGACGCCGCGCTGGTGCGGGACCTGGAGGAGGCCGGCCGCGCGGCGCTGCGCTGGATCGACGAGTACGGCGACCTGCGGGGCGACGGCTACCTCTGGTACCAGCCGCGCAACGACGAGAGCGGGGCGCAGAACCACTGCTGGAAGGACTCCCCCGAGGCGATCTGCTACCGCGACGGCCGGCTGCCGGGGCTACCCCGCGCCACCTGCGAACTACAGGGCTACGCGTACGACGCCAAGCGGCGCGGGGCTCGGCTGGCCCGCGAGTTCTGGGGCGACCCGGCGTACGCCGATCGCCTGGAACGGGAGGCGGAGGCGCTCAAGCAGCGGTTCAACCGGGACTTCTGGATCGACGGTGAGGAGTACTACGCGCTGGCGCTCGGCCCCGACGGCGAGCAGGTGGACGCGCTGGCGTCGAACATGGGTCACCTGTTGTGGAGCGGGCTCGTGGACGACTCGCGGGCCGCCACGGTCGCCGGTCACCTGCTCGGGCCGCGCCTCTTCTCCGGCTGGGGGGTCCGGACGCTGGCCACCGGGCAGGCCCGGTACAACCCGCTCGGCTACCACGTGGGCACCGTGTGGCCGTTCGACAACTCACTGATCGCCCTCGGCCTGCGCCGGTACGGCTTCGTCGAGGAGGCGGGGGTCATCGCCGAGGCGGTCATCGAGGCGGCCCAGCACTTCGCCGGGCGGATGCCGGAGTCCTTCGCCGGGTACGACCGGGACCTGACCCGCTATCCGGTGCCCTACCCGGCGGCGAACAGCCCGCAGGCGTCCGCGACGGGCGCCACCTTCCTGCTGTTGCGCACCCTGCTCGGCCTGGAACCGTACGGCGAACACCTGGTGGTGCACCCCGCGATCCCGCCGCGCTTCGGCCGGATCGAGCTGCTCGACATCCCGGGGCGCTGGGGTCGCAAGGACGCGATCGGCAACGCCCGCGCCGCAGCCCGCTGACCGGTGCCGGCGGTCGCCGGACGCCCGGCGGTAGCCGGACCCCGGCGGTGGCCGGCCCCGGGCCGGTGCCGGGTAACGTGCTGCGGCATGACCGGCGTGGCGTACTCGCACTGTTCGTACTGCGGCACGGCCTATCCGCCGCAGACCGGTTGGCCCCGGCTCTGCGCGACCTGCGGCCAGCAGGTCTGGCGCAACCCGCTGCCGGTGGCCGTGGCCGTCCAGCCGGTGCGGACCGCCACCGGTCTCGGCGTGGTCGTCGTCCGGCGGGACATCGAACCCGCCCGCGGGCTGCTCGCGCTGCCGGGCGGTTTCATCGAGTACGGCGAACAGTGGCAGGACGCGCTGGTCCGTGAGCTGCGGGAGGAGACGGGGCTGCACGCCGACCCGGTCGGGGCGCAACTGCTCGCGGTGCAGAGCGCGCCGGCCGGTGGCACCATGATGATCTTCGGCGAGCTGCCGGTACGCCCGTCCGAAGGGCTTCCGCCGTCGGCGCCGACGGCGGAAGCCACCGAGTGGCTGGTGGTGACCGAGCCGACCGAGCTGGCGTTCTCCACCCACACCCGGGTCCTGGCCGACTTCTTCGCCCGCCGGCCACACTGACCGCCGGCCACACTGACCGCCGGCAGTCCTGACCGTCGGGCGTCCCCACGCCCGGGTCAGCCCCGGCCGGCCGGCACGGGTGGCGTGGCGAACGGGATGCCGGCGGGCTGCGGCACGGCCGGTTCGCCGGCCGGGTGCCGCCACAGCCCGCGCTGGCGCAGGACCGGCAGCACCCCCTCGCCGAACCAGTACGCCTCCTCCAGGTGGGGGTGCCCGGAGAGGACGAACTCCTCGATGCCGAGGGCGTGGTACTCGGCGATCCGGTCGGCGACCTCGACGTGGCTGCCGACCAGGGCGGTGCCGGCACCGCCGCGTACCAGCCCGACACCGGCCCACAGGTTGGGCGAGATCTCCAGGCCGTCCCGCGACCCGCCGTGCAGGTCGAGCATGCGGCGCTGCCCCTCGGACTCGCTGCGCCGCAGCCCCTCCTGCGCGGCCGTGATGTCGGCGTCGGCGATGCCGTCGAGCAGCCGTCGGGCCTGTGCCCACGCCTCGTCGCTGGTGTCCCGGCTGATCACGTGCAGCCGGATGCCGAACCGGACATCACGCCCGGCCTCGCCGGCCAGCCCACGGATCCAGTCGAGCTTGCCGGCCACCTGCGCCGGTGGCTCGCCCCAGGTCAGGTAGACGTCGCTGTGCCGGGCGGCGACCGGACCGGCGGCGGCCGACGAGCCACCGAAGTAGACCGGTGGGGCCGGTTCGGGCAGCCGGGCCAGCCGGGCCTGCTCGACCCGCACGTGCTCGCCGGAGTGGTCGACCGTCTCGCCGCGCCACAGCGCCCGGACGACGTGCAGGAACTCGTCGGTGCGGGCGTACCGGGCGTCCTTGTCCAGGAAGTCGCCGTAGGCGCGCTGCTCGTGGGACTCGCCGCCGGTCACCACGTTGACCAGCAGCCGTCCCTCGGACAGGCGCTGGAAGGTGGCGCCCATCTGCGCGGCGAGCGTGGGCGAGAGCAGGCCGGGCCGGAAGGCGACCAGGAACTTCAGCCGCTCGGTGACCTCGGTCAGCATCGCGGTGCTCAACCACGCGTCCTCGCACCAGGCCCCGGTCGGGGTGAGGGCACCGACGAAGCCCAACTGCTCCGCCGTACGGGCGATCTGGCCGAGATAGGCGACGGTGGGTGGCCGGGACCCGCCCGCCCGGCCCACCGACACACCGTGCCCGCCGCCGACGATGTCCCGGCTGTCGCCGTAGGTGGGCAGGAACCAGTGGAACGTCAACGACATGACTCGATCCTTCACGACGAGGAGTGGCTGGTCGGGTCGACCGTCTCCTGAGAGATGGGACGACCACCCGGACAGACTACCGATAAAACCTATCGGGTTAGTAGGCTGTCTCCCGTCGGCGGGCGGTCATCGATGTCCGCGTGCTCCCCCCTTCCCTGTCGAGGTGACCTCATGCGTACTCCTGCCCTGCGGCGCGTCCTCACCGCCGCCCTGACGGCACTCGCCCTGATCGCCGCCGGCGGCCTCGCCGGCTGCGCCGACGAATCGGCCGGCGGGGACGACGGCAACCCCCGACTGCGCATCGGCTACCAGCGCTTCGGCGGGCTGAGCCTGGTCAAGGCGCGCGACGCGGCGCCCGACGCCGAATGGTCGCTGTTCGAGAGCGGACCGGCACTGACCGAGGCGCTCAAGGCGGGCTCCATCGACATCGGACAGACCGGCGAGGCGCCACCGATCTTCGCCGCCGCCGGGAAGATCCCCTTCTCCATCGTGGGCACCTCCGAACCGATCCCGCAGGGCGAGGCCGTGCTGGTCAAGGAGGATTCGGGCCTGCGTACCTTCGCCGACCTGAAGGGACGCACGGTGGCCCTCAACAAGGGATCCAACGTGCACTGGCTGCTGCTCCGGCTGCTGGAGGCGAACAACCTGACGTTGCAGGACATCGACGTCAGGTACCTCAAACCCGCCGAGGGGCGCCCGGCGTTCGACAACGGCCAGGTCGACGCCTGGGTGATCTGGGACCCGTACTTCGCCCTCGCCGAGCAGCCCGGCGTACGGATCCTCGCCGACGCCACCGGCCTGGCCAGCAACCGCGAGTACGTGCTGGCCCACCCGGACGCGCTGGCCAACAAGTCCGAGCAGATCGGGGAGTTCCTGCGGACGTACCGGACGGTCACCGACTGGGGCATCGCCAATCCCGCCGAGCGCGCCGCGATCCTCGCCCCCGAGCTGAAGATCCCCGAGGAGGTCACCAGCCGGGCGCTGGACCGCAGTGCCCGCGCCCTGGCCCCGGTCACCCCCGCCGTCGGCGACGAGTTGCAGGCCATCGCGGACGGCTTCGCCTCCCTCGACCTCATCCCCGAACCGGTCGACATCCGATCGCGGATCGACGACCGCTATGGCGAGGTGTTCCAGTGACCGGAGCGACCGGGGCGACCACCGCACCGCCGGCACCGGCCACTCCCACCACCGCACCGGCCACCCCGCCGGCCGCCGCCCGGCGGTCCGGGCGTGCCCCGGCCTGGCGCCGGCTGACCACACCGGTGCTGCTGGTGACCGGCTGGGAGTTGGCCGCCCGCGGCGGGCTGCTGGCGCCGGAGAAGCTGCCCGCCCCGAGCACCGTGCTGGCCACCGGGTGGCGCCTGGCCAGCGACGGCACCCTCCTGACGCACCTGCTCGACTCGCTCAGTCGGGCCGGCACCGGCCTGCTCATCGGCGGCGGGCTCGCCCTGCTCCTCGGCGCGCTCGCCGGGCTGCTCCGGCTCGGCGACGACCTGGTCGACCCACCGGTACAGATGGCCCGGATGCTGCCGCACCTCGGGCTCGTGCCGCTGCTGATCATCTGGGTCGGCATCGGCGAGTCGCTGAAGGTCAGCCTGGTCGCCCTCGGCGCCTTCTTCCCCATCTACTTCAACACCTACGCCGGCATCCGGGACATCGACGAACGGCTGGTCGAGGCGGCCCGCACCTGCGGCCTGGGACCGGCGGCCCGGCTACGGCACGTGGTGCTGCCCGGCGCGCTGCCCGCCCTCTTCCTCGGTCTGCGGCTGGCCATCGGTGCCGCCTGGCTCAGCCTCGTCGTCGGCGAACAGGTCAACGCCCAGACCGGTATCGGCTTTCTCATGATGGAGGCCCGCGAGTTCAGCCAGACCGACGTGGTGGTCCTCGGACTGCTCGTCTACGCCCTGCTCGGTCTGCTCTCCGACGTCGCCATCCGCACTCTGGAGAGGAGGACCCTGTCATGGCGCCGCGGACTTCGGGCCACCTGACCGACGGCACGCCGGTGCTCACCGCCACCGACGTACGCCGCAGCTTCGGCACCGCCACCGTGCTGGCCGGCGCCTCGCTGACCATCGCACCCGGAGAGGTCGTCGCCCTGCTCGGCGGCAGCGGCTCCGGCAAGAGCACGCTGCTGCGCGTACTGGCCGGCCTGGACGACGAGGCCACCGGCGACACCACCCTGCGGGGAACCTCGGCCGTGGTCTTCCAGGAACACCGCCTGCTGCCCTGGAAACGGGTGGCGGCCAACGTCGCGCTCGGACTCTCCGGCCCGGACGTGCCGGGCCGGGTCGACCGGGCGCTGGCCGAGGTCGGCCTCGCCCAGCGGCACCACGCCTGGCCGGCCGAACTCTCCGGCGGCCAGGCGCAACGGGTGGCGGTCGCCCGGGCGCTGGTCCGCGAGCCGGACGTGCTGCTGCTCGACGAGCCCTTCGGCGCCCTCGACGCGCTCACCCGGCTACGCATGCAGGGCCTGCTGCGCCGGCTCCGCGAAGAACACGGCTTCGCCGCGCTGCTGGTCACCCACGACGTGGAGGAGGCCCTGCTCCTGGCCGACCGCCTGCTCGTCCTGGAGGACGGCGTGATCGCCGAGGAACTCGTCGTCCACCTCGGCCCCACCCGCTCCCCCGACGACCCGGCGTTCGGCGCCCTGCGCCGCCGCCTGCTCGACCGACTCGGTGTGCCCGCCCCCTGACGCCGGAGATCCCCATGACACGTTGGACGCCCGACCCCACCTTCCATCCCTCGCCGCGCGACGCCGCCAACGCCCCGCCGGAGAAGCTCGCGTACGTCGCCGCCTTCGACCGCAGCGCACGGCGGCCCGACGCGATCGCGGTGCTGGACACCGACCCGGAGTCCACCGACTACGGCCAGGTGGTCGGCTGGACCGACCTGCCGCACCGCGGCGACGAGCTGCACCACTTCGGGTGGAACGCGTGCAGCAGCGCACTCTGCCCGACGGCGCCGCACCCGCACGTGGAACGCCGTTACCTGATCGTGCCGGGGCTGCGCTCCTCGCGTATCAACGTCCTCGACACCCGGCCCGACCCCCGGCAGCCCCGGGTGGTCAAGGTGATCGGCCCGGAGGAACTGGCCGATCGGGCCGGCTACTCCCGGCCGCACACCGTGCACTGCGGGCCGGACGGCATCTACCTGTCCGCCCTCGGCGGCGCCGACGGCGCGGAGGGCCCGGGCGGCATCGCGATCCTCGACCACACCACCTTCGAGGTACGCGGGGCCTGGGAGGCCGACCGCGGCCCGCAGTTCCTGGCGTACGACGCGTGGTGGCACCTCACCCAGGACGTCCTGGTCACCAGCGAGTGGGGCACCCCGTCGATGATCGAGGACGGCATCGTGGGCGAGCTGCTGCTCGACCGCCGCTACGGGCACGCGATCCACTTCTGGGATCTGGCCACCCGCCGGCACGTGCAGCGGGTCGATCTCGGCGACCAGTACCAGATGCCGCTGGAGCTGCGACCGGCGCACGACCCGCGGCGCAGTCACGGCTTCGTCGGCGTGGTGATCAGCGTCGAGGATCTCTCCGCGTCGGTCTGGTTGTGGCACCGCGACGGCGACCGGTGGGCGGTCACCAGGGTGATCGACATTTCCGCCGAGCCCGCCGACCCCGACACGCTGCCGGAGCTGCTCAAGCCCTTCGGTGCGGTGCCGCCGCTGGTCACCGACATCGACCTGTCGGTCGACGACCGGTTCCTCTACGTCTCCTGCTGGGGCACGGGTGAGCTGCGCCAGTACGACGTCAGCGACCCCTTCCACCCGGTGCAGACCGGCTCGGTGCGGCTCGGCGGGATCGTGGCCCGCACCGCGCACCCGGCCGCGCCGGACCAGCCGCTCTCGGGCGGCCCGCAGATGGTCGAGGTCAGCCGGGACGGCCGGCGCGTCTACGTCAGCAACTCCCTCTACGGCGCCTGGGACGACCAGTTCTACCCGGACGGGGTCGGCGCCTGGCTGGCCAAACTGGACGTCGACCCGACCGTCGGCGGGCTCCACCCGGACCATCGCTTCTTCCCGCACGGCGAGCAGTTCCGGGGCCTGCGCGTGCACCAGACCCGGTTGCAGGGCGGCGACGCCTCCTCCGACTCGTACTGCTTCCCGTGACCGGCACCGCCTGGGTCACGCTGGCGACGCTCGGCGCGTTCCACGGCCTGAATCCGGCGATGGGCTGGCTGTTCGCGGTGGCCCGGGGGTTGCAGGAGGACAGCCAACGCGCCCTGCTCTGGTCGCTACCACCGATCGCGGCCGGTCACCTGGCCTCGGTCGGCATCGTGGCGGCGCTGGTCAGCGCCACCCGTTCGGTCACCACGAGCACGGTGCTCACGGTGACCGGCGGGCTGCTGCTGGTCGGTTTCGGGCTGTGGCGGCTGCTGTCGGAGCGGCATTTCCGGTGGGCCGGCATGCGTCTGTCGGCGGCGCAGTTGGCCGGCTGGTCGTTCCTGATGTCCTCGGCGCACGGCGCCGGCCTGATGCTGCTGCCGGTGCTGCTGCTCGACCCGCCCACAGCGACGGGCGGGCACGCCGGGCACCTGGTGGCGGCACCGCTCGGCGCGCTGACCGGACTGGCCGCCGCCGGCGTGCACACGCTGGCCATGTTCGGCACCGCGCTGCTGCTGGCACTGGTGGTCCACCGGGTGCTCGGTCTGGGCGTGCTGCGGCGGGCCTGGCCCAACGTCGACCGGCTGTGGGCCGGTGTGCTGGTGGCCGCCGGCCTGGTCACCCTGATCCGCGCCTGACGCCCACGCCCGCCCGGCCCAGCCGCGGTACGGCGGCGGCGCCGGACCCGGCACGGCCCGGGACGGGCAGGTTCCGTCCCGGGCCGTGCCGTCCCTGTCGGCGGTCAGCTGGCGGAGAAGCCGGCGAACAGCAGTGAGGCCAGGCCGAGCGCGAGGGCCAGGTTGAACACGGTGGCGCCACCGAAGACGGCCACCGGCCGCCAACCGGCCTGCCGCAACGCCGCCACCCGGACCTCCAGGCCGATGCTGACGAAGGCCAGGATGAAGAACCAGACCCGCAGGTCGTTGACGATCGCGATGGTCGCCTTGCCGTCGGCGCCGGCCGCGTCGAGGTACCAGGTCGCGATCACCGACGCCGCGACGAAGCCGAGCACGAACTTCGGGAAGCGGCGCCACAACTCACCCAGCCCCGGGCGGGTCGCACCGGCCTGCCGCTCCACGTACAGCGCGAAGTACGCGGTGAGCGCCACCGCGACCACGCCCATCAACGCGTTCTGGGTGACCTTGACGATGGTGGCGATCTGCAGCGCCTCCTCGCCGGCCAGCGCGCCGGCGGCGGAAACGGCGGCCGTGGTGTCGATGTTGCCGCCGATCCAGGCACCGGCCACCGCCTGCTCCAGGCCGAACACCTCGGCCAGCCAGGGCAGCAGGAAGATCGACGGCAGCGCGAAGACGATCACCAGGCTCGCCGTGTACGCAAGCTGCTCGCGACGGGCCCGCACCGCGCCGGCGGCGGCGATCGCGGCGCTGACACCGCAGATCGACACCGCGGAGGCGAGCAGGGCGCGCAGCTTGTCGTCCAGGCCGAGCCGGCCGGCCAGCCACCAGGTGAACAGGAACACCCCGGTGATCAGGAGGAGCGCCTGGGCGATGGCCGGCCCGGCGGCGCTGGCGATGACGGCCAGGTTGATCGAGGCACCGAGCAGCACCAGGCCCGTCTTGATGAAGAACTCGGTGCGGAAGGCGGCGGCGATCCGGTCGCGCAGCCCGGTCAGCGTCACCACGACGTTACCGAGCAGGCCCAGCAGGATGGCGTAGATCGGGTACTCGACCGCCTCCGCGAAGTCCTCGATCGCCGTGCCGGCCGCCCACTCGGGCACGTTCTGTTCGAGGTAGCGGGTCAGCCCCGCGAGGACGAGCACGACCAGCAGGCCCGCGCCCGTCCAGGCCCAGAAGGCGCCCGAACGCGGCGCCACCGCGGCGGGCGGCACTCCGGCAGGGTCTGCCCCCTCCCGCGCCGGATCGGAGTCGGGGGCTGGTGCGGTGGCGACCGGATCTGTCGCCGTACGGTCCGCGGTGTCCGGATTCTCCTCGGTCGCGGTGCGGGTCGCGGTGTCCGGGCTCACCTCGGTCGTGGCGTCCGGGGTCTGCTCCGTCGCGGTGGCGGCCGCCGTGTCCGGAGTCGGTCGGGTGGCGTCCGTGGTCATCAGGGCACCAGCCCGGCGGGAATCGCGCCGACCAGGACCAGGCCGAGCAGCACCAGGCCGAGGATCGTGGCGGCCCAGTCCTCGTTCAGGGCGAACCGTGTCTCCGGGGCGGTGGGAGATGGTCGGGTTTCCGGGTTACTCATGGGGGTTCCTCCGGAGGGGAGAGGGATGGCGAGATCCCGCGACGCCGACAGCGTGCGGGGTGGGAAGTCCGAACACCGGCTGCGGACCGGCGATGTGGTGCGTGGCGTCGGCGGGCCGTCAGGCGCGGCCCGCGCCGGTACAGAGTTCCGAGGCGACCCGCATCAGGTCGACGACCCGGCGGGTGATGAGTCGGAGATCGGTAACCACGGGCCGATTTTCCTACCGGGAAAGTAGGATTTCAAGTGTCCGCCCACGATACGGTCACGCCAGCCGGTCCGCGCAGGCGTGGCCGTCGTCCCGATGGGTAGACGGGCGTGGCAGCCCGGCCGTGGGCCCGACTGGCCCCCGGCCGGCAGACACACCTACCGGGGGGCCGATGACCGATGGACCGGTGACGAGCGACGACGTCGTGGAGCTACGGGTACACGGCGTCTCGGGGGCCGGAGCCGAACAGGTGTTGGACCGCCCGCACAGCCACCAGGTCGCGGGGGACCGCAACGGTGGCTTCTACCGCCCGCGCCCCGGCTATCCGGACACCAACGGCCCGGCCGAGGTGACGTTGGAGGCGTACCGCTGGAGCGACCTGCCCTCGGGCACCACGGTCCGTACGTTGTCGCTGGTGTTCCTGCTGCCCTTCATGCTCTGCAACATCGTGATCTGGATGCTGCCCGCTCCACACCGCAGGTCCGGGGCGGGCATCAAGGCGGCGTGCCGGCTCCTGGCTCTCACCCTGACCATCCTGTACGTGCTCGCGGCGACAGGGGTGGCGCTCGACCTGATCGCCTGGCGCTGCCTGCCGAACCCGTACTGCCTGGAGGGGCGCCCGTGGCTGTCGTGGCTCGGCGGCCGACCCACCGGCGTCACCCTGGCCGTGTTCGCGCTGCTGCCAGCCGCCGCGCTCGTCGTGGTCTGGCGGCTCGGCGCCCGTCCGGCGCGCAGCTTCGACGCCTTCCAGGCCTCCTTGACCGAATCCGGGCCGCACCAGCTCAGCGCCGTCGCCCAGTGGGACAGCGCGCCGGTGGTGCAGCGGTTGCGCTCGCTGCACGTCGCCGCCGGCTTCGCCACCCTCTGCATCGCCCTGCTCGGCGCCCGGATCGGGTCGGGCCCGTCGGTCGTCAGCATCGCGCTGGCCGTGGTCGCCGGAGCGGTGCTGTTCGCCTGCGTCGCTCTGGTCTGCGCGCACCATCTGATCGACACCCCGGTGGCCCATTCCCTGGTGGACCGGCTGGCCGGCGGACTACGCACCCTCGCCTGCGCCCTGACCGCGCTGGTCCTGATCGCGGTGACCGTCGACCCGACGCCGTGGCAGGCCGCGGGCGGCCTGCCGGGCTACGACAAGATGCTCAGCCTGGTCATCATCTCGCAGACGCTCATGCTGTTCGTGATCGGCACCATGGCGTTGCTCGGCCGCCGGCGGCTCCGCAGGGCCGCCCGCAGGTCGGACGGGCTCGACGACGCCAGGCGCCACACCGACGAGGCCCGGCGCGGGTTCGACGCCGGACCGCTGCAGGGGCTCGGCGCTCCGATCATCGCCGCCGCCACCACCGGTTTGGCGGGGGCGATCTCCGCCGACCTCATCTACCGGATCGCCGACCTGCTCAACCGTCGCGCCTCGGCCGACAGCGAGCAGGACATCGGCCCACCCCTGGGCTGCAAGTGGGCCCTCTTCGTGTTCCTCGTGGCCGCGGTGACCACGCTGATCGGAGCCGTCGTCGTCACCCTGACCAGCCACGGCGGACGGATGCGTGCCGCCCGCGACACCGTGGCCCGTGACTACCCCGACGCCCCACCGACCGCCCGGTACCAGCTGCATCAGGTCGAGCGGACCATCGCCCGGGCGCGGTTCACCGAACGCGCGGAGTCGCTCGCCGTGGTCTACGCCGGCGTCGTCGGTGTGGGCATGCCCACCAGCCTGCTCGGTATGATCGGGGTGGCACCGGGAACGGCGGTCGAGCGCGTCACCGGCATACCGGACGCGGCGACGACCTTCGGCATCCAGGTGGGCAGCTTCCTGATCGCGGCGGTGGGAGTCGCCCTGGTCATCGGCGGCATCTTCGCCTACCGCACGGCCGAGTTCCGCCGGTACGTCGGTGTGCTGTGGGACCTGGGCACCTTCTGGCCCCGGGCGGCGCACCCCTTCGCACCGCCCTGCTACGCCGAACGGGCGGTGCCGGAGCTGAGCCGGCGGATCACCTACCTGACCGAGCAGGGGCACGGCGTGCTCCTGTCCGGGCACAGCCACGGCTCGGTGCTGCTCGCCGCCACGGTGCTCCAACTGCCGCCCGAGGTGTGCAGTCGGCTCGCCCTGCTGACGTACGGCTCACCGCTGCGCCGGCTCTACGCGCGGTTGTTCCCGGCCCACGTCAACGAGGATGTGCTGCGCGAGGTGGGCGACCGGGTCAACTGGCGGTGGGTGAACCTGTGGCGCGACACCGACTCGATCGGCGGCTGGATCTTCTCGCCGCACCGGCAGGGCGAGCAACCGCTGATCTCCGGCCCGCCGGGCACGGTCGACCGCCGGCTGCGCGACCCGTGGGACGTGGTGCCCGCACCGGGCGACAGCGTACCGCCGTCGATCATCGGGCACTGGCCGGGCGAGTCCGACGCGCGGCTCGCGGCGGCGGTGGCGGACCTGGCCGGTCGGCTGCGCGCCCGACCGCCGGAGCCCAGCGACACCGCATAGCCCGTCGCCGAGTCCGTATCCCCCGGGCGGTCACGGGCTATCCTTCGCCGGATGGGCACCTCCCGTAACGCCGAGCGGACGCCGATCGCGTCGAACCGAAGAGCCCGCCACGACTACGCGATCCTCAAGACGTACGAGGCGGGCATCGTGCTGGCCGGCACCGAGGTCAAGTCGCTGCGGGAGGGCCGCGCCTCGCTGGTGGACGCCTTCGCCCAGGAACGCGACGGGGAGATCATGCTGTACGGCCTGCACATCGCGGAGTACGGCTACGGCACCTGGACCAACCACGCGCCCCGGCGCACCCGCAAGCTGCTGCTGCGCCGGGTGGAGATCGCCCGCATCCTGGCGCAGACCCGCGAGGGCGGGATCACCCTGGTGCCGCTGTCGATGTACTTCTCCGGCGGCTGGGCAAAGGTCGAGCTGGCCCTGGCCCGGGGCCGCAGATCGTACGACAAGCGACAGGTGCTCGCCCAACGCGACGCGGACCGGGAGATCGCCCGCGAGTTGGGCCGCCGGCTCAAGGGGCGGCCCGGGCGCCGCTGAGCGGCGCTCCCCCGGGAGGCGGGCCACCGGGCCGCCGCGGACGGCCGCACGCCTCGGTCAGCCGGCGAGAAGGTCGGCGTGGGCCGCGCGCAGCCGGGTCAGCGCGGGATCGGCCCCCGGGGGAACCCGCCGATCCAACTCGGCCCACACCTCGGCGAGCGCCGCGGCCACCGCGCGCAGCTCGGCGGCGTGGCGGCGGCTGCTCTGCTGTCGCTGCTCGTCGAGGCGCCGGGACCAACCGGCGGTGACCTCGGCCAGGCGACCGGCGTCGGCGCGCGCCTGGGCCGCGGTGCGAGCGGCCGCCGCCGGCACGATCGCGGCGACCGGCCGGGAATCGCCGTCGCGGGTGACCACGGTGACGGTGTCGGTCAGCTCCGCCATCGCGACGAGTTGGCTGAGTCGGGTGCGCGCCTCGCGCAGGGGCAGCGAGCGCGGCGGGGCGTTTCGCGGAGTGAGGGCGGGGACAGCCATGAATGCATTCTCGGTACCGGGTACGACACTTTCCGCGACCGTCCATCGGGGACCGGTCCCGGCAGCCCCCGCCGAGACGCCTGGCGACAGGACCAGCCACGGCTTGCGGCATGTCGGGCCATCCCGCCGGCGGGATGGCCCGACATGCCGCATCTCGTAACCCCGCCGACCAGGGCGGCCGGCGCAACCCCACGGCCAGCGTCGCCGGGCGCAACCCCCGCCGGACAGCGCCGGCTAGCGCGGGTCAGGGTGGGTCAGCGCGGCGGGTGGTCCCGGCGGGCCGGGAACTGGGCGCCGGGCCGGGCCAGGGTGGACCGGGCCCGCAGGCCCACCGGGTCGGGTGCGGGTAGGACGCCCTCCGCCGGACCGGCCGCTGCCGGCACCGGCGGCTGCCGGGCGTCGAGGTACGCCGCGCCGGCCCGGTCCTCGTCGGTGGGCGCGGCGAGCAGCGCGTAGACCAGACCCACCACGCCGAAGATCACCAGCAGCACGATCGGGATCAGCAGCGTGCCGACGCCGGCCCCGGTCATCTCGCTCCGCTGCTCGTGCAGGTGCACCGACAGGGCGCTCATTCCGGTGAAGTGCATGCCGTTGACCGCCACCCCCATCACCAGCGCCGAGGCGAAGACGGCCAGCCCGCGGCGGACGGTCACCGCGAGCCAGAGCGCGACGCTCGCCGCGACCACGGCGATCACCACCGACAGGCCCACCCGGAGGTTGTCGTAGAGCAGCCGACCGTCCAGCCGCATCGCGGCCATGCCGCTGTAGTGCATCGCCGCCACGCCGGCGCCGGTGAACAGGCCACCGGCGAGGATGCGCACGACCGAGAGGCGGCCGGTGCCCACGATCGCCAGCCCGACGCCCACCGCCGCCACCGCGATCAACGCGCTGACGACGGTGATCGGGACGTCGTACCGGATCCGCGACCCGGTCACGGCGAAGCCCAGCATCGCCATGAAGTGCATGGTCCAGATCGCGGTCCCGCCGAGCGCCCACGCCGCGAGCGTCCCCCACCAGAGCTTCTGACCCGTGCTGGACGCGGTCCGGATCCGGCTGGCGCAGACCAGCCCGAGGATCGAACCGAGTACCGACAGCGCGTAGCTGAGCGCGGGTGTGATCCAGCCGTACTCAAAGTGATTGATGTCCGCCATGATGGCTCCCCCCAGAGCTGCTACCGGCGCGTAGCCCACGCGCCGATGACATGATCGGGGACGGCGTCACCAGGCACAACAGCGCCCCCCGGGTACTGCGGGGCGTGGCGCCGCGATAACCAGGCGATACGGCAGCTCAGCGGTAGAAAGTCACGGAATGTAGCGATCAGGCCGGCGAGTGGTACGCCAGGACACCCCGGTTGACCGCGCCGATCGCCTGCCGCGCGGTGGCCCGCAACTCGGTCGAGGCGCCACCGGAGTCGGCCAGTTGGCCGAGCAGGTCCACCACCTGCCGGGCCCACCGGACGAAGTCGCCGGCCGGCATCTCGCCGTCGAGTTCGTGCCCGCTGGACAGCACCTTGGCCAGCGCCTCGCCGCGGGCCCAGCGGTAGACCGGCCAGGCGAAGCCCAGGTCCGGCTCGCGGGTGACGGCCAGGCCACGCGACGCCTCCTCGGCCTCGATCTCGCTCCACAGCTTCAGGGTGGCGTCGACCGCCTCGGCGACCGCGCCCCGGGGCAGCGAGGCTCGCTCGTCGACGTCGCGGCGGGCCTCGAAGACCACCACGGAGACCGCGGCCGCCAGCTCGGCCGGCGACAGCCCGTCCCAGACCCCCCGGCGCAGGCACTCCGCCACGAGCAGGTCCGCCTCCGTCCAGATCCGCCCGAGCATCCGCCCGGCGTCGGTCACCGCGCCGTCGGCGGTGAGGTAGCCGCGGGCGGTGAGCAGCGCGACGATCCGGTCGAAGGTACGCGCCAACGACCCCGTCCGGCCGGCGACGCGCTGGCGCAGTTCCTCGGTGTCGCGCTCCAGCCGTCGGCGGCGTTCGGCCCACCGGGCGTGCTCCTCCCGCTCCGGGCAGGCGTGGCAGGGGTGCCGGCGCAGCTCGGTGCGGAGCTGGCTGAGCTGGTGGTCCTCCCCCGACTGCCGGCCCCGGGCCCCCCGTCGGGAGTGGCGGTCCAGGCCGGTGCCGCTGACCTGTGCCGCCAGGTCGCGCCGGGCGGCCGGGTTGCGCGGGTTGAAGTGCTTCGGCACCCGGATCCGGGCCAGCACCTCGGCGGGCGTGGTGAAGTCACCCGGGCTGATCCGCCCGGCCCAGCGGTCCTGGGTGAGCACCAGCGGCCGTGGCTCGCTGAAGCCACCGGCCGCCGGGTCGAGCACCACGGCCAGGCCGGCCCGGCGCCCGGACGGCACCCGGATCACGTCGCCGACCCGCAGTCGTTCCAGGGCCGCCACCGCCGCCGCTCGGCGCTGGCTCTGCCCCTGCCGGGCGATGGCCCGCTCCCGGTCGGCGATGGCCACCCGCAACGCGAAGTACTCGTCGAAGTCGCCGTGGTGGCAGTCCGCCTCCGCGCCGTACGCCTCGATGGTCTCGGTGTTGCGCTGCACCTGCCGGGCCAGGCCGACCACCGACCGGTCCGCCTGGAACTGCGCGAACGACGACTCCAGCAGCGCCCGGGCCGGCTCCGCACCGACGCTGCCGACCAGGTTCACCGCCATGTTGTACGAGGGCCGGAAGCTGGACCGCAGCGGGTAGGTGCGGGTGGAGGCCAGACCCGCCACGTGCCGCGGGTCGGTTTCCGGGGACCACACCACCACGGCGTGCCCCTCCACGTCGATGCCCCGGCGCCCGGCCCGCCCGGTGAGCTGGGTGTACTCCCCCGGCGTCAGGTCGACGTGCGCCTCGCCGTTGTACTTGACCAGGCGTTCCAGCACCACGCAGCGGGCCGGCATGTTGATGCCCAGGGCGAGCGTCTCGGTGGCGAAGACCGCCTTGACCAGGCCCCGGACGAACAGCTCCTCCACGACCTCCTTGAACGCCGGCAGCATCCCGGCGTGGTGGGCGGCCAACCCGCGCTCCAGCCCGTCGAGCCACTCCCAGTAGCCCAGCACCGACAGGTCCTCGCCGGGAATCGCCGTCACCCGGGTCTCCACCACCCGGCGGATCTCCGCCCGCTCCTCGGGCGAGGTGAGGCGCAGGCCGGCGGCGAGGCACTGCTGCACGGCCGCGTCGCAGCCGGCCCGGCTGAAGATGAACAGGATCGCCGGCAGCAGGCCCTCACGGTCCAGCCGGTCGACGATGTCCGCCCGCATCGGCCCGCGCCAGCGCGGCCCGCGCCGCCCGGCACCCGGCCCGGCGGAGCGCCCCTCGCCCAGGTCGAGGCGGCGCATCGTGTCCCGGGTGTAGCGCAGCAGCTCCGGGTGCACGTCGTGTTTGCGCGCGGCGTCGGCGTCGTGGAACAGGTCGAACATCCGCTTGCCGACCAGCATGTGCTGCCACAGCGGCACCGGCCGGTGCTCGCTGACCACCACGGTGGTCTCGCCCCGCACGGTGATCAGCCAGTCGGCGAACTCCTCGGCGTTGGAGACCGTCGCCGACAGCGACACCAGGGTCACCGAGGCGGGCAGGTGGATGATGACCTCCTCCCACACCCCGCCACGGAACCGGTCGGCCAGGTAGTGGACCTCGTCCATCACCACGTACGCCAGGCCCTCCAGGGTGGCCGAGCCGGCGTAGAGCATGTTGCGCAGCACCTCGGTGGTCATCACCACCACCGGGGCGTCGCCGTTGATGGCGTTGTCGCCGGTGAGCAGCCCCACCTGCTCGGCACCGTAGCGGTCGACCAGGTCGTGGTACTTCTGGTTCGACAGCGCCTTGATCGGCGTGGTGTAGAAGCACTTGCGACGGGCACCGTCGGCCGGCGCCGGCTGCCCGGGCGTGCCCCGCAGCGCCAGGTGTACGGCGAACTCGCCGACCACGGTCTTGCCGGCCCCGGTCGGCGCGCAGACCAGCACACCGCTGCCCCGCTCCAGCGCCTGACACGCCTCCCGCTGGAAGTCGTCGAGGTCGAACCCCAGGTCAGAGGCGGTGAACTCGTCCAGCGCCGGGAACTGTGAGGCCTGCGCGGCCCGGCGGCGCGCCGCGGCGTACCGCTCGGCGGGGCTCGACATGTCCCCAAGATTAGTGCGTGCCCACGGCGGGCACCTGGCAAGGCCGTCCGGCGGGGCGGTCGGGGTGGGTCGGTAGGGTGCACGACGTGCCGGATCATGCCGAACCGACCAACGCCGTGCCCGACGGGGACGACACCGCCCGCCGGGGTGCCTCCCGTCGGCCGGTGAAGGCGGTGCTGTTCGACTTCCACGGCACGCTGGCCCAGGTGGAGGAGCCCGGCGGGTGGGTGCTGGCCGCGGCGGCGGCCTGCGGCGTACAGCTGGACCGGGTCCGCGCCACCGCTCTGGCCGACCGGCTGCTCACCGCCGGCCGCGCCGGTGGGCCGCTACCGGCCCGGGTGCCGCCCCAGCTGGCGGAGCTGTGGGCCGACCGGGATCTCTACGAGCACGCCCACCGGGCCGCGTACGTCGGGCTCGCGGGGACGGTCGACGCCGGCATCGACGGTTTCGCCGATGCGCTCTACGAGCGGGTGCTGGTGCCGGCGGGCTGGGTGCCGTACCCGGACACCGCACCGACCCTCGGCGCGCTGCGGGAGGCCGGCGTACGCGTCGCCGTGGTCAGCAACATCGGCTTCGATCTCCGGCCGCTCTTCGACGCCTGGGGCCTCGCCGATCTGGTCGACGCCTTCGTGCTGTCGTACGAGGTGGGTCGCTGCAAGCCCGACCCGGCGATCTTCTGGCGAGCCTGCGGCCTGCTCGGCGTCGACCCGGAGGAGACGCTGATGGTCGGCGACACCCCCGCTGACGCCGGAGCCGTCCGGGCCGGCTGTGCCGTCCTGGTCCTCCCCGCCGCCGACCCCGGCCGCCCCAACGGCCTAGGCTCCGTCCTCTCCCTAACCCACCCCCATCTGCGTTGATCATGAGGTTAGCGGGAGATTCTGTCCGATTTGTCGCCGCTAACTTCATGATCAGCGATACAAAGGCGTGGGGTCAGTGGAGGAGGTGGAGGGCTTGGGGGGTGGCGGTGATGGTTACCGGCAGGCGTAGCGAGCGTTCGCCGTCGGCGTAGGTGGTGATCCCGGTGGCGGAGAGGGTGACGGTGCGGGCCCGGTAGGTGTGCACCAGAGGGTGGGCGACGTGGGTGCCGGCGTAGATGCGCGGTTTGACGCGGATCAGGGTGCGCCGGTCGAAGCGGCCACCGACCAGCACGTCGAGCAGGCCGTCGGTCGGGTCCGCGTCCGGGCAGATCCGCATCCCACCGCCGTAGCTGGCCCCGTTGCCGACCGCCACCAGAACCGCGTCCACCTCGATCCGCTCGCCGTCGAGCGTGAGGGTGTACCGGCGCGGGCGCAGCCGGGCCAGTTCCAGGAGGATGGCCAGGTCGTAGCGGCGGGGGCCGCGCGGCCAGCGCATCCGGTTGGCCCGTTCGTTGACGATGGCGTCGAACCCGGCCGCGAGGACCGCACCGTACCAGCGGACGGTGCCGTCGGTCCCGGTCATCCGCGCCAGGTCGACCGGCCGGCGGCGCCCCTCCCGCAGGGCCGCCGCGATGACGTCCATCGCCGCCCGGGGGTCGGCCGGGTAGCCGGTCTCGACGGCGAAGTCGTTGCCGGTGCCGGCCGGGACCGGGCCGAACGGCACCGGGGTGCCGGCGACGGCCTGCACCGCCCGGTGCACCGTGCCGTCGCCGCCCACCGCGACCAGCGCGACGGCGCCGTCGGCGACCGCGGCCCGGCAGGCCGACTCCGCCTCGGTCGCGCTGCCGGCACGCAACAGCCGCACCGGCCGGCCGGCCGCCGAGAGCCGGTCCAGCAGGTCCGGCAGTAGTCCCCGGTGCCGTCCGCGCCCGGCCGTCGGGTTGGCCAGGACGGCGACGGGCCCGTCGGGGATCGGGGGGTGATCGTCTGCGGTCACGGCGAGCACGGTACCCGCCCGCCCGCCCGCCGGCCCGTACCGGACGGCGAGCACGGTACCCGGCCGCCCGCCGGCCCGTACCGGACGGCGGACGGGGTGGCCTCCCGCGGCGCCACCTCGTCCCGCCTGGTGACGCGGCCGTTCCGCTGCGCGATCGCCGCCTCAGGGTGACGGTATGACGGTGACCACGGCCGTCGCCGACAGGCAGCCGAACTCGGACCCGGCAACGTTGGCGGTGATCCGGGCACTCGCGCCGGCACTGCCGGGCGCCGCGGACACGGTGATCCGATTCTCCCGGTTGCCGGGTGGAAAGACGGTCGGCGAGACGCTGATCCCGGTGTCGCCGGTGACCGTCAGGGTCAGCCCGGGCGTGGCGGCGCAGGCCGTCGTCACGAACGCCATGGTCGTCGAGCCGCCCTCGGGCACGTCCAGCCGCGACGGGCAGGCGATCACCATCAGCGCCGGTGGTGGTGGCACCAGCGCGAAGCTGACCGCGGGCGAGTCTGCGGTGGCGACCGGAGCGGTGGTGACGACCCGGGCGAAGGCGGTGTGTCGGGTGGCGCCGGCGAAGGCCGGGTGGCCGGGCGGGACATCGATCTCGTACGGAGCGCTGGTGTCGCTGCCCACGAGCGTGTCGTTGAGGTAGAACTCGACCCGATCGAGGGTGCCGGACCCGGCTCTCGCGTCGGCGGTCAGCCGCACCGTGCACACCGACACGAGGTTGCTGCCGTCCGTCGGGCTGGTCAGCGTGACCTCCGGGGCCGGACCGGGCCCCGGCGGCCCGCCGCACGGCTCACCGTTGACCGTGCAGTCCGGCTCCTGTGGGCTGCCGGACCAGGTGCCGGAGTAGCCGAGGTGCACCGCGCCCCCGGCACCCACGGTGCGGTTCCACGGCAGCGGGGTCGCGGTCAGCGTGCTGCCGTCGACGCTCCAGGTGGCATTCCAGCCCTGCTGAAAGGTGTGGCCCGGCGGGAGGACGAAGACCAGGGTCCAGCCGGTCACCGCCGTGGCGCAGGTGTTGGTGATGGTGATCTCGCGCAGGACTCCGCCCCGGTCCGGGCCGGTATGCCAGGAGCGCTCCGTCGCCGCCACGCTCAGGCAGCCGCCCGGGGCGGCGGTGTCGGCGTGCGCCGGCCCGGCGGTCACGGTCGCGCCGGCGGCCGCCAGGACGAGCGCGGCGACGCCGGTCGCCACCCGCCGCCAGCTTCGGGCCGGCCTGCGGCGGGAGCCGGTACGGTGCGATGACTGGGTCCGCGACAGCGTCACTGGGCCGGTCTCCTTCGATCCTGCGGGCGCCCGCCGGCCCGCGTACACCACCTGCTGTAGCGGCAATCTTACATTCGTATGCGCCGATGCATAAGCGGTTGACGGCGCCCACGGTGAACGCCGCCCTGCCGGGGCGGCGTTCATCGGAAGGGGCCGGGTCAGGTGATGTCGTCGTAGCGGCGTTCGATCGGCCTGGGCCGGGTCACCGGTTCGGGGGCGTCGACCGGGGTGACCGTCTCGACCGGCTGTCCCACCTCGACCGGCTCCCGGTCGGACTCCAGCGGGGAGGCCTCGTCGTCGTCGAGGCCGGCGTAGACCTCCTTGCCGCGTCCCCGGCGCTTGTCGTTGAGGAACGCGACCCCGACCGCGGCGAAGTAGAGCGCACACAGGCACAACGCCAGCGCGGTCATGCCGAACGGGTCCGGCGTGGGGGTGACCATCGCCGAGAAGGCGAAGAAGATGAAGACCGCCACTCGCCACCAGCTGAGCAGCCGCTTCGCGCTGGCTATGCCGACGAAGTTGAGCATCAGCACGATCAACGGGAACTCGAACGCGACCCCGAACAACAACAGCAGGTTGGTGACGAACGATATGTACCGGGTGATGTCCAGCGTCGTGTTGATGTCGTCGCCGGAGATCTGAAGCAGGAACTCCAGGCCCTTCGAGGCGACGAAGTAGGCCAGCACCGCGCCCGCGACGAACAGGGGCGCCGCCAGCGCGGTGAACACGTACGCGTACCGCCGCTCGTTGCGGTGCAGGCCCGGCGCGATGAACGCCCAGAGCTGGTAGAGCCAGACCGGCGCGGCGATGATCAACCCGACCCACAGGCCGATCTTCAGGTTCAGCAGGAACAGGTCCGCCGGACCGAGTTGGACGAAGTTGCACCGTCCGTCGGGAAGTTGGCTGCCGGGCAGCTGACAGTACGGCTGGGAGAGCAACACCCGGACCGGCCCCGCCACCCAGATGCCGACACCGAAGCCGACCAGGATGGCCAGCGACGCCCTGAACAGCCGGTTACGCAGTTCACGGACGTGCTCGACGAGGGTCATCGAGCCGTCGGCGGCCCGCTCGAAGTTGCTCGGCCCGCGTTTGCGGAGTCCGAAGGCCACGGTGATCGGCCCTCGCGATCAGTTCTCGCGGGCGCGCTGCACCGGGTCGACGACCGGCTGCTGCACGGTGCCCTGGTAGGGCTGCTGCGGCGGCGCGGACTGCTGCGGAGGGTACGGCTGGTAGCCGGCCTGCGCGTCGGCCTTGCCGGCGAGGTCGCGGTCGTCGTCGGCCAGGCTCTTCGTCTCGGCCTTGATGATCCGCAGCGAGCGGCCGAGGGAACGGGCCGCGTCGGGGAGCCGCTTCGCGCCGAAGAGCAGGATCAGCACGACCACGAGTACGGCGATGTGCCAGGGCTTGAGGGCATGCATGGAAGGCTCCAGTCGCACGGTGTCGATGAGGGTGGTGCCGCAGCCCATCGTACGTGCGTCGAGGGTTGTTGCCACCCGCCGGGGCGGTGGTGGTTCGCCCCGGCGGGTGAAGTCTCGACCAACCGCGCGTGTCCCGTCAACCAGGCGGAGGGATCATGCCGCTAGTCGCCGCGTCGGGATCTGATCAGGGTGAGCCGCTGCTGGGTCGTCTCCAGCCGACCCTGCAACCCCTCGGCGCGCTGCTGCAGGCTCTCCGCGGCCTCCCGCAGCGACGCGGCCTCGTCGACCCGTCGCCGCAGCGCCAGCGCCGCCCGGCGCAGCCGGGGCAGCCGCGCCAGGACGGGTCGTACGGCCAGCGCGAGCACGACCAACGGCACCAGCACCAGCGCGAGCACGATCCACTTCAGCACGGCCGCCAGCCTACTGCCTGCCGTCGGCCGCCGCCGGGTCCGCGCCGGCCGGCACCGGCTTCGCGTACGCCTCAAGGGCCGCCACCGCCGCGTCGCGGACCTGATCGGCCAGCTCGGCAGGGGCGACGACGGTGACGTTCGGCCCGAGCCCGAGCACGAACCGGCGGGCCCAGCCGAGGTCGGCGACCCGCAGCGAGACGACCCAGCGTTCGCCGTCGGACTCGACCCGCTCGCACGGGTAGTACTCGGTGATCCAGCGCTCGCCCCGACCGATCCGCAGCGTGATCAGCGGCAGGTCGGGCGAGGGCCGGAACACCCCCTCGCTCAGGTCGTGCGGGCGGGCCTGCGGCGGCACGACGGCGGGCTCGGCCAACTCGGCGACCGCGTCGATCCGGTCCGCCCGGAACAGCCGCACCGCCTCGGCACGCCGGCACCACGCCTCCACGTACGTCCGGCCACCGACCATCAGCACCCGCAACGGGTCCACGACCCGCTCGGTCGTCTCGTCGCGGGCCGCCGCGTAGTAGGTGATCCGCAGCGCGCGCCCGCTCTCCACCGCGGCGCGCAGCTGCTCCACCCGCGCGGTGTCGGCGGGCAGCCGCACCTCCACCGGGGCGGCGACCAGGTCACCGGCCGCGTCCTCGATCTTCGCCAGGGCCCGCTCCACGGCCTCGCGGTTGGCCACGCCGGGGGTCTCCGCCAGCATCCGCAGCGCCACCACCAGCGCGAGGGCCTCGTCCGGGGTGAGCCGCAGCGGCCGGTCGATGCCGGCGTCGTAGGTGATGGTCACCCGGTCGCCGTCGAAGGCCATGTCGATCAGGTCGCCCGGGCCGTACCCGGGCAGCCCGCACACCCAGAGCAGCTCCAGGTCCTCGCGCAGCTGTCGCTCGGTCACGCCCAGGTCACCGGCCGCCTCGGCGATCTCGATGCCCGGGCGGGCGAGCAGGTAGGGCACCAGGTTCAGCAGCCGGGCCAGCCGGTCGGCGGAGGTCCGTGCGCCGGCGCGTGCCGCCGGGCGGGCCACCCCACTCATCGCGCCACCTCGCTCATTGGTGCACCGCGCTCATGGGGTCACCGCCAGGGTGTCGTGCCGGGTGACGATCTCCTTGAGCCGCTGGATGACCGCCTCCCGGACCTCGGGTGGGTCGAGCACCCGCACGTCGGGGCCGTAGCCGACGAGATGCCCGGCCAGGGAGTCGGCGTCACCGTAGGGCAGGACCAGCCGGTCGGCCTCCGGCCCGGTGGTGACCTCCACCGCCCAGCGGCGCAGCCCGGCGGCGCGACCGGGGGTGACCAGCACGGCCGCCCGGCCGGCCCGCTCGGTCGGGCCGGACCAGCGGGCCACGTGACTGATCAGGTCTACGCCGACCGGCGGTTGGTAGGCGCCCGGCGCACCGGTGGCCCGCACCGCGCCGACCACCCGCGACAGCCGGAAGCAACGAGTGGCGGCGCGGTCCAGGTCGTGGCCGACGACGTACCACCGGCCACGCCAGCAGACCACGCCCCACGGTTGCAGCCGGCGACGGTCCGGCGCGTCCCGGTCGGGCACCCGGTAGTCGAACCGGACCTCACGCCGGTCGCGGGCGGCGGCGGTCAGCGGGGCGAAGGCCGGGTCGACCGTGACCATCGGCTCCAGCCCGAGGGTGGCCTGCGGGTCCACGTCCACGCCCGCGGCGCGCAGCTTGGCCAGCCCGGACGACGCGGCGGCGGCCAGGCCGGCGTGCTGCCACAGCCGCGCGGCGATGCCGACCGCGGCGGCCTCGTCCGGCTTGAGGGGGATGTCGGGCAGCGCATACTCCCGGCGCGCGATCCGGTAGCCGGGCTCCGCGTCGAAGGCGCTCGCCGTCCCGGTCTCCAGCGGTACGCCCAACTCCCGCAGCTCGGCCTTGTCCCGCTCGAACTTGCGCTGGAAGGCCTCGTGGTCACGGGCATCGTCCGGGTCGTGCTCGTAGCCGGGCACGGTCGCGGCGATCTGCGCGGCGGTCAGGAACCGCCGCGTCGACAGCAGGCAGATCACCAGGTTGACCAGGCGCTCAGTGCGGCTACGCGACACTCCGTAGACGCTAGCAGCCCACCCCTCCCCCCACTCACCCCCACGCCGCCACCCCACCCACCCACACCACCCCTCCCCGTCGATCTTGCACTTATGGTCGCCGATACGCCCCTTCTGATGCCTTCTGTCGCGACCACAAGTGCAAGATCGACGCTGGGGCGGGGGTGGGGGTGGGGGCGGGGGTGGGGGTGGGGGGCGCGTGGGGTGGGGTGGGGTGGGGGGTTAGCGTCGGGGGGTGGTGCGGTGGCGGGTGGGTCGGGTGACGGGGGTGCGGCGGCGGTGGGCCGGCGCGGTGGAGTTGGACGTCGAGCTGGACGGCGGCCGCAGCGGCGCGGGGGACGGCGAGTTCAGCGGCGGCGGGGTGATGCGGGCGCTGGCCTATCCGGCGCTGGTCGGTGATCCCGAGGTCGGCGACCGCGTCCTGCTCAACGCCGGCGCGCTGCTGATGGGGCTCGGCACCGGCGGCTACGCCCTGGTCGTGGCGCTGCCGGACCGGCTGCCGCCGGACCCGCCGCAGGCCCTCGACTCCCGCGACGCGGGTCACCTGGTGAAGGCCCGCTACACCCCGTTGCAGCCGATCCTGCTCGGCGTCGACGAGGAGGCGTCGCCCCACCGGGAGGTGCTGGCCGGCGCCGAGGACCTGACCGGCCTGCCGGTGGTCACCGCCGACCTGCACTCCGCGCTGCCGGCGATCCTCGCCGGTGTCCGCGCCGACGCGCCGCACGCCCGGGTGGCCTACCTGCTCACCGACGGCGGAGCCCTGCCCGCCTGGTTCTCCCGTACCCTCGCCGGGCTGCGCGACGACCTGGTCGGCACGATCAGCGTCGGGCAGGCGTTCGGCGGCGACCTGGAGGCCGCCACCCTGCACAGCGGGCTGCTCGCCGCCCGGCATGTGCTCGGTGCCGACGTGGCGGTGGTCGCACAGGGCCCGGGCAACCTCGGCACCGGCACCCGCTGGGGATTCTCCGGCGTGGCCGTCGGCGAGGCGGTCAACGCCGTCGCCACGCTGGGCGGCCGGCCGGTCGGCTCGCTGCGGATCTCCGCCGCCGACCCGCGCCCGCGACACCGTGGCGTGTCGCACCACAGCCTCACCGCGTACGGCCGGGTGGCCCTGGCCCGCGCGGACCTGGTGGTGCCCGACGGCCTGGACCCGGCGCTGGACGCCGAGGTCGACGCCGCGCTGGCACCGCTGGCCGGGCGGCACACCGTGCTGCGGGTGGACACCACGGGGCTCGACGAGGCGCTACGTCGCAGCCCGGTGCCGCTGTCGACGATGGGCCGCGGGCTGGACGCCGACCACGCCTACTTCCTGGCCGCCGCCGCGGCCGGCCGGCACGCCGCCCGACTCACCGGAGAATGACCGGACCGCCCCCGGCTCAGGCAGGAACGACCGGCACGCCGCCCGGCTCAGGCGAGAATGACCAGAGCGAGCCAGGCGCCGACGATCGCCGCGAGCGCCAGCGCCAGCACCCAGGTGGGGACGCTGTACTCGCCGCGCCGGTTGCGTTCGACCTCGGCGCGGATCTTGTCGCGGCGGCGTTCGAGCCAGCCTTGCCGCTCGGTGCCCTGGCTGGGCGGCTCGGGAGGAATCATGACGCGCCAGCCTACCCGGCCCACCCGTGACGGGCGGGCCGGGTAGTGGTCACATGCTGGCGATCAGCCGCTCCACCCGCTCGTCGTACGCCCGGAACGGGTCCTTGCACAGCACGGTCCGCTGCGCCTGGTCGTTGAGCTTCAGGTGCACCCAGTCGACGGTGAAGTCCCGCCGCTTCTCCTGGGCGTGCCGGATGAACTCACCGCGCAGCCGGGCCCGGGTGGTCTGCGGCGGCGTCTCCTTGGCCTCGAAGATCTCCGGATCGGTGGCCACCCGGTCCACCTCGCCGCGCCGCTCCAGCAGGGCGTAGAGCCCTCGACCCCGGCGCAGGTCGTGGTAGGCCAGATCCATCTGCGCCACCCGGGGGTGCGACAGCGGCAGGTCGTGCTTGCGCTGGTAGCGCTCGATCAGCCGCAGCTTGGTCACCCAGTCGATCTCCCGGGAGACCGGCTCCAGGTCACCGGTCTCCACCGCCCGCAGCACCCGGCCCCACAGCTCGACGACCCGCTTGGCGGTCTGGTCGCCGCCCCGGCGCTCGACGAACTCGATCGCCTTGGCGAGGTACTCCTGCTGGATCTCCAGGGCGCTGATCTCCTTGCCGGAGGCCAGGCGCACCTTCCGCCGGCCGGTGATGTCGTGCGACACCTCCCGGATCGCCCGGATCGGGTTCTCCAGGGTGAGGTCGCGCATCACCACGCCGGCCTCGATCATCCGCAGCACGATGTCGGCCGTACCGACCTTCAGCAGCGTGGTGACCTCGTTCATGTTGGAGTCGCCGACGATGACGTGCAGCCGGCGATAGCGCTCCGCGTCGGCGTGCGGCTCGTCCCGGGTGTTGATGATCGGGCGGCTACGGGTGGTCGCCGAGGAGACGCCCTCCCAGATGTGCTCGGCCCGCTGGGACAGGCAGTAGACGGCGCCGCGTGGCGTCTGCAACACCTTGCCCGCGCCACAGATCAGCTGCCGGGTGACCAGGAACGGGATCAGTACGTCGGCGAGCCGGCCGAACTCGCCGTGCCGGGAGACCAGGTAGTTCTCGTGGCAGCCGTACGAGTTGCCGGCCGAGTCGGTGTTGTTCTTGAACAGGTAGATCTCGCCGGCGATGCCCTCGTCGTGCAGCCGCTTCTCCGCATCGATGAGCAGCCCTTCCAGGATCCGTTCGCCGGCCCGGTCGTGGGCGACCAGGTCGACCACCGAGTCGCACTCCGGGGTGGCGTACTCGGGGTGGGATCCGACGTCCAGGTAGAGCCGCGCGCCGTTGCGCAGGAACACGTTGCTCGACCGGCCCCAGGACACGACCCGGCGGAAGAGATACCGGGCTACCTCGTCAGGGGACAGCCGCCGCTGCCCACGGTAGGTGCAGGTGACGCCGTACTCGGTCTCCAGACCGAAGATTCGCCGCTCCATGATGAGACATTAGCCGTACGGAGGCCCTGTTCGTCACTGTCGCGGCACGCGCCCGTGTCACACACCCCCGGAATGCGGCGCGGCGCGCAGACCCGCCTCGTACTCCCGGCAGGTGCCGTAGACCGGCAGCAGACCCGCCGCCCGGGCCTGGGCCAGGGTCGGCGCGGCGGCGTCGCGGGCGGACAGCTGCGGCGACCCGGCCGGCCAGTCGATGCCCAACTCCTCGTCCAGCGGATGCACCGCGTGCTCCGCCGAGGGGGTGTAGGTGGTCGAGCAGAGATAGGTCAGGGTGGCGTCGTCGGTCAGCGCGCAGAAACCGTGACCGAGCCCCTCGGCCAGGTAGACCGCGCGCCGGTCCAGGTCGTCGAGGCGGACGCCCTCCCACCGGCCGAAGGTGGGTGAGCCGACCCGCAGGTCGACGACCACGTCCAGCACCGCGCCCCGGACACAGGTGACGTACTTCGCCTGCCCCGGCGGCACGTCGGCGAAGTGGATGCCGCGCACGACGTCCCGGGCCGAGACGGAGAGGTTGCCCTGGGCCAGCCGCAGCGGGTGCCCGACCGCCTCGGCCAGCCGGTCGAAGCGGTACCACTCCAGGAAGAGCCCGCGGGGGTCGCCGTGCTGCTGTGGCGTGATCTCCCAGGCGCCCTCGATACTCATCGGCCGCAGCTTCATCGGGCGGCCCCGGGACCGGCGAACTCGCCGATCAGCTCGTCGCGCTCGCCGCTGAGCAGGTCGAGCAGGTAGTCGCCGTAGCCGCTGCGGGTCAACGGTTCGGCCAGGGCGCGCAGCTGCGCGTCGTCGATCAGCCCGGCGCGCCACGCCACCTCCTCGACGCAGCCGATCTTCATGCCCTGCCGCTCCTCGATCACCCGGACGAACTCGGCGGCCTGCATCAGCGAGGTGAACGTGCCGGTGTCCAGCCAGGCGGTGCCCCGGTCCAGCACGGTGACCGACAGCTCGTCGCGGCACCGGTACGCCTCGTTCACCGCGGTGATCTCCAGCTCGCCCCGGGCGCTGGGGGTGAGCCCCCGGGCGATCTCCACCACCCGGTTGTCGTAGAAGTACAGCCCCGGCACCGCGTACCGGGACTTCGGCCGCGCCGGCTTCTCCTCGATCGACAGCACCCGGCCGTCGGGGCCGAAGTGCACCACGCCGTACGCCTGCGGGTCGGCCACCGGATAGGCGAAGATCCGCCCGCCCACCGGGTCGCCCGCGGCGGCGAGCTGCCGACCCAGGCCCACCCCGTGGAAGATGTTGTCGCCGAGGATCAGCGCCACCGCCTCGTCGCCGATGAAGTCCGCGCCGAGCACGAACGCCTGGGCGATGCCCTCCGGTCGGGGCTGGGCGACGTACTCCAGCCGGAGCCCGAACTGGTCGCCGTCACCGAGCAGGCGCTGGAACTGGTGCTGCTCCTCCGGTGTGGTGATCACCAGGATCTCGCGCACCCCGGCCATCACCAGGGTGGAGAGCGGATAGTAGATCATCGGCTTGTCGAAGACCGGCATCAGCTGCTTCGACACCGCCCGGGTGATCGGCCACAGCCGCGATCCGGTGCCACCGGCGAGCAGGATTCCACGCACCCGGGGAGCCTACCGGCAGCCCAACCGGCCGGCACGTCTCGCCTGCGCGGCGCGGATGGCCACCTCGCGTAGACTTCCGGACCCGTGAGGATCCTGGTCACCGGCGGAGCCGGATTCATCGGTTCGGAGTACGTCCGAATGGTGCTCGGCGTGCCCGGCGGCAGCGCGGCGGGCGTGCCGGCGCTGGAACCGGCGCAGGTCACCGTGCTCGACGCCCTCACCTACTCCGGCAACCTGGCCAACCTCGCCCCGGTCGCCGACGACCACCGACTCCGCTTCGTCCACGGTGACATACGTCACCCGGATGTGGTGGACCGGGTCGTTCCGGGGCATGACGTGATCGTGCACTTCGCCGCCGAGTCGCACGTCGACCGCTCCATCGCCGGGGCCGCGCCGTTCGTCACCACCAACGTGCTCGGCACCCAGACCCTGCTCGACGCCGCCCTGCGCCACGGCGTCGCCCGGTTCGTCCACGTCTCCACCGACGAGGTCTACGGCTCCATCCCCGAGGGCTCCTGGACCGAGGACTGGCCGCTGGCCCCCAACTCCCCGTACGCCGCCGCCAAGGCCGGCTCCGACCTGCTCGCCCTGGCCTACCACCGCACCCACGGCCTCGACGTGGTGGTGACCCGCTGCTCCAACAACTACGGGCCGTACCAGTACCCGGAGAAGGTCGTTCCGCTGTTCGTCACCAACCTCCTCGACGGACACACCGTCCCGCTCTACGGCGACGGCGGCAACGTGCGCGACTGGCTCCACGTCCACGACCACTGCCGCGGCGTCGCCCTCGTGCAGCACAAGGGCCGCACCGGTGAGGTCTACCACATCGGCGGCGGCACCGAGCTGACCAACAAGGACCTCACCGCCCGTCTCCTGGACGCCTGCCACGCCGGCTGGGACCGCGTCGTGCCGGTCCCCGACCGCAAGGGCCACGACCGCCGCTACTCGCTGGACATCACCAAGATCAGCAACGAGCTGGGGTACGCCCCGAGCATCACCCTGGACGCCGGGCTGGCCGACACCGTCCGCTGGTACCGGGACAACCGCGCCTGGTGGGAACCGTTGAAGGCGACGGCGGCCGGATGAGGTTCCTGGTGACCGGTGCGGGCGGCATGCTGGGGCGGGACCTGGTGGACGTGCTGGCCGCGCGGCCGGCGCACACCGTGCACGCCGCCACCCGGGCGGAACTCGACATCACCGACGCCGCCGCCGTGCACGCCGCCGTCGGCGGGCACGACGTGGTGGTCAACACCGCCGCGTGGACCGACGTCGACGGCGCCGAACAGCACGAGGCGGCCGCGACCGCGGTCAACGGCGACGCCGTCGCCCACCTCGCCACCGCCTGCGCCACGCACGGCGCCCGCCTGTTCCAGCTCTCCACCGACTACGTCTTCCCCGGCGACGCCACCACCCCCTACCGCGAGGACGCGCCGACCGCACCGGTGAACGCGTACGGTCGCGGCAAGCTCGCCGGGGAACGGGCCGTCACCCGACTGCTGCCCGACGCCGGATACGTGGTGCGCACCGCCTGGCTCTACGGCGCCCACGGCCGCAACTTCGTCACCACCATGCTCGGCCTGGCCGAGCACCGCGAGTTCCTCGACGTCGTCGACGACCAGCGGGGCCAACCCACCTGGTCGTACGCGCTGGCCCGCCAGCTCGTCGCGCTCGCCGAGGCCGCCCACGCCGGACACGCCCCGCCCGGGGTCTACCACGGCACCTGCTCCGGCGAGACCACCTGGTACGGGCTGGCCCGCGCGGTCTTCGCCCGGCACGGGCTCGACCCCGACCGGATCCGGCCCACCACCGGCGCCCGCTTCCGGCGACCCGCGCACCGACCGGCGTACAGTGTGCTGGCGCACGACCGATGGGCCGACGCCGGGCTACCGCCCCTGCCGGACTGGCACGCCACCCTGGTCGACGCGTTCGCGCCCGCCGCTCCACCCTCCCCGTGGAAGGTCGCATGAAGCTCACCCTCGTCACCGGCCTGACCGGTCTGGTCCTGCTGGCCACGATCGTCGAGTTGCTGCGCCGCCGGCAGCTGCGGGAGAAGTACGGCATGCTCTGGCTCGGGCTGCTGTTCGTGGTGATCCCGCTGTCGCTGTTCCCCCGGCTGCTCGACGGCGTCGCGGACGTGCTCGGCGTGGCCTCCGGGGTCAGCCTGGTCCTCTTCCTCGGCATCGTCTTCCTGCTGCTGGTCTGCATCCACCTCAGCTGGGAGGTCAGCGCGCTGGAGGAGGAGACCCGCACCCTGGCCGAGGAGTTCGCCCTGCTGCGCACCGAGGTTGAGGCGGACCGGGCGGAACGGGCGGCGCAGGCGGGCCGGGCGGAGCAGGCGGAGATGGTGGCCCGTGATGGTTAACGGCAAGCGCCTCCTGATCATCATCCCGGCGCTCAACGAGGCCGCCTCCATCGGCGACGTCGTCGGCGAGATCCGCGGCGAGCTGCCCGGCGTGCACGTGCTGGTCGTCGACGACGGCTCCACCGACCACACCGCCGCGGTGGCCGCCGCCGCCGGCGCCCGGGTCGCCCGGCTGCCGTACAACCTCGGCGTCGGCGGCGCGATGCGCCTCGGCTACCGCTACGCCCACGACCATGACTACGACGCCGCGGTGCAGATCGACGCCGACGGGCAGCACGACCCCCGCTACGTGCCGAAGCTGGTCGACCTGCTCGACGACTACGACCTGGTCATCGGGGCGCGCTTCGCCGGCGAGGGCGAGTACACCGCCCGCGGCCCCCGCCGCTGGGCGATGGGCATGCTGTCGATGGTGCTCTCCGGTCTGGCCGGCACCACGCTGACCGACACCACCTCCGGCTTCCGCGCCGCCAACCGAAGCATGATCAACATGTTCGCCCGGTGGTACCCCGCGGAGTACCTCGGCGACACCGTCGAGACGCTGGTGCACGCCGCCCGCCGCGGCTACCGGATCCAGCAGGTCCCCGTCGCGATGCGCCGCCGGATGGCGGGCACCCCCAGCCACTCCCCGGTCAAGGCGATGATCTACCTCGGCCGGGCGCTGGCCGTGCTCACCCTGGCCCTCATCCGCCGGTGATCCCCCGCCTGCTCCGCCTCGTCCCGCCCGGCACCCTCCCCATCGGCGCGGGGCTGGCCCTGGTCGGGCTGGCCTCCTACGTCCACCTCGCCCTGGCCGGGCACAACCTCGACGCCGCCGGCTACTCGTCGCTGTCGGTGCTCTGGTCGGTCGTCTTCACCCTCGGCATCGGCGTGTTCTTCCCCGTCGAACAGGAGGTCGCCCGGCTCGTCGCGGCCCGCCGTACCCGGGGACTGCCCCCCGGGCCGGTGCTGGCCCGGGGCGCCACCGTCGCCGCCGCCGTGCTCGGCCTGCTCTTGCTGGCCGTCCTCGGCGCCGCCGACACCCTCGCCGACCGGCTCTTCGACGGCGACCGCGCCATGGTGGCGACCCTCGGCGGCGCGCTGGCCGCGCTGGCCGTGGCACACACCACCCGGGGCGTGCTCTCCGGGCTGCGCCACTTCCGCTGGTACGGCACCCAACTCGGCCTCGACGGCGGACTGCGCATCGGCCTGGTCGCCGCGCTCGCCGTGGCCGGGGTCGACTCCCCCGTGGCGTACGCGCTAGTGCTGGTCCTCGCGCCCCTGCTCGGCGTCGCGCTGACCGCCGCACCGGTGCTCCGGGCGATCGGCGGCGGCCCGAAGGTCGGCTGGTCAACCCTGCTGCGCGGCCTGGCCCTGCTCACCGTCTCCAGCCTGCTCGCCCAGGTGGTGGTCAACATCGGCGTGATCAACGTACGGCTGCTCGACCCCACCGACGTGGCCACCGCCGGCGCGTTGCTCTCCGCGCTGGTGCTGGTCCGCGTACCGCTGTTCGTCTTCGGCTCGATGCAGGCCGCCCTGCTGCCCGGCCTCTCCACCGCCGCCGCCACCGGCGACGACCCGGCCTTCGCCGCCCTGCTGCGCCGGGCCATGACGGTCGTCACCGCCATGGGTGCCGCCGGTGGCGTCCTCGCCGTGCTGCTCGGCCCCTGGCTCGTGCGGGCCCTCTTCGACGCCCCCGCCGTCCTCGGCCACGGCGACTTCGCCTGGCTCTCGCTGGCCACGCTGGCGTACCTGTGGGCGATGGTGCTCGGCCAGGCGCTGCTGGCCCGCGACCGGCACCACGCCCAGGCCGTGGCCTGGACCGCCGGCATCGCCGCGCTGGCCGCCACGACCCTGGCCCCGCTGCCCGTCGCGCTGCGGGTCGAGCTCGGCTACACCGTGGGCTCCCTGGTGGTCGCCGCCGTCATGGTCGTCCTGCTGCGTCGCCGCCCCCGCACGACCATGCCCGTCCCGCCCGCCGCGACCCCCGTGCCCGCCACCTCCGGAGGCGTTCCATGAACCCACCCCACGTGACCGCGGTGATGCTCGCCTACGGCCCCGAACCCTGGCTCGTCGACGCCGCCCGCGCCGTGCTGGCCAGCACCGGCGTCGACATCGAGCTGGTCCTGGTCGACAACGGCTGCACCGGCGACGGCGTCGACGTGGTCAAGGGCCTGCCCGGCGTACGGGTGATCCGCCCGGAGGAGAACACCGGCTACTCCGGCGGCAACAACCTCGGCGCCGCCGAGGCCACCGGCGACTGGCTCGCCTTCGTCAACTCCGACGCGATCGTGGCTCCCGACGCCCTCGCCAGGGTCGTCGAGGTGGCCGCCGAGCCGGGCGTCGGCGCCGCCATGGCCTCCATCCGGCTCGCCGACGACCCCGACCTGATCAACACCTCCGGCAATCCGCTGCACTTCACCGGCCTGTCCTGGGCCGGCGGCAACGGCGAACCGGCCAGCGCCCACGCCCGGCGCACCGTGGTGCCGTCACTGAGCGGCTGCTGCTTCGTCATCAGCCGGCCCCGCTGGGCCGAGTTGGGCGGGTTCCCCGCCGAGTACTTCGCCTACCACGAGGACACCGAACTCAGCCTGCGGCTGTGGCAACGCGGCCTACGGCTGGAGTACGTGCCGGACGCCGTGGTCCGCCACCACTACGAGTTCTCCCGCAACGACCTCAAGCTCTACCTGGTCGAACGCAACCGCCTGCTGACCCTGCTCACCGCCTACCAGGGCCGGACCCTGGCGCTGCTGGCGCCGATGCTGCTGCTCACCGAGGCCGCCATGTTCGCCGCCGCGCTGGCCGGCGGCTGGGCCCGGCAGAAGACCCGCGGCTGGGCCTGGCTGTGGCGCCACCGCGACTGGGTACGCGCCCGCCGACGACGCCTACAGGCCGAGCGTACGGTCGGCGACGGCGTGATCGCCGACCTGATGACCGCCCGGGTGGCCCCGTCGAACGTGGCCGCGCCCCCCGGCACGGGCGTCTTCAACGCCGTCGCGGCCGCCTGGTGGGCCCTGGCGAAACCCCTGCTCCGCCAGGGCTGACCCGCCTCGCCCCGATCGTCAGGCGTCGGGCTTGTCGCCCGGCTTGTCCTCCAGGTCGGCGGAACCGGCCGAGGTGGTCGGCTTGTGCGCCTCCTCCGTCGGCGTGGTCGGCGTCTGCGCCCGGTCGCCCTCGGCCGCCGACCCGTCGTCCGCGCCGCCGTCGAGCAGCGCGGTCAGCGCCGCACCGGTGATCCGGCGGAAGGTACGCCCCACCCGGCCACGATCCAGGATCGCCACCTCCAGCTGGTGGGCGGCGATCGTGCGGGCGGCACCGCCCTCGCCGCCGACGCTGCCCAGCGCCCGCACCGCCACCTTCACCGCCTCGCCGAGCGACATGTCCGGCCGGTGGTGCGACTTGAGCACCCCGGCGATCGCGTCCGCCTGGCCACCCATCGCCATCCGGCCCGGCTCGTCGGTGACCGACCCGTCGTAGGTGTTGCGGTAGAGCGAGTCCTCCTCCGGGGTGGCACCCACCTCGGCCACACAGATCTCCACCTCGAACGGCTTCGACTGCTCCGTGAAGATCGCGCCGAGGATCTGCGCGTACGAGTTGGCCAGCGCCAGCCCGGTCACGTCACGGCGGTCGTAGCTCAGGCCGTTCAGGTCGGCCATCCGCACGCCGGCCCGGCGCAGGTTCTCGAACTCGTTGTACTTGCCGACCGCGGCGAACCCGATCCGGTCGTAGATCTCGCTGACCTTGTGCAGAGCGCTGGAAAGATTCTCCGCGACGAAGAGCACGCCACCGGCGTAGCTCACGACCACCGCGCTGCGCCCCCGGGCGATGCCCTTGCGGGCCAGCTCGGAACGGTCGCGCATGATCTGTTCGGGTGAGGCGTAGAACTGCATGGCCACGGCGGCGGCTCTCCTTCGGGCGGTACGGGGGGACTGCGGTCAGCTGCGGGCGGGGTGCGGCGGTTCAGCCGCCCGGATTCTCCATCCGGGCGGCGACCACGCTCTCCGCGATCGCCGAGGTCTCCACGTCGGTCAACCGGTGCGTCCCCTCCGCCGTCGCGGTCATCACCACCGGGTAGATCCGCCGGGTCAGGTCGGGCCCGCCGGTCGCGGTGTCGTCGTCGGCGGCGTCGTAGAGCGCCTCCACCGCCAACCGCACCGCGTCGTCGACGGACAGGCCGGCCCGGAACCGCTTCTTCAACGCCGACTTGGCGAACAGCGAGCCCGAGCCGATCGCGTCGTAACCAGTCTCCTCGTACGGGCCGCCGGTGACGTCGAAACTGAAGATCCGCCCGGCCCGCACCGGGTCCTTCGCCGCCAGGTCGAACCCGGCGAAGAGCGGGATCACGGCCAGCCCCTGCATCGCCGCGCCCAGGTTGCCCCGGATCATCGAGGCGAGTCGGTTCGCCTTGCCGTCGAGCGAGAGCATCGCGCCCTCGATCTTCTCGTAGTGCTCCAGCTCCACCTGGAACAGTCGCATCAGCTCGATGCCGATGCCGGCGGTGCCGGCGATGCCCACCAGCGAGTACGCGTCGGCCGGGTGCACCTTCTCGATGTCCCGCTGGGCGATCAGGTTGCCCATGGTGGCCCGCCGGTCACCGGCCATCACGACACCGCCGGCGGCGGCGATGGCCACGATGGTGGTGGCGTGCGGGGCCAGGTCGGCGGCCATGCCCGGGGGCAGCGCCCGGCGGCCGGGCAGCATCTCGGGGGCCACCTTGCTCAGGAATGCCGTGAAGGAGGACGTCCCCGCGTTGGTGAACACATCTGGAAGACGCCCGGATGGATCAAGACCCGCTGCCACGTGGTTCCTCTCAGGTACGTGATGGCCCTGGCCAGCCTCGTGGGACTGTCACGGAACTGGCCAAGACCACCGTTGCAGTTGAAGCAGAGTATCCCGCGCACCCACCCGGTGCGATGATCGTGGTCCACATGTTCCGGATCGGGGTCACCGCAGACCGCGCACACGCCGTTCTGCCCGGCCGACAGCTCGTTCCGTCCACCCTCCGGGCAGGTCGGGCATATGCGTCATTGTCCCCCTTTTTGCACGTATCCCCTCACGAACTCCTCGGCGTTCTCCTCCAGGACGGAGTCGATCTCGTCGAGCAGGTCGTCGACGTCCTCGGTGATCTCGGCGTGCCGCTCGGCGACCTCCGGGTTCGCCTCGACGGCCGCGTCCTCGACTTCTTCGCCCTGCCGGGACTTGCCCGACTGCGACTGACCGCCGCTGTCACGAGTGGCCACTGTTGCCTCCTCCACGATCTCCCTGCGATGAACTTACCTCGCGGGCATGACGAAACGCCCGCCGCGCGCCGGTACCGGGGAACCAGCGCGCGGCGGGCGGACGACGACCCGACGGGTGACTCAGCCGCCGGTCAGGGTCTCCAGCAGATCCTTCGCGCTGGCGCAGCGGTCGAACAGCGCGCCCACGTGCCCCTTGGTGCCGCGCTCCGGCTCCATCATCGGCACCCGCACCAGCGACTCCCGGCCGACGTCGAAGATGACCGAATCCCAGCTGGCGGCCACCACCTCGGAGGCGTACTGCGCCAGGCAGCGACCCCGGAAGTAGGCCCGGGTGTCCTCCGGCGGCTCGGTCATCGCCGTACGGCTCTCCTCGTCGGTGAGCAGCGTCCTCATCGACCCACGGGAGACCAGCCGGTGGTAGAGGCCCTTCTCCGGGCGTACGTCGGAATACTGCAGGTCGACCAGCTGGAGCTTGTGCGAGCCCCAGCCGAGCTTCTCGCGCTCCCGGTAGCCCTCCAGCAGCCGCAGCTTGGCCACCCAGTCCAGCTCGTCGGCGCAGAGCATCACGTCGCGCCCCAGCCGGTCCAGCACGTCCTCCCACCGGTCCAGCACGTCGGCGGTCTGCTCGTCGACGTCGCTGCCGTAGCGGTCGTCCACGAATGCGCGTACCCGCTCCAGGTAGGCCCACTGCACGTCCATGGCGGTCAGCCGGCGCCCGTCGCGCAGCCGCATCCGGTGGGTCAGCGACGGGTCGTGGCTGACCGCGCGCAGCTCGCCGACCGGGTCGGCGATGCCGAGGTCGGGACCGAGCGCCTTCTCCTCGATCATGGTGAGGATCAGCGCGGTGGTGCCCACCTTGAGATAGGTGGAGATCTCCGAGAGGTTGGCGTCGCCGATGATGACGTGCAGCCGGCGGTACTTGTCCGCGTCGGCGTGCGGTTCGTCGCGGGTGTTGATGATCGGCCGCTTGAGCGTAGTCTCCAGGCCGACCTCGACCTCGAAGAAGTCGGCACGCTGGGAGATCTGGAAGCCGCTCTGGCCGCCGTCCTGCCCGATGCCGACCCGCCCGGCGCCGCAGACGATCTGCCGGGTGACGAAGAACGGGGTCAGGTACGCCACGATGTCGGCGAACGGCGTCTGCCGACGCATGAGGTAGTTCTCGTGCGCACCGTAGCTGGCGCCCTTGTTGTCGGTGTTGTTCTTGTAGAGGTGGATCTGTGCCGCGCCCGGGATCGTGGCGGCCCGCCGCGCCGCCTCCGCCATCACCCGCTCCCCCGCCTTGTCCCAGCGGACGACGTCACGCGGGTTCGTCACCTCGGGGGTGGAGTACTCCGGGTGGGCGTGGTCGACGTAGAGCCGCGCGCCGTTGGTGAGAATCACGTTGGCCAGCCCGAGGTCCTCGTCGGCGAGTGCCTCGGCCGGGTCGTATGCCGCACCGGAGTAGGTGAAACCCCGGGCGTCGCGCAGCGGTGACTCCTCCTCGTAGTCCCAACGGGCCCGACCACCCCGGTTCAGTTCCGGGCGGGCGCCGTAGGCGTTCACCACCTGTGAGGAGGTGACCATCGGGTTGGCCCCGGCCTGGCCGGGCACGGAGATGCCGTACTCGACCTCGGTGCCCATGATCCGTCTTACGCTCATCGACCTACCCGCTTCGTTTGCCCGACCGGTCCCCCGTCACGTCGAGCGTAGTCCGCGACCGGCCAACCGGGGGCGTGGCGGTGGCGCGGCGTACCGCGGGTCGCGCCGGTCAGGCTTGCGGTTCGTCGACGAGCATCATCTCCACGGTCACCCGGTCGCGCAGTTCCGGGTCGGCCCGGAGCAGCCGGTCGACCCGCACCCGCGCGCCGTCGGTGGTGACGACGAGCCGGATCTCACCGGGCGTCCGGCGCAGCATCTGCACGGTCCGATCCGGTTCGACGAAGACCATGTGGTAGATGGCGGGCTCGGTCCACGCGGTGGTGCCCTGGAGGGTGGAGACGCAGATGTTCGCCAGGTAGGAGCGGTACGGGATGCGGTCGAGGACGACCGTGGTGACCCCGTCGGGCGGATAGCGCCGGTTGACCTCCTCGCACACGGCGGCCGCCCGGGTGGGCTGGTCGACCTGCTGGTGCACCCAGCGCTGCGCCCAGGTCGGCGGGTCGGCGACGAGCAGGCTGCGGTGCCAGCCGGTGACGCCGGCGAGCAGCACGGTCGCGGCGGCCACGGTGACGGCGGTGAACGCGGCCACGACGGTACGCGCCGGGCGGCGGTCGCGCGGGACCGGCAACAGCCGCACCACGGCGGCGGTGCCGACGATGAGCAGCACGGTGGTGAGGTGCCCGGCCTTGTTGAAGTAGTAGCCGGGTTCACCGCCGAGGCTGACGCTGGCCTGCCCGATGGCGAGGGTGAGTGCGACGCTGGCCAGCAGGACGAAGAGCCAGTGTCGCCAGGCCGGATCGGTGCGGCCGAGCCAGAGCGCGTGCAGCAGCAGCGCCGGCACCACGAGGGCGCCGAGGCCGCCGAGGGCGAGCCAGGTCTCGGTGAGGTCCGGCCCCACGGCGGCGGTGAGCGATTCGGTCTGGTTGGCGCGGAACACGCCGAGCAGGATCGGCACCGGAGTAAGGGCGGCGGTGGCCAGGCCGATGGTCAGCGCGGTGCCGCGTACCCGGAGCACCTCGCGGCGCTGGGCGAGCAGCGCGCCGAGCACGATGACGGCGGCGGCGGGCAGGAACAGGTAGTAGGTGTAGCCGATCGCGACGAGCAGGGCGCCGAGCAGCAGCAGGTGTTCGCGGAGGGCGGCGACCGGCCGGGCGACGAGGGCGGCCAGGGCGACGGTGAGGGCCAGCCCGAGCGTCTCGGTGGGGTATCCGGAGAGCAGCATCCGGGGCATCTGGGTGCCGAGGACGAGCGCGCCGACGACGACGGTGAGCACGCCCCGGCTCAACGGGTGCAGCGGGCCGGGCAGGCGGTGTGCGGCCCAGAGCAGGATGAGCACGAACAGGCCGAAGCCGGCGATGTTCCACCAGAGGTACGGCGACACCGCCTCGACCCCGGCCGGCGCGGCGCCGGGCAGGGTGCGGTGGCCGTCGAGCAGGGCGACCAGCAGGTGCCAGCCCTGCGGGTAGTAGACGAGCAGGGAGAGGAGCTGCTCGCGTACGGCGGCGGGGTCGACGAAGGCGTACCCGCCGTGCCGGCCGAGGACGTCGACGAGGGTGAGATGGCGCAGGTGGTCCTCGCCCCTGCCGAGGATGGTGAGCTGGCCGACGAGGCCGTCGGCGCGTACCACGGGTTGGGCGAGGTAGCCGACGAGCGCGGCGGTGCCGACCACGGGGAACAGGTCGGCCCAGGCCGGACGCGGCAGGGTGGGGCGCCGCCCGGTGGCCAGGGCGGCCAGGACGAGCACGGTGAGGGCGGTGCCGGTCACCGGGACCGGTGCCATCCCCCACGGCCAGACGGCGAAGAGCAGGCCGGCGGCGGCGGTGAGGCCGATGAGCAGGACGGTGGCGAGCAACAGCCGGTCGAGCAGGGTGCGGCCGCCGCGCAGCACGCTCGCGGTGGCCAGCAGGACCAGCGGGGGCAGCACCCAGGGGGCGTCGACGGCGGTCGCGACGAGCGGCAGGAGCCAGGCCACCGCCAGGGCGGCCAGCGCGGCGAGCGGGCGGCGGTGCGGCGGGGTGGGGCTGGGGGTCGAGGTCGGGACGAGCGGCGGGGCCAGCTCGCTCTGCTCGGTGGGCACGCAGATCCTTTGCGTAATGGGAGAGTCGTTCCGAATCCTACCGGCGTCGTCCGTCGCGTGCCGGCCCGCCGGAGCGTACGCGCAGGGCCCGTGACGGGTGCCGTCACGGGCCCTGCGTGCGCGTCGGTTAGAGGTACTGGCCGGTGTTGCTGGCGGTCTCGATGGAGCGGCCGGCCTCGGTGCCCTTGCCACCGGAGACGAGCGTGCGGATGTAGACGATCCGCTCGCCCTTCTTGCCGGAGATGCGGGCCCAGTCGTCCGGGTTGGTGGTGTTGGGCAGGTCCTCGTTCTCCCGGAACTCGTCGACGCAGGCGTCGAGCAGGTGTTGCAGGCGCAACCCCTTGCGGCCGGAGGTGAGGAACTCCTTGATCGCCATCTTCTTGCCGCGGTCGACGATGTTCTGGATCATCGCGCCGGAGTTGAAGTCCTTGAAGTAGAGGACCTCCTTGTCACCGTTGGCGTAGGTGACCTCCAGGAAGCGGTTCTCCTCGGTTTCCGAGTACATCCGCAGGACCACCGCGTCGATCATGGCGGCGACGGTGGCCTGGGCGTCGGAGCCGTGTTCGGCCAGGTCGTCGGCGTGCAGCGGCAGGCCGGGCAGGATGTACTTCGAGAAGATGTCCTTGGCCGCCTCGGCGTCCGGACGCTCAATCTTGATCTTCACGTCGAGCCGCCCCGGGCGCAGGATCGCCGGGTCGATCATGTCTTCCCGGTTGGAGGCGCCGATGACGATGACGTTCTCCAGCCCCTCGACCCCGTCGATCTCGCTGAGCAGCTGCGGCACGATGGTGTTCTCCACGTCGGAGGAGACACCGGAGCCGCGGGTACGGAAGACCGAGTCCATCTCGTCGAAGAAGACGATGACCGGGGTGCCCTCGCCGGCCTTCTCCCGCGCCCGCTGGAAGACCAGCCGGATGTGCCGCTCGGTCTCGCCGACGTACTTGTTGAGCAGCTCGGGGCCCTTGATGTTGAGGAAGAAGCTGGTGTGCTTCTCCTCACCCCGCCGCTCGGCGATCTTCTTCGCCAGCGAGTTGGCGACCGCCTTGGCGATCAGCGTCTTGCCACAGCCGGGCGGCCCGTAGAGCAGGATGCCCTTCGGCGGGCGCAGCTGGTGCTCCCGGAACAGGTCGGCGTGCAGGAACGGCAGTTCCACCGCGTCCCGGATCTGCTCGATCTGGGAGTGCAGGCCGCCGATGTCGGTGTAGTCGACATCCGGCACCTCCTCCAGCACGAGCTCCTCGACCTCGCTCTTGGGAATCCGCTCGTACGCGTACGCCGAGCGCGGTTCGATCATGAGCGAGTCGCCGGCCCGGATCGGACTGCCGATCAGGGTCTCGGCCAGGTGCACGATGCGCTCCTCGTCGGAGTGCGAGACCACCAGCGCCCGGTCGCCGGGTGCGCCGCCGGGGCCCGCGAGGATCTCCTTGAGCATGACCACCTCGCCGACCCGTTCGTAGCCGAACGCATCGACGATGTTGAGCGCATCGTTGAGCAGGACCTCCTGGCCGCGCCGCAGCTCACCCAGATCGATCGAGGGTGAGACGGCCACGCGCAGTTTGCGCCCGCCGGTGAAGACGTCGACGGTGCCGTCGTCGTGCCGGGCCAGGAAGACGCCGTAGCCACTGGGGGGCTGGGCGAGTCGGTCGATCTCCTCCTTGAGCGTCACGATCTGCGCGCGGGCCTCCTTGAGGGTGCCCACGAGCCGTTCGTTGTTCTCGGTCAGCCGCGCCAACTGCGCCTGGGTGGCGGCCAGCCGCTCTTCGAGCTGCCGGACGTGTCGGGGGCTCTCGGTCAACTTGCGCCGCACCAGAGCGAGTTCCTCTTGAAGAAACGCGACCTGCGTGGAGAGATCGTGGGCCTCCTTCTCCCACCGTGCGGCGCGCGAGTCCGCGTCGTCGCTGCGTGCCACGTCCCACCTCCCCGGGGGGCTTGAACGTTCTGAGCTAACACTAGCCGCTATGAGGCCGATTCGGTCCTCCGCAACGCGCCCGTCACCGAAGCTTGATCGCCAGGGTGGGTCGGCGGACGGGTACCGGCATTCGGGTACCGTCGGGGGGTGGGACGGGAGAACATGGGGGGTGCGCCGGTGGCCGAGGTCGCGACCGACCAGCTGCAGGTCTGGGTGGACCAGGATCTCTGCACCGGCGACGGGCTGTGCGTGCAGTACGCGCCGGAGGTCTTCGAGTTCGACATCGACGGGCTGGCGTACGTCAAGGGCACCGACGGCGAGCTGCGCCAGACCCACGGTGCCCGGGTGGACGTGCCGGCGCATCTGCGCCTTGAGGTGATCGACTCGGCGAAGGAGTGCCCGGGCGAGTGCATCCACGTCGTACGCGGCAGCGACGGCGTCGAGGTGGCCGGCCCGGAGGCCGACGACTGATCCCGACCGGCCGGCCCGTCACAGCAACGGGCGGCCGACCACCGAGGCGACCAGCCGGGCGAACTCCTCCAACCGGGCTATCTGCCCGGCACCGCCGTCGTCGAGGGTCTTGCCGAAACGCAGCGCGTCGTGGCGCGGCCCACCGGCGCTCTCCTCGCTCGGCGGCGACTCGTCCAGCGAGGTCAGCAGCAGATATACGTCGATACTGTCGACCCGGATCTCGCCGTTGTCGTGGCGGAACAGCCGGCGCCGGCAGCCGACCTCGGTGACCGAGGAGACCGGCACCACCCGCAGCGAGGAGGTCATCGAGCCCGGCGGCCCCTCCCCCGGCGGCACGTCCTCGCCGTGCCAGAGCACCAGGCGGCTGCCGTCGCAGACCACGACCTCCTGCCACACCCCGTTCACCTCGTTGACGAAGCGTTCCAGGGTGAAGCCGAGCACCGACGCCCCGCGCAGCACACCGCCGAGGGCCTCCAGGGCGACGTCCGGATCCCGCAGGTAGGCCCGCGCCGCCGATTCGAGATCGGTGTAGGGCGACCAGTCGGGAAAGACCGCCGGCAGGTCGCCACCGCCGAAGCCGGGCCGGCTCATGCCGTCACCTCCGGCCACCGCCGACCGGCGCCCAGGATCAGCCCGTTCACTCCCAGCCGCCCCATTCCGCCGTCACGGCCTGTCCATCTCCTGCGTCACCTCGGGTCGTGGCCGGTCGGCCGGTGCCTCGGTCGGCACCGCCGTCGCCTGCCGGGCCGCCTCCGCCTCGCGCAGCGCCTGGCGGCGTTGCGCGTACGCCTCGGTGCCCTTGCTGGGCTTGCGGCGTCGCGGCGGGGCGGTGACTCCGGGGGCGAGCTTACGCGCGGAGACGAGGAACGCGGTGTGCGCGATCATCCGGTGATCGGGTCGAACCGCCAGCCCTTCGGCGTGCCAGTCCCGTACCAGCGACTCCCAGGCCCGGGGCTCGGTCCAGCCGCCGCGCTCCCGCAGCGCCTCGACCAGCTCGGACAGCTGGGGGGTGGTGGCCACGTAGCCGATGAAGACCCCGCCGGGCAGCAGCGCGCCCTCGACCATGTCGAGGTTCTCCCAGGGGGTCAGCATGTCCAGGATGATCCGGTCGAAACCGGTCTCCGGGCACTCGGCGACGTCCCCCACGTGCAGGTGCCAGGCCGGGTGCGGCCCGTTGAAGAAGGACTCGACGTTGCGCCGGGCGATCTGGGCGAAGTCGTCGCGCAGCTCGTAGGAGTGCAGTTCCCCGGTGGTGCCGACCGCGCGCAGCAGCGAGCAGCTCAGCGCGCCGGAACCGGCGCCGGCCTCCAGGACCTTGGCACCGGGGAAGATGTCGCCCATGGCGACGATCTGGGCGGCATCCTTCGGGTAGATCACCTGGGCGCCCCGGGGCATGGAGAGCACGTAGTCCGACAGCAGCGGGCGCAGCGCCAGGAACGCGGTGCCACCGCCGGAGGTGCTGACCACACTGCCGTCGGGCAGGCCGATCAGCGCGTCGTGCGCCAGGATGCCGCGGTGGGTGTGGAACTCCTTGCCCGGTTCCAGGGTGACCGTGTGCATCCGCCCCTTGGGGTCGGTCAGCTGCACCCGGTCACCGGGCCGGAACGGCCCCCGGTGCACGGCGGGCGACGGTGCCCGCTCGGTGGGCACGTCGGTGCCCGGGATGGCCGGGTGGGCGGAGTGGGTGACGGTCACGTGTTCATCTTCCGGTGAGGTTCGAGCAGTTGAGCCAGATCCGCGATGTGCAGGATGCCGACGACATCTTCGCCTGCCGTCACGAGGTACTGCGCGCCCGGGTGGGCCTGCACGGTCTCCAGTACCCGTTCCCCGTCGGTGTCGACCGACACGTTCGGCAGGTCGGCGATCGAGCGGGCCACCGCGTCCACGGCCAGCCAGGGCCGGCGGGCCTCCGGCACGGCGGCCGCGGCCGCCGGGTCGACCACGGCCACCGGCCGGCCCGCGGAGTCGGTGACCAGCAGCGCGACCGGACGCTCCGGCCCGGCGCCCGGGTGGTGGGTCTCCGCGGCGCGGCGCTGCGCCTCGGCCAGCGGGGTGCCGGTGGGCACGGTGTGCACCGGCCGGGCGAGCTGGGCCAGGTCGACCAGCGGAAGCCGCCGGCTGATCCGGGACATCCTGATCGACTGCCCGGCGCCGTGCCAGAGGGTGAGGGTGACCAGCGCCATCAGCGGCAGCGCCAACAGGCTCAGCACGTCGATCGCGTAGAGCGCCGCCACCAGCAGCGCGGTGCCGACGGCGAGGACCCGGCCCGCCTGTCCGGCCACCTCGGTGGCCCGGTGCCGGTCCCGGGTCAGCGCCCAGATCACCGCGCGCAACGCCCGCCCGCCGTCCAGCGGCAGGCCGGGGAGGATGTTGAACAGCGCGACGATGACGTTGCTGGCCGCGAGCAGGAAGGCGAGCTGGTCGGCCACGGTACGGTCGGGCAGGGCCAGCGTCGCGGCGACCGCCGCCACGCCGAGCACCGCGGAGACCGCCGGCCCGGCCAGCGACACCAGCAGGTCCACCCGCGGGGACGGCGCGTCGCGGTCCATCTCGGTGTACCCGCCGAGCAGTTCCAGGGTGATCCCGCGGACACCGATGCCGAAGTGGCGGGCGGTGAGGGCGTGCCCGAGTTCGTGGGCCAGCACCGAGCCGAGCAGCGAGACCACGAACCCGGCGCCGACCAGGTAGCCGCCGAGTGGGGAGAGTTGCAGCCGCTGGCCGGCCAGTTCGCCGTACAGGACGGTGATCAGCACCGCGAGCAGCAGGATCGAGGCGTTCAGGTACAGCGGCACCCCGAAGACCCGGCCCACCTGTACGCCGGAGCGCCGGCCTGCCCGCGGTCGCCTGCGCTGTTCCATCCGGCTGATGCTACGCGGCGGGAGATCACGTACCGGTGCGGCGGCGGGCGACCTGTCACACCCGTGCCCTAACCTTCCGGGGCATGACGGCGGATCCGGTGATCACCCAGCAGGCCCCGACTCCGACGCAGCCACCGGCGACGGTGCGGGCCTCGCTGTCACCGTCGCGGGCGGCGGATTTCAAGACCTGCCCACTGCTCTACCGGTTCCGCAGCATCGACCGGCTGCCCGAGCGGCCCACCGTGGAGCAGGCCCGGGGCACGCTGGTGCACGCGGTGCTGGAGCGGCTGTTCGACCTGCCGCCGGCCGGGCGGACGCCGGACGCCGCCGGTGACCTCGTCGCACCGCAGTGGGATCGCCTGGTCACCGAGCAGCCGGAGTTGGCCGGGATCTTCCCCGACGACGATCCGCCCGCCGTGGCGGAGTTCCTGCGCTCGGCGTCGGCCCTGCTGGGGGGCTACTTCGCGGTGGAGGATCCGCGCCGGTTGGAGCCGGCCGAGCGGGAGAGCCTGATCTCCGCGGTCGTCGACGACGAGTTGCTGATCCGCGGCTACCTCGACCGGCTCGACGTGGCCCCCGACGGTGCGCTGCGGGTGGTGGATTACAAGACCGGCGGCGCCCCCCGCGAGGCGTTCGAGGCCCGGGCCCTGTTCCAGCTGAAGTTCTACGCCCTGGTGCTGTGGCGCACCCGCGGCGTGGTTCCCCGGGTGCTGCGCCTGCTCTACCTCAAGGACGCCGAGGTCTGCGACTACGCCCCCGACGCCGAGGAACTGGTGCGGTTCGAGCGCACGGTGGTGGCGTTGTGGCGGGCGATCGAGCAGGCCACCCGCGCGCGGGACTTCCGGCCCCGGCCGAGCAAGCTCTGCGACTGGTGCAGCCACCAGGCGCACTGCCCCAGCTACGGCGGCACCCCACCACCCTTCCCGGAGCCGGCCGCAGGCCCCGACCCGCTGCGGGCCGCCGGCGCCTCCCCGGTGCCGCCCGGCGCCGACGAGTAGGGGCCCTCCTCCCCGGGGAGGAGGGCCGGCTCAGCACGCACGACGATCTTTCGGCGGTGGGGGCGGCTAGCGTCGGTGGCGTGGGTAGCGAGCTGAGGGAGTGGCTGCGCCGGCGTCCGCTGGCCGGTGACGCGCTGCTGGCCGTCGGGCTGGTCTTGGCGGAGGTCGTGTTCACCCTGCTGACCCCACGGGAGTTCTGGCCCCGACCGCTGCCGACGGCACTGGGCTGGAGCCTGCTGTGCGCGGCACCGACGGTGCTGCGCCGGGTGGCGCCGTGGCCGGCGGTGCTGGCCGTGCTGGCGACCCTGGTGCTGCCCGTCACCATCGACGTGGCGCCGACGACGCAGAGCCTCACCATCGTGGTGCTCACCTACACGATGGCCGCCTACCGCCCGGTGCGCCCGGCGCTGGTGGCGGCGACCCTGCTCTGGGTTCCGGTGGCGGTGGTGAACGCCCTCATGCCGCCCGAGGGCTTCCCGCAGATCAGCGCCGGGTACCTGGTGGCGAACAACCTCCTGGTGGGGATCGTGTCGTTCTCGGTGGGGCGCACGGTAAACGCCCGGCGCTCCTCCACCGAGGCGCTGCGTGAACGCGCCCGGGCCGCCGAGACGAACCAGCGGGCCCTGGCCGAGCAGGCGGTCGCCGACGAGCGGCGGCGCATCGCCCGGGAACTGCACGACGTCGTGGCGCACCATGTCAGCGTGATGGGGGTGCTGGCCACCGGGGTCCGGCGGGTGCTGCGCCGCGACCCGGACGCCGCCGACGAGGCGATCGGCACCATCGAGGAGACCAGCCGGGCGACCCTGCGGGAGCTGCGCCGGCTGCTCGACGTGCTGCGGACCGAGGCCGAGCCGGCGGCGGAGCTGGCGCCGCAGCCCGGGATCGCCGGCATCGAGGCGCTGACCGACCAGGTGCGCGAGGCCGGGTTGCCGGTGACGCTGACCGTGGCGGGCACCCCCGGGCCCCTGGAGGAGGGGGTCGCGCTGACCGTGTACCGGATCGTGCAGGAGGCGCTGACGAACGCGCTCAAGCACGCCGGCACGGCCACCGCGCAGGTGCGGGTGAGCTTCACCGGCGGCGCGGTGGAGGTGGAGGTCACCGACACCGGTCGGGGGCCGTCGCCGGACACGGACCGGGTCGGGCACGGCCTGGTCGGGATGCGGGAGCGGGTCGGGCTCTACGGTGGGGTCCTGCGCATCGGCGCGCGGACCGGCGGCGGCTACCGGGTGTACGCGCGCATCCCGGTCGAACCCCTGCCCGACGGCGGCAAGGTGGCCCGGTGAGCGGGCCTGTGAGGGTGGAGGATCAGATGGCCGATTCGACCGGGCGGGCACGGCCGGTGCGCATCCTGCTCGCCGACGACCAGCCGCTGCTGCGTACCGGCTTCCGGATGGTCCTCGGCGCGGAGACCGACCTGGACATCGTCGCGGAGGCCGGCGACGGGGCGGAGGCGGTGGAGCTGTCCCGCCGGCTGCTGCCGGACGTGGTGCTGATGGACATCCGGATGCCCCGGATGGACGGGGTGAGCGCCACCCGGGCCATCGTGGACGCGCGGCTGCCGGTGCGGGTGCTCATCCTGACCACCTTCGACCTCGACGAGTACGTGGTGGGGGCGCTGCGCGCCGGGGCGAGCGGCTTCCTGGCCAAGGACGTGCCGGCGGAGGATCTGGTCACCGCGATCCACACGGTGGCCGCCGGTGACGCGGTGGTGGCGCCCCGGATCCTGCGACGGTTGCTGGACCGCTTCGCCGACGCGCTGCCGGACCCGTCGGCGACGCCCCCGAAGGCGCTCGGCGCGTTGACCGAGCGGGAACGGGAGGTGCTCGTGCAGGTGGCCCGGGGGTTGTCCAACGCCGAGATCGCCCGGGCGCTGTCGGTGAGCGAGACCACCATCAAGACCCACGTGGGGCACGTGCTGACCAAGCTCGGGTTGCGCGACCGGGTGCAGGCGGTCGTCCTGGCGTACGAGTCGGGTCTGGTCCGACCTGGGGCGTAACGCGGCCGTTGCATCCGTCACCTACCGTGACGACCGGCGGCGGAATCTGGTTGATCCTCACGTGGCGGAGACCGTCACGATGGGATGCGCCGGCCGGTGGACGCCGACCGGTCGCGGGTCGGGGACAAACCCTGACGCCGCGTGGGGGGTACCCGCAGCCGGAAATCCGCCCCGGCTCCGCCCGGAGTCGGAGGGATCCGCCTCGGGCAGCACCGATGATGGACTCGCGCCGGACCAGCGGGGGCGGCGCGATCAGACAGCGACGGAGAGGTACGTGACGTGACCGCTACGACAGGCCAGCCGGCCCCGGCCGCAGCCCGGGCGAGCGACGTGTGGAAGGTGTACGGCAGCGGCGAGGCGCAGGTCATCGCGCTGCGGGGGGTCAGTGCCGAGTTCGAGCGCGGGCGGTTCACCGCGATCATGGGCCCGTCCGGCTCCGGCAAGTCGACGCTGATGCACTGCCTGGCCGGGTTGGACACGGTGACCCGGGGAACGGTGCAGGTCGGCGACACCACGGTCACCGGGCTCGGTGACGCGGGCCTGACGAAGCTGCGCCGGGACAAGGTCGGTTTCATCTTCCAGCAGTTCAACCTGCTGCCGACGTTGACCGCCAAGGAGAACATCCTGCTGCCGCTGTCGATCGCCGGGCGCAAGCCGGACCCGGCCTGGTACGACGTCGTGATCGACACGGTCGGCCTGCGGGACCGGTTGGGCCACCGGCCGGCGCAGCTCTCCGGCGGCCAGCAGCAGCGGGTGGCGTGCGCCCGGGCCCTGGTGGCCCGCCCCGAGGTGATCTTCGCCGACGAGCCGACCGGCAACCTCGACTCGCGCTCCGGCGCCGAGGTGCTCAACTTCCTGCGCAACTCGGTACGCGAGCACGGGCAGACCATCGTCATGGTCACCCACGACCCGACCGCCGCCGCGTACGCCGACCGGGTGGTGTTCCTCGCCGACGGAGAGATCGTCTCGGAGTTGATCGAGCCGACCGCCGAGACGGTGCTGGACACGATGAAGAAGCTGGACGCTCCCGCCGAGGTGTCCGGCTGATGTTCCGGGCGACTCTGAAGAGCCTGTTGGCGCGCAAGGTCCGGCTGGTGCTGTCCGGCCTGGCGGTGGTGCTCGGCGTCATGTTCGTCTCCGGCGCCTTCGTCCTCACCGACACCCTCGGCCGTTCCTTCGACCAGATCTTCGCCGAGGCCTACGAGGATGTCGACGTCAACGTGGCCGGCAAGCCGAAGCTGGCGATGACGGAGATGGAGGGCGAGGCGCTGCAGCCGCCGTTCCCGGCGGCCACGGTGGAGACGGTGCGGTCGGTGCCCGGGGTGGCCGAGGCCACCGGCGTGGTGAGCGCCGACGGTGCCCGGCTGATCGGCAGCAACGGCAAGGCCGTCACCTCGTTCGGGCCGCCGCAGCTGGGCGGCAACTGGATCGGCGTGAGCGACCTGCTGCAGTTGCGCGAGGGCCGGGAACCCCAGGCCGACGACGAGATCGTCATCAACAAGGGTCTGGCGACCGCCGGCAAGGTCGCCCTCGGCGACCGGGTCGGCGTGCTCACCCTGGGCCCGCGCGAGGACTTCACCATCGTCGGCATCTTCGGTTACAGCGGCGACCGGGACTCCATCGGCGGCGCCAACGAGGTCATGTTCACCACCCCGGCGGCGCAGCGGTTGATGCTCGGCGAGCCGGACGTGTTCAACAACATCGTGGTCAGCGCCGCCTCCGGCGTCTCCGACGACGAACTGCGCGACGCGGTGGCCGCGGCGGTCGGCGACGGGTACGAGGTCAAGACCGGTGAGCAGCTCTCCGCCGACGCGGCCGCCGGCCTGAAGGAGGGGCTGGCCTTCTTCAACCGGATCCTGCTCGGCTTCGCCGCGGTGGCGCTGCTGGTCGGCACGTTCCTGATCCTCAACACCTTCTCGATCATCGTGGCGCAACGCACCCGGGAACTGGCGCTGCTGCGGGCCGTGGGCGCCAGCGGCAAGCAGATCATCGGCTCGGTGGTGCTGGAGGCGATCGCGATCGGCCTGATCGCCTCGGTGCTCGGCCTGGCCGCCGGCATCGGGGTCGGTGCCCTGCTGGCGTACCTGTTCAGCACCTTCGCCGGCGGGTTGACCCTGGCCGGTGTGGGAGTGCCCGCGTCGGCGGTGATCGGTGCGTTCGCGGTCGGCCTGATCATCACGGTGGTGGCGGCGCTGCTGCCGGCGCTGCGGGCCGCGCGGATTCCACCGATCGCGGCGATGCAGGACGTGGCCACCCCGGACCGGCCGCTGACCAAGGTGACCGTCGCGGGCGCGGTGGTCACCGGGATCGGTGCCGTCCTGCTCTTCCTCGGCCTGGGCGGTCACGCCGGCGGCAACACCCTGGCCGCGATCCTCGGTGGCGTGCTGTTCGCGTTCATCGGGGTGGCCCTGCTGACGCCGCTGATCAGCCGGCCGGTGGTGGCGGCGCTCGGCGCGGTCTTCTCCGGCTGGGTGCCGGGCAAGCTGGGCCGGCTCAACTCCGGTCGCAACCCGCGCCGCACGGCGATCACCGCGGCCGCACTGATGGTCGGCATCGCCCTGGTCACCGGCATCACGGTGATCCTGGACTCGGCCAAGAGCAGCATCAGCGGTCTGGCCCAGGACAGCATCAAGGCCGAGCTGGTGATCGCCGGGACGCAGACCGGTCCCCGCCCGCCGACCTTCGACCCGGCGGTGCTGGAGGAGGCGAAGGCGATCCCGGGGGTCCGCCTGGTCGACGGCGAGTACGGCGACATGGCGATGATCAACGGGGAGCGCACCTGGGTGGGGGCCAGCAGCGAACCCACCGCGCTGCGGCAGATGTTCGGGGCCGTCCCCGCCGCCGGTGACATCGAGCGGGTGGGGCCGGGCCAGATGCTGATCAGCTCGGACATGGCGCAGACGCGGGGCCTGTCGGTGGGCTCGACGGTGCCGGTGCAACTGGCCCGCGGTGAGGAACGGCCCTACACGGTCACCGGCATCTACGAGAGTTCCCCGCTGTTCGGCCCGGTGGCGCTGTCCGCGGACGCGGCCCGCGACTTCAGCATCCCCCAACCGATCCAGGGTTACCTCCAGCTGGAGCCGGGCACCCGGGTCGCCGACGTGCTGCCTCGGGTGGAGGCGCTACTGGCGGACAGCCCGGAGGTCGCGGTGGCCGACCGGGACGCGTTCATCGAGGAGCAGGCCGGCCAACTCGACGGGCTGCTCACGATGATCCGCATCCTGTTGGCGCTGGCCATCGTGATCGCCGTACTCGGCATCATCAACACCCTGGCCCTGTCGGTGCTGGAGCGGACCCGCGAGCTGGGCCTGCTGCGCGCCATCGGCCTGCGCCGGTCGCAGACCATGGGAATGATCACCGTGGAGGCGGTGGTGATCTCGGTGTTCGGCGCGCTGCTCGGCGTCGTCGTCGGCGCCGGCCTCGGCGCCGCGGTGGTGGAGGCCCTGCGCGACGAGGGGATCACCAAGCTGGTGCTGCCCTGGGGTCAGATGGGGGTCTTCCTCGGCCTGGCCGCGATCATCGGCGTGGTCGCCGCGGTCCTGCCGGCGATCCGGGCCGCCCGGATCAACGTCCTGGGTGCCATCGCCCACGACTGAGGTATGGCGGAAGGGCCCTGTTCCCACCCTGGAACAGGGCCCTTCCGCACGTCCGCTGTCAGGCGCGGGAGCGGACGAGCAGCCCGGTCAGCAGTTCCAGGTCCGCCGCGAGCAGGCTCTCCAACTGGTGTACGCCGTCGCGGGGTACGAGCGGCACCTCGGCCGGCACGGCCAGCACCGCCGCGCCGGCGGCGACCGCGCTGGCCACCCCGGTCGCCGAGTCCTCGATCGCCACGCAGCGGTCGATCGGCACGCCCAGCAGCCGCGCGGCCGTCAGGTACGGCTCCGGGTGCGGCTTGGTCGAGTCGACCTCGTCGCCGCAGACCACCACGTCGAAGCTGTCCCGGCCCAGGGTGTCCAGGGCGATCTCGACGAGCGCCCGACCGCTGGAGGTGACCAGGGCGGTCGGGATCTGTGCCTGCCGGACCGCGCCCAGCAACGCCACCGCACCGGGCCGCCACTGCAGGCCGGTTCGGAACAGCTCCAGGATCCGGGCGTTGATCCACTCCGCACTGACTCGCGGATCGCGGTGCGGCTGCCCCAGGTCGTCGTGCAGGATGCGCATCGAGTCGGCCATGCCGGTGCCGACGATCGCCCGCCGCGCGGCGGCGGAGAGCGTGCCGCCGTAGGTCTGGGCGAGTTCGGTCAACGCGACGTCCCACAGCCGCTCGCTGTCGACCAGGGTGCCGTCCATGTCGAAGAGCACTGCGGCCGGTTGGGCGCTGCTCACCGGATCCTCCTCGGGTTCGGGTACCCGCTGGATCCTGTCAGCCCGCCCCCGCGACGCGCCCGGCACAGTGACCTTTCTCAACCGAGGCCACCGGTCTCACCCGAGGTCACAGGCGGCCAGGGAGCGTTCGTAGCCGCGGAAGAACGCCTCCGACCGCTGCTCCGGGGTGCCGTGGGCGCCCTCGGCGAACCACGGTTGGTCCGGGTCGTCACCGACGGCCAGCAGCCCCTCGTGGAACTCGTCGAGGTCGCCCTCCTCGAGGGCGAGCCGGCCGGCACGCACCGAGTCGCCGAGGTACGCCCCGGCCATGCAGTCGGCCTGCAACTCCTGCTGGATGGTGTAGTCGTAGCGGATCCCGAGCCGGGTCTGGATGCCGTGGGCGTACTCGTGACCCAGCAGGTAGAACACGAACGCGTCGCCGATCTGCCGGAACGCGCCGAACGACCAGTTGATGTCGTACGCGATGTAGTCGCTGACGGTGCAGTAGACGGCGTTGTTGCGGGGCACCTCCTGCCCGCCGCAGGAGACCTCGCCGTCCCGCTGGTAGGGGATGACCCGCCGGATGGGGCGGAACGACTGGCCCGACGCCCGGAACTGATCGGCCCAGTACAGCTCGGCGAGGCGCTGCGCGTCGGCCACGTCCTGCCGGAACTCCTCGACCGTGTCGGTGCCGTCGGCGCGGGTCACCTCGGCGCTCGGCGACGCCGGTTCCCCCTGCCCGCCCGGGTCGGCCGGCTGGCCCACCGGATCCACCATGCAGGCGGCGGCCGCCACCAGCGCCACCGCCAGGCCGGCGAGCCGTCCCCGGCCTCGCCCTCGCCCACCTGTCGCCACCGGTCCCTCCCACCTCGACGATGCGGATACCACTACCCCGACGGTACGGCCGTCACGCCCGCTGCCCTCAGGTACGCCTTACCGCCCCCTCCGGTTCAGTCGACCGGTCGGCACGAGGTGTCCCGGTCGGTGTCCGGGTAGGGCATAGGGTCGGCCCCAGGCACGGCGAGGTGCGTGTCCGGAACGGACCGCCGGCTCCGACGTCCCCGGTGAGCCGGCACCAGGGCGGTGCCGGACGCGAGAGGGAGACACCGTGAAATACATGATCATGCTGTACGGCTCGCAGCGCGACTACGACGCGATGGCCGGGCAGGCCACCGACCGGCCGGCGATGTCCGGCGAGGAGGTGGCCGCGATGCACGCGCACATGGGCAGGGTGCACCAGGAACTGGCCGACTCCGGTGAACTGGTCGACGCCCAGGGACTGACCGCGCCGGTGCACGCCCGGCGGGTCCAGGTGCGGGACGGCCACCCGGTGGTCACCGACGGGCCGTACCCGGAGACGCAGGAGGTGCTCGCCGGGTACACGGTGGTGGAGTGCGCCAGCTTCGACCGGGCCGCCGAGATCGCCGCCGGCTTCGTCGACCCGTCCGCCCCCGGCCAGTACGTCGACATCCGTCCGATCGCCGATGGCATCGACGATCTCGTCTGATGGGTGAACCGGCCGTCGAGGACCTGCTACGCCGGCTGGCGCCGCAGGTCCTCGGCGCGCTCGTGCGCCGCTACGGGCACTTCGACACCGCCGAGGACGCCACCCAGGAGGCGCTGATCGCCGCCGTCACCGGCTGGCCCCGCGACGGCGTACCGGACAACCCGCGCGCCTGGCTGATCACGGTGGCCTCCCGGCGGCTGACCGACCTGCTCCGCGCCGAGCAGGCCCGGCGGCACCGGGAGGACACCGTGGGCCGGCGGATGCTGGCCGAGCGGCGGCTGCCGCCGACGGCCGACCGCGCGGCGGACGCCGACGACACGCTGATCCTGCTGTTCCTCTGCTGCCATCCGGCGCTGCCCCCGGCGTCGCAGATCGCGCTGACCCTGCGGGCGGTGGGCGGGCTGAGCACGGCCGAGGTGGCCCGGGCGTTCCTGGTGCCACAGGAGACGATGACCCGGCGGATCAGCCGGGGCAAGCAGCGGATCCGCGACAGCGGGCTGCCGTTCGCGATGCCCGCGCCCGCCGAGGTGCCGACGCGCCTCGCGGCCGTCCTCCGGGTGCTCTACCTGATCTTCAACGAGGGGTACGCCAGCACGTCCGGGCCGGGCCTGCTCCGCCCCGACCTGTGCGCCGAGGCGATCCGACTGAGCCGGCTGCTGCGCCGGATGCTGCCCGGCGGTGAACCGGAAACGCCGCCCGGCGCGCTCCTGCCCGCCGGCGCAGCGACGCCACCGCCCCGCGCGGCAGCACGACCCGACGCGACAGCACGACCCGACGCGGCAGCGCGGTGCGGCACGGCGGCACAGCCCTTCGCGGCGGCACGGCCCGGCGCCGCGGGCGTTCCCGACGTCGGGGAGGTGACCGGACTGCTGGCGTTGCTGCTGCTCACCGACGCCCGCGCACCGGCCCGCACCGGGCCGCACGGCGAGTTGGTGCCGATGGCCGAGCAGGACCGCTCCCGGTGGCGGGCCGACCAGATCGCCGAGGGCACCGCGCTGGTCGCCGAGGTGCTGCCCCGGGGCCGGCCCGGGCCATACCAGATCCAGGCCGCGATCGCCGCCCTGCACGACGAGGCACCCAGCGCCGGGGAGACCGACTGGCCGCAGATCGCCGCGCTGTACGAGGTGCTGACGCAGCTGGACGGCAATCCCCTGGTCGCGCTGAACCACGCCGTCGCGGTGGCGATGGCCGAGGGAGCCGACGCGGGACTGGCGCTGGTCGACCGGCTGGCCGGCGACGGGCGGCTGGCCCGGGATCCGAGGCTGCCCGCCGTACGCGCGCATCTGCTGGAGCGGCGCGGCGATCCGGCGGCGGCGCGGGCCGAGTACCGCGCGGCGGCCGCCCGCGCGACCAACCTGGCGCAGCAGCGCTACCTGAACGCCCGCGCGGACCGCCTCCGGGGCTGACCGCGCCCGGTGCCGGTCAAGGGCTCGCCGCGAGGAAGACGAAGGCGGCGAAGAGCACCAGGTGCACGCCGCCCTGCAACAGGGTGGCGCGGCCCGGCACGACGGTCAGCACACCGGTGACCACGGTCAGCGCGAGCAGGGTCACCTGGGTGCCGCCGAGGCCGAGCAGCAGCGGGCCGCCCAGCCAGATCGAGGCGATCGCGATCGCCGGAATGGTCAGGCCGATGCTGGCCATCGCCGAGCCGAGGGAGAGGTTCAGGCTGATCTGCACCCGGTCGCGCCGGGCGGCGCGGGCCGCGGCGAGCGTTTCCGGCAGCAGCACCAGCAACGCGATGATCACACCGACGAACGCCGGGGGCAGGTTCACCGCGGCGACGCCCGCCTCGATCGCCGGTGACACCGACTTGGCGTCGCCCACCACGGCCACCAGGGCGACCAGCAGCAGCCCGAGGCTGACCAGGGCCCGCCGGGTCGACGGCGGCGCGGCGTGCGCCTCCTCCGGCAGGGTCTCCCCCTCGCTGCCCACGGGCAGGAAGTAGTCGCGGTGCCGGCCGGTCTGCACCATCACGAACAGGGCGTACAGGGCCAGCGACACCACCGCGGCGAAGGTCAGCTGGGCCGGGCTGAACTCCGGGCCGGCCCGCCCGATGGTGAACGTCGGCACCACCAGGCTCAGCGTCGCGAGCGTGGCCACGGTGGCCAGCGCGCCGCCGGTGCCCTCCGGGTTGAACACGGCCAGCCGGCGGCGCAGCGCGCCGATGAGCAGCGACAGACCGAGGATGCCGTTGCAGGTGATCATAACGGCGGCGAAGACGGTGTCCCGCGCGAGGGACTGTGTCTTCTCCCCGCCGCTGATCATCAGCGTCACGATCAGCGCCACCTCGATGACGGTGACCGCCACCGCGAGCACCAGCGATCCGTACGGCTCGCCGACCTTGTGCGCGACCACCTCGGCGTGGTGGACGGCCGCCAGCACCGCGCCGGCCAGGAACGCGCCGACCACGATCACCATGACCCCGCTGAGCTTCTGGTTCCAGGTCAGCCCCAGCACCAGGAGGGCGGCGATCGGGATGGAGACGGTCCAGGTGGTCATGGTGCGGCGCAACGCGAGCATGATCTACATCTTGCCAGCCTCAATGATCATGAACGGCCAACCGCCCAGGATCCCTACGGGTCATCGTCGCTGGCTGGGTGCTCGCGTACGGCCGGCTTCTGCGGATCTCTCGGCCCGGGCCTGGGCGATGGCCTGGCCGTGCGCCGAGCCGGGAAAGCGGTCGAGCAGGGCCCGCACCTCTTCGGCGCCCAGGTCGGCGCCGAAGAGTTCGGCGCCGGGTTGCAGGCGGATGCCCTCGGCGAGCGGGCCCGCGACGACCGCGTCGAAGCCGAGATCGTCGACGAGGGAGGCGACGGTGGCAAGGTCCGCGGGGTCGTCGCCGACGATCGCGATGGCCTTACGGCCAGGCGGGCCGGCCGGCCGCGCCTCGTCCTCGAGATCGTGGTAGCCCATGTGGTTGAACGCCTTCACGACACGCGAGTCGGGCAGGAACGCCTGGACGATCTCGCTCGACGAGGTGAGCGGGTCGGTCAGGTCGTCCCGGATGCCGTCGACCTCCCACCAGTAGTTCATCGCGTCGACGACGAGCTTGCCGCGCAACGCCTCGGCGGGGATCGTGCGGTACCTGCCCAGCGGGAGGGCGAGGATCACGATGTCGGCGCGGCTCGCGGCGTCGGCGGCGGTCGTGGCGACCGCTCCGGGCGTGAGCACCTCGACGGTGAGGGCGATCGTGGCAGGATCGCCGGAGCCGGCGATGAACACCGGGTGACCGGCGGCGACCGCGAGGCGGGCGAGTACGGTGCCTACCTTGCCGGCGCCGAGGATCCCGAGGGTGGCTCGCGGCCCGTTCCGGGTGATGTCGTTCATGTCGGTGTTCCGCCTTCGGTGCCGGGTGAGCTGGCGAGAATGTCACGGACCATCGGGATGACCCGCGATCCGTAGAGTTCCACGGCGCGCAGCCGGGCGCTGATCGGCTGCGTCCCCGCCGTGTAGATGAGGTCGAACCGGCCGACGCCGAGGCTGCCGACCGCCCGGGCGATCCGGCGGGCGACGGTCTCCGGAGAGCCGACGTAGAGGGACCCGTGCTCGATCTCGGCGTCGAACTCCGCGCGGCGGATCGGTGCCCAGCCGCGCAGCGCGCCGATCCGGTCACGCAGCACCCGGTAGCGCGGCCAGAACACCTCCCTGGCCTCCTCGTCGGTGTCGGCGATGAAGCCCGGCGAGTGCATCCCGACCGGGTGCGCGGTCGTGCCGAGCTGCGCCGCGGCGCGCCGGTACAGCTCGACGTAGGGGGCGAAGCGCTCGGGCGCGCCGCCGATGATGGCGAGCATGAGGGGCAGGCCGTAGCGGGCGGTGCGGACCACCGACTGCGGCGAACCGCCCACCCCGACCCAGGTGGCCAGGCGTCCCGACTCCGTCTTGGGGAAGACGTCGGCCTGCTCCAGCGGGGCACGCATGGTGCCCTTCCAGGTGACCGGCTGTTCGTCGAGCAGCTTCACGAAGAGATCGATTTTCTCCTCGAACAGCACGTCGTAGTCGCGTAGGTCGTAGCCGAACAGCGGGAAGGACTCGGTGAACGACCCCCGGCCGAGGATGACCTCGGCTCGACCGTGCGAGAGCGCGTCCACCGTGGCGAAGCGCTGGAACACCCGGACCGGGTCGTCCGAACTCAGCACGGTCACCCCCGAGGCGAGCCGGATGCGCGAGGTACGCGTGGCGATCCCGGCGAGCACGGTCTCGGGCGTCGACACCGAGTACTCCGGCCGGTGGTGTTCGCCGAGGGCGATGACGTCGACGCCGAGGTCGTCCGCCAGCACCGCCTCGTCGACGACCTGCCGGATGGCGGCGGCGTGGGAGACGAGCGCACCGGAGTCGTCCTCGGGCACGTCGCCGAAGGTGTCGAGGCCGAACAGGAGATCAGACATGGGAGGGCTCCATCGTGAGTAGTTCCTTCAGCCGCGGGGCGACCCCGCGACCGAGTTCCAGTTCAAAGGCTTCGGTCGCCGTGATCCCCTCCTGCTGCGGTCCGGCCAGGCACCTCGCGCCGCCGTTGCCACAGGCGATTGACACGTCAATTATGCTTCAAGTAATTGACGCGTCAATCGGGAGTGCTGCATGACGAGGGACACACCACCGCAGCGGCGGCGGGGACGTCACCTGCCCACCAGGGAAGAACTACGGATCTGGCGCGACTTCGTCGAGACAGCGGAGACGCTCCAGCACGAGCTGTCCACCCGCCTCCAGCGCGACTGCTCGCTGTCGCCCGGCGACTACCGGGTGCTGCTCGCCCTCAGCGAGGCGCCGGAGCAGCGAGTGCGCTCCTCCCAACTCGCCGACGCCATCGACTGGACCCGCAGCCGCCTCTCCCACCACCTCGGCCGGATGGAGCGGCGCGCGCTCATCCGCCGTGCGGAACCCGCCGACGACAGCCGGGGTGCCGAGGTCATACTCACCCCGACCGGCGCCGAGGCGTTCCACGGCGCCACCGTCCCCCACCTGGGCGCCGTCCGTGAACTCTTCGTCGAGGCGCTCACCCCGGAGCAGCTCGCCGCGGTCGGCGAGGTCACCGCCGCGCTCCGCGCACGCCTCGGCTCCTCCCGCACCACGTAACGGCGGAACGAGCCCCGTCGTGCTGACGATCCGGGTTTCGCCCAACGGGGACCGGACGGCGCGGCTGGTTCACGCCCTGCCGCGTCGGTGCGGCCCGGTCAGGGCGCCGGCCAGGGCCACGGCGGCGACGGCGCCGACCAGGCTGGCCAGGCCGAGCCGACCGGAGACGGCGTACGACGACACCGACGTCACCAGCACCCCGGCGGTGAGCCCGAACCCGAACAGCAGGGCCGGCACCGCGTGCCTCGCCGGCAGCGACGCCGCCACCACCAGCAGGACGCACAGGATCAGATCCGGCACCAGGAAGAGGTTGTCCCGGCGCCAGGAGTCGTTCAGGAACAGGAAAAGGAAGGTGCCGGCGCTGAGCGCGACCGCGCCCACCCGCCCCAGCGTGACGACAGTCATCGGAAACCCCTCACGTCCACGCCCGGACCCCCGGGCGACCAATGTCTACAGCGTAGACATGGCAACGCCCGACGTCTACGCAGTAGACATGGCGCCGGGATACGGCATCATGTGCCCATGCCCAGGTCGCGACCCTTGACGCCGCCGCGTATCGCAGAAGCGGCCCTCGCGGTCGGCGATCGGGAGGGCGGTCCGGCGATGACGATGCGCCGCATCGCCGCCGAACTCGGCTGCGATCCGATGGCGCTCTACCGCCACTTCGCCGATCGCGAGGCACTCCTGGACGCCGTCGCCGATCTCGCCCTGGCCGACGTCACCGCCCCGGACCCGCGCGCCGGCTGGGAGGAGCGGCTACGCCACGTCGCGACCGCCATCCGCGAGGCCGCGTTACGCCACCCCGGCGCGGCGGCGCACGTGGCCGCCCGGCCACCGCTGGGCCCGCACGGCAGGCGGCTCGGCGCCGCCATCTTCGCGGCCCTGCTCGACGCCGGGCTGCCCCGGCCGGCAGCGGTCAGGGCCGCGCAGGCCCTGATCGCGTACGTCGCCGCGGCGCTCGCCATGGCGGTACGCGCCGGGCAGCGGGACGCACGCTGGAGTCAGGTGAGCCAGGTGATCAGCGCGCTGCCCGACTCATCCCCGGGTTCACCGCCCGGTTCGCTGTCTGGTTCGCCGCCCGACTCCCTGCCCGACTCCCTGCCCGGCGAGGAGTTGCCCGTCGTCGGCTCCGCCGAACAGTTCGCGTACGGCCTCGGCCTGCTCCTCGCCGGCATCCGCGTGGAGGCGGAAGCCGCCCGCCGGAACGGGCCATAGACCCGCCCGGAGGCGAGGCCGCGTTCACAGGCTCGCCCGAGCGAGCCGAGGCCCGGGTGGCGGTCCGGGTGGCGGTCCGGGTGGCGGTCCGGCACAGCCGGGCACGGTCTTATGAAGCGCGGCCTAACGCCCGGGTCGGCCGCCGCCGGTGAGCGGGGCCGGTGCCGGCAGGCGCGGGTCGCTGCGGTAGGTGTTCGCGGCCCGTGGCAAGGGGCCGCTGGCCGCGCTGACCGCGGCGACCTCGTCAAGCAGCGTGACGTCGGCGGAATCCAGCTGGTCGTAGTGGACGCCGATGAGCCCCACGAGTCCCAGGGCAGCGTCTCGACCCGGTTCAGGGCGGCGAGATCGCGGAGCGCGTTGCCCTGGATCTCCCACATGCCGGTCAGGCCCGCTCCGCTGAAGCCGATGCTGCCCAGATCGCGCGTGCCGGTCCGGCCCTCCTGCCACGCCTGGCCACCGACGACGAACGCGTCCCGGGGCACGTCCAGCGGGTCGACGTCCGCGTCGGTGTAGGTGCCAGCGGGGGCGCTGGCGATCTGGGCGTCGACCAGATACCAGCCACGGTCGTGGTGCCAGACCTCGACCACCCAGTGGTCCTCGAAGAAGCCGTCGGTGAAGTAGCCGGCGAAGCCGGCCCGGGCCCGGGCCGGGATGCCGGCCTCGCGCAGCATCGCGCAGAGCAGGACGGTGAAGTCGCGGCACGTGCCGGCGAAGCGATCCTCGGGCCGGCGCTCGTCCAGCGTGCCGAGATAGGTGAGGATCGCCTCGACGTACCGGGTGTTCGCCTCGTCGCGGCGCTGCTCGGGAAGGGCGAACCCGAACAGCTCGGTGCAGTCGCGGTGTATCAGCACTCCGCCGATCACCTTCGCCATGCCGGCAACATCGGCCGGCAGGCCGCTGAACAGGTGTCGCTTGGATCCCGGGTCGGTCAACGCGCTGTGACGCCGGTAGTACTCAAGCTCATCCATAGTGCCGGAGACTAGCGCGGAGTCCGTACATTTCGCCGCCCCGAGGCCCCGGCTGCCCTGCGGTCGCGCCCGGCCGCATTCAGCCACGTTCAGCCGCGACATGCGGCAAGTGGGGCCCTCCCACCGGCGGGATGCCCCGAGTAGCCGCAAGCCGTGGTCGAATGTAGATCCAGATCAGACGATCGGCCCGCGCAGCACCGGGGAGAATGCATGAGACCGCCAACCGTGTCACCCCCAGCGCTGATGATCGGGCTCGGCATCGGTGCCGTCGGCGGCGCCTTCCTCGGCCAAGCCGCCGTCATGCTCGGCATCGTCGCCGTCGCGCTGGGTGTCGGAGGTCTCCTCCGCAACTTCGCGCCCACCACGCTCGCCGCGGACGTATCGGCCCAGCCGGCCCAGGAAGGGCCCACCCTCTCCGGGCTGGGTACCCGGGTCGAGGGCATTCTCCGCCTGGCCGAGGAGCAGGCCGACGACCATCGGACCGCGGCGAAGCGGGAATCCGAGGGCATCCGGTCGGCGGCCCGCGCGGAGGCCGACCTCATCCTGGAGCGGGCTCGCGCGCAAGCCGCCGGGTTGGCCGGCCCCTCGAAGCCCGGGTCAGACCCGAGTTCAGCCGAGACGTGAGCCCGCCCGCCCGCCTTCAGGCCAGCAGGCGGAAGACCGCGTCGACGCCGAGCATGATCATGGTCAGGAAGGGGAACAGGAAGGCCAACGCCCACTCGATCTGCGGACGGGACGGAGTGGACACCCGCGGGTCGCGGATCGGATCGGATTCGGTCAACGCGGGCCAGGTCAGCACCACCTGCAGGATCAACGCGACCACGCCCACCGCAGCGGGCAGAGGCCACGCGGACTGGGCGACCGGCTCGCGCCAGAGCGCCTGCGGCAGGAGGAAGACGGTCAGCAGGCCGAAGGGCAGCACGAAGGCCAGCGAACGGCGACGGAACACCTGCCGCAGGATCGGCGTCGGACGTGCCAGCAGCAGTATCACGGCGCCAACACACAGGCCGAGCGCCACGAGGTCACCTCCACTGACCACGACCGCAGTAGCCTCGGCCCAGGCGTCGACGGCCCGTGGCACGGCGATCAGCCCCGCCAATCCGAGCAGCAGACCCACCACCGTCCGGGGCCGCAGCGCGGTGCCGTGACCAGAGCCGTTGCCCCGCACCGCGCGCGCGTACGCGACCGGGTCGCCGAAGGCCTCGGCAGCGCTCTGCCCCGAATCGGCACAGTGGGCGTCCACTGTGGCCAGCGCGTCACCGATCCGGTCACCGGGCACGTCGGCGAGCCGCAGTTCGACGACGAAGTCCTCCCGCCAGGCCCGGTCGACGTGCGGTGTGGTCAACGAGATGTCGGACGGCCGGTCGGACGGCGCCGGTGTGGGCGCAGGGGTGGCGTTCATGGTCATCCTTCCTGCGCCCTGACGGGCTCACCGAGGACGTTCGCGGTGCCGTCGGCACTGGTCAGCGTGGTGGTGATCTGGGCGAACCGGGCCCAGCGCCGCACCTGAGCGTGCGCCTCACGCCGACCCGACTCGGTCAGGGCGAAGTACTTGCGGCCCGGCCCACCCTCACCGGGACGCCACTCGACCCCCACCCACCCGGCCTGTTCCAGCCGGTTGAGCAGTGGATAGAGCGTCCCGCCCTTGAGTGGCCCCAGGCCGGCCGACTCCAGCCGCGTCGAGATGGCGTAGCCGTAGGTCGGGCCGTCCAGCAGGACCCGCAGGACGCACACCCCGAGCACCCCCCGCAGCCACTCCGCCGGCCAGGATTCGCTCTCCACAGCTAGACAGTAACGCTAACTAGTAAGCGGAGCAACATAGAAGCCTACCTGCGGCGCAGGCGAAGTCTTCGACGGTCACTCCCTACCTGATGGCCGCTGTCGGCGGGGGCGGGGCGAGTGGGCAGGCCAACAGGGAGCCGGCGGCGAGCAGGTGGAGTATCCGCTGGCCGCACGGCACCTGCGGTGACTACTTGGCGTTGAAGTAGCTGGCCTCGGGGTGGTGGACGACGATGGCGTCGGTGGCCTGCTCGGGCATGAGCTGGAACTCCTCCGACAGCTCCACCCCGATCCGGTCGGCGCCGAGCAGTTCCACGATCTTCGCCCGGTCCTCCAGGTCGGGGCAGGCCGGATAGCCGAACGCGTACCGGCAGCCCCGGTAGTCGGTGCGCAGCAGGCCGGCCAGATCCGCCGGGTCGTCGTCGGCGACGGTACGGCCGTCGGGCAGCCGCAGCTCGGCTCGTACCCGATGGTGCCAGTACTCGGCGAGCGCCTCGGTGAGCTGCACGGAGAGCCCGTGCACCTCCAGGTAGTCGCGGTACTCGTTGCGGGCGAACAGCTTGGCCGCGTACTCGCTGACCGGCTGGCCGACGGTGACCAGCTGCAACGCCACCACATCCAGCTCCTCGCCGCGCGGGCGGAAGAAGTCGGCCAGGCAGAGCCGCCGCTCCTGCCGCTGCCGGGGGAAGGAGAACCGGGCCCGTTCGGCGTTCCCGTTCTCGTCCAGCACCACCAGGTCGTTGCCCTCCGAGTACGCCGGGAAGTAGCCGTACACCACGGCCGCCTCCAGCACCTGGTCGGCGATCAGGCGGTCCAGCCAGTAGCGCAACCGCGGCCGGCCCTCGGTCTCGACCAGTTCCTCGTAGGACGGGCCCTTGCCGCCGCGCGCACCGCGCAGGCCCCACTGCCCCATGAAGGTGGCCCGCTCGTCCAGCAGTGCCGCGTAGTCGGCCAGCGGCACCCCCTTGATCACCCGGGTGCCGAAGAACGGCGCGGACGGCACCGGCACGTCCACCGCCACGTCGGAGCGCACCGAGGCGTCGTGCAGCTCCGGCAGCGACTCGGCGACCACCGCACGCTGCCGCTCCCGGCGGGCCCGCCGGGCCGCCAGGGCCGCCTCCCGCTCGGCGTCGACCACCGGTGCGCCGCCGCGCTTGGCGGTCATCACCCGGTCCATCAGGGACAGCCCCTCGAAGGCGTCGCGGGCGTAGTGCACCTGGCCGGGGAACGTCGACCGCAGGTCGTCCTCGACGTACGCCCGGGTCAGCGCGGCGCCCCCGAGCAGGACCGGCCAGCGTTCCGCGACCCCGCGCGTGGCCATCTCGGCGAGGTTCTCCTTCATGATGACCGTGCTCTTGACCAGCAGGCCGGACATGCCGATGGCGTCGGCGCGGTGCTGCTCGGCGGCGTCGAGGATGGCGGAGATCGGCTGCTTGATGCCGATGTTCACCACCTCGTAGCCGTTGTTGGACAGGATGATGTCGACCAGGTTCTTGCCGATGTCGTGCACGTCACCCTTGACCGTGGCGAGCACGATTCTGCCCTTGCCGCCGTCGTCGGCCTTCTCCATGTGCGGTTCGAGGTACGCCACCGCGGTCTTCATCACCTCGGCCGACTGGAGCACGAACGGCAGCTGCATCTGCCCGGAGCCGAACAGCTCACCGACGACCTTCATGCCGTCCAGCAGGATGTCGTTTATGATCGCCAGCGGTGCCGTGCCGGCGGCCATCGCCGCCTCCAGGTCGGCCTCCAGGCCGTTGCGTTCGCCGTCGACGATCCGCCGCTTGAGCCGCTCGTGGAGCGGCAGCGCGGCCAGCTCCTCGGCCCGGGTGGCCCGCGCCGAGGCGGCGTCGACGCCCTCGAAGACCTCGATGAACCGCTGCACCGGGTCGTAGCCGTCGCGGCGGCGGTCGTAGATCAGGTCGAGCGCGATCTCCCGCGGCTCGTCCGGGATCTTCGACATCGGCAGGATCTTGCTGGCGTGCACGATCGCCGAGGTCAGCCCGGCCTGCACGCACTCGTGCAGGAAGACCGAGTTGAGCACCTGCCGGGCGGCCGGGTTCAGCCCGAAGGAGACGTTCGAGATGCCCAGGGTGAAGTTCACGCCCGGCCAGCGGCGGGCGATCTCCCGGATCGCCTCGATGGTCTCGATGCCGTCGCGGCGGGTCTCCTCCTGCCCGGTGGCGATCGGGAAGGTCAGCGCGTCGATGAGGATGTCGGACCGGCGCATCCCCCACCGGCCGGTGAGGTCGCCGATCAGCCGCTCGGCGACGCGTACCTTCCATTCCGCCGTACGGGCCTGGCCCTCCTCGTCGATGAGCAGCGCGACCACGGCGGCGCCGTGCTCGGCGACCACCGGCATCACCCGGGCGTAGCGGGAGTCCGGCCCGTCGCCGTCCTCGAAGTTCACCGAGTTGACCACGCACCGCCCGCCGAGCATCTCCAACCCGGCCTCGACCACCGCGGGCTCGGTCGAGTCCAACATGATCGGCAGGGTCGAGGCGGTGGCGAACCGGCCGGCCAGCTCGCGCATGTCGGTGCCGCCGTCGCGGCCGACGTAGTCGACGCAGAGATCCAGCAGGTGCGAGCCGTCGCGGGCCTGGCTGCGGGCGATCTCCACGCAGGACTGCCAGTCGGCGGCGAGCATCGCGTCCCGGAACGCCTTCGAACCGTTGGCGTTGGTCCGCTCCCCCACCATCAGCACGCTGGCATCCTGGGCGAACGGCACGTGATGGTAGATCGAGGAGACACCCGGGTCGGTGCGGGGCTCCCGGGCACCCGCCCGCGCGCCGTGCAACCGCTCGGCGAGCAGCGCGATGTGTTCCGGGGTGGTGCCGCAACAGCCACCGATCAGCGCCACGCCGTAGTCGGTGACGAAGCGCTCCAGCGCGTCGGCCAGCTCCACCGGGGTCAGCGGGTAGACCGCGCCGTCGGCGGTGAGCTGCGGCAGGCCCGCGTTGGGCATCACCGACAGCGGCACCCGGGCGTGTTGGGAGAGGTAGCGCAGGTGCTCGCTCATCTCCGCCGGCCCGGTGGCGCAGTTCAGCCCGATGAGGTCGACGCCGAGCGGCTCGATCGCGGTCAACGCGGCACCGATCTCGCTGCCCAGCAGCATGGTGCCGGTCGTCTCGACGGTGACGTGGCAGATCAGCGGGACCTTCCGGCCCAGCTCCGCCATCGCCCGGTGCGCACCGACCACGGCGGCCTTGACCTGGAGCAGATCCTGGCAGGTCTCGATGATCAGCGCGTCCGCACCGCCCTCGATCAGGCCCGCGGCGTTCTCCCGGTACGCGTCGCGCAGCGTGGCGTACGCGGCGTGGCCGAGCGTGGGCAGCTTGGTGCCGGGGCCGATCGAGCCGAGCACGAACCGGGGCCGCTCCGGCGTGCCGTACGCGTCGGCGGCCTCCCGGGCGATCCGGGCACCGGCCTCGGACAGCTCCCGGATCCGGTGCTGGATGTCGTACTCGGCCAGGTTGGCGAGGTTCGCGCCGAAGGTGTTTGTCTCCACGCAGTCCGCGCCGGCCGCCAGGTACGCCTCGTGCACCCCGCGGACGACCTCGGGCCGGGTGACGTTGAGGATCTCGTTGCAGCCCTCAAGGCCGTCGAAGTCGTCCAGGGTCAGGTCGGCGGCCTGGAGCATCGTCCCCATCGCCCCGTCGGCGATGAGGATCCGGTCTGCCAGCGCATCGAGCAACGAAGTCCGCACGGGTCTCAGGCTAGTGCGACCCGCAGCGTCCGCATCCCCGCCCGCCACCGGATCCCGCATTGTGTCATCGGGATCACGTTGGACGCTTTCGTCCGCTATGCCGCTGACCAGGCCCACTGGTCCCGCGACGCCGGCGCTGGTTCCGCGATGCCGGCGCGCCAGTGGGACACATCGGGCGGGGCGTCGGGCCTATCCGGCGCGGCCGACGGGCCGCGTCCCGGCGCGGCACGTAGGCTGGCTGACGTGAAGGACTACAGCGACACCACCATGCACCGCGGGCGGCCGACCGGGGCCGGGCCCCGTGCCGCCGGTGACGAGCAGGAGGTGACGGCGTGACCGAGTTCGACGGGCTGCCGGTGCTGCGGTCTCCGGTGGCCATCGCCGCCTTCGAGGGGTGGAACGACGCGGCCGACGCCTCGACCGCGGCCGTCGAGCACCTGGAACAGGTGTGGGAGGCCCGTCCCATCACCGAGTTGGACCCGGAGGACTTCTACGACTTCCAGGTCAGCCGGCCCACCATCGCCATGTCCGACGGCGCCACCCGGCGGGTGGAGTGGCCCACGACCCGGTTCACCGTCGCCAGTCCCGCCGGCACCGAGCGGGACGTGGTGCTGATTCGCGGCATCGAGCCGAGCATGCGCTGGCGTACCTTCTGTGAGCAGGTGCTCGAGATCTGCCACAGCCTGGAGGTCGAGCGGGTGGTCCTGCTCGGCGCGTTGCTCGCCGACGTGCCGTACACTCGGCCGCTGCCGATCAGCGGCAGCGCCTCCGACGCCGACGCCGCGCGCCGCTACCAGCTCACCCCGACCCGCTACGACGGGCCGACCGGCATCGTCGGTGTGCTGCACGACGCCTGCACCCGCGCCGAGGTCGACGCCGTCTCCTTCTGGGTGCACGTCCCGCACTACGCCAACAACCCGCCCTGCCCGAAGGCGACCCTCGCCCTGCTGCACCGGGTCGAGGAGGTGCTCGACCTGCCGGTGCCCATGGCCGACCTGGCCGAGGAGGCGGCCGAGTGGGAGCAGCGGGTCCGCAGCGCCGCCGAGCAGGACGCCGAGCTGGGCGAGTACGTCCGCGAGCTGGAGGAACGCGTCGGCGACGCCGGGATCACCCCGTTGACCGGGGACGAGATCGCCCAGGAGTTCGAGAAGTACCTCCGCCGCCGGGGCGGGTCCGCCGGCCCGACCGCCGGTTCCTGGTAACACCCTCCCCCACGTCAACCAGAGAGGCCCCGGGCAGCACCGCCCGGGGCCTCGGTGCGTGCGGGCCTCGATGTGTGTCGGGGTGGCGCCGCGCACCCCGCGTACGGCATCCTAGGAACCTAGCTGAGATGAGGAGGTTGGGGATGCAGGTCAACCCGGGCGCGGCGGAGTTCCCGCACCGGCAGATCGCCGCGCAGCTGAGGGCCCAGGTCCGGCGCGGCGACTGGGCGCCGGGCGAGCGGCTGCCGTCCATCCCGGCCATCGCCGAGATGTTCGGCGTGGCGAAGCAGACCGTGCAGCGCGCCGTCGACCAGCTGCGGGTCGAGGGAGTCCTGATCACCAAGCCCGGCTCCGGTACGTACGTACGCGGCACCCGGCGGCGGCTCAACCGGCTCTCCCGGGGGCGCTACGGCGGCTTCCGCGGCTACCACACCGACCTGGCGGCCCGGTACCGGCAGCAGCTCGTCTCCGTCGGCCGCTCCCCCGCGCCGCCCGAGGTGGCCGACGCGTTCGGCGTACCCGACGGCACCGAGCTGCTCTGCCGCCGTCATCTGGTCCGCACCGAGGACTCGCCGGTGGAGGTGGGCGCCTCCTGGTTCCTGCCCGCCGACACCGCCGGCACCTCGCTGGAGCGGGCCGAGGCGTTCGGCCGCCCGCTCTACCAGGAGGCCGAGGAGGCCACCGGGCGACGGTACGCCACCGCCACCGACACCATCACCGCCCGCCAACCCAGCCGCGAGGAGTCGGAGACGCTCCAGATCCGGCCGGACACGCCGGTGCTGCACCTGCTGCACGTGGCGTACGACCCGCACCGCAAACCCATCGAGGTCGCCCAGGCCACCTGGCCCGGCCCGGTCACCACCCTCACCGAGGAGTACCCCATCCCCGCCCCCACCCAGCCCCCCACCCCCGACCCCGGCCTGATCCTCGGCTGACTGGCCGGGGCGGGGAGGTTAGAGGGTGATGCCTAGGAGGGCGTCCAGGGTGGTGGCGAAGAGGGGTGGGGCGGTGGGGTCGTCGGCGGTGCCGGCGAGGGTGCGCTCGGCCCACTCGTCGGCCAGCCGCAGGGCACCGGGCGAGTCCAGGTCGTCGGCGAGGCGCTCGCGTACGCCGGCCAGGAACGCCTCCCCGGACGGCCCGGCGGGCGCGGCGGCGGCCCGGCGCCAGCGGTCCAGCCGCTGCTCCGCGGTGACCAGCAGGTCGTCGGTCCACGACCGGTCGGCGCGGTAGTGCCCGGAGAGCAGCGCCAACCGGACCGCCATCGGGTCCACCTTGTCGGCGCGCAGCCGGGAGACGAAGACCAGGTTGCCACGGGACTTGGACATCTTCTCGCCGTCCAGCCCGATCATGCCGGCGTGCACGTAGTGGCCGGCGAACGGCGCCACGCCGGTCAGCCGCTCCACGTGCGCGGCGGAGCACTCGTGGTGCGGGAAGAGCAGGTCGTTGCCGCCGCCCTGCACGTCGACGGTGGCGCCGAGCAGACCGAGGGCGATCACCGCGCACTCGATGTGCCACCCCGGCCGACCCGGCCCGAGGTCACCACCGGGCCAGGACGGTTCGCCGTCCCGGGCGCCGCGCCACAGCAGCGGATCCAACGGGTCGCGCTTGCCGGCCCGGTCCGGGTCGCCACCGCGCTCGGCGGAGAGCTCCCGCATCCGGGCACGCGGGAGCTGGGACTCGTAGCCGAACCGCGGCGCGGCCGAGATGTCGAAGTAGACGTCGCCCGTCCCGTCCTCCAGGCGGTACGCGGCACCGTCCTTGAGCAGCACCAGCACCTTCTCGACGATGTCCGGGATCGACTCGACGGCGCCGACGTAGTGTGCCGGTGGGATGATCCGCAGCGCCTCCATGTCCTCGCGGAACAGTGCCGTCTCCCGCATCGCCAGGACCTTCCAGTCCTCCCGGTCGCGCGCGGCCCGTTCCAGCAGCGGGTCGTCGATGTCGGTGACGTTCTGCACGTACCGGACCTCGTGGCCCGCGTCGCGCCACATCCGCTGCACCAGGTCGAAGGCGATCATGGTGGCGGCGTGCCCGAGGTGGGTGGCGTCGTACGGGGTGATGCCGCAGACGTACATGGTGGCCGGACCATCCGGATCGGTCGGGTGCACGCCCTGGCGCGCCGAGTCGAACAACCTCAGCGGCGCGCCCCTGCCCGGCAGCCGCGGCACCTCGTGCCCCACCCAAGAGTCCATGACCGTCAGCCTAGCCAGCCGCCGCGCGGCGTCGCCCCGGCCCGAGAGTGATCAACGCGACACGCTCAGATCGGCGGCCACGGGATCGCCGGCCAGTCCGGGGAGGGCTGCGGGAACCGGCCCCGCTCGCACAGCCGGTCGATCCGGGCCGCCAGTTCGGCGATCTCGCCGAGGGTCAGGTGCTCGGCCAGTTCCTCGCCGAGCGGGCCTGTGACCTGGCCGGCCAGGCGGCCGAGCGCGTCGAGCGCGTCCGCCGGCAGCCGCCGTCCGGCCCAACCCCACAGGACCGTCCGCAGCTTCTCCTCCACGTGGAAGCTCACCCCGTGGTCGACACCGTGGATCCGGTCGTCCGGGCCGAGCAGGACGTGGCCGCCCTTGCGGTCCGCGTTGTTGATCACCGCGTCGAGCACCGCGAGCCGGGCCAGCCGCGGGTCGTCGGCGTGCGCCAGGGCGTACGGGGTGCCGTCGTCGTCGCGGGCCGCCGCGACCGGAAACCACCGGGGCGGTACGGCGTCGGCCGGCACGAACTCGACCAGCGGTGCGGCGTCGGCCGGCTCGTCGATCCACAGCTGGCACGAGCCCGGGCCGAACGGGCCGTCGCGCAGCACCGTCGGCGGCACCAGGTCCCAGCCGGTGGCCACGGAGACCAGGTAGGCGGCGACCTCGCGGCCGGCCAGCGTGCCGTCCGGGAAGTCCCACAACGGCCGCTCACCGCGCACCGGCTTGTAGACGCACCGCGCCGAGGCCCCGCCCAGCGTCAGCACGCCACGCAGGGTCGTGTTCGAGGCGTCCACCAGCCGACCCTCGACGGCCAGCTCACCGTCGCGCAACAGACGCAGCGCGGCACCCCCGTCCTTGCGAGGTGCCAGGCCGGACGAGGTCACCGGTGGTAGCCGTTGTTCCGCGGGCAGAGGTGGCCGGCCGGGTCGAGCGGCTGGCCGCAGAGCGGGCAGGGCGGCCGGCCGGCGTTGACCACCCGCCGGGCCCGCTCGATGAACTCACGCGTCGCCTCGGGGGTCAGTCGGACCCGGAGTCGGTCGAGATCCTCGTCGGGCTCGTCGACGTCGTCGGGCTCCTCCTCCGACTCGCCGAGCTCGATCTCGGTCTCCGCCTCGCCGACCGCGATCGCCTCGATCACCACGGTCGCGGTGTCGGCGTCGAAGGCCAGGCCCAGCGTGCCGACCCGGAACTCCTCGTCGACCGGCGTCTCCAGCGGGTCGTTGTCACCGACCGAGGCGGGGGCCTCGGGCAGCTCCACGCCGAACCGGCGCTGCGCCTCGGTGAGCAGCTCCTCCAGCTTCTCGGCGAGCAGGGAGACCTGCACCTTCTCCAGTGCGACGCTGACCAGCCGGCCGCCGCCGCGCGCCTGGAGGAAGAACGTGCGCTCCCCCGGCGGCCCGACGGTCCCGGCGACGAACCGCTCCGGCGGCTCGAAGGCGTGCACCTGGTGGGTCATACCCACGACCCTATCCGGCGGCCCCAGGCACCGTGCACCCCACCGACCCGAATCGCGCCGCTCACCGGGACGCCCCCGCGCCACCGCCGACCGCGGCGTCCGAGTCCGCCGACCGGCTGGCCCGCCGACGCCGTCGGCGCGGCGGCGGCGCCACACCGGCGAGGTCACCGCCGACGTCGTTGAGGCGGACCAGGAACGGGCGCAGGGGGGTGTAGCGGATCACGGTCACCGACGCCGGGTCCACCACGATCCGTTGGAAGAGATCCAGGTGTACGCCGAGCGCGTCCGCCACGATCGCCTTGATCACATCGCCGTGGCTGCACGCCAGCCAGACCGCCTCGGGGCCGTGCTCGGCGCTCAGCCGGGCGTCCCAGCCGCGTACCGCCGCGACCGCCCGGGTGGCCATCTGCGCCATCGCCTCCCCCTGCGGGAAGACCGCCGCGCTGGGATGCTGCTGCACCACCGGCCAGAGCGGCTCCTTGGCCAGCTTCTTCAGCGGCTGCCCCTCCCAGCTGCCGTACCCGCACTCGATCAACCCCTCGTCCGGCACCGGCGCGCTCTGGGGCAGCGCCAGCTCCAGGGTCTGCCGGCAGCGGATCAGCGGGCTGGTCACCACGGCCGCCAGCGGCACCGCCCGCAGCCGCTCACCGACGGCGGTGGCCTGGGCCCGGCCGGTCTCGTCCAGCTCGACCGGCTGCCGCCCGGCGAGGCCGCCGTCGGCGTTGGCGGTGGTGCGGCCGTGCCGCAGGAGCAGAAGTGTCGCCACCCGCACCACCCTAGGCCCTCGGCCCGTCCCGCCCTGCCGACACCTCAGGTGGCGCTGATGGTGCCGGTGAGCAGGAGGGCGAGGACGAGAGTGCCGACCGCGACCCGGTAGAGCACGAAGACGTACAGGGTGTGGTGCGCCACATAGCGCAACAGCCAGGCGATGGCCGCGTAGCCGATGCCGAACGCGATGAGGGTGGCGACGACCATCTGCGCGACGGTGGGTACCGAGGTGCCGGGCGCCGCCGGCGCGAAGACGTCGCCCAGGCTGAACACGCCGGACATCACCACCGCGGGGATGGCCAGCAGGAACGAGTAGCGGGCCGCCGTCTCCCGGGTGAGGTTCAGGAACAGGCCGAAGCTGAGGGTGGCCCCGGAACGGGACACGCCGGGGATGAGCGCCAGCGCCTGGGCGAAGCCCATCACCACGCCGTCGCGCATCCGGAAGTCCCGCAGGGTCCGGGTCTGTCGGCCCCAGAACTCGGCGAACGCGAGCACGAAGGCGAACACGATCAGCGTGGTGGCCACCACCCACAGGTTGCGGGCGGTCTCCCGGATCTGGTCCTTGAACAGGAAGCCGAAGAGGCCGATCGGGATCGAGCCGATGATCACATACCAGCCCATGCGGTAGTCGAGGCTGGTGCGGACCGACCGGTCCCAGATCCCGAGGACCCAGGTGCGGCCGATGCGCCAGATGTCCTTGGCGAAGTAGAGCAGGACGGCCGCCTCGGTGCCCAGCTGGGTGACCGCGGTGAAGGACGCCCCGGCGTCACGTTCGAAGAAGATCGCCGAGGTGATCCGCAGATGCCCCGACGAGCTGACCGGGAGGAACTCGGTCAGGCCCTGGACGATGCCCAGGACGATGGCTTCGACCCAGGTCACTCCCCGACTCCCGAGAGATCCAGCGCCTCGGCGACGGTGCGCAGGGTCTGCACGCCGGTGTCGCGGTCGGCGGCGAAGAGGGTCACCGAGAGGGTGGTGACGCCGGCCTCGGCGTACTCGCGCATCCGATCGGCGATGCGCTCCTTGGGGCCGATCAGCGAGGTCCGGTCGATGAACTCCATCGGCACCGCGGCGGCGGCGTCGCGCTGCCGCTTGGCCAGGTAGAGCTCCTGCACCTCACGGGCGGCGTCGCCGTAGCCCATCCGGGTGGCCAGCTGGTTGTAGAAGTTCTGCTGGCGGCTGCCCATCCCGCCGACGTACAGGGCCGCGTACCAGCGGACCAGCTCCGCGCAGGAGTTCAGGTCGTCGCCCACCACGACGGGCACGGACGGCACCACGTCGAAGCCGGTCAGTTCCCTGCCGGCCCGGGCCCGCCCGGCGCGTACCGCCGAGAGCTGTTCCTGGGCGAACTCGGGGGCGTAGAAGACGGCCAGCCAGCCGTCGGCGATCTCGCCGGCCAGCTCCAGGTTCTTCGGGCCCACCGCGGCCAGGTAGATCGGGATGTGGTCGCGCGGTGGGTGGAAGCCCAGCCGCAGCGCCTTGCCGGGGCCGTCGGGCAGCGGCAGCCGGTAGAACTCGCCGTCGTAGGCGACCTCCTTGCGGGCCACCGCCAGCTTCACGATGTCCACGTACTCCCGGGTGCGCGCCAGGGGCTTGCCGAACCGCACCCCGTGCCAGCCCTCGGAGACCTGCGGGCCGGAGACGCCCAGGCCGAGCCGGAACCGGCCGCCGGAGAGCGCGTCGATGGTGGCCGCGGTCATCGCGGTCATCGCGGGGGTCCGGGCGGGGATCTGCATCACCGCGCTGCCGATGTCGATCCGCTCGGTCTGGCCGGCCATCCAGGCGAGCATGCTCGGCGAGTCGGAACCGTACGCCTCCGCCGCCCACACCACCGAGTAGCCGAGCCGGTCCGCCTCCTGAGCCAGGGCCAGGTGGTCGGCCGGCGTGCTCCACGCTGTCTGGTATCCGAGGCTTAGCCCGAGTCGCACAGAGTCCTCCCCCATCCGCAGTCGCATCAGGTTACGCAATGCCGGCGGCGGGGACGATCACCGGCTCACCCGAGTCGCCGGTCCGGGGCCCGACGGGCAGACTTGACGGGAGCGAGGATATCGGTCCGGCCCTGTTCGAAATAAGGTTCACCCCATGCAGCAGCGACCGCTCGGCCGAAGCGGGCTGGCGGTTTCCCGGCTCGCGCTCGGCACCATGACGTGGGGCCGGGACACCGACGCCGACGACGCGGCCGCGCAACTGAAGAGCTATCTCGACGCCGGCGGCAACCTGATCGACACCGCCGACGTGTACGGCGACGGCGACGCCGAGTCGGTGATCGGCTCGCTGCTGGGCACCCTGGTGCCCCGCGACGACCTGCTGATCGCGACGAAGGCGGGGCTGCGGCCGGGTGACGGCCGGCGCCGGGACGGATCCCGGGGGCACCTGCTGCGGACGCTGGACGCCTCGCTGCGCCGCCTGGGCACCGACCACGTCGACCTGTTCCAGGTGCACGGCTACGACCCGCAGACCCCGCTGGAGGAGACCCTGGCCGCGCTGGATCACGCGGTGGCCAGCGGTCGGGTGCGCTACGTCGGCGTGTCGAACTTCTCCGGTTGGCAGACCGCCCGGGCGGCGGCCTGGCAGGCGGCCTGGCCGGGGCGGTCACCGGTGGTCGCCACGCAGGTGGAGTACTCGTTGCTGGAGCGCGGGGTGGAGCGGGAGGTGCTGCCCGCCAGCGAGGCGCTCGGGTTGGGCGTGCTGCCCTGGTCGCCGCTGGGCCGTGGGGTGCTGACCGGCAAGTACCGGCACGGCAGGCCGGCGGACTCCCGGGCGGTATCGCCGCATTTCGAGCGGTTTGTCGCCACCTATCTGGAGCCGCGCTGCTCCAGCATCGTGGAGGCGGTGGCGACCGCCGCCGGCGGCCTCGGCGTCTCCCCGCTGGAGGTGGCGCTGGCCTGGATCCGGGACCGGCCGGGGGTGACCGCGCCGATCCTCGGCGCGCGCACCTCCGGGCAGCTGCTCGGCGCGCTCCAGGTGGAGCGGATGACCCTGCCCGCGGAGATCACCACGGCGTTGGACGACGTGTCCGCGCTGGAGGTCGGCTACCCCGAGCGGGACGGCTGAGCATCACCCGGTGGAGGGTGGCGCCCGAGGGGTCGAGCTGGGCAGCATAGGCCCCATGGACTACGAATACGCGCCGCTGCGGTTGCCGCCGAACGTCGACCGGTTGACCGCCGCGGCGCAGCTGGCGATCCAGGCGGAGTTCTCCGGATGGGAGCTGGCCCGGGTGCGGCTGTTCCGCGACGGCACGCGCCAGGTGGTGCTGCGCCGCCGCCGGGTCAGCCAGCCGCAGCCGGGCCTGTCGTACTGAACGGCGGCCGGTGGTGGGCGGGGTGCCGGTGCCCCTCGCCCGCGCTGTCGAGCTGAGCCGTCCGCGCTCTCAGCTCGACAGCACGCGCGCGGTCAGTGCGCGTGGTCGTGCTCGTCGTCGAGCTCCAGGAACGGGTGCTCGTCGAGGCGGCCGACCAGCCGGTCGTCGGCCGCCGGCTGGAACGGACCCACCGGGTCGTCGTCCTCGAACGACTCCAGGTCGACCGAGGCACCGACCTCGCTGACCATCACCACACCGTCGAGGGGATCCAGCTCCGGCACGTCGAGCGCGCCGAGCGAGCCGTCGCCGCTCTGCAGCAGCTCGAGCACCGCCTCGCCGACACCCTCCACCGGCGGCACCTCCTCGTCGCCCGGTACGCCCTCGCGGCGGGCCGCCTCGGCGATCCGGATCAGCGCCGAGACGCTGGGCACGCGGTAGTCGCGCCGCTGGCGTACCGAGATCACCTGCGGGTACGGGTCGGTCGACTCGCCCGCCTCGGCACCGGCGAAGCGCTGGTCGGCCTCGTCGGGGTCGATCGAATCGACATCCCACGGGGTGACCTCGCCGAAGGCGTCCATGAGTTGCTCGTCGTAGGCGAACGACGCGTTGTTCAGCGCGACGTACGCCTGCCAGACGTCGTCGTCGTCGATCCGGCCCTGCGCGGCGCGGACGGCGGCCAGGTGGTGGCGGGCCGCTTCGATCACGCGCTCGAGGGCGGCGTCCAGCTCACCGTGCTGGTCGGTCATGTGAGGCGTCCCCTTCACGAAGAATCCAGGATGTCGCGTCCGAGCCGGACGCTGGCTAGCAGGTACGCAGGAACCGGTCGAGAACCCGCACGCCGAACTGTAGTCCGTCCACCGGAACCCGCTCGTCGATGCCGTGGAACAACGCCGAGAAGTTCAGGTCGGCCGGCAGCCGCAGCGGCGCGAACCCGAAGCAACGGATGCCCAACTGGGAGAACGCCTTGGCGTCGGTGCCGCCGGAGAGCATGTACGGCACCGGCCGCGCCCCCGGGTCCTCGGCCCGCAGCGCGGCGGACATCGCCGCGACGAGATCACCGTCGAAGGTGGTCTCCAGCGCCGGTTGCCGCTGCACGTACTCGATGGCGATGTCCGGGCCGACCAGCTCGCGCAGCTGCCGCTCCAACAGCTCCGACTGCCCGGGCAGGCTGCGGCAGTCGATGGTGGCGCTGGCCCGGCCGGGGATGACGTTGTCCTTGTAGCCGGCGGCGAGGCGGGTCGGGTTGGCGGTGTTGCGGATGGTGGCGCCGATGATGTTGGCGATCGGGCCGAGCTTGGCGATGGCGGTCTCCGGGTCCTCCGGATCCAGCTCGATGCCGAGCACCTCGGAGACCTCCTCGAGGAACGCGCGCACGGTGTCGGTGACCACCACCGGGAAGCGGTGCCGGCCGATCCGGGCCACCGCCTCGGCCACCGCCGTGACCGCGTTGTCGTCGTGCAGCATCGAGCCGTGCCCGGGCCGGCCCCGGGCGTGCAGCCGCAGCCAGTCGATGCCCTTCTGCGCGGTCTCGATCAGGTACAGCCGCCGCGACTCGTCCACCGTGTAGGAGAAGCCACCGACCTCGCCGATGCCCTCGGTGCAGCCGTCGAAGAGCTCCCGGTGCCGGGTGGCCAGGAAGTGCGCGCCGTATTCGCTGCCCGCCTCCTCGTCGGCGGTGTACGCGAGCACGATGTCCCGCGGCGGGCGCACCCCCGTACGCTGCCAGTGCCGCACCACCGCCAGGACCATCGCGTCGAAGTCCTTCATGTCGATGGCGCCCCGGCCCCACAGGTAGCCGTCGCGCAGTTCGCCGGAGAACGGGTGCACCGACCACTCGTCGGCGTCGGCGGGCACGACGTCCAGGTGCCCGTGCACCAGCAGCGCGCCCCGTCCGGGGTCGGTGCCCGGGATCCGGGCGATCACGTTGGCCCGGCCGGGCGCGGACTCGTGGATCACCGGTGCGATGCCGACGTCGGCGAGTTTCTCCGCGACGTACTCGGCGGCGCCGCGTTCCCCGGCGCTGGTGGCGTTGTCGCCGGTGTTCGTGGTATCGATGCGCAGCAGATCCCGGCACAGCTCGACGACCTCGTCGGTCGGTGCGGGGAAGGCGGAGTGGGCGTCGCTCGTCATCGTGCCTTCATATCAGCCTAGAGTTTCGGTTCGGGCGGGTGCGGGTACTGCCGCGCCCGATCCGATGCCATGTCGCCGCGCCGTCCGCCAGCCGAGGAGGGCACCATGTCCGTCCATCTGCCGCCGCTGCCGCCCACTCCCGCCGACGGCTACCGGCCCGGCGGGCGCAGCATCGCCGACCTGATCGCCGAGGAGCACCGGCAGCTGCTGGAGCTGACCCGGCGGCTGATCGCGCCCGGGCCGGATCCGGAGCACGGCCGGGACGTCCTGGTCGCCGCGCTGTCGCGGCACCTCTCCGCCGAGGAGCAGTACCTCCTGCCCGCCGTCCGCCACGCCGTCTCCGGCGCCGGCCCGCTGGTCGACGAGGCGGTGGCCGGCGACGTGGCGCTGCTGCGGGCCCTGCAGGGGTTGACCGACGACGGCCTCGCCGAGGTCGCGGCCCGGCTCGAGGCGCACGCCACGGCGGTCGACCCGTTGGTGCAGCGGCTGTGCGACGCCGCCACCGAGGAGGAGCTGATCCGGCTCGGCAACCGGCTGGAGATCGCCGAGGAGGCCGCGCCGACCCGCCCGCACCCGGCGGCCCCGCACACCCCGCCGTGGAACCGGATCGTCGAGCCGGCGGTGGGCGTGGTCGACAAGGTGCGGGACGTCCTCGCCGGCCGGCACACGCAGCTGGGCGAGCTGACCGAGCCGCCACCTCGCTGACCGACCCGCTACATGTTCATGCTCGTTGATCCGTCCGGGCACTACCGCCGGCCGCTCCGTGGCCCTACCGTCACGCTATGAATCTGGAGTTGCGCCACCTGAGGGTGGTCTGCGCCATCGCGGAGACGGGGAGCGTGACCAAGGCGGCCTCGACGCTCGGCCTGGCCCAGCCGGCGCTGACCGCCCAGCTCCAGCGCATCGAACGCACCCTCGGCGGGCCGCTGTTCGAACGGGACCGGCGCGGTGCCCGACCCACCGTCCTCGGCGAGCTGGTGCTCGCCCGGGCGCGGGTGCTGCTGCCGGCGATGAAGGGGCTACAGGACGAGGCGGCCCGGCTGGCCGGCGCGGGCGACGCCCCCCGCCGGTACCGGTTCGGCGGGGTCAACAGCCCGATCCTGGGTCGGCTCGTGCACCGGCTCGCCGCCGAGCAGCCGCAGGCGCAGATCAGCACGCACGCCTCCTGGTCGGTCGACGAGCTGGCCCAGCTGGTCGCCGGCGGGCGGCTGGACTACGCGCTGACCGGGGTCTGCGGCGACTCGACGCCGTCGGCGGACTACGGGCTGAGCTGGCGGGAGGTCGCCGTCGACCCGGTGATGGTGCTGCTGCCGGAGACCCACCCGCTGGCCGCGCGGGACGAGGTGGACCTGACCGACCTGCGGCACGAGCAGTGGGTGGCGGCGCCGGGGGACGGCTGCTTCGGTGACTGCTTCGCCGCCGCCTGCGCGCGCTCCGGCTTCACCCCCCGCAAGGTGTACGAGGCCGACGTGCGCAGCTGCATCGACCTGGTGGACGCCGGCGAAGCGGTCGCCCTGTGCCAGGCCACGTTCCGCCCGGTCGCCGGTCTGGTGACCCGCCGGCTGACCGGCACGCCGCTGCGCTGGCGGCTGATGCTGGGCTGGCATCCGGAATCGGCCGCCGGCCGGACGGCCGACCTGGTGCTGGAGACGGCGCTGGTGGCGTACACCGACGCCCTCGCACCGCACCCGGCGTACCTGGCCTGGCTGCTGCGCAACCCGGCGTTCGGCGTTCGGCGACCGGCACCGGTGGTGGCCGCCCACCGGGTGCGAACGGCCTGAGCGCGGGTAAGCGGCCGGTATGACCGACCTCTATCCCGCCGCCGACGACCGTGAGGTACTCCGTCGGGCGGCCGCCGCGCACACCACCGCCGTCCGGGAAGTCGAGGCGTTCCTGCGCCGGTTGCCGGAGGTGCCCGACCCGGCCATCCTGGCCGAGTACGCCGCCCTGCTCACCCGCGAGGAGCAGACCCGGGCCGACCGGCAGGCCGCCGCGGACGCCGCCGGGCTGGCCATCGCCAGCCTGGAGTCCGAGTAGTCGGGGGTGGACGTGCGGGTACCCCCGGCGCGGTGGGCGGCGCCGGGGGTACCCGCGGACGTCACCGCTCGACGAGCACGTCGTGACCGAGGTCGAGCAGGCGGTGCCGCCACTCGTCGTCGGCGTTGCCCCGGCCGGGCTTCGCCGCCGTCAGCGACCGGATCCGCTCGACCGCGTCCCGCATCACCTCGACGTCCTCGGGCGTCAGGTCGACCTTGCGCTTGCGCAGCACGGCGAGGATCTGCCGACCCGGTTCCGGCAGGTCCAGGTCCGGATTCGGGCCGAACGCCTCCTCGCCGGAGCCACGGGTCAGCAGCCACTGCCGCAGCTGCTCGGACGGCACGTTGACCTCGGCGTGGAAGTCGTCCCACAGCACTTCCACCTCGGGGTCGAGTCGCTGCTCGCGTACCATCAGCCCTCCTCTCCGGGGGGCGTACCGGGTGTCTCCGGATGCCCCTCGTCGGTCTGCCCGACCAGTCCCTCCGCCGGCACCTGGACCCGGGAGGGGTTCGCCGTCGGCGGGGCCACGATCGGGTCGGTGCGGTCGTCGTCGTCCCGGGTCTCCTCCGGTTCGGTCATCTGTACCCCTCAGGTCAGCGGGGATGCGAGGTGGTCGCCCTGGCGTGACCGCGCCCGGCGGCCACGTCGAAGGTGAGCCGACCGTCCCGGGCGTCGACGGTGACCCGTTGGCCGGGCGACACCTCCTGCTCCAGCAGCATCCGGGACAGGTGGTTGTCCACCTCCCGCTGGATGACCCGGCGCAGTGGCCGGGCGCCGAACTCCGGCTGGTAGCCGTGCTCGGCGAGCCAGTCGATGCCGGCGGTGGTGAAGTCCACCTCGATGTCCTGCGCGTGCAGCCGGCGACGGGTCTCCTCCAGCAGCAGCTCCGTTATCTGGCGCAGCTGCTCGGCCTCCAACCGGCGGAAGATGATCACCTCGTCGATGCGGTTGAGGAACTCCGGGCGGAAGTTCTCCTGCAACCGGCGCATCAGCCGCTCCCGCAGCTCGTCGCTCTCCTGCGCGCTACCGGGCTCGCCGGCGCCGAAGCCGACCGCGCGCTGGGCGCCGGTGATCAGCTCGGAACCCAGGTTGCTCGTCATGATCAGGACGGTGTTCTTGAAGTTGACGGTGCGGCCCTGACTGTCGGTCAGCCGCCCGTCGTCGAGCACCTGCAACAGGATGTTGAACACGTCGGGGTGGGCCTTCTCGATCTCGTCGAGCAGCACCACCGCGTACGGCCGGCGGCGGACCGCCTCGGTGAGCTGGCCGGCCTCCTCGTACCCGACGTAGCCCGGCGGCGCGCCGACCAGCCGGCTGACCGTGTGCCGCTCCTGGAACTCGCTCATGTCCACCCGGACCATCCGGTCCGACTCGCCGAACAGCGCCTCGGCCAGGGCCCGGCCCAGCTCGGTCTTGCCGACCCCGGTCGGGCCGAGAAAGAGGAAGCTGCCCATCGGCCGGTTGGGGTCGGCCAGCCCGGTACGGGAGCGGCGGACCGCCTCGGCGACCGCGGTGACCGCGTCGTCCTGCCCGACGACCTTCTCGTGCAGCTGGCCCTCCAACCGCAGCAGCCGGTCCCGTTCCTCCTCGGTGAGCTGGCTGGCCGGGATGCCGGTGGCCCGGGAGACCACCTCGGCGATCTCCTCCGGTCCCACCTCCGGCACGTGGTTGCCCCCGCCGTCGTCGCCCCGGGCCCGCTTCACCTGCCGCTCCAGTTCGGAGACCCGGTCGCGCAGCGCGGAGGCGCGTTCGTACTGCTCGTCGGCGACCGCCTGCTCCTTGTCCCGGCGCACGTCGTCGAGCTGCTGTTCCAGGTCCCGCACGTCGGCGTCCGGGGTGCGGGTACGCAGCCGCACCCGGGCGCCGGCCTGGTCGATCAGGTCGATCGCCTTGTCCGGCAGGAAGCGGTCGGTGACGTACCGGTCGGACAGCTCGGTGGCGGTCACCAACGCCTCGTCGGTGAAGCGCACCTGATGGTGGGCCTCGTAGCGGTCCCGCAGGCCACGCAGGATGGCCACGGTGTCCTCGACGGTGGGCTCGGGCACGAACACCGGCTGGAAGCGCCGGGCCAGCGCGGCGTCCTTCTCGATGCTGCGGCGGTACTCGTCCAGCGTGGTCGCGCCGATCACCCGCAGCTCGCCGCGGGCCAGCGCCGGCTTGAGCATGTTGGACGCGTCCATGCCGCCCTCACTGCCCGCACCGCCCGCGCCGACCAGGGTGTGGATCTCGTCCAGGAATATGATCAGCTCCTCCCGGTGGGACCGGATCTCGTCGATCACCTTCTTCAGCCGTTCCTCGAAGTCGCCCCGGTAGCGGGTGCCGGCGACCAGCCCCGCCAGGTCGAGCTGGACCACCCGCTTGCCGAGCAGCGTCTGCGGCACGTCGCCGTCGCAGATCCGCTCGGCCAGGCCCTCCACGATCGCGGTCTTGCCGACGCCGGCCTCGCCGATCAGCACCGGGTTGTTCTTGGTCCGCCGGGACAGGACCTCCACCGCCTGCTCGATCTCGTCGGCCCGCCCGATCACCGGGTCGATCTGGTCGTTGCGGGCCAGGTCGGTGAGGTCCTGGCCGTACTGGTCGAGGGTGGGCGTGCCCCGGTCCGGCCGGGGACCGGTGGTCGGTCCGCGCTCGGCGTTGGCGGCCTGCAACGACTCCGGCTGGATGCGCCCGGCGGCGAGCATCCGGCCGGCCGGCGACTCGGGGTTCAGCGGCAGCGCCATCAGGATGTGCTCGGGCCCGATGTAGTTCGCGCCCATCGCCCGGGACAATTGGTGTGCGTCGAGCAGCGCCCGCTTGGCCGCCGGGGTCAGCGACAGGTTGGGCGGGACCTCGCCCTGCGGGGCGCCGTCGCCCCGCCCGCCCAGGGCGTTGACCAGGGTGTCCGGATCCGCGCCCGCCCGCCGGACCAGGTCACGCAGCGGCTCGCGCTGCAACGCCGCCCAGAGCAGGTGGTCGGTGTCCAGGTCGTTGCTCTGCTTCTGGGCGGCCCGGCGTGCCGCATCGGCCAGCATCTCGCGTGCGTCGGCGGTCATCAGCCGGGTGATGTCGACCCGGTGCGCCGGGCGCCGTCCGCCCTCGCCCCGGCCGAAGTACCGCGCGAGGAACTCGTCCCACGGGTCGGAGCCGAAGTCTCCGGGTCCAATCATGTCTGTCCTCCGCGGTCGGGCGCGAGACGGTCGGCACGGGCTACCCAGCCCTCGGCCGGACAAACGCCACCGCCGCGCGCCCACCGACCGGGCCGGCGGGCGTGTCGCGGACCGGCGGTCCACCTCACCGGGTGGCAGGCTGTGCGGATGGACGGGACGCCGCTGCTCATCGTGGACGCTGCCAACGTGGTCGGTTCGCGCCCGAACGGCTGGTGGCGCGACCGGGCCGGGGCGACCGCCCGGCTGCGGGACACGCTGGTCCCGCTGGGCGGGCGGGGCCTGCCGCCGGACCTGCCGCCGCCCGTCGAGGTGGTGCTGGTGGTGGAGGGCGCGGCCCGGGGCGTGCCAGAGGTCGACGGGGTACGCGTGGTCGCCGCCGACGGTTCCGGCGACGACGCCATGGTCGAGCTGGTCGCGCACGCCGGGAACCGGCGCCGGGTGGTCGTCACCGCCGACCGCGCGCTGCGCGGCCGGGTCACGGCGCTCGGCGCCGAGGTGCGGGGCCCGCGGTGGCTGACCGACGGTGGCGGTGGGTGACAGATCGCCCACCGGTCCCACGAATCGGACTCGGGACGCCAGTGGTCGACAACCGGTCAGCGGGGCAGGAACACTGACAGGGCTCATGTTCTGTCCCCTACCGGCATAGGCTCTAATGGAGTCCTCCCCGCCCCCAGGAGGTTCCCGCGTGGCGAGCGTCGCCGAGCTCAAGGCAGCCATCGATGTCGCGCTCCAGCAGATCGGTGACGGTCAGAGCGCCGTGCAGGCCGCCGGCGAGAAGCTGGCCGAGGCGCAGCAGACCCTCGCCGGGGCGCTGGAGGGCAGTGGCCACACCACAGTCGAGGCGGCGCAGGCGTCGCTGACCCAGGCCAGCCAGGAGCTGGAGGAGTGCCTCGCCGCGACGCTCGTCGCGGTCGAGCAGGCCCAGCAGTACGTCTCGACGCTGTAGGGGCGGGCGTGTCCATCGTCGAGGAGGTCGGCGCGCAGGTCCGGGCCGCCGCCGAGGAGCTGCCGCTGGGTCTGCTGGGGCAGGCGCTGGAGAAGTTCGGGCTGGCCAGTGAGCGGCTGCGCTGGGTGCGTCAGGAGTCGGCCAATCCGATGGGCGTGCCGGAGCTCTCCGCCGCCACCGAGCACGCCGAGACCGCCGGGTACGCGCTGCGGGTGGCCCAGGAGCAGTTGACCGCGTACCTTGCCGCGATCGGGCTGGCTCCCGACGGCGCGCCACCGGCCCCCGGGCAGCCGGAGCGCCGGCCGGTGCACGACGCGCCGGGGGCGGTCGAGCCGGTGGCCGGCGCGCCGGAGCCGGCGGGCGAGGTGCGGTTACGCCGCTGGTGGTCGGTGCGGGTGGCGGAGCTGACCGGCGGGCGGGAAGGTCCGGCCGGGGAACCCGACGAGCGGATAGCCGACTCGCGGGAGCTGCTGCACCGGGTGGTCCGTGGGGTCCGCGCCGGCGACCGCGACCGGCTGCACCGCGACCTGCGCGGCGCCCACGCCGACGTCGGGCTGGGCCTGGCCGCCGTGGCGCCGCCGCTGCTGCGCAACCTCGCCGGCGAGCTGCTCGGCCATCCGCCGCGCGGCGACGACCTGGCCCGGCTGCACCGGGAACTGGACGGCCGGGTCCGGGACCTGCTGCCCGGCCTGCCCGCACCCGTGCTGGACACCCTGCTCACCCGGGTCTGCCGGATGCCCCCACCCCGGCGCGGCGACGACGAGCAACGGCCGCACGCCGCCGATCCGGCGGTCACCGCCGGGGTGCTCACCGGCGTCCTGCTCGACCGCCTCGGTCGCGACCTGCCCGCCGACAGCGGACGGAAGGGCCCGCTACCAACGCCGGAGGCGGTAGAGGGCGCCCCTTCTAACACCAACGGCGGCAGCCTGCCGGGGCGCGGGATCGATGGCTGACCGGCGTGGCCAGCTGGTCACCCGGGTCCGGGAGCTGCTCGCCGAGGCGCTCGGCGCGTCCCGTGCCCGGTCGGCGGCGGCCCAGGTCGCGCTGGCCGCCGCGCGGGAGCGGTCGGTACGCGTGCGTCGCGCCGCCGCCGGCGTACCCGAGCGGGTGGGCGCCGAACGCGACCACCGCCTTGCCGAGATCGACTCCCGGCACGCGTCGCGGCTGGCGGTCCTGGGGCGGCGGGCGGCCGAGGCCGCGGTCCGCGAGGCGCCCGGTGCGGCCTCGGCGGACTGGCCGGCGTGGCGGACCACCCCGGCCGACCGGGCCGAACCGCCGGGTGCGACGCGGATCGGCACCGTCCGGCTGGCCGGCACCGAGCCGGTACCGGCGCTGGTGGCGCTGCTCGACGGCGGGCACGTGGCCCTCGACGGGGACGCGGAGGGTTGCGCGGCGGTGGTCTCCGCGCTCCTGCTGCGCAGCCTGGGCCGGGCCGCGCCGGGCAACGTGCGGCTGGTCGGCTACGACCCGGACCGCCTGGGTGGCGGGCTCGCCGGGTTCGCCCCGCTGGGCACGGCCGGGCTGCTCACCTTCGTCGGCCCGGGTGGCCTGGGCCGGCTCCTGGACGACCTGGTGGAGCAGATCCGCCGGATCAACGAGACCGTCCTGGCCGGCGAGCACGCCTCGCTGCGCGAGCTGGCCGCCGCCACCGGTCGCCGCCCGGAGCCGTGGCGGGTGGCGGTGCTGCTCGGCGGGGACGAGCTGTCCCGGCACGAGCGCGGTCAACTCGACCGGGTGGTACGCGCCGGAGCGGCCTGCGGCGTACACCTGATCGTGCGCGGTGTGCCGCTGCCCGAGGATCCGACGGTCACCCGGGTGGTGGTGGCCGCCGACGGTGCGCACGTCGGCGGCCTGCCGGTACGCCTCGACCCGCCCCCGCCGGCCACGCTGGTCACCGAGACCTGCCGGGACATCGCCTCCGTGGTCAGTGCGGGCCCGGCGCCGACCCCGTTCACCGACCTGCTGCCCCCGGCCGACCAGATGTGGCGGGAGGACTCGGCGACCGGGCTGACGGCGCCGATCGGCGAGGGACCGCAGGGCCGGCCGGTGCTGCTGACCCTCGGCGACTACCCGCCGCACGCGCTGATCGGCGGGCCGTCCGGCACCGGGAAGACGAACCTGATCTTCGCCTGGATCGGCGCCCTCGCCGCCCGCTACTCCCCTGCCGAACTGGAGTTCTACCTGCTGGACTTCAAGGAGGGGGTGTCCTTCGCCCGGTTCGCCCAGGGCCGGCGCGACCCGAGCTGGCTGCCGCACATGCGGCTGGTCGGCATCAACGTGAACACCGACCGGGAGTTCGGCCTGGCGCTGCTGCGGTTCCTGGCCGAGGAGCTGCGCCGGCGGGCCGACGCGGCCAAGAAGCACGAGGTCACCAAGCTGGCCGAGCTGCGCGCGGTGGATCCGGGCGGGCACTGGCCCCGGATCGTCGCGGTGGTCGACGAGTTCCAGATGCTGCTGGCCGGTCGGGACGCGGTGGCCCGGGAGGCGGCCGACCTGCTGGAGGACCTGGCCCGCCGGGGTCGCTCGCAGGGCATCCACCTGGTGCTGGCCTCGCAGGACGTGCGCGGCATCGAGGCGCTGTGGGGCCGTCCCGCGCTGGTGGCCCAGTTCACCCTCCGCATCGCGCTGCCGAAGGCGCTGCGGATCCTCGCCGAACGCAACGACGCCGCCCAGTCGCTGCCGCGTCACCACGCGGTGGTCAACGCCGAGTCGGGCCTGACCGAGGGGAACCAGGTGGCCCGGATCCCGTCGGCCAGCGACTGGGAGACCTGGAGCGGCCTGCAGCACCGGCTGTGGCGGATGCGCCCGGCCGAGGCGGCGCCCGCACGTCTCTTCGACGGCGAGGCGATCCCACGGCTGACCGAGGCGCCGGACTTCCGGGCGCTGCGGGCGCCGGAGCTGGGCACGCCACGCAGCCCGGTCGCGCTGCTCGGCGAGATCATCGACGTGCAGGCCCGCTCGGCGGTGCTGCGGCTGCCCCGGGCGCCGGGGCGGAACCTGGCCGTGCTGGGTACCCGGGTCGACGAGGCGTGCGCGGTGCTGGACGCGGCGGCCCGGTCGCTGGCCCGGCAGCACCGCCCCGGCGGTGCCCGGTTCTCCATCGCCTGCCTGGATCCGGATGCCGACCCGGCGGCCCGGGCGCTCTACGCGGACCTGGCCGACGACGCCGCCTGGTACGACGAGGAGACCGTGGCCGAGCTGATGGCCGAGACGGCCACCGGCCTGGGCGCACCCGGTGCCACCGGGGCGCCGCACTACCTGCTGCTGTTCGCCGTCGACGCGGCGTCCGGAACGCTCGGCGCGCGGGTCGGGCAGGCGAGCGGGCTGGAGCACCTGCGCCGGATCCTGCACGACGGCCCCGAACGGCGTACGCACGTGCTGGCCTGGTGGCGCGGGGTGGCCCGGATGCGCGCCGACCTCGGTGGCACGGGCGCCCGCACCGACCAGATCGGCGCCTGGGTGGCACTGGACACCCACGGCGGGGAGCTGGGCTCGTCGTTGTACCCCGGCAGCGGCGGGCCGGACTGGTATCCCCGGCCGTGGCGGGGGCTGTTCTTCGACCGGGCGGTGCACCGCACCGGGCAGACCATCATCCCCTATGGACCGTCACGATGAACGAACCGGTGACCAGCGAGACGTACGCGGCCCAGCTGCGGCGGCTCGCCGAGCTGACCGCCCGGGTGCACGAGCAGCGCGAGGAGGCGCGGATCTGGTACGAGCAGCAGTGCGCCGCCGCCGACCGGGCGGTGGCCGAGTCCGCCGACGAGGTCAACCGGGCCGAACGGGAGGTGCTCGCCGCGCGGGAGGCCCAGGAACGGGTGGACGCGGAGGTGGCGATGCTGGTGCAGGAGCTGAACGCCCGGCTGGGCGGCGGCGGGCGGCGGGCCGGTGCACCGCCGGCACCCGCGCCGGACGCCACCGGCGACCCGGTCGCCCTGCTGGAGGCCGTCCGGGACCTGCTGCGCCGCACCGGGCAACCCGGCGAGCTGCCGGGCAACGTCAACCCGCTGCTGGCGTTGTGCGGCGTCGCCGGGGCGGTGCTGGCGTACGCTCTGGGCGCCGGGGCCCGCGCCCTCGGTGAGCGCAACGACGGTGACCTGGCCGTCGGGCTGCCGGTGTTGGCGCTGGTGGTGACGCTGCTCGGCCCGGTGCTGGGCCTGATACCGACGCGCCTGATCGCCGACCGCCGTCACGCCGTGCTCAGCCCTCGCCCCGTCCTCGTCGTGGTGGCCGCCGGCCTCGCCACCACCCTCCTCCTCCTAACCCTCCCCCTCCCCTGACCCCGCCCCCACACCCTCCCCGTTGATCATGAAGTTAGCGGGGCTTTCCGAGATCAAACCGCACGCTAACTTCATGATCAACGGGGTTCGGGCGGGGTGGGGGTGAGGGCGGCCTCGCGGAGGAGGCGGCGGGTGAGGGTGAGGCGGTCGGCGTCGGTGTCGAGGGCGGGGAGGTCGCCGACGCGGGTGACGGCGCCGGTGAGCAGGGACCGGACGGCGGGCGCGCAGGAGGCAGGCAGGGTGATGGTGCGGTCGAACAGGTGCAGGGCGATCCGCTCACCCTGTTCGGCGAGCTGCCAGCGTAGGCCCGGCCGGACGGTGACCCGGCTGTCGACGTCCAGCGCGGTGATCGCGGCGGCCTGCGCCAGGGGCCGGATCGGTGCGGGGCGCGACGCCGGCCAGGCCCGCTGCCGCAGCCGGGCGGCCACCGCCCCCGGGTCGGCCCGCAGCAGCCAGTCCCGCAGCGCCTCGACGGTCTCGGTCAGCTCCGGCTCGACGGCGTCGGGATCGGCCAGGTCGGTGCCCATCGGCAGGCTGGCCCGCAGCCGCTGGTCCTCGGCGGCCAGCGCGAGCAACTCCTCGACCAGCGCGTACCGGGTCAGGGCCCGCACGCCGACGGTCAGGTGCAGCGAGCTGGACTCCTGCGCCTGTGCACTGTGCAGCCACCCCCGGGGCAGGTAGAGCGCGTCGCCCGGGTGCAGCACCACGTCCAGCGCGGCCGGGCCCTGCGCGGTGGCGGCGACCTCGTCGGCCCGCCCACCCCACGGCTGGCGTTCCAGCGGATCGGGCAGCACCGGCGGGTGGATGCGCCAGTGCTTGCGACCGTCGACCTGGAGCACGAAGACGTCGTGGGTGTCGTAGTGGGTGGCGAAGCCCTGGCTGCCCGGCGGGGTCAGGTAGGCGTTGACCTGCAACGGCTGTCCCACGGCCAGGCTCAGCTCACCGGTGAAGTCGATCAACGCCGGCCAGCTGCGGTGCAGTCCCTGCAGGACCAGGGTGGCGCCGTCGGCGTACAGCTGCAGGACCTTCTCGTCGAGGACCTGGTCGCCGATCTCGGCGCCGGCACCGCCGCCGCCGGTGTACCGCGCCGCCGGCAGCACCTCGCCGTCCCGGGCCACCCGGAGAAACGGTGTACGCAGGCCACGCCGGCTGAGCAACTCGTCGGCGTCGGCGGGGCTGAACAGGTCGGTGAAGCCCGCGGAGTTGGGCAGCTCGTCGGCGCGGGACAGCAGCGGGGTGCGTCCCCAGTGGGCGGCGGCGAACTTCGCCGGCTCCACGCTGACGCACCGGGACAGCACCGCCGGGCGGCCGCGGCCGCCCGGCGGGTCGATATGCGTCACGGCGAGCCGCTACCGGGCGGCGCCGTCGGCGCCACCGTCCTGCTGACCCGGGGTAGCGCCGCCGTCGGCCGGACCCTCCGCGCTGCCGTCGGCACCACCGTCGTGCTGACCCGGAGTGGCGCCGCCGTCGGCCGGACCCTCCGCGCTGCCGTCGGCACCACCGTCGTGCTGACCCGGGGTCGCACCCCCGTCGGCCGGGCCCTCCGGCCCGCCGCCGCTGGTGGTCTGCATGTCATCGTCGTTGAGTGGCATCGTGCTCCCTCGGATGGACCCGCCCCCGCCGGCGTTGGTGGGGTGCGTCGTGCCGCGAGGTGGTACCCCGCGCTCGATCATCTCTAACCACACCGCACCCTCACCGTAATCGCCCGAACCGTCCGGCATGACCGAGTTCACCGCACCGGTGCCGGCGCACCTCCAGTGGCAGGATGGACGCCCTGGCGAGCAGACGGAACGCAAGCAGACGGAGGTGCCGATGACCGAGCCGCTGGAGCCGATGACCGCGCCGTTGGAGCCGGTGACCGAGGACTGGCAGCGCGCCCTGGCGATCGTGGCGCACCCGGACGACCTGGAGTTCGGTGCCGCAGCCGCCATCGCCCGCTGGACCGGGCAGGGCAAGCAGGTGATCTACTGCCTGGTCACCAGCGGTGAGGCCGGCATCGACGGCATGCCCCCGGCACAGGCCCGGCCGGTACGCGAACAGGAGCAGCGGGACTCGGCGGCCCTGGTGGGCGTGGACACGGTCGAGTTCCTGGGCCTGCCCGACGGGGTGCTGGAGTACGGCGTACCGCTGCGTCGGGAACTGGCCGCGGTGGTCCGACGGCACCAGCCGGAGATCGTGATCACCAACAACTTCCGGGCGACCTGGGACGGCGCCGACACGCTCAACCAGGCCGACCACATCGCGGTGGGCCGGGCCACCCTGGACGCGGTCCGCGACGCCGGCAACCGGTGGATCTTCCCGGAACAGCTGACCGGCGACGTCGCGCCGTGGGGCGGCGTACGGCAGGTGTGGGCGGCCTCGTCGCCGCGCTCGGCGCACGGGGTGGACACCACCGAGACGTTCGACAAGGGGGTGGCGTCGCTGCTCGCGCACGAGGCGTACCTGACCGGGTTGGGCGACGGCGGCTTCGACGCCGAGGAGTTCCTGGAGGGCGGCGCGCGCCCGGTCGGAACCCGGCTGGGCGTACGCTACGGCACCTCGTTCGAGGTGTTCCACTTCGACCTCTGGTAGGCCCGGGCGGCGCGGCGGTCGCCGGGTCAGCCGCGAGCCGCCCGCGCCGGTTCGCCCGGATCAGGGCATGATCCGGGCGAGATCCTTGGGCATGGTGTCCTTCACGTCGTCCCACTCGCCCTGCGTGATGTGCCGGCGCAGCGTGTCCAGCACCACCTGGACCACCCGCTCCGGGCCGCCCTGCACGTCGTACGGGAAGCCCTGACGGACCTCGTAGAGGAAGTCGTCCCGGTTGAGTTTGACCGGCACGTCCTGCGGCTGCCAGCCGTCGAAGTAGATGCCCCGCACCACGACCGGCAACTGGGCGGAGAACTCCACGCTCTCCTGCACCGGCATCCGGTCCCGCAACAGGTGCAGCACGGTACGCAGCGCCGCGTACGACTGGTTGCGTTGCTCCTTCGGCCACCCGTACGCCTGCTCGATGTCCTTCAGGATCAGGTTGGTCTTGTCCATGGAGGACTCGATCGCGGACTGGAACTGCTCAGCCATCTGTCCACCCCCGTAGGTCGGTCTCCCACCGTCGGTCGTCGTGGCGTCGCGGCGGACCCACCGGCCCGCGCCGCGCCCGGATCGGACTGGCCCACCCGGCGCGCGCTACCCGCCGGCCCTGGTCGGACCTGCCGACGACATGCAGCACCGCGCTCCGCCGGCGCGTCCCCACCCGATCCGTCATCGCCCGTCACCTCCGTGGCGCTACCTTGCCCCCACCCTCGCCCCTCCCCGGGTGACCCACCCTCACCCCACCAGGATGAACCCCACCCCAGCCCACCCCAGCCCGCGCCCGCGGCGCGCGCCGATCATGCAGTTGTGGTCGCCATTTTGTCCAGATATGCGGCTATTACGGCGACCACAACTGCATGATCGCGTGACCGTCAACTCCCAGGCATCCCCGAACCTGTGCCGTCTGCGACCGACAAACGGCCCCCGCACCGGCTGGTACGGGGGCCGCTCGCTGCTACATCGTGGGCCGGCCGGAGCCGGGGCACATGCCCCGGCTACCCATCGCCTGGTGCGATGGGCACGGCTTGCCCGGGTCTACGCTGACACGCGCTCCGCAGACGGAGCACTGGCTGCCTGAAGGCATGAGCGGACTCCTGGGGGAATCTGGTAGTCCGGGTGACGGTCAGTCTCGGGCTCGACGCTGCCGCCCGACGCGGCGGTGCCACGCAGGTAGATCATGGACCCGTCGCGGGCCGTGAGCCGCAGCGCGGCGGCCACCGGCACGTCAGCGCCGGCCTGCCCGCACAGCTCCCAGCGGAGGAGCTGGTCGGGCCGGGCGACGTCGAGCAGCTGGTGCGCGAGCACGAGGATGCGAGCCGCCCGCCACTTCGGGGGGATCGGCTCGGTGGGCAGCGGCACCGGCGTGGCGTCACGCGGTGCCTCGGCGGCCCACAGCATCGCGGCGGTCCCGCTCTGGTGCACGGCCTTGACCCCGGCCGGCGATTGGCCGCCGGGCTGGTTGTCGCGACCGTACCGGGCGACCGACACGATGTCGGGGTGCTCGGCGGCGCGGAGCAGGGTTTCGATCAGGTCCAGGGCCTGGGATACCTGCACGGATGTCCTCCTGATCGGTGGGCGGATCGTAGCTGCTCACGGGCCGGGCCAGTCTACCGGCGCGGTCCGGCGGTGCTCGGCTCCAGCGCATGTCAGCCGTGCCCGCGCGGCGGGCTGGGCGGTGTCCAGGTCTCCGTGTCGCCCACGATCAGCTCGGGCACCTCGCGGACATCGATCAGGCACCAATAGGAGCTGATCGGCATTCCGGTGACCTGGGACAGCCGCCAGCCCGCGATCTCGACACTGGCGCCGTAGGTCAGCGCGGCGTAGTCGACCTGCACATACGCATGCTCACCCTGGTGCAGGATCCGAAGCACGAGCGCGCTCACGGTTGGATCTGGCCGCCGTGGCCACGCCACCGCTGGGCCCGGGTGGCCAGCGGTGGCAGGGGGAAGAGTTCGGTCGGCGCGTCCCGTGACGGCCGGGCGCCGTCGCCGACGGTTGCGGCTACGCGGTGGCGCGCCGAGGGCCGGTCGTGACCGGACAGGTCGGGTCGATCAATCGTTTGCCACCATCGCCAGCGCATGGGCTCCGCCTCTCGAAGGTCGGTCCCGGCGGCCGGGCCTCACCCTGCGCCGACCGCCGGTCTCACCGATCGCGACGGCGAGGCCCGCCTCCTGCCACGGATAGGCCCTGCTCGTCACGGTGACTCCCGACGCCCGCACGCAAGAGGAAGCGCACAGTAGCCGGTGAATCACAAATTGAGAGTGTCTAGCGAATCGCCGATCTTCCAGGGGCACTCGCTACCAGCTACCGACCACTGACCGGTAGCTGGTGCGTGGCGTACCAGCTACGGCGTACAGCCCACCAGCGCGGCCAGCTCCGCCAGCTCCGATGACATCGCCCGGCGGCGGCCTTCAGCGATCTGCCGGACAATGTCCCGGGCGTACCGCTGGTGCCGCAACCATGCCGGCGCCCGATCCTGCAACTCCAACAGCACACCCGTCGCGTCGGCATACTGGTGCTGCTCCGCGTGCGCCCACGCCACGTCGAGGCGGTGTCGCTGCCAGCTCGACCGGACCGGCGTCGGCCCCGGCGGCACCGCCCGGGCCAGGTCAAGGGCGCGGCCCGGGTCGCCGGCCACCGCTGCATTCTCGACCCGCTGCATCTGCACCCTGGCGGCATCGAACCCGCCAACCATCATCAGATGGTCGGCCGCAGGCGCCCGCTCGCCGATCCGGACCGCTGCCGCACCGGCCGCGTCGACCAGTTCGGCCGCCATGTCTGGCTGGTTGTCGCGGGCGTACGCGGCGGCGGCGCCCATTGCCAGCCAGCCCCAGGCAGCCAACTCGGCTGGCGCCGCCCGGGAGAATCGGGGCTCGACCTGGTCGGCGGTGGCCACCGCCAGTTCGGCCGCCTCGGCGAGCCGACCCTGCCGCATCAACAACCAGGTCATGCCCTGGACAACGGTGGCGGCCACGACCTGGTCCCCGGCAGCTTCGGCGGCGGCGAGCGCGTCGGAGAGTGCCGTCTGAGCCAGATCCCCGGCCCGCAGCTGGATAAGCAGGTTGCCGGTGAGGTGGAGGGTACGGGCGAGCAATACGTACGCGGCCGGTCTGGCGGTATCGGCGGCCAGGCCGGACGCCGCCCGGACGTCGAGCAACAGCGGCGGTAGCGCGCTGAGCGCGGTGGCGTAGTCGTTGGCTTGGTACGCCCGATCGGCGGCGTGCAAGCGGGCGCGAAGCACGTCGTGCGCGGGTGGCTCGCCAGGCGGGGCGGCGAGGGTGGTGCCGCCGAGTCCGCGGATCGGGGCGACGGCGCGGCGGATCTCCGCCAGCGACAGCGGACGATGGTCGGGCTCGGCCCGGGCGGCTCCCTCAGCCTGGTCACCCACCAGCGCGCTCGTGGGCAACCCGAGTGCCCGGGCGAGGGCGTGCAGCGTGTCCATGCGGGCGCTCCGCCGCACACCTTGCTCCAGCTTGCGGATGGTTTCGACGCTGACTCCGGCACGCTCGGCGAGTTGCTCCTGCGTCAGGCTGGCGCGCTGGCGGTGCTCAGCGAGGATCTGACCGGTCGGCCGGGTGGGTCGGGTCATGGCAGGACTCCCAGGTAGAGGGCTGGGCGACGGCCGGCCGCTACCCGGCGGGCTGCCGTATCGGACGGTACTCGCCTCGGACGCATCACGTCACCGTCCGCGCCAGCAGGAGTCTGGGCGTGCTGAGAGATCTTGGTGCCGAACAGCCCCTGGAGGGGGCGACTTCGTACCAAGATCTCGCGGGCCGACATGTTGAAGCGACTCGCCGATCAGCGTCTCAGCTGGTCAGTAGCCCTTTCAGCGTGCTGGCGTTGGTCTGGGCGTAGTCGCGGTAGCAGTTGTTCATGAGGACGTGGGTCTGCCGTGTCTCGTCGGCCAGTTCGCGGAGTTTGGGGGCCCAGTCGCGTAGCTCCCGTTCGGAGTAGTGGTAGCCGAACTTCTCGTGGATGTCCTTGCTGGTCCACCGGTCACTGTGGCCGTGGAAACGGACCACCGCGAGATCCGAGGTGGCGGCCAGCACCGGCGGGATCGACGAGCGGTGGCCCTGCGGCATGTCCACGCTGACGTACGCCAGCCGGTGTTCGCGCAGGAAGCAGAGGGTCTCCTCGGCGTTGTCCCCGTCGAACCAGGAGGCGTGCCGGAACTCGAAGACCGGTCGCAGCGGCGCGCAGCGTGCGGTCACCTCCAGCAGGTACTGCTTGTTGTCCCGCCGGATGGTGAACCAGGGCGGGAACTGGAACAGCAGCGCGCCGAGCTTGCCCGCCTCGACCAGCGGGTCGAGGGCGCTGAGGAACCGCGTCCAGACCTCCTCGTACGCCTGCGGCGGCAGGTCGTCCGGGTAGAGGTTGCGCTTGTCGGTCTCCGGCCGCAGGTCCTTGTAGAGGGCACTGACCTTGGTGGGGTGGCCGGTGAGCAGGCTGAACGCCTTGACGTTGAAGGTGAAGCCGGCCGGGGTGCGCTCGGCCCACAGCCGCGCCGTGCGTTCGGCGGGCGGCGAGTAGTAGGTGGCGTCGACCTCGACCAGCGGGAACTGGCGCGCGTAGTACGCCAGCCGCTTCTCGGGCGTGTCGGCCGTCTGCGGGTACCAGCCGGAGTCCAGTAGCGTCCGGTCGGTCCAAGACGCCGTGCCCACCCTGATCTCGCCCATGGGTGAAGTTCACCGCGCTCCGGACCGCCCGGCAACCGCTGCCGCTCAGGCTGCCCGGCGCTCGCGGGTCTGCTTGCAGGTCACACAGGTGGTGGCCGACGGGAAGATCTCCAGCCGCTCGACCGGAATGGGCGCGGTGCAGCCCTCGCAGAAGCCGTAGGTGCCCTCGTCGAGGCGGGTCAGCGCGTGCTCGTACTGGGCGCGACGGTCGAGGATGGTCCGCAGCAACGACTGCGCGGTGTCCCGCTCGGCCGTCTTGGTGCCGCTGTCGGCCTGGTCGTCGCCGGCGGTGTCGCCGACCTCGACCAGCCGCAGCACCTGGCTCTGCTGCACCGCCTGCTCGTACTCCGCGGACAGCTCGTCGTGGCGGGCCTGCAGAGAGAGCCGGATCTGGTCGATCTCCGCCTGGGATCGGCCCGTGCCGACCGTGTCGTGGACGAGCATCGCTGCCTGCCTTTCCTGGGCCTCGTCATCATCGCGGGCGGGGCTGTCCCCACCCGGTCATACCGCCCAAGTGATCACACCCAGGCGCTGTGAGCCCCGCGAATACCCCCCGCGCCCGTGGCTCAAACCGCCCCGTCGGTGGATTCCACCAGCGCCGGGCGGCGGGGGTCGTCGACCCGGACCACCACGTCGGCGAAGCTCGCCGGGGCCACCTCGGCGGCGTACCGGTCGAACGCGGGCAGCGTCCACGCCAGCTCGGGATCGGTGCGCCGGTCCAGCGCGGCCGGTGACATCTCCAGGTGTACGACCACCTCGAACGGCAGCCCGCCGCCGAGCAGGAAGGTGCCGCTGACCAGCACCACCCCGCCGGGTGGCAGTGCGACGTACGCGGCCCGGCTGGCCCGATCGGCTTGAGCGTCCCAGAGCGAGGGCAGCAGTCGCCCCGTCCCGCCCGGTCCGGCCGGATCCAGCACCTCGCGGCGCAGGCCGGCGTCGTCGACCCAGCCCTCGTAGTACGCGTCCGGGTTGTGCCGGCCCCGTTCCAGGCGTACCGAGGCGGGTCGCAGGAAGTCGTCCGCCCGTACGTGCAGCACCGGGCGGCCGAGGGCGCGCAGCGGGTCGATCAGCGCGGCGGCCAGCTGGTCGGGGCCGGCGGCGGGAGCACCGTCCACGGCGACCCGAAGCCGTCCGGCCGGGCCGGTGCCGGCGAGCGGTCCGGCCGGCTCGGTGCCGGCCAGCCGTTCGGCCAGCTCGGCGACCAGGAGCTGCGGTGAGATGGGACGCACGCGCATCCGACCATCGTGCCCGGTCACCGGCGGGCGGTCACCGGGGACCTCGCAGCCGGTCCGGCCCACGGGCGCTCGGCCGGCGCGGTCGCGCGTGGACCGGGGGGCCGGTGCGGTCGAGGATGGAGCCCGGTCAGCCGGCGCGGTCGAGGGTGACCCGGGCGTCGTCGGCCAGCCGGTAGCCGACGCCGTAGACGGTGGTGACCAGGGGGACGTCCACGCCGACCTTGCCCCGCAGCCGGCGGACGTGCACGTCGACCGTGCGGACGCCGGCGTGCTCGTAGCCCCAGACCGCGTTGAGCAGCTGGAGCCGGGTGAAGACCCGCCGGGGATGCGCGACCAGGTGCAGCAGCAGGTCGAACTCCAGCCGGGTCAACGGCAGCGGCTCGCCGTCGCGCAGCACCGACCGGGACGAGGCCAGGATGTGCAGGGTGGGGATGGTCCCGGCGAACTGCCGCGACGGCGTACGCCCCGCCGGCACCGCCTCGGTGCGCCGCTCCGGGACCACCGGGACGGCGGTGATGGTGCCCTCGCCCCGCTCCAGCATCTCCCGGGCCGCGTCCAGCAGGCGCCGCGCCGCCGGGGTCAGCGACTCTTCGCAGGCGAGCGGGATGGACAGGGTGACCGTGAGCACCGCCGTGGCGGTGTTGGTGGGACGGCGTTGACCGCCGGGAGGTCGACCGGGCAGCGCGGGTTGGGACGTATGCCATCCGGCGCGCGACGATGCGGGGCTGACCGACATGGTCCTCCTTGGCTGGTCCGGGTTTTCCCCACGGCCCCGGGACGCCGCCTTATCGATGCTTCCCGGCGCTCGTGCAAGGGTCAAGGGGCGGCCGCGTTGCATGAATGTGACAATTGACCGACACATCGGAGCCGACCACTCGCTCTGCGTACGAGGCCAGATGATTACAGCAGAGTCGGGAAGTTGACCTGATACGGGGGGTCGTCGCGGCGCCTCGCGTTCCCTCGGCCGGGTGACCCGCACCGGGCACGACGTCGGCTGATCACGCTCCCAGGCGCCCGACTGTCACGCGTACGGGACAGCGCGACGCCGCCCGGATCGGGCTGCGCCGCGTCGCGCCGCCACGCGGCTCGGCTCGGCTACGGCTCAGGATTCGATGGTCACCCGAGCGTCGTCGGCGAGGCGGTAGCCGATGCCGTGCACGGTGGTCAGCAGCGGCGCGTCGACGCCCAGCTTGGCCCGTAGCCGGCGGACGTGCACGTCGACGGTGCGGGCCACCGCGTGGTCGTAGCCCCAGACCGAGTTGAGCAGTTGCAGCCGGGTGAAGACCCGTCGGGGCCGCTCGGCCAGGAAGAGCAGCAGGTCGTACTCGATCCTGGTCAGCGGGATCTCCCGGTCCCCCTGGCGCACGGTGCGCGGCCCGGTGAGGATCCGCACGGCGTGCGGATCCTCACCGGGGGCCCGATCCACGACCTCGCCCTGCGACAGCCGCCCCTCGCCCGACTCGGCGATCTCGCTCAGCAGTTCGAGCAGGCGGTTCAGGCGCGGGCTCACCGACCCCGAGGTGAGGTCGACGGTGATGGTCAGGGTCGGCCCGGTGCGCGGCCGCACCAGCCGGGCCCGGTTGGTGCGGCGCGGCGGGTGCTGGCGCGGCCCGATGGTGACGACGGACATGATGGCCTCCTGGGGACTACCGCCACGCCCGGGTGGGGCGTGGCGGTCAGCGGGACGCCCGGCCGGCGATCGCCGGGGGCGCGAGGGTGGACGGGCGGGACGGCGGGGTGGGACCGAGCACGGGCAGGCCGGCGATCCGCCAGGCGGCGAAGCCGCCGACCACGTCGGTGGCCCGGTGCAGCCCGAGATCCTGCAACGCGGCGGCGGCCAGCGACGAGGTGTAACCCTCCTGGCAGAGGACCACCACGGGCAGGTCGTAGCCGACCGCCTCGGGCAGCCGGGCCGGGCAGCGCGGGTCGAGGCGCCACTCCAGCACGTTGCGCTCGATGGCGAGCGCGCCGGGCACGGTGCCGTGCGCGCCCTGCTGCGCGGCGGGGCGGATGTCGACCAGTAGGGCGCCGCCCCGGTACGCCAGGTGCGCCTGCTCCGGATCGAGTCGGTCGAGTCGGGCCCGGGCGGCGGCCAGGATCTCGTCGATTCCCCGGGAGCCCGGGGGCGGCACCGGACAGTGAGCGGGGTCGGTCTGGGACATTATCGGGTTCCTTCCAGGAAGTGCGGCTGCGCGGCGCCCGGACGGCGGGGCGACGGGACGCTCGGAGATCACCATGCCACGCCTGCCTCGGCCACCTCGGCCACCCGCAGCCGGCCCTCCGCGAGGTGATAGCGGGTCATCCGGCGCAGGGCCGGGCGGTAGACGTGGACGCTGACCGCCGGATCGGCGTGCCGGTTGGTCACCACGTGCACATGCCGGGGACCGAACCGCCGACCGGAGCCGGGGGTCAGCAGGTGTGGACGCAACCGGCCGCCGCTGACCGTCTCCTCGGTGAGGGTGCCCGAGGCGACCAGGAAGGCGCCGGAGGAGCCACCGTGGTCGTGCAGGTCGGTGCCCTGCCCGGGCAACCAGCTCAGCGCCCACACCTCGTGCCGGCCGTCCGCGTCGAGCCGCGCGTACCAGCGGCTGCTCGGGTCGAAGCGCAACGGCACCGGCCAGCGGTCGGGATCGGCGGCCCACCGCCGCGCGATGGCGAGCAGGTCCGGCTCGGCAGTGAGCAGGGCAGACATGGGTTCCCTCACGAACGGGTCGACGACTGGTGTCGCGGCCAGTCTAGGCGGTAAACCCTATAGGTTTAGTGGGTAATCCTGAATGTTGGGACGCCGTTCCCTCCAACGAGGTCAACCACCCGTCGCCAGCAGCGGTGCGGCGACGACTAGCCTGTACCGGTGAGCGATGAACTCGACGCCGAGACCCTGGAGTTCGCGCACCGGATGTTCGACCTGGCGCGCGACGGCGCGACCGAGGAACTGACCGGGTACGTCGACGCGGGGCTGCCGGTCGACCTGACCAACGAGAAGGGCGACAGCCTGCTGATCCTGGCGGCGTACCACGCCCATCCGGAGACCGTCGCCGCGCTGCTGGCCCGCGGCGCCGACCACTCGCGCGCCAACGACCGGGGGCAGACGGCGCTGGCCGCGGCCGTGTTCCGCAAGAACACCGAGGCGGTACGCGCGCTGCTCGACGCCGGCGCCGATCCGGACGGCGGCAACCCCTCCGCCGTGGAGACCGCTCAGTTCTTCGACCTGCCCGAGATGCTCGCGTTGCTGCGCCCCGCCTGAGCACCGCCCACCGCACGGCCCCTACCGCACGGCCTCGATGAGGAACCGTCGGGCGTGGGCGACGAACGGGCCCCCGGTGCGGATGCGCTCGTGCAGCCGGGCCAGGGCCGGCCGGTGCGCCGCCACGGTGAAACCGGGCACCGTCCAGACCACCTTGCGCAGGAACCAGACCACCGCGCCGATGTCGTGGAAGGCCGTCCGCAGCGTCGCCTCGCGCAGGTCCACCACGGTCAGACCGGCGGCCCGGGCCGCGGCCACCGCCTGCGCGGGGTGCCGCTGTGCCGGCGGCGGCAACGGGCCCATGATCGCCTCGCTGAGTTCGCGCACGGTACCGGGGCCGATCTGCTGGGACAGGAACGTGCCACCCGTCCGCAGCACCCGGGCCACCTCCGGCCAGTCGGTGCGTACCGGATGCCGGCTGACCACCAGGTCGAACGCGGCGTCGCGGAACGGCAACGGGGCGCCGGCGGCCACCGCCACCACGCGCGCGCCGATCGGCCGCAGGTTGGCCCGCGCCACCGGCACGTTCGGCGGCCACGCCTCGGTCGCGGTCAGCAGGCGGGGCGGGTGCGGCACCTCGGCGAGGACCTCTCCCCCGCCGGTGTCGATGTCCAACGCCACGTCGACGGTCGACATCCGCGCCGCCATCAGGCGGGCGTAGCCCCAGGGCGGACGCTCCTCGGTGGCCCGGCCGGCGAGCCAGTCGAAACCCCAGCCCGTCACGGGTGCGGCGGCGCCCTCGGCGATCAGTTCCTCGAAGCGCGCCCCCGTCGTCACCGGCCCAGCGTGCCCGCCCGGGAACCCATCGGCAACGCCTTTCCCGACGGCAGGCGCCAGGCCCTAACGCCAGGGGCGGGGGGCCTCGACCGCGCGCAGCGCGTCGAAGCTGGCGGCCTCGCCATGGCCCGCCTCGAAGTGGCGCATCAGCCGCGCGCCGAGCCGTACGCCCAGCCCGCCCACGACGAGGGCGAGCAGCTCGACGACCAGCAGCACCGGCGACGCCCCACGGTGCGACGCGTCGGCCCGGATCAGGCAGGAGAGCAGGAACAGCCCGGCCATGCCGGCGTTCACCAGGTTGAAGGTGATCGCGGTGCGGCGGGTCCGGTCCGGGGGCACGTCCCACAGGTCCACCATCCCGGCGAGGGTCGTCAACGCCGCCGCCACCAGGGCGGCCACCGCCGTCCAGTAGCCGACCTCACCCAGGAAGACCGGGCCGCCGGCCACGTCGGCGAGGTCGAAGAGGGCGGCGCAGACGAAGAGCCCGTACGGGAAGGTCACCAGCATCGGTTGGATGGGGTGTCCCTGCACCCGCAGCCGGCTCTGCATCGTGGTCCCCCTGGTCATCGGTTCAGCCCATGAGTCCAGGGTGCTACCCGGGGGCCACCCGGGCGAAACGACACGCGTTAGTTGTCCCGGGGTCGGGAGACCGTGCGGACCAGCCGCTCCGCCACCTCCCGCAGCGGGATCGACAGCGACGCCGCCGCGCCGCGCAGCACGTCGAGGGCGTCCTCGGCCGGGCAGCCGCGCTGGGTCATGACGACACCGACGGCCTGGCCGATCACGCCGTCACCGAGCAACGCGGCGTCCTGCTCCACGGTCAACGCGGCGCGCCTGGCCCGGTCGCGCACCGCCGCCAGCAGCAGGCCGGCGTGCTCGGCCAGCAGCATCGCGGTCAGCTGGTGGCCGGCGGTCAGCGTGTCGGACTCACCGGCGTAGAGGTTGATCGCACCGATCACCTGGTCGTCGATGTCGACGGGCGCCGAGATCACCCCGCGTACGCCCCACTCGCGGGCGCGGGGCGTCCATGCCGGCCAGCGCGCTTCGGCGCCGAGGTCCCCCGCGCCGACCATCTCCCGACGCCGGATCGCGGACAGCGCCGGAGTGTCCAGGGCGTACCGCAGGTCGTCCAGCCCGCTCAACCGGGGGTCGGAGGCGGCCACCCCGGCGGGCTCGCCGGCCCGCAGCGCGGTGAAGCCGCACCAGGTGACCCCGGCCAGCGCGTCCCGGGTGATCCGCACCAGCGCGGACAGCGCCTCGTCGAAGTCGTCGACGGCGATCAGGCCGGCGGTCAGCTCGCGCAGCAGGGCCGCCGTCTCCAGCACGCCGAGGGTGTCCGCCAGCGGCGCCCGTGTCTCCAGGTTCACCGGCCCCCGGCCCCCGTACGCCCGGCCAGCGTCGTCACCTGTCTCCTCCTCGGCTGCGGCCGCGGCCACCCGGCCGCCCCTCCCAGGGTACGGATGTCCACCGGGAGGGGTGCGGCCGAACGGCCACTCAGCGGGAGCCGGCGCCGCTGAGTCGCCGCCCGATCGAGGCGATCAGACGGTCCAGCTCGGAGCCGAACGGGTTGTCGTGCACGAGGTACGTCCAGGTGGCGTTCGGGCGGACCAGCTCCGCCTCGTCCGGCTCCCAGTCCTCGTCGAACTCGGTCTCGGTGAAGGTGGCCAGGGTCCGCGCCTCGATCTCCGGAACCAGGTTGGTGAACGCCGGCACCGCGGAGCGGTGGAACTCGTCGAGCGGGTCGAGGCGCCCCAGCGCTCGCAGGTGCACGCCCTCGCGGACCTCCGACAGCTCGGCCAGGTGCGAGGCCCACAGCCGGTCGAGGTGGTAGAGGGCGATCGACCGGGCCACCCGGGCCAGCAGGTCCTCGTCCATCTCGCCGGCCTTCTCCGGCATCTTGTCCAGCAGCATCAGTGCCGCGACGTCGCTGGTCAGCAGCCGTTCCCGGCGCTCGGCGAGGGCCTTGCGCTGCTGCTCGATCACCACGCTGTACCGCCAGGTGTTGCGGTGGATCTCGTGGTTGACCCCCTCCGCGACCCGCTGGGCGTGCTCGACCGCGTAGTCCACCTGCCCGTCGGTGACCAGGCCGTCGGCGTTCATCCGGGGCGACGGCGGCACGGCGTCGCCGGCGTGCCGGACGACGAGGTCGTCCTCCAGGCTGACGAAGAAGACGGACCCGCCCGGGTCGCCCTGCCGGCCGGCCCGGCCGCGCAACTGGTCGTCGACGCGGCGGCTGTCGTGCCGGCCGCTGCCCATCACGTAGAGGCCGCCCAGCTCGGCGACCCGATCCCGGTCGGCCTGGTCGCTGCCGCCGAGGCGGATGTCCACGCCCCGGCCGGCCATCTGGGTGGAGACGGTCACCGCGCCGTACGCGCCGGCCTCGGCGATGATCGCCGCCTCCTCGTCGTCGTTCTTGGCGTTGAGCACCACGCACGGCACCCCGGCGGCGTTGAGCCCGGCCGCCAGCTGCTCGGACTCCTTGACGTCCAGCGTGCCGACCAGCACCGGCCGCCCCTCGGCGTGGCAGCGCTGGATCTCGTCGATCAGCGCCTCGTCCTTCTCGGCCCGGGTGGCGTAGATGCGGTCCGGCTCGTCCACCCGCACGCACGGGGTGTTCGGCGGGATCACCGCGACCTCCAGGCCGAAGAACTCGCGCAGCTGGTCGCCGACGAGCACCGCGGTCGCGGTCATCCCACACAGCTTCGGGTAGAGCCCGATGTACGCCTGCACGGCGATGGTGCCGAGCACCTCGCCCTCGGCGGTGGCGTCCAGGCCCTCCTTGGCCTCGACCGCCGCCTGGAGCCCGTCGGGCCAGCGGCGGCGCTGGGCGACCCGGCCGCGCATCTCGTCGATCAGCTCGACCGTGCCGTCCCGGACGATGTAGTCCACGTCCCGGTGCAGCAGGGCGTGCGCGTGCAGCGCCACGTTGACCGCCGAGAGCTGCTCGACGTGCTCCTCGTCGTACAGGTCGATGCCGACCTTCGCCTCGACGGCGGCCAGGCCGGCGGAGGTGAACGCCACGCTGCGGCCGTCCTCGGCGACGGTGTAGTGCCGGCCCTTGCGCAGGCCGCGCACCAGCGCGGCGGCGGCGTGCACCGGGTCCTGCTCGCCGGGCACCGAGCCGGCGAGGACCATCGGCACCCGGGCCTCGTCGATCAGGATCGAGTCGGCCTCGTCGACGATGGCGGTGTTCAGCGGGCGCTGCACGCGGTCCTCGACGTCGGTGACGAGCTGGTCGCGCAGGAAGTCGAAGCCGGCCTCGCTGACCGAGACGTAGGTGACGTCACAGGCGTACGCGGCGCGCCGCTCGATCGGTGTGGACGCCTCGTTGACCCAGCCGACGGTGAGCCCGAGCAGCTGGTAGATCGGCTCCATCCACTGGGCGTCGCGGCGGGCCAGGTAGTCGTTGACGGTCAGCACGTGCACCGGCCCGTTGCCGAGCCGGACGTGCCCGTAGGCGGCGATCGCCGCGGTGAGGGTCTTGCCCTCACCGGTGGCCATCTCGGCGATCTTGCCGGAGAGCAGCGACATGGCGCCGAGCAGCTGGACATCGTATGGCCGCTGGTCGATGCCGCGGCGGGCGGCCTCGCGGCCGAGCGCACAGATCTCCTCGTAGCTCGACGCCGCGGCCGCCGCCTCGGTGAGTTCGGCGTCGTCGAACGCCGAGATCTCCTCCTCGCGGGCCTCGATGGCCGGCAGCAGCTTCTCCAGCGGGGCCAGCTCCACCGTGGTCCCCGGGCGCTGGAGGAACCGGCGGAATCTGGTCTTCAACCGTTGCGACACACCCATGAGCCGCAACGGTACGCGACGGGGCCGATCTTGGTCGCCCCGCCTGTCCCCATCCCACCCCGCCGAATCTCCGCGATCTTGCACTTTCCGCCCGGACGAAGTGCCGCAATTGCCGCACAACAGGGACCAAAACCGCAAGATCGACGGGTGCCGATAGAGGTCAGAACTCGTGCCCGGGGCGGGCGCAATCAAACGTTCATCACCCGGGAACGTGCCCGGAGCACGGTGGTGATCAAGCTGAGGGGGACAGATCCGGTTAGCGTGCGGGGTGCTGGGAACTCATTCTCCCGCTCTTCCCGCCGACGAGGGGGTGCCTGTGCGGAACACTGATTCTCTGGTCTCGCCGGTGGTGGAGGCGTGGGCCACCTATCGGACCACGTCGGCGGCCGACTGGCCGACGCGGCGGTTGCTGCGCGCCAAGGGGGACAGCCGGGTCAGCGTGGTGCTGCCGGCCCGCAACGAGGAAGCCACGGTCGGCGCGATCGTGTCGACCATCCGCGAGCACCTGATGGACCGGGTGTCGCTGGTCGACGAGCTGATCGTGGTCGACTCGCGCTCCACCGACCGCACCGCCTCGGTGGCCCGGGCGGCCGGTGCCGAGGTGGTCAGCCAGGACGCGATGACCAGCGGCCTGCCCCGGTTGACCGGCAAGGGCGACGCGCTCTGGGCCGGGCTGGCCGCGGCCGAGGGCGACGTGGTGGCCTTCGTCGACGCCGACCTGCGGGAGTTCCGGCCGCACTTCGTCACCGGGCTGCTCGGTCCGCTGCTGACCGACCCGTCGGTCGACTTCGTCAAGGGCTTCTACCACCGGCCGCTGGTCAGCACCAGCGGTGTCGAGGCCGACGGGGGCGGCCGGGTGACGGAGCTGATGGCCCGCCCGATGCTGAACCTGTTCTGGCCGGAACTGGCCGGTTTCGTGCAGCCGCTCGCCGGTGAGTACGCCGGCCGCCGGGAGGTGCTGGCGCAGGTGCCGTTCGTCTCCGGCTACGGCGTCGAGACCGCCATGCTGATCGACCTGCTCGGCCTCGTCGGGTTGGACGCGCTGGCCCAGGTGGACCTCGGCGAGCGCAAGCACCGGCACCAGGACACCGCCGCGCTGGGCCGGATGTCCGCCCAGATCATGCTCACCGCCTGGTCCCGGTTGCAGCGACGCGGCTGGGCGAACCCGGACATCCTGCCCACCGCCCTGCTGACCCAGTTCCGCCGGGGCGGCTCCGACGCGCTGCCGAACCTGGACCGGGAGATTATGGTCACCGATGTCGCCGTGGAGGAACGGCCACCGCTGGTCGAGCTGCGACACCGGGTACCGCGCCGGCGGGTCGCGGCGGCGTGACCGGCGGGTCACCGGGGGCGTCCGGCGGCCGGGGCACGGGCCGGCCGCCGGCCCGCCGAGGGAGGGGCGCGACGCGATGACTCTCACCGTCCTGATGAACGCCGGTCCGTGGCTGCCCGTACCGCCGCCCGGCTACGGCGGGATCGAGAACGTGGTCGCCACGCTGGTGCCGCAGCTGCGGCGGCTCGGCGTACGGGTGGTGCTCGCCTCGGTGGACAGCAGCACCCTGCCGGTGGACGAGCGGATCTCGGTCTTCGCCGAGGGCCGGTTCGACGCCCTGCAACGGCCGTACAACCAGGTCTGCGGCGTGGCCCAGGCGCACCTGGCCGGGGTGGTGCGCCAGTTGCACGCCCGCGACGACATCGACCTGGTGCACGACCACGTGGAGGCGGTCGGCCTGGCCACGCTCGCCGCGATGGGGCCGGACGCCCCGCCGGTGCTGCACACCCTGCACTGGGACCTGGCCAAGCATCCGGAGCTGTACGGCGACTTCGACGGCGGCGACCGGATCCGGGTCAACGGGGTCTCGGCCGCGCAGCTGGCCCGGGCGCCGCGGGCGTTGCGGGAGCACGCGGTCGGGCACGTGCACCTGGCCACCCCGCTGGCCGAGGAGGCGCTCCGCCGGCCCCGGCCGACCAAGGGCGGGTACGTGCTGGTGCTGGGCCGGATCAATCCGGGCAAGGGGCAGGACGTGGCGGTCCGCCTGGCCCGGCGGGTCGGTTTCCCGCTGGTGCTGGCCGGGCCGGTCGGCCCGTACCACCGGCCGGCCGAGCTCGCCGCGGCCGGTGACGAGGCCCGGCAGAACCCCGACGTGCGGTATTTCCACGACGAGGTGGCCCCGCACCTGGACGGCGACCGGGTGCGGTGGCTCGGCACGGTGGCCGGCCGGGACCGCGACACCCTGCTCGCCGGCGCCCGGGCCACGCTGTTTCCGCTGCGCTGGGAGGAACCGGGCGGCACGGCGGTGGTCGAGTCGCTGGCCCTGGGCACACCGGTGGTGGCGATCGCCCGGGGCTGCCTGCCCGAGCTGGTCGAGCACGGGCGCACCGGCCTGCTCACCGGCGACGCCGAGGAGCTGGGCGAGCTGGTGCTCGCCGCCGATCTGCTGGAGCCCGACGAGTGCCGCCGGGAGGCGTCGGCCCGGTTCACCCCGGCCGTGATGGCCCGCCGCTACCTCGCCCTCTACGAGCAGCTGCGGCGTCTCGGCACCGCGCCGAGGCTCCAGGCCGCCTGAGGTGTCGGCCCGGCCACGGTCCGGTTTCACCCGGTGAGGGGCCGGGTACCTGGCAGGCTCCGCGAAGCAGGCGAGACGAGGGTGGAGATGGGCAGCCGGATCATCTGCGAGGTACACGACGGGGCACCGGTCACCGTCGTACGCCTCGTCGGCACCCTCGACATGATCACCATGCGTCGCGCGTACGACGTGCTGGCGGGGTGTCTGGCCCGGCAGCCCGACGCGCTGGTGGTCGATCTGGCCGAGCTGACCGTCCGGGACCACCTGGCGGTGTCGGTCTTCGCCGCCGTGGCGCGCCGCGCGGCGGGCTGGCCGGTCGTGCCGTTGGTGCTCTGCGCGCCGCGCCCGGAGGCCGCTGCCCCGCTGGCCGGGTCGACCGCCTGCCGGGTGGTGCCGGTGCGGGACACCTGCGACGAGGCGACCCGGGTCGCCGGCGCGTCCGCCGTGCCCCGGCTGCGGGTCCGCCTGGAGCCGGTGTCGGCGGCCTGCCGGCGGGCCCGGGAGCTGGTCGCCGACGCCTGTGCGCGGTGGAACCTGCCCGAGGCGGTCGGCCCGGCCTCGGTCGTGCTCAGCGAGCTGGTCGGCAACGTGGTCCGGCACGCCGGCACGCCGATGCAGGTGACGGTGACCCTGCGGCGGCCGTGGCTGCATCTGGCCGTGGTCGACGGCAGCCACGCCGGGGTCCGGCCCGGCGAGGCCGGGCAGCGGGACGAGGGCGGCCGGGGGTTGCTGCTGGTCCGCGAGCTGGCCGAGCGGTGGGGCAGCGCGCCGGCCGGCGACGGAAAGGCCGTCTGGGCCACACTGCCGGCGAATTGACCGAAATTACCCCTCTCGCCTGGTTACATGGTCGACGGGGTGGGTAGCCATGCCCGTCCTTTCTGTCGTCAGCGGGGTGAGAACTGATGCCCAAGCGGGTAACCACCGAACCCGGACAGGACCGGGGGCCGGCCATCCTCGCCCCGGCCCGGTTCGGCGGCTATCCCGGGCCGCTGCGCCGGCCGATCCCCGGCGCATCGCTGGTCAGGTTCCTGGCCACCACCGACCACAAGCAGATCGGCCTGCTCTACCTGCTGACCTCGTTCGCCTTCTTCCTGGTGGGTGGCATCGAGGCGATGCTGATCCGGGCCGAACTGGCCCGTCCGGGCATGCAGTTCCTCACTCCGGAGCAGTACAACCAGCTATTCACCTCGCACGGCGCGGTGATGCTGCTGCTGTTCGCCACCCCCGCGGCGTTCGGGTTCGCCAACTACATCGTGCCGATCCAGATCGGCGCGCCGGACGTCTCGTTCCCCCGGCTGAACGCCCTGGCGTACTGGCTCTACCTGTTCGGCGGCCTGATGGTCGTCGGCGGCTTCCTCACCCCGCAGGGCTCGGCCGACTTCGGGTGGACCGCGTACGCGCCGCTGAGCACCGTCGAGCACTCCCCCGGCGTCGGGGCGAACATGTGGGTGGTCGGCCTGGTGGTGTCGGGTCTGGGCACCATCCTCGGCGCGGTCAACCTGATCACCACGATCCTGACCCTGCGCGCACCGGGCATGACCATGTTCCGGATGCCGATCTTCACCTGGAACATGCTCTTCACCAGCGTGCTGGTGATCCTGGTGTTCCCGCTGCTGGCCGCCGCGCTGCTCGCGCTGAGCGCCGATCGGCTGCTCGACGCGCAGGTCTTCAACCCCGACACGGGTGGGCCGTTGCTCTGGCAGCACCTGTTCTGGTTCTTCGGCCATCCCGAGGTCTACATCATCGCGCTGCCGTTCTTCGGCATCATCACCGAGATCATCCCGGTCTTCTCCCGCAAGCCGATCTTCGGCTACACCGGGCTGGTCCTGGCCACCATCGCGATCACCGTACTGTCGATGACGGTCTGGGCGCACCACATGTTCTCCACCGGCCAGGTGCTATTGCCCTTCTTCAGCCTCCTCAGTTACCTGATCGCGGTGCCCACCGGGGTGAAGTTCTTCAACTGGATCGGCAGCATGTGGAAGGGGCAGCTCACCTTCGAGACACCGATGCTGTTCGCCATCGGCTTCCTGGTCACCTTCCTGCTCGGCGGGCTCACCGGCGTACTGCTGGCCAGCCCGCCGGCCGACTTCCACACGCATGACAGCTACTTCGTCGTCGCGCACTTCCACTACGTGGTCTTCGGCACCGTCGTCTTCGCGCTCTTCGGCGGCATCTACTTCTGGTTCCCGAAGATGACCGGGCGGCTGCTCGACGAACGGCTCGGCAAGCTGCACTTCTGGACCATGTTCATCGGCTTCCACGGCACCTTTCTCGTGCACCACTGGCTGGGTGACGAGGGCATGCCGCGCCGGTACGCCGACTACCTGCCCACCGACGGGTTCACCACCCTGAACACGATCTCCAGCATCTTCTCCTTCGTGCTCGGCGCCTCCACCCTCTTCTTCATCTGGAACGCCTGGAAGTCCTGGCGCTACGGCGCGGAGGTCACCGTCGACGACCCCTGGGGCTTCGGCAACTCCCTGGAGTGGGCCACCACCTGCCCGCCGCCGCTGCGCAACTTCGACCGGATGCCCCGGATCCGCTCCGAGCGCCCCGCCTTCGACGCGAAGTACGGCGAACTCGTCTCCGACCTGGGCCGTGACCTGCCACAGCGGACCACCAAGCCGCCGCAGGAGTTCACCGACGAACTGCACCGCGAGGAGCACGTGCCGGAGTCGCCCAGTGCCGAGGGTGCGCGCGGGGCGCGGGAAGCCGTCGCGTACCAGCCCGCGCCACAGTCCGGCGCCCGCCCGGTCGAGGTGCCGGAGCCGGAGGAGGTGCGCCGGCCGAGCTTCGAGGAGACCGACGAGCCGGAGGGCAACCCGCTGGCAGCGGAGAGCCGGCCGGAGACCGACGAGCGGTGGCAGCATCCGCGCGGGCACGGCGACAGCCGGGAGAACTGACCCGCGACGCGGCGGTGGGGCGGCACCGGCCGGTGCCGCCCCACGACGTTGTGCTCCGCTACCGGGCCCGGACCGAGGCGGTACGCGACTGGTTGGCGGCCTCGGACTCGGCGGGACCGTTCTGCCAGGGCGGCGGCGCGTCGGCCAGCATCGCCTGGCGCAACCAGGTCAGTGCCCGCGACAGCAGCCGCGACACGTGCATCTGGGAGATGCCGAACCGGGCCGCGATCTCGGCCTGGGTCTGGTTGCCGTAGAACCGCATGGCCAGGATCCGCCGCTCCCGCCAGGGCAGGCGGTGCAGCAGCCCGCTGACCGTCACCCGGTCGTCGACCGACTCCAGCGCGATGTCCGACTCGCCGACCAGGTCGCCGAACTCCGCCGAACTCTCGCCGCCGACCGGCGCGTTGAGCGAGGCCGGGCTGTAGCCGGCCGCCGACTCCAGCGCGGCGAGGATCTCCTCCTCCGGCGTCTCCAGCCGCTTCGACAGCTCCGCGACCGTCGGTGCCCGGGACAACTCGCTGGTCAGCGCCGCGGTCGCCTGCCCCACCTCCAGGATCAGGTCGCGCAGCCGGCGGGGCACGTGCACGCCCCAGGTGCGGTCCCGGAAGTGCCGCTTGATCTCACCCACGATGGTGATCGCCGCGTACGCGGTGAACGAACCCCGTTCCGGGTCGTACCGGTCGACGGCGTTGACCAGCCCCAGACGGGCCACCTGCTCCAGATCCTCCAGCGGTTCCCCGCGACCCCGGTAGCGGCGGGCCAGCCGGCCCGCGAACGGCAGCGCGAACCGGACCAGGTCGTCGCGCGCCTCCTGGCGACGCTCCGGCGGCAGTCCCTCGATCCGCGCCGCGTACGCCAGCGCCGCCGCGTCGAGGTCCTCCAGGCCCCGATCGGTGGGTGGTGGTGTGGTTGTGATGGTCTGTCCGAACATCCGCGCCTCCCTCGGGAAGGACCCCGCCCGGATTCGCCGACACCGGGCACGCGCGTAGGCACGCACGGGCCTGTGAGTGGGTTACGTGACTGGGATGCCAGCGGGTGACGGCGCCGCCTCGCGCAGGGTGATCAGCCCGTCGCAGCCGGCGGTGTTCCCGCTCCGTAGGTACTCAATCACGGGATCGCGGGTTCGCGAGGATGTTTCGTCAGCCCGGTCTCAACAGATCAGCAGGCCATGGTGGCTGCCGCCGTCGCGCAGCGCGGCCAGGGCGTCGGGCACCGCGAGCGGCGCCGGGCTGGGCAGGTCGTACGGCTGGGCGCGGAGCACCTCGGTGGCCCGGCGGGTGGGCACGGTGGTTACCGGGTAGCCCCGGGCCGAGGTGCGGTCCAGGGCCCGGCGCCGCCGGCCGAAGCCGGCGATCGCCAGCCACTGCGGCAGCCCGGCCAGCGCCGGCGAGCGTACGCCCGGCGGTTCCGGCAGCACGTCGACCGAGGTGTACGACTCGCTGCCGGCCAGCCACCACTCCACCTGCTCGACGCTGCGCCGGGTGGCGTTCTCGCACCAGTACGGCACCAGCCCGGCCCGGATCACCTGCCAGGGGTCGAGGAGCCGGCCGCACTCGACCACCAGCCGGTCACCGGTCTTGCCGGCGGCGCGCAGCCACCGGCGGTACAGGTCGGCGGTGGCGGCGCTGAGCGCCTCCGGGGCGGGGACGAGGACCCGGTGCAGCGGATGATCGTGACGGGTGGTCCAGTCCCGTACGGCGCGGTCGAAACCGGAATCCACCGCGTGCTCGGCAGCGCCGGGCGGTGCGGAGATCTCCGGCGGATCCCAGCGCGTGCTGTCCCCGCCGGCCGAGCGCAGCACCTGGCGCAGGGCGTGGCTGTCCGGGTGGAAGTCCACCGGGTTCAGCCCGCTGGCCGGGCAGCCGAGCTGGAAGCTGTGCCCGTCGGCCGCGTCGATCACCGGCCAGGTCCGGGTGTCGCCCAGCACCAGCACCGGCGCTCCCGGCGCCAGCCGATCGGCCAGGAAGCTCCGGTACGCGGCCGGCAGCGCCCGCCAGCGGCCGGCCAGCGCCACGGTCGCCCCGGCCAGCGCGCCCCGGCTGGCGGGGCAGTGCACCTGGCGCAGGTGCAGGTCGGGGTTGCCGGCGAGCACCCGCCCGGCCAGCGCCGCGCCGTGATCCAGGGCAGCCCGGGGGCGGTCCACCGCGCCCTGCGGCCAGTGTGCGGTCATCTCGAACCCGGCGGGCAGCCAGGGCATGCCGAGCGCCACCGCCAGGTGCACGGCAGCGCCGTGCGGGGAACCCAGCAGCACACCCGGGTAGCGGCGGGGTGGGTACTGGTCGACGAACCACCGGGCGACGCGGGCCGCGTCGACCTCGGCCGCCTGCCCGGCGGTGAGGGCGACCCGGCCGACCGAGCGGATGGCGGCGGCCCGGCGCACCGGGTCGGGGGTACCGGCGAAACGGGACACCGGTCCGGCGTGGCCGAGGTCGGCGCAGTCGCTGCCGCGCAACGCGCGAGCGGTGGCCGCGACGAGTATCCGGGCGCTGCTGCCGGCCGCCACGACGCGGTCACCGGCCATCCCGGCGCCGGCCGCCGTGAGTCCCGGGCGCACCTTGCGCACCGGCCCCACCTTGCCTCGATCGCTCACCACGCGGCCCGGCTTCCCGCCACGATGCGGGTTAAACAGGGCATCCCCCCACCGAGCGGCATCAATCAGCGGATCTTGACCGTTCCCGGCGACAGCGGCCGAGACGGGTCAGGCGCCACCCCGTCCCGGGGTGACCGGGTCGACGTAGCGCAGCACCGCGCCCACCCCGTCCACCAGTTCCGGCGCCTCCTCCGCGCCGAGCACGGTCAGCTCGGCGTCGGTGCCCACCAGGGCACGCACCAGCGCCGCGTCGGCACGGACCCGCGCCGGTTCGGCCACCGTGGCGAGCTGCCCCGGTGCGGTGGCGATGTCGGTGGCCGCCGGACCGATCCAGAGTTCGCCGTCGGCGGACGGATCGTCCACGATCAGCATGGTGTCGACCTGGTTGCGCTGCAGCGCGGCCACCACCGCGTCCAGCCCGGCGCCGACGTCCTCCTGCATGCCGAAGCGGTCCAGTGCCGCGGTCACCCGCTGGTCGGCCACCTCGGCGATGGTCTGCACGGTGAGGTCGTCCAGCAACGCCTGGTCGGCACCGCCGGCCCGCGAGCCGGCGTCGGTGCGGACCACCATGTCCTGCCACCGTTCCGGCATCTGTGCGGCGATCATGCCGGTGGCGCGGACGTCGCCGGCCACCACGACCACCTCGGCGCCGACCCGCTCGGCCAGTTCGACCGTGGCGGCGGTGACGTCACCGGCGTTGTGGTGCCAGGCCTCCATGGCGGCCCGCTGGTAACGCGACTGGGACCAGCCGCCGGGCTTGACCCGGCGCAGCTGATAGCTCTCCCGCCCGACGACGTGCGCCCGGCGCGGCACGCCGCCGGCGCTGACCGACATCGCGTCGGCACCGGTCCGGTCGGCCAGCACCCGCACCCACGCCACCTGCTCGCCCCGCTGGGCCAGCAGGGGCATCACGTGCGGCAACGGGGCGTACGCGGCCAGGTCCCGGCGCGGTGGGGCGGACAGGTACTCGGAGAGCACCACCCGGCCACCGGCGCCGAACACCGCCAGACCGTAGTCACCGGGCATCGGGTCGTGCCCACGGACCACCCCGTCGATGGCGGCGACGGTCGGCTCGTCGGCCCCCTGCTCGGCCAACTGCCGTTGCAGGGCACGCCACCGCAGATCGAGTGCCGGGTGCGCATCCTCGGTGTCCAGCGAGGCGTCCAGGTAGACCGAGCACCACGGGCCCGGACGCTGGTAGAGCGGACGCAGGAAGGACAGCTGCATGCTCGACCCCTTTCCAGCTCGACCCACCGCTTACCCGCGCCACCCGGCTTGTCACCTGCCCACACTCGCGTGACCGGTTTTCATTCACGTCGTTCAACCCCGAGGATCGATACGATCTGTAGGCGTAAGCGGACTCTGGGTGGTGGCCATGGACACGACATCGTATTCCCGGCGCAGCCTGCACCCCACCGGTCGGATCCTCACCGCGCAGATCGTGCGCCTGATGGACGGCTATCCCCGGGAGATACGGGTGGGGCAGCCGGTGCTGGTGGTGGTGCTCGCCGCCGCCGGGGTGGCCGGCCTGCTCGCCAGGCTGGTGCGGGCCCTGCTCTCCGCCGGCTCCGGGACGGGCCGCCGCAGCTTCAAGGAGCTGAAGAAGGGCCCGGAATATCTGGTCACGCCGGTCCGCCTGCGCGATGCCGACGGCCGGCTCTACGAGGTGGAGCTGCACGGGCACCTGCCGCAGAGCGCCCTGCATCCGGCGGACCACGTCCAGCTGACCCTGCGCGACCAGGGCGATCCCGACCTCGCCCCGAAGATCGAACGGATCGTCAACCTCACCACCGGGCAGCTGCTCCGGCCGCGTACGGCCACCATGTGGTCGCACCTGGGCCCGCCCCTGCTGCTGCAGGCGGTGCTGGGGGTGCTGGTGCTCGTCGCGGTGGCCGCCTGTACGGCACTGACCTGAGGCGCGCGTTTCCGGCCCGGGCGGCGGGGGCACTGCTGCCGGCATGTTCGCCGGGTTCACGCTGGAGGAGATCGACGTCGGCCCGGTGCGGCTGCGGGTACGCCACGGCGGCTCCGGGTCGCCGGTGGTGCTGTTGCACGGGCATCCGCGCACCCACGCCACCTGGCACCGGGTGGCGCCACTGCTCGCCGACCGGCACACGGTGATCTGCCCCGACCTGCGCGGCTACGGTGGTTCGTCGAAGCCACCGAGCACCCCCGACCACGCCACGTACGCCAAGCGGGCGATGGCCGGCGACGTGGTGCGGCTGCTCGACGCGCTCGGCCATCCCCGCGCGGCCGTCGTCGGGCACGACCGCGGGTCGTACGCCGCGATGCGGACCGCCCTGGACCACCCGGACCGGGTCACCCACCTCGCGGTGCTCGACGGGGTGCCGATCGGTGAGGCCCTGGCCCGCTGCGACGCCCGGTTCGCCGCCCGCTGGTGGCACTGGTTCTTCCTCGGCCAGCTCGCCAAGCCCGCCGAGCGGGTGATCAACGCGGACCCGGACGCCTGGTACGGCGGCTCCCCCGAGCAGATGGGCCGGGAGGCGTACGACGACTACCGCCGGGCCATCCACGACCCGGCCACCGTCCACGCGATGTGCGAGGACTACCGGGCCGGGCTGGGGCCGGACCGGGCGGCCGACGACGCCGACCGGGCCGCCGGGCGCCGCATCGGCTGCCCGGTGCTGTTCGCCTGGTCCACCCGCGACGACCTGGTCGACCTCTACGGCGACCCGGCGGCGATCTGGCGGGACTGGGCCGACGACGTGCGGGCGGTGCCGATCGAGTCGGGTCACCACATGGCCGAGGAGGCCCCCGGACAGCTGGCCGAGGCGCTGCGCGCGTTCCTCGCCGAACGCCGGCCGGACTGAGATCGCGGTCGGGCCGAGGTCGTCGGGCCGAGGTCACGGTCGGGCCGAGGTCAACGGTCGGGCCGAGGTCACCTTGCCCGGGGTGCCGGCCCGGCGATCAGCCGACCGGGGCGGGCTCGCGGGCCGGTTCGTCGACGTCGAGCATGCCGCGCCGGCGGGCCCACCGCTCGAAGGCGAGGGTGGCGAAGGGTGGCACCGCGCAGGCCAGCGCCACACCGGTGGCCAGCAGGCTCCACCGGTGCACTCGGGCCACGGCCAGCACCAGCACGCCGTACGCCACGAAGAGCGCGCCGTGGATCGGGCCGAAGATCTGCACCCCCAGCTCGTTGCCGGGCGGACCGTACTTGACCGCCATCCCGGCCAGCAGGCCGGCCCAGGAGATCGCCTCTGCGATCGCCGCCATCACGAACAGCCGGGTCACCTTCTCACGCACGCAGCCATGCTAGCCGCCACTTCGCCGGCGATCCGGGCTTCCCCCGATGGCATGGACGTGCGACGTTTGGGGTACCAGCGGTGACAAGGTGGTGACCATGGGCGAGGAAGTCGGCGTGCAGACCTTCAGCCGCCAGGACCGGGCTCGCTACCGGGACAAGGTACGCCGCTGCCTCGACGTCTTCGCCGAGATGCTGCGCGAGTCCCGGTTCGACGTCGACCGGCCGATGACCGGGCTGGAGATCGAGCTGAACCTGGTCGACGCCGGGTCGATGCCGGCGATGCGCAACGCCGACGTGTTGCAGGCGGTGGCCGACCCGAGCTTCCAGACCGAGCTGGGCCAGTTCAACGTCGAGATCAACGTCGCGCCCCGGCGGCTGGCCGGCACCGGCACCGCCGAGTTCGAGGAACACGTACGCGCCAGCCTGAACGCGGCCGACCAGCGGGCCCGCACGGTCGGCACGCAGCTGGTGATGATCGGCATCCTGCCCACGGTGCTGCCCGAGCACCTGACCGCTGCCACGCTGTCGGCGAACCCCCGTTACGCGCTGCTCAACGAGCAGATCTTCGCCGCCCGGGGCGAGGATCTGCGGATCGCCATCAACGGCGTCGAACGGCTCGCGGTCACCGCCGACACCATCACCCCGGAGGCGGCGTGCACCAGCACCCAGTTCCACCTCCAGGTCGGCCCGAACCAGTTCGCCGACTACTGGAACGCGGCCCAGGCCATCGCCGGGATCCAGGTGGCGCTCGGCGCCAACTCGCCGCTGTTCTTCGGCCGGGAACTCTGGCGCGAGACCCGGATCCCGCTGTTCCAGCAGGCCACCGACACCCGCCCCGAGGAGATCAAGACCCAGGGCGTACGCCCCCGGGTGTGGTTCGGCGAGCGGTGGATCACCTCCGTGTTCGACCTCTTCGAGGAGAATGTGCGCTTCTTTCCGGCGCTGCTGCCGGTCTGCGACCCCGAGGACCCGTCCGAGACGCTCGCCGCCGGCGGCGTACCCACCCTGGCCGAGCTGCGGCTGCACAACGGCACCATCTACCGGTGGAACCGGCCCGTCTACGACGTGCTGAGGGGTCGGCCGCACCTGCGGGTGGAGAACCGGGTGCTGCCGGCCGGGCCGACCGTGCTGGACACCGTCGCCAACGGGGCGTTCTACTTCGGACTGGTCCGGGCACTCGCCGAGGCCGACCGGCCGCTGTGGTCGCAGATGTCGTTCAGTGCCGCCGAGGAGAACTTCACCACCTGCGCCCGGCACGGCATCGACGCCCACGTCTTCTGGCCGGGCCTGGGCTACCTGCCGGTGACGGAGCTGGTGCTGCGGCGCCTGCTGCCGCTGGCCCACCACGGCCTGGACCGCTGGGGCGTCGACCCGGACGAGCGGGACCGGCTGCTCGGCATCATCGAGCAGCGCTGCCTGACCGGCCGCAACGGCGCCAGCTGGCAGGTGGCGACGCTGCACCGGCTGGAGTCGACCGACCAGCTCGACCGCCCGGATGCCCTGCGCGCGGTGGTGCGGCACTACGTGGAGCTGATGCACAGCAACCGGCCGGTCCACGAGTGGCCGATCCCCTGACCGACTCCCGACACAGGGAGTGACGATCCGATCACGACGGTTACGGTGAGTGCGTTTCCGCCCGACGGGTCGAGAGGATCCCGCCGATGCCACCACCGCTCCGCCACGCCGTCCCACTCACCGTCGCCGCGCTCGTCGCCGCCCTCGCCCTTCCGCCGCCCGCCCCGGCGGCGCCGCCCACCCCGGCATCGCAGGTCGGTCCGGCGACGCAGGTCGGTTCGGTGCGCGCCACGGTCCGTGACGCGACCACCGGCACCCCGGCGCGTGCCTGCCTGTCCCTGGTCCCCGCCGACCGCGACCAGCTCACCGTGGTGGGGCTCGGCGAGGAGCAGGCCGGGCGGCACGGCGGCTGCACCGGCCTCGACGGCAGCGACCTGGTCGCGACCGACGTGCCACCGGGCCGCTACCACCTGCTGGCCCGGCCGTACGACACCGCGCGGCACGGCTGGCAGTGGGTCGGCGGGCACGGCGGCACGGGACAGCGGGAGCGGGCGGCGATCCTGCGGGTGCGACCCGGCCGGACGGTGGTGGCACCGCAGGTACGGCTCGACCCGCCCGGCACGGTCACCGGCCGGCTGACCCGGGCGGCGGACGGCAAGCCGGTGTCCGGCGGGCTGGTCTTCGCGCTACCGAGGATCCCGCACCCGAAGTACAGCGAGGGCGCGATCACCGACGACGACGGCCGCTACACGCTGACCGGTCTCGGGCCGTACCACTGGCCGCTGTACTTCACCGGCGCCCGGCTGGCCAACCAGTGGTCGGGCGGGACGGCGGACCGGGCACGGGCGCGGCCGGTGCGGGTTCGGGCCGGCGCGACGGTCACCGCCGACCAGGCGCTCGTCGCGGGCACCGTGGTCAGCGGGACGGTCAGCGTACCCGAGTTGCCGTCCTACTCCCAGGTCGTCGCGTTCCACGAGAGAACCGGTGACGTGGTGGGCGTGGCGGAGGTCGGGTCCGACTACACCCTGCGGCTGCTACCGGGGCAGCGGGTGGTGCTGCGCTGCGACTGCCGGTACGCGCCGAGCCGCTGGTATCCCGACGCCGACGGGATCGGCGGCGCGACGCCGCTGCGGGTGGGCCGTACGCCGATCACCGCCGACTTCGACCTGACCGGTCCCTGACCGGTCCCTGACCTGAGGTCACGACGTGGGTGCACCGGTCCGGTGCCCCATCCCGGGCATTCAAAGTGAGGTTAGGCTGTGCTAACTTCTACAGTCAGTAGAAGAGCCGAGGGCTTGATTCCCCCGCCATCGAAGGAGCCTCACCGTGCCCGTATCCACCCGAAGGTCCGTGCTGGCCCTGGCCTGCGCGGGACTCCTCACCGCCGGTCTCGCCGCCTGCGGCGGCGAGGACACCGGCGCCGATGCCAGCCCCACGAGCGCGTCCTCCGACAAGAAGATCACCGTCTACAGCGGCCGGAGCGAGTCGCTGGTGCAGCCGCTGTTGGACAAGTTCACGCAGCAGACCGGGATCACGGTCGAGGCGCGGTACGCCGGCACCGCGGCCATGGCGACCCAACTGCTCGAAGAAGGTGACAGGTCACCAGCCGACGTCTTCTTCGCGCAGGACGCCGGAGCGCTCGGCGCGGTGGCGAAGAAGGGACTGTTCGCGCCGCTGCCGACCGAGGTCACCCAGCAGGTGCCGGAGTCGTACCGGGCGCGCGGTGGCGAATGGGTCGGCGTGACGGCACGCTCCCGCGTACTCGCCTACCACCCGGACCTGGTACCGGCCGCGCAGCTGCCCGCCTCCGTCTTCGACCTCACCGGGCCGGCCTGGAAGGGCAAGGTCGGGGTGGCACCCACCAACGCGTCGTTCCAGGCGTTCGTCACCGCGATCCGGGTGCAGCACGGCGATGCCCGGGCCACCGAGTTCCTCGCCGCGTTGCAGGCCAACGACCCGCAGGTCCGGGACGGCAACGGCCAGATCCTGGAGGAGGTCGAGTCGGGCAAGCTCGCGGCCGGCCTGATCAACCACTACTACCTCGGTGAGATCGCCAAGGAGCAGGGCAAGACCCCGGAGACGATGACGGCCAAGCTGCACTTCTTCCCGAACGGGGACACCGGCGCGCTGGTCAACGTCGCCGGAGTCGGCGTGTTGAAGAAGGCCGCCGACGACGCGGACGCCCGCGCCTTCGTCGACTACCTGCTCAGCGCCGACGCCCAGACGTACTTCGCGGAGCAGACCTACGAGTACCCGGTGCTCGCCGGTGCCGCGGCGCCGGCGTACGTGCCGCCGCTCGCCGAGCTGGCGGTCCCGGCGATCGACCTGAACGACCTTGACCAGCTCGAAGCGACCATCGAGCTGATCAAGAACTCGGGGCTCGTGCCCTGAGCAGCTCGTTGTCCGTGCGAGGGCGGGTCCGTTCCGGCGGGCCCGCCCTCGCCGGGACGCTGCGTCGATGGGCGCCCCGACCGGTGCTGCTGGCGTGCGCCGTCGTCGCCGTCGCGGTGGCCCTGATCCCGCTGGCCTACCTCGCGGTCCGCACCGGCGAGGCCGGCTGGGCACGGATCACCGAGGAGTTGTTCACCCGGCGGGTTCTCCGGCTGTCGGTGTACACGTTGGGACTCGCCACGGTGGTCACCGCCGCGAGCGTGTTCCTCGGCGTCGGCGCCGCGTTCCTGGTCACCCGCACCGACCTGCCGTTCCGGCGGGCCTTCGCGGTGCTGGCGGCGCTGCCCCTGGCGGTGCCCACCTACATCGCCGCGTTCGCCTGGGTCTCCACCGTGGACGGCTTCGCCGGATTCTGGCCGGCCGCGCTGGTCCTCACCATGTGCTCGTACCCGTACGTCTACCTGCCGGTCATCGGCGCGCTCGCCGGTGCCGACCCGGCCCTGGAGGAGGTGGCCCGCTCGTTCGGGCGGAACGCCTGGCAGGTGTTCCTGGTCACCCTGCGCCAGGTCCGGCCGGCCGTCGTCGGTGGCGGATTGCTGGTCGCCCTCTACGTGCTCTCCGATTTCGGCGCCGTCTCGATCCTGCGGGCCGACACCTTCACCCGGGCCATCTTCATCGCGTTCGACCTCGGCTTCGACCGCACCGGCGCCCTGGTGCTGTCGAGTGTCCTGGTCGCGCTCACCGTGCTGATCCTCACCGGCGTGACCGCCGGTCACCGCCGGGACGCCCGGCTGGCACCGCTCGGCACCGTCCGACGGTCCCCGGCCCGGCTCCGGCTCGGTCGGCTGCGCTGGCCCGCCGTGACCGGGCTGGTCATCCTCCTGGTGCTCGCGCTCGGCGTCACCACCGCCAGCCTGGGACACCGGCTGGCGCAGGGTTCGTCCCGGCCCGGCACCCTGTCCGAGGTGGTGACCGCGGCCGGCAACTCGCTGTGGCTGTCCTTCACCGGCGCCGCACTGACCACCCTGCTCGCCCTCCCGCTCGGACTGCTCGCCGCCCGGGTGCCCGGGCGGTTCAGCGCGATCCTGGAACGCGCGAGCTACCTCAGCCATGCGCTGCCCGGCCTGGTCATCGGCCTCTCCCTGGTGTTCTTCGGGATCAACGTGGTGTACCCGCTCTACCAGACCACCGCGCTGCTGGCCCTGGCGTACGCCGCGCTGTTCCTGCCGCTGGCCGCCGCCTCCGTCACCAGCGCGGCGATGCACGCGCCGCCGGTGCTGGAGGAGGTGGCCCGATCACTGGGCAGCGGTGGGCCCGCGGTGTTGCGCCGGGTCACCCTGCCGCTGCTCCTGCCGGGCATCGGCGCCGGCGCCGCCCTGGTCTTCCTCACCTGCATGAAGGAGTTGCCGGCGACGCTGCTGTTGCGGCCGACCGGCATGGACACCCTCGCCACCGAGTTGTGGACGAACACGTCGGTCGCGGCCTACGCCGGCGCGGCCCCGTACGCGGCGTTGCTGGTGCTGCTCTCGTCGGTGCCGACCTGGCTGCTCACCGCCCGTACCGGAATCCTGACGAAGGAGAGTGCCCCGTGAGCCAGCTGGAAATCCGCGCTCTGGTGAAGCGGTTCGGGACGGTGCCGGCGGTCGGCGGAGCCGACCTGACCGTGCCGACGGGCACCCTCACCGCGGTGCTGGGCCCGTCCGGATGCGGCAAGACCACGCTGCTGCGGTGTGTCGCCGGGTTCGAACGGGTCGACGCGGGCACGGTGGAGATCGGTGGACGGGTGGTGGCCGGCGCCGGCCGGCACGTCCCGCCGCACCGCCGGCAGGTGGCGATCGTGCCGCAGGAGGGGGCCCTCTTTCCGCACCTGTCGGTCGCGCGGAACGTCGCCTACGGGCTGCGCCGGGCGGCCCGCCACGGCGATCGGGTCCGGGAGGTGCTCGCCCTGGTCGGGCTCACCGGCTACGAGGATCGGATGCCGCACCAGCTCTCCGGCGGCCAGCAGCAGCGCGTGGCCGTCGCCCGCGCGCTCGCACCGCGACCCTCGCTGATCCTGCTCGACGAGCCGTTCAGCGCGCTCGACGCCACCCTGCGCAGCGCGGTGCGCGACGACGTACGGACCGCGCTGCACGCCGACCGGGCCACCGCCGTGCTGGTCACGCACGACCAGGCCGAGGCGCTGTCCATGGCGGACCAGGTGGCGGTGATGCGGTCCGGCGCCATCGTCCAGACGGCCACCCCGGTCGAGGTCTACCGTGCCCCGGCCGACGCCTGGACCGCCGGCTTCGTCGGTGAGGCGGTCCTGCTGACCGGCACGCTGTCGGCCGGGGGGGTGGCGACGCCGCTGGGTGTGCTGCCGCTGGCGCGTCAGCTGCCGGAGGACCGGGGCCCGGTGCGGGTCATGGTGCGCCCGGAGCAGATCACCCTCAGCCGGGACGACGACGGCACCGCCGCCGTCGTCGACCGGGTCGACTTCCACGGGCACGACGCGTTGCTCAACCTCCGGCTCGACGGCGGCCTTCCGGTCACCGCCCGGGTGCTCGCCGGCGCGGCCCTGCCGCTGGTCGGCGACGAGGTCCGGCTCCGGGTCCAGGGCACGGCGCTGGGCTGGACACACGAGACCTCCGTCGCGCCGACCGCACCGCGCGCCGCGATCCGGTCGTAGTCAGTCCTTGCGGTCGCGGGCGTGGGCCAGCAGCTCGAACAGGTCGTAGACACACTCGCCGGTCCAGACCACGGTGCCGGCGGCCATCAGCGCGGTCACGCCGACGATGACCGGCGAACGGAGCACGGGCGGCGCGGCGAGCAGCGAGGCGACCCGGCGGGGCACCACCCCCGCACCGCCGAGTTCCGGCCGCGACGGAGCCAGGCCCAGTGCGGCGGCGTGCCGGCGTCGTCCCGTCGCGGCGAGCGCCGCCGCACCGACCGCCCGGGCGACCGTACGTCGGCTGCCCACCGCCACCGCGGCGTACTCGTCCGCCGCGCGTTCGACCAGGTACTCGACCTCGCGCAGCAGCCACCGGAACACCGGATGTACGGCCGCCGCCAGCGCGACGAGCAGGACCAGCCGGTGGTGCCGGCCCACCAGATGCGCGCGTTCGTGCGCCAGCAGGGCCTCGTACTGCTGCTCGTCGAGGGCGTCGCGCATGCCCCTGGTGACGATGATGTGCCCCGGATCGCCCGGCACCGCGAAGGCATCCACCGAATCGTCGTCCAGGACCACGACGTAGGTGCCCGGAAGCAGCCGGTCGTACCGCCGGGCGGACACCATGGCCCGCCGGTGCACGACCCACGCCCGGGTGACCGCCACCCCGGCCACCAGGAGCCAGACCAGCGAGAACCAGGACACCCACGGGACATGCGCGGTGTCGGCGCGGACGACGTGATCCGACCAGTCGAAGCGGCGCGCCACCGCCGGAAGCTCGGCGAACGCCTTCAGCGCGAAGGTGGCCAGGTTGACGGCGCTGGCGGCCGCGGCGACCACGGCCGACCAGGCGAGGGCGATCGCCGCGATGTCGGGACGGAACCGACGTGCCAGCAGCCGGGCCGCCACCACCACCGCCACCGGCGCCACCAACACAGACCAGACGAAATGATCAAACACGCCCGCTCCCTGATCACGAGTCGGCTCCCAGTGTGCCACCAGGCGACCGGTACGCCGAAGACCGCGTGACGGCCATGGTGTCGATAGAGTCCCCACCGTGACACCACGCGACTCCGCCGACGTCGAGGAACCCGGCGGCCGACGCCGTCCCGGTGAGCTGGAGGCGGGCATCCTCGACGTGTTGGTCGCCGCGACGACGCCCCTCACCCCGGGCGAGGTGCGCGAGCGGTTGACCTGGTCGCCCCCGCTGTCGTACAGCACCGTCGTCACGACCCTCACCCGGCTGTACGAGAAGCACGCGGTCACCCGGCAGCGCGACGGGCGGGCCTACCGCTACGCCGCCCTCACCGACTCACCCGCCCTGGTGGCCCGCCGGATGAGCCAGTTGCTCGGCGCCGAGACCGACCACGCCTCGGTGCTCCGCCGGTTCGTCAACGGCCTGAACGAACAGGACGAGGCGGTGCTCCGCCAACTGCTCCTCGACGAGGACCAACCCGGACAGGACTGAGCCGCCACACCGCGCAGCTCCGATGTAAAAGTTTCTAGACATCACGTCAAAGACTCCTTACTCTGAGTGTGTCAAAGATTCTTTACCTCGGGGAGGCGGCCGTGACGCACGAGGAGAAGCGGGCCTGGATCATGCTGGTGGTCAGCGTGGTCGCCTACGCCGTGTACGCGGCCGTCGTCCTGAGCCGGGCCGGCGGGGCGCTGACCGCGACGCCCTACGCCGGCACTCTGCTGTGGACGGTCGGCGGTGCGATCGTGGCGAACATCGTGGCCGAGATCGGCATCGGCGTGGTCAACCCCCGCGCGCCCCGGACCAGGGACGTGCGCGACCGGGAGATCGGGCGGCTCGGTGACCACGTCGGGCAGGCGTTCGTGGTCATCGGCGCCGTGTCGGCGATGCTCATGGCGCTGGCCGAGTGGCACTGGTTCTGGATCGCCAACGTCATCTACCTGTGCTTCGTGCTGTCGGCGGTGGTCGGTTCCCTGGCGAAGGTGATCGTCTACCGCAGGGGCGTGCCGCAGTGGTGAAGCCGACCCGCGTCACCAACAACATCCGCGCGTTGCGCTTCGCGCGCGACGAGATGACCCAGGCCGAACTCGCCGAGCGGATCGGCGTGACCCGGCAGACCGTCATCGCCATCGAGCAGGGCCGCTACTCGCCCTCGCTGGAGATGGCGTTCCGGATCGCCCACGTGTTCGGCGTACCGCTCGACGACGTGTTCCAGTATCCCGAGGAGGCGGCACCGTGAAAGCCATCGTGCAGGACAGCTACGGCCCGGCGGACGTGCTCGAACTGCGGGACATCGCGCGGCCGGCCGTCGGCGACCGCGAGGTGCTCGTCGAGGTACGCGCCGCCGCGGTCGACCCCGGCGTGTGGATCCTCATGGCCGGGCGCCCCTACCTGGTCCGGCTCGCGGCCGGGCTGCGCCGACCCCGGATGCCCGTGCGCGGCCGCGACCTGGCCGGGGTGGTGACCGAGGTCGGTGCCCGGGTGACCCGGTTCCGGCCGGGCGACGAGGTGTTCGGCACCTGCCTGCGGGGGTCGTACGCCGAGTTCGTCGGCACCGACGAGCGGCGGCTGGCCCGCAAGCCGGCCAACCTGTCGTTCGCGCAGGCCGCCGCGGTGCCCGTCTCCGGGATGACGGCCCTGCGCGCGGTGCGCGACAGCGGCCAGGTGGGTCCGGGTCAGCGGGTCCTGGTGATCGGCGCGTCCGGCGGCGTCGGCTCCCACGCCGTGCAGATCGCCAAGGCGTACGGTGCCACCGTCACCGGAGCCTGCGCCACCGCCCGGGCCGACTTCGTCCGCTCCCTCGGCGCCGATGACGTCCTCGACTACACCCGCGAGGAGATCGACCGCGACGGACCGGTCCACGACGTCGTCATCGACACCGGTGGCGACCGTCCCCTGTCGCTGCTGCGGCGCGCGCTCACCCCGCGCGGGACGCTGGCGCTGGTCGGCGGCGCGTACACCCGGGGTCCGCTGCTCGGCGGCTACGGCCGGCAGATGTTCCGCGCACCGCTGCTGACGATGGTCGTCGGCCAACGGCTGCGCAGCGTGAGTGCGGTGGAGCGCCCCGGGGACCTCGACGAGCTGCGGGAACTCGTCGAGGCCGGCGCGCTTGTCCCGCCGGTCGACCGCACCTACCCGCTGGCCGCGGCGCCGGACGCGCTCCGGCACCTCGCGACGGGGCGCCCGGCGGGCAAGGTCGTCGTCACGATCTGAGGACCGCGGGACACCGGCCGGCCTGATCAGGCGGTCATCGGGGTGGCGCGATCGGCCACCGGCGGCGCAGCGCCTTGTGCGCCTCCACGGCGACCACGATCGACAGCGCCACCGCGACGATCACGGCCCAGGTTCCCGGCCGCAGCGGCTCCACCCGGAGCATGTACCGGGTGGGCGGCAGGTACAGGGCCACCACGTGCAGGGTCAGCGCCCCCGCCGTCGCCAGGAACAGGAAGCGGTTGGAGAACGGGCTCATCCGCAGCAGGGACCGGGAGTGGGACCGCGCGTTGCCCGCCTGGAACGCCTGGAACACCACCATCGTGCTCAGGGCCACCGTCTGGGCGTACATCAGCGAACCCGTGGCGGTCAGCTCCCGGTGGAACATCCACAGCGTGCCGGCGGCCATCACCACGCCGGAGATGACCGTCCGTTCCCAGAGCAGCCGGGACATGATGCCCTCCCGGAGCCGGCGTGGTCGGCGGCGCAGCACGCCCTCGGCGCCGGGTTCGAAGGCCAGGGCGAGATCCTGCAGGCCGCTGGTCACGATGTTCAGCCAGACCAGTTGGGCCGGCACCATCAGCAGCGGCCAGCCCAGCCACAACCCGCTGAGGATCGCCAGGGCCAGCCCGGCGGCGGTGGAGACGAGGAAGAACGTGACCTTGCGGATGTTGTCGAAGGTCACCCGGCCGACCCGGACCGCGCTGACGATGGTGGTGAAGTTGTCGTCGGCCAGGACCATGTCGGCGGCCTCCCGGGCCACGTCGGTGCCGTCGCGGCCCATCGCCACACCGATCTGGGCGGCCCGCAGCGCCGGCGCGTCGTTGACGCCGTCGCCGGTCACCGCCACCACCTGCCCCGAGTCGCGCAACGCGGTGACGACGCGCAGCTTCTGCTCGGGCGAGACCCGGGCGAAGACCGAGGTGTCGGCGACCACGTCACGCAGCTCCCCGTCCGACAACCGCCGCAGCTGCGTGCCCTCCAGCACCCGGGCGGGACCGTCGGTGATGCCCAGTTGCCCGGCGATCGCCCCGGCCGTGGTCGCGTGGTCCCCCGTGATCATGAGCACCCGGATGCCGGCCTCCCGGCACTGGCCGATCGCCTCGCGCACCCCCGCGCGGGGCGGGTCGGCCATCGCCTGTAGGCCGCAGAAGACCAGCTCGCCGGGTTCCCGGTCGAGCACGTCGAGGTCGCCGGAGTCCACCACCCGGTACGCGAACGCCAGCACCCGCAGGCCGCCGGCCGCGAAGTCCCGGGCCGCCTCGGCGACCGCGTCCGGATCGAAGGGCACCGTCCCCTCGGCGGTCAGCATTGCCGTGCACATGCCCGCGACCCGTTCCGGTGCGCCCTTGACGTACAGCGTGTGGCGGCCGGCCTCGGTGCGGACGCTGGCCGAGTAGCGCCGGGCCGGCTCGAACGGCTGTTCGGCGACCACCCGGTGCTCCCGCCGTACGACGGTGGGGTCCAACCCGGCCCCCAGCGCCACCGTCAGCATCGCCACCTCGGTGGGGTCGCCGACCGTGGCCAGCCGGCCGTCCCGGCGGGCCACGTCCGCCTCGTTGCTGAGGACGCCGGCCAGCAGGGTCAGCCGCAGTGCCTCGCAGTCACCGGCCGCCGCCACGGTCGCCGGGTCCGGCTGCCCGTCGAGCCCGACGCGGTCGAACCGGAAGGTCCGGCCCCCGGCCCAGGCCGCCCGCACGGTCATCCGGTTCTCGGTGAGCGTCCCGGTCTTGTCCGAGCCGATCACGGTGGTGGAGCCCAGCGTCTCCACGGCCGGCAGGTGCCGGACGATCGCGTTGCGCCGGGCCATCCGTCGCACCCCGATGGCCAGGGTGATCGTGACCGCCACCGGCAACCCTTCCGGCACGGTGGCCACGGCCAGCGCCACCGCCACCATGAACATGTCCCGGACCGACTCGCCCATCAGCAGGCCGCTGACGAACGCCACCGCCGAGACGGCCAGCACGGCGATCCCGACGAGCTTCGCGAAGCCGGCTATGGCGTGCTGCAACGGCGTGGTCGGTACGCCCTCGTTCCGGATCAGGCCGGCGATCGCGCCGAGTTCGGTGTCGGTTCCGGTCGCCACGACGACCCCGGTACCCCGGCCACTGCTGACCGCGCTGCCGCTGTACGCCATCGAGCGGCGGTCGGCGACCGGCGCCTCGGCGTCGACCGGTGCGGTGTCCTTGCCCACCGGCTCCGACTCGCCGGTGAGCATCGACTCGTCGACGCGCAGCGTGTTGGCCACGGTGAGCCGCAGATCGGCCGGGACCCGGACGCCGGACTCCAGCAGGACGACGTCGCCGGGCACCAGGTCGACGCTGTCGATCTCGCGTTCCCCGCCGTCCCGGACGACCCGGGCGTGCGGCACCACCAGCTGGGCCAGCGCCCGTACCGTCCGCTCCGCCTTGCGCTCCTGGGTGAAGCCGACGACGGCGTTGAGGGCCAGCGCCGCCGCGACCACGATCGAGTCCAGGTACTCCCGCAGCAGCAGCACGATGACGAAGGCGACCAGCATGATCACGATCAGCGGGCTGCGGAACTGGCGCAGCAGCACGATCACCGCCGGGGTGGGCCGCTCCTCGGCGAGGCGGTTGGGCCCGTACCGCTGTCGGCGCCGCGTCGCCTCGGCCGCCGCCAGCCCCCGGTCGCCGGTGGTCAGGACCCGCTCGACCTCGTCGACGGGCAGCGCATGCCACGGGTTGTCGTCCGGGTGCCCGGCCGCCCGGTCAGCGGGCCGGCCCCGCCGCTGCGACGGCGCGGCCCCCGGGCCGGAGCGGCGGTTCACCGTGCCGCGAGCCGCGCGGGCCGGGCGACGGCGGCACGCCGACGCACGTCACCCCGGGTCACCGGGTGGTCGTGCGCTGCTGGCCCCATCTGCCCGATGCTAGTGGACCGGACGTCAGTCGACGCCGAACTCCATCGCGGCGCGGTCCAGCGCCTCGTCCTCGGCGGACGAGACGCCCCGGGAGGCGATCGCCTCCGCGCCGCCCTCCGGCATCGCGCCGATCAGCCCGGTCGAGGCCGCCTGCGCGGCGCCGACCACCCGCTGCGGGGCACCACCGACCATGCCGAGGGTGGCGTACTGCTCCAGCTTCGCCCGCGAATCCGCGATGTCCAGGTTGCGCATGGTGAGCTGGCCGATCCGGTCCGCCGGACCGAACGCCGAGTCCTGCGTACGCTCCATGGACAGCTTGTCCGGGTGGTAGCTGAAGGCCGGGCCGGTGGTGTCGAGGACCGAGTAGTCCTCGCCCCGGCGCAGCCGCAGCGTCACCTCGCCGGTGACCGCCGTGCCGACCCAGCGTTGCAGCGACTCGCGCAGCATCAGCGCCTGCGGGTCCAGCCAGCGCCCCTCGTACATGAGCCGGCCGAGGCGGCGGCCCTCGGTGTGGTAGTTGGCCAGGGTGTCCTCGTTGTGGATGGCGTTGACCAGCCGCTCGTACGCGGCGTGCAGCAGCGCCATGCCGGGCGCCTCGTAGATGCCCCGGCTCTTGGCCTCGATGATCCGGTTCTCGATCTGGTCCGACATGCCCAGGCCGTGCCGGCCGCCGATGGCGTTGGCCTCCAGCACCAGGTCGACCGCGCTGGCGAACTCCTTGCCGTTGATCGTGACCGGGCGGCCCTGGTCGAAGCCGACGGTGACGTCCTCGGTCGGGATCTCCACCGACAGGTCCCAGAACCGGACCCCCATGATCGGGTTGACCGTCTCGATGCCGGTGTCCAGGTGTTCGAGCGTCTTCGCCTCGTGGGTGGCGCCCCAGATGTTGGCGTCGGTGGAGTACGCCTTCTCGGTGCTGTCCCGGTACGGCAGGCCCCGGGCCAGCAGCCACTCCGACATCTCCGTGCGCCCGCCCAGGTCGGTGACGAAGTCGGTGTCCAGCCACGGCTTGTAGATGCGCAGGTGCGGGTTGGCCAGCAGGCCGTACCGGTAGAACCGCTCGATGTCGTTGCCCTTGAAGGTCGAGCCGTCGCCCCAGATCTGCACGTCGTCGGAGATCATCGCCCGCACCAGCAGCGTCCCGGTGACCGCCCGGCCCAGCGGCGTGGTGTTGAAGTACGCCCGCCCACCCGAGCGGATGTGGAAGGCGCCGCAGGTCAACGCGGCCAGGCCCTCCTCGACCAGGGCGGCGCGGCAGTCGACCAGGCGGGCCAGCTCGGCACCGTAGCTGAGCGCGCGACCGGGCACCGAGGCGATGTCGGGCTCGTCGTACTGGCCGATGTCGGCGGTGTACGCGCACGGGATGGCGCCCCGGTCGCGCATCCAGGCGACCGCGACGGAGGTGTCGAGGCCGCCGGAGAAGGCGATGCCGACACGTTCACCGGTGGGCAGGGAGGTGAGAACCTTGGACACGAGGAAAAGTATGCATCACGCCGCATGGTCATGCAACGGGAACCGGGGGATTTTCGGCGCGATGTCACAGGGCCTCCCCCGCCGGTGTCTGGATGGGCGAGACCGGCACGCGAGGAGGAGACATGACCAGGATCCCCAAGACCGAGATCACCGGCGTCTACGGCGCCGTGCTGAAGAGGTTCACCCGGAAGATGTTCGGCGAGGTGCCCGAGCCCCTCGCCGTGATGTGGCACCACCGGCCGGCGCTCAACGCCAGCCTCACCCTCGGCCGCAGGGCCGCCAAGTGGAACAGGTGCGACAAGGACCTCAAGTCGTACGCCCACATGGCGGCGGCGTCCCTGATCGGCTGCTCGTTCTGCCTCGACCTGGGCTACTTCCAGGCCCGCAACGAGGGGCTGGACATGACCAAGGCCCGCGAGGTGCCCCGGTGGCGCGAGTCGGAGGTCTTCACGCCGCTGGAGCGGGACGTCCTGGAGTACGCCGAGGCTATGTCACAGACCCCGCCGACGGTCACCGACGAACTCTCCGCCCGACTCCTCACGCAGCTCGGCGCCCCGGCGCTGATCGAGCTCACCTCGTGGATCGCGTTCGCGAACCAGGCCGCGCGGACCAACTTCGCGCTCGGCATCGAGGCGCAGGGGTTCGCGGCGGCGTGCGGCCTGCCGCCCCTGGCGCGGCCGGGCCACGTACCGTCGCAGGCATGACCGACGATCCGTTCGTCGCACCGCGGCCTGCTCTTCACCGCCGCGTACGAGATGCTCGGTTCCGCCGTCGACGCCGAGGACGTCGTGCAGGAGACCCCCTTCGACCTTGTTGATCATGAAGTTGGCGGGGGCTTTGATCTCTAGAACGCCCGCTAACCTCATGATCGACGCGGGCATATTGAGCAATCGAGAAGAAGAGGCGCTCTTGGCGGATCCACCATCATGGATTTTCACCCTCCGTGATGTCGAGGAGCGTTTCCGTGACCCAGGCCGACAGACGCACCCGCCGTCCACCCGCAGACCGTGAGATCCGGCTGCCGTCCGAGCCCCGCGCGACCTCCGTATTCGTCGTCGGGCACGTCCCCCGCCGGCGCGGGCTGATCATCCTGCTCAGCGTGCTGGGCGGCTTCCTGCTCACCGTCGTCTGGTCGGCGGAGTTCGTCGACTCGACCATCGGCGACAACATCGCCAACACGATGCTGGGCCACGACGCCAAGGAGACGCCGCTGAGCGGGGCCGTGGCCGGCGTGCTCTTCGCCTTCGTCTCCGGCGTCGCCGGCACCTTCACCGCCTGCAACATCGCCGCCTTCGGCGCCCTCGCCCCCTTGGCCGGCACGTCCGACGGCCGGCTGAGCCGCTTCCTGGCACCGCTGCGTCCGCTGGGCTGGATGGCGGTCGGCATGATCGCGGTCTCCGCGGTGTACGGCGCGATCGTCGGCCTGGTCGGGACGTCGATGCCACAGTTCTCCACCGCACCGAACACGCCCGGATCACTGTCGCCGCGCAGCATCCAGTCCATGGTGGTCTTCGGCCTCATCGGCCTGATCATGATCTACCTGGGGTTGGCCGCGCTCAAGGTGGTGCCGGACCCGTTCGCCCGCATCTCCCGCCGGTACCCCAACGCCCCGCTGGTCTTCATGGGCGCGCTCGTCGCCGGCTTCCTGATCGGACGGCCGTTCCCGCTGTTCCGTCAGATGTTCCGCGACGCCGCGGAGAGCGGCAACCCGCTGTACGGCGCTGCGGCGTTCACCCTCCAGTCGCTCGGCAACATCATCATCATGGCGGTGCTGTTCCTGCTGTTGGCCTGGTTCGCCGGCAGCCAGCTCCAGAACTGGTTCGCCGCCCGCCCGACCCGACTGGCGGCGACCATCGCGGTGGCGTTCCTCGTCGCGGGCGTCTTCACGTTCCTCTACTGGGACATCCGCCTGCTCGCCCGCAGGGAGATCATCCCCTGGTATCCGACCGCCCCCTGGGCATGACCTGCTCCGGCGCTCGGCCGATGTCGCCGGGTCCGGGCCCGGCCGGCGACTCGGCGGACGAGTCGGTCCCCGGCTGGAAGTCGTACCCCTGCTCGATCAGCCGGTCGTACACCCGGTGCCGGGCCAGGGCCAGCACGTGGGTCTCCACCTCCGCCTCGGCACGCAGTTCCGCCACCACCTGGCGGACGGCCGCCTCGACCGCGGTGACATCGGTGTCCGGGAAACGCTCGGCGACCACCTCGATCTCGCGTTCGACGGCCCGCTCCGGATCGTCCAGCGCACCCAGTTCCGACGTTTCGCGGCTCGCGGCCGACGCCGGCCGCGACTCGTCCGGCACCTTCGGATCGTCAGTCATAGCTCCTCCTGGCTCCAACCTGCTGCCCGTTAGCGCCCTCCATCTCCGGGCGCCGCCGACCGCAAACCGGGAACCCCGCCACCCGGCGATGCGTTCGACAAGAGTTCACCTTTCCGCCAGCCCGCGATCGAAGAAATGGAAGCGGCGCCGCACGGTATCCCCTAGCCTCGCGAGGAGAATCCACGCCCAACCCGACACGAAGAGGAGATCGACCATGAGGACGTCCGGCGGTTTTCCCGGTCCCTTGTCTGTCTCCACCGCCGGAAAGGCACTTCGTGTTAGGTCTGTTCGAGAATCCGGTTGACCCCTTCCCCACCGGCAATCACCCCACCCCGGCCGCCAGCGTCCGGCGGTTTCTCCTGCGGGAACTCCGGCCGCTACGACCGGTCGCCGCGGCCGCCGTCGCCACCACGATTCTGGGCGCCGCGATCGAGGTGTGGCTCATCGGGTACGCCGGCCGCCTGGTCGACACGCTCGCCGCCGCGAGCCCGGACACGCTCTGGGCCAGCCACGGCACCGAGCTGCTCACGGTGGCCGTGTTCGTGCTGCTGGTCCGGCCGCTGATCAACCTGGTCGGCGAGGCCCTGGACGACATCGCGTTCCGGGCCAACGCCCGCCCGCTCGCCCGCTGGCGGGCACACCGGCACGTGTCCCGGCAGTCCGTCGGCTGGTTCCGCGACGACCTCGCCGGGCGCATCGCCACCTGGGTCCGCGACGGTGGCGATGCCGCCAGCACCGCCGCGTACTCGGTCATCCACACGCTGGTGTTCGTGATCGCCTACATCGCCGGCTCGGTGTGGCTGATGTCCACGATCGACGTGCGCCTGCTGCTGCCGCTGGGCGCCTGGATCCTGGCGTACGCGCTGCTCATGCGGTGGGCGGTGCCCCGCTACCGGCGCGCGTCGGAACGTCTGCAGGACGCGGAGTCCGCGCTGACCGGCCTGCTCGTCGACTCGTACGCGAACATCGACACGCTCGCGCTGCTCGGTGGCCAGGACACCCGCACCGAACACGACGTCCGGGTGTTCGCGCGGGCCAGACGCGCACACCTGGACCTGCAGCGGGTCGAGGTGACGATCAACAGCATCATGATGGCGTTCGGCAGCGCGCTGCTCGTGGGGCTCGTCGGATACGGGATCGTCCTCTGGCGTACCGATGCCGCGCCCCTGGGTCTGGTCGCGGCCGCGCTGGCGCTCAGCTTCCGGATCACCGCGATGGCGGAGTGGCTGCTGGACGCCGTGTCGTCGCTGTTCGGGTCCGTCGGCGCGCTCCGGCGTGCCCTGCGGACCATCGCGCAACCGCTCGCCGTCGCCGACACACCAGAGGCAACCCCTTTGCGGGTACGCGGCGGAGCCATCAGCTTCTCCCAGGTCAGCCACCACTACGGCCGCGGCACGGGTGGGCTCGACCGGCTGAGCCTCGACGTCGCCGCCGGGGAACGTGTCGGCATCGTCGGCCGCTCCGGCGCCGGCAAGTCCACGCTGGTCGGCCTGCTGCTGCGGTTCCACGACGCGGAGTCCGGCACCATCATGATCGACGGCACCGACATCAGGGACGTGACGCAGGAGAGCCTGCGCGGCCAGATCGCCATGGTCGCCCAGGTGGCCACGTTGCTGCACCGCTCGGTCCGGGAGAACATCGCCGGCCCCGGCGGGATCGACGACGTACGCATCGAGGAGGCCGTGCGCCGGGCCTCCGCCGACAGTTTCGTCGCCACGCTGCGGGACGCGGACGGCCGGACCGGCCTGGACGCGCATGTCGGCGAGCGCGGCGTACGCCTCTCCGGTGGCCAGCGGCAGCGGATCGCGCTGGCCCGCGCGTTCTACCGCGAGGCGCCGATCCTGGTCCTGGACGAGGCCACCTCCGCGCTCGACTCCGAGGCGGAGGCCGCCATCCACGACACGCTCGACGAGGTGATGACCGGCCGTACCGTGATCGCGATCGCGCACCGCCTGTCCACCATTGCCCGGATGGACCGGATCGTCGTCCTCGACGCCGGCCGGATCGCGGAGCAGGGCACCCACGCCGAGTTGCTGGAACGCGGCGGGATCTACGCGGACCTGTGGTCGCGGCAGTCCGGTGGATTCCTCGGCACGACCGTCGACCAGCACGGGACGCAGCCGCGCGTACCGGCTGATGTTCGTGGTGTCGTTGCCCAACGCACCGCCGACAACGCCGGCCGCCGCGCCGACCGCGGCTGAGCTCGGCGCCTCCGAATGGCCCGGTACGTCGAGCCCCACAGTGCTTTGGGAGTGGATCCGTGGCAGTAGAGGCCCCGATCCCGCGCGGACAAGTGCCCGAGGCGGGTCACTACGTGACGGGCAGGCCGACGATGATGGTCGACATGCGGGAAACGGTCGCCATCGCGCTGATCACGGCGCTGTCCACACTGACCGCCGCCGGGCTCACCGGGCTGATCACCGCGCTCACCGTGCGCCGACAGGTCGCAGGTCAACTCGCCGCCGCCCGGGAGGAGCGCGCCGAGCAGCGCACGCTCCGCCGGGGCCAGGCGCGGCGGGACACGTACGTCGGTTTTCTGGCCGCCTGCGACCGGGCCTACCGGGCGTTGGACACCGGGTGGGTCGGAGCGGAGACCGCACCGGGCGGGGAGGCGCCGTACCCGGCGCTGCGCGCCCTCGACGAGGCATACAACCTGGTGCTGCTGGCGGGCCCGGACCCGGTCGCCGAGGCCGCCGGGCGCACCGTCCGCAGCATCAACGAGGAGTACGCCCAGCAGCGCCTGCTCCATCAGGAGGCCACGAGCAGCGGCCCGCTGGCGGTCCGGCATCGCACCGAGCACCTTGCTGCGCTGCGGCACCGGACCGCGCGACGCGACGCCTTCGTCGCCGCCGCTCGCGGGACGCTGGAACTCCGTTGACGGCATTCCCAGGCCCACGGACGCCGCGGCCGATCACCGGGTGAGGCCGACGAGGGCGGCCAGGCGAGCGACGCCGGCCGGTGCTGGGTGCCGCTGGGCGATCTCGCCGATCACCGTACGCGCCAACGGCCGGCACCGGACCCCGGCCGGCGCGACAACGTCGGCGTCGACCAGCGCCCGCGCCGCACCCCGCAGGTCACCGACCTGGAGGTACGCCCGCGCCACGTCCACCAGGTAGGCGCCCCGGTGCTCGGCCGGCAGCCGCCGCCACCCGTCCCGCCGCAGCACCGCCGCGTGCCCGTGCACCGCCGCCCCGGCCTCCCCCAGCTCGATCGCCGCCACCACCTGCGCCAGCTCGACGGTGGCCAGCCCGAACCCAGTCCGAACAGGGGCGGTAAGTCCACGCCTCAGTTGCCCGATTGCGCGGACCTGATTCGGCGGCCGTGATCGTGGCGGCGTAGCTGTTCGACACGCCGGGCTGGGACCAGCTGCACTGCCACGAAAATGGTGGGCGCTCGCTCAGCGACGCGTCAGGACGCGGCACCACCAGGGTCTCGTGGTCAGGCCAAGGGCAGCGGCGGGGACGGAACCGGTCGTAGACTCCCTGGGCCCCGCCGCAGCACGGCGCACCGATCCGGGAGGACGTCCGTGGCGAGTGACGCACACGAACCGGGCAAGATGTCAGCTGCCTCCGGCACCGAGGTGCCATCGACCGCCGGCCCCAGTCGCAGTCGCCTGATCCTGGGGGTCGTGACGGTCGTGGTCGCGGTGGTCGCGGTGGTGGCGGGCCTGACCGTTCGGGCCACCCGACGGGCATCGAAGACGGACGACATTTCCAGCGGCCTAACCACGTCAGTACCCGTCAGATTCGACCTCGGCCACCAGTTGCTCCACCTCGGCTATCTGCCTGGCCCCGTCCTCGACGCCACCTACACCACCGAGCCCGGCGTTCACCGACTCGAGGTCTACGGATCGTTCGATGGCGCTTCGACCACTGAGGAGGACGACACCTCCTCAGACGAGACCGCCTGGCACGTCGAGATCTGGATGGCAGCGCGGGGCGCCGACGTCCACAGCTTCGTTCCAGTGGACGAAGACTCAGGCAAGGAGGGCATTCCTCGTGAGCGGGTCAAGCCGGTACACGGTCGTCCCGCCTTCCAGTCCATGTCGGACCAGAATCGGGTGCTGGCCTGGGAGTACGCGCCGGACGCGTGGATGCGAATGAGGCTAGGCACGGTGAGCACTGCCGAGCGTCGCGATGAGATGACGCGTCAGGTGGCCGAGGGCGTTCGCTGGAATACCACGCCACGGACCCTGCCGTTCCAGGTGGTGGGCCTGCCCGACGGTGCCGTGCTGGAGAGTACGTACCGACGTTGGGAAGCGGACGGACCTGTAACGGCCTCCGCCGATTACCTGGTGGCGCCGGTCAAGGACATTCACGAGTATCCGCGACCTGTCATCCAGGTCGGTGTCAGCACCAAGAGCCTGTTCCGTACCAGAGACAACGACCGTGTCACCGTGTCGGGCCGGTCCGCCACCGCTTTCGAATCGCGAGGCATCGGCACCTCAGGAGTCTACCGGGTGGCGCAGCTTCCCGGTGGGTGCGCCGAGTGCGTCGCGGAGCTGTTCATCGCTCGAAGCGCTACTGCCGCGGTGGGTGACCGGGACGACGCACTGAAGCTGGCCGCCTCGATTCGGCTGGTGGAGGGCCACGAGGATCCCGCCCAGTGGCGCTTCTGGTAGCCAACGGCTAACGGCCACCGGCTGTCAGAGCGCGACGATGGCTGCTGTTTCGGCGGGGAGTTCGATGCGGTCGCGTTGCACGGTGACGCCCTCGCCGGTGGCCAGCAGCACCCGTCGGGCCACCCCCGGCAGCGTCACCCGCTGCGGCTTCGACGCCAGGTTGGCCGCGACCAGGCAGCCACCGCGCCGCATCACGACGAAGCGGTCGCCGTGTCGCACCTCGATCGCGAAGAGGTGTGGGTCCGACAGCTCGGGGCGGGACTTCCGCAGCGCGATCAGCCGCCGGTAGAAGTCGTACATCGCCCGGTGCTCCGGCTTTTCCAGCTCGGCCCAGTCCAATCGGGAGCGTACGAACGTCTGCCGGTCCTGCGGGTCCGGCACGTCAGCCGACGACCAGCCGTGCGAGGCGAACTCCTGGCGGCGACCGGTGACCACGGCAGTGGCCAGCTCCGGCTCAGGATGCGAGGTGAAGTACTGCCACGGGGTCGAGGCCGCCCACTCCTCCCCCATGAACAGCATCGGCGTGAACGGTGCCGTCAGCAGCAGCACGGCCCCCACCCGCAACAGCCCCGGCGACAGCGACGCCGAGAGGCGATCACCCACCGCTCGGTTGCCGATCTGGTCGTGGTTCTGCAGGTACGCCACGAAGCGGTGCCCGGGGGTACGCGGGTCGACCGGCCGCCCGTGCTGGCGGTTGCGGAAGCTGGACCAGGTGCCGGTGTGGAAGAACGCGCCGGTCAGCACCTCGGCCAGGCACTCCATGGTGCCGAAGTCGCCGTAGTAGCCCTGCCGCTCCCCGGTCAGCAGGGTGTGCAGGGCGTGGTGGGCGTCGTCGTTCCACTGGGCGTGCAGGCCGTAGCCGCCGGCCTCCCGTGGGGTGATCAGCCGGGGGTCGTTGAGGTCGGACTCGGCGATCAGCGACAGCGGGCGCCCCAGGTGCGTCGAGAGCGATTCGACCTCGACGGCGATCTCCTCCAGCAGGTGCACCGCGCGGGTGTCGGGCATGGCGTGCACGGCGTCCAGCCGGAGGCCGTCGACGTGGTAGTCGCGCAGCCACATCAGCACGCTGTCGGTGATGAAGCGGCGTACCCCGTCGGAGTGTGGGCCGTCCAGGTTGACCGCGTTGCCCCAGGGGGTGTTCCGCTCGGCGAGGTACGGCGCGAACTTCGGCGCGTAGGCCCCGGAGGGCCCGAAATGGTTGTAGACGACGTCGAGGATCACCCCCAGCCCCTTGGCGTGGGCGGCGTCGACCAGCCGTTTGAGGCCGTCCGGGCCGCCGTAGGGTTCGTGCGGGGCGAACCAGCAGACCCCGTCGTACCCCCAGTTATGTTCGCCGTTGAAGGCGTTGACCGGCAGCAGCTCGATCATGTCGACGCCGAGGTCGAGCAGGTGGTCGAGCTTGCCGATCGCCGCGTCGAAGGTGCCGTCCGGGGTGAAGGTGCCGACGTGCAGCTCGTAGAGGATGCTGCCGGGCAGTTGCCGGCCGGTCCACGCCCCGTCGGTCCAGCCGAAGGCGGCGTGGTCGTAGATCCTGCTGGGCCCGTGCACGCCAGCCGGTTGCCACCGAGAGCGGGGATCGGGCAGGGGTTGGTCGTCGTCGTCGAGCAGGAACGCGTAGTCGGTGCCGGCGTCGGGCACCTCGACCCGCCACCAGCCCTCCCGGCCGGCTCTCATCTCGTGGTCGGCGCGGCCCGGCAGACGCAGCCGCACCCGTTTCGCCTCCGGTGCCCAGACCGTGAACTCGGACATGATGCGGCCTCCCGGGTCAGGTGGTGGGCACCAGCAGCGCGACGGGATAGGTGGCGAACAGGTCGGCGAGACGGACCTGACCGCCACTGTAGACCTGCCCGGTGAACAGGCACGACATCTCTTTAACGGGCAATGACAGGGTGGTGTCCCGCCAGCCGCCGGCCGCGGCCAGGCGCACCGGCAGCCGGGTGGCCACGGCGACCGCGCCGCCCCGGTCGAAGGCGACGACGTGCCGGGCGGCCGGCCCGTGGGCGGTCACCGGCAGGTAGTCGCCGAACAGGTCCGGGCGGTCACGACGCAGCCGCAGGGTCCGGGAGACCACGAGCAGCTTCGCCGCGCCGGTGTCGTCCACCGCCGGCCGCCAGCCGGCGTCGAGCCGGGCCAGCAGTTCCCGGCGTACGCCGAAGTCGACCGGGCGGCGATTGTCCGGATCGACCAGGGAGTTGTCCCACAGCTCGGTGCCCTGGTAGGTGTCGGGCACCCCGGGCATGGCCAGCTGCACCAGCTTCTGCCCGAGCGAGTTCGACCAGCCCGGCGGGGTGATCTCGGCGGCGAACGCGGCCAGCTCGGCATGGACGGTCGGGTCGTCGTACATCGCGTCGACCAGGGCGTGCAGGGCCCGTTCGAAGGCCGGGTCGGGGTCCGTCCAGCTGGTCGAGGCCGCCGCCTCCCGGGCCGCCTTCTCCGCGTACGCGTGCAGCCGCTCCCGTGGCAGCGGCCAGGCGCCGACGGCGGTCTGCCAGAGCAGGTGGGCCAGGGCGGCATCGGGCAGCGGGACCGCCGCCATCCACCGGGTGACCTGGTCGGCCCAGCGGCGCGGCAGCTCGGCGAGGACGGCGAGCCGGGCCCGGACGTCCTCGCCCCGTTTGGTGTCGTGGGTCGACAGGGTGGTCATGCTGGCCGGCCAGCGCTCGTGCCGACCGGCGGCGAAGCGGTGGAACCGGCCGGGCCGGGTGCCGAAGTGGGTGGGGCTGCCGCCGACCTCGTTGAGCGCCACGAACCGGCTCCACCGGTAGTAGGCGGTGTCCTCGACGCCCTTGGCCATCACCGCGCCGGTGAACTGCGGGAAGCGGCGGGCCAGCTCGTCGTCGGGGTCGCGCAGCCGCCGGGTGATCGCGTCCAGCGCGCCGGTCACGTCGGTGCGACGGCGGCCCGCCTCGGCGCGGGCGTTGGCCAGGTGCCGGGCGCCTTCGGGCGGGTAGCCCCGGTAGACGGCGAAGGCGGCGGCCAGTTCGGCCAGGGCGGCGCGGGCGGCGTCCCGGTCGACGTCGGGGGCGAGCGCGGCCAGCCGGGTCAGTTCCGCCGACAACAGCCGGGTGGCGGCGGCGAGCTTCGTGTCGTGGGTCAGGTCGGCCCAGGAGGTGGCCCGGCCGGTGAGCCGGGTGTCCAGGGCGGTGAGGTCGGCCTCCGCGTCGCCGTCGACGAAGAGGCCGCCGACCGCGGCGAGGGCGTCGTAGCCGGTGGTGCCGTCCACCGGCCAGGAGGGCAGCTCCTCGCCGTACTCCAGGATCTTCTCCACGATCAGCCACGCGTCGGGCGCGGCGTCGCGCAGCTGGGCCAGGTAGCCGGCCGGGTCGCGCAGCCCGTCGGGGTGGTCGACCCGGATGCCGTCGACCTCGCCGGCCGCCGCCCACGCCAGAATCAGTTCGTGGGTGGCGGCGAAGACCTCCGGGTCCTCCACCCGCAGCCCGGCCAGGCCGGAGACCGCGAAGAACCGGCGGTACGTCAGCTCGGCGTCGCCGCGCCGCCAGGAGATCAGCTCGTAGTGCTGCCGGTCGTGCACCTCGCGGGGGTTGCCGTCGCCGGTGCCGTCGGCGATCGGGAAACGGTGCTCGTGGTAGCGCAGTTCCCCGTCGGCGAGCTTGACGTCGTCCAGCGCGTCGGGGGTGTCGGCGAGCACCGGCAACCGCAGCCGCCCGGCGTCCCAGTCGATGTCGAACCAGCGGGCGTACGCCGAGTCGCGTCCCCGGCGCAGCACGTCCCACCAGGCCGGGTTGGCCACCGGCACGGCCACCCCGGCGTGGTTGGGCACGATGTCCACGACCAGGCCGAGCCCGGTGTCGCGCAGGGCGCGCAGCAGCCGCTGCCGGCCGGCCTCGCCGCCGAGTTCCGGGTTGACCCGGCGGTGGTCGACCACGTCGTAGCCGTGCGCGCTGCCCGGCGCGGCGGCCAGCAGCGGCGCGCTGTAGAGGTGGGTGACGCCGAGGTCGGCGAGGTAGCCGGCGAGGCCGGCGGTGGCATCCAGGTCGAAGCCGGGGCGCACCTGCACCCGGTAGGTGGCGGCGACGGGGCGCGGGTTCGCGGGCATGTCAGGCCACCCTCTCCAGCACCACCAGCGAGCGGTCCGGTACGCAGACCGTGCCGCCCGCCTCCACGGTGGTGCCCTTGTCCTGGTCGGGTTCGGCGGTGCTGATCACGATCTCCCAGCGCTGGCCGAACTCGACCGGCGGTGGGGTGAAGTCCAGCGGTGCGTCGTGGGCGTTGAAGCAGAGCCAGAAGGAGGCGTCGCGGTGGCGCTGGCCGTACTGGCCGCGTTCCCGGATGCCGTCGCCGTTGACGAAGAGCGCCACCGACCGGCCGAAGTCGTTGCCCCAGTCCTCGCCGGTCATCTGCCGGCCGTCGGGGGTGTACCAGGCCAGGTCCGGCAGGGGTTCGTCGACTCCCCGGCCGTGCACCGGCAGCCCGGTGAAGAAGCGGCGGCGCTGGAACACCTGGTGCTGGCGGCGGAACTCGACCAGCCGGCGGGTGAAGTCGAGCAGGTCGGTGTCGACGGTGTCCCAGTCGACCCAGGCCAGCTCGCTGTCCTGGCAGTAGGCGTTGTTGTTGCCGCGCTGGGTGCGGCCCAGTTCGTCGCCGTGGCCGATCATCGGCACGCCCTGCGACAGCAGCAGCGTGGCGATGAAGTTGCGCCGCTGCCGGGCCCGCAGGGCGAGCACCCCCGGGTCGTCGGTGTCGCCCTCGACGCCGCAGTTCCAGGACCGGTTGTGGTTCTCGCCGTCCCGGTTCTCCTCGCCGTTGGCCTCGTTGTGCTTGTCGTTGTACGACACCAGGTCGGCCAGGGTGAACCCGTCGTGGCAGGTGACGAAGTTGATGCTGTGGAAGGGGCGGCGCCCGTCGTCCTGGTAGAGGTCGGCGGAGCCGGAGATGCGGGAGGCGAACTCGGCGAGGGTGGCCGGTTCGCCGCGCCAGAAGTCGCGGACGGTGTCCCGGTACTTGCCGTTCCACTCCGTCCACTGTGGCGGGAAGTTGCCGACCTGGTAGCCGCCGGGGCCGACGTCCCACGGCTCGGCGATCAGCTTGACCCGGCTGACCACCGGGTCCTGCTGCACCACCTCGAAGAAGGTGGAGAGGCGGTCCACCTCGTAGAACTCGCGGGCCAGGGTGGCGGCGAGGTCGAAGCGGAACCCGTCGACGTGCATCTCGGTCACCCAGTAGCGCAGCGAATCCATGATCAGTTGCAGCGAGTGCGGGCTGCGGACGTTGAGACTGTTGCCGGTGCCGGTGTAGTCGACGTAGTGCCGCCGATCGTCCTCGGCCAGGCGGTAGTAGCTGGGATTGTCGACGCCCTTGAAGCTCAACGTCGGGCCGAGGTGGTTGCCCTCGGCGGTGTGGTTGTAGACCACGTCGAGGATCACCTCGATGCCGGCCGCGTGCAGCGCCTTGACCATGCCCCGGAACTCCTGCACCTGCTGGCCGAGGTGACCCAGCGCGGAGTACGCGTGGTGCGGGGCGAAGAAGCCGATGGTGTTGTAGCCCCAGTAGTTACGCAGCCCCAGGTCGGTCAGGCGATGGTCGTTGACGAACTGGTGCACCGGCATCAGCTCGATCGCGGTGACGCCGAGCCGGGTCAGGTGGTCGATCATCGGCAGCGAGGCGATGCCGGCGTACGTGCCGCGCAACTCCTCGGGGATGCCGGGCAGCCGCATGGTCAGCCCGCGTACGTGGGCCTCGTAGATCACCGAGTGGTGGTACGGGATGCGCGGCGGCGCGTCGTTGCCCCAGTCGAAGTACGGGTTCACCACCACCGACTTCGGCATGAACGGCGCCGAGTCGGCCGTGTTGATCCGCTCCGGATCGCCGTGTTCGTAGTCGTAGACCGCCGGATCCCAGCGCACGTCGCCGTCGATCGCCTTGGCGTACGGGTCGATGAGCAGCTTGTGCGGGTTGCAGCGCGTCCCGCCGGCGGGGTCGTACGGGCCGTGCACCCGGTAGCCGTACCGCTGCCCCGGCCCGATCCCCGGGATGTACGCGTGCCAGACGTACGCGTCCACCTCGCGCAGCTCGACCCGGCGCTCGGCGCCGGTGTCCCACTCGTCGAAGAGGCAGAGTTCGACCTTCTCGGCGATCTCCGAGAAGATCGCGAAGTTGGTGCCCATCCCGTCGTAGGTGGCCCCGAGGGGGTACCGCTCGCCCGGCCAGACCTGCATGTCGCTCCTTCGGCCCAGTGTCGTGAGCGCGCGAGGTAATGCCCCGCACGGTCCACCGCCAATCCATCCGATCGGGTGAATGCCCGGTATCCGCCCGACTGACCCGGCGTGAACCCTTGCGGTGTCATCAGTCACTGTGGCCGCCTTCGAGGTGCGGGATCGGCCGTCATGACGTTTCCTTGTCTGCGGGCGCGTCTCCGCGCGCCTACCGATCCTCGCACCGCCGGACGCGTCTCCGCGTGTCCGAAACCCAACGCTGCCCCTCGCCGTCACCGACGCCGGCGCGTTCCTCCCTGCACGGACGGAGATTGATGTGACGACCCTGCGGGTCGGCGGGCGCCCCGCCACCGCCTCGGACCGCGTTCACCGCCCCACGCTCACCTCGCGACCCCAGGTTCCGGCGCAGCCCGGCCCGCTCGCCGGGTCGCCGACCCGCCGCATCCTCATGCTGTCGTGGGAGTACCCGCCGGTGCTCGTGGGCGGCCTGGGCCGGCACGTGCACGCCCTGTCGGTGGCGCTGGCCGCCGCCGGGCACGAGGTCACCGTCGTCACCCGGCACGCCGAGGGCGCGCCGCTAGAGGAGTACGTCGACGGGGTGCGCGTCGTACGCGCCGCCGAGGATCCGGTCACCTTTCCGCTGGCCACCGGCTCGCTGCTGGCCTGGACGATGGCGTTCAACCACACCCTGACCCGGGCCGCGCTGCGCGCCGCCGCCTCCGGCGGGTACGACGTCATCCACGCCCACGACTGGCTCGTCGCGCACACCGCGATGACCCTGCGCGATCACCTCGATCTGCCGCTGGTCACCACCATCCACGCCACCGAGGCGGGCCGGCACCAGGGCTGGCTGCCCGAGGAGATGAACCGCACCATCCACGGCGTGGAGCACTGGCTGGGCGGCGAGTCCACCCGGGTCATCGTCTGCTCCCGCTACATGCGCGACGAGGTGACCGGCCTGTTCGGCGTGCCGGCCGACCGGGTCGACGTGGTGCCCAACGGGGTGGAGCCGCACCGCTGGCGGGTGCCGGCCTCCGCGGTGGCCCGGGCGCGGGCCCGGTTCGCCGGGGACGGCCCGCTGGTCACCTTCGCCGGCCGCCTGGTCTACGAGAAGGGCGTGCAGCACCTGCTCGCCGGGCTGCCCCGGCTGCGCGAGCGGCACCCGGGTCTGCGCGCGGTGATCGTCGGCGACGGCCCGTACCGGGCCGAGTTGGAGGCCGACGTGCACCGGCACGGCCTGGCCGGCACGGTCAGCCTGCCCGGTTTCCTCGGCGGCACCGACCTGCCGGCGGTGATGGCCGCCTCGGACTGCTTCGCGGTGCCCAGCATCTACGAGCCGTTCGGCATGGTCGCGCTGGAGGGCGCCGCCGCCGGTGCGCCGCTCGCGGTCGCCGAGACCGGCGGGCTCGCCGAGATCGTCGAGCCGGGTGTCACCGGGATGACCTTCCGCCCGCACGACCCGGACGCACTGACCGACGCGGTGCACGCGCTGCTCTCCGACGCCGAGCGCGCCCGCGTGCTGGCCCGCCGGGCCCGCGCGATGGTGCACGAACAGTACGGCTGGGCGGCGATCGCCAGCCGCACCGCGTCGACGTACGCCTCGGCGATCGCCCACGCCCCGGCCGTCACGGCCGAGCGCGCGGCGCGGCAGATGGCGCACGGCCGGGCGCTGCCGAGCGTGCCGGAGGGCAACCTGCTCGCCGCCGCCGGCCTGCGCTGACCCGGCTCCGGTCGGCTGCCGGCGGAGCGGAGACGGCCCTTCGGTCGGCCGCCGGGCGGAGCGGAAACGGTCCGCCCGGCAGCACCGGACTCCGCGGTGGGCGGGTCGGGACGGGCGGTGGGAACGTCCGTCACGCCTGTCGAGCTGATGGCACAGACGGATCGATCGGGCCGGCGGGTGGCCACCGTGGCCGATCCCGACCGGACGGCGGCTGGCACCCTGGTCGGCATGCGTGCGATGGATGGTGGCGACGTCGACCAGGCGGTGGCCGAGATGATGCGGGTGCTCAGGCCGCACGAGGCACGGGACTGGGATGGCCGGGCCGGGACACTGGAGTGGAGTTGCCGGACGACGGCGGCCCACGTCGCCCACGACCTGCTGGCGTACGCCGGGCAGGTCGCGGGCCGGCCGGACGACGCGTACCTGCCGTTCGATCTCGTGGTCCGCGACGACGCCGCGCCGCGCGACGTGCTCAACGTGGTCACGGCCAGGCCCGGTCGGCCAGTTCGTGGTGTCGTTACGATCCGCCGAGGTCCCGGCCGGTGGCACGTCGGGCCTCGCCGGGGTGGCCGGCGAACGTGAGCAGGGTGAGTGACGGCCGCCGGTCCCGCAGGGGCGGAAGGTTCGACAGCCGCCGCAGCACCCGGGACCGCCAGAGCCCTCGACCGGGCGGCAGGGCCACGTCCACCGCGCGCACGACCTGCGGGATCTCCGTGGCGAGCCGCCCGGCCTCGGTGACGGAGAGGTGGAACGGCATGGGCGGGGCGGTGTAGCGGTCGGAGAGATTCAGCCCGGCCAGGGTCCGGCGGCTGAACCAGGCGGGGATCGAGTCGAAGATGAGCTGCCCACCGGGAAACCGCTGGGCGCAGTCGGCGATCAGGGCCAGCACCTCGGCCGGCGGCAGGTACATGAACAGCCCCTCCGCGACGATGAGCACGCCCCGGGCCGGGTCGACCCGGTCCCGCCAGGACCGGTCCAGCGCCGAGACCGCCAGCGGGATGATCCGCGGCTCGGGCGGCAGCAGGCGCGCCCGTACGTCGAGCACGGCGGCGGCGTCCACGGAGAGCCAGTCCACGTCGGGGCGGCCGGTCCGCCAGTAGGTCGTCTGGAGGCCCTCGCCGAGCGCCACGATCGTCGCCGCCGGATGCGCCGCGAGGTACCCACGCACCGCGGCGTCGATCGCCCCCGCGCGCAACGGATGGGACTGGCTGGGGCGACCGAACCGGTCGAAGTCGTAGTCGATCGACTCGTAGAGCCGGACCGACCACGGATCCTCGAAGTCCGACCGGGGGTTCATCGCCTCGACCGCCCGGTTCCGCAGCGTCCACAGGCTCGTCGCCGCGACTCCCTCCAGCACCTCGCCATTGACTCGTGCTTTCGACATCGCACACCGCCCTCGCATTAGGTTAGGCAAACCTAACCTAATGCAAGGGCGATCGCCGCCACGCTCACGGCCAGGCCCGTTCGGGCAGGTCATTCTGTCGTTACGATCTTGTATCCGCACTGGTGACCGCCGCTTAACATCCGACACACTCGCAGGCATCCGGCGGCGGTGAGGTGCGAGGAGGGCGCGGGTGCGGGTGCTCCTGGTGGAAGACGACCTGCGCGTCTCGGCGGGCCTCGCGTCGGCGCTGCGGCGGCGGGGGCACGACGTGGTCCAGGCGGTGACGGCCGCCGAGGCGGTCGAGGCCGACCCGGTCGACCTCATCCTGCTCGACATGAACCTGCCCGACCGCGACGGTCTCGAGGTGTGCCGCCGGATCCGCCAGCACGACGAGGGTGTCGCGATCATCGCGGTGACAGCCCGCGTCGAGGAGCACGACCGGGTGGCCGGGCTGCGCGCGGGCGCGGACGACTACGTGGTCAAGCCGTTCTCGATGGTCGAACTACAGGCGCGCATCGAGGCGGTGATGCGCCGCACCGCGCGTACCGCCCGACCGCTGTCGACGTTGCAGGTCGGCGCCCTGCGCATCGATGTGGACGCCCGGCGGGTCTGGCTGGGCGAGCGCGAGGTCGGCCTGTCGCGCAAGGAGTTCGACCTGCTGGTGGCGCTGGCCCGGCAGGCGGGCACGGTGGTGGCCCGGGACCGGCTGCAACTGGAGGTCTGGCAGACCACCTGGGCGACCCGGCACAATCTCGACGTGCACGTCGCGGCGCTGCGCGGCAAGCTGGACGACGCCGGCCTGGTGGAGACGGTACGCGGCGTCGGCTACCGGCTGCGGGCCGGCTGAGCCGCCAACCTCAGATCATCCTCAAGAATCCCAGCTCGCGGCCCCGTCGCCGGCCGGGTGCGGGTGTGCTGTGCGTACCCAGCCATCCCTCCTGTTTGGAGATCCCCTTGAGATACAGACGGACAACGGCCGGTGTCTTCTCCGCCCTGCTCGCCGTCACCCTCGCGGCGACCGCGCAACCCGTGCCGGCGAGCGGGCAGCTCGCCACCATCGCGCAGGTGGAGCCGAACCAGGTGCAGGGCCTCACGGCCGTGCAGGGCGACGGGTACGCCACCCTGGCCTGGACCCCGGTCGCCGGGGCCACCGACTACGAGATCGAGCGCACTCCCGTCGCCGACGACGACACCGCCACCGGGAATTCGGTGACCGTCGGTGTCTGGCGGCCGAACCGTCAGATCAACACCTCCGCGCCGACCTTCGCCGACGCCGGCTTCGCCCCCGGCAACCGGTTCCAGTGGCGGGTCCGGGCCCGCTTCGACGGCGCCGCGCAGCCGTACTCGGCCCCGGTCAGCGGCACCACCCGGGGGCACTGGGGCGACCCGGACGCGCCCGGTGCGGGCCTGCGCACCCAGTGGGAGACCACGCTGGGCGCGCAGTACACCAGCGACGTCAACGAGTACGCCTACACCGCGGCGGTCGACGCGCTGAGCGAGCGGGTACGCGTGGTGGAGATCGGCCGCACCGTCAACGACCGGCCGATCAACATGTTCGTCATCGGCTACCCCACCCCGCCGGCCACCCCGGAGGCGGTGGCCGCGACGCACCCGCTGGTGGTCAACTGCAACGTGCACGGCAACGAGCCGGGTGACCGCGAGGCGTGCCTCATCATGGCCCGGCAGCTGGCGTTCACCGACGACGCCGCCACGCTCGACCGGCTGTCGACGACCACCATGCTGATCGTGCCGACGATCAACGGGGACGGCCGGGCGGCCAACACCCGGGGCAACTCCACCGGGCAGGACCTCAACCGGGACTACTCCCTGATCCGCCAGCCGGAGACGCAGGCCTTCGTGGAGATGGTCCGCGACTACCGGCCGGTGGCCAGCTACGACGGCCACGAGTACGGCAACGCCAACACCGGTGACCTGCCGATGCTGCCGCCGCGACACCAGAACGTGGCCCAGGGGATCTTCGATGAGTCACAGCACATGATCGAGGGCCACATGTACACCCAGGGCGCCAGGGACGGCTGGTGGGCCTGCCCGTACGGCTGCACCGGTGCCAACGTCGGCCTGGGTGAGGAGACCATCCTGCGCAACACCCTCGGCCTGAAGAACGTGGTCAACTCGCTGCTGGAGCTGCGCAGCTCCGGCGGACCGACCCGGCCGGACGAGGGCAACACGGCCAACAACCGCCGGCGCAAGACGTACTCGGCACTGTGGACGTTCCACCAGTTCCTCGCGTACCACCGGGCGAGCGTCGGCGACATCACCGCGGCCCGCGCCGAGGCGATCAGGTTCCAGTCCGCGAACACCGGCCGGATCGTCTTCCGGGGCTCCCGCCCGATCGAGGCGTATCCCGCGCCGCACCCGGGTGACACCCCGCCGCCGCTGGATGCCCCGGCGGCCGACCAGATCCTGGCGCAGCCGCCGTGCGCGTACAAGCTGACCGAGGAGCAGTACCACGGTGCCCGCACCGACGGCCCGACCGGCCGGCAGACCACCGTGGCGCAGCGACTCGCGGCGCACGGCTGGAAGGTGATCAAGGTTGCCGGCGGGTACCTCGTACCGCTGTCCCAGCCGGAGCGGGGTCTGGTGCCGCTGCTGCTCGACGGGCAGGCCGCCGAGGGCCTGGTCGCCGGCGAGCGGATCGCGCCGACGCTGACCGGCACCCACAACGGCCCGCTGACGGTCTCCGGGGTGGCCTGCCTCGCCGGTGCCACCGTCCGGGGCCCGGTCCGGGTCCAGCCCGGCGCCACGCTGATCGTCAACGGCGGAACGATCAACGGCCCGGTGGACGCCAGCGGCGCGGCCGGGTTCGTGCTGACCGCGGGCACGGTCAGCGGTCCGGTGAACGTCACCGGCACCACCGGTCCGGTCCTGCTGGTCGGCAACCGGATCAGCGGCCCGGTCAACGTGGTCAACAACGCGGGCGCCGCCCCGCTGGTGGCCGGCAACACCGTCAACGGCCCGCTGGGCTGCACCGGCAACGCCGCCGCGCCGGTCGACCTGGAGGTCGCCAACTCGGTCAGCGGTCCGACGTTCGGCCAGTGCGTACGCCGGTGAGCCGCTGAGCCCCGCCCCTCTGGTGCCGGCGGGCCGGATCCGCGCCCGGCCCGCCGGCACCCCCACCCGGAGTGGAGAAGACCGTGACCAACACACCTGCGGCCGCGACGCGTCCGTCCCGGCGCCTCCTGCCGGTTGCCGGCGCGGCCCTGGCCGCCCTGCTGCTCGTGGTGCTCGCCAGCAGCGGCGGCAGCGGCAGCGGTGACGGTGGCGCGGGGGCGGTCGACGCCGCGCCGGCCGCGGTCACCGTGACCGGGCCGCTGTGCGACCTGCTGCCGGCGGGCAGCGAACCGGGCAACCCCAGCTCGCTCGCCGGCCAACCCGCCGACCAGGCCCTACAGTGGATCCCCGTGCTCACCACCTTCGAGGCTGCGGTACGCGCCACCGGCCTGGCCGACGAGCTGACCCGGGGGGTGACCATCCTGGCCCCCACCGACGACGCGTTCGTCGCCATGTTCTCCCGGACCAACCTCGACGAACTGCTCCTGCGGGACACCGACGTGCTGCGCGACCTGCTGCGCGATCATCTCGTCACCGGAGTGCTGCCGGTGTCCGAGCTGATCGCCGCCGGCACGGTGACCACCGTCGCCGGCACCACTCTCACCGTCACCGGCCGCACTGTCACCGGTCGGGGGCAGACCGCCCGCGTCGACGAGGCCGAGACGGTCTGCGCCGACTACCAGGCGGTCGACGCCCGCATCCACGTCATCGACCAGGTGCTCGGCGACCTGCCCAGCACGGCGGGCGAGGACGACGACGGGCACCCGGCGCACTGACCGCCAATCCCCGCGTACAGCGACGGCCGTCGACCGGAGGTGTCCGGTCGACGGCCGTCGTCGGGTGAGGTGTTACCGGTCAGCGCTGTGCGGCGGGGTGGTAGTCCCGCTCGGCGGCGCCGGTGTAGACCTGCCGCGGGCGGCCGATCTTGGTCTCCGGGTCGTTGATCATCTCGCGCCACTGGGCGATCCAGCCAGGCAACCGCCCGAGGGCGAACAGCACCGTGAACATCTTCGTCGGGAAGCCCATGGCCTTGTAGATCAGGCCGGTGTAGAAGTCCACGTTCGGGTAGAGCCGCCGGGAGACGAAGAAGTCGTCGGCCAGCGCGATCTCCTCCAGCTGCATCGCGATGTCCAGCAGCGGGTCCGGCTTGGCCATCCGGCCGAGCACGTCCTGCGCCGCGTTCTTCACGATCGCGGCCCGCGGGTCGTAGTTCTTGTAGACCCGGTGGCCGAAGCCCATCAGCTTGACGCCGTCCTGCTTGTCCTTCACCTTGCGGACGAAGGACTGCACGTCGTCGCCGTCGGCCTGGATCCGCTCCAGCATCTCCAGCACCGCCTGGTTGGCGCCGCCGTGCAGCGGACCGAACAGCGCGTTGACCCCGGCCGAGACCGAGGCGAACAGGTTGGCGTTGCTGGAGCCCACCAGCCGGACGGTCGAGGTGGAGCAGTTCTGCTCGTGGTCGGCGTGCAGCACGAGGAGCATGTCCAGCACGCGGGCCACCACCGGGTCGACCTCGTACGGCTCCGCCGGCACGCCGAAGGTCATCCGCAGGAAGTTCTCCACGTAGCCCAGCGAGTTGTCCGGGTACAGCAGTGGCTGCCCGATGGACTTCTTGTAGGCGTACGAGGCGATGGTCGGGACCTTCGCCATCAGCCGGACCGTGGACATCTCCACGTGCTCGGCGTCGAAGGGATCGAGGCTGTCCTGGTAGAAGGTGGAGATGGCGCTGACGGCCGAGGAGAGCACGGCCATCGGGTGCGCGTCCCGGGGGAAGCCGTCGAAGAACCGGCGCATCTCCTCGTGCAGCAGCGAGTGCCGGCGGATCCGCTCGGTGAACGCGGCCAGCTGGTCCGTGGTCGGCAACTCACCGTAGATCAGCAGGTAGGAGACCTCCAGGAAGGAGCTCTTCTCGGCCAGCTGCTCGATGGGGTAGCCCCGGTAACGCAGGATGCCCGCGTCGCCGTCGATGTAGGTGATCGCGGACGAACAGGCGGCGGTGTTGACGAACCCGGGGTCGTACGTCGTCATCCCGGTTTCCTTCAGCAGCTTGCCCACACCGACTCCGGCGGGGCCCTCGACCGCGGAATGTACCGGCATCGACAGCTGCCCGCCGGGGTGATCGAGCTTGACTTCCGTCATGTGGTTCCTCGCTTCGCCGGCAGATCTACGTTGAATTGCCTTCGCTTCTACCGTAATTGCGGTTGCGGCGACACCGCCCCTCGTGGTTCAGCGGTGAGGTCTGCGTCACCCGATTCCCGACCCGGGAGCTGGGAAACCCCGACGAGCGGGACGTACGGGCACGGAGAACACACAGAGGGTGCAAGCACTCCGGGGCGCGCGGCACTGGCCGGCGGCGCTGTCCACCGGCTCAGGAAAGACGCGTCAGGAGATCGTCAGGTGGCGCAGGCCGCCGCCGGCCTCGACCAGGTACAGGTCGAGCCGGTTGGCGCCGGCGTGGAAGAGCCGGTCGTCGGCGAGCAGCGCGGCGAAGCGCCGGCCGCCCGGGTCCGGGGCGACCACCGGCACCACCGCCGCGACGGTGCCGTTGACGGCCACCGCCAGCTCGGTGCCGTCGGCGACCTGGTCGGGCACGGTGCCCCAGATCATGCCGGGCAGCAGGCCCTCGTCGGGATCGACGTGGCGGAAGGCGTCCAGCCCGCCGACCCGGGCGTCGCCACCGGGCGGCGCGTCGCCCACGGTGGTGCCGACCAGCGGATGCGGGGCCGCCGGTGGCGGCGCGGCGGGCACGCCGCCGGTGATCGGCATCGGTTGCGACGGACGGTCGTAGAAGACCTTGCCGGCGTTGGTACGGGGTGCCTGCCGGGCGGAGCTGCCGTCGACCCGCCAGGGCAGCCGGATGGCCGCCTCGTCGGCGATGGTCGGCAGCAGGTCGACGTGTTCCCAGTTGCGGTCGTCGATCTGCCCGCTGCGTTGACCCGGCGTCTTGACGAACAGCGGCACCCAGGCGACCTGGTCGGCGGCGGCCCGGATGGCATCCTCGCCGCGCCCCTGCACGCCCTTGGTGAAGCTGACCCCGTGGTCGGCGGTGACCACCACGAGCGCCTGGTCCCACAGGCCGGTGGCCCGCAGCGTACGCATCGTCTCGCCGATCAGCCGGTCGGTGTAGCCGAGCTGGGCGAGGTGACGGGCGCGGGCCAGGTCCACCCAGCCGTCGCCCTCGTTGGGGAAGTCCTCCGGCGCCTCGTAGCGCGCCCCCGACGGCAGGTACGCCCACGGCGAGTGCGGCATCAGCAGGTGCAGGAAGTGCAGCGTCGGCCGCTGCGACGGGGTCAGGCCGTTGAGGAAGCTGGTGAACCGGGCCGGCTGGTTGACGTTGAGGCTGTCCCAGCGGAACTTCGGATCGGTCGGCACCGGCTCGGCGGCGTCAATGCCGGCCTCCTCGGCGGTTTGCTCGCGGTAGGAGTCCTCCGGATCGATCCGGCTGTCGTGCGGCGCGGTCACCTGGCGCAGCAGCCGGCCCGTCTCGCGGGCCAGCACCCCCATGCCCTGCTCCGGGGTGACCGGCTGCTCGCAGCGGCTCGGCGGGCAGAGCCGGGTGATGCTCTCCTCGGCGCGGATGTCGTACAGCCCGCCGAGGGCGGTGAAGAGGTTGTCCGGGTAGTGCGAGTAGTGCGGGGCGAACGGCTCCGCCGGGTAGCGGCCGGTCAGCATCGCCGGCAACGCGTACGGCGTCCAACCGCTCACGCCGGTCGCGTTGCGGTACCAGGTCGAGGCGGCCGCCAGCTCGGCGAAGTGCGGGAACCGGTCGGCGTCGACGGCACCCGCCCGATCGAGCAGGGAGACCAGCGGAAGCTCGTCCAGGATCAGCATGACCACCGGCGGGTGCAGGCTTCCGGTGGCCGTACCGGCCACGCCGCCGTCGCCGCGCGGCAGCACCACGGGACCGGTCGGCGAGGCGAACAGGAACAGCCCGACGAAGACCAGCGGTCCGGCGGCGGCCAGGCGCAGCACCCGGCCCGGGGCCCGCCACCGCCGGTCCGCGGCGATCCCGGCGGCACCGACCACCCCGGCCACCAGCAGCAGCGGTACGCCCCGCAGCGGCGTGGTGTGCCGGCCGACCTGCACCGCCAGCGCGGCCGCCAGCAGGCCCAGGGTCAGGCTGTGGGTGACCGTCCGGACCGCCCGCCCGGGGAGGCCGGCGAGCAGGCCGACCAGGCCGAGTGCCGCCGTCGGCAGCACCGCGACCAGGGCCACCAGCAGCAGGATCTCGCCCCGGTCGGCTCGGTGGAACAGGAAGAAGTCCGGGCTGCGACCGAGGATGTCCAGCAACGGCTGGGTGATCACCAGCCCGACCAGCGCGGTGACCTCCAGCAGCCGGCCGGCCTCGGTCCGCCAGCCGCCCCACCCCCACGCCCACCGCCACCGCCACCGGCCTCGACGGTCCGTTTCGTCGACGGCCGCGCCGGGATCGGCGGTGGGCAGCTCGGTCACGGAATGACCACCCGGTACAGGGTCCGGGTGCCCGAGGGCAGCTCCAGCCGGTCCTGGACGGTGCCCGTGGCGGCGAGCAGCGCCTCGAAGGCGTCCCGCCGGTAGTCGGGGAAGATGCCGTCGGGCTTGTTGGCCAGCAGCCGGGCGGCCATCGGGTCGTCCGGGTGGACGAACTCCACCACCAGCCGGCCGCCAGGCGCGACGAAGCCGGCGAGGCAGGCCACCACCTCCGGCAGCGGCACGTTGCGGCCGATCGCCAGGTGGTGCACCAGCGCCAGGGCGAGCACCGTGTCCGCGCTGGCCCGGGTGGCGAACGAGGCCCGCTCGACACCGCGCCAGCCGCCGCCGGGGGACGGGTCGGCCAGGTCCATCACCAGCGGCAGCACCCGCCGTTCCGCCTCGCCCCGCAGGGTGCGGTACAGCCGGTCGACCACCGCCGGGTCCTGCTCGACGGCGACCACGTAGTCGGCGTGCCGGGCGGCGAGGCGGGCGTACCGTCCGTCGTTGGCGCCCAGGTCGAGCACCAGCCGCCGCCGGCCGGCGGCGGCCAGCGCGGCGGTGACGAACCGCTCCTTGCCCGCCCGGTCGTCGCCGGAGTAGCCGCAGGTCTGTTGGTAGTCGACCCAGTGGGTGGGCGGTGACTGATGCTCCAGGCGCCGGACCAGCTTCTCCATCCCGCGTACGGTGGCCAGCGCCAGCTCGCGGGTGTAGCCGGCGGCCCGCAGCTGCGCGCGCACGTCGGCGGTGCTGGTCGCGGCGTTGCGTCGCTGCACGCTGCCGTGCAGATGGACGTGGGTGAGCACGCCGGGCAGCAGCCGGCGCACGCCCTTGAACAGCGGGCCCATCTGGTCCGGCTCGATGCCGTCGACCTGTGCGCGCAGCCAGGGCTGGAACGCCAGCCCCAGATGGGCGCCGAGCATCAGCGGGTAGAGCAACGTCTGGCAGAACTGCCGGTAGCCGGCCCACGGCTCACCGTCGCGCAGCGGGGTGAAGGACCCGACGTCGATGAAGACCGGCTCGGTGCCACGCCACTGGAGGTTGTACGCCGAGCCGTCCTTGGTGGTGAAGCCCGCCGGCAGGGCCGCCCGGAGGATCTCCAGGTGCAGCAGCGCGGCGTCGCGCAGCATGGCGAAGGACCACTCGTACGGGTGCGAGATGAACGGGACGCGTTCGTGGCGCAGCACCGCCGCCCAGCCCGACGGGGCCGGACCCGCCGGCAGCTCGTGCCGCGCCGGTCCCGGCAGCTCCTCGGTGCCGCAGACCTTGCCGGCGGCGAGCAGCGGCGGGAAGAAGCTGCTTCCCGCCAGGGCGCGCCACTGTGCCGCGGCCGTCTGGTCGAGCGCGCGCAGCACGTCATCGCCAGCGTGGAACACCCGGTTCGCCGGGTCACGGAACGAGCCCGGCTCCGGGCGCGGGTCGGCGCCGGACTCCGGGCGCGCATCGGCGCCCGGCTCTGCGCGTGGGTCGGTGCCGGGCTTCGGGCGCGGATCGGCGCCGGGCTCTGGGCGTGGGTCGGTGCCGGGCGAGGCAGGTCGCGGTGACCGGCCCAGGTCCGGGATCGTCATCGCGGGCGGTCAGCTCTGGTCGGTGGGCTGGCGGCGGAACCGGCTGACGAGTCTGCGCCAGTAGAGCTTGGCCGCCACCGCGACGCCGGCGATCCCGCCGACCACCGCCTGCACGATCAGGCTGCCGGATCCCGCGTCCAGGTAGGCCAGGTGGTTCACCGACCGCTCCTTCCCTCGCCGTCACGACACCGGCATCAGCCACCGTTACTCGCATTTCGGATTTAAGCGGTGTAGCCGGACTTATGCCACCGTACGCTGCTCACTGCTGCCTGTCGGGCACAAACGCCCACTTCCCCGCGTCCGTTTCGTTCAAGACGGACGACTCCGGACGGCCCTAGCCTCACGGTCATGACCCTGACGCCACACCTCGACCTGATCGGCCTGGTCGCCGCCGACATGGCCCGCACGCTGGACTTCTACCGCCGGCTGGGACTCGACATCCCGGCCGGTGCGGAGCGGGAGCCGCACGTGGAGGTGACCCTGCCCGGCGGCCTCCGGCTTGCCTGGGACGACGTCGCGACCGTGCGCTCCTTCGACCCGGAATGGACCCCGCCGGTCGGCGGCCATCGGGCGGCGCTGGCCTTCCGCTGCGCCAGCCCGGCCGAGGTCGACCGCTGGTACGCCGAGCTGACCGCCGAGGGCCACCACGGCCACCTCCCGCCCTGGGACGCGCCCTGGGGCCAGCGCTACGCCGTCCTGCACGACCCCGACCACACCCCCGTCGACCTCTTCGCCCCCCTCCCGTCCCCCTCGCCCTCCCCCCAGTCACCTGGTTGATCATGAAGTTGTTGCCCCGACACGCCGGCCGGGACGACAACAACTTCATGATCAAGGGGGTGAGGGAGGTGGGAGGAGGGGGGTGGGGGGTAGGCCGGTGAGGGCTCTCGTGTCGCGGGTGAGGTGGGCCTGGTCGGCGTAGCCGGTACGGGCGGCCACCTCGGCCAGCGGCACGCCGCTGCGGGCCAGGGCGAGCGCCCGGCGCAGCCGCAGGATCCGGGCGAGGGTCTTCGGGCCGTACCCGAACAGGTGCCGGCTGCGCCGCAGCAGCGCGCGCGGGTCGAGGCCGACCTCGGCGGCGGTCGCGCCCACCGTGGCGCCGGCGGCCAGCGCGGCGGCCACCCGGGCACCGAGCGGATCCGGGCCGCCGGCGTCCCGCAGCCGGCCCGCCACCACCTCGACCAGCACGGCCTCGGCGTCCGACCCGGCCCGGTCGGCGAGCGCCGCGACGGCCCGGTCGCCCCACAACGCCCCCAGGGGTACGCGCTGGTCGCGCAGTTCCACCGCGGGAACGCCGAGCACCGCCGGGCCGACCCCGGGCGGCAGCCGGAGCCCGACCCACCGCTCCCCCGGCGCGCTGGTGGACAGGAACGCGGTGCGGTCCGGCCCGGCGACCAGCAGCCCGGCCCGGCTGGACCAGAGCAGGTCGAGACAGCCGTCGGGAAGCACCCGGGTGGGCGCGGGACGGTCCGGCGCGGTGCTGGTCCACACCGTCGCACCCGCAACCCCGGCCGGTCGTTCCCGATACACCCACACCCCCACCCCACCCACCCTCCCTCTCACCCACCCCTCACTGCCGTTGATCATGAGGTTAGCGGCAGTTTTGGAGATCAGAGTCGCCGCTAACCTCATGATCAAACCGGGTGGGTGGGATCCGGCAGCCGGACGGTGAACACGGTACGGCCGGGGCGGGTGTCGAGCGAGACGGTGCCGTGGTGCGCCTCCACCACGGCGGCGACGATGGCCAGGCCGAGTCCGGTGCTGCCGTGCGCCCGGGAACGGGAGCTGTCGCCCCGGGCGAACCGTTCGAAGACCTCGGGGCGCAGCTCGGGCGGCACGCCGGGGCCGTCGTCGGTGACGCTCAGCTCGACGGCGCCGTCGGCCAGCCGCAGGCGGGTGGTGACGGTGCTGCCGGACGGGGTGTGCACCCGCGCGTTGGCCAGCAGGTTCGCCAGCACCTGGTGCAGCCGGGCGGGGTCGCCGGGGACGCGGATCACCGCCTCGGGCAGGTCCAGCCGCCAGCGGTGTTCCGGGCCGGCCACGTGCGCGTCGCTGACCGCGTCCACCACCAGCGCGCTCAGGTCGACCGGCTCGACCGCGAGGGGGCGGCCGGCGTCCAGCCGGGCCAGCAGCAGCAGGTCGTCGACGAGACTGGTCATCCGGGTGCTCTCCGACTCGACCCGGCGCAGCGCGTGCGCCACGTCGGGCGGGACGCGGTCCCGGCCGCGGCGCGCCACCTCGGCGTAGCCGCGGATCGCGGCCAGCGGCGTACGCAGTTCGTGGCTGGCGTCGGCGACGAACTGGCGTACCCGCGTCTCGCTGGCCTGCCGGGCGGCGAGCGCGGCGGCGACGTGCCCGAGCATCCGGTTGAGCGCCGAGCCGACCTGGCCGACCTCGGTACGCGGATCGGTGTCGGCGGCCGGCACCCGCTCGGAGAGCGCCACCTCGCCCCGGTCCAGGGGCAGTTCGCTGACCCGGGCGGCGGTGGCCGCGACGCGGCGCAACGGGCGCAGGGTGGCCCGGACGATCAGCGCACCGGCACCGCCGGCCACCAGCAACCCGGCGGCGGTCACCCCGGCCTGCGCGGCCACCAGCCACCAGACGGTCTCCTGCACCCCGGACAGCGGCACGCCCAGCACCCGCACGGTCCCGGCGGCGGACTGCCGGGCCACCAGCCGGTAGCTGCCCCGGTCGCCGAGGCCGAGGCTGTGCGGGCGGCCGTCGACGGGCACCTCGACCAGCGCGGCGACCTCGTCGAGCGGTACCGCCTGTTCCTGGCGGGCGACCAGCGTCCACGCCTCGGTGACCCGGCCGTCGACGATCTGCGCGCTGATCGTGCCGGCCGGGAAGCCGCGCGGCACCCGGACGTCGCCCCACGGCCCGTTGCCCGGCCCCGGCTCCCACGGGGCGCTCGGCCGGCCGCCTGGGCTGAAGAGCAGCTGCTGGTCCACCCGGGAGATCAGGAACTGCCGCAGCGCGGCCGTGGTGATCGCGCCGACGGCCAGGCTGACCACGGCGAGCAGGGCGACCAGGATGACCACCAGCCGGGTCCGCAGCGACCAGCCCGCCAGCCACCGGCGCACCGCGCTCACTCCGCCGGCTTGAGCAGGTACCCGGCCCCGCGCAGCGTGTGGATCATCGGCGGGCGACCGGCGTCGATCTTCTTCCGCAGGTACGAGATGTACAGCTCGACCACGTTGGCCTGGCCGCCGAAGTCGTAGTTCCACACCCGGTCGAGGATCTGTGCCTTGCTCAGCACCCGGCGGGGATTGCGCATCAGATACCGCAGCAGCTCGAACTCGGTGGCGGTGAGGGTGATCAGCTGCCCGGCCCGGCGCACCTCGTGGCTGTCCTCGTCCATGCTCAGGTCGCCGACGGTCAGCACCGCGTCCGGGCGGGTGGCGACGGCGAAGCCGGAGCGGCGCAGCAGCGCCCGCAGCCGCGCGATGACCTCCTCCAGGCTGAACGGCTTGGTGACGTAGTCGTCGCCGCCCACGGTCAGCCCGGCGACGCGCTCCTCCACCGCGTCCCGGGCGGTCAGGAAGAGCACCGGCACGGCGGCATTGTCCGCCCGCAGCTTGCGCAGCACCTGGAAGCCGTCCAGGTCGGGCAGCATCACGTCGAGCACCACCGCATCGGGCTGGAACTGCCGGGCGGCGCGTACCGCGGCCGTCCCGTCGCCCGCCGTGCGCACCTGCCAGCCCTCGTACCGCAGCGCCATCGACAGCAGGTCGGTCAGGGTCGGCTCGTCGTCGACGACCAGGACCCGGACCGGCTCGCCGTCGGGTCGGCGCAGCTCCACGCGGCCCGATCCGACCGCTCCCTCGCTCATCACGGTTGCCAGGGTGGTGCGGCGCACTGTGTCCCGTCTGTGCGGATCCTGTGCGCCAGCTGGGCGGCGGTCCCGCTCCCGGCCGGGCCGGACATCACTCGGTCACACCGACCGGGTCGGTACGGACGAAGCGCATGGACCAGACCCCGGTCGCGTCGGGCCGTTGCCGGGCGTAGAGATGGTCCGCGGCGGGCGTGGCCGCCGCCTGCGGCCGGCGCAGCACCCACAGTCGCGGCGGAGCGCCGTCCGGGCCGGCCGGTAACGACCGGACCAGGTCGTCGGCCGGTCCACCGACGAAACGTACGGTCACCTCACTCATCACCCGCTCCGCCTCCAGCCCGCCCGGCAGGTCGGGCGTCCCGGCTCGCACGGTAACGCACCGGCCGCCGTCGGAGGCCGGTTTGCCCTGATCGGAGGCGGGGTACCGTGCCGACGCCACGGGCACGCGGGCCGGGGTGAGCACCACGAGGGTAGGGAGCGGTCGATGCGTACGCTGGACGGGAGGTACCGGCTCGAACAGCGGATCGGCATCGGCGGGATGTCGGAGGTCTGGCGAGCGCACGACGCGGTGCTGGACCGACCGGTCGCGGTGAAGCTGGTATCGCCCGGCCAGCCGGACGGCGTGGCGTCGGTGGAGCGCATCCGCGCCGAGGCCCGTTCCGCGGCCCGTCTCGTCCATCCCAACGTCGCCAGCGTCCACGACTTCGGCACCTGCGACACGGCGCCGGGGCGCGCGCTGCCGTACATCGTGATGGAGCTGGCCGAGGGGCGGACGCTCGCCACCCACCTGCGCGCCGGGCCGCTGGACTGGCGCATCGCGGTGCGCGTCTGCGCGGAGGTGGGCGCGGCGCTGGCCGCCGCACACGCGCACGGGATCGTGCACCGCGACATCAAGCCGGCCAACGTGATGCTCACCCCGGCCGGGGTGAAGGTGCTCGACTTCGGCATCGCCACGCCGGCCGGCGCCATCGACACCGCACCGGACGGCCTGCTGGTCGGTACGCCCGCGTACCTGGCGCCGGAGCAACTGCACCGGGCTCCGGCAACCCCGGCGGCCGACATCTACGCCCTCGGGGTGCTGCTCTACCGCTGCCTGGCCGGGCGCCTGCCGTACCTGGCGGACAGCGTCACCCAGCTGCTCGACGCGCAGGGACGCCAGCCTCCGCAGCCGCTGCCTGAACTGCCCGGGCTGCCCGCCGAGGTGGCCGACCTGTGCCGCCGCTGCCTCGCCGAGGATCCGGCGCGACGGCCGAGCAGCCTGGTGGCCGCGCTGCTGCTCGGCGAGGCGGTGGACGCCCGGGTGTACGTGCCGATGCACGAGCCGCTCATGCCACGGCAGCGGCCGGCGGCGGTGAGCCCGTGGACGGACCGGGCGGCGGCCGAGGTCACCGAGGCGGCGCGCGGCGTCCAGTGGAGCCGGCAGGGCGGCTGATCCCGGTTTCACCCGATCGGGCGCGGGTAGCCGGGCGGGGAGTGACGGGAGGAACGCGATGCCGAGTTCCTGGTTGAACGAGGTTGCCGCCGCGACCGCCGAGGGCGGTCACATCCACACCGACGACGAGGCGCTGTCATCCGCCCTCGCCTCGCCGTTGGCGCCGCACTGCACCGGGCTCACCCCGTCGCAGCTGCTCGCCGCCGCCTTCGCGTCCTGCCTGCACCACGCGGCGGTCGAGGCGGCCGGTGGGATCACCGACGAGGCGCACACCGTGCAGGTACGCGCGGAGGCGAAGCTCGGCCGCGACGACGACGGCCGCTACCGGGCCGACGTGCACGCCTCGATCTCCTCGGTGGGCCTGACCCGGCAGCAGCTCGCCGAACTGGTCGAGCACGCCGACCAGCTGTGGCCCTTCTCCAGCGGGGGCGGTAGCCGGCACCGGCTCACCGTCACCCCGGCCGAGAACGGCCGGCACTGAGCCGCCGGGCCGGGCGGCGCTGCCGGCGCCGGGATGGCCCGACCGCCCCAACGGGCGACGCGGTCGGGCGGACCCGGGGTCGCCCGTTCGGGGGAGGCGCGCGCCGCGACACATCGAGCCCCACAAGATCACCGTTTCGTACGGCTTTGCCCGCCCGTTTACGACATTTACGGAATTACGGATAGGGGATTTCCGTCCGTTAAAGAATGACTCGCGGAGAATCACCAGATGAATAGCCGCGAATTGTGACGCATGCCACCAACCGACCCGGTGGCATGCGGCCGCTGTCTTTCTAGCCTCGGCGGGTGCATCCCGACGACCAGACCGACCAGCAGCTGACCCCCCAGCAACCGGCGATCCCTTCGGCCGACGCCACATCATCCGAAAGGCTGACAGGCCGGCACCGCGCAGCGGTGGCCCCGCGCAGCGTCCGCGCCCTGCTGACCTCCACTCCCCTACGGGTGGCCCTGGCCACCGGCGTGGCCTGCTGCCTCGGCGCCGCGGCCGTCGTGGCGACCAGGGACGACGACGAGCCACCACCGTCGCTGCCGACCGAGGCGGTGGCCGACCGCGCCCTCGCCGCCCAGGACGAGATCGCGTCCCGCTCCCTCGACCGCAGCCCCTCCCCCACCCCGGCCAGCCCCAGCCCGACCGCTTCACCGACCGCATCGCCGACCGCCAAGGCGTCGGCCAGCCCCAAGCCGAAGAAGACCCCCACCAAGCCGCCGCGCCCCAAGCCGGTGGCCGGCCTGACCCAGGCCCAGATGGACAACGCCAAGGTGATCGTGGACGTCGGCGTCGACATGGAGATCCCCCGCCAGGGTCTGGTGATCGCCGTCGCCACCGCGATGCAGGAGAGCACCCTGCTCAACTACGCCAGCGGCGTGCTGCCCGAGTCGCAGAACTACCCCCACCAGGCCATCGGCTGGGACCACGACTCGGTCGGGCTGTTCCAGCAGCGCCCCAGCAGCGGCTGGGGCACCGTACGCGACCTGATGCGTCCCGCGTACGCGTCCCGCGCCTTCTACGAGGCGCTGCTCGAAGTGCCCGGCTGGCGGCAGATGAGCCTGACCCTGGCCGCCCAGGCCGTGCAGATCTCCGCCTACCCGTACGCCTACGCCCAGCACGAGGAGCGGGCCGCCACCATCGTGGCCGCGCTGACCTGACCCGCGACGCGGTGGTGGACCCCGGGGCGGGGTCGGCCGGGCGGGTCAGGCCCGCTTGGGCAGCACGACCACGCGACCGAAAAACTCGTCGATGCGGTGGACCACGTCGTTGAAGTCGTCCAGGTCGATCGGCTTGGTGACGTACGCGTTGGCCTGAAGCGTGTAGCTGCTGATGATGTCGGTGTCCGCGTTCGACGTGGTCAACACGACGATCGGGATGGTCCGCAGGTCCTCGTCGCTCTTCACCTCGCCCAGCACCTGCCGCCCGTCCATCCGGGGCATGTTCAGGTCGAGCAGGATCACGTCCGGGCGCTGGGCGTCGCCGTGCCGGCCCTCACGGCGCAGGAACTCCATCGCCTCCTGGCCGTCGCCGACCACGTCGATGACCTTCTCGACGTCCGAGGTCGACAGGGCTTCCTCGATCATGAGCACGTCGCCCGGGTCGTCGTCCACGACAAGGATGCGAACCGGAGTGAGGGTGCGTGCGCCCATCATTACCTGCCTCAGCTCGGCCAGGACGGAACCCACGGTCCCGCGCTGGCGGAAATCTAGCCCATGCCCGGCCGGCCGGTGCCCGCCGGGTCCGCGACGTCAGATCCGGATGCTTGCCGCTCGGCAAGTATAGGGCGGCCGATGGCCTGCCGGACTGTACGCCCCCTGTCGCGGGGACCACCCTCCCGTCGCCAACAGGGCCGCCCGCCCGGCCGCAGGTGACCCGTCCCCGGGCGCGGCAGGGGGATGGCCGCAGCGACCGGGGGCGGGTGTCTTACTTCGAGGGGTGCACGGGAACCCAGTCCGTGAAGCGATGGTGAAGGTCCGCCGGAGGGGTGCCGCACTCCAGTTCGGCAAGCTGCTCGGCGGCCTCTTCGCGCAGGCCCACCAGGTAGACCATCAGCGCGGCCAGGCGGCCCTTGTACTCGGCCAGCAGACGCAGCTTCGCCGGTGAGCACGGCCAGGCTGCCGCCTACCTGGACACGCAGCTCTACGGGCAGGTGGCGTCCGAACCGGGCGATCTCGTCGCCCTTCTCGCGGCGTGGGAGAATGTGCGCGGGGCCGCGCTACCACACCAGCAGTCGATACAACTCATAAGGGATGTGGCAGAGACATGGACCTGACCGGCGCCAGGTGGCGGAAGAACAGCCGCAGCGGCGCGAGCGGCGGTAACTGCGTCGAGGTCGCCGACAACCTGCCCGGCGTCGTCGGCGTCCGGGACAGCAAGGACCCGACCGGCCCGGCGCTGACCTTCGGCCCCGCTGCCTGGCGGACCTTCGTCGCCCAGCTCGCCGAGCGCGCCTGACCCAGACGCGCGAGAGCGCCCACCCCTCACCCCACCCCTCTCACGCCACCCTCGCCCCACCCCGCTGCGCCGATCATGCACTTGTGGTCGCCCTTATGCGAGGGATGCCCGCTTTACGGCGACCATAAGTGCATGATCGCGGGAGCGGGAGCGGGGGTGCCCGTACCGCTAGACCGACGGGGTGGCCCCCGACCCTGGGACCAGGGGTCGGGGGCCGGAGAAAGGCTCAGGTCACCGGGATGGGCTTCGGGTGGTCGGGACGCGGTGTCGACTCCGCGTCCTCGGGAGGCCCCGAATCGGGAGTCTTGAACAGATAGCGGACGAACTCCGCGACCGTCCCGTCGTCCCCGGGCCACTGCCCGGCGCAGTCGACGCCGATCACCTCGCGGCCCGTGCCGTCGGCCTCCTCCACCAGCGCCCACAGGCTCACCGCGTAGCAGCGGGTGCTCTCGGGGTCCAGGCGCCACCGGGCGTACCAGCCGGGTCGTGCGGGGACGATCTCGACTATCCGCTTCATCACGACCTTCCCTTCCGCCGTACCTCGGAAGATCTTCGGTCCACCGCGATCGTCGGCCCCGCCCGGGTGACCGCCCCTCACCCCGGCCGGATGAAGCCTCGCCGCCGGCACCGAACGGCCCGCCGGCCGCGCCCGAGCGATCGTTTCGCTCCCGGTAGCGGCGGGAAGGCCATCGACGAAGCCCGCGAAACAGCAGCGGAAGCGAGGTGTCACCATGCGCAAGCAGATGGAGGGCGACAACCAACGTCGCCGGGCGCTGGCCCGTCAGGCCCGGGAGCGCGGCATGCCGGCCGCCGACGCCGGTGCCAGCCTGAGCGCGACCAAGCAACCCGCCCATCTCGACCAGAACAGGCGGGCCGGCCCGCCGCCGGCCGGTCCCGCTCCCCCGCCGGCCGGCATCCCGCAGCGCCCCCGGCCCCGGCCGGAGCCGGGCGTCGAGGCGCCGGGGGTCACCACCATGGGCTACCGCGACCTGGTCGAGGATGTCGTCCGCCGCGCGGGCGTCGACTTCCCCACCGCCAAGGTCGGGGTGGAGTCGACGGTGCTCGTCCTGGCTCGCGCCCTGGAGGTCGGCGAACGTCGGCGGCTGCTGGAGGCCGTCCCCGCCTCGCTGCACGACGTGGTCCCGGTCGACGGGATCGAGCGGCGCCAGGACCTCGGCGGATTCCTGGCCGAGGTGGGCCGGATCAGCGGCCGCAGCCCCGAGCAGGCCCGCTACCAGGCCGAGGCGACCCTCGCCGCGCTCGCCGAACACGATAGTGACCTGGTCGAATCGCTGCACGTACCGGACCAGTTGCGGGAGCTGCTGAACCCGCCGGCGGTCGGCGGCGGCGTGGTCGGCGCGAGCAGCGCCACGCCCACGCTCTCGGACGCGGAGCTACGCGCGGCCCTCGACGAGTTGCCCTACTGGTCCGGTGACGGCAGCGCGCTGTCACGGACCGTCGAGCTGCCGCCGGGCAACCTCGACCGGGTCCTGGACCGGCTCGATCAGCTCCGTGACCAGAACGGCCGTGGCCCACGGATCGGTCGGGCCGACCCGAGCACCGCCGTACTGACCGTCACCAGCAGCAATGCCGGTGCGGTGACCGCGATGGACATCGACCTGGCCCGTGCGGTCGACGACGCGATCGACGAGGCCGGCGCCGGGATGGCCGCCGGCTGAGGGTCACCGGCCGGCTGCCCGTCGGCCCGCGCGGGCCCCACCGCGCGGGCCGGCCGCGCGGTCAGCGGGCCCGCGCCGGGATCTCGGGTGAGGAACTCTCCAGCGGTACGGCGTTGGCGGCGATCAGGCCGAGCTGTGCCGCCGAACGGGGCAGTGCGGCGTCGAGGAGCCAGTCCGCGCTCACCCGGGCCCGGTTACCGGGCATCGCGAGCAGGTGATAGCCACGGGTGACCGCCTTCGCCGGCAGGCCGGACAGCGGCACCTTGAGCGGGTTCGCCGCCGCCTGCTTGCCGCCCAGGTCGACCACCCACCCGAGGTCGTGATGCTTGTACGGCCGACGGCGCCCCTGCCCGTAGGAGGCGGCGATGTTGTGCGCGGCGAGCTTGCCCTGCCGCTGGGCGTGCTGGGCGGTCATCGTGCAGATCTCGCCCGCCCGGGCCAGGTCGGGCACGGCGGCGGCATCGCCGCAGGCGTACACCTCCGGGAAACCGGGGACGTTGAGGTACTCGTCGACGACCAACCGCCCCTTCTCGGTCCGCAGGCCCAGTTCCGCCACGAAGGGGTCGGGCCGTACGCCGACGCACCAGACCAGGGAACAGGTGGGCACGTACTCGCCGTCGGTGAGCTTGACCCCGTCGGAGGTGGCGACCGCCACCGAGGTGCCCATCCGGACATCCACCCCGCGCCGGCGCAGCACCCGGTCGGCGGTGACGGACATCCGTCGATCCAGCTCCGGCAGCACCCGGGGCGCGACGTCCAGCAGCATCCACCTCGGGCGGGCCTTCAGCCGGGGACGCTGGGCGGCCAGCTCGTCGGTGAACAACTTGCCGTGCGCGGCCACCTCGGTACCGGTGTAGCCGGCACCCACCACCACGAACGTGGCCCGGGCCTGCTGCTCGGCCGGGTCCTCGGCCTGCTCGGCCAACTCGATCTGCCGGACCACGTGGTCGTGCAGGTAGAGCGCCTCGGGCAGACCACGGAAGCCGTGCGCGTACTCGGTCACGCCGGGGATGGGCAGCAGCTTGTTGACGCTGCCGACCGCGAGGATCAACCGGTCGTACGCCAGCCGGTTGCGCTCCCCCTCCGGCTGGGTGAAGCCGACCCACCGGTTCTGCAGGTCCACGCTGTCGGCCTCACCGATGACCACCCGTACGCCGTCCAGCGTGCCGGTCAGCGGCACCGCGATCCGGCCCGGCTCCACCACCCCCGCGGCCACCTCGGGCAGCAGCGGCAGGTAGAGGAAGTAGTCGGTCGAGTTCAGCAGGACGATCTCGGCCCGGTCGCGGGCCAGCCGGCGCAACGTCTTCGCCGCGTGGTACCCGGCGAACCCGGCCCCCACGATCACCACACGAGGCTTCGTCATGCCGGGCCGGTTCCCGTCCCGGGCCACGGCAAACGTGACACCGGGAACCGTCACCCGGCCCCGCGGCGGGCCAACGCGGCACGCGTGGCGGTGACGAAGCTCCAGAACGGCGGCAGGGTGGTGTGCCGCCGCTGTGCCCGGGTGTTGGTGCCGAACATGGCGTTGCGCAGCGGCGTGCTCAGCTCCAGTTGGGCGCCCTGCTGGGACAGCGTCCGGTTGACGATGTTCCTCGGCTGGACGCCGGCCAGGGCCGCCAGGGCGGGAGTGGTCGGGGCGTCCAGGGCCAGGACGCCGATCGCGGCGTACTCCTGCCGGAGGTAGGTCCGCAGGACGGCGTCGAGCCCGCCTACGGCGACCGCCTGCGCGGTGTCGGGCAGGCCGAGCTGGCCGGCGGTGCAGCCGTGCAGGGAGACCGCGTACCGGGCGCCGCCGCAGAACGACTCCGCCTGCGGGTCGTCACATCCGGTCGAGGTCACGTGCAGCTCGCCGTTGTTGGCGGCGCGCAGCCCCTCGAACATCCAGTAGTCGTACGTCGCGCCGGTCGGGGTGAGCGTGGCCGGGTGGTAGCCGGCGACCGCGAGGCCGAGCTCGGAGGTGCCCACCTCGATGCCGCCGCCGTGCGGCGCGATCACGACGGTGTTCGGGAAGCCCACGACGCCGGCCAGATCGTCGTCGAGCGCGCCGTGCCGCCGGAACCGCCGGGCGTAGTCCACGCCCTCGGTCAGCGTCGGGCTCGCGTACAGCTCGCTGTTGGTCTGGTAGAGGTCGTCCGGGGCCGCGACGGCCGGTCGCGGCGCCACCGCGACCAGGGCCGGCGCCCCGACGGCCGCGCCGGCCAGAGCGGTCAACATCGTCCGTCGCCCGATTCCCGTCATCGCCGCCCCTCCGTCAGTCGAAGGACGACAGTAGCCACTCCGCCGCGACGGGAGGGGCCCGCCGGACAAGTCGGGCTATCGGTCGGGCGGCATCGGGAACTGGAGGAAGGTGGCGCCCCGCAGGTCGAGCCAGGCGCGGTCGGGCGCCCGGACCAGCCGCAGCAGCACCTCGGCGCAGTTCGGGCAGCGCCCCACCAGACCGGGCGTGTGCGAGTAGACCCGCAGCCCGGCCACCGGCCCCGGGGTGCCGCAGTGGGCGCATCGGGCGGTGGCGGTACTCAGGTCGACCGCGAACACCTCCCCCAACGGGCCGTCGAGCATGTTGCCGTCCACGTACGGCAGCGGGTTCATCCGCGGGCCTCCTCTCAGCCGGTCGGGCCGAAGCGTTCGGTACGCACCCGCCGGGCCGGGTGGCCCAGCCCGACGAGCAGATCGGAGACGGTCTCCACGAAACCGGTGGGCCCGCAGACGTACACCAGCGGCTCCAACTCCGGCGGCCAGCCGTGCGTGTTGACGTCGGCGAGGCCGAGCCGGTGCGGTCCGCCGCGCCACCCCTCGGGCGCCTCACGGGTGTAGACGTACGCCACGTCGAGACCGGCGTCGTCGCGGACCCGGTTCCGCAGTTCGTCGACGTAGAAGACGTCGGCGGGAGTGCGGACGGAGTAGATCAGCCGGAAGGGCGCCCGGCTGCCGGCCGCCCGCCGTGCCCGGATCATGGCCATCAACGGCACCACCCCCGAGCCGCCGGCCACCAGCAGCACCGGGTCGGTCTGTTGCGGCCGCCAGACGAACCAGCCGCCGATCGGTCCGCGTACCTCGACCGGGTCGCCCTCGCGGTAACCCTCGACCAGGAACGGCGACACCTCACCGTCGGGCACCCGCTGGACGGACACCTCGATCCGGTCGCCGTCGGCGGGCGCGGCCAGCGAGTACGACCGGGCGGCCTGGTACCCGTCGGTCGCGGTCAATCGGATGTCGACGTGCTGGCCGGGCAGGTGGGCCGGCCAGCCGGGCACCTCCAGCACCAGGGTCTGCGCGGTCGGTGTCTCCACCCGGCGGTCCACCAGCCGGGCCGGCTGCCAGCCCATCCGCCCGCTCAATCGCCCTGGTACCGCTGCTCACGCCACGGGTCACCGTAGTCGTGGTAGCCGGCGGTCTCCCAGAAGCCGGGGGTGTCCTCGACGGTCAGCTGGATGCCGCGCACCCACTTGGCGGACTTCCAGAAGTACAGGTGGGGCACCAGCAGCCGGGCCGGGCCGCCGTGCTCGGCGGGCAGGTCGTCGCCGTCGAAGGTGTGCACCAGCCAGGCCCGCCCGTCGCGCAGGTCGTCCAGGGGCAGGTTGGTGGAGTAGCCGCCGTACGAGTGGGCCAGCGCGTAGTCGGCCGCGCTGTCCACGCCGTCGAGCAGGGTGTCCAGGGACACCCCCCGCCAGGTGGTGCCCAGCTTCGACCACCGGGTGACGCAGTGGATGTCGACCGTCGGGGTCTCCTGCGGCAGCGCCATCATCTCGTCCCAGCTCCACCGGTACTCCGTGCCGGTCTCGGTGCTGATCACGAACTCCCACTGGTCACGCGGCACCCTCGGGGTCGGGCCGGCGGAGAGGACGGGAAAGTCGGGGGTGAGGTACTGCCCCGGGGGCAGGTCCGGCGCCCCGGAGCGTGGCCGGCCCTCGAAGCCCGGCGTGACGATACCCACCGCTCAGTCGTACCACGGAGGGCCTGACGGTCGGGCGCGATCACTTCCGTTCGGTGACGATCTCCTTCGAGCCGGGCACCACGTTGCGGGTCGCGCGCAGGCTGGTGATGGTGACGATGGTCAGCACCAGGATGATGACCGCGAGGGAGACCTCGGTGGGAATCAGCGGGACGCCCGGCCAGATGCCGTGTGCCCAGTGCAGGCCGAGCTTGACACCGATGAAGGCCAGGATGACCGCCAGGCCGTAGGTGAGGTGGACCAGCCGGCTCAGCGCCGCGTGCAGCACGAAGTAGAGCGCCCGCAGGCCGAGCAGGGCGAAGGCGTTGGTGGCGAAGACGAGGTACGGGTCCTCGGTGATGCCGTAGACGGCCGGCACCGAGTCGACCGCGAAGACCACGTCGGTGGCGAGCACCGCCACCACCACCAGCGCGAGCGGGGTCAGCGCCCGCCGGCCGTCGACCCGCACGATCATCTTCGTGCCGTGGTACTCGTGGACCACCGGCATGAAGCGGCGCAGCAGGCGCACCGAGCGCATGGTGCCGATGTCCACCGTCTGCTCGTGCCCGGTGAACGCGTCGCGCAGCAGCTTGGCCGCGGTGAACAGCAGAATCAGCGCGAAGATCAGGAAGGCGAAGTCGAGGGTCTGTAGGGCGGCCGCGCCGAGGGCGATGAAGACCCCGCGCAGCACCAGCGCACCGGTGATGCCGAAGAGCAGCACCCGCTGGGCGAGCACGCTCGGCACCGCGAAGGCGGCCAGCAGCAGCATGAAGACGAAGAGGTTGTCGACCGACAGCGACTTCTCGACCAGGTAACCGGCGAGGTAGTCGATGCCCTCCTGCCGCCCGTACCGGGACCAGATCCAGGCGCCGAAGGCCAGCGGCAGGGCTATGTAGAAGGCCGACCAGCCGAGTGCCTCCTTCAGGGAGACCTCGTGCGGGCGACGGGTCACCACGAAGTCGAGCACCAGCAGGGCGATGACCCCGACGATCGTGATCGCCCAGAGCGATGGCGTGGCCACCGATTGCAGGCCAGCAGCGGCATGCGACAAATCGGACATGGGGCCTCCTCGAACACCGTGTCATGTTCGAGGTCTCCTTCACCCGCGTTTTCGCGGGCAACCACCCGAGGCACGCTCCGGGCGCGCCGTACTGACCGGCATGGTTCGTGGGAAGTACTCCCCTCGTGCCGACAAGGCTAGAACAGCCGGTTCCCGATCGCCACGCGGGGCACGCCGGGCCGGGGTGGCGCCGCTCACCTGGCTATGGCGGCGCCGCCCACCTGGCTGCGGTGGCGCCGCTCACCACCGCAAACGCCCCACCGGCGACGTGAGCGCCTATCGTGACCCGGTGACCGCAGACCTGGCAGCCGGCCCGCTGGCCGGCGTACGCGTGGTCGAGCTGGCCGGGATCGGCCCGGGCCCGTTCGCCGCCATGATGCTGGCCGACCTCGGAGCGGACGTGATCCGGGTGGACCGGGTGACCGAGGTCGACACCTCGGCGTTCGGCACCCCGCATCCCGACCTGCTCAACCGGGGGCGCCGCTCGATCGGGGTGGACCTGAAGTCCGCCGACGGCCGGGATGTCGTGCGTGCCCTGGTCGGCGGCGCGGACGCCCTAGTCGAGGGGTTCCGGCCCGGGGTGACCGAACGGCTCGGGCTCGGCCCGGCCGACTGCCACGCGGTCAACCCACGGCTGGTCTACGGCCGGATGACCGGGTGGGGCCAGGACGGCCCGAGCGCCCCGCACGCCGGGCACGACATCGACTACCTGGCCCTGACCGGCGCGTTGCACGGCATCGGGCGGGCCGACGAGCGGCCGGTGCCGCCGATGAACCTGCTCGGCGACTTCGGCGGCGGCGGGATGATGCTCGCCCTGGGCCTGGTCTCCGCCCTGTACGCGGTGCGTGGCGGCGCGGCCGGTCAGGTGATCGACGCGGCCATCGTGGACGGGGTCGCGGTGCTCAGCACCCAGATCCACGCGCTGCGGCAGCTCGGCATGTGGCGGGATCCGCGCGGGGTCAACCTGCTCGACGGCGGCGCCCCGTTCTACGACACGTACGAGTGCGCCGACGGGCGGCACCTCGCGGTCGGCGCGCTGGAGCCGCGCTTCTACGACGAGCTGGTCCGGCTCACCGGCTTCCCGTTGCCGCCGGACGAGGCGGCCGACCGGACCGACCCGGCCAACTGGCCGGCGCTGCGCGCCGCCTGGGCGCGGCTGTTCCGCACCCGTACCCGGGACGAGTGGGCGTCCCTGCTCACCGCCTCGGACGCCTGCGTGGCGCCGGTGCTCGACTGGCGCGAGGCGCCGGAGCATCCGCACCTGGCCGCCCGGGGCACCTTCGTGCGCCGCGACGGGGTCGTCCAGCCGGCGCCCGCGCCCCGGTTCTCCGGCACCCCCACTTCGGTGCGCCGGCCCCCACCGTGGCCGGGTGAGCACACCGACGAGGTGCTCGCCGAGGCCGGCTTCGCTCCAGACCGAGTCACCGAGCTGCGGGCCGCCGGGGCGATCGCCTGAGCGGCGTCCGGCCGAGACGGTTCACCGGCGGCGCAGCGTCGCGCCGGGCGCCAGGGCCGGCTCGACCATGCCCCGGTAGTCGCGGGGCAACTGGACCACCAGCTCGTCGAACTCCCCGCCGGTCACCGCCTCGCGTACGGTGATGAAGACCGCCCGGACCACGTCCCGGGCGGCCGGCTCCGGCACCCCGGCGCGTACCGCCACCCGGGCGACGAACTCGGCCGCGCCGAAGCGCTCCGCCGCCTCGGTGTCCGGCGTCGGGCGCAGCGGCAGTCGCAGCGGCGCGGGCAGTTGCACGGCAAGGTCCAGCACCTCGCCACCGGTCAGCCGCTCGGCGAGCGTCTCCAGCGTCGCCTCGATCAGTTCCACCGCCCGGGCCGAGGACGTGCTGGTGCGCTGGGCCACCTGGCCGACGAACGTGTCGTAGTTCATCGCGCATCCCTCCGGCACGCCGCTTACCCCGGGGGCCGGAAGGGAAACGGCGGCCGGTTTTCCGCCGGTTTTTCCGCCAGGTCGGCGCGTGACGGCCGCCCGGGTGGGTATCCGCGCCCGGTCGTGGCCGGATCGAAGCCGGGAGGAGCCGACACCATGGCGAGTTACTCCGACGTCCTGCAGTACCTGTCCAGCCTGGACTTTCCCGCCGGCAAGGACGACGTGGTACGCGAGGCCGAGCGGGAGGGAGCACCACCGGACGTGCTGCGGGCCCTGCGCGCGCTGCCTCCGGTGGACTACGCCAACGGCAACCAGGTGGCCCGCTCGGCCGGCATCGACGCGGCGCCCGAGGTCACCGACGCGCAGCGCGCCGCACAGGCCCGGGACAAGCGTCACCAGCGGGTGTCTCAGCACCTGCGCGGCATCTGATCCGGTGAGCCCCGATCCGCGGATCGGGGCTCAGGTGGGCGCCCCGGCCGCGAACCGCGGCCGGGAGCGCCCCTGCGTAACCACCTGCCCTGGTGGCGCCCACGCCCGAACCGGGTCGCGGCCACCAGGCGGCCGGCAGCCGCCCGAACCGGGCGGCTGCTGTTACTGCGATCAGGTTACCGCACGCCATCGTCCGAACGGATGAGGGGTGCCGACAAAGAGCTTCATCCCGCCAGCTCCGCGTATCGTCGTTCCAGGTCGACCCGGGCGAGGGCACCGACCAGCCAGGCGAGTCGTTCCGACTCTCCCCCACCGGCCAGCCCGGCGAGATCCTCGGCGGAACGCCCCAGCCCGAGCCGCCGCGCCGCCGTCAGCGCACGCCGGTCGGCCACCGGCGCGACCTCCCCCCACAACGCCTGCGCCTCGCGCAGGAACAGGTCCGCCACCTGGCCGTCCACCCCGGGCAGCGCGGTGAGCAGGGCCCGTTCGCGCGTCGGGTCGCGGTGCGCCGCCGACCGCAGTCGCCGCAGGTCGCCGCCGTACCGCTCGACCACGGTGCGGGCCAGGTCACCCAGCAGGTCGGCCAGCGCGTCGACGTCACCGCGCTGACCGCTGTCGCGCAGCACCCGGGCCCGTTCGGCGGGCAGCGAACGGGACAACCGGGCCGCGCTGTCCCAGCCCGCACCGGGCAGCGCGTGCGCGCTGTCCAGGGCGCGCCGGAAGTCGCCCCGGCGGGCGAGCAGGATCGCGAGGCAGAGCAGCTGGAACAGGCTGGCGGGGTTGTTGGTGACCCGGAAGCCGTACTGCTCGGCGAACCCCCGGCCGCTGCCGGCGAGCCGGCGTGCCAGCCGCTTGCGGTCCTCGATGGTGGCGGGCGTGGTGGGCATGAGCGGCCGTTACCCGCACCCGGGGCGACTAGTCCCTCACGAGTCCCGGAAGCCGCCGGACCGGTCGCGGGCCTTGAGCCGGGTGGTGGGCAGCGTCGGCGCGGGCAGCGGCGGGTCCGGGTCGGCGGCGACGGCGCCGAAGCGCCGCCCGGCCATCCAGTCCTCCCGCGCGGCGACGATCTCCTCGTGGCTGCGGCCGACGAAGTTCCACCACATCACCAGCGGCTCCTCGAACGGTGTGCCGCCGAGCAGCATCAGCCGGGTGCCGGGTTCGCCGCGCGCGGCGAACGTGTCCCGTCCCGTGCCGAGCCAGAGCAGCGCACCGGGTGCGAGCGGCACGCCGTCGACCTCGGCGGCCCCGTCGAGGGCGAGCAGCGCGTACTCGAAGTCGCGCCGCAACGGCAGCGCGACCGCTCCCGCCCCGGCCAGCTCCAGCTGCGCGCCGAGCAGCGGGGTGTGCACCCGGGCCGGCGAGCGTTCGCCGGCGAGTTCCCCGACCAGCAGGGTGACGTCCAGGTCGCCGTCGCGCCACCGGGGCAACTCGGCGTGGTGGGCGAAGTCGGCCGCGCCGGCCCGGGCCGGGTCCGGCAGCGCCACCCACAGCTGTACGCCGTGCATCAGCGGCGGATGCTCGGCCGGCGAGCGCTCGGAGTGCGCGATGCCGTGGCCGGAGGTCATCACGTTGAGCTGGCCGGGGCGGATCGGCTGCTCGTTGCCGAGGCTGTCGCGGTGCAGGATCTCGCCGTCGAGCAGCCAGGTCACGGTCTGCAACCCGGTGTGCGGGTGCGGCGGCACCTCCATGCCCGGCCGCTGCGCCACGTCGTCGGGCCCGAAGTGGTCGACGAAGCACCAGGCCCCGACCAGGCGCCGGGTGCGCTGCGGCAACAGCCGGCGCACCGTGGTGTAGCGGCCCAGCGGCACGTCGTGGCCGGGCAGCAGGACGCTGCCGGGGTCGACGGTCGCCACACCGGGAGGTCGGGTCTGCGCGGGCATCGACTCGGTACGCTCCACAGGCCGACCCTACGCCCGTTCGGCGCCGCCGCGCCCGGCCGGACCGGACTCCCGCGGGCCCGGGTTCGCACCGCTGGCGCCGGGCCGCTCGCCCACTCGCTCGGCGACCTTGCCGGCGCAGCGCCCCAGCACCGCGCGGGCATCGAGGCCCAGGCTCTCGATGGCGACCAGGGCGGTGAACGCGGCGTCGGCCAGCTCCGCCGCCACGTCCTCCCGGGTGTGGGTGACGCCCTTGCGGGGGTTCTGGCCGAGCAGCCCGATCCAGGCGCCGGCCACCTCGCCCGCCTCCTCGGTCAGCTTCAGCATGCGACAGGTCAGCTCCGCCTGCCCGGTGCCGTTCGCCTCGTCCAACCAGCCACGCGCGGTCCGCACCGCCTGCCAGATCGTCTCGTCCACGACGACCAGTGAACGCTACGGGTCCGGTGAGCCGGACGGCGGTGACCGACCGGAGCCGGACACACGGGTACCGGTGCCCGCCGAGGGAACGGCGGACACCGGTACCGGTGTCTTGTCCGGGCCCTGCCCGGAGTGCTGGATCAGTGCGCGCCACCGGCACCGAAGCGGTTGCGCCGCCGCCACAGCACGGTGCCGAGCAGCAGGACCGCGCCGGCGGCCACGAGACCACCACCGACCTTCATCGGCGTGCCCAGGCTGCTGCCCGTGACCGGCAGGTGCGGCTTCTTCTTGTGCAGCACCCGCAGCTCGGTCGTGGCGGTCCGGCCGGACTCCCGGCCGGTCGCGGTGAAGGTGAGCAGGCCGGTCACCGACGGCGTGTACCGCCGGGTGAAGACGCCCTGCGCGTTGGTCCGAGCGGTGAAGCTCAGCGGCGCGCTGGCCTGGAAGGCCACCGGTGCCATAGCGACCGTGCTGCCGTCGCTGCGGCGGGCCGTGCCGGCGGCCGGCGCGGCCAGCGGCGTCACCGAGACCACGATGTCCACCGTCTCGTTCGGCCCGAAGTTGCGGCCGGTGAGGATGACCGTCTCACCCAGGAAGATGGTGGGTCGGTTCACCGTCAGCGAGGCGAGCACCGGCGGATAGGGCGGTGGCTGGGGCGTATCGGTGACTGTTGGCGCCGGCTGCGGCTGCGCCGCCCCCGCCGCGGTCGGCACGGCCACCACGGCCAGACCGACCGAGAGCGCCATGATGATGCGGGATAGCCGCATGGTTCGTTCCCTCCTACTGAGAACAGCTGGGTGCGGTAACAACTTGGGTGGTCCATGGGGTGGCGGTCGGGGTCAGCCACAGCTCGGCAGCCCCGCTGTCCGTCTTGCCCGTCAGCAGCGAGACCTCCAGCGTTCGGGCCCCGCCCGGGCCGACCTCGACGTTCACGGTGGCGACCTGCCGGCGCCGCTCCGTGCCGTTACCCACGGAGGTCTCGGCGCCGTCGAGGTGGGTGTCGAGCACCGACCCGCCGGCCGGGCCGTACACCGACACGAGCGTCCGGACGGTGTACGGGTCCCCGGTCCGCCCCAGGCCGAGGACCGACTTGCTGAGCCCCGAGGCCGGTGCGGTGGACCGGAGCGTCACCCTGAGGTTCAACTCGCGGCGACCGTCGGCGTGGCAGTCGCCGACCGTCAGGTCGGCGGTCTGTCGGAGGTAGTAGCCGAGCTTCGCGCCGCTGCCGTCGTTGAGGAACACGCCGACCGTCGGCACGGTGTCCTGTTCCGGAAGCGTCCCGGCCATCCGGCTGTCGCCGAATGTCCGCTGTTCCTCCGGTCGGGCACTCCAGAACAATATCCGACGTTCTTGTATAGAGCGGTCAAATGCGGACAGTAACCCATTCGGGTGCACGTTCCTCGCGAACAGGGTGTCGAACACCGTGGCGGCCGCGGCCGCGAAGAAGCTGTCCTGCTCCTCCGGAGCCATCCGCTGATACGCGTCGTTGAGCAGCGTCCGCACCGCGTTCTCGGCACTTAGCGACACCCCGCCCGGCACCCGTACCGGCCCGGTGGCCTTCAGCAGGTACGACAGCACCACCGGGTCGACGGCGAGGACACCGTCGACGGTCACTCCGCTGTGCCGGCGGTACATCTCCCGGTACAGCGAGGCGGCGGTCGGGAAGTGCGGGCTCAGGTTCACGTCCGCCGGATAGATGCCGGGCAGGTCCCCCCAGAGGGCCCGCAGCTCCTTCGAGATCTTCAGCGGCTTCACGAACCGGCCGAGGCTCGAACTGCTGCCCTGCGCGCCCATCTTGACCCGGCCCTGGTCCGCCTCGATCACCGCGTACGCGCCGAACATGCCGCCGGTCGCGCGCAGCTCCGCCGAGTTCTGCGACACCAGCAGGTAGCGTCGCGGACCGTCGACGCCGAGCAGCGGCGGCAGCAGGCGACTGGCCCGGTCGGCCGCCGAGGTCATCGCGGCCAGTCGGTCGATCTCACCGCGCAGGTCCTCCAGGGCGCGCCGGACCTGCCCGACCAGCCGGTCCCCGGAGACCTCGGCCAACTCCGTACGGGCCTGCTGCACGGTCGCGTCGACCGCGACCAGCTCGTCGGTGACGGCGCGCAGCCCGGAGACGTCGAGCCGCCCCTCCTGGGGCACCAGGTCACCGAGGTCGACGCGGAGCAGCGCCGGGAACGCCTGACGGGCGAGATCGTCGATGGCGATGGCGATCTGCCGGACCGCGGAGAGATTCGCCCCGGCGATCGGGGTCTGCCGGCCGAGCCACCAACCGGGATCCCCGGTGGCCCGGCGGGCCGCCCCGGACTGCTCCTGCAACGCGGCGAGCGTCCGCTGGGCGCGGGCGGTGTCGCCACCGACCAGGTGGGCGCTCAGTTCGCCGGCCAGCCCGGCCGCGTTGACCAGGTGGGCGCGGGCCTGCCAGCCGCGCAGACCGACCCAGCCGGCCAGGCCCAGCACCAGCGAGCCGACCACGAGCGTGGTGAGCAGGGCGCGGCGCAGCCGCGCACGCCGACGGCGGCGACGCCGGCTGGCCCGACGACGAGGGCTCTCGCTCTCCGTCACACCACACTCCAACTCGTCGAAAACGGACAGAAGACCACATACGTTCTTAACACTTAACGGCGAAACTGGTGGGTTAATGACGCTATTAGCCGTTATGCGAGATTCGGTCGTGATTCATGTCCCGGGTGGTGCCGCCGGCCGCCGCGTCCCGCAGCAGCTCCTCTATCCGGTCCACCCCGGCCGGCAGCGACATGTCCCGCAGGTACGCCTCCCGGCCGCGCCGGCCCATCTCGGCCCGTGCCGGGGCGGGGATGTGCGCCGCCAGCCAGAACCGGTCCGCCAGGCTGGCCCAGTCCTCGGGCGGGCAGGACAGCCCCGCCCGGGTCCGCTCGACCAGGGCGGCGGTGTCCCCGCCGGCCGAGGCGACCACCGGCGCCCCGCACGACAGCGCCGCCTGGAGCTTGTCCGGCACGGTGCTGCGCAACTCCGGCAGGTCACGCAGCATCACCAGCTGGTAGTCGGCGGCGGCGTACAGCTCGGGCATGTCCAGCGGGGACCGCCGGTCGACGAACCGGACGTTGTCGGCCCGCAGGTCGGCGGCGAGCCCCCGCACCCGCCGCTCGTCGGCACCCGAACCCACCAGGACCAGGTCCGCGGTGTCGCCCAGGGCCGCCGCGGCCCGTACCGCGGTCTCCAGCCCCTGCCGCGCCCCGATGGTGCCGGCGTGCATCACGACGCACCGCTCGTCGCGGCGGACCAGTCGGCGCGCGGCCGCGCTGGCCTGTGCCGGACGGAAGATGCGCTCGTCGGTCCAGTTGAGCACCACCCGGACCCGCGCCCGATCGATCCCGGTCGCCACGACCGCGTCGCGCAGCGACGGCGCGGTCACCGCGATCGCGGTGGCGGCCCGATAGGTCCGGGCCATGGCCGCGCGGACCCGCCCGGCCCAGCGGCCGTCGTCGACGCCCTCCGGCGCCTCCTCGGCGCACACGTCCGGCACGTGCAGGACCACCGGCACGGGGCCGAGCAGGCGCAGCAGGGCCGCCGAGGCGAACGCCGCCGCCGGCGGCTGGTGCACGTACAGCACGTCGACGCCGGCGAGAAATCGGCGCCCCACCAGCGCCGCGCTGCCGGCGAAGGAGAGCCAGGAGGCCATCCGGCCGCGCGCGGTGGCATCACCGGTGCTGTACCGGGGCACCCGGCGCACGGTCAGCCCCCGGCTGCGGGTCTCGTGGTGCCAGCGCTGCCGCCAGCCCGGGTAGACGTGCCCGCCCGGGTAGTCGGGAAAGCCGGTGAGCACCCGCACCTCGTGACCCCGCCCGGCCAGTTCCTCGGCCAGGCTGCCGGGGATGAACGCCGGTTCCGGCGGGAAGTGGTAAGTCAGGATCCCGATCCGCACCGTCACACCTCCGTCCCGGCCCGCCGGTTCGGCGCGCCGCCCGGGACCGTGGGCGCCGCGGCTGCGTACGATTCCGGCATCCCCTCCCGGGGCGGGCGCCACCGGCGACCGCTTCTCGTCGCGGTGCTACCGCCCGCGATCGCGTCGTCGAGGGGGTTCCACATGGCCAACGGGGTGCTGTTCGTCTGCCACGCCAACCTGTGCCGGTCACCGATGGCCGAGTACGCCGCGCGTCGCCTGCTCGCCGGCCGTCCGGTGCTGGTGACCAGCGCCGGCACCGACGCCGTCGAGGGCCTGGCCATGCATCCGTACGCGGCGGAGATCGCGGCGGAGACCGGCGAGGATCCGGCGTCCTTCCGCAGTCGACGGTTGCTGCCGGAGCACCTCACCGGCGCGACGCTGGTGCTGACCGCCACCCGGCGCCAGCGCTCGATCTGCACCGCACTGGCGCCCGCGGCGCTGCACCGGACGTTCACCCTGCGCCAGTTCGGTCGGCTCGCCGCCGCCGTCGAGCCGCCGGTGGACGAGCCCGGCGACCCGGTGCAGGCCGCGGTGGCCGCCGCGGCCCTGGCCCGGGGGCGGCTGCAACCCGCCCCCGGGGAGGCCGACGACCTGCGGGATCCGGTGAGCGGTACGCCCGAGGACTTCCGACGCTGCGCGGAGGAGATCGACCGCGCGTTGCGCCCTCTGGCGGCGCTCATCGAAGCACCTCCCTACGCTCTGCGCCGCGACGAGGCACCATCGCACTGAGCCCGATGATTCGCTCGCTGCGCACGCTCATCGGGGCAGCCGGGTGAGTTCCTGGGTGTGGTCGCTCGTCTCGGCGGCCTGCGCGTGCTCGGCGTGCCGGCCGGCCGATGCCCGGTCCGTGGGCACCGTCTGGGCGCCCGACGCGGCGGCGACCACGCGGTATGCCTCGTACTGGTACGCCTCGGTCTTGGGCACCCGGGCCATGTTCAGCACGCAGCCGAGCAGCCGCACCGAGACCGAGTGCAACGCCCGGGCCGCCGCCGCCACCTGCGCCCGGGAGGTACGTCCCTGCTGCGTGACCAGCAGAGCGCCGTCGGCCTGCACCGCGACCACCACACCGTCGGTGACCGCGAGCAGCGGCGCGGTGTCGATGATGACGATGTCGGCGGACTCGCGCAGGGCCAGCAGCAGGTCCGACATGGCCTTCGAGCCGAGCAGCTCGCTCGGGTTGGGCGGGGCCGAGCCGCTCGGCAGCACGAGCAGGGACTTGTCGCCCCAGCGCTGGACCACGTCGCCCACGTGCACGTCGCCGACCAGCACGTCGGTCAGCCCCACCCCGGCGTCGATGCCCAGGTAGTCGTCGACCTTCGGCCGACGCAGGTCGGCGTCGACCAGCAGGACCCGCCAGCCCGCCTCGGCCAGGGCGATCGCCAGGTTGCACGACAGCGTGGTCTTGCCCTCGCCCTGCAGGGCGCTGGTGACGGCGATGACCCGCGCCGGCTCGTGCACGTCGACGAAGCGCAGGTTGGTCCTGAGTTTGCGAACCGCCTCGGCCCGCGCCGAGGTCGCGGCGTCGCCCACGATCAACGGGGCCGAGCGTGCGGCGGTGTCGATCGGAATCTCGCCGAGCAGCGGGCTGCCGGTCACGCGTTGCAGCCCGGCGGCGTCGCGCAGCCGCACGTCGGCCATGCCGCGCAGGATCGCCAGGCCGACGCCGGCCAGCAGGCCGAGCAGGGCGCCGATGGCGGTGTTCCGGACCGGCTGCGGCGAGACCGGGGTGGGCGTGACCCGGGGCCCGCTGACGACCTCGATCTTGATCGGCCCGGGGCTGCCGTCCGGCCGCGCCTCGACCTTCTGCACGAGTTCGACGAACTTCGCCGAGAGCGCCTCGCTGACCCGCAGGGCCCGGGTCTGGTCGGTGTCGGTCACCGACGCCCGGAGCAGGACCGTGCCGGTCTCGGTGGAGGTGCTGACCCGGCGCTGGACCTCCTCGGCGGTCAGCCCCAGTTGGCTGTCGGCCACCGCGGCCTGTGCCAGCCGGTCGCTGGTCAGCAGCTCCGCGTAGGACTTCACCCGCTGCTGGAGGAAGAGGCCGCCCTGGTAGGCGTCCGTGACACCCTGGCTCGGCGTGGTGACGAAGAAGGTGACCGAGGCGACGTAGCGGGGCTGGGCCCGGACGGTGACCAGGGCGGTCACGCCCAGGGCCACCATGAGCGTGACCAGGACGATCCACCAGTGCCGGCGCACGAGGCGTAGTTGGCGGTACAGGTCCATCAGGCGGGCCTCCGTACCGGGCCGGTAACGCCAAAGAACTTCACGAAAACCCCCAAGGTCGTCTCAATCTCGTGAAACCATTAAAGCGGCTCATGCGGCTTATGTCCGGAGTTAGGTATTTTCCTGGGTCAGTGGGATCGCGTCCGCTGTGACCAACCGGACCGACGGGCCGTCGGAATCGCTTCCGGCCCGGAAAAGTGCGGTGTGTTCTTTCGGTCGGCAGTGGATAAGGTCGTGCACGGTGTGCCGGGAAGCCTGGTCGGCGATGGTGCAGTGCTGCCCTTCGACCGCGAGATGAGCCCCGGACATGAACCACCAGCCCCCGCGCCCCGAGCGCCGCGGCGTACGCCGCCTCTTCGCGCGTACCTCCTGGCCGGAGGCGCGCTTCGTGGCCGACGTGCTGCGCACCGAGACCGTCGGTGGCGCCCTCCTGCTCTTCGGGGCCGTGCTCGCCCTGCTCTGGGCCAACTCGCCCTGGGGCGACGCCTACGCCGAGCTGGGGCGATGGGTGCCCTGGCCCGGCGGCTCGGCGCTACACCTCGACATCGACCTGGCCACCTGGGCCGCCGACGGCCTGTTGGCCATCTTCTTCTTCGTGGTCGGGCTGGAACTGAAGCGCGCATTCGTCGCCGGTGACCTGCGCGACCCGCGCCGGGCGGTGCTGCCGGTGGTGGCGGCGATCTGCGGCATGATGGCGCCGGCGCTGATCTACGTGGGGGTCACCGTCGCCGGCGGCGGCGAGGGACTGCGCGGCTGGGCCGTCCCGACCGCCACCGACATCGCCTTCGCGCTGGCGGTGCTGGCCCTGATCGGGGCCCATCTGCCGCAGGGGCTGCGCGCCTTCCTGCTCACCCTGGCCGTGGTCGACGACCTGCTCGCGATCACCATCATCGCGGTCTTCTACACCGACGACGTCAGCCTGCTACCGCTGCTCGGCGCGCTGGCCCCGATCGCCCTGTTCGGCCTGCTGGTGCAGCGTCGCCGCACGTGGTGGTGGGCGCTCGTCCCGCTCGCGCTCGTGGCCTGGACGCTGGTGCACGCCTCCGGGGTGCACGCCACGGTCGCCGGGGTGCTGCTGGGCTTCACCGTGCCGGTGCTCGCCGGCCGGAACGGCGACCCGCGTCGCCCGATGCCCGGCCTCGCCGAGCACCTGGAGCACGTGTGGCGGCCGATCTCGGCCGGTGTCGCCGTACCCGTCTTCGCGTTCTTCGCCGCCGGGGTCTCGCTGCGCGGCGCCGACCTCGGCGCGGTGGTCACCGACCCGATCGTCCTGGGTGTCGTGCTCGGTCTGGTCGTCGGCAAGTGCGTCGGCGTCCTCGGCTCCACCTTCCTGCTCGCCCGGTTCACCCGGGCCAGCCTGGACGAGGACATCAGCTGGTCGGATCTGCTCGGCGTGTCGTTCCTGGCCGGTATCGGCTTCACCGTGTCGCTGCTCATCGGCGAACTGGCCTTCGGCTCCGACGGCGTGGCCGGTGGCAACGTCAAGGCCGCGGTGCTGGGCGGATCGCTGATCTCGGCGCTGTTGGCCACCGTGGTGCTGCGGCGGCGCAACAGGTTCCACCGGGCGATCGCCCTGAAGGAGCAGGTCGACCTCGACCGGGACGGCGTGCCGGACGTCTACCAGCGGCCCGGCGCCTGACCCGGTCGTCCCGAGCCACCGACCTGTCGCTGCTCCTGCTCGATCTCCCGGCCTAGGACGTAGTTCAGGACGGTCCGGATGGCGGCGATGGCGGCGAGCTGGCCGATCTGCGCGAAGGTCGGCGACAGGGCGGTACGCAGGATGTCCGCCGCCAGCTGGAACTCCAGCCCCAGGGTGAGGAAGCGGCTCAGGGTCAACCGGATCCGGGTGAAGACGGCGGCGTCGCGGTAGCGCAGCCCGTCGAGCACGAACCACAGCGCCGCCCAGGCCGCTCCGGCAGCGATCACCAGGGCGCCGACGAGTTCCACCGCGGTCACCAGGGACTGGTGACCGTGCTCCAGGATCGGCGCCACGTCCACCCGGGCGCCATACCCGGCCGGCACCCGGGTAGTCGGGCGTGCCGCGTCGGGCCGCGGCCCGACGCGGCCGCTCAACTCAGCTGCGCGACCGCCTCGACGATCAGCCAGACACCACTGATGGCGAACAGGGCGGCGGCGCCGAACTTGATGGTGCGTTCCGGCAGCTTTCGACCGAGCAGCCGGCCGACGACGATGGCGAGCGCGTCGGCGGCGACCATGCCGATGGTCGAGCCGATCCAGGTGCCGAACCAGCCGTACTGGGTGGCCAGGGTGATCGTGGCGAGCATCGTCTTGTCGCCGAGTTCGGCCAGGAAGAACGCGACACCGACGGCGAACACGGCCGACTTGCCGCCCTTGGCGGCCTTGCGCTTCTCCTCCTCGGTGAGCGTGTCACCGCGCAGGGTCCAGATGCCGAAACCGATGAAGGCCAGGCCCGCCAGCAGCGAGATCCAGCCGGTGGGCAGGGCGGCGCCCAGCCCGTAGCCGATCGCCACCGAGGCCAGGTGCACCACGGCGGTGGCGACGGTGATGCCGATCAGGATCGGCACGGTGCGGTATCTGGTGGCGAACGCCAGGGCCATGAGCTGGGACTTGTCTCCCAGCTCGGCAACGAAGATGACGCCGAAGCTGACCGCCAGCGCGACGAGGAAGCCCTCCATGATGTCCTTCCGGATCTTGCCGGGAGGAGGCACGGGGACGCCCTCGACCCGGCCGTTGAGCCTGGGTCGAAGGTCTCGCCCGCCTCGTCTGACGAGGCCGCGTGGCCGGATGCGGAACGCACCAGTATGTCGACCACGACGTTGCGGGCTACTCCCCTTCGCTACGCCGAGCCTAGCCGATCATCGGCCGCCGCGGCGCCGCCGGGTGAGATGGCCCACCACCGGACCCGCCGCCCAGCCCGGCTGGGCGGCGACGGCCCGTCACGCGGCCCGGGCCAGGGTGACCCCGAAGAGGCCGTCCGGGTCGGTCCAGAACCGCTGGGTGCGGAACCCCGCCGTGGCCAGTTCGGCGGCGATCCCCTCCGGGCGGAACTTCGCCGACACCTCGGTGCGCAGCTCCTCCCCGGCGGCGAAGCCGACGTCCAGGTCCAGTACCCGCACCCGCATGGGCCGCTCGGCCCGCAGCCGCATCTCGATCCACTCGTGCGCCGGATCCCAGAGTGCGACGTGGGCGAACGCCTCCGGGTCGAGGTCGGCCCCGAGTTCCCGGTTGAGCACCCGCAGCACGTTGCGGTTGAACTCCGCGGTCACCCCCGCCGCGTCGTCGTACGCCGGAACGATCACCGCCGGGTTCTTGACCAGGTCGGTACCGACCAACAGCCAGTCACCCGCCTCCAGGGCGGCGCGCATCCGGGCAAGGAAGTCGGCCCGCTCCGCCGGGAGCAGGTTGCCGATGGTGCCGCCAAGGAAGATCACCAGCCGCCGCCCGCCGGTGGGCAGCCGGTCCAGGTGGCGGGTGAAGTCCCCGACGATGCCGCGTACCCGCAGCCCGGGATAGTCGGCGGCGAGGGCGGTGGTGGAGCCCGTCAGGGCGCTGACCGACACGTCCAGCGGCACGAACGTCCCCAGCCCGCCCCGGTGGGTGAAGGCGTCCAGCAGGAGCCGGGTCTTCTCCGACGACCCGGAACCCAGCTCGATCAGGGTCTTCGCGCGCGTCAACTCGACGATCTCGGCCGCGCGGTCGGCCAGCACGGCACGCTCGGCGCGGGTGGGGTAGTACTCGGGCAGCCGGGTGATCTCGTCGAACAGCTCGCTGCCCCGGGTGTCGTAGAACCATCTCGGCGGCAGCCACTTCTCCGGCGCGGTCAGCCCGACCCGTACGTCCCGCCGCAGGCTGCGATCCAGGTCCTGGTCGTCGAGGTGGATCTCCAGCGGCTCAGCGCCCATCAGCTTCCCCTTCCGTCGTGCGTGTCGGTGGTGGTACGGGCCGGCTCACCACGCCGCCAGCGGGCGCTGGCGTACCTCGGTCGCGGTGGCCGCCACGAGCTGCCCCTCGGGCACCTCACGCCAGCCCGGTTCGTCGTCGTGCGGTTCGGAGGCCAGCAGCACCGAGACCGGTGCCGCACGCAGCGACAGGGCGTGCCCGGCCGCGTTGGCGACCACCGTGTGGCCGTCGGTGAGCAGCAGGTTGAGCCGCGAGCCGGGGGCGGCCGCGGCGACCGCGGTGACCGTCTCGGCGACCGCCCGAGCCGGCCCGAGGCCCGCGCGCAACCGGTCGCGCACCAGCGCCCACAGCAGCGCCGAGTCGGTCGACGCGTCGAGAGTGAGCAGGTCACGAACGGGTAGTGCGGCGGCGAGCGGGACCATCGAGTCCGGCCAGCCGCGCACCACACCGTTGTGGCTGAACAACCACCGGCCCTCGGCGAACGGCGCGGCGGCGGCGTCAACGACCGGCATGCCGACGGTGGCCGAGCGGACCGCGGCCAGCACCGCGCCGGCCGAGGTGACCGCCGCGAGTCCGGCGATCGTCGGATCGCTCCAGATCGGCTGGGCCCGGCGGTACCGCACCGGCGCGCCGCCGCCGTCCGGATACCAGCCGACGCCGAACCCGTCGGCGTTGACCGTCCCACCGCCACGCATGTCGCGTGGCGCCCAGGACTGGCGCAGCAACGAGTGCGGCGGATCGAGGAGCAGCTCACGCAGGGTCACCGGCGGCCCCAGGTAGGCCAGGTGTCGGCACATCAGGCCACCCGGGCCGGTCGCCTGGCTCCCGTCACCGGTCGACCTCGTCGGCCCGGGCGTCGCGGGCGCAGCGGAAACCGCTGAAGATCTGCCGGCGGATGGGGTAGTCCCAGTTGCGGAACGTGCCCCGGCAGGCGGCCCGGTCGGTGCCGAACGAACCGCCCCGCAGGACCTGGTGGTCGTCGCCGAAGAAGACCTCGGAGTATTCCCGGTAGGGGAAGGCGGCGAAGCCCGGATATCCCCGGAACGGGGTGGAGGTCCACTCCCACACGTCGCCGACGAGTTGGTGCACGCCGAGCGGCGAGGCACCGGCGGGGTAGGCGCCGACCGGCGCCGGCGACAGGTGCCGCTGCCCCAGGTTGGCGTGCGCCGGCGTCGGCTCCTCGTCACCCCACGGATAGCGACGGGAGCGGCCGGTCGCCGGATCCCAGCGGGCGGCCTTCTCCCACTCCGCCTCGGTGGGCAGCCGCTTGCCCGCCCAGCGGGCGTACGCCTGTGCCTCGTGGAAGCAGACGTGCACCACCGGCTCGTCGTCGCGGACCGGATCCCAACGGCCGAAGCGCCGGTACGCCCAGCCGTCGCCGTCACGCCGCCAGTGCAGCGGCGCGCTCAGCCCGGCCTGCCGGCGGTGCCCCCAGCCCGTCTCGGTCCACCAGCGCGGGTCGTCGTACCCGCCGTCGGCGATGAACGCGCGGTACGCACCGTTGGTCACCGGCGCCGCGTCGATGACGTACGCGGGCAGCTCCACCCGGTGGGCCGGACGCTCGTTGTCCAGCGCCCACGGGTCGGCGTCGGTGCCCATGACGAACGGGCCGGCGGGCACCAGCACCTCAGCGGGCACCCGCACGGCCGGCTCGGGCGGCGGCGGCGCGTGCAGCACCGCAGGGCCGGAGCGCAGCTGGTGGGTGGCGAGCATGGTCTCGTCGTGCTGCTGCTCGTGCTGCACGACCATGCCGAAGGCGAAGCCGTCGACGACCAGCCGGCGACTGTCGAAGGCGACGCGGTCCAGCAGGTCGTACACCTTCTCGCGGACGGTGGCCACGTACGCCCGCGCCTCGCCGGGCGGCAGCAGCGGCAGCGACGGGCGGTCCCGGCGCGGCTGTTTGAACGCGTCGTACAGGTCGTCGATGTCGCTCCGGACCGCCTCCCGCCGCCCGACGTCGCGGACCAGCCAGAGTTCCTCCTGGTTGCCCACGTGGGCCAGGTCCCACACCAGCGGGGACATCAACGGCGAGTGCTGGCGCGTCAGGTCGTCGTCGTCCACCGCGTCGGTCAGCAGGGCGGTACGGGCCCGGGTGCGGGCCAGCTCGGCCGCGATCCGGCCGCGGAGCTCCTCGGGGCCCCGGTCGGTGCTGGTGGTGTCGGTCACCGCTGACTCCTCTCCGCGGCGTGGCGCCGCCGTCGTACTCCCCGGTCGATCTCGTCGTGCAGGGCCGGCGGCAGGTCCAGCCGCGGCAACGCCGCCAGGGCCAGGTCGAACAGGCCGGCCGCGGCCCGGGCCAGGATCGGGTCGCGCAGACCCTGCCGCGCGGCGCGGTGCCAGCCGTCGGCCGCCGGTGCGGTCACCGCCGCCGCCTCGGCGACGGTCTCGGGACCGCTGAACAGCGCGCTGAGCACCGCCAGCGGCACGGTCCAGTCGCGGTCGGGCTGGGTGTCGAGGTAGCGCAGTTCGAGGTATCCGCGCGGGCGCACCGGTGGGAAGAGCGTGCTGACGTGGTAGTCGAGGTCGTCGACGCTGGGCGGTCGGCCCAGCGCACCGTCGATCCAGTCGGCGAACGTGACGCCCGGCGGGGGCGTCCAGTCCGCGCCGTCGCCGCGCACACAGAGCAGCGGGGCGGCCAGCACGTACGCGGTCCAGGCGGCGACCGGATCCTCGCCGGCCCGGCCCGGCGTCCAGACCGGCGCCGTCCGGGCCGGGTCGATGCGCCACCACGCGCCCATCCGGGCCGACGCCCAGCCGGTGTCGCGGCCCGCGTGCCGGCCGGCGGTGGCGAAGGCGGCGAGCAGCGGCGGCCCGACCGTGTGCGCCAGCTCCCAGCGCGCCACGAGCTGCTCGGGCTCCCCCGCGTCGAGACAGATCTGCAGGCCGGCGCTGCTGTACATCATCGTCTGCCCGTCCGGCCCGTGGCGGTCGAAGACCCGACGCATGGCGCGGTAACGCGGGGTGTCGATCACCGGCTGCGGGTGTCGGTACGGATCGATGCCGGCGCGGCCGAGCGTCAGGCCGGCGGCGTCCAACAGGCGGACGACCTGGTCGATGTCGGACTGGGTCGCCTCGATCAGCGCGGCGACGGAGGCTCGCGGCGGGGTGGAGATCTCCACCTGCCCGCCGGGCTCGACGGTCACCGCGCCGCCCTGGAGCAGGCGCAGGGCGGGGCTGGTCGGGTCCAGCGTGGTGGGGCTGTACGGCCCCAACGCCGCGCGCAGTCGCGCGGCGTCGACGGGACGGCGCGGGTCGACGGCGTCGTGAACCGTCCACTCGAGCTCGACCCCGGTGCACGTGGGTGGACCGGTCTTGAAGCAGATGCGGGCGAGATGTCGAGCGGCCGCGGCGCGGTCACGCAGCACCCGAACCTGACCCACCTCCGAAGACGTCACCATGCCACCGCTCCCCTCTGCGGACCGGACCGCCGCCCACCGTAACCCGCACCGGTGACATTCACACCGATCGTCGTCGTCTCCACCATCATCTGTGTAGCAGGGGTCAGCCGCCCGTCGAGTGGAATTCACGATCCGGCCGGATCCCGCCCGACGAGGAGCCGTACGCCCGGACCGTCGACGCGCCGTTCGGGCACACTGTGGGTACGGTGGTGCCGTGTTGTATGCGGAGGTCGTACTCAGCGGTCGGTACCGCCTGGACGAGCGCGTCGCCACCGGCGGCATGGGCGACGTCTGGCGGGGAACCGACCTGATCCTCGGCCGCCAGGTCGCGGTCAAGGTGCTGTTGCCCTCCCTGGTCTCCGACCCCGACTTCATCGCCCGGTTCCGTGCCGAGGCGCGGATCATGGCGGCGCTGCGCCACCCGGGGATCGTGCAGGTCTTCGACTGCGGCGAGGACGACCTACCCGACGGCAGCCGGGCCGACTACCTGGTCATGGAGTTCGTCACCGGTCAGCCGCTGTCCAAGCGGATCGAGGCCGAGGGGCGCCTGGACGTGGGCGTGGCCATGTCGGTCGTGGCGCAGGCGGCGCAGGCGCTGCACGCCGCGCACCTCGGCGGGATCGTCCACCGCGACGTCAAGCCGAGCAACCTGCTGATGCAGGAGGACGGCACGGTCGTCCTGGTCGACTTCGGCGTCGCCCGTTCGACGAACGTGACGAGCATCACCAGCACGAACGCGGTGCCGGGCACCGCGCTGTACATGGCGCCCGAGCAGGCCGCCGGACGGCCGGTCTCCGGGGCGACCGATCTGTACGCGCTCGGCGCGGTCGCCTACTGCTGCCTGACCGGCAGCCCGCCGTTCACCGGCGACAACCCGCTTCAGGTCGCCGTCCGGCACCTCGACGACCCACCGCCGGAGCTGCCGCCGGACATCCCGGAGGCGGTGCGGGTGCTGGTCGCCCGCGCGCTGGCGAAGGATCCGGCCGACCGGTTCGGCAGCGGTGCGGCGATGGCGGAGGCCGCGCGGGCCGCCGTGTCGGAGGGCTCCCTGCCCACGGCGATGGTCCCGGCGGCCACGTCCCTGCGCGGCGCGGGGCCGGACACCCGCACCGACCTGCCGGTGATCGGCGCCCGGCCGCCCGGCCGGCGGGGACGCGGCGCGCTCGTCGGCGCGCTCACGGCGGTGCTGGTCGGCTTGGCGGCCCTCGGCGCGGCACTCGGCGCGGCCACCGACGCCAACACCCCGGCGGTCAAGCTGCCGACCACCACGCCGACGGCCGAATCCACCGCCGAGGAGCAGGCACCGCCGAGTCAGGAGGAGAGCGCACCCGCCCGGGTGCCGCCGTTGGTGCCGGCCGGCTCGACGGGCCGGGCGACGGAGTCCCCGTCGCCCGAGCCGACCACGCCGCAACCGACCGTGTCGAGTGAGCCGACGACGCCGGAGCCGACGACGCCCAGCCCTGAGCCGACGGAGACCGGCAGCCCCAGCCCGTCGACCGATCCACCCTCGCCGACGCCGACGACCTCTCCGGCGGTGCCGCCGGAGACCGGGGACGGCGGCGCCTGAAGTCCCGGCCGCCCCGACCTTCCCGGATTCCCCGAAACGGACGTACGGCACCACACCGCGCTCTAGGCTCCTCACCAGCAGTTATCTCCTACCGTTCGGGAGTCCGGGTGAGCGCTCAGAAGGTGGTCGTCGTCGGCCAGGGTTACGTCGGCCTGCCGCTGGCCATGCAGGCCGTCGAGGCCGGCATGGCGGTGGTCGGCCTCGACGTCGACCCCGACCGGGTCAAGCGGCTCGCCTCCGGCGAGTCGTTCGTGTCGGACATCCCCGCCGACCGGCTCGGCCGGGCGCTGGCCAGCGGCCGCTACCACCCGAGCACGGCGTACGCCGACGCCAAGGACTTCGACATCTGCGTCATCACCGTGCCCACGCCGCTGCGCGACGGCACTCCCGACCTGAGCTTCGTGGAACAGGCCGGCACGGCGGTGGGGCCGTACCTGCGACCGGGCTGCATGGTGATCCTGGAGTCCACCACCTACCCGGGCACCACCGAGGAACTGCTGCGCCCGCTGCTGGAGTCGGCCAGCGGACTGCGCGCCCCCGGCGACTTCCACCTCGGCTACAGCCCGGAGCGGATCGACCCGGGCAACCCGACCTGGCGCCTGGCGAACACCCCGAAGGTGGTCTCCGGGGTGGACGCCGCCGCCCTGGCCCGGGTTGACGAGTTCTACCGGCGGCTGGTGGAGCGGACGGTGCCGGTGGACTCGACCCAGGTCGCCGAGCTGACCAAGCTGATCGAGAACACCTTCCGCCAGGTCAACATCGCTTTGGTCAACGAGCTGACCATGCTCTCGCACCAGTTGGACATCGACGTGTGGCAGGCGATCGAGGCGGCGTCGACGAAGCCGTTCGGCTTCATGCCGTTCCGCCCCGGCCCGGGTGTCGGCGGGCACTGCCTGCCGATCGACCCCTGCTATCTCTCCTGGCAGGTCAAGCGCCGTCTCGGCCGGCAGTTCCGGTTCATCGAACTGGCCAACGACGTCAACCACGAGATGCCCGAGCACGTGGCGCAGCGGGTGATGGCGGGGCTGAACCGCTCCGGACGGGCGGTCAACGGGGCCCGGCTGCTTCTGCTCGGCCTGGCGTACAAGCGCAACACCGGCGACATGCGCGACTCACCCGCCGTCGACGTGGCCCGGCGGCTGCGGGACCTCGGCGCCGAGGTCCGCGCGGTCGAGCCGTACGCCGAGGCCCACCACCTCCCCGCCGGGGTGCTGACGGTGGACCTGACCGAGCGCGAGGTACGCGAGGCCGACGGGGTGGTGGTGATCACCGACCATGACGCGTTCGACTACGACCTCGTCGCCCGGCACGCCCGCTACGTCTTCGACACCCGCAACCGCTGCACCGGCCCCACCGTGGAACGTCTCTGACGACACACCAAGCGCACGGTGACCGATGTGACAACGGCCAGCGACCGTCCACGTCGGGCGGTCACGCGGCGTACCCTGAGGGGCGAGGTCGCGGCGCTCGTGTCCACTGAAGAAGGACACGCCATGTGACTCAGATCACATCGATGGCCCTCTTCTGGGGGTAAGGTACGGCCATCGTCATCCCCCTTTCGAAGGGCCTCGCCGATGGTCAAATTGACCCTGCCACGGGGGCGGCAACTGCGTATCGTCAGTGTGGCCGCCACCGGGCTCCTCCTCGCCAGCATCGCGGTTGCCTCACCCGGCAGCGCGCAGACGGTCTCGCAGACGGCCGTAGAGCCTGCCGCGGCCGTCGAGGCACCTCTCGGTGTCGACGAGATCGCCAGCAGCCCCAACCTCAAGCTGATCGCCAACCTGCCGAAGCAGGCGCCGTTCGACACCACCGCGGCGCTCGGCACCGACATCGCCTTCCAGGGCAAGTACGCATTCGTCGGCAACTACGACGGCTTCGTCATCTACGACGTGTCCCGGCCGAGCAAGCCGAAGATCGTGTCGCAGGTGCTCTGCCCGGGCGCGCAGAACGACGTCTCCATCTACGGTGACCTGCTCTTCCTGTCGACCGACGCGTCCCGCAGCGACGACTCGTGCAGCAGCGTCTCCCAGCCCGCCACGATCAAGGAGTCGTGGGAGGGCATCAAGATCTTCGACGTCAAGAACAAGACCAGTCCCCGTTACATCAAGTCGGTCGAGACGGCGTGCGGCTCCCACACCCACACCCTGGTGCCGGCGAAGGACAAGAAGTCGGTCTACCTGTACGTCTCCTCGTACAGCCCGAACGACACCTTCCCCGACTGCCAGCCGCCGCACGACTCGATCAGCATCGTCAAGGTGCCGCTGAAGAAGCCGACCGACGCGGCCGTCGTGGCCACGCCGAACCTCTTCCCCGACGGTGGCTACGAGGGCCGCACGGGCGCCTCGGCGACCACCGGCTGCCACGACATCACCGCCTACCCGGAGAAGGACCTCGCCGCCGGCGCCTGCATGGGCGACGGGGTGCTGCTGGACATCAGCAAGCGGGAGGCGCCGCGGGTGCTGCACACCGTGCGGGACACGACCAACTTCGCGTTCTGGCACTCGGCCACCTTCAACAACCGCGGCACCAAGGTCGTCTTCACCGACGAGCTGGGCGGTGGCGGCGGCGCCACCTGCAACGAGGCCGTGGGCCCGGAGCGCGGCGCGAACGCCATCTACGACATCACCGGCAAGGGCAACAGCCGGAAGCTGGAGTTCCGCAGCTACTACAAGATCCCGCGGACCAACGGCGACACCGAGAACTGCGTGGCGCACAACGGCTCGCTGATCCCGGTGCTCGGCAAGGACATCATGGTCCAGGCGTGGTATCAGGGTGGCATCTCGGTGTGGGACTTCACCAACTCCCGCAAGCCGAAGGAGATCGGCTTCTGGGAGCGCGGTCCGCTGTCGGACAGCCAGCTGATCGTGGGCGGTTCCTGGTCGGCCTACTACTACAACGGGCACATCTACTCCTCTGACATCCAGAAGGGGCTCGACGTGCTCGAACTCAACGACTGGCGGACGTTGACGGCCAAGCTGGTCCACTTCCGCGAGTTGAACGTCCAGACCCAGCCCAGCTACCTGAGCTGGTAGGGCCAGCGCGTTCCACCGGGCCCGGTCGCTCCCGCACGGGAGTGGCCGGGCCCGGTCGCGTACCAGCGGCCACAGGGGTCGCGTTTTCTCCCGCGCGTCCCGGGTACCTCGTCCGTCACCCAGGAAAGGGGTGCGAGATGACGCGCAACGAGTACCACGTGGTGCCCGACGGCGGTGGCTGGAAGGTGGAGCAGGGCAGCACCGTCGTCGGCACGTACGACACCAAGCAGCGGGCGGTCGACGCCGGGCGCGAGGCGGCACACGGCAACGAGCCCAGCCAACTCGTGGTGCACACCGCCGACGGGAAGATCGAGACGGAGTACACCTACCGGGACGACCCCTATCCCCCCGCCGGCTGATCCGGCCGCACCGACGACGGCGCCGCCGTCCGGCGTCAGCCGGGCAGCGGCGCCTCGTCGCCGTGGTTGCGGCGCGGGGAGACCAGCCGCCGCATCATCGGCGCGGCGTTCCACCGCGCGGCGCCGACCAGGTCGCGGGCGTGTTCCAGCACGGTGTAGTCCGGCCTCGCCCGGCCGGCGGCGAGCGCGGCGTCCAGGTCGTTGCCGCAGCGCATCAGCACGCTGTCGAAGTCACGGCGTACCGGCTCCAGCAGGTGGTAGCCGAACGAGCGGTGCAGCCGCGCGAAGAGCGGCTTGTAGAGCCGGGCCCGCTCGTGCAGCCCCGAGGAGTACGACATCGGGTTCTTCGGCCGGCGCCGGATGTAGTCGGGCAGCATGTCGGCGAAGGCCCGCCGCACGATCCACTTCTCCTGGCCGTCGCGCATCTTCAGGTCGACCGGCAGCCGCATCGCCAACTCGACCAGGGCCAGGTCCAGGAAGGGCACCCGGGCCTCCACGCCGAAGCCCATGCTGGTGCGGTCGACCCGCTGCAACTCCGTACGACAGAGGTTGCGGATCTTGTGCAGGAAGAGCCGGCGGGACGCCTCCGGGCCGACCTCGTGATACATCGGGTAGCCGCCGAACAGCTCGTCGGAGCCGTCGCCGGTGAGCACCACCTTGACGCCCAGCTCCCGCAGCCGGCGGAAGATCGGCACCGAGACCACCGCGTTGATGATGTCGCCGTACTCGGTCAGCTCCGAGATCCGGATCGCCTCCCGCACGTCGGCGAGCCGGATGTCGCGCGGGCGCAGCTCGATCACCTCGTGCCGCACGCCGAGGTCCTTCGCCAGCCGCCGCGCGTACGCGAGATCCGGGCTCTCCGGCACCCCGACGGTCACCGCCACGCAGTCCGGGTGCAGCTGCGCCGCGTGCAGCAGCGCCAGCGAACTGTCCAGGCCGCCGGAGAGCACCACCCCCACGGTCAGGTCGGTGTCCAGCCGCACCCGGATGCTGTCGGTGAGGGCGGTACGGACGAGCAGGGCGGCCTCGTCCGGGTCCGTCACCACCGGCAGGCCCGCGCCGAGGGCGAGCAGGTCCACGTACGGGCGCAGCTGGACCTGCCGGTCGGCGTCGACCCAGCCGTGGTGCCCCGGCGGCACCTCGAACACCGGCGCCCTGAGCCGGACCAGCGCCTTGACCTCGCTCGCCACGTGCAGGCACCCCGGGGTCCGCGCCCAGTACAGCGGCTTGACCCCGAGCGGATCCCGCACCAGATAGGCACGGCCGGTGGCCCGTTCGACGATGGTGAAGGCGTACTCGCCGCGCAGCCGGGTCACCACCTGCTCGCCCCAGTGCGCGAACGCGGCGAGCACGACCTCGGTGTCGCTGGTGCTGCGGAACTGGTGACCGAGACCGGTCAGCTCGGCGCGCAGCTCGTGGTGGTTGAAGACCTCGCCGTTGTAGCAGAGCAGCCAGCGCTCGTCGGCGGAGACCCAGGGCTGCACCGCCCGGTCCCGGTCCACCACCCGCAACCGCCGGACCCCGGCGAGCAGGCCGCTCTCGTGCCGGGTCTCGGTGACCTCGCCCCGCTGGGCGAGCACGCCGAGCATCCGCCGGAAGATCGCCGGATCGGCCTCCGGGCCGATGCTGAGCATGATTCCGCACATCGTCAGATCCCCATCTCGGCTTCGTACGCCCGGCGCAGCCGCGGGGTCGCGGACGGGGCGAGGCAGATGTGCCACGCCTGCCCCTCGTCGACCACGTTGATCTCACCGGCCTCCTGCCGCTTCAGCAGCAGCCCGGCCAGCACGTCGCGGACGCCGAAGCGGCCGTACCAGGCCATCTCCACGTCGGCCGCCCAGCCCAGGCAGTGACCGCTGGGCACCATCGCGGCGTACCCGAGACGCCGCAGCCGGTACTGGTGCTCGGCGCTGCGGACCAGGCTGGTCACCCAGAGCGGCGGGGTGCCCGCCGGGGTGGCCGCGGTGAACTCGCGGCCGAGGTCGTTGAGCAGGGCGACCACCTCGCGACGGGCCTGACGGAACAACAACCCGGCGGTACGCGGGGTGGCGTCGGGCAGCACCCGGCGGCGCAGGGCACGCACCCCCCGGCCGACGATCGTGCGGGGCTGTTCGGTGTACCGGAACCGCAGCAGGTCCCGTCGCCGCAGCCACTCCAGGTCGATCAGCTCCGCGCTGCGGTGCACCTCGGTGTCGGTGAGGAAGGTGGACGCGTCCCGCCACCACATCACGTCGATCCGGGAGAGCAGGTAGATGCGGACCAGCGCGGTGAGGTCGCCGGCGGAGCTGCGCTCGTTCGGCTGGTACCGCGCCATCTCCAGCAGCAGGGTCTCGCGGGCACCGATCAGGCCCTGGGAGGTGGCGTCGAGCACCGTCGCGATGGCCGGCTCCCGCAGCCGCTGGTCGATCAGCACCTGGCGGGCCTTGGTACTGCTCGCGCCGACCAGCGCGCTCACCTCGACCAGCAGCTCGGCCACGGCATCGCGGTACGCGTCCAGGTCCGGCACGGCGGCGGGGACGCTGCGCGGCAGCCGGGACACCGCGCGACGGCGGGCCGGCGCGGCGTACGGGACGGGAGCGCCCGACTGCTGTCTCGGGCTACGGCTGGGCACACGCATGGTCGGGTCCTCTCCGTCGCGACGTCACGGCGTATGTCACCGTCAGCGACACCGTAACCACGCACAGCGGGAGGAGTCCGAACAATCCTCCTATCTACTCCAGACGAAGTCAGCACGGACGGCGGCGCCGCGGAGGCCGTTCCCGGACGATGCGACCCACCGGCCGCTGGACACCTCATGTACCATCCGGTACATAGCGATCGACAGGAGGCACTGCCGATGCCGACCATCACCCTGACCGCCGGGACGATCGACTACACCGACACCGGCGGCGACGGCCCGACCCTGGTGCTGCTGCACGGCGTGAACATGGACGCGAGCCTGTGGCGCCGAGTCGTCGACGAGCTGGGCCCGGGCGTGCGCTGCGTGTGCCCGACGCTGCCGCTCGGCAGCCATCGACGCCCGATGCAGCGACCGGAGCTGGTCACCCATCGCGGCGTCGCCGCGCTGGTCGGAGAGTTGATCGAGGCGCTGGATCTGCGCGACGTGACGCTGGTCGCCAACGACTGGGGTGGCGTGCAGTTCCTCGTCGCCGACGGGCCGACCGACCGGCTCGCGGGCATGGCGCTGGTCGCCTGCGAGGCGTTCGACAACTTTCCGCCCGGAAAGCCGGGCAAGGCGATCGCCATGAGCGCCCGCGTACCCGCGCTGGTGTGGTTGTCGATGCAGCTCCAACGCTTCGGCTGGTTCCGCCGCGCACCGGGCGGCTGGGGATGGATGAGCAAGCGCCCGATCCCCACCGAGGTGCTGGACGCCTGGTTCCGGCCGGCGCAGCAGGACGCGGCGATCCGGCGGGACCTGCGCACCTTCGCGCTCTCCACCCCGTCCCGAAACGAGCTGCGGGCCATGACGGCGCGGCTCGCCTCGTTCGACCGGCCGGTGCTCGTGGTGTGGGCACCGGAGGACAAGCTGATGCCCCGCGCGCACGGGCCCCGGCTCGCGGCGCTGTTTCCCCGTGGCCGGCTGGTGGAGATCGACGACAGCTACACCCTCGTGCCCCAGGACCAGCCGCGCCGGCTCGCGGCGGAACTCACCCGGTTCGTCACGACCGAGGTCGCCGGGCCGCCCCGCTGAGCTGGGCCTCCCCCACCCCGGCCGTCACGCGGCCGGGCGCGGCGGCCGGGTCGAGTCCAGGAAGGCGGCCATGGTGGCGTCGGCCGCAGCCCGGTCACCGGTCAGCGCCAGCTCGAACAGGACGCCCCGGCTCATCGCCATCGCCATGCGCGCCTGGGCCTGCGCCCGCGCGGCCGGGTGGCCCACGTCCTCGAAGAACCGGGCGAGCCGGTCGGTCCAGACGACGACCCACGTGCGCAGCGAGCTCGCCCACGCGTGCCCCTGCATCGCCGCCGCCGCCATCTCGAAGAACAGCGGCGCGAACGCGCGGTCGTCGGCGAGCCGCGACCAGAAGCGCCAGGCCCCGTCGTACGGGTCGTCCGCCGCCTCGCGCAGCAGCGACTCGAACAGCTGCTGCTGATCCCGCCAGACGGCGTCGACCATCGCGGTGAGCAGCCCCTCGCGGGAACCGAAGTGGTAGATGAGCATGCGGTGGCTCGTCCCGATCTCCGCGGCGAGGGCACGCAGGCTGGTGTCGCCGACGCCGTTGGCCGCGAACCACCCGATCACCCGCCGCAGAAGGGCCTCCTGGGGGCCGCTGGCGGGCTCGGTGACGGTCACGACACGCATGCTACGGCCGCCCCGGGTCCACCACGGCGAACCAGGGGTCGGGGCTCACCGGCACGCGGCGGCGGGTCGGCGCGGCGCGTTCCGGTGGTCGCCGCAGCGGGTAGGTGGGCGTAATGAAAGGCTTGACCCCATGAGTTCCACGCCCGTATCGCCCGACCCGTCCACCGAACCGCCCGCCTTCGCGGATCTCGGCCTGCGACCCGAACTGCTCGCCGCGCTCGCCGCGCTCGGCTACGAGGAGCCCACCCCCATCCAGCGGGAGGCGATTCCTCCACTGCTGGCCGGCCAGGATCTGCTCGGGCAGGCGGCGACGGGCACCGGCAAGACGGCGGCGTTCGCGCTGCCGCTGCTGCAGCGGATGCCGGAGGACCGGGCGGGCGATCCGCTGGCCCTGGTGCTGGTGCCGACGCGGGAACTCGCGGTGCAGGTGTCCGAGGCGTTCCACCGCTACGGCAAGGACCTCGGCGCCCGGGTGCTGCCGATCTACGGCGGTCAGCCCATCGGCCGGCAGTTGCGGGCGCTGGACCTGGGCGTCGACGTCGTGGTGGCCACCCCCGGCCGGGCCCTGGACCACATCGCCCGGGGCACGCTGCGGCTCGGCGACATCGCCACGGTGGTGCTCGACGAGGCCGACGAGATGCTCGACATGGGCTTCGCCGAGGACATCGACGCGATCCTGGAGCACGCCCCCGAACAGCGGCAGACGGTGCTCTTCTCGGCCACCATGCCGGCACGCATCGACGGGATGGCCCGGGCGCACCTGAACGATCCGGTGCGTATCCTCATCACCCGCGAGCCGGCGGTGGCCGGCGAGACACCCCTGGTGCGGCAGAGCGCGTACCTGGTGGCGCGGGCGCACAAGCCGGCGGCGCTGGGCCGGGTGCTGGACGTCGAGTCCCCCACGGCGGCGATCGTGTTCTGCCGCAGCCGGGAGGAGGTCGACCGGCTCACCGAGACGATGAACGGTCGCGGTTACCGGGCCGAGGCGCTGCACGGCGGGATGAGCCAGGAACAGCGCGACCGGGTCATGGGCCGGCTCCGCGCCGGCACCGCCGACCTGCTGGTCGCCACCGACGTGGCGGCCCGTGGGCTGGATGTCGAGCAGCTCAGCCACGTGGTCAACTACGACGTGCCGTCGGCCCCCGAGTCGTACGTGCACCGCATCGGCCGGGTGGGGCGGGCCGGCCGGGAGGGCGTGGCGATCACCCTGGCCGAGCCGCGCGAGCACCGGATGCTCAAGACCATCGAGCGGGTCACCGGGCAGCGGATCCTGATCGACAAGATCCCCACCGTCGCCGACCTGCGGAACCGCCGGCTCGAGCTGACCCAGGCCGCCCTGCGGGAGAGCCTGCTGACCGACGACCTGGACCCGTTCCGGGTGATCGTCGAGACGCTCAGCGACGAGTTCGACCTGATGGAGGTGGCGCTCGCCGCGGTGAAGCTGGCCCACGAGGCGGTCCTGCCCGGCTCCGACGAGGCCGAGGAGGAGATCCCGCAGGTCGCGGTCCGCCCGCCCCGCGAGGGCCGGGAGGGGCGACCGGGGTACGAGAGCCGGGGCGAGCGCCGACCGGCGCGCCCCCGCACCAGCGGCACCACGCAGGTCTTCATCGGGGTGGGCCGGCGGGCCGGGGTGCGCCCGCAGGACCTGGTGGGCGCGATCACCGGGGAGACCCGGGTGCGCGGCCGGGACATCGGATCGATCGAGATCGCCGACCGTTTCTCCCTGGTGGAGGTGCCGATCTCGGTCGCCGACGAGGTCATCGCCGGGCTGCGCGGCAGCACCATCAAGGGCCGCAAGGCCACCGTACGCCGCGACCGCGACGACCGCCGCTGAGGCGCGAGGAAGGGCCCCCGCCGGTGCTGGCGGGAGCCCTTCCCAAGGATGCTGGCCGGATCCCTTGCCTAGGGTGCTGGCCGGATCCCTTCCCTACGGTGCTCAGGCGGCGGTGAGGCGCTGGTCGCCCAGGGACGTCGGGTCGATCTCGGCCGGGCGCAGCGCCAGGGCGAGCACGTCGGCGACGTCGGCCAGGGTGTGCACGGTCAGCGCCTCGCGCACCTCCGACGGCAGGTCGTCGAGGTCCGGCTCGTTGCGGGCCGGGATGATCACCTCGGTCAGGCCGGCCCGGTGCGCGGCGAGCAGCTTCTGCTTCACCCCGCCGATGGGCAGCACCCGGCCGGAGAGCGTCACCTCGCCGGTCATCCCGAACTCGGGGCGTACCGGCCGGCCGCTGGCCAGCGAGGCCAGGGCGGTGACCATCGTGATGCCGGCGCTGGGGCCGTCCTTGGGCACCGCGCCCGCCGGCACGTGCAGGTGGATCCGCCGCCCGGCCAGGGCGTTCGGGTCCAGACCGAGCCGGCGGCCGTTGGCCCGCAGGTAGGAGAGCGCGATGTGCGCCGACTCCTTCATCACGTCGCCGAGCTGACCGGTCAGGGTCAGCCCCGGCTCACCCTCCATGCTGGTCGCCTCGATGAACAGCACGTCTCCCCCGGCGCCGGTGACCGCCAGGCCGGTGGCCACGCCCGGCACCGCCGTGCGCTCCGCCGACTCCGGCGTGTGCTTGGGCCGGCCGAGGTAGCGGACCAGGTCGTCGGCGCCGACGTGCACCGACGCCGGGTCGTCGGCCAGGGCGACCGCGATCTTCCGCATGATCTTCGCGAGGGCGCGCTCCAGCTGCCGTACGCCGGCCTCCCGGGTGTACTCCCCCGCGATGCGACCGAGCGCCGCCTCTTCGACGTCGACCTCGTCGGCGGTCAGCCCGGCCCGCTCCCGCTGCCGGGGCAGCAGGTGGTCGCGGGCGATGGCGACCTTCTCGTCCTCGGTGTAGCCGTCCAGGGTGACCAGTTCCATCCGGTCCAGCAGCGGGCCGGGGATGGCCTCCACCACGTTGGCGGTGGCCAGGAACAGCACGTCGGACAGGTCGAGGTCGACCTCCAGGTAGTGGTCCCGGAAGGTGTGGTTCTGGGCCGGGTCGAGCACCTCCAGCAGGGCGGCGGCCGGATCGCCCGCGTACCCCGCGGAGAGCTTGTCGACCTCGTCGAGCAGCACCACGGGGTTCATCGAGCCGGCCTCGCGCAGCGCCCGGACGATGCGGCCGGGCAGCGCGCCGACGTAGGTACGCCGGTGGCCGCGGATCTCGGCCTCGTCGCGGATGCCGCCGAGCGAGACCCGGACGAACGTGCGGCCGAGCGAGCGGGCGACCGACTCGCCGAGGCTGGTCTTGCCGACACCGGGCGGACCGGCCAGGGCCAGCACCGCGCCGGAGCCGCGGCCGCCGACCACCCCGAGGTCACGCTCGGCGCGCCGGTTGCGCACCGCGAGGTATTCCAGGATGCGGTCCTTGACGTCGGCCAGGCCGGCGTGGTCGGCGTCGAGCACGGCCCGGGCCGCCGCCAGGTCGGTGTTGTCCTCGGTACGCGTGTTCCACGGCATCTCCAGCACCGTGTCGAGCCAGGTGCGGATCCAGCCCGCCTCCGGGGAGGCGTCGCTGGCCCGCTCCAGCTTGCCGACCTCGCGCAGCGCCGCCTCGCGTACCTTCTTGGGCAGGTCGGCGGCGTCCACGCGGGACCGGTAGTCGGCCGAGCCCTCGGGCGCGTCCTCGCCGAGTTCCTTGCGGATCGCGGCGAGCTGCTGGCGCAGCAGGAACTCCCGCTGCGACTTCTCCAGCCCCTCGCGTACCTCGGAGTTGATCTGCTCGGTGACCTCCTGCTCGGCCAGGTGCTCCTTCACCCAGCCGACGAGCAGTTCCAGCCGGGCCGTGACGTCCGGCGCGGCGAGCAGTTCGGTCTTCTGCGCCAGGCTGAGCCAGGGCGCGTAGCCGGCCGAGTCGGCCAGCTCGGAGAGGTCGGTCATCCGCTCCACCGCGTCGATGACCTGCCACGCGCCCCGCTGCTGGAGGACGGAGGTCACCAGGGCGCGGTACTCGCGGGCGAGTTCCCGGGCCTTGCCGGCCGGAGCGGGTTCGTCGAGTTCGGTCGCACCGACCCAGAGCGCCGCGCCGGGGCCGGGCACGCCGGAACCGATGCGGGCGCGGGTGAGACCGCGGATCACGGCGGCCGGCTCGCCGCTGGGCAGCCGGCCGACCTTCTCGATCGTGGCGATCACGCCCACGGAGCCGTATTCGCCGTCCAGGCGCGGCACGGCGAGCAGCCTACGGTCGCCGGTGGCACGGGCCGCGTCGACCGCGGCCTGGGTGGTCGGGTCGAGGGTCACCGGGATGACCATGCCGGGCAGCAGCACGGCGTCGGTCAGTGGAAGTACCGGAAGGGTTGCCATCGAACACCTGCAATCGCATTGAGTTGAGCGTGTATGGCTCAAGTCGCGACGGGCCGCCGTTGTTCCTCCGTGTGATCCGGAACACGGGTTCGGGCCACGGCCGGCCGCCGCAGGTTGCCGGGCCACACGGGGTCGGCCTGCGCGAACCAGATCCAAAACGGGATATCGGCGTCACGCAAAACGCGAACCACCACCAACGTGCGCTTTTGTTGCGCAATTGCGGGGCGATGAGTCAAACTTTGACCACACCCCGCCCGACACAGGGAGTATTCGACGATGGCCAAAAAAGTAATCACGGTGCTGACCGACGACCTCGACGGCGGAAAGGCGGACCGGACGGTCGAGTTCAGCCTCGACGGCGTGGCGTACACCATCGACGTCTCCGACGAGAACGCGGGAGTCCTGCGCAAGGCGCTGGATCCGTTTATCGATGCCGGCCGGCGACTCGGTCGCGGCGGCACCGACACCGTTCGCAACCCGCGTCGCGCCGGCGGTTCGGGGGCCGCGGGAATGAACCGCGAGCAGAACCGCGCCGTCCGGGAATGGGCGGTCAGCAACGGCTACAAGATTTCCGAGCGGGGCCGTATCCCCGTCGAGGTCGTCGAGGCGTACAAGAACCGCTGAGCAGCGAGAATGTCGCTCCGACGCGGTGTGGTCCCGACACCGCGTCGAATGGGCGGGTCGCCTGCCCGTAGCTGTTGCGCACCGATCGACCTGCCACGGGTGAACGGCGCCGAACATGCCGCAGGGCCGCCCGGAAATCTCCGGACGGCCCTGCGTGCCTGGCCTCAGCTCACGGCCTCGGCCTTCGGCGTCAGTTGACCTGGATCCGCACCGCGTCGAAGGCGGGGGTCTGGTTGGCCCGCTCCGACATCGGGATGCGGTGCGAACCGTCACCGGCCCAGACCGCGCACTGCGCGAGACCCGACTCCGGCAGGCCCGGAATCTGGATGGTCACCTCGTCCGGCTGGGCGCCGCCGCCGCCGTCCTCGGTGGCGACGAAGAAGGCCGGCACCGGCTCCGGCGCCGGGGCCTCGTCGGTGTTGTTCAGCATCCGGCAGGCCGTGTGGAAGTGGCCACGGGTCAGGCCCTGCTCGTTGAGCAGCGAGCTTTCCAGGTAGTAGCCGCCCTGGCCGGCCGGGAGGAAGCGGTCCCGGATCAGGTTGCGGGTGCTGACCCGGATCGAGAAGCCCTCGTTGCGGTCGATCTGCTGCGGGAAGTCGGTGATCAGCAGCGACGGGTTGTTGGCCGCGGAACCCACCTCACCGAAGGCGGTGCTGATGCAGCGGTTGCCGTTCTGGAAACCGTCGTGCGCCTGCAGCTGGCTGTTGTTGCAGTTGTTGGCCAGCACGTCGAGGCCGTTGTTGCCACCGTTGTTGCCGCCGTTGTCACCACCGTTGTCACTGCCGTCGTCGTCGCCCTCGTTGGTGTTGTCGACGGGCTGGACCTGGCAGGTGGCGAGATTGGCGAGACCGCGCGGCCGGGGGCCGAACCGGTCGATGGCGTTGGTGATCCGGTTCAGGGTCGCCCGGCGCTGGTTGGCCAGCGGATTGAGAACGCTGCTGCGGATGAACGCCTCGTCCGCGTTGGCCTCCGCGGCGAGCCGCTGGTCCGCCGCGGTGATCTGGGTCTGCAGCGCGTTCAGGTTGCGGTCCACCTCGGCGCGGGCGCGGTCGGGCACCTGCGGCAGCCGGCTGACCACGTCCGGACAGGCCACCGCGAGGGTGCCGGTGGTCGCGTCATCGGTGCCGTCGCGGGTGTCCACACACTCCTCGACGGTCTGCTGCCCGTCGCCCCAGTGGTTGACTACCCAACGGCCGTTCTGCCAGGTGCGGGTGGTGGTGGCGCCGCGGGCCTCCGGTGCGGTGGCACCGGGGCTCGGCTCCACGCAGGCGGCCGACGCCGGCCGGGCCTGCTGGTTCGCCCGTCGGTCACCGGCCGACGAGATCTGGGTAACAGCGACGACGCCGCCGAAGACAGCGAGCGTGGCGCCAGCGGCCAGAAGTCTCTTGGTCCGCGCGTTACCGGATGGTGGCCGCGACCGGGTTGACCTGCGCATCGAATTGCTCTCCTTCTCGATCCGGTACCTGATTCGTGACTCGACGGACCGAACGGAATCGTGGTGGCCCGCTCGACGGGGACCGTCCGAGCGTGCCGGTGGCACGTCGACGAACGACGATGCCCTTTCCGCACCGTCTCCCGCGCCTGCCGGTGCGGGTTGGGGAGATCCTGTCCATTCCCGGTGAGGTACGGGCGCGCCACGACGGCGGTTCAAAGGGTGCCGACTTTTTTCCGATGTTTCTTTCCGCGCGCGGCCCGCTACCGTCCGCTCCTGGCCAGCCGGCCGCTCAGCGGACGGTCACGCCTCGCAGAGATGGTCGTACGCGAAGCCGTCCACGAGTTCGTCCCGGCGACCCTGTAGTCGCCGGATGTCGGCGCGCAGATCCGCACGGGACATCAGCGACGACACGTCGGCCTCCCCCGTCCGCAGCCGCTCGCCGACGGCGAGAACGGCCAGGTCCTCGGCGAGCCGGGCCGGGTCGACCCCACAGGAAAGGCGGTACGGCCGCAGCGTCACCCGCTCCATCAGGAAGCTCCCCGGACGCACCTCGACCCAGCTCCACCCCTCGACCGGTCCCTGAGCCCACCGCACGTGCAGCCCGCGCAGGATCGGATCCGCCAGCCGGCGCGCCACGTACGCCTCGATCGCCTCGGTCCGGGCCAGCGCGCCGAGATCGTTGACCGCGCCGTCCCGCCCGTCGGGCAGCCGGCCGACGATGTCCCGGAAGCCGACGGCGGCCGCCTCCGGACCGCTGGCACCCTCGGCGTACCGGCGGGCGTCGATCACGTACCCGATGACCCGCGGCCCGTGCTCGGCGGCGCGCAGGGTGGCGGAGGCGATCCGCAGCAGGGGCAGACCGACGGCGGCGGCGACCGCCTCCGTGGTCCGCTCGGCCCGCCGGGCGGTGGCGTCGGACGACGGTGGACGGAACTCGACGGCGAACTGCGGGCGTCCCGTGTCCTCGGCGCAGACCACCTGGTCGAACAGGGTGCGGGCGGCCGTGTTCCACTGGCTCGCGGTGAGACCCGGTGGCCGGCGCCGGACCACCTCGCCCAGGCGCAGGCCGGCGTGCATCCGCTGCCCCGACCGGAGCAGCACGGGGCCGCGCCCGGCGCCGCTCGGCACCGTCGCCAGCCAGCGGTCGTCACCGGTCATCGTCGTATCCACCCAGTGATCCCTTCAACCGACCGTGCCGTCCGGCGGATCGCATGGTCGTCATGTGCGGACGCCGCGCGGTTCAGGTGGGTAAGGATGCAATCCTGCCGCCGACCGATCGAGTCTAGGATGACGATCATGCCGGCCGGCTCCACCGGTCGGGCGTCGGCGCGTCGGCGGCGGGCCCAGCGGGCCGGCCCGGCCGGGGAGGTGACCAGGTGCGGGTGGTGTCGCTGGTGCCGTCGCTGACCGAGGCGGTGGCGTTGACCCTGCCCGGGCTGCTGGTCGGGGCCACCGACTGGTGCACCCACCCGGCCGACCTGGACGTGCCCCGGGTGGGCGGCACCAAGTATCCGGATCTGGACCGGGTCCGTGCGCTCCGCCCCGACCTGGTCCTGCTCAACATCGAGGAGAACCGGCGCGAGGATGCCGCCGCCCTGGCCGCCGCGGGCGTACCGGTCCGGCTGACCTATCCGCGCACCGTGGACGGTGCGCTGACCGAACTGGCCGACCTGCTCCGCGACCTCGGCGCACCGGCGGAACCCGACTGGCTGACCGCGGCCCGGCACGCCTGGGCCGCGCTCCCCGGGACGCCGGTCGCCCGGCGCGCCGTGGTGCCGGTCTGGCGGCGCCCCTGGGTGGTACTCGGCGCCGACACCTTCGCCGGCGACGTGCTGCGCCGGCTCGGCGTCGCCAACCGCTACGCCGAGCAGCCGGAACGGTACCCGCGGCCGAGCCTCGATCAGCTGCGGGCACAATCACCCGACCTGGTCGTGTTGCCGGACGAGCCGTACCGGTTCACCCGTGACGACGGACCGGAGGCGTTCCCGGGCATCCCCTGCGCCCTGGTGTCCGGACGGCACCTGACCTGGTACGGCCCGTCGCTGGCCGAGGCGACCGCGGTCCTGACCGCCCAACTCGCCGACCCGCTCGTCGCCGGCTGACCGCCCGCGTGGGCCCGTAGTGGCCGGCCACCGAGTGCCGACCGCAGCCCGGAAGGATCCGGCCAACGTGCCCGGCAGGCCCCGGCGGACCGGGTTCGGGGAGGTCCCGGCGGACACGGGTCGAAGGTCCCGCCCGGTTACGGCCCGGTCGGCCCTGACCGCCGGCTCTCCCACGGCGTCCAATAGAAGTGCCACCGGGAGATGCGGTGCGAAGCAGAGAAGGGACGTGGACACGATGACCGCGATGATCGAGCGGAACACCGCCATCAAGACCCCGGGGGCCGAGACCGTCCGGGAGCAGACCACCCGGAAGCGGGCCACCCGTTACCTGCTCGCCGGGCTCCGCCTGGCGCTGGGCTGGGTCTTCCTCTGGGCCTTCCTGGACAAGATGTTCGGCCTGGGGTTCGCCACCGAGACGAAGAACGCCTGGATCAACGGGGGCAGCCCGACCGAGGGCTTCCTCACCTTCGGTGCCGCCGGCCCGTTCCAGGGCTTCTACAACGGCATCGCCGGAGCCGCCTGGGCAGACTGGCTGTTCATGATCGGGTTGGCGGCCATCGGTGCGGCACTGCTGCTCGGCGTCGGGGTGCGCATCGCCGCCGCGGCGGGTGGCCTGCTGCTGGTGCTGATGTGGACGGCCGTCCTGCCTCCGGCGAACAACCCCTTCATGGACGACCACCTCGTCTACGCCGGTGTGCTGGCCCTGCTCGCGGTGACCAACGCCGGTGACACCCTGGGCCTGGGCCGCACCTGGGCGCGGCTGCCGATCGTCCAGCGGTTCGGCTGGCTCCGCTGACCTGATCACCTCCCCCACGCGGCGGGCGTCACCCCAGGTGACGCCCGCCGCCCACCCCCACCCCCACCCCCACCGCGCCGATCTTGCACTTATGGTCGCCGTTACGAGCCCTTTGCGGCTTTTACGGCGACCATAAGTGCAAGATCGGCGGTTGGGGGGCGGCCTGCCTCGGTCTGGGGGCTGCCTCCGAGGTCACGGGCATGCCGTGATCCTGGCTGCCGTAAAGTCCGGCAGGATTGTGCCGACCGAGCCCGACGTCCCAGGAGAATCCGCATGAACCAGGCAGCGAGCAAGCCCGAGATCGGTCCGATCGAGGGCGCACCGCCGGCCGACCTCGTGGTCGAGGACATCACCGTGGGAGAGGGCCCCGAGGCCCAGCCCGGCCAGGTGGCCCGCGTCCACTACGTCGGGGTTTCGCACTCCACCGGCGCCGAGTTCGACGCCTCCTGGAACCGGGGTGAGGCGTTCGAGTTCCCGCTCGGCGGCGGGCGGGTCATCGCCGGCTGGGACCAGGGTGTGGTGGGGATGCGGGTCGGGGGCCGGCGCCGGCTGACCATCCCGCCGCACCTCGGCTACGGCAGCCGGGGAGCCGGTGGCGTCATCAAGCCCAACGAGACCCTGGTTTTCGTGGTCGACCTGCTCGGCGTCCGCTGATTACCGCGTCCGGCGCCGGCCCCCGTGCCCGGCGCCGGACGCATCAGCGGCAGCCACCCCCGTGCCACCGGCACGTCGAGCCCGGTGACGCGCCACCCACCGGACCCCCAGCGGCGGCCACCCGGCCCGCGCCCGCCGCGTCATCTACCGGTGCCGGCACCGCCCCGACGTCCGCCCCGACGCTGGCATCGGCCCGACGCTGGCATCGGGGCCCGGCTCCGGCGTCGGGCCGGCGCTGGCATCGCCCCGGCGCCGGCGTCGGTCCCGTCCGGCCTCATCCCCGTGCTGGCGTCTGTGCGGCGCGGAGCCGGGTCACGCCGCCGCGAGCACCCGCCCGGGTGCCGGGCCGACGACCGGGATGACCCGACGCAGGCCGGTGGCCCGAAGCACCCGCTCCACCACGGGCGGCGGGTCGACCAGCACCAGGTCGCCGCCCTGGGACCGCACCCACAGCCGGGCCGCCACCAGCGTGCGCACCCCGGCCGCGGAGAGCAGCCGGACACCGGAGAGATCCACCCGCAGCTCCGGCCGGGCGGGGGCCGCCCACAGGGCGGCGCGGAACGCGCCGACGGTGGCGATGTCAATCACACCGACCGCGCGAACGCACACCGCGTCGTCGGACACGCTGGTCTCGACGTGGAACCGCTCCTCGCGCTCTCGCATGAAACGAACCTATCCCTCGCCACCGACACATCCACCCCACCGAAGGGCGGTTCCGGGTAAGCCCAGGGCATGACCCGCAGGCGCGGCGCGTCCACCCTAGGGACGATCCCCCGGGGACGCGGGACGCGGGACACGGGCGAGATCGCCGCGATCCAACGCCACGCACGCAAACACGACCCAACCCGGCAAACACGACCCGACCCGCCACACAAGCACGACCTGGCCCAGTAAGCACGAGGCCGACCCGGCAAGCGCGAGGCCGGCCCGGCTCGCGAGTCACGGCCGGCCGGGCCGGGGACCGCTCCGCAGCGCCCATGGGGTCACGCCGGGCCGACCCACGACGGGCGGCCCGGCGCGTACGATCCGGTCAGCCGCCGCTGGTGGACGGCTGTGGTTCCGGCGAGCCACCGGCCACCGCGCCCGGGTCCGGCGCCTGGGTCGGCGTCGGCCGCAGACCTGCGGGCACGGGTAGCGCGCTGCCCTTGGCGAACTGGTCCCAGCTGACGTTCCAGGCAGTCCAGCCGTTGCCTTCGTTGAGCTCGACCTCGGTGCCCTTGACGGTCACCAGGTCGCCGACCTGGGTGACGCCCATCAGCCAGTCCGCGTTGGCGGCGGAGAGGTTAGTGCAGCCGTGCGACACGTTGGTGTACCCCTGGTCCCCCTCCGACCAGGGCGCGCCGTGGATGAACTCGCCGCCCCAGGTGAGCCGCTGCGCGTCCTCGACGTCGACGACGTACGGATCGGCCGAGCCTCGCGTGTCGAACGTGGTGAACTCGTGTTTCTCCATGATCACCATCTTGCCGCTGGAGGTCGGTGTGCTCGGCTTGCCGAGGCTGACCGGCAGCTTGCGCAACAGCTTGCCGTCCCGGATCACCGACATCTGCTTGGTCTCGTTGTCGATCTCCAACTCGACCTGGCGGCCGATCTTCGAGGTCGCGCGCCGGTCGGCGTCACCGACGTTCTCCTTGCCGATCGGTAGGCCCTCCAGCGCCGAGCGGACGCTGATCGTCGTGTCGGGTCGCCAGAAATCGGGCGCCCGGTAATAGACCTGACTACCGTCGGACACCCAGGACCAGGTGCCCGGCTGCGGCGGATCCGTCTTCACGAACAGACGGCGTTGCACATCTGCCCTGGCCTCTTTCGGAATTGGTGGGTCGAAGGAGACGGTCACCGGCATCGCCGTCCCGTACGTCCGCTCACCGGCAAAATACAGGACGCTGGTGATCGCCGGTTTAGACGATTTCGGCTGAGTCGTGAAGGTGGTCCTTCGAGTGACCGTTTTTCCGGAGTCGCTGGTCGCGGTGACCTCCGCGGTGTAGGTCCGCTTCGGCTCCAACGGCCGGCTCGGCACCCAACCCGTACCGTCCTCGCGCGGCTCCGCCGCCACGGTCGCACCCTTGTCGTCGGTGATCCGTACATCGGTGACCCGACCGTGCTTGACGGCGGTGCCGATCTCGCCGCTGATCGGCACGTCGCGCGTGCCCTCGGCCGGCGTCACGGCCAGCTCCGGGTTGGCCCGCGCCTCGGCCGGCTGCCCCGACTTGCGGTCGCTGGTGCAGGCGCCCAGCGCCAGCGGTGCCGCTGCGACGCTCACCGCCAACAGCGTCAGTCGCCGCCTCAACATCATGATGCGTCCCCCCGTTTATCGCCGCTTCCTCCGCCCACATTCTCCCTGGCTCGGCGCCGTCGTTTTCGCAGTTTCCAGCAAGAGCGGCAGCATTGGAGCCCGGTTATTTCTCCGTTATCGCGCCACGACGAACGAGGAATAGCGACTGGCGACGCGACGGGCGAAATCCGGCAGGCGACGGCGCACGAACCCATCTCGACCTCTTGGCGGTCACCCGGTCCGCATGTCACACGAACCGCCGAGAGGATGAAAAAACGATCGCGGGGTTCGCGTCCGGACTTTCGGCCGAGGGCCGGACGCGAACCCGCGATCGACGCGAGGGGAGGGTGTCAGACGGCGGCGATCAGCAACGCGGGCCGCTCCACGCAGTCCGCGACGTGCCGTAGGAAGCCACCGGCCACGCCGCCGTCGCAGACCCGGTGGTCGAAGGTGAGGCTGAGCTGCGTCACCTTGCGGACCGCGAGTTGGCCGTCGACGACCCACGGCTTGTCCACGATGCGGCCCACGCCGAGCAACGCCGCCTCGGGGTGATTGATGATCGGGGTCGAGCCGTCGACACCGAACACCCCGTAGTTGTTCAGCGTGAAGGTGCCTCCGGTGAGCCGGGCCGGCGGCAGTTCGCCGGCGCGGGCCGCCGCCGTGGTGGTCGCGAGTTCGGCGGCCAGTTCCGCGGTGGTGAGCCGCTCGGCGTCGCGCAGCACCGGCACCACCAGGCCACGGTCGGTCTGGGCGGCGATGCCCAGGTGCACCCCGGCGGACTGGATGATCCGCTGCCCCTCGGTGTCGACCCGGGCATTGAGTTGCGGGTAGCGGCGCAGTCCGGACAGGCAGATCCGGGCGAGCAGGGCCAGGATGCTCACCGGCCGCTCCGGGCTGGCGGCGTTGATCGCGGCCCGGGTCTCCAGCAGCGCGGTGGCGTCGGCGTCCACCCAGATGGTCACCTCGGGGATCTCCCGCCGGCTGCGGGAGAGCTTCTCCGCGATCGTCCGGCGGATGCCGGTCAGCGGGATAACGACGTCCTGCGTACCCGCCGGAGCCGGCCCGGCGTGCCCCGACTGCCGCGTTTGCCCGGCCGCGAGCGGGTCCGCCACCGGCTGCTCCGCGCCCACCGGGAGCCCGGCCACCGTGGTCGGCGTACCGGCCCGGCTCGCATCGGAGGTGAGCCGGGCCGCCGCCTCCACGTCGGCCCGGCGGACCACGCCGCCGGGGCCGCTGCCGCGCAGCGCGCGCAGATCCACCCCGTGCTCGCGGGCCAGCCGCCGCACGATCGGCGAGATCACCAGCGCCGGCACCGGTCCGGCCTCCGGCGGGACGGATACCGTCGCCACCGGACCGGGCGCGACCGCTGGAACAGGCGCGACCACCGGACCGACCGCCGGGTCGGACGCGACCGACGCCGGGGCGGGTGGGGTGGTCTGCGGGTGGGGGGTGGTCGGGGCGCCGTCCGCCGTCGACACGGGCGCCAGCCGGGGCCGGCGGCGCCGCCGGGAGCCGCCGTGTCCGGTGCCGTACCCGATCAGGACGTTCCCGGAGCCGGCGCGCTCCTCCTCGCGGTACACGGCGTGCCCGACCGGTTCAGCCCCGCCCCCACCGGTCCCGGCCGCACCGGCGGCAGCGGAGACACCGGCGGCGATCGGCTCGGCGACGGTGATCAGTGGCTGGCCCACCGGGCGTACCTCGCCCTGGGCGCCGTGCAGGGCGACGACCCGGCCGGCGTACGGGCAGGGCACGTCCACGACGGCCTTGGCGGTCTCGACCTCGACCACGGTCTGGTCCACCGTGACGGTGTCGCCGACCGCGACCCGCCACTGCACGATCTCCGCCTCGGTCAGCCCCTCACCGAGGTCGGGCAGGAGGAAGGTGCGCTCGGTCATGCCGCGCTGCCCTCGGTCGACCAGCGTGGGTCCGGCTGGTCGTCCCACTGCAACCGGGCCACCGCGTCCAGCACGCGGTCGACCGAGGGTAGGTGGGTGTGCTCCAGCATCGGCGCCGGGTACGGGATGTCCAGCCCGGAGACCCGCAGCACCGGCGCGTGCAGGGCGTGGAAGCAGCGCTCCTGCACCCGGGCGGCGATCTCCGCGCCGACACCGGCGAAGCCCTGCGCCTCCTGCACCACCACGCACCGTCCGGTACGCCGGACCGAGGCGGCGACCGTGGCGTCGTCGAACGGCACGATGGTGCGTACGTCGACCACCTCAAGATCCCAGCCCTCCTCGCGGGCGGCGTCGGCGGCCTCCAGTGCGACCGGGACCGCCGGGCCGTACGCGACCAGGGTGGCGTCGCGCCCGGCCCGGCGTACGACCGCCCGACCGAACGGCTCGGTCCGCGCCGGCAGGGCGGTCTCGGCGCCGGCGAAGTAGAGCTTCTTCGGCTCCATGAAGACCACCGGGTCGGGGTCGTCGATCGCCTCCCGCAGCAGCGAGTACGCGTCGTCGACGGTCGCCGGGGTGACCACCTTCAGGCCGGGGGTGTGCGCGTAGTACGCCTCGGAGGAGTCGCAGTGGTGCTCCACGCCACCGATCCCACCGGCGTACGGAACCCGGATCACCATGGGCACGCTGAGCGCGCCTCGGGTGCGGTTGCGCAGCTTCGCCACGTGCGAGGCGATCTGCTCGAACGCCGGGTACGCGAACGCGTCGAACTGCATCTCGACCACCGGGCGCAGCCCGGACATGGCCAGCCCGACGGCGAACCCGACGATGCCGGCCTCCGCGAGGGGCGTGTCGAAGCAGCGCTTGTCACCGAACCGGGCCTGCAGCCCGTCGGTGATCCGGAAGACCCCGCCGAGCTGGCCGACGTCCTCGCCGAAGACGAGCACCCGCTCGTCGTCGAGCATCGCGTCGGCGAGCGCGGCGTTGAGGGCCTTCGCCATGGTCATGGTGGCCATCAGGCGTCCTCCTCCGCGGCGGCGGCCAGTTCGGCGCGTACCTGCTCGCGCTGCTCCACCAGTTGCGGGGTAGGCTGGGCGTAGACGTGGTCGAAGAGGCTGAGCGGGTCGACCGTGGGCTGGCCGTTCATCCGGTCACGCAGCCGCGCGGCGTACGCCTCGGCCTGCTCGGCGAACTCGGCGACGGCCGCGTCGTCGAGCGCCGCCCGCCCGCGCAGGTAGGTCTCCAACCGGGTGAGCGGGTCACGGTCGCGCCACGCCTCGACCTCGTCGGCGTCGCGGTAGCGCGTCGCGTCGTCGGCGTTGGTGTGCGGCTCCATCCGGTAGGTGTGCGCCTCCACCAGGAACGGCCCCTTCCCGGCCCGGGCGTGCGCCACCGCCCGGTTGAGCACGGCGAGCACGGCCACCGGGTCGTTGCCGTCGACCTGCTCGCTGGGCACGCCGTAGCCGACGCCCTTGTAGGCGAGCGACGGCGCGGCGGTCTGCCGGGACAGCGGGACGCTGATCGCGTACCGGTTGTTCTGCACGAAGTAGACGACCGGCGCCTTGAACACGGCGGCGAAGTTGACCCCCTCGTGGAAGTCGCCCTCGCTGGTGGCGCCGTCGCCGATGTAGACCAGCGCCACGGTGTCGCGCCCCTGGTACGACTCGCCGTAGGCCAGACCGGCGGCGTGCACGCACTGGGTGGCGAGCGGGGTGCACTGCGGGGCGGTCCGCCGGGCCGCCGGGTCGTAGCCGCAGTGCCAGTCGCCGCGCAGCAGCGTGAGCACCTCGACCGGGTCGATGCCACGGGCGGTCAGCGCCATCGACTCGCGGTAGGTGGGGAAGACCCAGTCGTCGTCGCGCAGCGCGAGCACGCCGCCGACCTGGCAGGCCTCCTGGCCACGGGAGGACGGGTAGACGGCGAGCCGGCCCTGCTTGGTCAGCGCGGTGGCCTGCGCGTCGAAGCGCCGGCCGACCACCATCCGCCGGTACATCTCGCGCAGCGCCTCGACCGGCGGCTCGGGATAGTCGGCGCGGGGCGGCCGCAGGGTGCCGTCCGGGTTCAGCAACCGCACCGGCTCGGCCTGGGGCAGCAGGCCGGCGGAGGGATCGGGCGCGGCCGGAGCGGCCGGGGTGCCCGGCCGCTTGCGCGGTGATGCCCTGCGGGCCGCCTGGGGGGTGGTCGTCACGGCGGGGACCTCCTGGACGTGTGGTGGCCCTATGCTCCTGCGGTTGGATGATTGACTCAAGATTCCCGGCAAACGCGGGACGGACGGCACTCAGGAGAGGTGACGATGAGCCAGGAAGCCGCCGAAGGGCCGGACCGACCGGGCGGAACGGGACGTTCGGCAGTCGCCCTCGACGAGGTGGACCGGCGCATCCTCGACGAGCTGACCCGCGACGGGCGGATCTCCATCCGGGCCCTCGCCGAGCGGGTGCACGTCTCGCGCACCAACGCGTACGCCCGCGTGGAGCGGCTGGTGCGCGACGGCGTGGTCACCGGCTTCGCCGCCCGGGTCGCGCCGGAGGCGGCCGGCCTGGGCACCTCGGCGTACATCGCGCTGACGATCAGGCAGAACACCTGGCGCGAGGTGTCGGCGGAGCTGGCCCGGGTGCGCTACGTCGAGCACGTGGCGCTGCTCAGCGGCGAGCACGACGTGCTCGCGCTGGTGCGGGCGCCGGACAACGCCACGCTGCGGGACGTGGTGCTGGACCGGGTGCAGCGCATCTCCGGGGTGCTCGCCACCCGCAGCTGGCTGGTCTTCGAGGAGTACGACGGGGTACGCAGCCCGTGGGCGTGACGGCTCAGCGCTCGGGTGGGGACTCCAGGCCCTCCCGGTCGGCCAGCTCCAGCAGCGGGTCCAGCGGGAAGCGTCGCTCGTCCAGGCCCGCGTGCGGGTCGCCCCGGTCGGCGAAGCGACCCGGCATGGTGGTCACGTCGAAGTCCTCCGGCCGGGCGTCGTCCAGCTCGGCCCAGTCCAGCGGCGCGGAGACCAGCGCGGCGGGCGTCGGGCGGATCGAGTACGCCGAGGTCATCGTGTGGTCCCGGGCCATCTGGTTGTAGTCGACGAAGACCGGCCGGTCGCGCTGCTCCCGCCACCAGGTGGTGGTGACCAGGTCCGGGCGGCGCCGCTGCATCTCGCGGCCCAGCGCCAGCACGGCCCGGCGGCAGTCGCCGAAGCTCCACCGTGGCTCGATGGGGACATAGACGTGCAGGCCACGCCCGCCGGTGGTCTTCGGATAGCCGACCAGGCCCAGCTCGTCGAGGAAGGCGTGCACCTCGTGCGCCACCGGCACCACCCGGTCGAATCCGACCCCGGGCAGCGGGTCCAGGTCGATGCGCAGCTGATCCGGCCGCTCGACGTCGGCCCGGGTCACCGGCCAGGGATGGAAGCGCAGCGTACCCAGGTTGACCGCCCAGATCACCACCGCCAGCTCGGCCGACGCGACCTCGTCGGCCGTCCGGCCGCTGGGGAAGGTGATGTGCGCGGTGCCCACCCAGTCCGGCGCGCCCGCCGGCACCCGCTTCTGGTAGAACGCGTCGCCCCGGTTGCTCTGCCGGGTGGCGATGGTCGCGCCCTCGAAGACCCCCCGGGGCCACCGTTCCAGCATGGTCGGCCGATCCCGCAACGCGCGCAGGATGCCGTCGCCGACGGCGAGGTAGTAGCGCACCACGTCGAGCTTGGTCAGGCCGCGCTCGGGGAAGTACGGCTTGTCCGGGCTGGAGACGCGGACCGTCCGCCGCCCCACCCGGATCTCCTCGGCCGCCGTCGCCACACCTGAGAGGTTACGACGGGACCGGCAGGATCCGGCGCCACGCCGGTGGCGTCGCCCGTGGCCGCCACTCCCTCGGGTATCCCACCGACACCTCCTCGAAGCGCACCCCGTCGTAGGAGGTGGTACGGGGGATGTGCAGGTGACCGTAGACCACCACGGCGGCGCGGAAGCGTCGGTGCCAGTCGGCCGTGGCCTCCGTACCGCACCACTGCGCGAAGATCGGGTACCGCAGTACCCGGGTCGGTTCCCGCACCAGCGGCCAGTGGTTGACCAGCACGGTCGGCAGGTCGTCGGGCCGCTCGGCCAGCCGCCGCGCGGTCTCGGCGACCCGTCGGGCGCACCACGCCGACCGGCTCCGGTACGGGTCGGGGTGCAGCAGGAACTCGTCGGTGCAGACGATGCCCGTACGGTACGCCTCGGCCAGCGCCGCCTGCGGCGTGTCCAGCCCGTCCGGCCGCCAGCTGTAGTCGTAGAGCAGGAACAGCGGCGCCACCAGCACCGGCCCGCCGGGCCCGCGCCAGATCGGGTACGGGTCCTCCGGGGTCAGCACGCCGAGGCGCCGGCACAGCTCGACCAGGTGACGGTAGCGGTCCACCCCGCGCAGCCGCACCGGATCCGACTGCGGGGTCCACAGCTCGTGGTTGCCGGGCGCCCAGAGCACGGTGCCGAAGCGACGCTTCAGCGTGGTCAGCGCCCACTCGATGTCGGCCACGGTGTCACCGACATCGCCGGCGACCAGCAGCCAGTCGTCCGGGGAGTCGGGACGCAGCGCCTCGACGATCGCGCGGTTGGCCGGGTGGCCGACGTGCAGATCGCTGATCGCGAGCAGGCTTCCCCCACCCCGGGCCGTCATGCGCCGATCGTAGGCGGGTCGGCCAGCGGTGGCGAGATGCCCACCCGGCCAGTGCCCGAGGCGCCGGGCGTCGGAGCCGGTAGGATCGGCGGGGGCCGTGACTGGCGCGTGGGGATGGAGCACCATCGGGAAGCGGCCCCGTCATGAGGACGCACGCCGAGCGCCTGGGCCTTCCGCACGTCACCTGGAGGTCGCATGTCCCGCAACGCCGAGTCCACCGCCTTCCGCAGCGCCCTGGAGGTGATCCGTGGCGTCGAGCCGCGGGTGGCCGAGGCGATCGGGGCGGAGCTGGCCGACCAGCGCGAGTCGCTCAAGCTGATCGCCAGTGAGAACTACGCCTCCCCGGCCACCCTGCTGGCCATGGGCAACTGGCTCAGCGACAAGTACGCCGAGGGCACCGTCGGGCGCCGATTCTACGCCGGCTGCCAGAACGTGGACACCGTCGAGGCGCTCGCCGCCGAGCACGCCCGGGAGCTGTTCGGCGCGGCACACGCGTACGTGCAGCCGCACTCGGGGATCGACGCCAACCTGGTGGCGTTCTGGGCGATCCTGGCCGACCGGGTGGAGGCCCCCGCGCTGAAGCGGGCGCAGGCCCGGCACGTCAACGACCTGACCGAGCAGGACTGGTTCGCGCTGCGGCGCGAGCTGGGCGACCAGCGGATGCTCGGCATGTCGCTGGACACCGGCGGTCACCTCACCCACGGCTTCCGGCCGAACATCTCGGGCAAGATGTTCGACCAGCGCAGCTACGGCACCGACCCGGCCACCGGGCTGATCGACTACGACCGGGTCGCCGAGGCGGCCCGCGAGTTCCGGCCGCTGGTGCTGGTCGCCGGCTACTCGGCGTACCCCCGGAAGGTCAACTTCCGGATCATGCGGGAGATCGCCGACTCCGTCGGCGCCACCTTCATGGTGGACATGGCCCACTTCGCGGGCCTGGTCGCCGGGAAGGTGTTCACCGGCGACTTCGACCCGGTGCCGCACGCGCACATCGTCACCACCACCACCCACAAGTCGCTGCGCGGCCCGCGCGGTGGCCTGGTGCTGTGCGGCCCGGAGCTGGCCGATCAGGTCGACCGGGGCTGCCCGATGGTGCTCGGCGGCCCACTGCCGCACGTGATGGCCGCCAAGGCCGTCGCCCTGGCCGAGGCCCGCCGGCCCGACTTCGCCGACTACGCCGGGCGCATCGTCGACAACGCCCAGGCGCTGGCCGAGGGCCTGCTGCGCCGGGGCGCCACGCTGGTCACCGGCGGCACCGACAACCACCTGGTGCTCATCGACGTGACCGGCTACGGCCTGACCGGCCGGCAGGCGGAGCAGGCGCTGCTGGACTCGGGCATCGTCACCAACCGCAACGCGGTGCCGCAGGACCCCAACGGCGCCTGGTACACCTCCGGCATCCGGATCGGCACGCCGGCGCTGACCACCCGCGGGCTCGGCACGGCGGAGATGGACACCACCGCCGAGCTGATCCACACCGTGCTCAGCCAGACCGGCGCCGGGGCGAACCCGGACGGCACGGCCTCCAAGGCGAAGTACGTGCTCGACCCCGCCCTCGCCGACAAGATCGGTCGCCAGGCCAGCGAGCTGCTCGCGGGTTTCCCGCTCTACCCGAGCGTCGACCTGGGCTGACCCGCCCCGGTGCCGGGCCGGCGTCCGGCCCGGCACCGCCCGCGCGGTTCACCGGCGCGGTCCGGGTCAGGAGAGCGGGCGCTTGAGGTGGTAGCGGTGCACCTCGGTGCTGCCCTGCACGTTGTTGACGTCCTCGGCCGCCGAGACCAGTTCCCAGCCCTCCCGCCCGGCGAGGTTCAGGTGCGCGATGGCGGTGTCGCCGTACGCCGTGATGTCCTTGCGGGATCCGTCGGGGCCGTACCAGACGAACGTGACATGGAAATTGCGGCCCTGTCCCTGGTACCGGCGGACCAGCAGGGCGTACTCCCAGGCAACCATGCCGCCCATTATGACCGTCCACCCAGGACCACGGCAGGGTGGCTGTCACAGATTGCCGAGCGGTGAACGCGATGTGTCCCTCCCCCTATCCCAGGGCCACGGTGCGCAGCTCACGGGCGGCGGCCGGGTCGGCGCAGCCGGCCAGGGCCAGCGCGTCGCGCAGTTCGTCGGCGAGCAGGGCCAGCGCGGCCCGCGCACCGGCCTGCCCGCCCACCGCCAGGGCCCAGAGCATCGGCCTGCCGACCAGCACCCCGTCGGCACCCAGGGCCAGCGCGCGCAGCACGTCGACGCCGCCCCGGATCCCGCTGTCCAGCAGCACCTCGCAGCGGTCGCCGACGGCCGCGACCACCTCGGGCAGCATGGTGACGCTGGCCGGCACCCCGTCGAGCTGCCGCCCACCGTGGTTGGACACCACCACGGCCCGCGCGCCCGCCTCCACGGCCCGGACCGCGTCGGCCGGATCGAGGACGCCCTTGACGATCAGGGGCAGGTCGCAGTGCTCGCCCAGCCACCGCAGGTCCGTCCAGCGCAGCGCCGGCGCGAAGGCCGTGCCGCCGCGCGCGGGCATCGGGGTGACGCCCGGCGTACCGCCGTGGGCGAGGTCGTCCCGGCCGCCCGGCAGGTTCGCCGCGACCAGCTCGGGGGGCAGCCGGAAGGCGTTGCGCACGTCCCGCAGGCGCCGGCCGAGCACCGGCACGTCCACCGTGACCACCAACGCCCGGCAGCCCGCGTCGCGGACCCGCCCCAGCAGGTCGGCGACCAGGCCCCGGTCGCGCAGCCAGTACAGCTGGAACCAGACCTCGGCACCGGTGGCCGTGACCTGCTCGATCGGTGTGCTGCCGAGGATGCTGGCCAGGTACGGCACCTCCGCGGCGCGGGCGGCGGCGGCCAGCGCCGGCTCGCCGTCGGGATGCACCAACCGCTGGTACGCCATCGGCGCCACGCCCACCGGCATCGCGTACGCGCGCCCGAGCAGTCGGGTGCGCAGGCTGGGGGTGTCCACGCCGGTCAGCACTCTCGGCAACACACCGACCCGATCGAGGGCGGCACGGTTGTGCCCGAGGGTGATCTCGCTGCCGCCACCCCCGTCGACGTAGTCCCAGACCTGGGCCGACAACACCGTCCGGGCGAGGTCGGCGAAGTCGGCCAGGCAGACGGGGCTGGGCGTGATCTCCATGGTCTCCACCATCGCCGACCCGTGACGTGTGGCGCCAGCGCCGCACGGCACCTCCCGGGTCCTGAGCGCGGCCATCTGGCGTACCGTCGGGAGATGGCCACGTGAGACGACGTACGGCGGATCGCGCTCGGTCTGCCCGAGACCAGCTTGCGGCCCTCGACTTTGATCGACGCGCGAAGATCTGCACAACTTCGGGGATGTTGCTGCCTCAACTCCCTGCGAGGCAGCAGTATCAGGGATGTTGCGCGGATCATGAACACGGGCGGGACGACGACGTGCCCCGCGGCAGGGATCATCCTTACGGTCGCTCGGCGCGGCGCGGGTTTGTTCGCTGTTCGTTCGTCCGCCATATCGGCGTCGCCGGGGGCGGGTACCGTTCCCGCCCGTGATCAGCCGTACGGCGACCGCCGAGGTACGCGCGCTGCGCCGCATCGGCGACGCCGCCGCGCACAGCGCCTTCACCGACCTGGTCCGGCACGCCGGGGCCTGGTTCTGCGCCTTCCGGGAGGGTCGGTCCCACCTGTCCGACGACGGTGCCCTGCGGGTGCTCACCTCCCCCGACGGCCGCGACTGGCGGCCGGCGGCGCTGCTCACCCGACCCGACGCGGACCTGCGCGACCCGCGCTTCGTGACCCGCCCCGACGGCCGGCTGCAACTGCTCGCCGCCGCCGCGACCGGCGGCGCGCAGAAGCGGTTCCACACCGTCGCCTGGCTCAGCGACGACGGGCACCGGTGGGCGGGCCCGCAACCGGTCGGCGAACCGGGAGTCTGGGTCTGGCAGGCCGCGTGGCACGGCGACGTGATGTACGGCGTCGGCTACGCCACCCGGGAGCCGAGGTTCGCCCGCCTCTACCGCAGCGAGGACGGCCTGGACCTGCGCCCGGTCGTGCGGACGCTGTTCGACGGTGGCTACCCGAACGAGTCGGGACTGGTCTTCGACCCGGACGGCACCGCCACCTGCCTGCTGCGCCGCGACGGCGACCCGGCCAGCGCCCAGCTCGGCCGGGCCCGACCGCCGTACCGCGAGTGGACCTGGACCGACCTCGGGGTCAGGGTGGGCGGGCCGGCGCTGTGCCGGCTGCCCGACGGCTCACTCGTCGCCGGGGTGCGCCTGCACGACGGTGCGGTGCGCACCGCGGTCTGCGCGGTGGACGTGACCCAGGGACGGCTACGCGAGCTGGTGGCGCTCCCCTCGGGCGGCGACTGCAGCTACCCCGGCCTGGTGTGGCACGACGACCGGCTCTGGGTCAGCTACTACTCCTCGCACGAGGGTCGCAGCTGCGTCTACCTCGCCGAGGTGACGCTCACCCCGTTCCAGGTCTGACCCGGCCTCGACCAGCGAGAACAACGGGCCGGTCATGGGATCGCCACCGTTCACCACCCAACGTCCGTGCGGGAGCGGAGCCGCCCGCGGGTCGCGTGCTCGGAGCACTGCGGGCACCCTACGGCAGCGACGATGCGCGCTACCACCTGCAAAGGGACGGACGATAAAGGGCGGCCGGCGGGATTGTCGGCGCGCTCTCCGAAGGGCATGATCGGAACCGTGTGTCAACTGTCGGTGAGCATCAGCTGACCCCCCGTGAGCCGGGGCCGTGAGCCGAAGTCGTGAGCCGAGTTCGTTTAGCCGGGGCCGCGAGCCGGGGTCAGGCCGGGACCGGCGTCTGGGCGTGGATGTGGAAGCGCAGCGAGCGGGCGTCGGTGAAGCACTCCCGCATCGGCCGGACCAGCTCGCGGTGCTCCGGGCTGCGTTCCCACGCCTCGAAGTCGGCCAGACTGGCCCACTCGCTGGTGATGAGCCACTGCTCCGGGTCGGTCGACGAGCGGCACACCTGGTCGACCAGGTGGCCCGGCACGCCGCCGGCGACCAGGTGCCGGACCGCCTCGTACGCCCGCAGGAAGTCCTCGGTGCGCTCGTCGGGCACCCGTACCAGGAAAACCACGCGTCCTCGCGTCATCACCGCTCCCGTCCCTCCGGTGGTGCCCCGCGCAGCACCAGCGCACTGTTGAAGCCGTCGAATCCCCGGGCGCAGACCAGCGCCACCCGGGTACGCGGGCGCCGGGACGCCCGCAGGAAACCCAGTTCACAGCCCTCGGCCACGGTGTCCGGGCCGGCCGAGGCGGGCAGTGTGTCGTGCGCGAAGGCGAGCAGGGCGGTGGCCACGTCCAGCGCCGAACCGCCCTGGTGCGCCCGCCCGGTCAGTTCCTTGTGGGTGCTCACCGGCGGCACGAGACCGCCGAACGCCGCGCGCAACGCGGTCGCCTCGGCCCGGTCGTAGCGGGGCACTCCGAGGGCGTCGGGGACCACCACGTCCACATCGGCCGGTTCCACCCCGGCCCGGCCCAGGGCCAACCGCATCGCCCGGGCGTACTGGTGCGGGTCACCGGCGCCCTCGGCCGAGGTGTGCACGGCGTCGTGGGTGGCGCCCCAGCCGGTCACCTCGCCGTAGATCCGGGCACCCCGGGCGGTCGCGTGCGTCAGTTCCTCGACCACGAAGACCGCGCCGCCCTCGGCCGGCAGGTAGCCGCTGGCGGTCGCGTCGAACGGTCGGTAGGCCCGCTGCGGATCGGGCACCTCGCTGAGCAGGCCGGAGCGCAGCTGGCAGGCCAACGCGTACGGGCTCAGTGGGCACTCGGTCGCCCCGGCGAGCACCACCGAGGCACCGCGCCGCACGGTCCGCACCGCGTGGGCGAGACTGTCCAGGCCGCCGGCCGACTCGGCCACCAGCACGCCGCACGGGCCCTTCGCCTGGTGCCGGATGGACAGCTGCCCGACGCTGGCCGCGTAGAACCAGGCGATCGACTGGTACGCCCCGACGGTGCGCGTCGGCGACGACCAGAGCCGCTGCAGCTCCCGCTGGCCGAAGAGGTTGCCGCCGGAGGAACTGGCCAGGGTCACCGCCCAGCCGTACGGGTCGGTGGCCCGCTCCGGCAGGCCCGCGTCGGCCAGTGCCAGGGTGGTGGCGGCGAACCCGAGATGGGTCCAGCGGTCGGTCTGCACCAGGGCCCGGTTGTCGGCGTACCGGGCCGGGTAGAAGTCGGCCACCTCGCCGCCGAGCCGGGTCGGGTAGCCGGTCGCGTCGAACAGGGTGATCGGGCCGGTACGGCGCCGGCCGGACAGCACCGTACGCCAGTGTGCCGGCGCGCCGACGCCGCTGGGCGCGACCACCCCGACGCCGGTCACCACCGCCCTGCGTGGCCGCTCGGTCATGCCGGCACGTCCCGGGTCAACCGGCGGAACAGCATGGCCGACTGGAAGCCGCCGAAGCCGCTGCCCACCGAGAGCGCCACGTCCACCGGCACCTCCCGGGCCTCGTTGGGCACGTAGTCCAGGTCGCACTCCGGATCCCGGGTGGCCCAGTTGGCGGTCGGCGGCACCACTCCGAACTCGATGGCCAGCGCGCAGGCGGCCATCTCGATGGCACCGATGGCGCCGAGCGAGTGCCCCACCATGGACTTGATCGAGCTGACCGGCACCCGGTACGCGGCCGTACCGAGCGACCGCTTGAAGGCGGCCGTCTCGTGCCGGTCGTTCTGCCGGGTGCCGGAGCCGTGTGCGCTGATGTAGGAGACGCTCTCGGGTGCCAGCCTGGCCTGCCTCAGCGCGTCGGTGATGGCCAGCCCCATCTCCAGCCCGTCCGGGCGCAGCCCGGTCATGTGGTAGCCGTTGCTGCGGCTGGCGTAGCCGGCCACCTCGCAGTAGACGTGCGCGCCGCGCCGCCGGGCGTGCCCGGCCTCCTCCAGCACCAGCACCGCCGCCCCCTCGGCCAGCACGAAGCCGTGCCGGTCGGCGTCGAAGGGGCGGGAGGCGTGCGCCGGGTCGTCGTTGTCCGGGCTGGTGGCCTTGATGGCGTCGAAGGAGGCGACGGTGACCGGGGAGATGGGCGAGTCGGCGGCGCCGGCGAGGACGATGTCCGCCTCGCCGTCGACGACGAGCTGGTGGGCGTAGCCGATGGCGTCGATGCCGGAGGTGCAGCCGGTGGAGACGACCTGCGCCGGGCCGTGCAGGCCGTGCCGGCAGGCCACGTCGGCGGCCAGGCTGCTGGGCACCAGCGCCGGGTAGAGGTACGGTCCGCCGAGCGCGGTGTCGACCAGCCAGCGCCGGCCGCTGTCGCTGACCGTCACGTACTCCTGTTCCAGCGCCATGGTGCCGCCGACGGCGGTGCCGAGCACGACACCGGCGCGGTCCCGCTCGGCGTCGGTGAGTTCCAGCCCGCTGTCGGCGACGGCCTCGGCGGCGCAGGCCAGCGCGAACTGCACGTACCGGTCGGCGCGCTGCCGCTGCGTCGGACTCAGCCCGGCGGCGTCCGGGTCGAAGTCGCATTCGGCGGCGATCTGGGACCGGAACGGTGCCGGGTCGAAGAAGCTGATCCGCCGGGTCGCCGTCCGCCCCTCGGTGATGCTCTTCCAGAACCGGTCCCGGGTGACACCGCCGGGGGCCACCACCCCGACGCCGGTGACCACGGTGCGCCGGGCGGTCACGACCCGTCCCGCTGCTCGACCAGCTCGGTGTCGACGTGGCCGAGTTCCGGCCGTGGGGCCAGCGGCCCGAGATGGAAGACCACCTCGGCGGGCAGGTGGCCGGTGTTGCGCAGCCGGTGCCGGACGTTGCGGGCCACGAAGAGCGCCTCGCCGGCGGCCAGTGACACCGGCTCGTCGTCCAGGTCGACGGTGATCGCGCCCCGGGCGAGGTAGAGGAACTCCTCGCTGTAGGGGTGGTAGTGCTCCGCGATCCGCTCGCCCGGCGCCATGGTGGCCACGCCCATGAACCCCGAGGTGCTGCCCACCGTACGCGGGCCGAGCAGGACGCGCAGTTCGCCGCCGCGGCGGCGGTCGGCGGGCACGTCCCGGGCGGCCACCAGGGCGAGGTCACTCATCGCCGGCTCCCGCCCGCTCGCGGGCCAGCCGCTCGATGCGGTCCTTGATCACGGCCAGCTGCACCACGCTGTTGGTGTTGATCCGCTCGGTCATCCCGGCGTTGTCCACCGGTGCGGTCGGCTGCATGGCGAAGTCCTGCACCCAGGTCATCCGGACGCCGTCGGGCTCCTCGGCGTAGGTCCAGTGGATCCGCATGTACTCGAACGGTCCGGTCTCCACCCGGCGGGCCCGCACCTGGCGGCTGACCGGGTCGGCGGTGCGCTCGCTGACCCAGCTCCAGGCCACCCCGAACTCGTCCGGATGCATGGTGAGCCGGAACCGGACGGTGTCGCCGTCGCGGTCGAGGATCTCGGCCTGGGCGTACTCGGTGAACAGGTCGGGCCAGCCCGCGACGTCGTTGGTGACCGACCAGACCAGCTCCAGCGGCGCGGCGATGACGATGCTGTTCTCGGTGTGCCCGGCCGGGTCGGCGCGCCGGGCGACCAGGTCGGCCACGGCGGGGATGCTCAGCTGGGCCGCCTGCTCCGGGATGCTCACCTGCCACCGGTCGGTGACCACGGCGGAGAGTTCGAGCAGCGCGAGCGAGTCCATGCCCAGCTCCTCCAGGGAGGCGGCCGGCGCGCGGGCGGCGGCCGCCGGATCCAGCCCGCAGTTGGTCACCAGGATGGCGGTGATCTCCGCGGTCAGGGAGCGGTGGTCGATGACGGTCATCGTTTCCTCCTGGGATGTGCGGGGGGCGGTGCGGCGATCAGTCGGTCGACCAGGCCGGTGGAGTAGGTCCCCTTGCGGAAGTCGGCGTCGTCGAGCACCCGGCGGACGAACGGGATGGTGGTGCGGACCCCGGGGCCGGAGATCTCGAACTCGCCGAGCGCGCGTTCCAGCCGGCTCAGCGCCAGGTCGCGGTCCGGCGCCCAGACCGCGACCTTGGCCAGCAGCGAGTCGTAGTACGGCCCCACCAGGTAGCCGGTGTGGCCGTGGGTGTCGACCCGGGTGAACGGGCCACCGGGTGGCACGAACCGGTCCAGCCGACCGGGGGTGGGGGCGAAGTCGCGGTCCGGATCCTCCACGTTGACCCGGCACTCGACCGCCACCCCGGTGAACCGGACGTCCTGCTGGCGCCAGCGCAGCGGCGTGCCGGCGGCGATGTGGAACTGCTCGTGGACCAGGTCGATTCCCGTGATCATCTCGGTCACCGGGTGCTCCACCTGGATCCGGCAGTTGATCTCCAGGAAGTGGAACCGTTCCTCGGCGTCCACCAGGAACTCCACCGTCCCGGCACCGGTGAAGCCCACGTCGAGCGCGCCGCGCAGGGCGGCCTGCGCGATCGCGTCCAGCGTCGGCCGGGACAGCCCCGGGGCGGGCGCCTCCTCGACCAGCTTCTGGTGCCGGCGCTGCACCGAGCAGTCCCGGGTGCCCAGGTGCACGCCGTTGCCGTGGGAGTCGCAGAGCAACTGGACCTCGACGTGCCGGGCGTCGGTCAGGTACCGCTCGACGTAGACCCGGTCGTCGCCGAAGGCGGCCTGGGCGGCGGCGCGGGTACGCGCGTACGCCCGGGGCAGGTCCGCCGGGGCGCGGACCACGGTCATCCCCCGCCCACCGCCCCCGGCCGCCGCCTTGACGATGACCGGGTAGCCCACCTCGGCGGCCACCGCCGCGGCCTCGGCCGCCGTCGGCACCGGCTGCACCGCGCCGGGCGCCAGGGGCAGCCCGGCGCGGCTCATCAACGCCCGGGCGGAGGACTTGTCCGCCAGCACGGACATCACGTGCGGCGGCGGGCCGACGAAGGTCAGTCCGTTGTCCGCGCAGATCTCCGCGAAGTCGGCGTCCTCGGAGAGGAAGCCGTAGCCGGGATGCACCGCCTGCGCACCGACCCGGCGGGCCGCCTCCACCACGGCGGCGACGTTGAGGTAGCTGCGTCGGCTGGCCGAGGGACCGATCCGGACGGCCTCGTCGGCCAACCGCACCGCCGCCGAGTCGGCGTCCGCCGAGGAGTAGACCACGGCGGTACGGATGCCCAGCTCGCGGCAGGCCCGCAGGATGCGCAGCGCGATCTCGCCACGGTTGGCGATCAGCACCTTGGAGAACATCGGCACCCCACCTCAGGCCGGGTCCAGGGCGACCAGCGGCTGGTCGTACTCCACCGGCTGCCCGTCGGCCACCAGCACCTCCGTGACCCGTCCGGCCCGGTCGGCGGTGACCTCGTTCATCAGCTTCATCGCCTCGACGATCCCGACGACCTGCCCGGGCCGGACCAGGTCACCGACCGCCACGAAGGCCGCGGCGCCGGGCTGGGCCGCCCGGTAGAAGGTGCCGACCATCGGCGACCGCACGGCGGTACGGGTCGCGGGCTCCGCCGAGGGCGGGCCGGCGGACGGCGGGATCGGCGCCGGGGCGGTGGCGCCGCCGGCGCGCGCCGTGCCGGACGGTACGCCCGAACCGGATCCCGGCCCGGCCGGCCACTCCCACTCCACCTCCAGCTCGGTGTCCCCGCAGCGCAGCCGCAGCCGGCGTACCGGACCGGCCAGTTCGGCGACGAGGTGCCGGGCGTGCCGACGCAGCCCGGCCAGCGCGGCCTCGGTCCCGGCGTCCAAGGGCTGGGCGTCACCGGGCTGGGCGTCCACGGGTATGGCATCCCCGGGTTGGGTGTCCGCCGGCCGCGCGTCCACGGGTGTGGCAGGTGCCGGCGCGCCGGCCGAGGGGCGCGGCACGTCGACAACCGTCGGGGCCGCGACCCCGACCGGCGGCAGGGTCGCCGGAGTACCGGCGACCACCGGCCTGGCGCCAGCGGTGCCGCTCACCGGGCGTCCGCCCGGACACCGGCGCGCGCGGCGCCGAAGCGGCGGAAGCGCCGTCGCCGCTGCTCGACCAGGGTCGCCGCCGGCACGTCGAGCAGCGGCAACAGGTTCGCCAGCAGCGCCTGGCGTACGGCCCGGGCCGTCGCCTCGGGATCGTCGGCGGCCGAGCCGGCCGGTTCGGGCACCACCTCGTCGACGACGCCGAGCCGGCACAGGTCCGGCGCGGTCAGCCGCAGCGCGCGAGCCGCCTGCGGCGCGGCCGTACGCCCCGGCCAGAGGATCGCGGCGCAGCCCTCGGGGCTGATCACCGAGTAGACCGCGTGCTGCAACATCAGCACCCGGTCGGCGACCGCCAGGGCCAGTGCCCCGCCGCTGCCCCCCTCCCCCGTCACCCCCGTCACCACCGTCACCACCGGCGTGGGCAGCGCGCTCAGGGTCAGGATGTTCTCGGCGATGGCCGCGGCCTGGCCGTGCTCCTCCGCCTCGACGCCCGGGTCCGCCCCCGGCGTGTCCACCAGGGTCACCACGGGCAGGCCGAGACGCGAGGCGAGGCGCATCAGCCGCAGGGCCTTGCGATGCCCCGCCGGGGTGGCCATCCCGAAGTTGCGGGCCGCCAGCTCGGCGGTGGTGTGTCCCTTCTGGTGGCCGACCACCATCAGGTGCCGGCCGTCGAGCCGGGCCAGCCCACCGACGACCGCCGGACAGTCGCCGCCGAGCCGGTCACCGTGCAGCTCGGTGAAGCCGTCGAAGGTGGTCTCCAGATAGTCCAGCGTGGTCGGACGGCCGGGATGCCGGGCCAGGCGTACCGTCTCCCAGGCGTCGCGGACCGGTGCCCGCGGTGGCTGCGGTGGCCGGGCCGCCGCCATCGGCGCCGCCGGCCCGCCGGAGCCCACCGGCCCGCCGGGGTCCGCCGGTACGCCGGGGTCCGCCGGCCCGCCGGAGTCCACCAGGCGGCGGCCGGCAGCCGCCGCGGCGAGCAGTGTCGCCAGCCGGGCGCGCAGCGCGTGCCGGGGCACCACCATGTCGACCTGGCCGTGCCGCAGCAGGAACTCCGCCGTCTGGAATCCCTCCGGCAGGCTGCGCCCGGTCACCTGGCGGATCACCCGGGGGCCCGCGAAGCCCATCCGGGCACCGCTCTCGGCGAGCACCAGATCGGTGCTGGTGGCGAAGGAGGCCGCCACACCCCCGTAGGTGGGGTCGGTCAGCACGCTGACGGAGAGCAGCCCGGCCTCGCGCAGCGCGGCCACCGCCTGGCTGACCGTGGCCATCTGCATCAGCGACAGAGCGCCCTCCTGCATGCGGGCGCCGCCGGAGGCGGTGACCAGGATCAGCGGTACGCCCGCGTCGAGCGCCTCCTCGGCGGTACGGGTGATCAGCTCACCGACGGCACACCCGAGACTGCCGCCGAGGAAGCGGAAGTCCATCACGGCGAGCGCACAGCGGAACCCGCCGACGGTGGCGGTGCCGCAGAGCACCGCCTCCGGCAACCCGGTGTCGGCGCGGGCGGCGGTGAGCCGGTGCGGGTACGGCAGCACGTCGACGAAGCCGATCGGGTCCACCTCGACGGCGCGCTCGGGCAGCGGCCGGAACGAGGACGGGTCGACCAGCTGGCCGACCCGCTCGGGCGCGGCGAGCCGCGCGTGCAGGCCGCACTCGGGGCAGACGTCGAGGTTGCGGCGCAGCCGCTTGCGGTAGAGCAGGGCGGCGCAGCCACCGCACCGGGACCACAGTGTCTCGCTGGAGCGCGCGGTGGCGGTCACGGCCGCCGCCCGTCGAAGCGGTAGAAGCAGCGGGCCATGGCGTCCCGGGGCGAGCGCCAGGTCGGCAGGTACGGCGAGATGTACGGGCGCAGCCGCTCGCTGATCCGGGCGAACTCGGGATGGTTCCGGGCGGCCTCCACGGCGCCGTCGCCGGCGGACTCGGTCTCCAACAGGTGCACGTAGAGGTCGTTCAGGCGATACAGCGACCGGTGCCGGACGCCCACCAGGCGGGGCAGTTCGGTCGTGTCGGACTCGGCGAAGATCTCGGCGACCGCCGTCTCGGCGCTCGGGTCCACCTTCGCGACGATCAGCGTTCGGTCCATGCTGGTCCTCCCCTCATGGGCCGGTGGCGACGCCGCCGGTCTGCCCGGACGGCTGCCGACACCATGCGGAGCACGCCGTCACCCCGGCGTCACCGACACCCCCGCCGAGAACGCCCGCCGGTGACGCTGCGTTGACGCACGCTGTGTATCAGCTGGACGCACCGAGCCGGGAGCGCTGCCATGATTGTGCAGTTCAGAGGTGGTTTCACAGAAGCGGTCACGGTGCATTGCCAACAACATCGTTGACTCAGAGTAACTGTGATTGATAATCTTCGCGGCGGTCAGACCCGGCTCCGCACCCACCACGTGCGACGGCCCCAGAGAGTCGACAGTGGCGTCACGGTGGCCACGCCGGGCCCCGGCCGAGACCCGCAACCGACGCGTTCCGCAGGGGGTGCCGCCGTGACCGCCGATCCGCCCACCCTCACCACGGGCCAGCGCCGCGACGCCGAGGTGGGCCTGCACCTGCTCGGTGGCTTCCGGCTGAGGCACGGCGACGCCCCCGTGGTGGTGCCCCGGGGCCTGCAACGGGTCATCGCCCTGATCGGGCTGCGCCCCGGCGCCACCCGGGCCCACCTCGCCGGGCTGCTCTGGCCGGAGGCCGCGGAGGAACGGGCCCTCTCCTCGCTGCGCACCGCGCTGTGGCGGCTGCGCCAGGACCCCTACTGCCCGCTGACCACCGCCGCCGACACCGTCCGCCTCGACCCGCTGGTCCGGGTCGACGTCGACCGGCTCGTCGACACGGCCGGCCGGGTCCGCGACGGCCAGGCACCGGCCGACGCCGCGGAAGCGCTCGCCGCCGGCCGGCACGACCTGCTCCCCGGCTGGTACGACGACTGGGTGCTGGCCGACCGCGAACGGCTGCGCCAGCTCCGGCTGCACATGCTGGAACAGGTGGCCGGCCAGCATCTGGCCGCCGGGCGGCACGGCGAGGCGCTGGAGGCGGCACTGGAGGCGATGGCCGCCGAGCCGCTGCGCGAGACACCACACCGGCTGGTCGTCCGCATCCACCTCGCCGAGGGCAACGCCTTCGAGGCGGTGCACGCCTTCTACGTCTACCGTGACCTGCTGCTGCGGGAACTGCGGCTGGAACCGTCGCCGGCGATGAGCGCGCTGCTCGCGGAGACCCTCGAACCGATCCGGCGGGCGAGCCGACCGACGAACGGCGCCCACCGGCACCTGGTCACGCGGGCCACGTTCCCGGCCCGCTGACCGCGTCACCGCACCCGCCCCGCCCGTTGACGGGCAGGTGACTGCGGCGGGGACAGGGTGTGCTCACCGCGGTCCGCGACCCGGCATCCGTCGGGGCCGGACCACCGTCGAGAGGGGTCCGATGAGCCGTCTAGTGATCGTCAACAGGATCATCCCGGGCGCGGAGGGACGCGTCGCGCAGATCTTCGCCGAGTCCGACGAGACTGAGTTGCCCAGCCTGACCGGGCTACGCCACCGCTCCCTGTACTGCCTGCACGATCTGTGCGTACACCTCATGGAGACCGACGACGTCGGCGCGGACGCCCTCGCGGCGGCCCGCAACCACCCGCTGTACCGGCAGGTCAACGAGCGGCTGTCCGCGCACACCTCGCCGTACCTGCCGACCTGGCGCTCGCCGCGCGACGCGATAGCCAACTGCTTCTACCGCTGGGACGGCGCGGACGTTCCCGCGCCGCGCCCCGCCGGCTGACCGGGCGGCACCGTGGCATCCCGACCACCGCACGTCCTGGTCATCGGCGCGGGCACCGGTGGCCTCTGCCTGGCGCACGGGCTGCGCCGGGCGGGTATCAGCGTCGCCGTCTACGAACGGCACCGCGGCAGAGGCGAGGGGCTGCTCGGCTACCGCGTGGGCATCGGTCCCACGGGCAGCCGGGCGCTGCGCGACTGCCTGCCGCCGGAGCTGTTCGAGATCTATCTGGCCACCTGCGCCCGATCCCCCCGACACTTCAACGTGCTGAGCCAGCGAATGCGTTACACGGCGTCCTTCCCGCTGCGGCCCGACACCCACCCGGTCGACACGGAACGGTCGGTGGCCCGGATGACGCTGCGCCAGGTGCTGCTGACCGGGATGGAGGACGTGGTCCACTTCGACCGCACCTTCACCCGGTACGAGCAGCACGACGACGGGACGGTCACCGCCCACTTCGCCGACGGCGGCACCGCCACCGGTGACCTGCTCGTGGCGGCGGACGGCACGCACTCCGCCGTCCGCCGCCAGTACCTGCCGCACGCGGCCATCCGGGACGCCGGGACCATCAACATCGCCACCCGGGTACCGCTCACCGCGCGCACCCGGGCGTTGCTGCCCGACAGCGTGCAGCGGGGCATCTCGCTGATCTTCGGCACCGGCGGGGTGATGGGCGTGCTGCACGTGATGGAGTTCAAGTGGGACCGTGACGGTCGACTCAAGCCGGACACCGCCCCCGCCGACGCCGCGCTGCTCGCCGACTGGCCGGGGCTGCGCCACGACCCCACCCGCGACAACATCAACCTGATCGTCTGGAGCACCGCCCGGCGGTTCCCGCCGGACATCATGCGGCGCCGCGGCACGGAGCTGATCCAGGTGGCCCTGGAGCTGACCGCCAACTGGCACCCCCACCTGCGGGAACTGCTCAGCCTGGCCGACCCGGACAGCGCCCTGCCGATCACGGTGTCCACCTCGGAGCCGGTGCCGCCCTGGAAGAGCAGTACGGTCACCCTCCTCGGTGACGCGATCCACACCATGACGCCCGGCCGGGGCGTGGGGGCCAACACGGCGCTGCGGGACGCGAACCTGCTGCGGCGGCAGCTGATCCTCGCCACCGGCGGCGAGAAGACCCTGGTACAGGCGGTGGCCGACTACGAGGCGGCGATGGTGCCGTACGGATTCGCCCGGGTGGCCGACTCCCTGGCCCGCAGCGGCACCAACGGCGACGACCGCATGTACCAGCCGGTGTTCGGGCGGCTCGCGCTGTTCGGTGCCCGGGGATACTTCCGGGTCACCAGCCGGGTGCCCCGGCTGCGGCGCAAGTTCGTCGACGACTTCTACACCTACCGAGGTGAACAGGACTGATCCGGCACACCGCGAGCCCCGGCGTCCCCACCCGGTGCCGGGGATCGCGGCCGTGCCGATCCCTCCACACCGTCCGTTCCGTACCGGACACCTGCCGTAGCCTCCGCGCGGCCCGCACGGACTGTTACCTGGCCCGCCTGTTGCCCCGGCCGCGCGTGTGCAAAGCTGCCGGCGAGTTTTTCTCGCGACGATCCGGACGTGAACCTCAGGGAGGGTTACCGTGGGCGAGTCCTTCGGGAACTGGCTGATACTGCTCGTAGCGCTGCTGGCGGGTCTGGCGGTGGGCTGGGTGCTGCTGCGCGGCCGGCGGGGTGAACCGCCCGCGCCGACGACCGGGACGGCGAGCGACGCGAACGCCGAGGAGACCGAATCGACCCCGGCCGCCACCGGCGCCGCGCCGGCCACCGTCGAACCGACGGCCACCGAACCCGCGACCGTCGAGCCCGCGACGGTCGAGCCCGCAGCCACCGCGCCCGCGAGCGCGAGCAGCGACGCCGCCGAGCCGACGCCGGCCATCGTCACCGAACCGGCCGACACCACCGTCGAGCCCGTGGCGGTGGACGCGGTGGCGGCGCCGCAGCCCGGCGAGCCGGTCGTCGCCCCGGTCGACGCCGGGCCGCCGGCCGACGCCGCCCCGGTCGACGCTGAGCCGGCCGCCGTCCTCGACGGACCGGCCGCGGACGCGACCGCGGAGCCACGCCCGGCGGTCGCCACCCCGCCGGTGCGGCCGACGGCCGCCCCCGAGCCCGTCGCGCCGGCCGCTGTCGAGACCGTGGCGCCGGCCGAGCCGGTGTCCGCCGAGCCGGTGTCCGCCGCGGCCGCGACGGACGACTTCCGGCGCATCCAGGGCGTCGGGCCGAAGATGGCCGCCGCGCTGCACAGCGCGGGCATCCGGACCTACCAGCAGCTGGCCGAGCTGGACGAGGCCGCGCTGCGGGAGACCGTCAAGGGCGCCGGGCTGCGCGCCACCGCCAGCCTCGTCACCTGGTCCCAGCAGGCGAAGGTGCTGGCCGCCCAGGCCGACGGGGACGCCTGACACGTCCGGGGCCGCCGGTTGCGGGACGCCCTCACCGGGCATCCGCACCGGCGGCCCCGGCGTACGCCCGTTCCGGTTACCGGCGCCGATACCGGCACGGCACCGGCGGTCACGACGCTACGGTCGGTACGCCGAACTGTCGCCGGCCGCCGGGAGCATCCGTGCCGTTCGCCCAGCCGGAGCAGGAACAGCCACGACCTGTCCCTGTCCGCCGTCCGACGTCGCCCCCCAGGGTGACGCTCCTGGAACTCTTCTTCGACCTCGTCTACGTCGTCGCGCTGGCGCTCATCTCGCAGAACCTGGCCGACGACATCAGCTGGACCATGGCCGTCCAGGCGCTGATCCTGCTGGCCGCGGTGTGGTGGACCTGGACCATCACCACCCTGGTCACCGACCTGTACGACCCCGACCGCACCGAGATCAAGGCGCTCATCGTCACGGTGATGTTCGGGGTGCTGCTGATGACCACCGCGATCCCCAAGGCGTTCGGCGACCGGGGGCTGGTCTTCGCCGCCTCGTACGTCGCCATCCATCTGGGACGCGGGGTGTTCCTCCTGCTGACGGTGCGCAGCGACCCGCACATCCGGCGGCGGGCGGTGCGGATTCTCTCCTGGTTCGCCGTGTCGGCCGTGCCGTGGATCATCGGCGCCTTCGTCTCCGACGACGCCCGGTTGGCGCTCTGGCTGCTCGCCCTCGGCATCGACTACCTGGGACTCCGGCTGGCCTACCCGGTGCCCGGGCTGGGCACCGTGCCCACCGCCCACCGCAGGTTGACCGCCGATCACCTCTCCGAGCGGTACCAGCAGTTCTACACCATCGCCCTGGGCGACGCGATCCTGGTCATGGGCATGGCCTACAGCGAGCGCCACTCGCATGCCGAGAACAGCATCGCCCTGGTCGTGGCCTTCGTCACCACCCTGCTGCTGTGGCGGGTCTACGTGCACAAGGCCGGAGAGCTGCTGCCGCTGGCCATCCAGACCGCCAGGAACCCGAGCCACTTCTGGAACACCGCCCCGTACACCCATCTGCTGATGGTCTCCGGGGTGGTCACCACCGCCGCCGGCTTCAAGCTGGTGCTGCAGGAACTGCCGGCGCGGACGCCACCGGCGTGGGCGGCGATCATCCTGGGCGGGCCGGCGCTGTTCCTGATCGGCCGGGCCTTCTTCGAACGGGAGGTGTTCAGCCGGGTCTCGCCGTCGCGCCCCGGCGGCGTACTGACCCTGCTCATCGCCGCGCCCGCGGTGTTGTTCCTGCCGCCCCTGAGCGCCTCGGTCGCCGCCATGCTGGTCCTCGCCGGAGTGGCGCTGTCCGACTTCCGGCGCAGCCACGGCCGGCCGCCCGAGGCCCCCTCGCCGCCGTGAGGTCGATCGGCCTCCGTTAGCCGTCCGACCCGGTTGGGTACAAGGCCCCAACCTTGCAACCCACCCCCGACCGTGGAGGAAGCCATGCGTGGTACGTCGATCTTCGGAGTCCTCGTCGTGATCTGGCTCGTCATCGGCGCCATCGCCGCCGGCCAGCGCGGCTATTACAGCGACGAGGAGGCCAACTGTGCGGAGGTCGGCACCATCCTGGTGACCATCGCCGCCGGGCCGCTCAACTACGTCGGTGCCAACCCGAAGGTCGACTGCGAACTGCCCCAGCCCTCCCAGTGAGTGGTCAGCGACGACGACGGGTGCGCCCGGCCCGCTCGTTCCGGTCGCAGGACCGGACGCGGCGGCCGGACGCACCCGTGCGTCGACCTGCGGCGCTCAGCGGAAGCAGTGCGCCACCGGCACCTTGCTGCCCGCGCAGTTGGTGGGGTTGTTCTCGATGACGACGCTCTCGTCGTCGATCTTGACCTGGGCCCGCTCGGCCTGGATCCCGCCGGCCTTCCCGGTGGACTGGTTGCCGACCACCCGGCTCTTGTAGAGCGAGGTGGAGCCGGCCGTCACGAACAGTCCGGCGCCCTGGGACCGCTTGCCGACCGCGTCGTTGCCCTCGACATCGCTGGCGCGCACGAGCAGGTTGGACTTCTCGGCGTGGATGCCGCCGCCATTACCGCGCGTGGTGTTGCCGCTGATCACGCTGTCGTCCAGCGGCACCAGGCCCTGGAAGGTGGAGATCCCGCCACCCGAGGTGGTGGCGACGTTGTCCCGGACGGTCAGTTGCCGCAGCACGAGCACCGCGTCGGAGTTCGCCAGGCCGCCGCCGACCTCCGCACTGTTGTGCGCCACGAGGGTGTCGAAGACCTTCGTACGGGCGGAGAAACTGGCCAGGCCGCCGCCCTTGGCCGCGTTGTTCCGCACGAAGGTCGAGGAGTACACGTCCCCGGCGGCCCGGAAGTTGGCCAGGCCGCCGCCGTAGCTGACCGCGCTGTTGTGCCGGAACTCGGTGCGGTGCATGGTCATCACGCCGCCGTTGAGCAGGCCCCCGCCCTTGCCCTCGGCGCCGGCGGCCCGGTTGCCGATCAGCCTGCTGTCGCTGATCCGCAGGTTGCCGTCGTTGAAGATGGCGCCACCGCCGCCCTCCGCCGACAGCGAGGTGCTGCCGACGACGGTGACCCCCTCGACGACCGCGGTGGCACCGTGCACGACGTGGATGCTGCCGCCCTCCGCCGCCGACCGCCCGTTGCGCAGGGTGACGTCCCTGAGGGTCAGCTCGCCCCCGTCGCGGACGGTGAAGAAGCGGAAATCGGCGGCGTCGACACTCCGGACGATGGTCGCACCGGCACCCTCGATGGTGATCCCGTGGTAGATGACGGGTAGGCCGGCGGTGTCGTCGGCGGGGTTGCGCGGCGGCGCCTCGGCGTCGCCCGGATTCTCGGCGGCGTCGGCGGCCTCCCGCGCGTCGCGGATGCCGCCGTCGTACTCGTCGGGCTGCTGGAAGGCGTCGGTCAGCGTGTAGGTGCACTTCTCGGCCAGCCGCAGCGTGGCACCGCCCTCGGCGTTCGCCCGCACCAGCGCGGCGATGAGCCGGGCGGAGTCGCAGGGCACCGGCACTGCCGTGCGCTGGGGCGGGCGCCCGTGGTGACCGGCCGACCGGCCGGGCGCGTCCGCCGCGTCCGGTCTGTCGCCGGGGTCGCGGCCGGCATCGGGGTCGTGCCGCCACTCGGGGCGCTGCCGGTCCGCTCCCCCGCGTTGCGGCGTCTCGTCGATTCCGGGCACATCGGTCTGCAACATCGCGGCGGGCTGACCCGGGTGCGGCGCCGCCGGGTCACGGTCGGCGGCCGAGGCGGTGACGGCGGTCAGGCCCGCCGCTCCGGCCACCAGGCTGCCCGCCACCAGGCCACCGGCCAGCAACCACCGGGACCGCCGTACGGGTCGTCTGGACCCGCGGCTCCCTTGGTACGTGGACATCAACGTTCCTGCCTCTCGTGCATGCGAAACACTGCCGCTACCGGAAACGGGCGCGGAGTGGCTGACCTCGCTCCAGCCACCAGAGGCCACCGTACGGCGATGGAAGGAACAAATCCGTCATACGTGAATAAGTAAGCCATTCGCCTTCACATCCGCCCAAGGATGCGGGCTCGGCGTCCGTGGCATGCGCGAGGGCCGGCCGACACCCCCCGGGCCGGCCGGCCCTCACTTCCCCCGCGATCCCCGTGGTCACTTGTCCGGGCGAGGCCGCCCGGGCGGGTCGGATGCCCCCGCGCCCCGCCCCGGACGGAGCGCGGGGACCCCCCGTCCCGGCTACTGCAGGAACGCCCCGAGGGGCGACAGCAGCAACCGACCGAGCGCAGCGGCCGTGTCGTCGAGCCGCCTGCGCTCGCGCTCGTGCTGGTGCGGATCGTGCCGACACCGCCAGATGCGCTGCGCGTTGCGCCAGGCGACATCCCGGGTGTACCCGATCAACTCGCCCTGGTACCAGTCGTCGATGTCGCCGTTGAGCATGTCGATGAGCAGTTGCCACTGCTCGAGGTAGCCCCGGCGCAGACCGGGGATCTTGTCGGCGAAGATCTTGTTGATCTCCAGGTAGTCGCGGTGCTGGTCGCTGCCGTCGACCGGCTCGGACTCCAGGTGGTCGAACGTGGTGACCAGCGCGAACGGCAGGTCGAAGTTGATGTGCGCGTTGACGCCGGCCGCCGCCGAGGGCAGCGGGCGGGCGTCCGGGCCACGCATCCGCTCGAACAGGCACGACCAGGCCCTCGGCGTGCTCGGGCTGGAGTCGCTCCACATCCGCAACGCGTCGAAGTAGCGGGCGGCGAACTCGACGTCCAGCCGGGACAGGAAGACCGGGTCGACGAACCGGTCGGCGTAGAGCCCGTCCAGCACGCTGGTGGTGATGGTGAGATACAGCTTGTTGAAGTCGGCCAGCGGGCAGCTCTCCATCAGCGGAGGCAGTCGGACCAGCATGTCCTGCAGCTTGGTCAGGTGGTCGACGACGGCGGGCACGTCGCTCGGGTGGTCGGCGAGCAGGTCGACGATGTCCCGCTGCACCGGCCCCCAGACCGGCTCGCCGCAGTCGCTCATGTTGCCTCCAGGCTGCTCGCCGGCGCCGCCATGCCGTTGCGGCGCCGGGCACAGCCTCTCAGGCGACGCCCCCGGTGGACATCAGTAGAACTACGTATCCGACACCTACGCGCGACTACGCAGGAAGATGGCGCTCGCCTGGACCCGGGTACGCACCTGGAGCTTGTCGAAGATGTGCGAGACGTGCACGCCGATGGTCCGCTCGCTGATGAACAGTCGCTGGCCGATCTCCCTGTTGGTCAGCCCCTCGGCCACCGCGGCCAGCACCTCGCGTTCCCGGGCGGTCAGCGCGGCAAGCTCCTCGGCACCCGACCCGTCCGGCGTCACCGTCCCCGGGCCACGTTCCTCCAGCTGGACCCGGGCCCGCCCGGCGAGCGTACGGATCTCGTCGGTCAACGGCACCGCGCCGAGCGCCTGCGCCGCCTGGTACGCCCGGCGCAGCAGCTTGCCGGCCGTGGCAGCCTTGCGGCGGCTCGCCAGCAGCGCCTCGGCCTGACGCAGCCGGGAGTACGCCGCCGGATACGGGTGGTTGCGGTGATCCCACTCCGCCGCCGCCCGCCCCCACAGCTCCGGTTCCGCCCCGTCGAGGCGGCTCACCTCGGCCGCGCACAGCGCGAGGTACCCGTCGACCACGTAGCGCACCGGCCGGGCCGCGCGCTCGCTCCGGCCGGCCACCCGATCGGCGATCTCGCGCAACCGGCGTACCGCGTTCTCGTCGACCGCGACCGTGCGGCTGGCGTGCGCCTCGGCCTCGGCCCGCAGCCCGTGCCAGACCAGCACGGCGAGAATGACCAGGTCGTCGGAGCGGGTCTCGGTCAGGCCCCGCTGCACGGCGTGCCGGGCCAGGTCGTGCCGCCCCTGCCACATCGCCATCCCGGCACGCAGGGTGAGCAGCGGGATGACGTGCCGGGCCCCGCCACCGGCCAGAATGGTCGCCACGGCGTCCAGGTCCCGGTTGGCCGCCTCGGCATCGCCGTAGCCGACGGAGAGCCGGCAGCGGGCCAGCAGCAGCTCGACCGCGTCCGCGCCGGAGGGGCGGTGCCGCAGCGCCGCCGCGACGACCTTCTCCGCCTCGGCCCACTGCCCCACCCGGAACAGCCCGTTGGTGGCGATGGCCAGCAGTCGGGTCTCGTAGGAACGGCCCAGCCCCAGCTCGGCCACCCGCTCGGCGCCCCGCCGGGCCACCACCACCCCCTCTTCGAGGATGTTCAGCGGCCCGGTGAGCAGCTCGGCCAGGTGCAGGTACGCCAGCGCTACATCCTCCGGACGGCCGGCGCGCTCGGCGGTGGCCAACGCCCGCCGCAGCACCGCCAGGCCCGCGTCCGGATCCTGGCGGTACGCCTCGGAGAAGCCCAGCGCCGCACTGGCCAGGACCACCTCCGTGATCGCGCCGTCCACCTGCTCGGCCAGGGCCAGCGCCTCCCGCGCCCGCTGGCCCGCCTCGGCGTACCGGCCGAGTTGCAGCAGCAGCTCCGCCAGCCGGGCGGCGGCGGTGGTCCGCTGCCTCGGGGTGCAGTCGGCGACGTCGAGGGCCTGCTGGTACTCCACCTCGGCCAGCGCCGAACGGCCGGCGGCGGCCAGGTAGCGGGCCCGGCGGATGTGCAGCTCGCAGGCCGGAAGGTCGGTGTCGGCGTTGGCCAGCTCCTCCAGCAGGGCCAGCGCGCGGGCGTACTCCCCACAGTGGTGGGCGGCCTCGGCGGCGTGGCCCAGCAGGGCCGCCCGGTCGGCGCCGGCCAGCCCGCCGGCCAGCTCCACCGCCACCGACCAGTGCCGGTGCGCCTCGGCGTAGCCGTACAGCCGCTCCGCCTCCTCGGCGGCGGCCACCGCCGCCGGCAGCGCCCGCTCCGGCTCGCCGGCCAGCCGCCAGTGATGGGCCAACCGGGCCTGGTGCAGCTCCTCGGGTGCCGAGGTCAGCGCCTCGGCGTAGCGACGGTGCAGCACCGCCCACTCGGCGGGCAGCAGCTCGCCCTCCAGCACCTCGGCGACGAGCCGGTGGCGCAGCCGGTAGCCGTCGTGGGAACTGACCAGCAGCCGGTGGGAGACCGCCGCCTTCACGGCGTCGAGCAGCTCGTGCTCCGGCAGCGCGACCACCCGGGCGAGCAGCCAGTGCTCGACCGGTTCCACCCCGGCGGCGACCGCGTGCACGGCCCGGTGGGCGGGCTGGGGCAGGTCGTCGACCCGGGACAGGAAGACCTCGCGCAGGGTGTCGGAGAGCCCGTCGCGCCCGTCGCGCAGATCCCGGGAGAGTTCCTCGACCACGAAGGGGTTGCCCCCGCTGCGCCGCCACAGCTGCTCGGCCGCCTCGGCGGCGAGCGGGCGGCGCACCAGCGCCGCGGCGAGTTCCTCGGTGCCGGCCCGGTCGAGCGGAGCCAGGTCGAGCACCCGCACCGAGCGAAGGCGACGCAGCTCGGTGAGCACCCGGCGCAGCGGATGCGCCCCCTGCAGGGACTCCGACCGCACCGCCGCCAGCACCGACAACTGTAGGTCGCCGAGGCCGGCGAGCAGGTAGAGCAGCAGCTGGCGAGTCGTCCGGTCGACCCACTGCAGGTCGTCCAGCACCAGCACCACCGGGCGCCCTCCGGCGATCACGCTCAGCCCACGGGAGACCCGCTCCAGCAGCGCACCCGCGCCGTCCGGGCCGGCCCGATCCTCGGCGAACACGCCGAGTAGCGCGCGGACCGACGCGGCGGTCGGTGCGGCCAGGTCGGCGTCGAGGCGACGCAGCGCCTGCCGCAGCGGGTGCAGCGGCGAGGCATCGCCAATGTCCAGACAGGAGCCGGTGAGCACCAGGGCACCCCCGTCGCTCAGTCGCTCCCCCACCTCGCGCAGCAGCCGGGTCTTGCCCACCCCGCTCTCGCCGGTCAGGAACACCGCCGCCGTGTTACCCGGCGCCACGTCGTCGAGCAGCGCGGCGCGCACCGTCGCCACCAGGTCGGCCCGACCGACGAGCGGTGTGCTGTCCACGTCGCTGGCCATGGCTCGCAGCCTAGTCACAGGGTCGGTTCCCGTTCTACCGCCGCAGGGCGTCTGTCCTACTCATCGCGTCGACATTGCGACCAAAGGTTGCGTCCGGCCGACATACGTCGTTCTGCAGATCCGCCGTCAGACCGGCGGTGACAGGCTCCGGACATCGTCAGCGAGCACGGGGGGAGAGGCAGGTGCGATCTCCATGCCCATGTCTGTTGTCGCTGCTCACGGGCAGGTGCGCTGGCCGGTGCCGGAGGAGCGGCGGACCGTGACCGTCCTCTTCGTCGACATCGTCGGCTCGACCCGGCTGGTCGAACGGCTCGACCCGGAGGACGTCCGCGCCCTGCAACGGGCCTACTTCGGCACGGTCGCCCGGGTGCTGCGGCGGTGGGACGGTGCGGTGGAGAAGTACGTCGGCGATGCCGTGATGGCCCTGTTCGGCGCGCGCCGCGGTGACGGGTGGGAGGCGTACCGGGCGGTGCGGGCCGGTCTGGAGATCCAGCGCGCCCTCGACCGCCACCCGCCGGCGCCCGGTCTACAGGTGCGGGTCGGGGTGGCCACCGGCGAGGCGGTGGTCGACCTCTCGGTCCGCCACCAGGGCGGGCACGGCGTGGCCAGCGGCGCGGTCATCACACTCGCCGCCCGCCTGCAGGAGCACGCCCCGCCCGGCGGGCTGGCGGTCTGCGCGACCACTCACCGCGCGGTCACCGGGCTGGTCGCGCAGCGCCCGGTACCGGCGGTGGCGCTGGCCGGCAAGGCGCTGCCGGTCGACGTCTGGCACGTCACCGGCACCCTGCGGCCCCGACCGTCGCACCACGACGGCCCGCTGCTCGGGCGCCGCCGGGAGCTGGCCACCGCCCGGGAACGTGTCGCCCAGGCGGTACGCGGCCGCGGCGACCGGCGCCTGCTGCTGCTCGGCCCGGCCGGCAGCGGACGCAGCCGGTTGCTGCGGGAACTGGCCCGGACCACGCCCACGGTGGACGGTGTCCCGGTGCGGTGGTGCCTCGCGGCGTGCCCGCCCTGCCCCGACGGGCCGCTGGAGCCCGTCGCGGACGTGGTCCGCGGGCTCGCCCAGGCACGCGCCACCGACGACCCCGAGACGGTACGCCGCCAGCTGGCCGCCGCCCTGCACGCGCTGGTGCCGGCCGATCGGCTGGGGCCGGCGCTGGACGCGGTGGACGACCTGCTCGGCGCGGCCGATGCCACGGCGGGTGCCCGGGCGATGGCGCACTGGCGGACGGTGCTGCTCAGCCTGGCCCGGCGGCAGCCGGTGGTGGTGGCCGTGGACGACCTCGACCGTGCCGCGCCGGCGCTGCGGCGCCACCTGGACACCCTGCTCGACCTGGCCGACGCGGGCGGCCTACCCCTGCTGCTGGTCGGGACCGGCGCCCAGGACACCGGCGATGCCACCCGGCCGGCGACCCAGCTGCGGTTGCGTCCGCTCGACTCGGTGACCACCGGCCGGCTGCTGCGTCGCCTGCTGCACCGCGCCGGTCAGCCCGTCGGGCTGGCGGTGCGGCTGATCCCCCTGGTCGGCGGCAACCCTGGGCACGCGGTGGCGTACGTGCGCTCACTCACCGGCGGCGACCCGGCGCGGCTGCCCGTCCCGGAGAGCGTCCGTCGGGTCGTCGAGGCACGGCTGGACCGCCTCGACGGTAGGCGGCGGGCGGTCCTGATGGCCGCCGCCGCCCTCGCGCCGGGCTGCACGCTGGGGGAACTGGCCGGCGTCCTCGGCTGGCCCGCCGCGCAGGCGGCGGTGGAACAGGCCGCCCTGGCCGGCTCCGGCCTGCTCGTGCCGCTGCCGGCCGGCGGCTACGACGTCGCCGACCCGGTGGTCCGGCAGATCGCCTGCGCCCGGCTGCCCCGGGCCGTGCGCGCCGACCTCGCCCGGCGGGCCGGCGCCCGCGCGTCGGCGATCCGGACGGCACCGGGCGGCCCGGTCCGGACCCCCGACGCCACCGCCGGGACGCCGGCGACCCGGGCTCTCCCCGGCCGCCCGGTCCGGGCCCCCGTCGGATCGTCGTCAGGCCAGGAAGGCCAGCACCCGACTCCAGGTCAGCTGGGCCGCGGCCGGGTCGTGGTCGGCCAGGGTCGGGTCGGTGAAGAGGTGCCCCACCCCGGGGTAGCGGTGCACCACGAGATCCGCACCGGCCACGGTCATCTCCCGCTGCCACTGGTCGACCTCGTCGGGCGGGTCGTACGCGTCCGGATCGGCCAGGTGCAGGTGGATCCGCAGGCCGGGCCGGACCGCGGCGGGGGCACCACCGGTGCCGTGCAACAGCAGCAGGCCGGCGGTGTCGGGGCGTTCGGCCAGCAGCGCGCCGGCCACCCCGGCGCCCATCGAGAGCCCGGCGAGCACGGTGTCGGGCGGCAGCTCGTCGAGCGACGCGCGGGCCCGGTCGAGGACGGTCTGCTGGCCGATGCGGCTCAGCAGGGCAAACCCCTCCTCGACGGAGTCGACGGCGGGCACCCCGTACAGGTCGGGGGCGTGCACCTGGTGCCCGGCGGCGCGCAGCCGGTCGGCGGCGTCCAGCACGGCGGGCCGCCGCCCGTACACGGGGTGGAAGAGCGCGACATGTGCCATCCGGACATCGTGCCCGATGTCTCCGACATGTCCGATCGGGCGCGCGGGATCCGCCCGGTCACGCTCAGCCGTGCTCGCCGGCCGGTGCGCCGGACCCCGCCCCCGGATCGCCGACGCCGGGGGCGGGGTCCGGCCGCAGCACCCGGCTCTGTCCACGGAACTCCGCGACCACCTCCCCGCCCGCGCGGCTCACCGTGACGTCGTAGATGCCGCTGCGGCCGTACCGGGTGCGCTCGGTGGCCCGGGCGACCAGCAGGTCCCCCTGCCGGGCCGGGCGGACGAAGGCGATGTCGGCACCGGCGGCGACGGTGGCCGGGCCGTGGCTGTTGCAGGCCAGCGCGAAGGCGGTGTCGGCCAGCAGGAACACGAAGCCGCCGTGGGCGATGCGGTGACCGTTGACCATGTCTTCGGTGATCCGCATCCGGGCCACCGCGGCGCCGTCGGCGGCGCTGACCAGCTCGATGCCGAGCCGGTTGGACGCGACGTCGGCGTCGAACATCTCGTGCGCGGCGGTGCGCTGCGGCTCCACGGTGCTCCCGGATCCGTCTCGGCCGGGTGGCCTGCCCGCCCGGCGGACGGACATCATGTCACCGCGCGCCAGCCGGGTCGGACCGGCATCCCGGTCCGACCCGGCCCGATCATCGCCCTGCCATCTTCTCGTACTTGCAAAAGATTGGCAACAACTCTGGACAGTGCGCCGTCCGGTAACTAGCTTGGTCGACATGACTCCTTACATCGCCGACGCCGACGCCTGGCAGGAGAGCTGGGACCGGCAGCAGGAGGCGTACCTGCCGGACCGGGAACACCGGTTCACCACCATGCTCGACGCCGTCGACGCCATCCGCGACACCGCGCCGCCCCGCCTGCTCGACCTGGCCGGTGGCACCGGCACCATCTCGCTGCGCGCCCTGCGCCGCTTTCCCGACGCCGAGGTGACCCTGGTCGACCTGGACCCGGCCCTGCTCGCCCTCGCCACCGCCTCGCTCGGTGACCGGGCCGCCATCGTCTCCGCCGACCTCGGCAAGCCGGACTGGCCCGCCGCCCTGCCGCACCGGCGCTACGACGCCGTCCTCACCGCCACCGCGCTGCACTGGTTGCCCGCCGACCGGCTGGCCACCCTCTACGCCGAGATCCGTGATCTGCTCCGGCCGGGTGGCCTGCTGGTCAACGCCGATCACATGCCCGACGACGCCCTGCCCGAGCTGACCAAGCGCCTGCTCGCCCGCGCCGAGGAACGCCGAACGGCCCGGTACGCCGCCGGCGCCGTGCCCTCCTGGTCACAGTGGTGGGACCAGGCGGCGCAGGACCCGGTGCTGCGTCCACTCGTGGAGCAACGCCAGGTCATCTACCCCTCGGGCCACAGCCCGGAGTGGACGCCCCCGGTCTCCTGGCACCTCGACGCCCTCACCGACGCCGGCTTCCGCGAGGTCGGCACGCTGTGGCGCGGCGGCGCCGACGCCGCGGTCGTCGCCGTGCGCTAGGCGTAGGCTGCCGCAGTCAGTCGACAGGGCGGGCGGAGGGGGCGGCGTGGTCGAGTTCCACCACCTCGCCGGGCGGGTGTGGCTCTGCCCCGGCGACCCGGAGCCGGAGCTGGTGCAGGCCGGCGTGGCCGTGATCGCCGACGAGCGGGGCAGCGTCCTGGTCGACGCCGGGCAGAGTCCGACGCACGCCCGCGAGATCCGGTCCGCGTTGCACGCCGCCGGCCTGCCGGCACCCCGCTGGCTGGTCTACACCCACCACCACTGGGACCATGTCTGGGGTGCCTGCGCCTGGCCCGACGTGGAGATCGTGGGTCATGTCACCGGTGCGGAGCTGCTGCGCGCCGAGGCATCCCGCCCGTGGAGCACCCGCTACCTGCGCGAGGAGGTGCTGCGCGACCGCCGGCTCGGGCCGAGCTTTCGGGCCCGCGCGCTCGCCGTCGACTCCTGGGACGAGCTGACGGTGCTGCCGCCGACCCGGGTCTTCACCGACGAGGTGGCGTTGCCGACCGGCGTGCTGGTACGCCACGTCGGCGGCCGGCACGCGCCGGACTCCACCGTGGTCGTGGTGCCCGACTCCGGGGTCATGCTGCTCGGCGACAGCTGGTATCCACCGCCGCTGCACCTGCGCGCGCCCGACGACGAGCCGGACCTGGCACTGGTCGGGCGGCTGCTGGCCGACGACATCGGCTGGTACGTCTCCAGCCACAGCCCGCCGATGACCCTCGCGCAGGCCCGCGCGGCGATCGCCGGCTGAGGTGGCGGCGGTACCCTCCCCCGATGATCGACTTAGCGGCCCGGGAGAACGCCGCCTGGTGTGACCTGGTCTGCCGCAGCCACGGCCGGCCCGGTTCGGTGGACGCGGACGCCTGGTCGGTGCCGCGCCGCTCGCCCCCGGGCTATCCCGACGCGGTGACCCTGCGGCCCGGGGTCGGGGCGGGCCTGCTCGGGCGGGTCGACGCCGGCCCGGAGGCGGCGGTGAAGGACAGCTACGCCGACCTGGATCTGGCCGGTCACGGCTTCCAGGTGCTGTTCGATGCGCAGTGGCTGCACCGACCACCGGCCGAGGCCGGCGCCGCGACGCTCGTCGCGGTCGACACCGCCGCGGGGCTGACCACCTGGGCCGACGTCCACGGCGGCGGGCGGGTCTTCCGCCCGGCCCTGCTGGCCGAGCCCGGCGTACGCATCCTCGGCCTGGCCGACGGCCACGGCGGGTGGGTCGGCGGCGCGGTGCTGCACGACGTCGGCGAGGTGGTGGGCGTCAGCAACGTCTTCGCCGCCGGGGTGTCCCCCGACGAGGTCTGGGCCGGGGTGTGCGCGGCCGGTGCCGGCCGGCACCTCGTCGGCTACGAGCACGGCACCGACCTGGCGGTCGCGCAGGACCACGGTTTCCGGGCCGCCGGCCGGCTACGCGTCTGGGTCCGCTGAGCCCGCCCGCGCCGGCGCCCCCGTGCCGCCGGCAGCGGGCGGGCGGGCCGCGGGAACCAGGAACAGGGTCGGCAACAGGAGCAGCGGTACGACCAGCAGCGCCCGCAGCGTGCCGACGTGGTCACCGAGGAGGCCCAGCAGCGGCGGACCGGCGAGGAACGCGGTGTAGCCGATCACCGCGACCACGCTGACCCGCACGTGCGCGTGCTCCTCCTCGTCGGCGGCGGCGCTCATGCCCACCGGGAAGCCGAGCGAGGCGCCGACGCCCCACAGCACGACGCCGACCACCGCGACCGGGCCGGAGCCGGCGAGCACCGCCAGGCTGGCGCCGACGACGGCGAGCAGGATGGTCGTGCTCAGCACCGGGCCGCGTCCCCACCGGTCCAGTGCCACCGTGCCGAGGGTGCGGCCCACCGTCATGCCGACCACGAAGACGCCGAAGACCGCCGCGCCGGCCGCCTCGCTGAAGCCGTAGCCGTCGATGAAGGCCACCGCGAGCCAGTCGTTGGCGCTGCCCTCGGCGAACGCCGCGGCGAGCACCAGTAGGCCGATGAGCAGGGTGCGTGGCTCCCGCCACGCGGCGAGCAGGCGGCTCCGGCGGCCGGCCGAGGTTCCGGCGGCCGCCGGCTCGGCCGGCAGGAACGCGCGCGCCCCGAGCAGGGTGCCGCCGAGCACCAGCGCCGCCAGCACGCCGAGGTGGACGGCGACCGGCACACCCAGCCGGGCGGCGCCGGCGCCGAGGCCGGCGCCGGCCACCGAGCCGAGACTCCAGGCGGCGTGGAACCGGGGCATCACCGTCCACCCGAGCCGGCGTTCGACGGCGGCGCCCTCGATGTTCATCGCGACGTCGCAGCTGCCGGAGCCGTAGCCCAGGGCGAACAGACCCACCGCCACCCCGGGCAACGAACCGACGATGTCGGCGGACACTCCGATGATGGTCAGCCCGAGCGCGACGAGCAGGGTGGACAGCGCCACCGCGCGGGCCGCGCCGAGCCGCTGGGTCACCAGCCCGGCGGTGGGCATGGCGAGGATCGCGCCGAGGGACATGGCGAGCAGGAGCAGGCCGAGGCGGCCGGGGCTGAGGCCGAGCCCGTCGCGGATCGCCGGCACCCGGGCGAACCAGGTCGCGACGGCCAGCCCGTTGAGGGCGAACACCACCGCCACGCCGTTGCGGGCGGCCAAGACCGCCCGGGACGGATTCGGTCTGGTCGGCGGGGTGGCGGGGGTGGTGACGGCGGGGTCCACGTACGTTCCGGTCCTCTCCTCGGGGCTGCCGCAACGATCACACACCTGGGAGCGCTACCACCACAATCCATCTCCGGTCCTTACCGTCGATCGTCGGGCGCGGCATGATGCAGATGGGCGCCCGGGCACCAACGGCGGGCGGAGGCAACGGGGAGAAAGATCATGACTATGGCAGCGCACCGGCCGGCCACCCTGGCAGACGTCGCTCGCGTCGCCGGGGTGTCCCGGTCGACGGCGTCGCGGGTCATCGCGGGCACCGGCTTCGCGTCACCGACCGCACGGGAGCGGGTGCGCGCGGCGGCCGACCGGCTCGGCTACGTGCCGAACTCGGCGGCCCGCGCGCTGGTGCACGGCACCGGCGTACGGCTGCTGGTGGCCGTGGTGGGCGCCAGCCCCGCCGTCCTCGACGACAGTTACGTCGACCAGGCGGTCGCCGCGATGGCGCGGGTCTGCGCGCCGTACGGTCTGGGGGTCACCGTGCAGTGGGTGCCGCTGGACGTGCCGGACGAGCTGACCCGGCTGACCGACGACCGGGGCGTGGCCGGCCTGATCATGCTCAACACGACCACGGCGCTGCTCGACCTGGTACCGCGACGGCTCCGCGGCCGGTCCGTGTCGATCGGGATCGGCTCGGCCGCGGTGCCGTCGGTGGACATCGACAACGGCGGCGGCACGGCCGCCATCGTCCGTCACCTGTACGCCGTCGGTCGCCGGCGGATCGCCATGGTGACCGGTCCCCGCTGGCTGGCCTGCGCCCACCGCTCCGTGGAGGCGTACCGGGGGCTGCTGCGCGACGCCGGCCTGCCGGCACGGGAGGTGACCGGTGACTTCAGCGCGGCGCGGGGGCGCGCGGCCGCCCGGGAGGTGTTACGCCGCTGGCCGGACACGGACGCGATCGTGGGGATCAGCGACGCGACCGCGTTGGGCGTGATCGGCCAGCTGCGTGCCGACGGCGTACGGGTGCCCGACGACGTCGCCGTGACCGGTTTCGACGACATCCCGCTGGCCTCGGCGGTGGCGCTGACCACGGCGAGTCACCCGGTACGGCGCATCGCCACGGCGGCGGCGACCACGGTGCTGGAGCACCGCCCGGCGCCGGCGGCGACCCTCTTCCCGTCGGCGCTGGTCCTGCGCGACAGCGCCTGAGCGCCGGGCGTCCCGCCCAGCCGGCGGGTCGGGTCAGCCGGCCGCGGCCAGCGCGGTGAGGTCGGTGTGCTCCGGCGAGCCCAGGAAGCGGGTCAGCACCTCGACCGTGCCCGGGGTGTACGGGCGCCCGTCGAGGATCTCGGTGGCGGGCAGGAAGACGAGTGCGGCGCCCTCGCCGAGGACCACGTCCCGCTGGCCGGCCGGTGTCGCGGCGCAGAAGTAGTGCTTGACCCGGCCGTGCTCGGGCACCTCCTGGCGGGCGAAGGCCCGCAGCCCGTCCGTGGTCACCCGCAGCCCGGTCTCCTCGTGCAACTCGCGCACCGCGGTCTCCTCGGGGCTCTCCCCCGGCTCCCCGTGCCCGCCCGGCAGTCCCCACACGTCGGGATGGCGCACCGCGTGGGAGTCGCGCAACTGCATCAGCAGTCGCCCGTGCCGGTCCACCAGCAGCACACAGGAAATCGGCACCATGCCGGGCAGCCTAACCGTAGCCAACGGGGCCTGTCCGCACCCAATGAACCCTTTCCGCCTGAATCGCGCGGCCGAACCTTTCAGAATATCGATTTCCACGGTTCGCGACCTCGGCCGAATGTGACCGGCTCCGGGTAAGATCGGCGACTTGCTTGTGACTGATCGCTGACTGATGGGTCGGACGGCGAGCGCACACACTGTGCCCATGAACACGGGACCCGAGCGCATCAGGATACTCCGCGGCGCGGTGTGTCTCGTTCTCCTGGCGGCCCTCTCCGGCTGCATGCAGCTCAACGCCGGCTTCACCGTCAACGCCGACGACACGGTCAGCGGTCAGCTCCTGCTGACCGCCGAGCGCAAGGTCCTGACCCTGAACAACAGGACGGTGGAGGCCGGTTTCGCCGAGCTCCGGCAGAACATCCCGACGCTACCGGTCGGACCGGAGACCCGATACGAGGACGCGACGCACTTCGGTTCCCAGATCAACTACCGAAACGTGCCACTCGCCCAATTCAGCAGCGAAAGCCTGAGCATCATTCGCGACGGCGACCGCTACGTGTTCGCCCTTCCGCTGGACCCGAAGAAGTACGGCGGAAAAGTGGCCGAACAGGATCCGCAGAATCAGGCCAGGTTCATGTTGTTGATGTCGTTCGAGATCACCGTGACCTTCCCCGGCCGCGTCCTCGACGTCAGCACGGGCGGTCAGGTCAACGACCGGACCGTCACCTGGCGGGTCAATCCCAACGAGGAGAAGCCCACCGAACTGCGTGCCGTCGCCGAGGCTCCACCCCGACCGTCCGCCGCGGCCGACAGCGAGGACACCGGCGGCGGGATTCCCTGGCTGCTGATCGCGGCCGGCACGGTCGTGCTGCTGCTCGTCGCGGTGCTGGTCGTCCTCCTGCTGCGCCGTCCCGGCCCGGCCGGCGGCCCGGCCCCGGCCGGCGGCGCGCCCGCGACCGGCGGGCCCACACCGGGAACGCCGGCCACCACGAACCCCGGCCCGCCGGGCGTCGGCTGACCAGCCGGCTGGCCGCCCGCATTGTGGGCGGCACCCACCCACACCTCACCGGCACCACGCAACACCGAAGGGGGATCGGCGATGAACGATCTCTTCACCTGGGCGGCGCTGGGCAGTCTCACCGGCGCGAGCGCCGCGACACTGCTCGCCACCAACGTCATCGGCGGACTGATCGGCCCGAACGCCGACGCGGCCCGCAAGTGGATCGCGCTGGGCATCGCGCTCGCGCTGTCGTACCTCACCGCGGCCTTCGCCACCGACGCGGGCCCGGAGAAGTGGATCATCGCGTTCTTCAACGGCCTGGTCATCTTCTCCGCCGCCCTCGGCGTCAACCAGCTGCCGCCCGGCAACCGGCAGGCGACGCCGACCCGACTGGCACAGGGCACCGAGCCCCGATTCATCCGCTCCTGGGCCTGAGAGGAGCGGTCATGGTCTTCGGGATCATCAGCGCCGCCGTCCACGTCGCCGCGGGCGCCGTGCTCGGCCAGCTCGCCGGTGGCACCCTCGGGCTGCTCGTCGGCGCGGGCCTCGGCCTGCTCCTCGGTGCGGTCTTCGGCTGGGCCATCGCCTCGGCCCAGGTCTACGGCACCGATGCCCGCGGCGTGTTCCTCTTCGTCGTGGACCACACCTGGAGCCTGCTCAACACCATCGTCGGCGCGCTCTACCTGGCCGTGCACCTCGTCGTCGGTCACTCGCTGGACCGGACCACCTCCCAGCACAGCTGCCGGGTCAACGTGGCCGAAGGGGTCTCCCCCCGCTACGCCACCACGCTCGGCACCGTCTGCGCCGGCTCCGGCCCGGGCATCCAGCGACACGAGGACGTACACATCTTCCAGGCCCGCCTCCTCGGCCCGCTCTACATCCCGCTGGTCGTGGCCAACTACGTACTGTTCACCGTCGCACCGGTCTGGCTGCTCTACCACGACCACGCGGGCGCGCCGATCAACCGCTTCACCCGGTACTTCGAGATCGGCGTCTACCCGCACGTGTGGAACGAGGCCATCGCGTACCGGATCCAGGGGACGCCGCCGCGATGACCGGTGCGGGTCCGATCGAGACGGCCACCGCCGAGCTGGCAGCGTGGCTGGCCGGGGCGGCGGGTGACGCCGTCCCGGTCGGCCCGCCCCGGCCCGACGCCGACCCCGGCCGGTTGACCCTGTGGCCGCTGGAGCTGCGGCCGGCGCGGCAGACCCGGGGCAGCGGCGCGCCGGAACCGTACCGGCTCACGGTGCGCTACCTGCTCGCCGCCGGCGGGCCGGACGCCCTCGCGGCGCTGGACCGGGTGCTCGTCGCGGCGACCGCCGCCGGGCGCACGCCGGTGCTGGAGGCCGGCGATCCGGCGCTGTGGGCGGCCTTCGCGTCCCCGCCCCGGCCGGCCCTGCTGATCGACGTGCCCGTGCAGGTCACCCACCCGAGCCAGCCGGCCGCACCGGTGCTGCGACCGCTGCGCCTGCGCCAGCTGGAGATGCTCACCTTCGACGGGCGCGTCGTCGGCCCGGCCGAGCAACCCCTCGCGGCGATGCGGGTCGAGGTCGTCGGCCAGCCGTACGCGACGCAGACCGACCCGGCGGGCCGCTTCCGGGTCGTCGGCGTGCCCCACGACCCGGAGCATCCCGCACCGATCCGGCTCCGGCTCACCGGCCGGGGGCAGGTGCTCACCGCCGAGGTCGACCCGACCGAGCCCGACATCGTCATCGTCTGCGCGCCACCGTCCCACTGATCCGCCGTCCCACTGATCCGCCGATCCGCTGACCCACTGACCCGACCGCACGGGAGGACCGATGCCCACCTACTTCTCGCCCGGCATCTACGTCGAGGAGGTGCCCGCCGGTGCTCGGCCGATCGGACCGGCCGGCACGAGCACCGCGGCCTTCGTCGGCGTCGCACCGGACCGCAACGCCCGCCTCGGCGAGGCCCTCGCCGTGAACAACTGGACCGACTTCCTCCGGCTCTACGCCGACGGCGACCAGTTGGAGAGCACGCCGCTGGCCCGGGCCGTCTTCGGATTCCTGGACAACGGTGGCACCCGCTGCTGGGTGGTCAACGTCGGCGAGGGCGGCGCGATCTCCGGCACCGGCCGCCAGCGCGGCGGGTTGGACCTGCTCGAGGCGGTCGACGAGATCTCCATCCTGGCCGCGCCCGGCTTCCACGACCCGGTCTCCCACGAGGCGCTGCTGAGCCTGGCCGAACGCACCCGCACCATGGTCGCCATCTGCGATCCGGCGCCCGACATCGACGACATCTCCACCCTCACCCGGGTCGCCACACCCGGCTCGGGCCGGCCGCCGAAGCCGAGTGAGGCCGGCGGCCCGGACGCCCCCGCCGCCGGTCCTGGCGGGTCCGGCGCGGGCTCCGGCGGCGGCGGTGGCGGGAGCGGCGGTGCGGGCGGCGGCCCGGTCGCGTACCGGCCCCGGCAGTCGGACTTCGGCGCCCTGTACTACCCCTGGCTGCGGGTTCGCGACCCGCTCAGCGGCGAGTTGGTGCTCACCCCGCCGAGCGGGCACGTGGCGGGCATCTGGGCGCGCACCGACGCCCTGCGCGGGGTGCACAAGGCGCCGGCCAACGAGCCGGTACGGGGCGCGGTCGACCTGGGCCACCTGGTCACCCGCGCCGAGCACGACGTGCTCAACCCCAAGGGCATCAACGTCATCCGCTACTTTCCCGGCGAGGGCATCCGGGTCTGGGGCGCGCGTACCCTCGCCGCCGAGGCCAGCGAGTGGCGCTACCTCAACGTCCGGCGGCTCTCCATCGCCATCGAACAGGCCATCGCCAACGGCACCCGCTGGATGGTGTTCGAGCCGAACGACTACACGCTGTGGCGCTCGATCCGCCGGGACATCGGCGCCTTCCTCACCCGGGTGTGGCGCGACGGCGCGCTGCTGGGGCGTACGCCCGAGGAGGCGTTCTTCGTCAAGTGCGACGAGGAGACCAACCCGGCCGACGTCCGCGACGCCGGCATGGTGGTCGCCCACATCGGCATCGCCGTGGTCAAGCCCGCGGAGTTCGTGGTGTTCAAGCTGAGCCAGTGGGCGGGCGGCACCGAAACCGAGACGATTGGAGGCTGACATGGCGACCACGGCCACTCCGCAGCCGGGCACCCCGGTCGACCCGTACCGCGCGTACAACTTCAAGCTGCTGGTCAACGGCGTGACCAATGGCCACTTCACCGAGGTCAGCGGACTGGAGGTGAACATCCCCGCGCTGGCCTACCGGGAGCAGGGCAACGACCGGATCCGGATGGTCCCGGGGCAGGTCGAGTACGGGCCGGTCACCCTGCACTTCGGCCTGACCGCGTCACGGGAGTTGTGGGACTGGGTGCACGCGGTCGCCCGGGGCACGGTCAACCGCCGCAACGTCTCGGTGGTGCTGCTCGACGCCGCCGGCACGGCGGAGGTGCTGCGCTGGAATCTGATCAACGCGTGGCCGACCAACTGGCGGGGCGCCCACCTGAACACGCTGGGCCAGGAGATCGCCATCGCGGCACTGACGCTGCGCTACGAGAGCCTGGAGCTGGAGGCCGGTGGTGCCGCGCCGACGCCCGCGTAACTGGTTGGCCGGCCGGCTCCGGTCCGCGGCGCGTGCCGTGGACCGCGTCGCCGCCGTGCTCGACATCTCCCCCACCCCCGGCCCGAGCAGCGGACCAGCCGCTCCGGTCGGGAGTGGCGCCGGAACCGGTGCCGGTGACGGCGGGTCCGGTGCGGGCGGTGCCGGTGGGTATCGGCGGCCGGGCCAGCCACCGGAACACTGGCTGCGGGTGGTCGAGACACACGCCCCCGGCCTGCTGCGCGACCTCGCCATCGACCCGCCGCCCGGCGGTGCGGCGGCACCGGACGGTGCGCACGCCGACGCCGACCCGCACGCCGGTGCCGGGCTAAAGGGCGGACCCGGGGCCGGTCCGGAAGCCTCGGCCAAGGCGCACCGGGACGGGTGGGGCGGTACGTCCCACGACCACGCCGAGACCGCCTCGGCGTACCCCGGACCGGACGGTGGCACGACCACGGCGACCACCAGTGGGTCACCGGGGGTCGGTCCGGCTCCCACCATCTACTCCCCCGCGCCCTTTGCTCTGCTTCAACCCGCGCATCACCCGACGTCCGGTATCCGGACAGCGGCCGGTGCGTCGGTTGAAGCAGAGCAAAGGGGCGACGCGGGGGTGTCCCGCGCCGGCCAGCGGACGCCCGCCGGGACGCCGCCGGGCGGGATCTCCCACCGGCAGGCCCGGCCGCAGGGCCCGCCTCCGGTGTCGCCAGCGCAGCCGGCGGCCGGCGGTGACGGCGCAGCCGTCACCGCCCATCGGCCCCGCCGCGCGCGTGCGGACCGGGCGGGCCCGGGCGGGTCGGGTGCGGACCGGACAGGTGCGGATGGGACAGGTGCGGACCGGGCGGGCCGGGTCGCGTCGGGTGTGGACGGTGCGGCACGGCCGGGTGGTGCCCGGACCGGGCCGGCGCGGATGCCCGCGGGGAGGGAGCGGGCCACGACGCGGGCGCACCTGAGCGTGGCGCCGGAACCGGCCCTGACGGATCGGAGCGCGCCCGCACCGCCGCCCACCGCACCGGGCCCGCAGGCCGCACCACATTCGGAGGCCACCGGGACCGGCCCGCAGGCCACCGGGACCGGCCCGCAGGGTGCCGGGACGGGCCCGCAGGGTGCCGGGACGGGCCGGCAGGCCGCCGGATGGGGCCGGCTCGATGCCGGGTCGCGGCTGCCGACGGAGGGCTCGACGCAGCCGTCGGCGGGGATCGGGGCGCCCGCCCGGGCCGTGCCCCGGCACGTCACCGACCGCCACCGGACGGCCGGCACCGGCCTCGCGGACGGGGAGATCCAGGCGGGAGGCCGGATCCCAGTCGGCGACGGACGCTGGCCCGGTAGCGGGTGGTTCGACGGCGACGGACGCTGGCCCGGCACCGCCGGCGTCTGCTGGCCGGATCTGGAGTCGTCGCCACGGTCGCGCGCCGGGTGGCCGGGGCGCGATCCGTGGCCGGCGCTTCCCGACGACCGCACACTGTGGTCGGCAGCCGGACCGGGTCGGACCGACGCCGACCATCTGCGCCGGCTCGACGGCGAGCAGGCGGGTGGCTGATGGAACGCGTCGCCTTCCTCATCGACACCACCGGCGAGCGGATCGACTGCCTGCTCAACCCGGAGACCGTCCAGGTGACCCGCCTCGCCGGGGTCCGGCATCGGGGCAGCGCCGGCAGCCAGCTCACCGGTGCCGGGCTGGCCGACGACCCGCTGGTCTTCACCGGCGGCGGGCGTACCGAACTGGTGCTCGACCTGCTCTTCGACACCGACTTCGCCGAGGGCCAGGTCCGCCCCGCCGACGTGCGGGCACTGACGCGTCCACTGTGGATGCTGGCGGAGAACTCCGCGGTCGAGCACGGCTGGCTGCGGCCGCCGCTGGTGCGGTTGGTCTGGGGCAAGACCTGGAACGTGCCCGGCGTGATCGTGGCCGTCGCGGAACGCTTCGACGCCTTCACCGCCACCGGTTCACCGCGCCGCTCGTGGCTGCGGCTCAAACTGGTCCGGGTGGCGGAGGATGCCGGCCGCGCCCAGGAGGGATTCGCCGAGGAACTCTCCGTCGCGCAGACCCCGGCCGTCGCGCCCGGCACGGCCGTGGTCGCCGCCGGCGACGGCGCCGCCGCCGACTCCTCGGGCGTACGCTTCGATCTGCTCGCCCACGACGCGCTCGGCTCGCCGCTGCGCTGGCGGCTGCTGGCCGAGCACAACCGGATCACCGACCCGCTCGCCGTGCCCGCCGGCACCGCCCTGGCCGTGCCACCGCTGCCCGGCACCGGCCTGGCCGTGCCACCGCCATCGGGCACCGCTCCGGTCGTGCTGCCGTCCTCCGGACCCGCCAGCGGCGGGAGCGGATCGTGACCGGCGCCGCGCCCCGGGCGCTGACCGTGCTGCTCGACGGGGCAGCGCTGCCCGACGCGGTGCACGGCCGGGTCACGTCGGTGCGGGTGGCCGCCCGACTGGACCGGCCCACCCAGTGCGAGGTGGCGCTGGACGCCCGCCCCGGCACCGCCGCGCTGACCGGGCCGGTGCGCGTCGGCGCGAGCCTGGACGTGCGTCTCGACGGGCACCCGGAGGCGCTGTTCACCGGCGAGGTCACCGCCGTCGAGGTCGAGTACGCCGCCGACGGCCCCGCCATCGTGCGGGTGCGGGCGTACGACGTGCTGCACCGGCTGCGCAAGCGGCAGCGACTACGGGTCTTCGAGTCGGTGACCGCCGCCGGGCTGGCCGCGGAACTCTGCGCCGACCTCGGCTTGCGGGTTGACGCGGAGGTCGACGGGCCGCAGCTGGACCGGCTGCCGCACCACCGCCCCAGCGACCTGGACCTGCTGCTGGAGGTGGCCGGGCGGGCCGGGCTGCACCTGAGCGTCGACGGTGACGTGCTGCGCCTGGTCACCCTGCAGGGACACGGCGAGGCGATCCCCCTGGAACTGGGCCGCGACGTGCACGGGCTGCGCCTGTCGGTCAACGCCGACACCGCCGCCGGGGAGAGCGCGGCGCTGGGCTGGCACCCGCAGCGGGCCGAACCGATCGTCCAGCGCGCCGGCACGCCCCGCTGCGGGCGGCGTACCGCGGTGGACCCGGATCCGGCCGACGTCGGCGCGGACGGCACCCGTACCGCCCTGGACCAGCCGGGGCGCAGCGACGACGAGATCGCCGCGCTGGCCCAGGCCCGGCTCGACGCCCGGGCCGCCGCCCTGGTCACCGCCGAGGGGACGGCCGAGGGCGATCCCGCGCTGCGGCCCGGCCGTCGGGTACGCCTGACCGGTGTCGCCGAGGCGGTGGCCGGCACGTACGTGCTGACCGAGGTGGTGCACACCGTCGACGCGAACGGCCACCTGAGCCGCTTCTCCACCGCACCGCCACCGGCACCGCCCGCCGGGCCACCCGCCGCGGCGGTGGTCACCCTCGGCACGGTCACCGACGTCACCGACCCCGACGGGCTGGGCCGGGTGCGGGTGGAGTTGCCCGCGTACGGCGGGGCGGACGCCGGTTGGCTGGCGGTGCTGTGCCCGGGAGCGGGGCGGGGCAAGGGCCTGGTGGCGCTCCCCGATCCGCAGGACAGCGTGCTGGTGGCGTTGCCCGGCGGCGAACCGGCCTCCGGTGTCGTGCTCGGCTCGCTCTTCGGCGCCGTCGAGCCGTACGACAGCGGGGTGGACGACGGGCGGGCCCGGCGCTGGTCGCTGCGGACCGCCGGCGGTCAGCAGGTGGTGGTCGACGACGTGGCGGGCAGCCTGCGGCTGAGCACCGACGCCGGCAGTTGGCTGGAGCTGACCCCGCAGCTGGCGACCCTGCACGCCGCCACCGATCTGGTGCTCTCCGCACCGGGCCGGGCCATGGTCGTCCGCGCCCGCAGCGTCGACTTCCTGCACGCCGAGACCGTCGAGGATCCCGAGACCGCCGCCGAGCGGGCTCGCGTCCTCGCCCGTGCCCATCACGAAGGAGGCGGCTGATGCGCTGGATCCACCGTGACTCGGTGATCAGGTGCAGTCACGACGGCCGGGTGCGCAACCGGGCGTCACAGGAGTGGGTCACCGTGGCCGGCGTGCCGGTGCTGGTGGCCGACGACCCGAAGGGCCGCGAGATCGTCGCCTGCCCGAACTACGGCGCCACGGTCAAGCCGTGCACCGGTACCGAGCCGGTGCGGGCCGGCTACAGCGACTGGGTGCGCGTCGGGGGTCGACGGATCGTGCTGTCCCACCTGTCGGGGTTCACCAACGGCAGCCCACCCGGCCAGTTCACCTACCGGGTGCGCGACCCACGGCAGCGCTTCGTGGGGGCCGACCGGTGAGGGCGATCCGGTTCGTCGGTGCCGGCTTCGACCCGAGCCGGGGCAGCGGGCTGGGGTTGACGGCGGCCGGCGGGCTGGCCATGACCGACGGCGACGAGACCGTACGCCAGGCGCTGTTCCTGCTGCTGTCCACCACCCCCGGCGAGCGGCTGATGCGTCCCGGGTACGGCTCGCGCCTGCACCGGCTGGTCTTCGCCCCGAACGACGACACCACCGCCGGGCTGGCCATCCACTACGTACGCGCGGCCATCGCCCGCTGGGAGCCGCGCATCGACGTGCTGGACGTCGATGCCGGGCCGGACCCGGACGACCCGTGGCGCCTGGTGATCCGGCTGGACTACCGGATCCGGGCCAGTCTCACCCCCGGGCAGCTGGTCTTCTCCGTCGACCTGCTGCCCGCCGACGACGAGCCGCCCGCCGGGCCCATGCCCGATCCCGGCGCCGACGCAGAGGAGGCGCGATGACGCTGCCCGTGCCGCACCTGGACGATCGGACCTTCCTCGACCTCGTCACCGAGGCCCGGGACCGGATCCGGCAGTCCTGCCCGGGCTGGACCGACCTGTCCGCGCACGATCCCGGCGTCGCGCTGCTGGAGGCGTTCGCCCACCTCACCGAGGTGATGATCTACCGACTGAACCAGGTACCGGAGAAGGCGTACGTCTCCTTCCTCAACCTGCTCGGGGTGAGCCGGCACCCACCGACGGCGGCCTGGGCGGACGTCCGGTTCACCCGCACCGGCACCGACGACGCCCCGCTGCGGATCCCGGCCGGCACCCGGGTCGCCGCGGCCCGGGGCGCCGACCCGCGGCCGGTCGTCTTCGTCACCTGCGAGCCGGCGCTGCTGCCCGCCGGGCAGCGCGAGGTGACCGTCCGGATGCACCACTGCGAGCCGGTCGAGGCGGAACTGCTCGGCGTCGGCACCGGCGCACCGGGGCAGGTGCTGCGCGCCGCGCGGGCGCCGCTGGCGCGTACCGCCGAGCCGCTGGACCTGCTGCTCGGGGTCGAGGTGCCGGCCGGATCGGTGGAGCTGGGCACGGCGGCCCGGGAACACGACGGGCGCACCTTCGAGATCTGGCACCCGGTGGACAGCTTCGCCGGCCTCGGCCCGCAGGACAAGGCGTACCTGGTGGACCGCTGCTCGGGGACGGTGACCTTCGCCCCGGCGCTGGACCTGCGGGCACCCGACGGCAGGGCAGCCGACGACGTGGCGCCCGACGGCACGGCACCCGACGGCGTGGCAGCCGACGGCAGGGCAGCCGACGGTCCGGTCGCGGCGGTGCCGCCGGCCGGGCGGCAGGTGCGGCTCTGGTACCGCGCGGGTGGCGGACCGGCCGGCAACGTGACCGCCGGCGCCCTGACCAGCCTGCGTGACCCACTGCCGGGGGTGAAGGTGGTCAACCCGCTGCCGGCGGCCGGCGGGCGCGAGATGGAGAGCATGGAGTCGGTGCTGCTCCGCGGGCCGTACGCGTTCTTCGGCCAGCAGCGCGCGGTGACCGCCCGGGACTTCGAGGTGCTGGCCACCGCCTCCGGCGGGGTGCGCAGGGCCCGCGCGTTCACCCGGGCCGCCGTCTACAGCTTCGCCCGCCCCGGCGAGGTGGAGGTGGTGCTGGTGCCGCACGTGCCGGCCGACGCGCGGCCCGGCGGCCGGCTGCCGGTGGAGGTGCTGCGCCAGCACGAGGTGGAGGAGGCCCGGCTGCGCGTCGAGGCGGACCTGGAACGCCGCCGCTCGCTGGGCGCCACCTGCCGGGCCTCCTGGGCACGGTACAAGGCGGTGTCGATCCGCGCCCGGGTGGTGGTCCGCCGCGAGGAGGACGTCGACGCGGTACGCCGGCGCATCCACGACCGGCTGCACCAGACGCTCAGCCCGCTGCCCACCCCGCTCAACCCGGCCGGCTGGGCCTTCGGCGAGCCGCTGCGGGCGTCCAACGTGTACCGGCTGCTGGAGCACGCCGAACCGGGGGTGCGCTACGTCGAGTCGGTGCGCTTCGAGGTCGACGAGGCGCCGGACGTCCAGGTGCGGACCCTCGCCGCCGACGAGTACCAACCGCGTACCTGGTACGCCGGCAGCGGTGGCGTGCTGTTCCGGTCCACCAACGCGGGGGCGGGTTGGGAGCCGGCGGGGTGGTTCGACGGGGAGACCGTGCAGCGGGTGGTGCCCGCGCCCGCCCCGGTCAGGCCGGGCATCGTGCCCCGGCCCGGTTCGGTGGCGGTGGCCACCGTACGCGCCGGTGGCGGCTCCCGGGTGCACCTGAGCACCGACCTGGGCGAGACCTGGTCGGTACTGGCCGACCTGGACTCGCGCATCGGCGACCTGGCGTGGATCGACCGGGACGGCGCGGGGGCGCTACTGGTCGCCACCGACACCGGCCTGTACGAGGTCTCCCTGCTGCCCGGCGCGGTGCCGTTGCAGATCCTGGTCGACCCGGCCGACGCCGACCGGGGTTTCTACGCGGTGCGGGCGTTCGTCTCGGAGCGCGGCGCACCCGGGGTGGCGGTGGCGGCCCAGGCCGGTTTCGGGGTGTACCTGTCCGGCAACGCCGGCCGCCCCGGCAGTTTCACCCACGTCGGCCTGGCCAACGTCGACAACCGGATCCTCACCGTGCAGTACGACGGCCCGGCCACCCTGCTCTGGAGCGGCGCCGGGGAACCGGACCCGAAGAAGCCCGGGCAGGGCTGCTTCCGGGCCCGGCTGTTCGAGTCCGACGTGAAGTGGCAGGCGGTGCAGGCGGGGTGGGTCGGCGGCACCTGCCGGGACCTCGCGTTCAGCGGCACGCTGGCACTGGCCGCGACGCAGAGCGGCGGGGTGCTGCGGCTGGACACCCTCGCCGCGCAGCCGCAGTGGGCGCCGGTGATGGTCAACTGCGGGCTGCCGCTGCGCGACCGGACCCGGTTCGTGCCGGTGGACACGGTCGCCGCCACCACCGGAGCGGAGCGCCTGGTGCTGGCCGGCGGCGAACGCGGCGTGTACCGCAGCGGCGACGCGGTGGACTGGTCGGCCAGCGCCAACCAGGCCACCGCCGACGTGGTGACCGTTCCCGACACCTGGCTGCTCTGCTCCGGCGAGCACGACATCGAGGTGGTGCGGCAGGATGCGTCGAGCGGCCATTGAGCGGCTGCTGCCCGCGGCCTACCAGCGGGCCTGTGTGCCGGGCAGCGTGCTGTGGGCGCTGCTGGACGTGATGGAGGCGTTGCACGCGCCGGACGAGGCGGTGCTGGCCGAGGTCGACGCGCTGTTCGCGCCGTACCAGGCACCCGGCCCCATGGTGGCGTACCTGGCCCGGTGGGTGGCGATGGAACACCTGGTCGCCGCGCCCCGCCGGGAGGCACCCCTGCCGCTGCCGCCGAGCCGGCTGCGCGACCTGGTCGCCCACGGTGCGCTGCTGGCGACGTGGCGGGGCACCCCGTACGGGCTGCGCACCGCCCTGGAACTGGCCACCGGGGTCACCGGCTTCGTCCTCGACGAACCGGTCGGGCGGCCCTTCCACGTGGTCGTCCGGGTGCCCGAGGCAGCCGCCGACCAGCTGGCCCTGGTCGGCCGCATCGTCGAGGCGGAGAAGCCGGCCGCCGTCACCGCCGAGATCACCATCGAGGATTCGCCACCGGAGCGCGCGGTCGGCCGGGCCAGCGTCCCGTCCTCCCCCGTGGGCCCCGCCTCCCCCGTTCCCGCTCCCGAGGAGCCGTCATGACCACCGAATGGACCGTCGTCGCCGCCGCCGAACAGTTCACCCTGGACGGCCGCAACGCCGGTGAGCTGACCTTCACCGTCTCCAACCCGGGCGTCGCGCCGGACACCGTGGTGTTCGACGTGGCACCCGGTGAGGGCACGCAACGGTCGTGGTTCACCGTCACCGAGCCGCAGCGGGTGGTGCCCGGTCAGGGCTCGGTGTCGTTCCTGGTCCGCCTCGCCGTGCCGCCCGGAACGCCGCCCCGGCGCTACGACATGACCGGGTTCGCGTACTCGGCGAACACCGCGCCGGAGGAGAGTTCCCGCTCCAGCGGCCGGGTCACCTACGAGGTGCACGCGGTGCCGCCGCCGAAGCGTACGCCCTGGCGGTGGATCGCCGCGGCCGCGGCGGCCTTGGTGCTGGTGGTCTCGGCGGTGGTGGTGTTCCTGGTGACCCGCGAGGAGGAGCCGCCGCCGGAACTGCGGGTGGTGACCATCGAGGCGGAGACGCTGGTGGCCGGGGCGCGGGTCGACTCGCCGTCGGGCTCCGCGGCGACCGTGGCCGTGCAGCAGAACTGCTGCGAGGTGACCTGGTCGCAGGACGCCCAGCTGTTCTTCATGGGCCGCGCGGTCAACGACCGGGTGACCGTGACGGTGGACCTGCCCGCCGAGGCGACCTGGCGCTTCTCCGCCGTCCGGACCACCTCGTTCGACTACGCCAACACGGTGTTCCTGATCGACGGCCGGCAGGTCGGCGACCCGTTCATCGGCTTCACCCCGAAGGTGCAGATCACCGACTGGGTCGACGTGGGTCGGATCCGGCTCGGCCCGGGGGCGCACCAGATCACCCTGGTCGCGATCGGCAAGACGCAGAGCACCAACCGCTACTTCGCCGGTATCGACGCGCTCCGGTTCACCGAGGTCACGCCGGACGGCCTCTGATGAGCACGCAGCAGAAGGCGCTCCTCGCCGCGCTGGGCGTACTGCTGGTGGTGCTCTTCGTGGTGGCGGTGGGCGCGGGCCGCGACGACCGGGGCGACCCGGCGGCCCGCAACCCGCTGGTCGACCTGCTGGGCCGGGTCGGTGGGGGGCAGAGCGCGGTCGATCCGGCCTCCGTCGAGGCGGACTGCGCCGACGCGCCCGGGTTGCTGGCCGTCACCGACCGGTGCGCGCTGCGGGTGGCCGATCCGGGTGGGCTGCGCGTCCTGATCCTGCGCAGCCCGGCGGCGTTCGTCGTGCGGGCGCCCGCGCCCGGCGAGGCCGACTTCACCGTGACCGACGAGGTGACACCGGCCGACGACGGCACCGGCGCGGTGGCCCGCGTCGCCGTCGACCGGGCCACCACGGTGCTGGTGAGCTGCCCCGGCGGCTGCCTCGTCACGGTGGCGCGGGACTGAGGCGGGGAGGCTCGGGATGGGTGCGTTGCGCAGGCCGTTCCTGCTGCTGGCCATGCTCGCCCTGGTGCTGGCGGTCGGCGTGGAGATCGGCGCCGGCCTGCTGCTGGGCGGGAGCGACGCGGGCGCGGCGCTGACCGGCAGCGCCGACGATCTCGGCGTGGACGTGGGCGACGTGAGCGGGGTCAGCGAGCCGTCCGGGCGCGGCACCGGCTACCTGGCTCTGATCGACGCGGTCGCGCTCTGGACCACCGGGCTGTTCTGCCTGGGTCTGCTGCTGCCCGAGCGGCTGCACGGCCGGATCCAGGGCGTCGCGACCCTGGTCTTCTCCATCATCCTGATCATCGTGGCGTTCCTGGCGCTGGTGTTCGCCTTCATCGAGCTAATGATCATGGTTTCGCTCTTCCTGGCCCCACCGTTCGGCACCCTGGCGTACCTGGCGCTGTGGGGGTTCTTCCCGGTCGGCGACGCCGCCGTGCTGCTCGGCCTCGTCCTGCTGCTCAAGCTCGCCTGGGCGGGGCTGCTGATCCTGGCCCAGCCGAAGTTCCTCCAGAACAAGGGCCTGGTCCTGCTGATCCTGACCAGCCTGCTCTGCACGGTGGTGCTGGAATTCCTGCACCACCTGGTGCCGGTGATCCTGGTGAGCATCCTCGACGACCTGGGCGCCCTCGTCTTCGCCGTCGTCGCGATCGTCTGGGCCGTGGTGCTGCTGATCGGCGCGATCCCGGCGATCGTCAAGGCGGTCCGGGCCACCGCCGCCCTCCGCGCCGAGCCCGGCCCGCACGGCTGAGCGGCCGGCGGGTGCGCCCGCCGGCTATGGTTGTCCCGTGATCGGGCTCGGTGTGCTCTGGTACCTCGTCGGCGTGCTGGCCGACGTGGGTGCGTCCAGCATGCTGTCCGGCACGGCCGCGGCGACCGGGGTGCTGCTCACCGTCGTGCTCGCCGCCTCGGCCCTGCTCCCGCAGGTGGTGGTCGATCCCGACCTGCGGATCACCCGCCGGGTCCTGCGCGAGCGGGCCCGGCGTACCGGCGTTCCTCGCCATCGCGACCCCGACGCTGCCGGTCGGGCCCGCCCCCGAGCCCCCACCACGACCCTCGCGGTCGCCTGAGCCTTCGCCTTCGCTCTTCTCCTGCCGCTCGACGGCGACCGCAGCCGAGAAGTTCCTGCTCGTTCTCAGTCGTAGGTCGTACGTCGAGGGGTTATCCATGTTCTTCAGTCCGCTGATGGCGGTGATCTACGGAGGCATCTCCGCGATCCTGCTGTTCTGGCACTCCGCCTGGCAACTGCTGTTCGGCGACGCAGCCACGCTGGGCACCACCTGGTCGTGGGTCCTGGGCATCGTCTTCCTGGTGCTCACCGTCCGGGCCGTCCTGTTTCCGATCTTCGTCAAGCAGATCAGGTCGCAGCGGGCCATGCAGGCGTTGCAGCCGAGGATCAAGGAACTTCAGGAGAGGCACAAGGACGACCCGGAGACCATGCAGCGGAAGCTCGTCGAGCTCTACCGCACGGAGAAGGCCAACCCGTTGATGGGCTGCCTGCCGATGCTGGTCCAGATTCCGGTGTTCCTCGGCCTGTTCCACGTGTTGCGGCACCTCAAGCCGACGATGCCGGAGCACATGAAGACGCTGTACGGCTGGACGGTCACCCAGTTCGACAGCGCGTCGTCCGCGACGCTGTTCGGCGCGCCCATCGCGGGCAGCTTCCGCTCCTCGGCGCAGGAGCTGGCCCTGCTCGGCGCCGAGGGCGTCACGGTGAAGGTGGTCGCCGCCGTCCTGATCGTCGCGATGATCGCGACGACGTACCTGAGCAGCCGGCAGCTGATCCTCAGGACCGGGTGGGCCGAGGACCCGCAACAGAAGATGGTGCAGCGGCTGATGCTCTACGGCATCCCGTTCTCGCTGCTCGTCTCGGGCCTGATCTTCCCGATCGGCGTGATCATGTACTGGGTGATCACGAACCTCTTCTCGCTCGGCCAGCAGACCTGGGTGCTGCGCAAGCAGTAGCCCGCACAGATCGTGGTACGTCGCGGCCCGCGACGTACCACGATCTACCGGTGCGGAGGTCAGCTGACCTGGGAGGTCGTCCAGCGGGGGGAGGCGGTGGTGACCGGGGTGGTGTCGCCGGTGAGGGTGGTCCGGGCCTGGGCGTGCCGGTGGGCGCTGGTGCCGACCCAGAGTTCGACGTCACCGGGTTCCACGACCCGGGTGAGCGTCCGGTCGGAGAAGGCCAGGCGGGTGGTGGGCACCGTCAGCTCGACCGTGGCCGACTGGCCCGGCTCCAGGTGGAGCCGGTGGTATCCGAGCAGCTGCGCCACCGGTCGGGTCACCGAGGCCACCAGGTCACGGCCGTAGAGCTGGACCACGTCGTCGCCGGCGACCGCACCGGTGTTGGTGACGCGTACGGTCACCTGCAGCGCCCCGTCGGTCGGCACCGTGGCGGGCACCGTCAGGTCGGCGTACTCGAACGTCGTGTAGGACAGTCCGTGGCCGAAGGGCGCCGCGGGCGTCGACGGCAGGTTGGTCACCTCGTTGCCCTCGCCGAGCGTGGGATGCAGGTAGGAGTACGGTTGCGCCCCCGCCGAGCGGGGCAGGCTGACCGGCAGCCGGCCCGACGGGTTGACCCGCCCGGAGAGCACGCCCGCGATCGCGCCGGCGCCCTCCTCACCGGGGAAGAACGTCTGCACCACCGCCGCGCACCGGGCCAGCGCCCAGTCGACCGCGTACGGCCGGCCGGTGAGCAGCACCAGGACGACCGGCGTACCCGTCGCCAGCACCGCCTCGACCAGGTCGCGTTGGACGCCGGGCAGCGCCAGGTCGTCCCGGTCACAGCCCTCGCCGACCGTGCCACGCCCGAAGAGACCGGCGTGGTCGCCGACGACCAGGACGGCGACGTCCGCGGCGGTGGCCGCCTCGACCGCCTCGTCGAAGCCGGACCGGTCGTCGTCGTCCACGGCACAACCGCGCGCCCAGCTGACGAGATCGCCGCCGAACTCGTCGCGTACCGCGTCGAGCACCGTCGGCACCGCGATGCCGGTCTCCACGTCGGGGTGCTGGACCAGGACGTGGTTGAGGAAGGAGTAGCAGCCGAAGAGCGCACTCTGCCGGTCGGCGTTCGGGCCGATGACCGCCATCCGCCGGCCGGCGGGCAGCGGCAGGGCGCCCTGGTTGGCGACCAGGACGAGCGACTCCTCCGCCAGGCGGCGGGCGATCGCGCGGTGCTCGGGCGAGTCGAGGTCGACCGCCTGCGGCGGCTCGTCGGTGAAGGTGGCGTCGAGCAGCCCGAGTTCCAGCTTCTGGCGCAGCACCCGCAGCACCGCCCGGTCGACGAGGGACTCGTCGAGCTTGCCGGCCCGCACCGTCTCGGCCAGGGTCAGGTAGGCGTCGCCGGTCGGCAGCTCGATGTCGACACCGGCGGTCAGCGCCTGCACGGCCGCCTGCGCGTGGTCGCCGGCGACGTGGTGCAGGAGGTTGAGGAACGCCACGCCGAAGTAGTCGGCCACCACCGTGCCGTCGAAGCCCCACCGGTCGTGCAGCACACCGGTCAGCAACGTCGGATCGGCGGCCACGGGCACCCCGTCGATCTCGGCGTACGAGTGCATCACGGAGCGCGCGTCGCCGTCGAGGATCGCCATCTCGAACGGCGGGAGCAGCACGTCGGCCAGCTCCCGGGGGCCGGCGTGCACCGGGGCGAAGTTGCGCCCGGCGCGCGAGGCGGAGTAACCGACGAAGTGCTTCAGCGTGGCGTGCACGCCCTGGGACTGCAGGCCACGGACGTACGACGTGCCGATGGTGCCGACCAGGTACGGGTCCTCGGCAATGCACTCGTCGACCCGGCCCCAGCGCGGGTCACGGATCACGTCGAGCACCGGGGAGAGACCCTGGTGGATGCCGAGTGCCCGCATCGACGCCCCGATGGCCGCGGCCATCTCGGTGACCAGGTCGGGATCGAAGGCGGCTCCCCACGCCAGCGGGGTGGGGAAGGTGGCGGCCTTCCAGGCCGAGAGGCCGGTGAGGCACTCCTCGTGCACGATCGCCGGTATGCCGAGCCGGGTGCCCGTCACCAGGTCCGCCTGGAACTTCCACAGCCAGGACGCCCGCGCTGCGGCGTCGACGGGGCGGGTGCCGTAGGCGCGGGTGAGGTGGCCGAGTCCGTGCCGGGAGAACTCCTCGAGCTGGCCGATGTCGCCGAACTCGCCCTGCAACGGTGCGACGGCCTCGCCCTCACCCTTCTCCCAGAAGCCGACGAGCTGCGCGACCTTCTCCTCGATCGTCATCCGACCGAGCAGTTCCCGTACGCGCGCCTCGCCCGCTGGCCCATACCGCTCGGGCCGGTCGGGTCGGACGGGCCGGTCCTGACCCGGACCTGTTGGGGCCGACACCGGTGCCGGCCCGCCCACGACTTCGTGGACCTCAGTCATGCTGTGCTACCCCTCTGTTGCTGGTGCCGCTGCCGCTCAGCCCTTGACGGCGCCCTGCAGGCCACCGACGATCTGCTTCTCGGCGAACGTGAAGAAAACTAGCGCGGGCAACATTGCCAGCGACGTGAAGGCCAGGATGCCCGCCGTGTCGGAGGTGTACTGGCTGGAGAAGTTCTGCACGCCCAGCGGCAGGGTGTGCAGGCTGGCGTCGCCGAGCACGAGCAGCGGCAGGAGGAAGGCGTTCCAACTCGTGACGAACGCGAGGATTCCGACGGTGACCAGCGCCGGCCGGGACAGGGGCAGCATGATGCGCCAGAGGAAGCCGATCCGACCGGTACCGTCGATCGCGGCCGCGTCCTCCAGCTCACGGGGAATGGCGGCGAGGAACGGTCGCAGGATCACGATCGTCAGCGGCAACGCGAAGGCGATCTGCGGCAGGATCACCGCGTAGTACGAGTTGATCAGGTTGAGGTCGCGCAGCATGAGGTAGAGCGGCAGGATCGCCGCACCGGCCGGGAAGAGCAGGCCGAGCGTGAAGAAGGTGTAGAGCACCTCACGCCCACGGAAGGTGTACCGGGCGAGCACGTACGCGGCGCTGACCCCGAGCATCACGACGCCGAGCGTCGTACCCAGGGAGACCACCGCGCTGTTGAACGCCTGCCGCCAGAAGTTGCTCTGCGTCAGCACCCGGACGTAGTTGTCCACCACCCACGGGTCGGGCAGCGCGGCCGGGTCCGCGACGATCTGCGGAGTGGTGCGGAACCCACCGATGATCACGTAGACCACCGGGGCGATCGACACGGCCGCGACCGCGAGCGCCAGCGCGTAGGTGAGCGGGTTGCCCCACGGCACCGGGCGGCGCTTGGCGCGCGGGGACAGGACGGCGTTCGCGGTCACGATCAGTTTGCCCTTCTGGTGATGGCGCCCTGGATGTCACGGCGGAGGAAGAAGCGCTGGAACAGCAGCGCCGCGACGAACGAGATGGCGAAGAGGATGACCGCCACCGCGTTGCCGTAGCCCCACAGCCGGGCGAAGAACCCGTTGTCCACCATGTACGTCGCCATGGTGGCCGACGCACCGAGCGACCGGACGGCGGGCACCGAGGTCACCCAGATCACGTCGAAGACCTGCAGCGAGCCGATCATGGACAGGAACATCCAGATCCGGATCGTCGGGCCCAGCAGCGGAAGCGTCACGTGACGCTGGGTCTGCCACCAGCTCGCACCGTCGATGGCGGCGGCCTCGTTGAGCTCCTGCGGCACGTTCGACAGGCCGGCGAGCAGCAGGATGATGGCGAAGCCGACGTACTTCCAGGTGAGGATGAACAGCAGCGTCCAGATGACGAGGTCGAGGTCGGCGAGCCACGCCTGCACGACGCTGCCCAGCCCGATCGACTCCAGCATCGCGTTGACCGTGCCGGCGTCGGCCAGCAGCAGCTTCCACATGATGCCGACGGTGACCTCGGCGAGCACGTACGGCACGAAGGCCAGCAGGCGGAACACGGTGCGCCCGCGGAAGTTGCGGTTGAGCAGCAGGGCCACGCCGAGAGCGATCGGCCCCTGAATCAGCAGCGACCCGAAGACGATGATGGCGTTGTTGCGCAACGCGTCGAGGAAGATCGGATCCTGGAAGGCGAGGACGTAGTTGTCGAAGCCGACGAAGTCCGTGGGCGGTCCGACCCCACGCCACCGGTAGAGGCTGTAGTAGAACGCGAAGCCCATCGGTACCAGCACGAACATCACGTAGACGGCCACTGCGGGTGTCGTGAGCCCGATGATCTCGTACCACTTGCGTCGGGTCTCGGCGGCCCGGTCCGAACGCCGGGCAGGCCGGAGGCCCGCCGGCGGCGCGGATGCGCCGCCGGCGAGGTCCAGGGTGGGGTTGGTCGACGTCACTTGCGCGCGGCCGCCTTCATGGCCTCGACAACCTGCTCGGGGGTGCCGTTGCCCGCGAAGATGGCGACGATCGCGTCGTTCATCGCGTTGCCGACGGTGCTGCCGAAGGCCGTGTCCAGCCAGAGCTGCACGTACGTCGCGCCGGTGGTGGCCTCCAGGATGGACCGCAGGGCGGGATCCTGGACGCCGTCCTCGGCACCCTTGGCGACCGGCAGGCCGGTGCCGGTCGCGGCGTAGCCCTTCTGCACCTCGGGGCTGACGAGGTACTTCAGGAACTCGACGCACTCGGCCGGGGCGTTCTTGGCACAGGAGAAGCCGTCGCCACCGCCGAGGGCCGCCGTCGGGTCGCCCGCGGACCCGGCGATCGCCGGCACCGGGAACCAGCCGAGGAACCCGGCGAGCGCCTCCTTGTCGGTGGTGACGGTGTCCAGGGTGCCCCGGTTCCAGTCACCCATCAGCTCCATCGCGGCCTTGCCGTTGGCGAGCAGGCCGTTGGCGCTGGTCGGGTCGTTCTGACCCGGCGTGGCGATGAAGTTCCGCTGGAACGGCTCGGTGTCGATGAAGGTCTTCAGGTCCTGGCCGGCCTTCACGAAGCACTCGTCGTCGAAGACGGTCTCGAGCGACGCCTTCCGCAGGGTGTCGACCGAGCAGGCGCGCAGCGCGAAGTTGTACCACCAGTGCGCGGCGGGCCACTTGTCACCGGCGCCGACGGCGATCGGGATGACGTTGATCGCCTTGAGCTTGGTGACGGCGTCGTTCAGCTCGTCGAACGTGGTCGGCGGTGCGGCGATGCCGGCCCGCTCGAACATGTCCTTGTTGTACCAGATGCCCTCGATGCCCATCCGGTACGGCAGGCCGTACTGCTTGCCGTCCACCGCCCAGATCTCGGTGGCGCCGCCGATGTTCTCGATCTCGGCCTTGGCCTGCTCGGTGATGTCCTTGAGGTAGTCGGCCTCCACCTGCTCGCGGATCTCACCGCCGCCCCAGGACTGGAAGATGTCCGGCGGGTCGTTGCTCAGCAGCGCGGCGGGGAGCCGGGTGCGCTGCAACTGGTTGGTCTCGATCCCCTCGACCTCGATCGTGACGGTCGGGTGGAGATCGGAGAAGTCCTTGGCGACCTTCGTCCAGTAATCCTTGCCCGGCCCGTCCTGGGAGGCGTTGTGCCACCAGGTCAGCGTCACCGGGTTCTTGAACAGATCCTCCTCGGGGGGAGCCTCGCTCTCGCCGCCGCCGCCGCATCCGGCGGCGAGCAGTGCTGTGGTAAGGGATAGTGCTAGGAAGGTGGTTGCACGACGCTTTATAGCCATCGGTGTCTCCTCGACTAGTTAGTCGGGTGCTCGGCCTGACGGCGAGTTTTACAGCCACGTAACCCTGTGTCAATCGGTGTCGATAACGTTTTCGACTCGCCTGCGATCAGGGCCGGATGGCCCTCTATCATCATCAACGTGGTGTTCCCGCAGCGTGTCAAGATGTCGGACGTGGCCCGCACCGCCGGCGTCTCCGTGGCAACCGTGTCCAAGGTTGTCAACGGCAGGTACGGCGTGGCGCAAGCGACCGTGGAGCGAGTCCAGCAGGTCATCCGCCAACTCGGGTACGAGGCCAGCCTGGGGGCGCAGAGCCTGCGCAGCCACCGCACGAACGTGCTGGGCATCCTGGTCGCCGAGTTCGAGCCGTTCTCGACCGAGCTGCTCAAGGGCGCGTCCACCGAGGTCGCCGGCACCGGCTACCAGCTGCTGGCCTACTCCGCCGGCGACGGCGCCGGAGCGGCCGTCGGCTGGGAACGCCGCTCGCTGGCCCGGCTGTCCGGAACGCTCATCGACGGGGCCGTGATCGTCACGCCGACCGTGGTGGAGACCAAGCAGGGATTCCACGTGGTGGCCGTCGACCCCCACACCGGCCCCTCCGGGCTGCCGACCGTCGACTCCGACAACTTCGCCGGCGCCGTGCTCGCGACCAGCTATCTGTTGTCCCTCGGCCATCGCCGCATCGGGCACATCAGCGGACGCCCCGACCTCGAGTCGTCACGCCTGCGTGAGGCGGGCTTCCGCAGGGCCATGGCCGACGCGGGCGTGCCGGTGGACGAGCGACTCGTGCGCGTCGGCGGGTTCCGGATCGAGAGTGCCGCCGGCACGGCGGCGGAGTTGCTCAGCCTTCCCGACCGCCCGACCGCGGTCTTCGCGGGAAACGACCTCTCCGCGATCTCCACGCTGGACGTCGCGCGGGGCATGGGCATCCGGGTGCCCGACGACCTGTCCGTGATCGGCTTCGACAACATCCCCGAGTCGGCGCTGGTCAACCCGCCGCTGACCACGATCATGCAGCCGATACAGCGGATGGGCGCCGAGGCGCTGCGCCTGCTCATCGACCTGATCGCCGGCGTCGAACGCGACACTCACATCCGGCTGCCCACCGAGCTGGTCCTCCGGGCGTCCTGCCGCCCACTCGGCCCCGCCGGGCTGCCACTCGACCCGGCCGGGCTTTCGCGGGTCAGCGACGCATCGAATTCCGTACGCCAGCCACAGGGCTGACGCGCCGGAGGCAATTTCTTCCACAATCGTGGATGTCACCGAGAATTGTCAAACCTGGGTGACAGTGCGCTTTCGAGGAGTAATGCCACCCTCCCCGGACCGTTTCCGCGCGGGCCGTTCCGCGCCGTCAGAGTCCGTCCGTCAGGGCGGCGGCGGTGGCGCGGTCGAGCGTCCCGTCGGCGACGATCACCCGGTAGTGGCCGTGCCGGCTGGTGCCGGCGGGGACGGTCGCGGTCTCGGCGAAGGCGAAGGCCGCGCAGACCCCCGGGTACATCGTGGTCCGCACGAACCACCGGTCCCCGGGCCCGAGACCGCTGAAGACCAGGGTGTACGCCCCACCCTCCGGTGCCCGCCCGCGCAGCGCCAGCCACGGCTGGTCACCGCCGTTGACCGCCTCCTCGCCGTCGGACGAGGCGGTGAACACCTCGGGTGGCTCGGCCGCCACGGCCCGCCAGAAGAACCCGCCGTAGCCGGCCCCGCCGGGGCGGCCGTTGGTGGCCGGGCTGCCCAGCGTGACATCGCGGTCGTCGGGCGCGGTGAGGGTGCTGGTGACGTCGAGCCGCCACGCGCTCCCCTGGCCGGGCACCGCCGAGGCGGCCAGCGTGCGCCGCTCGGCGAGCAGGATCCCCCCGGCGGGGTCGCACCAGTGCAGGTGGTGGTCGAGACGGTCGGGTGCCCGGTGCGCCCATCCGGTGTGCACGATCCGGCCGTGGTCGGCGCGCCAGGTGTACCCGACGTCGCGCACGTACGTCCGCCCGCCCCAGAGGTTGGTGCCGTCGACGTCCTGCACGGCCAGCGAGGCACCGAGGTGCCAGACGTGGTCGGCGGGCAGCGCATCGGTCACCGGGGTGCCGGCCAGCGTGCGCACCGGGTGCAGGTAGGGCCGGGGCCCGTGCGTCGCGTCGAGGTCGCGAGCGAGCACGTACCGGGCGACCGGCGTACCGCCGACGAGCAGGTGCGGATCGTCGCCGGCCGCGACCGGCCAGTGCGGGTCGGCGGCGGTCACGACAGCTCCACGCGGGTGACCGGCCGGCGGCGGGCCACGGCGTGCACGGCGGCCAGCAGGTAGCCGGCGAGGATCGGCACCGCGACCGGGGTGACCAGCACGCCGAGCAGCGTCGCGACCACCGTGGTGCCGGCCAGGGCGGCCCAGTGCGCCGGGTGGTCGAGGCAGGCGCGGGCGGCGCGGACGGCCGCCGACCGCCACCCGGTGCCACCGGTGCGACCCACCTCGACCACGATCGCGGCGGCGTAGCCGAGCAGGGCCGCCGCGACGGCGGTGGTGATGCCCAGCGCCACCGCACCGCCCGGCACCCGGCCGGTGGCCAGCGCGGCCAGGTCGGCGGCGAGCAGGCCGACGGCGGCGAGCCCGATCAGGGCCACCGGCAGGCCCGGCAGCAGGCCACGACCGAAGCGCGACAGCGTACGCCGCGCGGTCGGCCAACCGCCGGTGGCGAGCCAGTCGTGCACGGCCGCGCTGGCGGTGCCGATCGCGGCGCCGGCGGTCAGCACCGGCGCCGCGGCGAGCACGGTCAGGATGCCCAGCAACGCCAGGTCGGCGGCGTCGCGGACGGTGTCGCGCCAGTCGCGGCGCGGCTCGCGCCGCTCGTCAGCCCTTGAGTCCACTGGTGTTGATCCCCTCGACGAGCATCCGCTGGAAGGCGACGAAGAACACGAAGACCGGCAACAGCGACAGCACCGACATCGCGAACATCGGCCCGACCGCGCTCTGGCTGGTCGAGTCGATGAACAGGGTCAGCGCCACCGGGACGGTGTAGTCGCTCAGCTGGGACAGGAAGACCAGTTGCCGGAAGAAGTCGTTCCAGGTCCAGATGAACGAGAAGATCGCGGTGGTGACCAGGGCGGGCCGGCTCAGCGGCAGGATCACGTGCCGGAAGATGCCGAACGCGTTGGCGCCGTCGATCCGGGCCGCCTCGTCCAGTTCGCGGGGGATGCCGCGCATGAACTGCACCATCAGGAAGACGAAGAACGCCTCCGTGGCGAGGAACTGCGGGATCAGCAGTGGGAGGTACGGCCAGTCCCCGCCGACCAGGCCGAGGGTGCGGAAGAGGATGTACTGCGGCACGATCAGCACGTGACCCGGCAGCAGCAGGGTGCCGATCATCACGGCGAACCACATCCCGCGCAGCCGGAACCTCAGCCGGGCGAAGGCGTACGCGGCCAGCAGGCAGCTCACCGCGTTGCCGACCACGGTGAGCAGGCTGACCGTGGCGCTGTTGAGAAAGAACCGGCCGAAGCTGACGTCGAAGTTGTGCCACCCGTCGGTGTAGTTGCCGGGGGTGAACCGCTGCGGCAGCAGGCCGATGTTGTTGACGATCTCCTCCGGTGACTTGACGGAGGTCCCGATCATCCAGATCAGCGGGTAGAGCACAACCACAACGATGGCCAGCAGCACGACCAGCCGCAGCCAGGAACGGCTGCGCGGGCGGTGCGGGCGGGTCGCCGCGGGCGGGGCAACGGTGCTCGCCACCATCAGCGGTCCTCCCCGTCGGAGTAGTGCACCCAGAACCGGCCGGTGCTGAAGAAGATCGCCGTGATGATCGCGATGGCGATCAGGAACACCCAGGCCATCGCGGAGGCGTAGCCCATCTCCAGGTCGGTGAAGCCGGTGATGTAGAGGTTGAGCGTGTACATCAGGGTCGAGTCGACCGGCCCGCCGGTGCCGTTGCTGAGCACGAACGCGGCGGTGAAGCCCTGGAAGCCGTTGATGGTCTCCAGCACCAGGTTGAAGAAGATCACCGGGGAGAGCATCGGCAGCGTCACGTTGACGAACTGCCGGACCTTGCCGGCCCCGTCGACCGAGGCGGCCTCGTACAGTTCGGTCGGCACCTGCTTGAGCCCGGCCAGGAAGATCACCATCGGTGCGCCGAACTGCCAGATCGCCAGCACCATCAGCGTCTCCAGCGCCCAGTCCGGGTCGTTGACCCACGGCTTGCCCTGGATCCCGAACAGGGCAAGAAAGGAGTTGAACGCCCCCTCCCGGTTGAACATGTTCACCCAGACGATGGCCAGCGCCACGCTGCCGCCGAGCAGCGAGGGCAGGTAGAACAGGCCGCGGAACAGCCCGACGCCGCGCCAGGCCCGGTTGAGCAGCAGGGCCACTCCGAGCGCCGCGGCCAGCTTCAGCGGTACGGCGATGAGGGCGAAGCTGAGCGTGACCCGCACCGAGTGCCGCCAGGACGGATCGCTGGTGAACATGCGTTCGTAGTTGGCCAGCCCGATCCACTCCACCTCGGACCACGGCGTGAGGATGTCGTAGTTGGTGAAGCTGAGGTACAGCGACAACAGCATGGGTATCGCCGTGATGCCCATCAGACCGATGAGCCAGGGCGACAGGAAGACGTATCCGGCCAGACCTTCTCCGTGCCGGATCCGTCCGGTCCCGCGCCGTGTGGCGTCGGGCCGGACGGATCCGGTGCCGCGTCGGGTCGGGTCGGGCGCCGTGGTCAGGGCCACGAACTGCTCCTCTCCGGGTACTGCGGCGGTCAGGAGGCGATTGCCGCCTTGCATGCCTCGACGAACTGGGCGGCGGCCTCGGCCGGGGTGGCCCGGCCGTACTGGGCGTTCTCGGCGGCCTTGGTCAGCTCGGCGCGGACCTTGCTGTGGCCCTTGATCGGCACCTGGGGCGACTCGCCGAACGTCTCGGCCAGCTCGGTCTCCACGGCGATCGACTGCTTCATCGCCTCGTCGGTGGTGCCGTCGCTGACCACCTGGCGCAGGTCCAGGTTGGACGGCAGGCCACGGTCGGTGCCGAGCAGCTTGACCGCGTCCGGGTCGTTGGCCAGGAAGTTGATCACGTCCACCGCGATGTCGGCGTTCTTGCTGCCCCGGAAGACCGACCAGTACATCGAGGCGCGGGCCCACTGGGCGCTCGGGTCACCCGGGTAGGCGATGACGCCCAGCTCGTCGGCGGTGTTCTTCTTCAGCTCGGGCATCTGGTTGACCCAGACCCAACTGGTGCCGGCCTTGCCGGTGACCACGAGCTGCTTGGTGATGTCGGTGGCGTTGCCCTCGTGGATGACGTCGGCGGGGGGCGTGGCGCCCCGGTCCCGCGCGCCCTTCCACAGCTCGAACCACTTGGTCACGTCCTCGGCGGTGAACCCGAGGTCGGTGCCGGAGTAGAGGTCCTTGCCCTGCTGGCGCAGCCAGACCCAGAACGCCTTGTAGTCGGCGCTGGGGTCCTGGGTGCCGGGGACGCCGGTCTTCTTGCTGACCGCCTCGGCCCAGGCGATGTGCTCCTCCCAGCTCATCCCGGTGGTCGGCTCGGGCAGGCCGTTGTTGGTCAGCAGCGTCTTGTTGTAGACCAGGCCCTGGGTGTTCTCCCCGGAGGCCAGGCCGGCGAGCTTGCCGTCGACCACGCCGTACTGGAGCAGGCTGGGCGGGAACTTCGAGGTGTCCAGGTCACCGGAGTCCTGGTACGGCGTGAGGTCCAGGGTGGTGTTGCGGGCCGCGTACTCGGCGAGGAAGTTGTCGTCGATCTGGAAGATGTCCGGCGGGTTGCCGCCGGCGGTCAGCGTGGCCAGCTTGTCGAAGTAGCCCTGGTTGGCCTGCCAGGTCTTCTCGAACTCCACGTCGGGGTTCTTCTGCGTGTAGAGGTCCAACGCCTGCTCGGTCAGCTGGGCCCGGGCCTCACCGCCCCACCAGAAGATGGAGACCTTGGTCTTGCCGTCGGATCCGGCGTCGTCGCCGCAGGCCGCGGCCGCGCCGACCATCGGCAGGGCCACGACCGCGGCGAGCAGGCCGCGCAGCAACCGGCGGCGGAGCAGGGGGGTACGGTAGGTGCGCCCGTCGGGCGCGCTGGCGGTGGGGTGCGTTGCGGGGTGCATGTGCGCTCTCTCCTCGGCGTTAGGAGGCGACGACGTCACCGGCGGCCACGATCGGGCTGCCCGGGTCCGCACGGCGATGCGGGCCCGGGCCTGCGGCAGCGGCACCGGGACGTTCCCGGCCGGCATAGGGGCCCGGCGCGGTGGAGTCGCGGATGACCAACTCGGTCTGGAGCATTACCTGTGCGGTGGTACGACGGACGCCGACAGCCACCCCGGCACCGCTGCCCCGCCCGGTGCGCGGAGCCTCGGTGTCCTGTTGCAGCAACATGTCGACGGCCGTCCGGCCGGCGGCCGCGGTAGGCGTGGCCACCGTCGTCAGCTTGGGGCGGGTCAGCCGGCTGAGGGAGATGTCGTCGACCCCCACGACACTGACCTCCTGCGGCACCCGGACCCCGAGTGCGTCGAGCCCTTCGAGGAGGCCGATCGCCATCAGGTCGTTGTAGGCGAGCACGGCGGTGACGCCGGCCCGGCGGACCTGCTCCGCCTGGGCCAGACCGCCCGTCTCGGTGGGCGGGTTGGGGCCGAGCACGGTCAGGTCGGCCCCGGCGGCCCGGGCCGCCGCGCTGGCGGCCCGCCGGATCTCCCGGCTGGTCCAGGAGCCGCGCGGCCCGCCGAGCAGGGCGATCTCCCGGTGGCCCAGCCCGGCCAGGTGCTCGATGGCCGACCGCGCGCCCTGCCCGACGTCCATCAGTACGCACGGCAGGCCGGCCAGCTGGCGGTTGACCACCACCAGCGGGACCTCCCGGCTGAGCTGCTCGATCAGGCTGTTGCTCATCCGGGGGCTGCACAGCAGCACCCCGTCGACCTGCTTGGCCAGGGCGTGGACCAGTTCCTCCTCGGCGGCGGCGTCCTCGTTGGTGTCGGCCACGAAGACGTGGTAGTCGCGGTGGCGGGCCTGGCTCTCCGCCGCCTTGATCAGCGGCGGGAAGAACGGGTTGGCGATGTCGGCGATGATCAGCCCGATGTTGTGCGTACGGCCGGTGATGAGTGCGCGGGCGGCCCGGTTGGGCCGGTAACCCAGATCCTCGGCGCACGCCAGCACCCGTACCCGGGTCTCCGGGTTGACCAGGTGGGGTGCGGAGAAGGTGCGGGAGACCGTGGAGATGTGCACTCCGGAGGCCCGCGCGACATCCCGGATGGTGACTGGCATTCAGGCCCCCTTCGTCGATGTGTCGGCGGTCACGGTGCGCCAATTAATGCAAACGGTTGCTCCAGTGTCAACGGCGAATGGTTACAGCTGTGTTTCGACGGCGCTCTCGCCATGCGCTCCAACAGGTACTAACCGGATCAAACGCCACCGATTTGCGGCGCCTCGTTGACTCCGGCCGATCGAGCGTGGTTACTTCAGTGCAAAGGTTTGCACAAAGATCGAGGAGGATCGGTCCGTGTCACCGCAACCCGGCAGGCGATCCCGGCACGCCGTGGTCGGCACCGGCGCCCGCGCCGAGATGTTCGTCCGGGCCCTGGTCCGCGACCACGCGGACACCGCCGAGTTGGTCGCCTTCGCCGACGTCAACCAGGCCCGGATGGACGCGCACAACCGGTGGCTCGGCGAGCTGGGCCACCCGCCGGTGCCGACGTACCAGGCCGGTGACTTCACCGCGATGCTGGCCAAGGAGCGCGTCGACGTGGTGCTGGTGACCTCGGTGGACGTCACCCACGACCAGTACGTGGTGGCCGCTCTGGAGGCCGGTTGCGACGTGGTCACCGAGAAGCCGATGACCACCGACGCGCCGCGCTGCCAGCGCATCCTCGACGCGGTGCGGCGCACCGGCCGGCGGGTGACGGTGGCCTTCAACTACCGCTACAACCCGCTGCACGAGCAGCTGCGCCGGCTGCTCGCCGAGGGCGCGGTCGGTGAGATCGGCTCGGTGCACTTCGAGTGGCTGCTGGACGTGCGCCACGGCGCCGACTACTTCCGCCGCTGGCACCGGGACAAGGCCAGCTCCGGCGGGCTGATGGTGCACAAGGCCAGCCACCACTTCGACCTGGTCAACTGGTGGCTGGACGCCACGCCCGTGCAGGTCTATGCCGCCGGCCGGCTGTTCTTCTACGGTGCCGCCGGCCGCCGGCACGGCTACGCCCGGGACTACGACCGGGCGCACGGCAGCCCGGCCGCCGACGACGACCCGTTCGCGCTGCGCCTGGCCGAGCATCCCCGGCTGCGGGAGCTGTATCTCGACGCCGAGGCCGTCGACGGGTACCACCGCGACCGCAACGTCTTCGCCCCCGGGGTGAGCATCGAGGACGACATGGCGGTGCTGGCCACCTACTCCACCGGCGCGACCATGACCTACCACCTCACCGCGTACGCGCCCTGGGAGGGTTACCGGGTGATGGTCAACGGCAGCCGGGGCCGGCTCGAACTGGAGGTCACCGAGAGCGAGTTCGTCAGCCCGGCCGCGGCCGGCGCGCTCAAGGGGGCCGCCCTGCACGGCGACCAGGCCGCCGCCGAGGGCGGCGCGGCTACCCTGACCCTGCGCCCCTTCTGGTCTCCACCCCAGCGCATCGAGGTCGACGGGTACACCCGGCACGGCCACGGCGGGGCGGACGCCCGGATGACCCGGGTGCTGTTCGGCGGCGTACCCGATCCACTGCATCGCGCGGCCAGCGCCCGCGACGGCGCGCTGGCCCTGCTCACCGGCCTGGCCGCCAACCGGTCCTTCGACACCGGCGCCCCCGTGCGGGTCGCCGACCTGCTCACCCTCGACTGACCTCGACCACAGGAGCCGCACCCCGTGCCCACCTCGACCCGACCCGACCTGCTCCTCCCCGCCGAGCCGGGCCAACGCGCGCTGGCCCGGGAGTTGTACGCGCTGGTGGCGCAGCTGCCCATCATCTCACCGCACGGGCACGTCGACCCGGCGATGCTGGCCGAGGACCAGCCGTTCCCCGACCCGTCCCAGTTGCTCATCGTGCCCGACCACTACGTGACCCGGATGCTGCTCAGCCAGGGCGTCGCCCCGGGCGAGCTGGGCGTGCCCAGCCACGACGGCAGCCCGGTGGAGACCGACGGGCGGCGGATCTGGCGCCGCTTCGCCGACCACTGGCACCTGTTCCGGGGCACCCCGTCGCGGCTGTGGCTGGAGCAGACCTTCACCGAGGTGTTCGGCGTCGACACCCGACTCACCCGGCAGACCGCCGACGAGGTGTACGACGCGCTGGCCGCCCGGCTCGCCGAGCCCGACTTCCGGCCCCGGGCGCTGTTCGAGCGGTTCAACATCGAGGTGCTCGCCACCACCGAGTCCCCCCTGGACGACCTGGGCCGGCACGCCAAGCTCGCCGCCGACGGCTGGGGCGGTCCGGGCGGGCGGGTGGTCACCACGTTCCGCCCGGACAACGTGGTGGACCCGGACTTCGAGGGCTGGTCGGACAATGTCGACCGGCTCGGCGAGATCGCCGGGGAGGACACCGGTACGTACGCCGGCTACCTGGCCGCCCTGCGCTCGCGCCGGGCCGCGTTCATCGGCGCGGGTGCCACCTCCTCCGACCACGGCCACCCCACCGCCCGCACCCTCGACCTGGGCGCCGGCGCGGCGACGCTGTTCGACCGGCTCCGCCGGGGCGCGGCGGAGCCCGGCGACGCCGAGGCGTTCCGCGCCCACATGCTGGTGGAGTTCGCCCGGATGTCGCTCGACGACGGCCTGGTCATGCAGCTGCACCCGGGCGCGGTGCGCAACCACAACCGGTGGCTGCACGCCCGGCACGGCCGCGACGTCGGCGGCGACATCCCGCAGGTCACCGAGTACGTGCACGCCCTCGCCCCGCTGCTGGACGCGTACGGCAACGATCCCCGGCTGCGGGTGGTGCTCTACACCCTCGACGAGGACACCTTCACCCGGGAACTGGCGCCGCTGGCCGGCGGATACGCCGCCCTGCTGCTCGGCGCGCCCTGGTGGTTCCTGGACTCCCCCGAGGTGCTGCGCCGGTTCCGCGAGACGGTCACCGAGACGGCCGGCTTCTACAACACCGCCGGGTTCGTCGACGACACCCGGGCGTTCTGCTCCATCCCGGTCCGCCACGACGTGGCGCGCCGCATCGACGCCGGCTTCCTGGCCCGGCTGGTCGCCGAGCACCGGTTGCCCATGGACGAGGCGGCCGAGACCGTCGTCGACCTCGCGTACCGGCTGCCGAAGCAGGTCTTCAAGTTCGGGGAGGCACGGTGAGCGCGAGGAGCGCAGCGCAGCGGAGCACCGCAGTCGCGAACGAAAGGGCAGCTCAGTGACGGTTACCATCACCGGGGTCACCGTGCACGACGTGCGGTTCCCGACCGCCGCCAGCGGCGACGGCTCCGACGCGATCAACCGCGGTGACTACTCGGCCACCTACGTGGAGCTGAGCACCGACGGCGGGCCCACCGGCGCGGGGTTCACCTTCACCAACGGCCGCGGCAACGAGATCACCTGCGCCGCGGTACGCGCCCTGCAACACCACGTGACCGGCCGTACGATCGACGAGATCGCCGCCGAGCCGGTGGCCTTCTGGCGCTCCCTCGTCGCCGACGTGCAGCTGCGCTGGCTGGGCCCGGAGAAGGGGGTCATCCACATGGCCACCGGCGCGCTGGTCAACGCGGTGTGGGATCTGCGGGCCAAGCTGGCCGGCAAGCCGATGTGGCGCTATCTGGCCGAGCTGTCCACCGAGGAACTGGTGGCCAACGTCGACTTCCGGCACATCACCGACGCGCTCACCCCCGACCAGGCCGCCGCGATCCTCGACAAGGGACGCGACGGGCTCGCCGACCGGCTCGCGGTGCTGGAGCGCGACGGCTTCCCCTCGTACACCACCTCGGTCGGCTGGCTCGGCTATCCCGACGACAAGGTGCGGTCCCTGACCCGCGCCGCGTACGCGGCGGGCTGGCGGGCGATGAAGATGAAGGTCGGCGGCCCGCCCGCCGACGACCTGCGCCGCGCCCGGATCATCCGGGCGGAGATCGGCCCGGACGCGCTGCTGATGATGGACGCCAACCAGGTGTGGGACGTCGACGAGGCGATCACCAACATGACCGCCCTCGCCGAGGTCGACCCGTACTGGATCGAGGAGCCGACGCACGCCGACGACGTGCTCGGCCATGCCCGCATCGCCCGCGCGATGGCCGAGCTGACCGGCGGGCGGTGCCGGGTCGCCACCGGCGAGGTCGCCGCCAACAAAGTCATCTTCAAGCAGCTGTTGCAGGCCGAGGCGATCGGCGTCATGCAGATCGACGCCTGCCGGGTGGGCGGGGTCAACGAGATCCTCGCCGAGATCCTGATGGCCGCGGAGTTCGGCGTGCCGGTCTGCCCGCACGCCGGGGGCGTCGGCCTCTGCGAGTACGTGCAGCACCTGGCGATCTTCGACTACCTGCGGGTGGGCACCAGTCTGGAGGGACGGATGGTGGAGTACGTGGACCACCTGCACGAGCACTTCGTCGACCCGGTACGCACCCGCGACGGGCGCTACCTGCTGCCGACCGCACCCGGCTACAGCGCCACCATGCACCCCGAGTCGATCGCCACCTTCCGTTTCCCGGACGGCCCGGCGTGGCGGTGACCGTGGGCGCGTCCCGGCTGGGCCTCGGCGCGCTGCGCCGGCTGCCGGTCGAGGCCCGGCCACTGGTCCGCCCGGGCGCGGTGCCCGCCGGCGTGGTCCACCTCGGGCTCGGCGCGTTCCACCGCGCCCACCAGGCGGTCTACACCGAGCGGGCGATCGGCCTGGCCGGCGGCGACTGGGGCATCGTCGGCGTGGCCCCGCGCAACGCCGACGTGGTCGACACCCTCGCCGCGCAGGACAACCTCTTCAGCGTCAGCACGCTCTCCGCCGCCGACTCGCACACCCGGGTGATCGGCGCGCTGGCCGGGGTGCGACTGGCCACGGCCGACCCGCTGGCGGTGGTGGCCCTGCTGGCCGACCCGGCGATCCGGGTGGTCACGCTGACGGTGACCGAGAAGGCGTACCAACTCGACCCGGCGGGCGGCGCGCTGCGCCCGGATCCGGCGCTGGTCGCCGACCTGACCAGCGACCGGCCACCGGCCACCGTGCCGGGGCTGCTGGTCCGTGGCCTGCTGGCCCGGGCCGCCGCCGACGCCGGGCCGATCGCCCTGGTCAGCTGCGACAACCTGCCCGCCAACGGCCGCCGGCTGCGCGGCCTGGTGACCCAGTCCCTGGCGTACGCGGGCACGCCGCAACCGATCCTCGACTGGGTCGGGGCGCAGGTCGGCTTCCCCGGCACCATGGTGGACCGGATCGTCCCGGCCAGCACCCCGGAGACCCTGGCGGCGGCCCGCCGGGCGCTCGGCGTCGCGGATCTCGCGGCGGTGGCGGCCGAGCCGTACACCCAGTGGGTCATCGAGGACGACTTCCCCGGTGGCCGGCCCGCCTGGGATGACGCCGGGGCGGTGCTCTGCGCCGACGCCGGCCCCTGGGAGCGGCTGAAGTTGCGCGGCCTCAACGGGGTGCACTCGGCCATCGCGTACCTCGGCGCCCTGGCCGGCTGCGAGACGATCGCGGAGACCCTCGCGCTGCCGCACCTGACCACCGTGCTGCGCCGGCTGATCGCCGAGGACGTCGCGGCCAGCTTCGCCCCGCCCGACGGGGTCGACGTGGTCGACTACGGCGAGCAGGTGCTGGAACGCTTCGCCAACCCGGCAATCCGGCACCGCACCCTCCAGGTGGCGATGGACGGCTCGCAGAAGCTGCCGCAGCGGATCCTGCACACCATCGCCGACCTGCGCGCGGCCGGCCGTAGCGCCCGGTGGGCCGCACTGGTCGTCGCCGCCTGGATCCGGTTCGCCCAGGGCACCGCCGACGACGGCCGGTCGCTGCCGCTCGACGACCCCCTCGCGGAACGGATCCGGGCGGCACTGGCCGCCGCGCCGCGGACCCCCACCGGCGCCGTCGACGCGATGCTCGCGCTCGACGAGGTCGTCCCGCCCGAGGTGGCCGCCGACCCGCAGGTCCGCGCCGACGTGGTCGCCTGGCTCACCGACCTGCACCAGCACGGCGTCCCCGCCACCCTGGCCGGTGCGACATGAGCGAGAGGACGGGCCCGCTACTGACGCCTGAGGTAGCGGAGGGGCCCCCTGTTAACGTTCCGCGGGTGGCGCTGGTCGGCGCCAACGGGCACGGGCGGTGGCACCGGCGCGTGATCGGCGGGCTGCACGACGCCGGGCAGCTGCGCCTGGCCGCGCTGGTGGACACCCGGCCGATCGAGCAGGAGCCGGCGGCCCCGGTGCCGGCCGGCACCCCGACCTTCACCGATTACCGGGCGATGCTCGCCGAGGTCACACCGGACGTGGTGGTCATCTGCACCCCGCCGCACACCCACCTGCCGATCGCCCGGGACGCGGTGATCGCCGGCGCCGACGTGCTGCTGGAGAAGCCGCCGGTGCTCTGCACCGCCGAGCACGAGGAGCTGGCCGGGGCGCTGGCCCGCACCGGTCGGGTGGCGCAGGTCGGCTTCCAGGCGCTCGGCTCGGCGGCGCTGACCGCGCTGACCGACGCGATGTCGGCCGGCCGGGTGGGCGCGGTGAGCGGCATCGCCACGCTGGCCGCGTGGCAGCGCCCGGACGCCTACTACGCCCGCGCGCCCTGGGCCGGCCGGCGTACCGTCGACGGCCGGCCGGTGCTCGACGGCGCGCTGGCCAACCCCCTGGCCCACGCGGTGATGCAGTGCCTGGCGATCGCCGAGGCCGTCGGCGGCGGGCCGGTGGCGCCGGTCAGCATCGAGGTGGAGCGGTACCGGGTGCGGCCGATCGAGGTCGACGACACCGCCATGCTGCGGGTACGACCGCGGCACGGTCCACCGATCGTGGCGGCGGTGACCCTCGCCGGGGAGGACTTCCTCGCCGGGGAGGTGCGGGTCACCGGCGACGCCGGGCGGGCGGTCCTGGAATACCCGTCCGACCGGTTGCTGCTGCCCGGCGAGACGGCTGCCCGCGAGGTGCCCGGCCGGCGCGGGCTGCTGGAGAACCTGCTCGCCCACCGGGCCGCTCCCGGGGTGCCACTGATCGCACCGCTGGCCCGCACCGCACCCTTCACCGCCGTGCTGACCGCCCTGCAGGCGGCGCCCGCACCGACGCTGCTCGGCGGCGGGCTGGTCGACGCCGTCGGCGACGGCCCGCAGCGGGTGCTGCGGGTGCGGGGCATCAACGAGGTGCTGCGCCGGGTCGCCGAGCAGGGCGCACTGCCGTCGGAACTCGGCGTGTCCTGGGCGGTGCCACCATGGCGGGCCGTTCTGGCCGGGCCGGAATAGGAGGCAGCACCGCAACGGACCTACAAATACCCGATCCCGCCAGGGTCGAGGTCAACGCGATGACCAGCAGCTTCCCGACCGGTACACGTCGGGGCGATCCCGGCCGAAAGTAATTACTGCAACAAAGCTGCACATGATACATATTGACCGCCATAAAAACATAACCGTAACCTTCGTCACTAATACGAAACAACGACGAAGGAGCGGGACGAGCCGATGCGCAGACTCGCCGCCGGCGCGGCATTGATCACTCTCACCCTGACCGTCGCACCCACCCCGGCGGTGGCACACCCACCGGCCGGCGACGGCGGCGCGGTCGCCCTGTCCGGGCCCCGCCCCGCGCCCGGCGGCGCGGCGGCGCTGTCACCCCTGGCCCGCCAGCTCGGCCGGCAGGCGCTGCCCGCCCGCGACGGCTGGGCCGCGGCCGGACCCGGCACCACCGGCGGCTCCACCGCCGCGACCGACCAGGTCCACGTGGTCAGCAGCCGCACCGAACTGGTCACCGCGCTCGGTGGCGACAACGCCACCAACGCGACGAACTCCACCCCGAAGATCGTGTACGTCACCGGCACCATCGACGGGTTCGAGGACGCGGACGGCCGGCTGCTCGACTGCACCGACCTCGCCGACCCCGGGTACTCCCTGGAGACCTACCTGGCCGCGTACGACCCGGCGGTGTGGGGCCGGGTGGCACCGAGCGGGCCGGTGGAGGAGGCCCGGGTGCGGTCGGTGACCAACCAGACCCGGCAGACCCAGATCAACGTCGGCCCGAACACGACCCTCGTCGGGCTGCGCGGGGCGCGGCTGACCGGCCTCACCCTGATGATCGACCGGGCCCCGAACGTCATCGTCCGCAACATCACCTTCGACGACGCCCGGGACTGCTTCCCGGCGTGGTCCCCCACCGACGGCGAGACCGGCAACTGGAACTCGCAGTACGACCAGGTCTCGGTGCGGCGCAGCGAGAACGTCTGGATCGACCACAACACGTTCACCGACGGCGACAACCCCGACAGCGCCCAGCCGACCTACTTCGGGCGCCCCTACCAGGTGCACGACGGCTCGCTGGACATCACCCACACCGCCAGCCTGGTCACCGCCTCCTGGAACCGGTTCGTCGGCCGGGACAAGCTGATGCTGATCGGCTCGTCCAACACCGTCGGCCCCGACGTCGGCCGGCTCGACGTCACCCTGCACCACAACCTCTTCGACGGCGGGCTCCAGCGGCTGCCCCGGGTCCGCTTCGGCCGGGTGGACGTCTACAACAACGCCTACCGGCTCGGCGGCGACGGCTTCGAGTACGCCATCGGCGTCGGCGTGCAGTCCGCCGTGTACGCGGAGAACAACCACTTCGTGCTCGGCACCGGCATCAGCGCCGCCGACCTGCTCTACGACTGGGACGGCACCGCCATCACCACCCGGGGCAACTGGGTCGACCCGGCCGGCGGGCTGCCCCGCCCGGTGGACCTGGTGGCCGCCTACAACGCCGTACACGACCCGGATCTGAGCCCCGACGCCGGTTGGACGCCGACGCTGCGCCACGGGCCGGTGCTACCCGCGCCGCTGGTGCCGCTCGTGGTCGGCCCGCTCGCCGGCGCCGACCGCCTGCCGCTGTAGCCCCGGCCGGAAACCCCATCACGGCATCGCAGCACCACCACCGATAACAAGGAAGGTGAGACGAGGATGAGACGACCAGTCGCACTGCGACTCCTGGCCGGGCTGGCCGCCACCGCCATGGGAGCCGCGGTATGCGTGGCCCTGACGACACCGCAGGCGTCGGCAGCGGTCGGCAGCGCCACCGGCTTCGCGACCCGCAACGGTGGCACCACCGGCGGTACGGGCGGGCAGACCGTACGCGCCACCACCGGAACCCAGATCCACGCCGCCCTCTGCGGCCGGGCCAGCAGCAGCACCCCGATCATCATCCAGGTCGAGGGAACCATCAACCACGGCAACACCACCAAGGTGTCGGGGTCGAGCTGCAACACCGCCGCCGACGTGATCGAACTCAAGCAGATCAGCAACGTCACGATCCTCGGCGTCGGCAACGGGGCGATCTTCGACCAGATCGGCATCCACATCCGCGAGGCCAGCAACATCATCATTCAGAACGTGACCGTCCGGAACGTCAAGAAGTCGGGCTCGCCCACGTCCAACGGCGGCGACGCCATCGGCATGGAGGCCAACGTCCGCAACGTCTGGGTCGACCACGTCACGCTGCTGGCCTCCGGTGGTGAATCGCAGGGGTTCGACGGTCTCTTCGACCTGAAGAACAACACCCAGTACGTCACGCTGTCCTACAGCATCCTGCGCAACTCCGGCCGTGGCGGGCTCATCGGGTCCAGCGAGAGCGACCTGTCGAACGGCTACGTCACGTTCCACCACAACCTGTACGAGAACATCGACTCCCGCGCGCCCCTGCTGCGCGGCGGCGTCGCGCACATCTACAACAACCACTACGTACGGCTCAACGAGTCCGGCATCAACTCCCGGGCCGGTGCACAGGCCAGGGTGGACAACAACTACTTCCAGAACTCCAAGGACGTGCTGGGCACCTTCTACACCAACCAGGCCGGCTACTGGCAGGTCAACGGCAACATCTTCGACAACGTGACCTGGTCGTCCCGCAGCGGCGACACCAACCCGGCCGGCCCCAACCCGCAGTCGAACACCAGCGTCAGCATCCCGTACTCGTACAGCCTCGACGCGGCCAGCTGCGTGCCGAGCATCGTCAGCCAGACGGCCGGCGCCAACCGGGGCATCCGCACCTCGAACGGCAACTGCACGCCGCAGAGCCCGACCGCCGGACCGACCAGCACCACGCCGCCGCCGAACCCCACCACTCCCCCGCCGACCAGCAACCCCACGCCGACGCCGAGCCAGCCCAGCGGCACCAACCTGAGCATCGGTGCCGACTCCGACGGCTCCAGCAAGGCCAGCGGCACCAGCTACGGCGACGTGCGCGACGGCAACATGAACACCGCCTGGTCACCGAGCGGCGCGACCGGCCAGATCTCGATCAAGTGGGGTTCCGCCACCACCGTGTCCAGGATCAACATCCGTGAGGCCTCCGGCGCCACCGGCAACATCCGGAACTGGCGGGTCCTCAACCACGACAACGGCGCCGTCCTGGCCTCCGGCACCGGCGCCGGCGTCATCACCTTCGCGGCAACCTCGCTGCGCAAGGTCACCTTCGACATCACCAGCTCGACCGGCACGCCGAGGGTCGCCGAGTTCGAGACGTACGCCAGCTAGCGGCTGTGCGCCGGCGTACCCGCCGACGCCGGACCCGTGGGTGGGACCGTCAGCCCTGACGGCCCACCCACCTCCCGCTGTACGCCCTTTGCTCTGCTTCAACCCACGCACCGGCAGCGCCCCGGAAGCGATGCGTCCAGTGAAGCAGAGCAAGGGGGTGCCGGGCAGGTACCGATCGCCGGCCGGGGCCGGCCGGGCCGGCCACGGAACGTGGGCCCGCGTTCGGCCTCGCCGTCGTACGGCAGAATCTGCGGGCGATGCACGCGGCGGCCATTCTCACCGCGCTCGCCGACCTGGCTCCGGCCGGCGCCGAGCGGATCTTCGACGTCTCCGGGACCGGGCGACCACTGGTCTGGCTCTCCGAGCCGGACCGAGGCCCGCGCGGAGCCCGGCTGGACCGTCTGGCGGCACTGGACGCGCTGCACCGTGACGAGCGCATCCTCCGCCGTGGCCTGGTCTTCCTGGTCGGCGGGGCGGACGTGGACGGCGCCCGGCGGCGGATCCGCCTGCCGCTGCTGGCCCAGCCGGTGCGCCTGGAGCGGCACCGTCGCGGCTACTGGGTCGAACCCGCCGGAGACCTCGAACTGACCCCGCTGATCGAGGACCGGGACCTCGCCGCCCGACTGGAGGCCGCGCCGGGGCTCGCCGGACCCGGCTGGCTGACCGCGACCGACACCGCCGGGTGGATAACCACGGCGGCCGAGGCCGCCGGGCTGACGGTGGACGCGGTCGTACCGCGGCCGCCCCGCAGCGTCGACGACACCGTCCTCACCGCCGTCGCCGCCGCCGCGATCTTCGTCAGCCGCGACGTGTCCGCCGGCCGGTTCCGGGACACCCTGCGCGGCTGGGCGGGCCGTCCCGGACTGCCGGACACGGCGCTGAGCCGGCTCTACCTCGGCACGAGCGGCACCACGGCCGACCCCACGGCCGACGCCACGGGCGACCCCGTCAACGGCGGGACCGACGACGTCCTGTCGCCGCTGCCGCTGAACGACGCACAACGCGAGGTGGTCCGACGGGTCCGGACCGAACCCGTGGTGGTGGTCTCCGGCGCGCCGGGCAACGGCAAGAGCCATGCCCTGGTCGCCGCCGCGCTGGACGCCGTGGGCCGGGGCGGGTCGGTGCTGGTGGCGACCCAGTCGGTACACGCCGCTGAGGTGCTGGGCGAGTTGCTGCGCCGGCACCCCGGGCCGCCCCCGGTGCTCTTCGGCGACGCCGAGCGGCGCGGAGCCATCGCCGCCGACCTGACCGGCGGGGTGCCAGCCGGCGTGGACGACGCACGGCTGCGCGCGGACGCCGCCGCCGTGGCGGCCGCCCGGGACCGCGTCAGCGCCGTTCGGGCCGGGATCGTGGCGACCCTGGAACTGGAACGACTCGCCGCCGCCCTACCCGGCTGGCAGCCGCTGCTGCCCGCCCTGAGCCACGATGCTCCGGCGGTGTTCGAGCCGGGCGCCGACCTGGCCGCGATCCGCGCCGCCCTGGACGGCGCGAGTCGCGACGGGGACGGCTGGTGGCGGAGCCTGCGGCGCGCGCACGCCGCCCGGCGGCTCCGACGGCTGACCGGCGCCGCCCCCGGCGTACCGATGGAACGGCTGCGGGCCGCGGTGGACGCCGCGGACACCGTGCGCGCCGCCGCGCGACTGTCCAACCAGCGGCGGTACGGACCTGACGGCCGCCTGGCGCGGGCTGGCCGAGGCGGACACCGCACTCGCCGACGCGGTCGGCACCGCCCTGCGGCACCAGGCCACCAGCGCGCGCCGGTGGACGGCGCCGGCCCGGCGGGCCGCCAACGGTCTGGGCACCGCCCTGCGGGCCGGGCGCAACCGCCGCCGGGAACTGCTCGCCGGGCTGAACGCCGACGCCCTGGTGCGGGCCCTGCCCCTGTGGGTCGGCACGGTGGCCGACGTCGAGGACCTGTTGCCGCCGGTGGCCGGCATGTTCGACCTGGTGATACTCGACGAGGCGGCGCACATCGACCAGCTGCGGGCCGCCCCGGTGCTCGCCCGGGCACGACACGCGCTGGTCGCCGGTGATCCACGACAGCTGCGGTTCGTGTCCTTCGTCGCCGACGTGGACGTGGCCGCCGCGCTGCGCCGGCACGGCCTGGAGCGCTACGCCGACCGGCTCGACGTCCGGCGGTCCAGCGCCTTCGACGTGGCCGCCGGAGCCGCGCCGGTCACCTGGCTCGGTGAGCACTACCGGTCCACCCCGCATCTGATCGGGTTCTCCGCGCGGCGGTTCTACGACGGCCGGCTGATGCTGGTCACCCGGCATCCGCGCAACGAGCGGACCGACGCCATCGACGTGGTGCCGGTCGCCGACGCCGTCGTGGTCGACGGCGTCAACCAGGCCGAGGTGGACGCGGTACTCGACCTGGTCCGCGCGTTGGCGGCCCAACCACCCCCGGGCGGCGTCGCGGTGATCAGCCCGTTCCGGGCGCAGGCGGACGCGGTGGAGGCGGCGCTACTGTCGGCGTACGACGTTGACGAGATCGAACGGCTGGCCCTGCGCACGGGAACGGTGCACGCGTTCCAGGGCAGCGAGGCCGACGTGGTGATCGCCTCACTCGGGCTGGTCGACGGCGACCCGCCGGCCCGGCACCGCTTCCTGGCCGAGCCGAATCTGTTCAACGTCCTGGTCACCCGGGCCCGGAGGCATCTCACGGTGGTCACCTCGCTGCGCGCCCCCGAGGGCATCGTCGGCGACTACCTCCGGTACGCCGACCAGCCGCCGCCCGGGCCCGAGCCGGACGCCGCCGGGCCGGACCCGTGGTCGCGCGCGCTCGCCGTCGAGTTGGCCCGGATCGGGCTGGCGGTCCGGCCCGGCTACCCCGTCGGCCGGTGGCGGGTCGACCTGTGCGTCGGCGACGACGCGGACGCGGTCGGGCTGCTCTGCGCGGTGCACCCGGACGGGGTCGCCGCCCACCTGGAACGGCAGCGCACCCTCACCCGCGCCGGCTGGCACCTGTACGACGTGTTCGCCAGCCGCTGGGCCGACGACCCGATCCGAGCCGCCCTCGACCTCGCCGCCCGCATCGCACCACGATGAACGCAGCACAGACAGGCGAACCGGACAGGCTCCTTGAGTACGTCGTGGCGGCCGGGACGTCCGCCAGCCTCGCCACTAGCGTGGCGGGTCGCCAACCGGTGGTATTGATGTAGCGAGAAGCTCTCCGACAGGGGGTCACGGCGGCGTGAGCAATGAGTTTTCCACTCGACGGCAGACCTTCAACGCCCTCGCGCTCGGCGTGCTCCTGGCGCTCATCGGCGTGTCCTTAACGTACGCGTTCACGCCGTTGCTCAAGCAACGTGAGGAGGGCGCGACCGACCCGCTGGTGCTGGGCGAGGCACCGTTCCACGTCAGCGTCCGGGAGGCATACCACGAGGCCGACGACGGCGCGCGGTGGGTGTTCCCGGAGAAGCTGCCGGTCGAGGCGTTCTCGTTCTACCACCAGCAGCCCGGGCAGCCCACTCCCAGTCTTGAGCAGCAGCACGCGGTGACCAGCGAGGCCATGACCTCACTCGGCGGCATGCGGGTCGGCGAGAATTGCAGCCCGGAGTGCGTCTCCGTGTCGCGCTACCGGGTCACCCTCACCGGTAACCGGAAGCAGCCCGTGCACATCGACTCCATGCGGGCCGTGGTGCGGGGAGAGCGGCCCGCGCCCGACGGCACGCTGTTCAACATTCCGCCAGAGGGCGGCGGGCCGGTCGACGTGGTCTACCTCGACCTGGACTCGGCGGACAAGAACGCCGTCACCGTGGACGAGCGGGGGAATCCGACCCGCCGGCACTTCACCGACGTGGAGAACCGGTTCGCAGCGGAGGGGGAGCCGCTGGTCTTCGAGGTCATCGGCGCGACCAATCGACCGGTGCTGTACGAGTGGGAACTGGTGCTGGAGGTGACCCAGGACGGCCGCCAGGAGACGATGGTCGTAGACCTGGGATCGGGTGAGGCGCTGCGCACGATCGGCTGGCTGGCGGTGCCGAAGTACGGCGCGCGGTACAGCACGGATCGGGGCCTCAATCCGAAGATCATTGAGCTGAAGTAGCCCACGCGCTACGGGCGGCCCGCGTAGTGCAGAAACGCGACCTCGTGCCGGAGCGGCGCGGCGTCGCCCTGCTGCACATCGGCAAGCCGAAGAATCTCCACCGTCCAGAACGGGTCGGCCTCGACCCACAGTGGCGCCTCCAGCCGCTGCACGAGAATGCCATGGTCCCCGCAGTGATAGCGGGCGGTGAGCTGATCAGGCAGCGGCGGGTGCGGGCCGCCCCACCGCATCGTGCACCTCGTGCCGTCTCGAAGCTCGATCACCAGAGGCTGGCGCTGATCTTCCGCGGGTGGCTCGATCCGGCCCGGTTTCTTCCGCACCGCATGCCGGCGCAGCTCGTTGCTGCCCGGCATTCCGCAGAGCACCGTCTCGCGGCTCGCCTCGACCCAGCAGGCGTGCGCGCCGAGCGCGAACGGAAAGCACGACACGATGTCCGGCGCGGTGGCGGCGTACGCGGGCGAGCAATCGTCCAGTTTGTATCTCTCACCGGCGTCGGTGACGCGGTAACCGTCAGCCGCGGCGCCGTCGGCGTCCACCGGCGCGAACGTGACCACCTCGGTGCGGTCAGCCGCTCCGGGTACCGGCTTGCTGAACTCGGCGCAGGTCGCTTTCCCGGTCACGTCTTCCAGGCTGGACGTGGTCACGCACACCACGTCCTCCGGCCCCTGCGGCAGCGGTGTGCAGACCTCGACACCGGCCCCCTCTCGGCAGCCCCAGTACAGCAGCACCACCCCGGTCGAGACGACCCCGGTCAGCGAGATCGCGCGCAGCGGCTCATCCGGCTCCTGCAAGACCCGGATGACGGGCAGGCACTCGCCCAGCGCCACCGCCTCAACGCAGCGTTCCTCCTGCCTGCCCTGCACGGAGACCTGCGCCGCGACGGAGGTGAACACCAGCCACACGGGACGGCCCTCGGATCGCGGGCCGTCGCGCAGCAGCCACACGCCGAGCATGCCCACGGCGCCGACAACAACGGCGACGACAAGCGGCAGCAGGAGGCGTCGAGATCTGGCCATCCGGTACCCGACAGTCACGCGCCGCCTCTCCTCGTCCACCCGTCTGGAGGGTCGGGTAGAGCATAAGACCACTCACGCCTGTTCCGATCTCCCTACGCATTACGAGTGCGTCGTTCTGGGGATCACCGGGGTCGGCGGCTGGCCAGGATGGCGAGGGTTTCTTGGCGTACGACCTCCGGCTCGCGCACGAGCCGACGATGGGCGAAACGGACGACCAAAATGCCGACGGTAGCCAGTTGCGCATCGCGGCGCAGGTCGATCTCGCGCTGGCGGGGGTCGCCATGGGTGGTGGCGCCGTCGAGTTCGATGTTGACGCGTTCCGGCTCGGCGAACAGGTCGAGGTAGATGGTGCGGTGCCCGATCGTGATGCGCGCCTGCCGCTGGAACGCCGGCATTCCGGGGCCGGTGAAGACCCGCTCGTGCCCCCAGATCTCCAACGGACTGCGGCAGCCCTCGGCGAGCCGGGTCAGCAGCGTACGCAGCGCGACTCGGTCAGCCAGCCTCGCCGTGCCGTCGAGCGCCGCCCGCAACCGCCCCGGGGTGGTCAGCCGATCGTTGACCGCCCTGATCATCGGCGCTCGCTGCTCGCCCAGGGAAAGCATCGGCCAGGAGTCGACGAGGGCCCGCTCGATGTTGGTCACCGGCAGCCCTCGTCGTACCACCACCGACGGTGGGCCGAGGGTGAGGCGACGGCGCCGGTGGACCCGCACTCCGGGCCGGTTCCGCAGGCCGCTGGCGGCTGGCGTGCTCACGTGCAGCAGTTCCCCGGGCAGCTGTCGGCGCAGCCCCCAGATATCGAGGGCGGTGAGGTGGCTGAGCGCGCCGCGCCCGCGTACCCAGGCGGAGACCGCACGACGGCCGAGAGCCGGGCCGATCCGGGTGAGCGGCGGGACGCTCCGATCGTCGAGCAGGTGCGCTGCCGCGAACACCTCGGGGAGCACCCGCACCAGATCACCGTCGGTGCACGCCCGTTGCAGGATCCACTCCGGCACGACCTGCTCGACGACGGATCGGGTCACCAGGCCGTGGCCGCGCTCCACGAGTTCCGCCAACACTGCGTCCATGCCACCGACCGTGCCGCCCAGCGCCAAGGTCCCACAACGGCGAAGCGCCACACCTGTGGACGACAGGCCCGCTGTGGACAATCCCCATCGCCCACCACGATCTGCTATGGCGCGCCCTGGTCCCTTGAGGTGTGTGTCTCAACGTGGCGGTGTGGCTGTTCACGCGCCGGCGTGTCGAGCAGCCACAGTGCCACGCTCAGGGAGCAGAGGGCTGGGGAGGGCGATCCACTCGTTGTCGGCCACCAGGACGACAGTGCCGTCCAGCTTGGGCAGATCCTCTCAGCCGCCGACGGCGGCGGGCAGCGCCGGTCCACCGGAAGGTGGGGGAGATCGGATATAAGAGACGCATGGAGTTGCCGCCGTACCTGGCCACCATGCCGATGCACGCGATCACCGAGATGCACGGCGAGGCCGGCCTGCGGGAGCGGTTCCGGCTGGAGAGCGAGACGTTCGACGCCGACGACCGGCGCCGCCTCGACGAGGCGCTGGACCTGGCCGCCCGGTTGCACCGCGACGACCGGCGGTCCCGGGAGCCCTACCTCAACCACCTGCTCCGGGTGGCGATCCGGATGATGCACCACTACCAGGTACGCGACATCGACGTGATCGTCGCCGGCCTGCTGCACGACGCCGTCGAGGACCACCCCGCCGAGTTGGCCGCCGACCCGCCCGCCGGCGACCCGCTCGCCGCCGACCCAACCGCCGCAGCTCTGGCCGTGCTCGCCGATCGGTTCGGTCCCCGGGTGGCGCGCCTGGTCGCGGCGGTCACCAACCCGCCGTGGGATCCGGATCGGGACCGCCACCAGCAGTACCACGAGCACGTCGCCGCCAGCCTCGAACGGGAACCGTGGGCCCGGGTGATCAAGGTTTCCGACTTCACCGACAACGGCGTCGGGGTGATCCACTCTGTCGGCCCGAAGGTCGAGTCCTCGGCCCGCAAGTACCGTCCGCTGGTGCCGGTGTACCGCGACCTGGTCACCCGCGCCGACACTCCCCTGTCCGCGCCCGTGAAACAACACATCCTCGAACAGCTCGACCTGGCCGAGGAGCGCTTCAGCGCCATCCTCGACGAGCCCGCCCACCAGCCCTGAGCCGACGAGCCCGCCGCCCACCAGACCCGAGCCGACGAACCCGCCCACCCGATCTGAGCCGGTCGGGTCAGTGGTCGGTAGCAGTGCCGGCGTGCGGGGCACGGGGCTCGGGCCTGATCCTGCTCACCAGCAGGGCGGCCTGGGCCACCGACCCCCCACCGACCCCGAGGCCGCCGCGCGCCGCGTCGTAGAAGCGGTCCCGTGCCTCGTTGGCCCGGTGCAGCAGGTCCGGCAGCTGGTGGTCGGTCGACCGGTCGCGGGCGAGGCGCTCGATGTCCCACACCGCGTCCCGCCACGCCCGCGCCGCGGTCACCGCGGGCCCGTCGCCGAGCAGCAGGACGTTCTCCCAGGCGAGCGTGTGCCGGAAGTCGGCCTCGGCCAGCGCGGCGAGTTCGGCGTCCCGATCGCGGTAGCCGCCGATCAACCGGCCGGCGATCGTGTGCACCTCCTTGAGCGCCCGGGCGAACTCGGCGTACGCGTCGAGCCGGCGCTCGTCCCAGCGCACTGTCTGGTTCCGCCGCCATCGTGACCGGTCGGCGAGCGACGTGGCGACGATCGTGCCGACGGTACCGACGAGCACACCGAGTAGCGCGGGCAACTGCGTGGCGACAGCGTCCATGACCAGACAGCCTGACAAGTGCCGGCAACCGGCGCTAGGTCGTCGACAGTGGACGTGCCGTGGGTACGATGTCGATCTAGACCCACCGACCCCTCCGATAGGAGTCAGGCATGGCCAGCCCGGATGCCGAACTCACCGCGAAGCTCCAGCCCGAGGTGCCGCACGCCGCGCGGATCTGGAACTACTGGATGGGCGGCAAGGACAACTTCCAGTCCGACCGGGCGGCCGGCGACGCCGTGGCCGAGGTCTACCCGGAGATCGTCCTCATGGCGCGGCACTCCCGCCGGTTCCTCATCCGTGCCGTGCGCCACCTGGCCGCCGAGGCGGGCATCCGGCAGTTCCTGGACATCGGCACCGGCCTGCCCACCATGCAGAACACTCACGAGGTCGCCCAGAGCGTCGCGCCCGAGGCACGGATCGTCTACGTGGACAACGATCATATCAAGCCGCGTTGTTCACACCCGAACGTTCACCGTCTAGTTGCCATGCATGGCTAGGGCCGGCAAGCCCTATACCGGCATTTGACACCCTATTTTCGTCACATGTAGTCCGTTTTGATTGGGTACCGGTTGGCGGTGGCGGCCCAACACGACCAGGAATCGTGGACCCGGTCGCCGCCGCGTTCGTACCGTCTGCGGCACCTTCCTCCCTTGAGGAGGTGGCCCGATGAGTTGGTCGCAGCGTTCAGAAGGCCAACCCACGCCGGCGGGCCGCCGCACCCCAGCCGAGCCGCGTCATCCCGCCTGGTGTGACCGTTCGCGGTGTACGGCCGATCCGGCGAGTCAGGCTGACGGGTTTCGGAGCGGTGAGCACCGGTCAGCGCCGATCCGCCTCGACCTGACCACGGTGATCGCCCTCTCGCCGCAGGCCGGCGAGGCGTTTCTGACGCAGGCTGTCGCTCCGTGGCCGTGCGACACCTACCTGCGTATCCGGCACGGCGATACCGAGATCGCGATGGCGGCGCAGGACGCATCCCAGGTGTTGTCCGCGCTGCGGCTGCTCACGACCGAGGCCGAGGCCGATGGTGGGTGGTCGTGGTGAGGAGCCGTACGGATCGGATCTTGACGGCCGTGACCGTGGTGTTCGTCGCCGGGTTGGCCGTCGTCGCGGGAACGATCTCGTTCGCGCACATGCACGAGTTGGCGACCGAACACGATCAGGATGGGTGGAAGGCGTTCGCGTTCCCGATCAGTGTGGACGGGTTGGAGATCGTCGCCGCGTTGTACATGGTGGTGCAGCGGCGTGCGGGACGGCGGACGGGTTGGTTGCCGTGGGTCGCGTTGGTGGTCGGCACCGCCGCGAGCCTGGCCGCGAACGTCGCGGTCGGCGGTGACAGCGTGATCGGCAAAGTCCTGGCCGGCTGGCCGGCGCTGTCGATGCTCGTCTCGGTCAAGCTGCTGTTCAGCATGATCGACCACGGCGAAGACGATCAGCGGACGGCCGCCGATCGTCCTGTCGTCCCCGGGACGGTCCCGCAGACTGGCCCGGACAGCGGACCGCTCGCCGGTCCGGCCGCGGACGACTTGATCGGGCTCCAAGGCCCGTCCGCGACCGGAAGGACGGCAGAGGGCACCGGGTCCATGCCGGGGCGGTCGAGCGACACGGCGTCCGCCCCCGCGCCGTTGGACGTGCGTCCGGTGGCGCACCTGCTTCCGGCCGCACGGGCGGCTCGCGCGGCGCTTGCGGCTACGGGACGTCCCCTGTCACGTGACCGGTTGGTCGACGCGATGCGCGACAACGGGCTCGGCGTATCCAACGAACGCGCGTCACTGCTGCTGAAAGCTCTGAGGGCAGAGCAGGTTCCGTTGACTTCCGGCGTCAACGGCCAGCCCGCAGGAGCGACCAGGAACACGAAGGAAGGACCCTGAGCGGAGTAGTGGGGCGGGGTCAACCTTCGTCGACCGAATGTCGGCGGGTGTCCGCACCTGTTCCGGACCGGAGCTGATGATGCGGGCGGCCCGTCGGCGGCGGGGAGTTCGCTCGCCGAGACCTCCCGGATAACCTCCAGCCGACCGTGAGACATCGATCAAGTGGGGTACCCCTGGATCAGGGGTACCCCACTTGCCTTGATGCTCTTGCGACGACGACATAACTGTTGGTAGCAGCAGGTAGATAGCAAACAGCGACCCCCTATGCGATGGGAGTCGCCCGTCCGTCCTGTCGTCTCAGCCGGTCACGGCGTGTGCCTAGTCGAAGAAGTCGAACTCGCCCTCGCGGACCCCGCCAACGAATGCTTCCCACTCGGCCCGGGTGTAAATGATCACGGAGCCGTCGGGGTGGTGGCTGTGCCGCACGGCGACTCGCCCGCTTCCATCGGCGAGCGGCCCAGCCTCGACGCAGCTCGCGCCACCGTTGTCACTCTTGGTGCTGATGTGCCAGGCGACGCCCGCTAGGTCCGGACGGCCCGGCGCGTGCGTCTCTGCTGCCTTCACGTTATCTCCTCTGTCGCTGCCGAGATGCGCTCGGCTGACTCTTCCGGTGTCAAGGTCACACGCTGCAACCGATCGTACGTCTGGACGAACCGCTCAGCGCCTGGGGTCTCGACGTAGATCGCGCCGCCGAGCGTCTCGGTGTACGCGACATCGGGGTACGGCTCCACCATCGTGAACACCTTGAACGCGCCCGCCGGGCTGGCGTGTGCACCCGCTTTGAATGGTAGTACCCGGATCTCGATGTTCGGCCTGTGGGCGCACTCGCTGAGGTGTCGAAGCTGATCACGCATCGCCTCGGGCTTGAGGGCCGTGCGCAGCAACAGGGCCTCATCGAGGATCGCGTGAAGCTGCGTCGGCTCGTCGCCGGTGAGCACTTGCTGACGCATGATCCGAAGCTCAACCGCCCGCATGACCTGCTCGTCTCCAAGGTCCGGATCGGCTGCACGAATCGCCGCCTCGGCGTACGGACTGGTCTGGAGCAAGCCAGGCAGGAGGGTGCCATCGAACGAGTGGATCGCCTGGGCGCGGGACTCCAGCCACACGTAGTCGATGAACCGTCGATCCACCGCATCGGCGAAGCCGTCCCACCAGCCCTTCTGCCACACCTCCTCCCGCAAGGTCAGCAGTCCCGCGCGGCGTCGTTGGTCGCTGACCGAGTAGAAGTCCAGCAGGGCGAGTAGATCGGCACGCCGGATGGGGTACTCGGCTGACTCGAACCGGCTCACGGTCGACGGGTCACGCTCCAGATACTCGCCCGCCTGCTTCAGGGTGATTCCGGCACCTTCGCGGATTTCTTTGATCTGCTGACCCAACCACTGCGCACGCAGCGTAGGCCCATGCCTCGTCGTCACGCTGTCCATCGTCCGCTACACGATCGGTGGGGTGCAACCAGGTGATCATGACTGGTCCCGATCCCCGGTTCTGTGTCCTACAAGTTTGCGTGATCCACAAACTTGTATCCTACGGATGTGCGTGCCATCCTGATCCCGTTGGGCTCTCACGGCACAGTTGGGCGTTTCACGCAGACTTGTCTTGATCTGGCCCAGACGGCAGGCCGGGGCGGTTCAGCTGCAAGCCCGTCCGCTCTGGCCCCCTGATCTGCGAAGGGGGTTGATGCTGCATGTTGCTCGGAGCCACGCTCGCCGCGTTGCTGGCGGGCTACCTCGCAGGGCTCTGGTCATTCAAGGTCAAGAGTCGGTGGTGTCCGCGCTGCGGCGCGACGACCAGCGATCTTCTCCACAAGATTGCCGGGCACCGCCGATGATCACGTTCATGGTCAGCGACGTGACCGAGGTCCACGGGCCTGCCTGCAAGCACAGCACCGGCAGGCTGCTCATACAGGTGGGGCCGATCGATGGTCAGATTCGCCTGCCCCGCCACGAGCACGAGGGCTCGTGACATGGCTACCTATCACGGCGGTCAGCAGATCGACCATGCGCAAGCGATGTTGGACCGACACGCGGTGTCCAGCGGTGACGGGCTATGTGTGGCGTGCAAGGTACTCGGACCGTGCGCGAAGCACGAAGCGGCAGCCAAGGTGTTCCTGCTGTCGGCGCGGCTGCCCCGACGACAGCCGGGCGCGACACGGCCGGAACTGATGGGCACCAAGCAGGGTGACTTCGGTTGGCTGTCAACGAGGACGGCGAGCTGACATGCCGACCGTGACGGCTGCCGAGCACCGAAGTCGCGGGTTGCGCCCAGCGCACAGAAACCCTGGGTAGGTCGGGGCCGAGGTCCAGCTTCGCACGGTCGTCGCACCCGTCGAACCACCCGCCCGTCCGTCGCTTCTGCCCCAACAATCACCGAACAAGGAACGGAACATCCTTCATGGCGTATCAACCGGGACCGAACGAGTTGCTGCGGGCAGCACGACTGGCACTGCGGTCTCCCACGGGCTCGGGTCGGCCGTTGTCACGCCAGGAGTTGGCCGACGCGGTCAACGCCTACCTGTACGAGCACTTCGGTCGACGCTTCGCCATCGCGGGCCACTACATCGGCAACCTGGAGCGCGGCCAGACCCGCTGGCCGTCCGCGCACTACCGAACAGCGCTGCGCGCGGTGTTGGACAAGGCCACGGACGCCGAACTCGGCTTCTTCATCATCCAGGGCCACGCCGACGATCCCGACGTCGCTTCCGCCGAGCCGCCCCCACTCCTGGAGCCATCTCCGGTGGCGGTATCCGATGTCGGCCCGGCGACGCTGGCGACTGTCGCCCTGCCTCCAGCAGCCACCCTTGCGGGGCCGAATGTCGGCGAGCCGTTGGCCATGACTACGGAAACGGCGATGGTGCAGATCAGCGTGCACGGGAAGGCTGCGGCCACCGTCGTGTGCCACGACGCCGTGCCGCCCGGCCATGTCGCGATCGTGGCCGGGCGGGTCCGAGTGCTGATCGACCCCGCTGATGCCGTGTCTGCGGAAGTCACTTCGGCCGTGGGCGATGCGCCGTTGGTGGCCGGTGGAGCCCGGGTGTACTCGATCGTGCAGCGGGGGCAGTCACGATGACCCCTACACCGCCTACACGGCCCCAGCGTCGGCACATTCCGACCGCACCGCGCCGAATCAGCACGGCGGGCGGAATCACCCCCGCTCAGGTGGCTGACGCGCGCAAGGACCTCGGCCGACACCTGGCCCACTGGCGCACCGCCGCCGGGCTGACACAGGTCGACCTCGCCGCACGCATCCTCTACTCCCGCAGCCAAATCGCCAACGTCGAGAGCGGCCGAGACAACACCACCCGCCGCTTCTGGCAAAACGCGGACGCCACCCTCGGCGCACACGGAGCACTGCTGGCCGTCTACGACCAGGCACACGCACTCATGCGCGACTTCCACGCCCAGACCGAACTGGCCCGCGACCAGGAACGCCAGTTGCCCACTACGCAGCCGGCGCCACTCACCTCAACCTGTACCGCCTCCCCAACTCAGTGCGAAGGGTGCGGGCCGACCGTTGTCGGCCGGTGGACCAGACGCGAGATCCACGCCTTGCGCGAAGCACTACGGATGAGCGTGCGCGCGTTCGCCGAACACCTCGGCCTGACCCCGGCAGCCATCACTGCCTGGGAGCACCGGACCACCCCCGCAACCCCGACGCTCGCGGCGCAGTCGGTGTTGGACCAAGCCCTCACCCTCGCCGACACCGACTCCAAGGCCCGCTTCCGGCTACTTCTCGACAACCCTCACGACCCTCCTCACCGCCAGGACGACCGACCAAAGGCAGGTAGGTCCACCGGCACGTCGATGGCTCACGAGGACCAGACACCACCGACACCCTGACCACCACGGGCCGAGACGGAAGAGGGGACCGCAATGCATCGACCGATTCCCAGTCTGCGCGGCACCCTGACCCACGTCACCGCGATCGAGCTGTACCAGCGTCACTACGGCACCACGGCCGAGGCGTGCGCGAGATGCGGCAGACCGACCCCGTGCCCTGTGCGGGCGTTCGCCGCATCGGTCATCGCGGCGGCCGGGGAAGACCCCCACTGGTATGACAGCCGACGCGCTCTCCCCACACCCGCCGGACCGGTAGCCGATCAGGCACGGCAACCCGGCCCCGTTCCGGCGACCGAACAGGACCACGGGCCGGCGCAACCGGAGCACGTCGGCTACGCGGTCGGCGGGCGTCTTGCGCCGTTGGACGCCGAGGGCTGGCTATACGAGCGGGAGCACGATGATCCGCCACGGCGCACACCCCGATGCGATGCATGAGCGCGCGTGGGCACTGGCCGGGGCGGCGCGAGGAAGCGCGGGGCCGGCGGTGAGCCGGGAGCCGGGACGCCCGGTGCCCCGGGAGCGAGGCCCCCCGGGAGTCGCGGTGTCTCGTGCGCGGCAACGGATGTGACTTTCTCGCCGATCGACTCACGCCTTTTGCGGTCCGGTCGGGCGCTGTCCCGACCACCCTTGGAGCAAGGGAGACATTGACCATGACCATGCTGGGTATGCCAACCGTCCCTCCCGCGTCGCCTCCGCAGGCGACCGGGCCGGTGGCGTTCACCGCCGGGCACCACTTCGCCGTGACCGGCACGGCGAGCATCGAGGAGCTTACCGAGGCGGCGACGGTGCCGCTGTCGGTCATTCTTCAGATCACCAAGCGGTGCAACTTCGACTGCTCGTTCTGCTCGGAGACGTTGCAGCTTCCCGACCCGACGTTGGCGGAGTTGGACACGATCCGCGCCAACCTGGCCGGTGTGGGCCGGGTGTTCCTGTCCGGCGGGGAGCCGTTGCTGCGCAGGGACTTCGGCGAGATCGTGGACATGTACAGCCAGGACTTCATCCTTGGTATCCCGACGAACGCCACCCGAGGGTTGCAGCACGCGAAGTCGATGGTGGGCAAGGTGGCGTTTGTCAACGTCGGGTTGGAGGGGCCACGCGCCACGACCAACCGGGTGCGTGGTGACTACGACCAGGTGATGTCCGGGGTGCGGGCGTTTATGGACGCGGGGTTGTCGCTGTCGTTGTCGGCGGTTGTGTACCGCTCGACGCTGCACGCGCTTCCGTTCACGTACCAGATCGCCGACGTGATCGGCGCGGGCAAGCTGAAGCTGATCCTGCCGCTGCGTAAGGGCAACGCCCTCGGGTTGGAGGCAAACGAGTTCATCAGCATCGATGAGGCGGGGCGGGCGTTCGACCGGCTCATGGAGGCGCGGTCGATGCACGACTGGCGGCCCGCGCTGCGCATGACCTGCTGGACGCCGGAAACCGAGGGTCACATGATCCTCGTGGAAGTGACCGGCAAGGCCAGCGCGTGGCCCGTGTACGACGCTCCGGACCTGCTGGAACCCCTCGGCAACGTGCTCACCGAGCCGGTGACGGAGATCTGGAAGCGCTACCGGTTCAAGCGAAACCACTTCGCCAAGTACCTCGGCAAGAGCATCCGCACGGCCGCCAACGCCGGCACCGCCCCACCCGCAGAAGGGCATGCCCGTGCGTGAGTTCACCAACCTGCAATGGCCGGAAACACCGTTCGGGGCCGAGCAGCGCCCCTTCGGCCAGCATTGGGACATGCTCACCGCCTTCACGCTGGAATGGACCGGCCGACCGGAGGATGCAGGGTTGCCGGTCGCCTCGGCGGCGGTGTACCTGCGGGTCCGCAAGCACGGCGCGGCGCATCTGATCGCCGATGACACGCTGTCGATCGGGTTCCGCACGGTCGTGATCGAGGATGCGGCAGAGGTACCGGACCTGCTCAGGCTGACTGACCGGGAGTTGACCGGTGCCCGCCGACTAGGGGTCATCCTGGCCGGACACCGCCTCAGTGACGACCTGACCCGCATGAACATCCTCTCCGGGGTGCCACTGCGCGGGGCGGCCGAGGTGCTGTCCGCCTGGGCGAACCGGGCGGTCAAGCAACGCGGCGTAGCGGTCATGGTCGACACGGCCTCGGAAGCCAGCGCGACCGGGGCGGACCTGAACATGCCGCTGGAACCGGTCCCGGAGCCGGTGCCCACCTGCCCGGCGTGCGCGGCCGATGTCGCCCGCCGCGCCCTGGCCCGTTGTCTGGCAGTCGGCCTGACGGCTGCCGTGCACACCGACCGTTACACCTGGGAGGGCACCTTTCGCGTCGCCGACGCGATCGACCGGGCCGCGTGGGATGTCCTCGCCACCGACACCGACACGGCCTGCTGCCCGCCCGGCGGCACGGTCGCCTCGCCCGCCAACACGGACGCCGTGCTCACCCCTGCCCAGGGCTGAGCGGCGCTAGGGTCGGTGGCCGTCGCCCGCTCCGATCCCAGGGCGGGCGACGACCACCGGCATCAATCAGAGGCAAGAGGCTTCCGGAAGGGCTATGGCAGTGCAGGTGATCAGCGACCTCGGCGGGCCAGGAACAACGCCAGCACGTCCGACAGATGCCCGGCTCGTCGCGTCGGTCGACGTCGAGTGGAGCAAGAACTACCGCATCAAGAACGGCAACCGAGCCTTCTGTTACTCGATCGTGTGGCTCGCCGTCCCCGCGTCGGACCAACCAGTCCGGCTGGCCGGCGGAATGCCGTTCTGGTCCACCAGCGTCTACCTCGACCACGACGAGGAGCGGCCGGAACTGGTGGAGGCGGCAGCGGCCGACATCGGCGCGGCAGTCGCCTCCGCTGACCTGATCGTCGGGCACCAACTGTGCAGTGACCTGGCGGTGCTGGCCGCGAACGCCGGGGACGCGGTGCCGGCGGCGGTGCCGGCCGCGCGGCGGGCCTGGCACGAGCGACGCGCGGACCCGGCCCGCCGGGTGGTCGACACCCGGTTTGACGCCGGGCACGTCCTGTCCGGCGCGTCGCGGCGCCTTGTGGACGTGTGTGGCGAACTGCGTCTTGACGTGACGCAACCGGAGTTGGCCCGCAAGTCGATGACGGCGCTGCACCGGGACTGGCTGGAGCGCGGCGATACCGAGGCGCGCGAGCGGGTTACCGTGCTCAACCTGCGGCACAGCCTGTCGGCGGCGTACGTGGCGCTGCGCGCGGCCGGGCACCTGACCTGGCGGGCGCCGCTGAACGTGAACGCGAACCTCGCCGCGCAGTGGGCGGGCAGGGTCGCCTGGCTCGACCATCCGACGTTCCGTGAACTACTCACGCGACGGCGGGCGGCGCGGTGAGCGTGCGCGGCTGCGTGCTGGTCGGCATCGAGGGCACCCACGCATCCGGCAAGACCACCCTCGTGCACGCGCTGACCGCGCACTACCGGCAACGCGGGGTGCTTGTCGACTGCGCCCCGGAACCGGCCCGCACGAGCCCCTTCATCGAGGAAACCGTCATCCACGGCAAGGGCGGCTTCGACCTGGCGTGCGAGGTCGACCTATTCGCCGCGCAACTGTCCGCCACACTCCGCGCAGCCCGCCACCACGCCCTGTTGATCTGCGACAAGACGGTGGTCAACGTGCTCGCGTATGCGCGGATGGTCCTGGCCCCCGAACCAGGTGGCACCGACGCGGCCGTGCTGGAGGCGATGTCGGGCCTCTGTGCTGCGTGGGCGCCTGCCTCCTACGATGCGGTGTTCTACCTGCCGGACCGCTTCGACCACCCAGCCGACCCGATGCGGGCCAAGGTCGCCCACCTGCAAGCCGAAACCGCCGAGGCGGTCCGCGCCACCTGCGCCGATGTCGGATTGCCGCTGGTTGACCTGCCCGCCGGGCTGGACACCGCCGGGCGCGTGGCATGGATCATCCTGCGAGTCGATCCGCTGCTTGCCGGGGCGACCGGCTAGCCTCTGCGGGCGTGACCGCCTCACCCACGCACCCGGTTGACGTACTGCTGCTGCTCACCCACGCCGATCATGTCCTGTTGGCGCTGCGGCAAGGCACCGGCTACGCCGACGGGCAATGGAACCTGCCGTCCGGCAAGCTGGAGCGCAGCGAGGACGCGGTTAGCGGTGTGGTCCGTGAGACATGCGAGGAGATCGGCGTACGGCTCGACCTCGCCGAACCACGGATGGTCACCACCGTGCACCACCGCAACACGGCCGGGCTCTCCCGCGTCGGGCTCGCGTTCGCGGTGGCGTTCGACCCGGCCCGACACGGGGAGCCGGTCAACGCCGAGCCACACAAGTGCGCGAAGATCGAGTGGTTCCCGGCTGACATGCTGCCATCGAACACCTACCCGTACACCGCCGCGTGTGTGCGCGCGTTCCGCGATGGTGCGCCGTTCGCGCTGAGCGGCTGGGCATAGCCGCGATGGGCGCGGGTGTCGCGGTGTGGTGGTGGCGCTGCCAGGCAGCGCTCGGCCTCGACGCCGCATCTTCGAATTGCCGGGCCGAGGCGAACGCCGCCTCCCCTACTATGCAACCGATTCCGCGCTGATGATCTACAAACGACGGCTATATCGACCCGGGACATGCGCCAGACCACTCCGCTCGAACAAGCGGAGTCCATCGGCATTATTCGACAGCAGCGCGCCGCGCCGCAGTCGCTCACGGCTTTAAATAGCACTTGGCACGCGACCACCGTCAGATCTGAAATTCTGTCCGCAGCAGACGGACGGACACGTGGTGGTCGCACCTCGTCTACCCGGCCCTCTCCAGCAACATCTCAAGAAACGGCTTGCCATATTAGACACCCGGATGAGAAGGAATGAGCTGCGAGCGGCTCGGCTTCAGCGACGTAACTCCGCTCACCTTCGAATAGCCCCTATGGGCCTGGCTTGAACCCATGACCGATTCGGCGTGAGAAATCCGGCAAGTTCCATACCCGCCATATAGAGTTCACGCTTCAGGGACTTGTCGTCAAGCCGCCTGTTAATAACCGACTGTCGCCATACTGAGTCGCCGATCTGGTATTCGATAGTGAAAGAAAGCAGATTGGGACCAATTCGGTCCAGGTCATGCATGCTAATGGCGCAGCCTTCTGCCATGACCCTTCTGAACGGCGGCTCTGCGGCGTAATCCCGATCGGGTGGATCTCGCTGAATCAGCACTTGCCCCTCATCGGACACGTGTGAACGGCAGGTCTTCAGGAATGCTCGGGCCTGATCGATGTCCGGCTTCTCGATCAAGTGTGACATGAGCAGAACGACGTCGAATTGGCGTTTTAGATCGAGGTCCTCGATGCGTGATTCGACGGTCTCGGCTCCTTTGATATGAGCCAACATCGCGGCGGACTCGTCGACCGCAACAACCTTGTGCCCCAACTTCAGGAGAGGGTGGGTGATTCTTCCCGCACCTGCTCCTAGCTCGAGAATGCTCGCCTCAGGGGGAATTGCTTCGTGGATCAACTGCGGGGCGGTGCCTGCGGGAAGGAGCGCGTAAAGCTCCACCGGGCAGCCGTCGGGCGTCATGGAACCTGCGAAATTTGTCATGATTGCACACCCGGGAAATTTGCTCGTGATCAATGGCGTGACGGAAGTTGTTTCCGCGCGCACCGCGACCGTCGCGCGCTGGTGGTTAGCGAAGTTGCGCCGACGGAAGTCGCGGTCCATAGCAGCCCCCCGCAATGCGGAAGAGTAGTCAACAGTCGGGGGCCATGGATGCTGCGCTGTGCAGACCGGGCCCATAGTTACTGGCACTGCGTACTGTCATAAGCGGAAAAGAGACCACAGCAGTCGCCATCAAGGTCCTCGTCGAACACGCCTGCTTCAATCGCTGGGTGCTGGCCTGTAAGGTTTTTGAACTCTTTGCTGTTGAGCGGAGGATTGCCTTGGATCTCGATCGTGCAGTCGGATGCGATAAAGTCTATGTGCACGTCACAGGAGTAAAGCTGGCCCTTTACCTGATTACTCTGACCGAAGCCAATATGGAGGCCCGGGAATCTCTCATTCAAGTGAGAGTTCAACGGAATGAACTGCTGAATCCCGATGTTGGTGCCGAAACCAAGCTCGCCGACCCGGTCCGCGTTGGGAAGGCGCAAGCATCGCTCGATCAGCTTTCTTACCGATGCATTTTCGCAATGATAGTTCATCATGACGCCATTCTCGATCTCGAACGTCACAGGATGATTTTCGAGTCTTGCGTCAAGCTTCGTATGTGCAGTGGAGTTGAATGCGCCGTCCGCGACGAACCTGCCGCTAATATGGGCGGGAAAGGTGGCTACTTCGCCGGCCGGGAGAAGCACGAAGGCTCCCTCTCGCGGGATTCCACGGTTACTCACCCAGCGATAGCGGCTGGGGTCGAGGGTGATGTCCAGTTCGGATCCCGAGGTTGTCCTGACCTTGAATTTCTCGGCGGATCTCAGTACCTGTAGGAGCCCAGCGTTGATGTTGTTCAGAGTGCCCGGTGGTGTCGTAACGCCCTGCCTGAAAAACTCTTCGCCGGTCATGATCGTCCGGAACGTCTCGATCTTGGCGTCAGAGAACGGTTCTAGGGCTCGACGGATCCACGGCGAAGGCGTAACGACGTCATACTCGATACAGAGGACTAGAAGGCGGGCGGCTATCTTCTTTGGATCAAGCGATTTTCTGAGCTTGTCCGCGAAGGTCGTGATCGTCGCGTCGGAGAGCGTATCCAGATCCATGAGAACCGTAGGAACTTCACGGATATTTAGCTCGGCGGCGACCCAAGCAGCAGGCCGTCGCGCGTTGCGTGCATAAAGAACGAGCACCTGATCATCGTGTCTGACGCGAAGATACTGATCAAGCATTAGTGAGACGCCTTGCCAGACGTGCTCGTCTGGCCCACCTTGCTCAATCAAGCCATTATCAACCGACGCGCTAGTGCTCATGCCGAGAGTCTCCCGATGATTCGGAATCGAGTACCGCAAGGGCTGGACTTGCTACTTATTGGCACCCCGTGCGGACAAGATCCGCACGGGGTGCCAATAACGCACTCGGCAGACTCAGCCCTCGGTTTCCCACCCAGAGGTGAAGCTGACCGCTTCGTTGTCGCTCGCCGAAAGGATGTCTACCGACTCCACGACTGCGACTGGCGCCTCCTGCGTAAGCATCGCGTTCATCGCTGCTGCCGCTCGGTCGTTGCGTTCCAGAAGATCGGTTTGCGCCATCTCACGTTCCCCTCACTTTCGCGGGCAGAGAAATGAACGTAGCATCGACACGCCTCAGTGTCAAGTAGAGTGTGTTCGCTTAATATGTTGCCACCGTCGAAACTGTTTGGACGAATAGCTCGCGATGAGCAGATAAGGGCGTCTGGTCGATTCATAAATCAACGGTCAACGGACACCGTGGCATCGTGGGGCGCTTTGTCACGCAATGTGTGGATGAGGATGGGTAGGACAGCTAGTGTGCCGATGCCGGCGAGCATGAAGGTGGTACGCGCGCCGACGAGGTCGACCAGCAGTCCGGCGGCTGCGTAGGCGAGGCCGGCTCCCAGTTGGGCGGCGGTTCCGAGGGTGCCGAAGACCCGGCCCAGGAACGGGCGGGGCACAAGATTCTGAATGATCGTGTCATAGCCGATGTTCTCCACGGCGTTGCCCGCGCCAGCGATCAGTTGTGCCGCCATGACGACGGCGAGAACGGGTGCTGCGCCTGTGACCAGAATGCCTATTCCCGTGGCCGCGATCGCGACGATCAGCAGCGCCGCGGGCGAACGGCCGCGGGCGAGTCGGATACACGCGAGGGATGCCAGCAGCATTCCTGCGCCGAACGCGCTGGCCGCTAAGCCATACGCGGCGGGTCCGGCGTCGAGGTCATCGCTGGTGAGGAACACCAGGGCCACGTTGTCCACGGCGGCGAAGGCCACCACGACGAACAGGGTGAGGACGAGGATGCGGACACGCCGGTGCGTCGCGACGTAGTGGATACCGGCTGCGGCATCAGCCCAGATGCCGGTGGTTGCGTTGGGGTCGCGGGCGGGTGTGATGGCGGGGAGCCGGGTGAGTAGCAGCGCGGAGGCGAGGAAGGTCGCGGCGTCGATTGCCAGGGCGGTGTGGAGTCCGCCGGGCCCGGTTGTGAGCAGGCCGCCCAGGGCGGGGCCGATGGCCAGTTGCAGGGTGCGGGACATCCCGAACAGGGCGTTTGCCGCAGTGCGGTCGGACGGGGCGACCAGGACCGGGATCAGGCTGCGCCCGGCCGGATTCCGGATCGTGGCCACAACGCCGGCGATCGCGACGAGCGGGACCAGTACCGGCAATGGCGGCAAGGTGACGGCGATTGTGGCGATGACCAGTGCTTGGGCCAGATCGCAGGCCACCATCAACCGGCGGGTCTGGATTCGGTCGGCGAGCACTCCGGCCAGCGTCCCACCGAAGCGCGGTAAAGCGTTCGCCAGCAGGAGCATGCCTACGCCGGCCGACCCGTCGCGTGGAGCGACGAGAAGCACGAGCGCCGTCAGCGTGATCCCGTCGCCGATGAACGACACCGCCCGCGACATGCACAGCACGCGGAAGGCAGGGTTCCCGCGCAGCAGGCGGGCTCGGGGGGCAGGCTCCGCGACAGGCGGTGTCACTTGCGTCATGGCCGTCAGGATTGCGCTACCGCCGTCCCGGCCGCGCCGATTCGGCGCACGCCGAATCGGCGCGTGTCATCGTGGTCGCGTGACGCTTGTGTTGAGGTTCGGTCCCGGTGACGCGGCCAGGTGCCGATTCGCGATATCGCCGCTGCAGGAAACCATGTCGGCGCTGCTGGTGCTCAAGGACCCACGTCGCCACGGCTGGTACCTGCCATGGCTACGCGACATCCAACCCGTCGCCGCCGAGGTCGACCTGAAGCTGCTGAACCTCGCCACGCCCACGAAGGGATACGGGCCGGATTTCCTCTGGCCTACCCCGACCAGCCCGCTGACCACTATTGACGACGACCTCGCCCAGGTCCAGGCGACCGATCCCCGCACTGTCGCCGCAGAAATCACTGCGCATATCCGTCGCCTCGACCGGCGTGCGATACCGGCAGATCTGCGCCGAGCCCTCACCGACGACCCCGCGAAGACCCGCGACATGCTTGCTGCGCAACAACGCCTGGCCTGGCAGACCCTGATCGCCCCCAGATGGGATCAGATTCGGGGCCTGCTCGACGCGGACATCACCACCCGAGCCCGGCACCTGGCCGACGCCGGCATGGAAGGACTCTTCGCGAACCTGCACCCACGAGCCGAATGGCACCACGACGCACTGCACCTCACCGGGCTGAACCCCAACACCGTCGACCTACGCGGCCGTGGACTCGTTCTCGTCCCGACCGCCTTCGGCTGGCCCAACCTCGGCATCGGCCCCACCGACAGCAGCTCGACCGCACCACCAGCCCTCGTCTACCCGATGCTCGGCGTAGGACGACTCTGGGAACGATCCATACAAAACTCAGCAATCACTCGACTCCTCGGCACCGGACGCGCCTCCGTGCTGGCCGAGACCCACATCCCCAGCACCACCAACAGCCTCGCCCAACGAATCGGCCTGGCACCCGCCACCGTCTCGCAACACCTCACCGTCCTCCGCGACGCAGGACTCGTCACCGCACAACGCCGCGGCCGAGAAGTCCTCTATCAGCAAACTCCCCTCGCCGCAGCACTCCTGCTGCCAAACCGGATGTCCCCTCCGCAGCCTCGACAACCAGCGAGCTGAGGTTCCCGCTAGCGGGTCCCCAGACCGAAGCCCCAGGTTTGGAAGGGATGGGACTGCACGGGACTGCGTAGATTTCCGTGTTTGACCTGGGTGTGGTCCGTTGGACAGGACGTTGATCCTGTCCGGGAAGGACCACGTCATGGCAGTCAAGAAGAACGCTGTTCAGCTTCCGGAGCCGTCGGCGGCGGAGGTGGAGTTCGCTCAGCAGTTGGTGGAGCGGGCCAAGGCCGACGGGGTGTCTCTGGTGGGGCCGGGTGGGCTCCTGGCGGGGATCACTCGTACCGTGCTCGAATCAGCGTTGGATGCGGAGCTGGATGCGCATCTCGACGAGGCCGGTGTCGACGAGGCGACCGGCCGGCGGGCCAACGTGCGTAATGGTCACGGAACCAAGACGATGCAGACCGATGTCGGGCCGGTGCGGATCCAGGTGCCGCGGGATCGGGCCGGATCGTTCACCCCGCAGATCGTGCCCAAGCATGTTCGCCGGTTGGACGGGTTCAACGAGGCGATCCTGTCGCTGTATGCGAAAGGGTTAACGACCGGGGAGATCTCGGCGCATCTGGCGGATGTGTATGAGGCCGATGTGTCCCGGGAGTTGATCAGCCGGGTCACCGACAGTGTCCTGGCCGAGATGGAGGCGTGGCGGCAGCGGCCGCTGGACCGGATCTATCCGGTGGTGTTCATCGACGCCCTGGTGATGAAGATCCGCCAGGGGCAGGTCGCGAACCGGCCCGTCTACGTCGTGGTCGGCATCAGCCTCGACGGGGAACGCGACGTGCTCGGTATGTGGGCCGGCACCGGCGGTGAAGGCGCCAAACAGTGGGCCGGCTACTGTCGGGGTACTCGTTGGAGTGCAGAGCTACGTACGGCTGATCTTGCAAAGGTCGCTGCTCAAGATCGAGGATGCGGCAGACGCAGTGCCTGTCCGTCGCAACCGCGTGGCCCAGAAAGGCGCTACCGCGCCGCTTCCCCTCCTCGCCGCTGCGCGGCTGCGGTGCGGGTCGGCTTGGTCTCGATTTGCCGCAACAGGCTCACCGGCTCTCGGGCGGATCAGGCGAGCTTGTCCATGCGGACACGCTCCACGCCGCAGATGGACTGCATGAAACGGGGTCAGCGGTCGCGCTCGATGAACGTCGATGGCCTGAATGATCTTCTGGGATCCGCGGGTACGGCAAACTCTGCACATTCAGCCGTACGCGCCTGTGCACTTGAACCTGTACCCCGACAGCTACCTCACCGAACTACGTAACCGAGGCGTCGAGGACGTGTTCATGGTCTGCTCCGACGGGCTGAAGGGCATGACCGACGCCATCGAGCAGGTCTGGCCCCTCGCGGTGCACCAGCAGTGCGTCGTCCACTTGGTGCGGGCCAGCCTGCGGTACACGAATCGCAAGGACTGGCAGAAGATCACCCCCGCACTGCGGGACATCTACACCGCCCCCACCGTCGCCGCCGCCGAGGCCCGCTTCGAGGAGTTCGCCACGCAGTTCGGTGACCAGTACCCCGCCGTCATCCGGCTCTGGCGGACCTCCTGGCCACAGTTCGTGCCGTTCCTGAACTACGACCACGAGGTCCGCAAAGTCCTCTACACCACCAACATCATCGAAAGTTTGAACGCCCGGTTCCGGCAGGCCGCCCGCAGGCGCGGGCACTTCCCGACCGAGCAGGCCGCGATGAAGGTCCTCTACCTCGTCGTCCAGCAGAAACGTAGAGGCGGCGGGAGCATCACCGGCAGGGTCTACGGTTGGGCCAAGACCCTCAACGCCCTGATCCTCGCCTACGGCGACCGGATCACCATCTAACAGCATCGATCACACCACAGGCCCAAACACGGAAATCGAGGCTCTGTCTCACATTCGGTGGTGACGGAGGGTGCCGGTTAGCCGAGCAGGATTCGGTGTCGTAGAAGGTCGAACCCGGCGCGTCCGTACATTTGCCGCTTGATCAATTTGGTTTTGGTGTTGACGCCTTCGGTGCCGCCGTTGTGGAAGGGGGTTGTCAGGGCGGCGTTGACGGCGTCGCGGTCCAGGCCGAGGCCGCGGGTGAAGGTGTGTAGGTGGGGCAGGTCCGTTGTTGTGACCTCGGTGATCCATGTGTCGAGACGGTGGTCGTTGCCGGCTGCGGGTGTGAGGAGGCTGGCGAACGAGCCGATGAAGCCGGTCAGCGTGGTCATCTCCGGGCAGGCGGCGGTGAGGGCGTCGACGAGCGACCGTTGGTGGTCTGTGAGCTGATCGGGTGGGGTCAGGAGGTAGCGGGTGAGGCGTCGGGGTGACAGGGCTGGGCGGTCGGCTTCGACGCGGCCTTGGGTGATGTAGCGGTAGAGCAGGTTGAGGCTGCCGGTGTAGCCCAGTTCCCTGATCTCGGCGAGGAGTTGGGTGGCGCCGACGGCGGGGTCCTGTTGGCGGCGTTGGCGTAGGTGGGCGCGGTAGGGGTCGACGAGGGTGGGCCGGTACTGGGGTGCGCGGACCAGACGTTCGGGTTGGCTGATGCGGGCGTAGCGTTTGATGGTGTTGAGGCCGAGGTTGAGGCGGCGGGCGCATTCGAGTAGGCCGACGCCCTTGTCGAGCAGATCGTGGACCTGCTGCCACCGCTGCCGGGTGGTCACGGCCCGGATGCCGTCCTGGGGCGGTAGGCCGGTGGTGGCCCAGCACGTGCTGTGTGCGGTGACTTCTTTGCGGACGGCTTCGGCGAGGTTGTGCCACAGGTGCCAGCGATCGGCGACCTGCACCGCCTGGGGTAGGGCGCGGCGGACCGCTTCGGCGTAGGCGCCGGAGGAGTCCCGGCACACTATCTCGACACCGGGATGCTCACACAGCCACGTCTCCAACGTGTGGGCCTTGCGGTCGGGCAGCACATCGATGCGCTCACGGGTGACCGCGTCGATCAGGACGGTGGCGTAACGGCGACGACGACACAACGCGAAGTCGTCGACCCCGAGCACGCGGGGCACCCGCCGCTGCGGCAACGGAATACGCAGCAGCGCCCGCAGGGCAGTGTGCCGGGACATGACGACCATCGCCAGGACCGACATCAGGCGAGCACCGGCCCGGCCGGCCAGCTGACGCACGACCGCAGCCACCTGCGAAATCAACCGGGACGTGCGACGCTGGTAACGCTCCAGAACTCCCGGAAGCTGCTCCCGGAACGTGCGACGGCAGCCCTGCGTCGGGCACACCAGACGGCGCACTCGTACCCGCAGCACCACCGGCCGGGCATCGACCGGCACATCCGCCAGAGTCCGCTGGTGATACCCGTGCACCCGGCCCGTCACCACCTTGCAGCCCGGACACGCCACCGTCGCTTCAGGAGTCCGAGCCCGCACCAGAATCCGCTCGCCCTCGTCCGTGACGTCATCGATCACCAGCGGGGACAACCCCGAGAACACCATCTTCGTCAGATCATCGATCTTGCACACATGACCTCAACGACATCGATTACCTTCGGTCACCACCGAATGTGAGACAGAGCCGAAATCGACACACTCCCCTTCCAGGAGAGGACCCAACCACATGTGCACACTACCCGACATCTATCGATCCGATGGTGCTCGTACACGCCCGGGCCCTGCTGTCGAGCACGACCTCCGAGGGGGTCACCACCTACGTACCCGCCGACTACCACGACCCGGAGAAGATCCTCGCGGAGGCGGCGGAGACGCTGGACTTCGACCAGCCCATCGCCGTCATGTTCATGGGCGTGCTGGGCTACGAGCCCGACCTGGACGTGGTCCGCTCCATCGTGGCGCGGGTCATGGACGCCACCGCCTCCGGCAGTCACCTGGTGCTGTGGGACGGCACCGACACCAGCCTGGCGGTGGTCTCGGGTGCCGAGCGGCTGGCCCAGAGCGGCGGCGTTCCGTACATTCTGCGCAGTCCGGCGCAGCTCGCCAGCTGCTTCGACGGGCTGACGCTGGTGGAGCCCGGGCTCGTGCCGATCCCGCTGTGGCGCCCGAACGACCCGGACGCCCAGGCCATCGACGCGTACGGTGCCGTGGCCCGCAAGCCGTGACCGGCCGGCCGCCGGCACCGGGGCCCGGCTAGGCAGCCCACCGCGGCGCCGGCCGGATCCGGGCGGCGAGGCCGCCGGCCAGCAGCGCCAGGCCGACGACGTGCAGCACCCGGACGACGGTCGGTGCGAGGTGGGCGGCGCCGGGCAGCAGCGGCACGACCGCCAGACCGGCGACGGCGACGACCGCGGCGCTGACCCAGAACACCACCGGTCGGCGTACGCTGGCCGCCGCCGTGCCCCCGACGATGCTCCGCCTGCCGAGGCGTGCGGCGAGGACGATCGCCGCCCCGGTACCGACCACGGTGCTCGTCAGATCCGACACGGTCCACCACGCGATGTCGGTAACGTCGGACCACCGTAGGCCGAACATCACCCGTAGCCAGTTGTCGGTGTGCGTGAGCCAGTCCCACGCGAGGTGGCTCGCCGCGCCGACGAGCGCCGAGCTGACCGCGATCCACCAGCGGTGCGGCCACCGGGCCACCGAGCCGTGGCCGCGCCAACCGAACCAGCGGTCGCCGGGCAGGTGGGCCAGGATGCCGTCGGCGCAGAACCGAAAGGCCGCCGCGTACGCCAGCGCCACCGGCAGGCACCACCAGAACAGGGCGGGCCAGGAGTGGGTGTCGGCGAAGCTCTCGCCGCTGGGTCCGGCCGCCAGGTAGACGACGTCCGGTGCCACCGCGCCGGTGCCCAACGCGACGCCGTCGCACCATCGTGGCCGCCACATCTTCAGCGCCAGCACCGGCGCCGGGTGTGCGGGAAAGGTCAGTGGCACGCGCGGAGCTTAGTCCGAGCTTCGCTGACCGGTGAGGATCGGCGGGTAGCGGGTAAGCCGACCGGCAGGCGGGCCGATGGTTCGTCGTGGGAGGAGGGGCCGGCCATGCGCACGATCGAGCTGACCGACGGTGGCCACCGGGTGATCGTGGTCGCGGTCGACAAGGGCGAGGAGGCGGTCGCCGTCGTCAACGAGGTGGCGAAGGGCGCCGGCGTACGGGGGGCCCGGGTCACGGCGGTCGGTGGCTTCCATCGCGCCGAGGTCGGCTACTTCGACCGCCAGGCGCGCGACTATCTTCGCATTCCCGTTCCGGAACAGGTCGAGGTGCTCTCCCTGCTCGGGGACATCGCCGAGGATCAGGGCGAGCCGGCGCTGCACGTGCACGCCGTGCTCGGCCGCCGGGACGGCACGACGGTCGGCGGGCATCTGCTGCGCGGCGAGGTCTGGCCCACCCTTGAGGTGATCATCACCGAGGTCGGCGGGAACCTCACCAAGAGGTTCGACCCGGAGACCGGCCTCGCCCTGCTGAACGGCAGCGGCCAGGGCTGACGACCGGCGCCACGCACGCAACCGGCCGGGCGGTCACCGCACGAGCGCCAACGGGCATAGCATGTGGTCGATGGATCTTTCCTCCGTCCCTGGCGGACTCCGGCCACCAGCCTGACCGAAGGAGACGCGCGTGCGTCGAGCCCCCCATCTGGCACTACTCGGCGCCGGCCTGTCCGGCGCACTGGCACTGAGCGCGGCACCGGCACCCGCCGCCGCCCAACCCGCACCGACCACCCCGGCGGGGATCGTGGTCGTCGACGGCATGACCCAACCGGTGTTCTCGCTCGCCGACGCGATCGAGGAGCGGGTGTATGTGCAGACCACGGTGGACACCGACCGCGACGGTCGCCTCGACCGGGTCGCGATCGACATCTCCCGGCCCCGCGAGACCGCCACCGAGGGCTTCAAGGTGCCGGTCATCTTCGAGCACAGCCCGTACCGCAAGGACGTCTGGTACGACGTGCCGTACCCGAGCGTGCTGGTGGACGAGCTGCCGCAGAACGGTATCGCCCGCCGTTCCGGCCAGCGGGCGTCCGACGTGGCGGCCCAGCGGGCGGTGGCAAAGGCCAACCTGCCGGGCTCGCTCGACGACTACTACGTGCCACGGGGGTACGCGGTGGTGCTCGGCCAGAGCGTCGGTACCGGCGACTCGGACGGCTGCCCGACCAGCGGCGACCAGGCCGAGACGCTCGGCACCCGGGCGGTCGTCGACTGGCTGAACGGGCGGGCGAAGGGGTACGACGAGGCCGGTGCGCCGGTCACCGCCGACTGGACCACCGGCGCGGTCGGGATGACCGGCGTCTCCTACAACGGGACGCTGCCCAACCAGGTCGCCACCACCGGCGTCCCGGGGCTGCGGACCATCGTGCCGGTCGCCGCCATCAGCAGCTGGTACGACTACTACCGCGCCAACGGCCTCGTCGTCGCACCCGGGACGTACCAGGGCGAGGACGTGGACGTTCTGGCCAAGTTCACCGCCGGCCAGGCGCGGGCCGAGGGGCGCTGCGCCGACGCGATGGCCGAGCTGACCGCCCGGCAGGACCGGGTCACCGGCGACTACTCAAGGTTCTGGCGGGACCGCGACCACCTCGACGCGCGGAGGGTGCGGGCCAGCGTCCTGCTCGTGCACGGCCTCAACGACTGGAACGTGAAGACCGAGCACTTCGCCGGCTGGTGGGACGAGCTCACCCGGCATCGGGTCCCGCGCCGGATCTGGCTGCATCAGGGCGGGCACGGCGGCCCCGGCAACAACGCGTCGGTGACCCTGCCCGACGGCCGCACCTGGACGTGGAAGCAGACCGAGAACCGCTGGTTCGACCACTGGCTGTGGCACGTGCCCAACGGGATCATGGACGAGCCGACCGCCGTGGTGCAGCGCGAGGATCAGGTCTACACCACGTACCGCAACTGGCCCGATCCGGGCGCCCGCGAGGTGCCGCTGCGGCTGGCCGCGACCGGCCCCACCACCCCGGGCGCGCTCACCTCGCGCTGGCCGCCGAAGGGCACGGTCGAGCAGCGCTTCGTCGACGAGGGCCGGACGATCCACCCGGACGACCTGATCGCCGACCCGGACGCGGCGAACCCGCACCGGCTCGTCTACCGCTCCCCCGCGCTGACGCGGGACGTGCGCATCTCCGGGCGCCCCGAGCTGCGGCTGCGGACCGCGATCGACAACAAGCCGGGCGCCAACCTGACCGCGTACCTGGTCGACTACGGCCCGGCCGGCTCGACCGCCGCGCCGACGGTCGTGACCCGGGGCTGGATGGACCCGCAGAACCGCGTGGACCGGTCGCGCACCGTGCCGCTGACGCAGGGCAGGCGGTACGACCTCCGGTGGACCTTGGAACCCAAGGACCACGTCTTCCCGGCGGGCCACCGGATCGGCGTGGTGATCTTCTCCAGTGATCAGGAGTACACCCTGCTGCCGCTGGGCGGCACGCGGCTGCGGGTCGCACCGCAGCACAGCGAGTTGCGCCTGCCGGTGGTCGGCGGACGGGGGGCACTCGGCTTCTGAGCTGCCGACGGCGTACGGGTGCCGGGCCGGGGCGGGCCGCAGGAGCGGACCGCCCCGGCCACCACCGGTCAGACCCGGGTGCCGGCCCGCAGGCCGTCGAGCGCCACGTCGAGGGCGGCCTCGAGGTGTTCGGTCCGCCCGGTGGCCAGCAGCAGCACCACACCGCCCTGGATGCCGGCCAGCAGCGCCGCCGCGGCCCGGTCGGCGTCCACCTCCGGGGCGACCTCGCCGGCCGCCTGCAGGTGCCGGATCCCCACGACGAGTCGTCCCTGCCAACGCTCCATGAGCCCGGTCACCACGGCCTGCGCCCCGGGGGAACGCCGGGCCGCCGGCCCCAGCAACCCGTTGAGCGGGCACTGGAAGCCCTGTGCCCGGTAGCGCTCGACCACCCGGTCACGCCATGCCTGCCAGGCTGGCCAACTCGTGAGGTCGTCGAGCATCGGCTGCTGGTCGACGAGGACCTGGTCGGCCTCGTGCCGGGCCACCGCGAGGAGCAACTCCTCCTTGCCCTGTGGGAAGTAGTGGAAGAGCTGCCCCTTGCTGGTGCCGGTGCGGGCCATCACGTCCTCAAGGCGGACGTCGTCGACGCCACGCTCGCGGACCTCGGCGGCGGCACCGGCGACGATGCGCGCCCGGGTCGCCTCTCCCTTGCGGGTCAGTTCGCGGGCCACGACGCCCCCTCGTCTGTCACGGCGCGGTCCAATCGTAGCGAGGTGGCCACCCGGCCCGGAGCACGCTCACCGGTCAGGCGGCGCCGTTGAACACCGGGGGCGCGTAGCCGGCCGGCTTGTCGCCGATGCCGAGGCCGGGGTTCACGATCCAGGACTGGTACTCCGGGGTGAACATCGAGTACGGCGGTGCGGCGGTGGGCGTACTGGCCTCATCGAGCCGGGAGCGCAGCTCGCGCGGGATCTCGAAGTCGAGCGCGGCCAGGTTGCCGTCGAGCTGCTCGACGTTGCTCGCCCCGACCACCGCCGAACCGACGGCGGGCTGGGTGACCACCCAGTTCAGCGCCACCTGCGCCATGCTGCGGCCCAGTTCGCCGGCCACGCCCCGCAACGCCTCGACCACCCGCCACTGCGCGTCGCCGACCGGCTGGTGGTTCGCCCCGCCGTCGCCGAGGCGCCCCGCACCGGCCAGGCCCTCGGCGGTCCGCCGGTACTTGCCGGTCAGCAGGCCACCGCCGAGCGGGCTCCACGCGCTCAGGCCCAGCCCCAGCGACTGCGCCATCGGCGCGAACTCCGCCTCGATGCTTCGGGTGACCAGCGAGTACGGCAGCTGAACGGTGACCATCGGGGTCAACGCGTGCGCCTCCGCCACGCTCTGCGCCCGCGCCGCGTACCAGGCGGGCACGTCTGACAGTCCGGCATAGCGGATCTTGCCGGCCCGCACCAGATCGTCGAAGGTCCGCACCACCTCCTCGACCGGGGTGATCCGATCCCAGGTGTGCAGCAAGTACAGGTCCAGGTAGTCGGTGCCGAGCCGGCGTAGCGACTCCTCGGCCGCCCGGATCATGTGCTTGCGACCGTTGCCACTGGCGTTCGGGTCGACCGGATCGACGGTGTTGGTGAACTTGCTGGTCAGCACCAGCCGCTCCCGCGCACCGGTGGCGGCGATCAGCCGGCCGAGGATCCGCTCGCTCGCCCCCGCGGTGTAGAAGTCCGCCGTGTCGACGAGGTTGCCGCCGGCCTCCAGATACCGCCGGAAGATCGGCTCCGCCTCCGCCTCCGTCCGCCCGTACGCGGCGTGGAACCCGCCGGTGCCGAAGTTCATCGTGCCCAGCGCCAGCCGGCTCACCCGCAGCCCGGACCGGCCGAGCAGGTAGTAGTGGTTCATGAAGGGTCCTTCCCCGTGTGCGTACCGGCCCGGATCGGACCGCTCGGAGCACACTGTGGCTCGGCGATAATGGACCCGCAAGTCCAGGATTGCCCTCACCGCGGCCGGCGCATGGCGACCTCGTCGGCGGTATGGGAATCGGGGCCTGTACCGGAGACACGTTCGTAGCCGACGAGGACGACGAGGAACGCGGCGAGCAGGGCGAGGGTGAACAAACCGGGCAGGAACCGCCCGGCCGGGACGAGCGCCAACGCGACGACGGGGGCGAGGAGCTGCGCCAGGGGCACCGACCGGAGGGCGACCCCGAGAAACGTCGCCCGGCCCGCGAGATACAGGGCGGCGCCGCCGAACAGCGCGGCCGCCGGGGTCCACGCCAGGCGCGACCCGGCGGCGGACGAGGGCTCGTCGTGCGCCAGGGTGGCAATCGCCTGGTGTACCCCGAACGCCAGGTAGATCGTCCCGATGACCAGCGCGAAGTGGATGGCGCTGTAGGCGTTGACGGCGAGTCGGTCCCGCCGTGGGCTGGGCTCCCTCATCAGCTCCTCGCCCGCGGCCATCGAGTTCACCCGGTAGAGCTGGAACAGGCAGACCGTGATGACGAGGGCGAACAGCGCGGCCAGCAGGACCGGGCCACGGATCATCTCGGTGCCGATCCCGGCACCGACCGAGATCAGGGTCTCGCCGAGCGCGATGATCACCATGAGGCCGTGCCGCTCCACGAAGTGCCGTGGACTCCGCAACGGCCACCCGCTCAGCAGGGAGGCGACCAGCCCGCCGGCGAAGTCGATGGCGAGCGCCGCCGTCCAGAGCGGCAGCTGCGCGGAGCCGCCGAGCACGGCGCCGAGGACGAGCGGGATCCAGGACAGCGCGGTGATCAGGGTGTAGATGCGCAGTGTGCGGTGCAGACGTTGGTCGTCCTCCGCCGCGCGGTGGTAGAGGACCAGGTGGATCACCCGCAGCACGAGGTAGGACAGCAGCAGGACCAGGCGCGGCAGGGCGGCGGCCTCCCAGATGTCCGGGACGACCACGGCGGCGAGGAAGACGGCGGCCATGGCGGCGGTGGTGCCGGCCCGGATCAGCCCGACGTCGGCGCGGGCGTGGTTGCCGAGCCAGCAGTAGGTCAGCCAGGAGATCCACAGCAGCAGGAGTACGACGAGGCCCTTCACCAGGGTCAACGGCGAGGCGTGCGCACTCATGTACTCGGTGACCCGGATCAGCGCGAAGACGAACACCAGATCGAAGAAGATCTCGTACATCGTCGTCCGGTGTGTCTCCGCGGTCACCTCCACCCGCGTCCTCAGAATCCGCCACATCGTCCCATCTTCATCGCTCGGCGGGCCGCGATCGGGACGATCGCCCAAGCCAGCGGCGGGACCACCGCCGGCCGGGCCGCACCCTCATCCGGACCCGGCCCGGCCCGCTTCCTGCCGCAGGTAGCGGTCGAGGGTGGCCCGCCCGTCCGGCACGAAGGGCCAGGTCGGGTCGGCCAGACGGGTGACCAGATCCGCGAGGTCGAGCCACCAGCCCGCGGCCACCTCGCTGGGCTGGTGGACCACCGGACCGCAGCGGCGGGCCTCGTAACGGGCCTCGAAGACGTACGCCAGGTAGCTGGCGTACGCGTCGGCGTACCAGTACCGCAGGCAGGGCCGGATCTCGCAGTTCGCGACGCCCAGTTCCTCGGTGAGCTCCCGGGCGGCCGCCTCGAACGGGTCCTCCCCGGCGAGGACGACGCCTCCGGCGAAGGCGTCGTGCAGGCCGGGGTAGAGATCCTTGGTGTCGGTGCGGCGGTGGACGTAGACCCGGTCCCGCTCGTCGCGCAGCAACACCGCCGTGGCGGCGTGCGGCAGGTTTCCGGCGCGGACCACGCTGCGGGGCGCGGCGCCGGTGACCCTGCCCGACAGGTCGCCCTCGGCGTACAGCGCCACGAGTTCGTCCACCTGGTCACCGTAACGGCGACCGGGGTCCGGCGTCCCCTGCGGTGTCACGGTCTGAGCAGCCGGAACGCGATGAACCCGGGAGACCGCGCCAACTTCTCGCTGACCTCGGGATAGCGGGCGGCCATGGTCTCGGCCGGCCGTGGCTCGACCAGCCGCTCGATGAGAAAACCCGCGTCGGTGAACTCCCGGCACCACGCCTGAAGCGGCTGCCGCCAGTAGCGCACCCGCCAGCGCGTCTGCCAGACCTCCTCCACCGGTACGCGGTCGAAGTAGCCGCCCCCGGTGAGCAGCCAGTCGCTGGTCGGATGGGTGGTGGAGACGACCAGGTGACCACCCGGACGCAACACCCGGTGCAGCTCGGCCAGCGCCGCCGGCCGGTCGTCGACATGGTGGATCACCAGCGCCAGCAGGACGAGGTCCTGCGTCGCGTCCGGCAGCCAGGTCAGCGGTCGCTCCAGATCCCACACCCGCAGGTCGGCGCGCGTACCGAGGCGACGCTCGGCCAGCCGCACCATCTCCGGGCTGGCGTCGAACGCGGTGACGACGGCGCCGCGGGCGAGCAGTTCCTCGGCGTACAGACCCGGTCCGCAACCGGCGTCCAGCACCCGGGCACCCGTGACGTCGCCCAGCAGATCGAGCACCGCCGGCCGGTCGTAGTGGGCGTTGTAGGCGCTGTCGTACGCGTGGGCCTCGAACTCGGCGGCGAACGGCTCGTACATCGGCTGGGCGGGGTGGCTCACCCGGCCGATGGTGCCATGGCACCGGGTGGCCGAACGACCGGATTCCGCGCCTCGACCACGGGCAGCGGCCATCGTCGGGGCCAGCGCGGGCATCGATCGCCGGCCATAATGCTCCCTGTCGACATTGGACCGGGAGGGATCAGGCGATGAGGCTGGGGCTGCACTACTGGAACTTCTCCACACCCGCCGAGCCGGCGGAGATCGCTCCGACGCTGGCCGAGACCGCCCGGATCGCGGAGCAGGCCGGCTTCTCGGCCTTCACCGTGATGGACCACTACTTCCAGATGGAGGGCGTGGCGCCGGCCGAGGAGCCGATGCTGGAGGCCTACACGACCCTGGGTTACCTGGCGGCGAGGACGACGCGGATGACCCTCGGTGTGCTGGTCACCGGGGTGATGTACCGCCATCCGGGGCTGCTCGCCAAGATCGTCACGACGCTCGACGTGCTCTCCGGGGGCCGGGCCCGGCTCGGCATCGGCGCGTCGTGGTACGAGCGGGAGCAACGCGGCCTCGGCGTGCCGGTGGTTCCGGTGGCGGAACGCTTCGCGCGTCTCGAAGAGACGCTGCGGATCTGCCGGCAGATGTGGAGCGACGACAACGGCCGTTTCGAGGGCCGGCACTACCAGCTGGCCGAGACGCTGAACGTGCCGCCACCGATCAGCCGGCCGCACCCGCCGATCATGATCGGTGGCGGCGGCGAGAAGAAGACCCTGCGGCTGGTGGCCCGCCACGCCGACCTGTGCAACCTCTTCGGCACCAGCCCGGGTGAGGTCGCCCGCAAGCTCGACGTGCTGCGGGAACACTGTGCCACCGAGGGCCGCGACTACGACAGCGTCACCAAGACCGTCCTGGCCACCCGCTCGCCGTTGGCCGACGTCGACGCGTTCGTCGCCGAGGTGGCCGAGTACGCGGCGCTCGGCGTGACCGAGGTGCAGACGATGCCCGACCGGCACCCGGTCGAGTTCGCCGAGCAGCTGGCCGAGCAGCGGGTGGTGAGCCGGCTGGCCGACCTCTCGCCGGGGCGATAGGCCGGCCCGCCAGCACCGGCGGCCCGCCGACCGCCGGTAGCAGCGGCCAGGCCGCCCCGGCTCGGGCTCAGCGCCCGCGCCGGCTCAGCGGTTGGTCGCGAGGTCGCCGCAGTCGGTCTCGTCGGGCAGCAGCGGCCGCAGGGTCACCGTCCAGCGCGTGCCCGCCGAGGTCCACGGGGTCGCCGTCGTCGCGTCCGCCGCCACCGCGAGCACCTTCCGGGCCTCCTCGCCGGTGGCCGTGACACAGCCCAACCCGAGGTCCGTGCCGAGGTCGGCGCCGGGCAGCGTCGGGCCCGGCCAGGCCACCTCGGGCTGCTCGCCGGCCTCGGTGTTGGCGACCCAGGGCTCGGCGACGGCCGCGACGGCGGTCGGAGCGTACGCCTGCGTGCTTGCCTGCGCGGCGGCGAGCGGGCCCGACTCGGCGGTCAGCGAGTCGGCGAACTCGCGCAGCCTGTCCCGGCCCGCCTGCTGGTCGCCGGTGAGCCCGGTCTCCGTGCCGCCGCTCTCGGCGAGGGCGTACACCTCAAGCTGCTCGACCCCGTTGTCACCGAGCACGGTGAAGCGGGTCGACGGCGCGTCGGCGACCGGCGGCGTGCCGAGGTCGGCGCCGCCGCCCACCCCGGCGGCGCGGGCCGCCGTGATCAGCTCCTCCAGCTCGGCGGCGCCGATCGTGCCCACCTGGAGGTTGGGCAGCGCCGGGCCGGGATAGATCATGGGCACGGGGCCCTGCGTGATCACCCGGCCGTCGCCGTAGACGCTGATCGCGGGCAGCCGGGTGGCCAGCATCGCCGGCGTGACGAACCCGCCGGTGTGGTCCATCCGGAACACCACCGCGTCGGCGGAGTAGGACCGCTCGGGAGAGTCGGCTTCGCCCGAGCCGGTGGCACCGGTCTGCTGGCCACAGGCCGCGGAAGTCAGCAACAGCAGGGGGACGACCGCCAGCCGCCCGCTTCGACGAATCTTCATGCCGATCGGACGTCGGCGGAGTCCGTTCGGTTGCATCCGAGCTTCCCGTAGACCGGCAACGGCCCTGACGGTTCCGAACCGGAACCGTCAGGGCTCCGCGGCACGACGACACCGGCGGGCGGGCGTCCTGGCCGGCCTCAGCGGGAGTAGTACTCGACGACCAGTTGCTCGTCGCAGATGACCGGCACCTCGGCGCGACGGGGCAGCCGGGTCAACCGGGCGGTCAGCCCGGCCAGGTCCACGTCGAGGTACCCGGCGGGGCGCTGCGGGGCGTGGCTGCCGGCGGCCGCGACGACGAAGGGCGTCTTGGTGCGGCTGCCCTCGCGTACGGCCAGCAGGTCGCCGGGGACCAGCCGGGCCGACGGCCGGTCCACCCGCTGGCCGTTGACGTTCACGTGTCCGTGGCTGACCGCCTGGCGGGCCTGGTAGATGGTGCGGGCGAAGCCGGCGCGCAGGACGAGCGCGTCGAGCCGGGTCTCGAGGTCGATCACCAGTTCCTCGCCGGTCTTGCCCGGGCGGCGCACCGCGCGGTCGAACGCCCGGCGCAGCTGCCGCTCCCGCAGGTCGTACTGCGCCTTGAGGCGCTGCTTCTCCAGCAGGCGGACCTTGTAGTCGCTCTCCTTGGTCCGCGCGCGGCCGTGCACGCCGGGCGGGTAGGGCCGCCGCTCGAAGTACCGCACGCACTTGGGGGTGAGCGGGATGCCGAGGCGGCGGGACCGCTTGATCTTAGGACGGGACTGGTTCATCATCACCTCTCTAGTAAGGTAAGGCTAACCTAAACGGAGGTGGGACGTTGGGCAAGACACTCCCGGCGGTGACGACCGGCACCCCGGCCGAGCGGCTGCGTACGCTGCTCGCCGTCACCGACTCGCTGACCCTGCGTACGCCCCGCCACCACGCGGACCTGGTCGGCCGGCACACCGTCGCCGCCGACGGCCGCCTGCGGATGGCCCTGCCCGCCCGCGCCGAGGTGGCCCGACACCTGTTCGACGTGGGCGAGACTCCCGCGCTGATCGAGCTGACCGACCTGGCACCCCTGCCCGTACGCGACCGGGTCCGCGCCCGGGCCACCCTGACCGGCTGGCTCACCCTCGACGAACTCGACGGTGACGACCTGACCACCGTCCTCGACCTGGCCGCCGCCGACCTCGTCGACGCCGACGGCGACGCCAGCGTCGACCCGGACGAACTGGCCGCCGCCCGCCCCGACCCGCTCGCCCCGCACGAGGCCGACCTGCTGCGTCACCTGCACGAGCAGCATCCGGAGGCGATCCACCGGCTGGGCCACCTCGTGCCCGCCGAGCAGCGCGGCGGCGCCCGGCGGATCCACCCGCTGCGGCTGGACCGGCACGGGATCGTGCTGCGCCTGGAGCTGCCCACCCACCACCGGGACGTGCGGATCGCCTTCGCGGCGCCGCTCGCCGGTCCCGAGGACGCGGCGGAACACCTGGCGCGACTGGTCGGCCCCACCCCGTCCTGCCGGGCGTGCGCCATCACCCACCCGTAACCCGCCGCCCCGCGGCACGCCCTCCCCGAACGGAGCCCCCATGCAGCCGAGCCGAGCAGAGATCGCCCGTACCCTCGCCAGCAGCACCGCGCCCGCCACCGTCGTCGCGCGCCACCTGCCCACCGTCTCCGGCGTGCGGCACGGCGCCGCCGACGACGGTCGGATCCTGCTGCTGTGCCGTCGCGGCGACCCGCTCACCACGACGGCCCGCAACGTCCTCGTGCACATCGCCGACGAACCGCCGCTGCCGTTCTCACCGACCTGGGGCCGGGTGCGCGTCGGCGGCCGGGCCACCCCGTTGACCGGGGACGCCGCGCGGACCGCCGCCGACGCGGTCGCCGCCACCCTCCCGGACCCCGACCTGCTCGACGTGGGCCACGGCAGCGTCATCGTCGAGGTCGTACCGAAGCGTGTCACACTGACCGGCCGGGAGCGCGAGCTACCGGTGAACCTGGCCCACTACCGGCACGCCGCCCCCGACCCGGTGGTGCCGGCGGAGCGGCCGTTCCTGGTCGACCTGGTCGACCACCACGGCCCGCAGCTCTACCCGTTCCTGCGGCAGCAACTGGTCATCGCGGGCATCGACGTGCCCGCCGACTGTCTGCCGTGTCCACTGCGGCTCGACCGGTACGGGCTGCTCGTCTCCGTACCCGCCGGCAGCGGCACCGCGACCTACCGGCTCTGCTTCACCCCGCCGCTGCAGGGCCAGCAGGACCTGATGGACCGGCTGCATCCGGTCCTGTTCCACCACCGCTGCGACCACCACTGACGGTCTGAGGTCGGGCCGGTCGGTCACGGAAAGTCGTCCGGGCTGGTCCCGGGCAGCGTCGCCAGCAGTTGCCCGGCCAGGCCCCGTACCGTGGCGTCCGGCTGGCGGGCCAGCCGGACGAGAATCGGCCGGGTGCGGGTGTCCCCGCCGTAGTGGCGGGCCAACGCGAGCAGGGCCGTACGGCGGATCTCCCAGTCCTCGTCGTCCACCAGCCGCATCAGCAGCTCCCGCACCCCCGTCCGGCCGGCCAGGTTGGCCGCGAGCTGCTCCGCGGCCCGGCGGCGGACCTCCAGGGCCGGATCGTCGCGGACCAGCCCCACCAGCAGCACCCGGACCTCCGGATCGCTGCCGAAGTGCTCACCGAGTGCGGCGGCGATGCGGGCCCGGATCGCCGGATCCCGATCGGCCAGCCGACGCATCAGGCGCAGCGTCACCGCCATAGAGGGCGAACCACGCTCGGTCAGGCAGCACACCGCCGCGTCGAACGCCGCCGGGTCGCTGTCGGAATCGATCCGCTCCAGCAGCACGTCGGTCACCACATCGGGGCTCGCGTACGCGCTGAGGGTCTCCACGGCCGCCAGCCGGATGCCGGCGTAGCTGTCCCGACGGGCCCGCCGGGACAGCGTCTCCACCAGGCCGTCGGTCTCGCCGGCCCGGGCCAGCGCCTGCGCCGCCGCGCGCAGCACGTTCGGATCGGGATCCCGGCGGACCTGTTCGGCCAGGCACTCCCCCACCGCGACGTCGAGCGGGTCGCCGAGGCGGGCCAGGCTGCGGGTGACCCGCAGCCGGACGATCGGATCCCGTTCCTCGGCGGCGCGGCTGATCAGCAGGTCACGCGTGGCGTGCCCGAGCAGCGGCCGGCCGGTGATCAGGGCGACCGCGGCGAGCCGGACGCTGGCGGTGGGGTCCTGGCGGGCCCGCTCCAGCAGCAGTTCGCCGGTGCGGTGGTCCGGGTACGCCTCGGCCAGCGCGCGGACCGCGGCGAGCCGCACCGTCGCGTCCTCGTCGGCGCGCGCCGCCTGCGCCGCCACCGCCCAGCCGGTGTCGTCCATGCGGTACCGGTCGGTCAGCGCCGTCACCGCCGCCGCCCGCACCGACGCGTCCTCGTCCTGCTCGATCCGGTCCACCAGGCGGTCCCGGCACCGTCCGTCCGGGTCGCTCACCTGCACCAGCCGCTGCACCGCGACCGCACGGACCCGTGCGGAGCTGTCCGAACCGGCCAACTTGAGCAGCAACTCGGTGCCCTCCGCGCCGGGGCTCCCGGGCAGCAGCTCCGTGATCAGGCAGCGCCGCACCTCGTCGTGGGAGTCGCCACCGATCCGCGACAGCGCCCGGCCCCGGGCCGGCTCGCTCTGCTCGGGCACCGTCAGCAGGCAGCGCAGCGCGCACTGCACCACACCGGGGTCGGTGTCCACCGCCAGCAGCCGCTGCATCGTCTCGGCGACGCCCGGCAGGTCGGCGCAGCGCGCGGCGAGCACCGACGCGGCGGCCCGCCGTACGCCGGTGTCCCGATCCTCGGCGGCGCGCGTCAGCAGCAACCCTCGGACCTCATCGGTCAGCTCGACCCGCCCGAGGGACTGCACGGCGAGCGCGCGTACCGCGGGATCGGGTGAGCCGGCGAACTCGCGCAACACGTCCACGAGATCGGGCGCGGCACCGAAGCTGGCGACCAGCGCGCGTACCGCCGCCTGCCGCACCGCGGTCGAGCCCTCCGCCCGCGCCTGGGCGAGCAGCAGATCCCGGCAGTACCGGCGACTGCGGCTGGTGGTGTCCAACCGGCCGGCCGTCTCGGCCAGGCCGGCGACGAGCGTGATCCGCGCCTGCCGCTCGCGCCCCTCGCCGAGTTCCCGGACCAGGACCTCCTCCAGCTGTTCCTCGGCGGTGGAGAGCACGGCGGCGGACCGGGTGGCGAACGTGGAGCCGGAGCGCCAACTGGTGCGCACCCCACGGCGGCGGTACCAGTGCAGGAAGGCGGCCCGGCCGGGCCACTGCGGCCCGAGAGCCCGGATCGAGGAGAGCAGTTCCTGCTCGGTGAGCTCGACGAGATTCGGATCGTCGGCGGAGATGCCGTGCTCCACCAGCAGCACGATCTGGCGCAGCACCGCCTCGCCCGCGCCGGCCAGCCCGGCCGGCCGGGGCGCCTCCGCCACGCACTGCGCGGCCAGCACCAGGTTCCACGGTGGACTGGGCAGGTTCAGCGGGGGCCAGGGCTGGTTGACCTCGGTCGCGAGCAGGGTCACCAGGTCGTTGGCGACGTCGGCGGGCAGCGCGCTCGCCACCAGCCGCAGCACCTCCCGCCAGGACGGATCGGCCCAGTGCTCACGGAACAGCGCGCGCAGCTGGTCGATCCCCCAGGCGTCCGGGTCATGATCGAACCTGTCCACGATCTCCTCGGCACAGAAGAACTCCAGGAACGTGCGGTGTACGAAGCCGAACAGCCGCAGCCCGTACCGTTCCAGGATGAAGCTCCGCTGGCGCAGTTTGTCGATCATCGAGTACGCCATGGCGTGCGCGCGCTCGTTCTCGAAACCGTAGAACTCCACCAGGTGATCCCGGAAGATACCGGACAGTTCATCCGCTTCGATGTAGTTTCCGGCCGGCCCGGACTCCCGGCACTGCATCCAGAACGCGAGATGGCGCAACAGTCGCAGCTTCGCCTGCGGATCCAGCGGTGGCACGTCGCCGTGGCTCTCCCGCAGTTGCTTGGTCACGTCCCATTCGGAGATCAGCACGTCCGTGACGTGGGCGTAGAGCCGGCGCCGGTTACGCGGCAGCGGGCGGTCCCGGCCGACGATCGCCATGAGCATCAGCAGCAGCGGATTGCCGGCGATCTCGTGCATCGCCCGGGACTGGCGCACCACGTCGAGGATCTGCCGGCGTTGCCGGTCCGCCTCCACCGACGGGGTCGGCATCACGTAGCGGTACCAGTTGCCGAGGAACCGGGCGATCCGCTCGTCGTCGAGATCCTCCAGGGTGAAGTGGTCGAAGCCGGCGTTGGCGAAGGTGTGCCGCAGGTATCCGGCCGCCCGCGACGTGACCACCGTGCGCACCCCGGAGTACTCGTTGGCGAAGGTGGCGATCTGCGCGGCCATCTCCTCTCGCTGCGCCGGGTCGAACACCTCGTCCAGGCCGTCGAAGAGGAACAGCGCCTGACCACCCTGCCGCAGGTACGCCTCCAGCACGTCCCGGTCGATCCCGGCCAGCCCCTGCTGGTGACGGTGACCGACGTAGTCCAGCAGGCCGTCGCACCGGCCGTCGCCACGGTGGGCGGCGTACGACCGCAGCTCGATCAGGACGGGTAGGTACTGGTCCAGCGCCGCCAGCCGGGGCTCCTCGCAGACCCCGGCCAGCGCCAGCGCGAGATACCGGGCGGCCGCCGACTTGCCGGAGCCGGGATCGCCGAGCAGCACGATCGCCCGCCGGGCCGGGTCGCACACCACGTCGAACAACGGCGACGCGTCCTTGGCCGCGTACTCCTCCCAGAGCCGCTCCACGTCCCTCGGGTCCACCACGCCGGGCAGCCCGCCGCCGTCGTCGTCGCTCGGGCTGGAACCCGCCCAGCGCCACCAGGCCAGCGGCATCTCCGGTCGGGCGTCCTCGTGCACCCTCGGCTCGACGAACACATTGGACAGCCCGACGGTGAGATAACCGATGGTGGGCCGGGGCGAGACCGCGTCCAGCGGCACCGCCTGGTAGCGCAGCCGCAGTTGCTTGTGGTACTGGCTGCGCGCCGCCTCCGGCAGGTGCGTGTCCGGATCGCCGGGCTCGCGCGCCGGCGACCGGCCGCTGCGCACGTCGGCCAGCGCCACCGTGACCTTCGCCGACAGGTCGTCCACACTGGAAAAGAATGCGCAGAGGTGGCGTTCCTTCAGCTCCCGCCGCAGCGCCACGATCTGCTGCCAGTCGCCGTTGCGGTCGACCATGTCCACCGGCCACGGCGTGTCCTCGGCGAGCAGGAAGATCAGGCAGGGCTTGCCGGCGGCGAGCGCCTCGCGGTACTCCAGCTCGGTGATGGAGGACTCCTGGCCGGGCGGCCGGAACCCGTAGCGCCAGGCGAAGAGACCCACGTACAGATCGCAGCGGCGTACGTCGGTCAGGCAGCGTTCCAGCGGTGGGCGGACGTCGGCACCGTACGCCTCCATGGCGACGTCCTCGATCTCCAGGCGCCGCGCCACCGCGTGTACGGCCGCACGATATTCCAGCAGGTCCTGTTGGGTGGCCGAAATGTAGACCTTCATGGACGGCAAACTCCAGGGGTGGCTGGCGACCGCATTCCTAAAATATCAGCCGCCGTCACATCCATCGGCCCCGTGAACGTCCGCAACCCCCGGCACATATCGGCTCTCACCGCACTGTTGGGCCTATGATGGGCGCGGACGGATTCGGATCCGATCACCGACCGCGGGCCCATGCGCCTGGCGGTGTCTCCCGTGGTGCCGATGCGGAGGAACCATGCTCACGGTGGGCGAGGTGCACACCAGCCTGCTACAGCACAGCACGGCGTTGGCACAGGACCAGAGCGCCGAGGTGCTCAGCCTGGTCGAGGGCGAGGCCGTGTTGACCTCGCGGCGCCCGTCGCTCTACGCGGTGTCGCCCGACGTCCGCACCGGTGTGGACTGCTGGCTGCCCAGCGCGAAGAACCGCCAGCTGCGTGGAGTCGGCGCGGTGGTCACCCGGGCGGTCATCACCGGCGGCCGGATCGTGCAGGCCTCCTCCATCATCCAGGTCGTGGCCGGGGAGCGCCGCCGGCCGTGGTCGTACTATCTGGCCAACCCGGGCGTGCTGGAGACCGTGGGCAAGCTGGACGCCGAGGATCTGGCCAAGGGTTTCCTGCATGGCAACGCCGCCGACGTGCTGAACCTGGACGCGATCACCGGGCGGGTGCTCGACGGCGTGCAGATGTCCGACCTGCTGGACCGACGCCCGCCGCTGCGCGCGGCGCGCACCCGGCTCCGGTGGACCGCCCAGATCCATCAGCAGCCGGGCGAGGCGGCCACCGCCGACGTCGCCGTGGACTCACCGACGCTGCGCACCGTACGACTCACGGTGAGCCCGCAGGACGTACCGGCGGCGGTCGCCGGCCTCTGCGAGGATCTTGCCCTGCACGACTGGCTGCTCACCATGCTCTCCGCCCTGGTGGAGGCCGCGGTGACCCGCACCGGCTCGACGCAGGAGCACATCGAGCGACTGCGGCCGGTGCTGGAGCACCTGTTGCACCTCTGGCTGCCGGGCGCGCGGGTCGACCCCCGGCTGCGGCCGATCTGGGACCGGCTGGAGCAGGTGCCCGGGTTCAGTCGGCAGTGGCAGTCGTCGGTCAACTGGATCCGGGATCAGATCACCGTGGGCAACATGAGCATCCTGCGCGACCTGGCCGGCCGGGTGGCGGTCAACCAGCTCACTCCCCGATGAAGACGTAGCTCAGCCGGTCGACCAGCTCGTCGGGCAGCTCCAGGCCCTCACTGCCGGCCCGCCTGGCCACCTGCCGTGCCACCGCTGGTGGCACCGCCACCTGGCCGAGGATGGTCCGCACGGCCAGCTCGACCGGAAGGTACCGGGTGTCCATCAGGGTCACCGTGCGGTACCCGCAGAACGGCGCGGCGTCCGGGTTCAGCTGGACGATCGCCGGCAGTCGGTCCCACTCGGTGGGCAGCGGCTCGTCGGGGGGTAGTTGGTACGGCTGGGTGATCGTCTGGCCCCGGTGCCGCAGCACGCCCAGCCGGGTCATCTGCCAGACCGAGGCAAGCAGCGCGCAGGCCCACACCCGGCGCTCCGGCTCGTCGGACCACAACTCGACGTCGACGAAGATGGAGTGCGGGGCATCGCCGGACTGCAGGGGTGGCGACCACGGCACCGGCAGGGTCATCGCGGGCGTGTCGGCGTGGCCCGGCGAGCGTTTGCCGTTGGACAGCCAGCCCGACTCGCTCAGTGGCGGGCGGCTCCCGGTGGTGTGCCGCGGTGGCTCCACCACCAGCGTGTCGACCACCAGCCGGGCCAGTTCGACATCGTCGTGCCGGGCGAAGCTGGACTCCCGGGCCACGTAGTCCAGCACCAGGCCGTGCTCGGCCGCGGCCTGCTGCACCTGCGGAATCACCTCGCGCGGCGTGGCGAACCGGTGGAAGTAGTCGTCGACCAGGAAACAGGTGCTGATCCTGGGTTGCCGGTGCGGGCGCAACCCCCGGCGGGCCAGTGCCGGGATCGCCTGGGCCCAGTCCGCGATCCGGCCGAACTTGCGGCGCAGGTCCCGGCATCCGTCGCCGAAGTCCTCCGCGTAGACGTGCCCCAGCTCCACGGACAGGTGGGAGTACGCCACGCTCTCCGTTCGACGCACCGCGGCTGCCTCCTGAAACCTGACATCCACGCTCATCACACGGTCTCCCATGCCGTCTCGTCGAAGAGCTTCTCGGTCAGCTCCACGAAGGCATCCACGGTCTTGCCATTGGCAATCTTGGTCTGCACGTCATTGTCCGAGATCAACTGCTCGCGCCACTGCAGCAACGGATCCAGCGGCACCGTGCCGAGCAGCGTCGTCCGCCCGGTGCCGCGCCGGCGGGCCAGCTCCGCCAGCTCCGCGTCGCACCTGCGGAGGAACGCCTGCTGCGCCAGGTCGAGGTGGCCGACCTCCGGACCGCGCGAGTCGATCCTCGCGGTCCGCACGAACCGCAGCGACTCGCGTAGCCGGTCCGGTTCGTGGCCGTACTCCTTGCCCATGGCCAGGATCCCACCGGCCTCGAAGGCGAGGTCCGCCGCCGCCATCACGTGCTGCGGGGTCCACCGGTGGAAGACCAGCCAGCGGACGGTCACCTTGCGCAGCGTCCGGTTGGCGGTGGCCGCCAGCGCGATCTGGCTGGCGTACGACCGGCCGGCGCTCAGGTCGACCAGGGTCAGGTCGAACTCCTCCTCCAGGCGGAGGAACAGCTCGGCGCAGCGCCGGCCGATGTCGTCGGTGAAGCCGAACTCGCTGCCGTTGCGCTGCCCGGGCAGCAGCACCAGCGACCCGGAGCCGGTGGGCCGCTGGCGCAGGCTGACCCGCTCGGAGGTGCCCCACACGTCCAGCTGCTCCGGCGACGGGATCTCGCCGCGGAGATACCGGTGCAGGCCGCCGCCGTTCGGACCGGCGCCCTCGATCCCGTTGGTCGCCTGCGGGATCTGGAACGTGATGCCGGCCGTCGGCGAGCCGAAGTCGTAGTCCAGGTAGCAGGTGGAGCGGCCGGAGAGCGCGCTGCGGTAGGCAATGTTCGCCGCGGTCACCGAGCGCCCGGTGCCACCCTTGTGCGACGTGACGAAGACCAGCATTCAGATCCCCTCGCTGGCCTTCTGTTGGCCGGTGGTGATGTCGTTGAGCAACAGCAGCAGGGTGCTCGCGAGGGCGGCGGCGGTGCCCGGCCGCTCGTCCACCAGCGACTGTGCCCGGCGCAGGGTGGCCCGGATGCTGCGCATGGTGCGTTGCATCGACTCGCCGGCGAACGTGCCGCTCATCAACTCGCGGTCGAACACGTACTCGGCCTCGTCGATGAGATTCTGGGCGTACGTGGCGAGGCTGCCCGCCCGGGGGAACGGCCGCTCCCAGAGCAGCTCACCGGCGTTGACCAGGGCCTGCACGACTCGCTCGGTCAGATACCACGAGGGCGCCTCGGGCAGCTGCGCCAGCCCGGGAAACGCTCCGCCGGCGTGATCCCACAGCCCCCGGTGCCGGCCCTCGGGAATGCGACGCAGCAGGAGATGCTCCCACACCTCGTCGGCGAGTTCGAGCAGCTCGCTGCGCCGCCGGGCATTGTTCAGCAGCCCGGCGACGGTGGTCGCCCGCTGGAGCAGCACCGTGGAGAACTCGTTGACGTTCCACGTCATGATCGGCTTGGACGTGGCGTCGTTCAGGGTCACCTGCTTGCCCGGCGCGTGCACGACCAACGCGGGCTCCCGGGGCGAGGCACGCCGGGTGATCCGCCCTCGCTGGGCCAGTTCCACCAGGACGTTCGCGATCCGCCCGAACTCCTCGTCGCCGCCGCGCCCGCTGGCGACCAGGCCCTTCACCGCGAGCGAGGTGGCCTGCAGGGTGTAGTAGTCGGTCCGGTCGCCGTCGGTGGTCCGCCAGGGAATGTCCTCGATCGGCCATCGACGCCGGTTGCCGAAGGTCGCCACCGCCGCCCAATACCTGCGGGTCAGCTCCCAGCGCAGTTGCAGGATCCGGAACAGTCGCTGCTGTTCCTCGTTGAGCAGGCCGAGCAGGCGGGTGCGCTCCGAGTTGAGATCGTCGATGGCGTCCACCGCGATGACGGTGAAGTAGAGGTAGGGTGCGTTCTCCGCCGCGCCCTCGCGCTGCGGACCGATCGGCTCGCTCGTCGAAACCTCGTCGGCACCGGCGATGGTCCCCCACGACCAGCCGCACTCGAAGAGCATCTCGCTGTTGTCCAGATCCTCCGTCACCTGACCGGATCCGACCACGACGTTGCGCAGGCTCGCCATGGTGTCCCGCAACTGCTCGCGCAGCGCGGCCACGACCTCGCGGCGCGGCAGCTCGTCCTGGTTGACCATGTCGCACAGCCGGATGCCGAACTCGTCGGTGGCGGCGAAGACGGAGGTGCTGAAGCTGCGCAGCAGCCCGACCATGGCGGCGGTGAGCCGCACGCTGGCCATCTCCTCGAGCTCGTCCAGCTGGGCCCGCAGGTCGGCCCGCTGGGTGGAGCGACGATAGATCTTGGCGAAACCGATGGTGGCCAGGGTGAGCGTGACGGACACCGCGAACGAGTCGACGACATCCATGGAGCGCTGGTCCTCGGTGAGATCCGGACCACCCTCCACCGGGGTGAGGTAGGTGCCCCCGCCGAAGGTCGGCGCGCCACTGTCGTCGGTGTAACGGACGAAGTAGTCAGTCATGATCTTGACCAGTCGGCGCGGAATCTCGATCGCACCGCCGATCGAGCCGAGCGCCTCGACGACCTCCTCGTCGATGCGGTCCGGATCGTCCAGTGCCAGCACGGGGATCTTGGTCGCCGGCAACAGCAGGGTCAGCAGTTGCTCCGCGTCGCTGATGGAATTGGATCCACTCCGGCCGCCCCAGTGCCATTCGCCCTTCTGCCAGCAACTGCGCACCGTCGCCCGCCAGATGTCGATGACCTCCTGGCGCGGCTGCATCCGCATGGTTCACCACCGTCCGCTGTAGTCGTCGAAACGGAACTGCTGATGTCGCCCCGCACACGATGATCCACGATGACGTGCACCCACCATCGTATCCCTGTCGGAGCGTCGCCTGAACGGCCGCGCGTACCAGATGTTCCGGGGAAACCGGACAGTCGAGTGTCCCGTCGGGAGTGGCGCGGCGAGCCGCCGCGAGCAATCCGCGCGGCGCTAGCCGCGACTACGGCCGGTGACCAACAGCATGCCCAGATACCCGTCCCGCAGCGACGGCGTGGGCCGCACCTCGTACATGTCCACGTCGTACGCGCCGGCCGCGACGCTCGCCACCACCTCCGCGCGTTGCAGTTCCACGGCCGGGAACCAGCGCTGGCCGACGCGGTAGCCGTTCGAGCCGAGCATGAACGCCGCGGCAAAGGGTGAACCGGGCCGCAGCGCGCCGAGGAACCGGCCGATGGCGTGCTCGGATTCCGCCCGGTCCGCCGAGATCGAGCAGGCCACGAAGAACATCGTGCCGGCTCCCCAGGCATGCCTGGGCAGGTCGAAGACGCTGAGCTGCACCACCCGACCCACTCGCGCCAGGTGGCCCCGCGGATCGGCCAGCGCCGCGTACGCCGGGTGCTCCGCGCACACCTGCCAGTACGCGTCCCAACACTCGTCGTAGCGGTCGATCTGGCCGCGCAACCAGCCCACATTCGCCGCGGACCATTCGCACAGTTCCACGCTCCGCGCGAATGGCAGAAGGGCCAGTGCCGGGTAAAGGTTTGCGCCGGATCCCACGTCGACACAGCGCACGTGGGAAATCTTCGCGCCCGCGAAGAAGTCTCTTATCCGACAGAGAATTTCGTGATCATCGGCGCGCAGTAGGGAGTAGTTGTGCTCGACGTAGGCGCCAGGGTCGAAGCCATCCCACTCGACCTCGGAATTCACCGGTTTCGGGGATTCAGCTCGTGGCGGCGAGGTCGAGGATCCACTGCAACCTGTGCCAGCCGCCGGAATCAATGCCATGGAGGCGCCTCCATTGAAGTCGGCGGATCACTGTGGTCCTTGCTCCGACGCGCTCAGCCCGTTGCCATTATGCATCGAACGCGATACCGACTCGCAAGTGGTGACGCCGGTGCCTACCCGGCCGGTGGCATCGGATCGGGTTCGGCGACGGCCGACTCCGCCAGCCGTCGTGAACGGCCGTGCCCGATCACCGACAGGCCGACCACCCGGCGACTCCAGGGGCGCACCCTGATCGTCACGGTGTCACCGTCGTGGCAGCTCTCCGCCCACCGGCTGGGCAACCCCCAGGCGGTGGTCCGCTCGTCGGTGCCGTCGTCGACCGCCAGGTAGTGCAGCCACGGCCGGGCCGGCTCGTTCTCGCCCTGCGCGGAGGTGCGCCACACCTGCACCCAGAGCACCTCGCCGGTGATGCTGCGCTCGGTGACCAGGTCGGTCAGGCCACGGACCAGTGTGTAGACCCCGGAGGCCAGCACCAACACCGCGAGGACGACGACGCCGTCGACCACGAGGGTCACCGCCCGCTCGGCCCGGTCGGCCGTGGCGGGTGGCAGGTCGACGGCGCCACCGAGGACGTGCAGCAGGAAGGCGCCGACCGCGATGCTGATCACCGCGCTCAGCAGGAGTCTCGGCACCGTCCGGCCGTAGCGCGGCAGCAGGCGCGGGTAGCGCACCCGCACCCGGTGCCAGGTGCCGCCGTACGACGACCAGACCAGCGTCCGGTCGCCCATGCCGAGGTCGAGCACGGCGCTGGTCAGGCGGGTCGCGCCGACGGCGGCGCCGTAGCCCAGGTAGCGATCCCAGATCGCCACCGAGGCCGGCGGCAGCTCGTTGAACTGCTCGTGCCCGCGCAGCCAGTCCCGGACGCCGAGCCATCGCGCCGCCGTCTGGCGGCCGAGTTCCGTGTCCCGTTCACCCGGTGACACCCCGGCGATCGTGGCGAGCGCGGCGAACGTGATGAAGCCGGCGGCCAGGCCGGGGTTGTCCTCCGTACCGTGCCAGATGCCGTAGTGCAGGGCGGCCAGGCCGACACCGACCGCGGCGACCACCGCGAGGGCGACCAGGAGGGTGGTCACGGCCGGACCGAAGCGCCGCCGCGACAGCCCCGCCGCCCGGGCATCCGCGACCACCTGGGCGCGCAGCCGCCGGTTCCACGCCCTGGCCTGCGTCGGGTCGCGGAAGGTCAGTGCGGTCAGTGGCAGCACGCCGTTGACGGCGAGCCCGCGTACCCGGTCGAGCACCCGCCGCTCGTACGGCCGCAGCCTGCCCTCGTCGGGCGGGGTCGGCGGCAGGTGCAGCGTGGTCTGCATCGGATCGTCGCCCGGCTGACGCAGCTCGACGTGACCACGGGCGGCGAGGTCGAGCAGCGTCGACTCGACCGCGTCCTCGGTGACCGACCAGCGGTTGACCAGCAGGCTGACCAGGGCGGGCGGTTCGGCGCCGAGTTCCGGGGTGGCGGGCGCGGGCACCGGCCGGGACGGTCGGGTGCTCACCCGGACGATGCCGTAGACGAGGAACCAGGCGCCGAGCGCGACCGCGCCCACCGCCACGTCGAACAGCAGGCGACGGTCCATCATCGGCTCCGGTCAGAAGCGCACCTGGACGGCGGCGCGTTCGCCGTCCAGGGCCCCGAAGAAGTCCACCGTCCGGAACCCGCCCAGGCCGGCGACGAGGTTGGTGGGAATGGACTCCACGGTGGTGTTGAACGTCTGGACGGCACTGTTGTAGAACTGCCGCGCGTACGCGATCCGGTCCTCCGTCCTCGCCAGCTCGCCCTGCAGGACCGCGAAGTTCTCGCTCGCCTTGAGATCCGGGTATGCCTCGGACAGCGCGAACAGCCGGCCGAGCGCGCGGGTGAGGGCGTTCTCGGCGCCGGCCCGGTCGGCCACGTCGGCGGTGCCCGCCGCGGCGATCGCACCGCTGCGGGCGGCCACGACGGCCTCCAGCGTGCCGCGCTCGTGGACCGCGTAGCCCTTGACCGTCTCCACCAGGTTGGGCACGAGGTCGTGCCGGCGCTTGAGCTGCACGTCGATCTGCGCCCAGGAGGCCCGCACCTGGTTGCGCTGACGCACCAGGCGGTTGTACGCGATCAGCGCTCCACCGATCGCGACCGTCACCAGCAGGCAGAACAGCCCGCCGACGACGCCCACGACGACGCCCCTGCCCATCCGTGCCCCCGAACCACCGCCAGCATCCCGATGGGCATGAGCATGCGGGCCCGGACCCACCGGCCGCAATCAGGTGAACGGTTGCCGGGTCAGCCGCCGGTACCCCCGGACGAGGCGGTGCTGCCCGCGGCGCCGCCGGCCGGGAAGCTGGCCCGGTCGGCCTCGGTGTCGACGTCGCCGCCGGTGGCGACGTCGCCACACGGTACGACCCGCAGCTGCGCCACCCGCTCCCGCAGGTACCCGCGGGCACCCGCGTCACCGGCGGCCGACGCCGCGACGCCGGCCCAGTGCGCCCGGCCGAGCAGGACCGGGTGACCACGCCCGGTGCCATAACCGGCGATGGCGAGCGCGTCCGGGGCGGCGAGCCCGGCCAGCCGGCGTACCGCCTCGGGGGTGACACCCGGCATGTCCACCAGGAGCACCACCGCGGCGACCGCTCCGGCCGGCCGGAGCGCGGCGAGACCGGCCCGCAGCGAGGAGCCCAGCCCGGTGGCCCACTCGGGATTGTCGATCACCATCGCACCGGCGAGGTCGGCGCGGGCACGAACCTCCTCGGCCGCCGCACCGAGCACCGTCACCACCGGACAGCAGCCGCCGACCCGTGCGGTGACCACCGCACGTTCCACGAGCAGCCGGCCGCCGAACTCCACCAGCGCCTTGGGACGCCCGTAGCGCCGGCCCGCTCCGGCGGCGAGCACCAGAGCGGCGACGGGTGTGCCATGCCGTGCCGCCGGTCGCGCGTCCACCGTCGCACGCTAACACCGGGCGGACCTCCGGCCGGGGCGTACGCGATGCGGTCTAGTCGCCGGCGGAGCTGCTCAGCTCGGCGAGGGCACGGCGGGCGCGGTTCTGCTCCTCGGGCCGATCGATCTCCGTCGCCAGGGCCAGGGCCTGCGCGTGCCGGGCGATCGCCTCGTCCCGCGCGCCCTGCCCGGCGAGGGCCCGACCGAGCCCGTTGAGCACGCAGGTTTCGCCGTACCGTTCGCCGATGTCCCGGAAGAGTGCGAGGGCCGGCTCATAGCAGTCGACGGCGTCCGCGAACCGGCCCAGTGTGACGTAGGTGTCGCCGAGGTTGTTCAACGCGGTCGCCTCGCCGCCGAGATGCCGCAGCTCGCGGAAGATGACCAGGGCGCGGCTGTTCTGCTCGATCGCGGCGGCGGGGCGGCCCTGCCGCTCGTGGGCGGCGCCGAGGTTGGTCAGGGTGTTCGCCTCACCGACCCGGTCGCCGATCTGCACGAAACGGTCGAGCGCCAACTCGTGGTAGCCGCAGCAGCGCTCCCACTCCCCCACCGACATCAACAGCACGCCCAGGTTGCCCAGCACCCGGGCCTCACCACGAACGTCGCCCGCCGCGCGGAACAGCGGCAGCGCCCGCTCCAGATGCCCGACCCCCTCCGGATTGCGGCCCAGCTGCCAGCACACCACGGCGAGGTTGGTCAGGGCGGTGGCCTCGGCGACGCCGTCGCCGAGCAGCCGGGCGGCGCGCTCCGCCTCGGTGTGCACGGTGATCCCGTCGCCCGGATATCCGCCGTTGTCGAGATAGGCGTACAGGGTGCCGGCCAGCCACACCGCGTGTTGCGGCCAGCCGTGCCGGGCCGCGTGCACGCAGACCGCCACGAGTGTCGCGCGTTCCGCGTCCAGCCAGCGCAGCGCCGCCCGGGGTTTCTCGAGCCGCGGGCCGGCCGGGGAGCGCGCCGGCAGGGGCGGCCGCCGGTGCCGCTCGGCCGGGTACAGGGCGTCCATCGCCGCCGCGGCGCTGTGCAGGTAGTGGTCGAGGAGGCGGGTCAGGGCGGCGTGACGATCCGCGGGCCGGTCCTCGTCCCGACCGCGCTCCCCCGCGTACGCCCGGACGAGGTCGTGCAGCGCGTAGCGGCCGGCGACGGGCTGCTGGACCAGGTACTCGGCGGCGAGGTGGCGCAGGTGCGCCGCGGCGGTGGCCGCATCCGTGTCGAGCAGGGCGGCCGCGCCGTGCTCGTCCAGATCCGCGCCCGGGTGTACGGCCATCCGCCGCAGCAGCGTCTGTCGCTGCTCGGGCAGGTGCTGGTAGGACAGGTGCAGCGCCAGCTCCACACCGGTGTCAAGCCGGCGGTGGCGGTGGCGCTCGTCCAGCCGGTCGGCGTGGTCGGTCACCGTCCACCCGGCCCGCGTCGCCATCTGACCGGCAACCACGCTGAGCGCCAACGGCAGGTGCCCGCAGCGCAGCGCGACCCGCCGATGCGCCGACGGGTCGGCACCGACCGCCACCCCGGGGAGCGAGCGGATCAGCAGTTGCTCCGCCTCGTCCGGGGTGAACAGGTCGATGTCGAGGTGCAGCTCCGCGTCGAGGTCGGCGAGCCGGCGGCGGGAGGTGACCAGCGTCAGGGTGCCGGCGACGCGCGGCAGGAGCGGGCGTACCTGCGCCACGCCGGCCGCGTTGTCGAGGACGATCAGGACGCGCCGGCCCGCGAGCCGCTCGCGGAACGCCGCCGCACGCTCCGCCAGGCCGTACGGAATCTCGTGGCCGGACATGCCCAGCAGGCGTAGGAAGCCGTCGAGGACGGCGGCCGGCTCGGCCGGGGGCTGCCCCGGATCGGGGTGGAAGCCACGCAGGTCGACGAAGAGCGTCGTATCGAATCGACCCTCGTCGACCAGCAGCTGGCCGGCGTGTACCGCGAGTTGGGTCTTGCCCACCCCCGCCATCCCGGCGAGCACGCAGAGCCCCGACCCGGGCCCGGCCGCGCCGCGGGTCGCCGGATCCGGTCCGCCGGTCACGGCGGCCAGCCGCCGCAGGCGATCCAGCTCCACCTGCCGGCCGATGAAGGTGCCCACATCGCCCGGTAGCCGGTCGAGCACCCGCACCTGCGCAGCCGCCGCCGTCTCGGCGAGACTCACCCGCAGCGCCTGCCGCCAGTGGGCGAGGTAGCTCTTCTCGTCATGCAGCGCCCGCACCACCGCGAGCACCAGGTCGCCGTTGATCCGGCGGCGTCCGGTCTTGAAGCAGTCCACGACCGTGCCCCGGCGGGCCTGCTCGCCGGCGGGACGACCGTCGGCCCGCCACTGCTCGTTGACCCGCCGGGTGATCGTCTCGTACGACGGGTCGCCGGCCCAGAGCTTGAGCGCGCGCAGGCAGCCGACCAGCTCATCGAGACTGTGGGCCGGCCCCGGGTCGGGCGGGCCGACCGCCGGCCCGCCGGACACATCAGCCTTCATGACCAACCCCCGAAGAAGGACGACAGCAATCGATAACAGTGTCCCTCATACGGATTCGTTTGGACTTCGCCGGCCGGCGGTGCGGTCATGCTGAGATCACCAGGGGTGATGGCCCGCCATGGGAACGGGGGCGTGGCGGACCATCACCCTCCGTGGCAGGACGGGGCCTAGGCGAAACGGGCCGGATCGCCGGCGCCGACGCGGACGATCTCCGGCTCGCCGTCGGAGAAGTCGACCACAGTGGTCGGTTCGGTGCCGCAGTCACCCGCGTCGACCACCGCGTCGACCGCGTGGTCGAGACGTTCCTTGATCTCCCAGCCGTGGGTCATCGGCTCGTCGTCGCCGGGCAACAGCAGGGTGCTCGACAGCAGCGGCTCCCCCAGCGCGTCGAGGAGCGCCCGGGTGACCGCGTGCGCCGGGATGCGTACGCCGACGGTCTTCTTGCGCGGATGCAGCAGGCGGCGCGGCACCTCCCTCGTCGCGGGCAGGATGAAGGTGTAGCGGCCGGGGGTGGCCGCCTTCACCGCCCGGAACACGGCGTTGTCGAGCTGCACGAACTGGCCGAGCTGGGCGAAGTCGCGGCACACCAGCGTGAAGTGGTGGCCGCTGTCGAGGTGGCGGATCTCCCGGATCCGGTCCATGCCCTCCTTGTTGCCCAACCGGCTGCCCAACGCGAAGCACGAGTCCGTCGGGTAGGCGATCAACCCGTCTCCGCGAACGACGTCGACCACCTGACCGATGGTGCGCGGTTGCGGATTGTCCGGGTGCACGTCGAAGTACCTCGCCATGGGCCGAAGATTACGCCGCCCCGCACCGCTGTCATCTTGCCGACAGTGCGCCACGTACGCCATACGTCGACGCTCATCGTTGTCCGTATGGTCGTACGCGCTTCCGGCGGCGGCTACGGGGACATGCTCCGGCCCCCGGCGACGCCCACCCCGGTACGGCTCACCGTGCTCGCCTTCGCGCTGCTGTCGCTGCTGTTCGCCCTGGCGACGGTGCACCGGCTGCTGGCCGAGACCGGCTCGCTCGGCGCCGTCGCCTTCTTCGCCGTCATGGCCACGGCGTGCGGGCTGGTCGCGGTCAGCCTGGCCGGCCGCCGACGGTGGGCGCCCTACCCCGCGTACGCCCTGGCGGGCCTGTTGGCCACCGCCTCGCTCGGCCTCTTCGGCGCGATCACGATCGTCGGCCTGGGCCTGCTGGCCGGGGTGGTCGGTGCCCTCAACACCCGGGCCGCCCGGGACTGGTTCGGCGGGCGCCGCCGGCTGCGGTGACCTCCTCCGGAGTCCGGGCCCGCGACGGCGCCCGGGCGGTGCCCGAGGGTCCGCCCGGGATGGTCACGGCGGGCCGGCGAGCCCCGCTACGCGGCGGCGGGCCGGGCATGACCCGCCACGCTCCGGCGGGCCGGGCATGACCCGCCACGCTCCGGCGGGCCGGCGTGCTCCGCTACGCGGCGGCCGAGCCGGTCACCTCGGGCTCCTCGTCGGCCTCGATCGCCGCAGCCGTCTCCGGCTCGGTCGCCGGGGCCTTCTCCGACTCGGTCGGGGTCTTCTCCGGCTCGGCCGCCGGGGTGGCCCTCGGGTTGACCCAGGAGAACTCGATCTCGATCGAGAACTCGTCGGCGCCCTCCTGCTCGATCTCCAGCTCGCAGTGCACCTCGTCGGCGACGGTGATCGTCCCCGCCGCACCGTAGAAGACCTGCCCGGTCTCCAGCTGGCTCGCCACCTGACGCAGCCAGGCGGCCAGATCCGCGCGCGACACCGTCCGGTCGTCCTCGTAGATGTCCATCCCGCAATGCTGACATCCACAGCGGACGTCCGGCGAGCAGGGGTGCGATGCGGGCGCGGCATCGGGACGAGAGTTTCTCAGCCCGGCCGACCCGCCGCCGGACCGGTGCCACCCACGTCCGTCCCGGACGGCGCGGCAAGCTCCCGCCGGCGTACTCCGGCGGCCAGCGCGGTACCGATCGCCAGCGCCACGCCGGCGGCCAGCAGCGCCGCCGACCCGCTGACCCACAGGATCAGGATCGCGGCGACGAGAGCGCCGGATCCCAGCGCGACGACCGCGCCCACCCGCCGGGGCCACGCCTTCCCGGTGCCGCCGGCGATCCGGCTGTCGGCCGAGAGGTTCACCAGCGTCGACGTGATCACCACCGTGGAGAGGTCCCGGATACCGATCTGCCGGGCCACCGCGGCCTGCGCGCCCAGCACCACGGCCAGCAGTCCGGTCGTGATCAGCGCCGCGACCCCACCCGGTGCGTCGACGGCTGTCCAGAACCCGGCCAGGGCGAACGTCAGCGTGGTGCCGCCCGCCAGCACGGCCAGAGCGGAGCGGGACAGCTTCGCCCGCCCGGTCGCCCGCGCGGTCAGCCGACCGGTCAGCACCGCGCCGAGCATGAAGGCGAGCAGCGCCAGCACGTTGTTGAGCACGGGAATGTCCGGGGCACCGGCCAGTCCGAAGCCGATGAGCAGGACGTTTCCGGTCATGTTGCCGGTGAAGACCTGATCCAGGGCCAGGAAGCTGACCGCGTCGATCGCCCCCGCACCCACGGTCAGCACCAGCAACGGCACGTCGTACGTCCTGATTGTCACCCTTGAGAGGCTCGCAGAGGACCGGCCCCGGCACGTCCGTTTGGCGGCGTCGACGGGCTGTCGGCCAGGTCACCCCACCGCCCACCGGCGACCGCACATCCCATGGACCACCAGCTCGGGCACGGAACGGGCCAGCCACCCTCCCAGCTGGCTCCGCAGGCCGCACTCACCCACCGATGCGGTTTCTCCACCAGGCGAAGCGCGCAATCTTGGACAGTTTCCGTTCGCGCGGAACGGAAACTGTCCAAGTCACCCGGTCTCTTCGGGACGCCGCGCAGGCGCGAAGAGGGCGCAAGATCCGCACAGTTTCAGGGCTACTGCTGCCTCAACTTCGGTTGGCGATTTAACGCTTCGTGCGTCTGCGTCGCTTGATGATCGTTTTGTGGCGTGGGGTTGGTTGCTGGTTGCGGCTGCCTCTTGGTCGTCCTGGTCCTGGTCGGGAGGGTTTCGGCGGCTTGGCTGGTGTGGGTAGGTGTGGGTGCAGGCTGCGGAAACCTCGTCGGACCCGGTAGGGAGTCAGGGTGGTGGTGGTCAGGGGTCGTTCCCAGGGCAGGCGTTGGTCGGTGATCAGGGTTCGGGCGAGGCGGAGTTGGGTGTGTGCCGCCGCGACGATCCAGGTCCACAGGTCTGCTTGGCTGGGATGACGCACTGCTGGGGTGGTCCAGGCGAGGTGTTGTTTGATGAACCGGTTGGTGTGTTCGATGGCGAATCGGCGTAGGTAGGCCCGCCAGATCAGGTCAAGATCGATCGGGTCGGGGCCGGCGGTCCACAGCCACAGGGTTTGTGGGGTGCTGGCCTCGACGGTTCGGGGCAGGCTGATCCGTACGACGGTGCCGCGGATGATCGGGGCGGCCAGACCCTTGGTGTTCTTCGCTGCCCACCGGCGTCGGGGGCCGGGTTTGGGGTGCAGCCCGGTCCATGCTTGGACGTGGATCGGGCCGTGGGTGTCATCGACGGTGTGCATCTCGTGGGTGGGGTCCGGCCAGGTCGTGGGGTCAGCGCAGGCGAATCGATCGCCATGCTGTTTGGGTCGGCCGGGACTGCCGGGGGTCTTGGCCGGCGGGTCGGCGTAGAAGACCCGGTCCCGGCGGATGCGTCCGATGATCCGGGCAGGGGCGTGGGGATCGGACGCCACCCGAGCTGTCGCGGTGATCGGGCAGTAACCGGCGTCCAGGCAGAACACCGGCACCACACCCGGCCGCCGGCGGGCCAAGCCCCGCACCACAGCGCTCATCTGGCCACACGCCACCTCGGTGGCGTTGTCCTCAGGGTCCACCCGCACGACATCGACCGGCGCCGTCCAGGAATCCGGCGTCGCGGACACCTGACAAACCCACTGATACGCCCACCCCGGCACCACCCGCCCCCGCCGATCGCCACCCGGATCAGGCACCCGACACATCCCCCGCCGCGGCGAACACCCCGCCTCCGGACGCGGCCACGCCGTCACATCCACCGCGAACACCGGCCACCACCCCGGCAGAGCACCGATCAGCAGATCACGCACCGCCGCGACGTCCACCCGCCCCCTCGACAACGACGCGTACACACTGCCCCACCCCCGACGCAGCGCCGGCTCCAACGTCAGATACGGCAACGACGCCAACGAACCCGGCGTGGTCAACACCGCATCCGTCACCTCGAACAACGTGTCCGCCCACCGCGTCAAACACTGATACCAACCCTGACGGAACTCCACCAACCGGTGACGCTCACCCCCGGTTGCTTCCCCACCCACACCCGCATGACCCACAATGACAGCCACGGCCACCGCCCCACATCGAAGATCTTGGTCGATCCCGATGATCAGGCGGTGGCCGCCCCACGTCACGCCAACACACCGAACGAACCACACGCCACCTCCACCACCCCCAACCCACGAGTTAAATCCTCAGCTTCGGCCGAGGCAGCAGTATCAGGGAAGTTGCGCGGATCATGAACCCGGGCCGGGACGTTTGTCGCCGTTGCGCTGTGGTGGGCTCCCTCTACCGGTCAGATCTCCTATTGGATGCCGACGAAGAGACTGCGCGCCGGCGGCACCTGCCGCCGGAACGTCGTCCGTTGCGTGGGTTGAAGCAGAGCAAGGGGCTGGCGAGGTGAATCGGGGGGAGGGCGGGAGGAGGGCGACCCAGGTGGCTGGTGGCGTTGTCGAGTCCGGCCGGGTCCATGGCGCAGGGACTTGCTCGACCGGCGTCGTGCTGGTTAGGTATGCCTAACCAAACTTCTCGGGAGGGTTCGATGTCGTCGTCGCCCGCTGCGACCGAGGCGATCGGCGGTCTGGACAGCACGGTCGTCGTCACCGACCAGGTCGACCTTGAGGCGCTCGCCCAGGTCTACCGTCGGGTGCACGCCGCAGACCTCCACCTGGTCGACCACAGCGTGCCGACCGTGACGGAGCGCCTCCGGTGGACCGCCGAGGCGCCCGGCTTCGAGGCCGCCCTCGGCTATGTCGACGGCCACCTGGCGGGGACGGTGATGGGCTGTCCACTGCCACCGGAGACGCTGTGGTGGCGCGACCTGACCTCGACACACGATCCCGACCTCGCGATCGAGTGGGAGGGGCGCACCTTCGCCGTGTGCGAGGCGTTCGTGCTGCCCGAGTTCCGCCGGCATCGTCTCGGCCTCCGGATGACGACCGAGCTGCTGGCCCGGCGCCGCGAGGAGCGGGTCGCGCTCGCGGTCGCCGAGACCAACACCCGGGTGTGGCACGCGCTGCAACGGATCCGGTTCGACCACGTCGGCGACCTCGTCCCGTTTCCGGGCTGGCGCTCGCACCGGATGTTGGTGCGGGCGCTGCCGCTGACCTCCGCTCCGTGAGCGGGTCACAGCTCTGAGCGGGTCACAGCTCTTCGTCACCCGAACGCATCCATGGTGGAGGAACACGTGAAACGGAACTGGGAAGCCCTCGTGCTCAAGGCGTTCGGGGGCAGGAATTTCCAGCTGACCGTCCTGGAGAGCGAACCGGTCGGCGACCGTTACCAACGGTTGCTCGTCGACGGGGGCGAACTCCTGCGCACGTGCGGTATCCACCCCACCATGTGGATCCGGCTGTGGTTCGACAACGACGGCCGCCCTCATCAGCGGGCGTACACCCTGGTCGACCCGGACGCGGCGAGCGGGCGCTTCCACCTCGTGTTCGCCCTGCACGACGGCTGCGCCGCGCGGTGGGCCACGACGGCCCGGCCGGGAGACACCATCGAGGCGACCGTGCAGGGCAGCGCCTTCACCCTGCCCGACCCGGCGCCGGCCCGCCTCTACCTGGTCGGGGACGCGGCGTCGCTGCCGGCGGTGAACAGTCTGCTCGACGTCGCCGGGCCCGCGTCGGCGCGGATCTGGATCGAGTACGCCCACGACGGCGAGCGCACCCTGCCGCTGCGGACCCGCCCGCACGACGACGTGGTGTGGGTGCCGCGCCGCGACGAGGGCGACCACCTGGTGGAGGCGGTCACCACGGCCCTCACCACCGTCCAGGACGACGCCCTGTACTGGGTGGCGTGCGAGGCCGCCAGCACCCGCAGCATCGTCAAGCACCTGAGGCGGGGTCTCGGCGTCGGCAAGGAGCAGGTGGAGGCGCTGGCCTACTGGCGCGCCCGGTGACGGGTCGCCGCGCCGGCTCGTGATGCTGTACCTGACCGCCCTCAATCCGACCGACGCCGTGCTCGACGGCCTGCTGCCGGCCGCCGACTCCCTCGGCGTGCCGGTCACCGTGCTCACCGACCGGCCCGACGACTGGCCCCGAGCGGTGCCGGCGCGGCCCTGCGCGGTACGGGATCCGGACGCCGTCACCGAGGCCGTCCGGGCCGGGCCGACGGCGGTGGGTCTGCTCTCCAACAGCGACCACCTGCAGGCCGCGACCGCGCTGGCGGCCGGCCGCCTCGGTCTGCCCGGGAAGGATCCCGAGGCGGCGCGGCGCTGCAAGGACAAGGCCGCCATGCGGCGGGCCGTCGCCGGGGCGGGCCTCGACGTCGTACGTGCCCGGGTGCTCACGCCGGATCAGGCGCCGGCGTTCGACGCCTTTCCCGCCGTGGTCAAGCCCCGCGACGGGGTCGCCAGCGAGGACGCCTACCTGGTCACCGACGAGGACGACCTCGGCCGTCGGGTCGCCGAGATCCGCCGGCGCCGCCCGGGCGCGCCGCTGGTGGTCGAGGAGTACCTGCCCGGCGACGTCCGGACCCACGACACCCTCGGTGACGCCCGGACGCTGGCCGTGCTCGGTGGCTGGCGTACCACGCTCGGCCCGCCGCCCACCTTCACCGAGCAGTGCCTGGAGTGGGCACCGGCGACCCCGGCGGTCGCCGCCGGAGTGCACGCCCAGCTGGACGCGCTCGGGGTACGGTTCGGCGCCTGCCACACCGAGTTCGTCGTGCACGACGGGCGGCCCCGCCTCATCGAGGTCAACGACCGGCTGATCGGCGACCGGATGGACCTCATCCTCGCCGAACTGCTGGGGGTGCCGCTGTTCGAGTACGTCATCCGGCTGCACCTCGGCGAGGCCGTGGCCGACCTCGGCCTGCCCGACCCGACCACGCTCGGGCGGACGGCCCGGGTCGAGTACGTCTGCGCCGACCGGAGCGGCACCCTCGTCGCCGCCCCCGGGCACGTCGACGCGCTCCGCGACGGGGTGCGGCTCGGCTGCCGCCCGCTGCGGGCGGTGGGCACCGCTGCCGGGTGGACCGGCACCAACCGGGACTACCTGGCCGTGCTGCACGGCATCGGGCCGGACCCGGTCACCGTCCGCCGTACGCTGGCCGACTTCCGCGCCGGCCTCGACTGGCTGATCGCCCCGTGACCGAGCGCAAGCGAGCGAACCATCAACGCAGTGCGGAAGAGCCTCGCGGCGTCGCCGACCGCAGGGAGGCGGCGGCGTGAGCATGCGCGAGCGAGCGAACCATCAACGCAGTGCGGAAGAGCGGGAGGTGTTCCGCCGGGTGCTGGACGCCCTGCTGCGGGAGGACCATCTCGGCCTGAGCAGCCGGGGCGGGCCCGACCGCCCCGGCTGGTGGCAGGCGCCCCACCGCGCCGGCCGGTTGCGCCTTCCGGTACGCCCCGACGGGTTCCAGCATGCCGTCCGCCTGGCCCGCGCGGAGGCGCACCTCCACGAGCCCGGTCATCCGGCCCGGCGGGTCGACACGGTGGCGGAGCTGCTGGACCTCCTCGCGCCGGAGGCCGACGCCGAGGCCGAGGAGGGCTGGCGTGCCTTCGTCGCCGAGTGCCGGCAGGACCTGCTGGCCCGCCGGCTGGCCGCCGAGACCCGGTCGCGCACGTACGCCCGGGTCGCCGCCGCCCGCGCCACCACGCCGGCCGGTCTCGCCGGCGCGCTGCTCGACGACGTGCTCGCCGCCCACGCCGGCCATCCCGTCTACCCCACCGACCGGTGCCGCCACGGCCTCGACGCGGACGAACTGCGCCGGTACGCACCCGAGCACGCTCCCACGTTCGCCCTGCGGTGGCTGCCCGTGCCGGCCCGGGAGCTGCGGCTGAGCGGCCGGCTGCCCGACTGGTGGCCGACCCCCCGCCGCACCGGGGAGGTGCTGCTGCCGGTGCACCCGCTCACCGCCGACCGGGCCGACCTGCCGGTCCTCGACCGCCCGGCCGTCACCGTACGGCCCACCCTGTCGATGCGGACCGTCGCCCTCGACACCGATCCGGCGACGCACCTGAAGCTCCCGCTGCCGACGGCGACCCTGGGCGCGCGCAACCGCCGTACCCTCGCACCCGACTCGCTCTCCGACGGGGCGGCGGTGGCCGGGCTGCTGGACCGCCTCGCCGCCGGCGAGCCACGCTTCGCGGGCCGGATCATCCACGCCGACGAGCGCACCTTCGGCCACTGTGGCGACGACGAACTCCGGTCCTTCCTGCTGCGCCGCCTGCCGGCCGGGTGGGAACGGGCGACGGTGGTGCCGGTGGCCGCCCTCGCCGCGGCCGATCCGACCACCGGTACGGTGGCCCAGCGGGTCGGCGGTGGCGATCCGGCACGGCTGCTCGGCTCCTATCTGGATCTCCTGCTCGACTGGCACGTGTTCCTCTGGTTACGGTACGGAGTGGCGTTGGAAGCACATCCGCAGAACATCCACCTGGTGCTGCCGCCCGACGGTCCGGTCCGGCTGCTCTACAAGGACAACGACGGGGCCCGCCTGGATCGGCGGCACGCGGAGACGGTGCGGCTGCGCGACGAGCGGATGTGGATTCGCCACCCACGGGAGCTGGCCGACATGTTCGTCACTATCACCATTCACCTGGCCGCCGCGGCGCCGCTGCTCGCCCTCGCGGAGCAGGGCGTCGACGTGCCCACCCCCGCCGAGGCGCTCCCGCCACGGCTGCGCGCCGCCCGCGACCGGTGGGGCGACACACCCGCCACCCGGCGCCTCGTCGACCGGGTGCTCACCGCCGACCGGCTGCCCGTCAAGGCGATGCTCACCGCGGGCACGCTGCTGCCCAAGCACCGGCTCGGCTGCACCGACGTGAACAAGCACTACCTGCGCACCGGCCCCAACTACCTGCGGAGCGACTCGTGAGGGGTCGGACGGCCGAGGCCGCCGCCCAGCCGGTGCCGGCGGAGCAGCCGCTGCCGGCGGAGTACGCGGCCGACCTGGCCGCCGCGCACACACTGCTCTCCTGCTACCTGCGGGAGGTCGCCGCGCCCGACGGGGAGGCCGAGACCACCGGCACGATCGTACGCATCCGGCTGCCGCACCTCGGGCTGACGCTCTCCTGCCGGCTGTCGCGGGTCTCCCCCGTCCTGGCACACCGCTACGTCGGCCCCGTCCGGTGCCGGGCCACAGTGGACGGCACCGCCGTCACGGGCGGTGCATTGCCCGACGAGCCGGTCGACGGCGCGCGGCTCGCGCGGCTGCTCGCCGCCGAGCTGACCGCCCGCACCGGCCTGGCCAACGACGAGTTCGTCGCCCAGGTGCTCGGCAGCCGCGACACCCTCGCCACGCTGCTGCACCGGCGTCCGCCGGCCGATCCCACCCCGACCGGTGACCCGGTGGTCGACACCTACGTCGACTCCGAGCAGTCCCTGGTGCACGGGCATCCACACCATCCCAGTCCGAAGTGGCGCAGCGGTGATCCGGCGAGCTGGCACCGCTATGCCCCGGAGTTGCGCAGCGCCTTCCGGCTGAGCTGGCTCGCCGTCCCCGCCGACCTGCTGGCCGGTGACGGGCCGTTCGACGAGCTGATCGCGCCGCTGGACCCACCCGCCGCGCCGCCCGGGCACCACCTGCTGCCGGTGCACCCCTGGCAGCTGTCCCTGATGCCACCGGCCGATCCTCGGTTGCGCCGCCTCGGTCCGGCCGGCGTGCCGGTGCGCCCGACCGCGAGCGTCCGTACCCTCTACGCGCCGTCGGCCGACCTGTTCCTCAAGACCAGCCTGCACGTACGCATCACCAACTGCCTGCGCAAGAACGCGCGCTACGAGCTGACCGGTGCGGTGGCGCTGACCCGGTTCCTGGCCGGTGTGCCACTTCCCGAGCGGATCGGTCTGCTCGCCGAGCCCGGCTACCGGACCGTCGACCTGCCCGGGCCGGACGAGGCGTACGGCACGATCCTGCGTACGGGCCTGCGCGAGCACCTGCGGCCGGGCGAGACGGTGCTGCTGGCCGCCGCCCTGGCCGCGACACCGCTGGCCGTGCCGGACCCGTTGGACTGGTGGCGGGCCTACGTCGACCTTCTGGTCCCCACGGTCCTGCGGCTGTGGCTGCGCCACGGCGTCGTGCACGAGGCGCACCTGCAGAACGTCCTGGTGGTGCTGGATCCGGACGGCCGTCCGGCGCGCCTGCTCCTGCGTGATCTCGAAGGGCTCAAGCTCGACACCGGCCGCCTGGCGACCTGGCCCGACCGGGTGCCCCGGCAGGCCGCCTACACCACCGCCCAGGCGGCGCGGCGGGTCACCTACTGCCTGTTCGTCAACCATCTCGCCGGTCTCGCCGCCGCCCTCGCCGACGCTCATCCCGGCACCGAGCATCGGCTGTGGCGCCACGTCCGCCGGGCCGTCGAGGCGTGCCACGCGGAGCTGGGCGAGCCGGCCGAACTCGCGCCGCTGCTCGACGGCGCCCCGCTCACGGCAAAGGCGAACCTGCTGGTCCGCTGGCGCCGGGAACCGGACCAGTGGGCGCCGTACGTCGCGGTGCCCAACCCGCTGGGCGGTGCCGGGTGACCCGACCGGCGTACGTCTACGACCTCGCCGCCCTGGCCGGCCACGCCGCCGCCGTCCGGGCGGCCCTGCCCGAGCGGGTCGAGCTGCTCTACGCCGTGAAGGCCAACCCCGACCCGGGGATCCTGCGGACCCTCGCGGGCACGGTCGACGGTTTCGAGGCCGCCAGTCGCGGCGAACTGCACCACCTGGCCGCCGTGCTGCCCGGCCGGCGGGTGGCCGCCTTCGCCGGACCGGGCAAGACCGAGGAGGATCTCGCCGCGGCACTGGCCGCCGAGGTGGCCCGGGTGCACGTCGAGTCCGCCACGGAGCTGCACCGCCTCGCCGGGCTGGCCCGCGCCGCCGGGCGTACGGTCGACGTGCTGTTGCGGGTCAACCTGCCCGTCGCCACGCCGGGCGCGGTCCTGGTGATGGGCGGCGCGGCGAGCCCGTTCGGGATGGACCCGCAGGAGGCGGTCCGGCTCACCGACGACCCGCCGGCCGGGGTCCGGGTACGCGGCGTGCACGCCCACCTGGCCAGCGGGCTCGACCCGGCGGCCGCTGCGACGGTGGCGCGCGGGGTGACGGAGTGGGCGGTGCGGCACCTGCGCGCCGGGGAGGTGAACGTCGGCGGCGGCATGGCCGTCGACTACCGCCACCCGGATCGCCGCTTCGACTGGCACACCTACGGCCGGCTGCTCGGCGAGGTGCTGGCCGAACACCCGACGGTCCGCCTGCGGATCGAGCCGGGTCGCGCCGTGAGCGTCTACTGCGGCTCGTACCTGACCGAGGTCGTCGACGTCAAACGGTCCCAGGGCCGGTGGTTCGTGATCGTCGCGGGCGGCACCCACCACCTGCGGACCCCGGCCGCCAAGGGGCACTCCCAGCCGTTCGTCGTGGTGCCCCGGGGCGGGGCCGGGCCCCGGACCGACGGCGGCCCGGTCACCGTCGTCGGCCAGCTCTGCACGCCGAAGGACGTGCTGGCCCACCCGGACGACGGCGACCCGATCGCGGTCGGCGACGTCCTCGTCTTCGGGATGGCCGGTGCCTACGCGTGGAACATCAGCCACCGCGACTTCCTGCTGCACGATCCGCCGAACTTCACCACCGGTGACCCGCTCGCTCTCGCCCGCGTCTGGGGCCGCTGACCTCCCGCTCGGTGAGCAACGACTCATCCGCCTTCCGCTGCCCTGATCTTGCTGCTAGCTTTTGCCAAGTATTTGCAAGAACCAAGGGAATGCAGATGGGGGTACGGTGACCGTCACCGCCCTGCCGACGGGCCGGCCGGACCTGCTCGGCGTCGCGGCACAGCGCCGCCGGACCGGGCTCTGGCTGCTCGCCCTGGCGGTCGGGCTGATCCTGACCGGGGTGGCCGCGGTCGGCTCCGGCGCGATCGGGATCCCCCCGGCGACCGTGGCCCGGATCATCGGGCACCACCTCGTCGGCCTGCCCGGCGAGGTGACCTGGACGCCGCCGCAGGAGGCCATCGTCTGGCAGGTCCGGCTGCCCCGGGTCCTGCTCGGCATGCTGGTCGGCGCCGGACTGGCGGTGTGCGGCGTGGCGTTGCAGGCCATGGTGCGCAACGTGCTGGCCGACCCGTACCTGCTCGGCATCAACTCCGGCGCCTCCAGCGGGGCCGCCGCGGCGATCCTGTTCGGGGCCGGCGCGGGCTTCGGGCAGTACGCCCTGTCCACCAGCGCCTTCCTCGGCGCGCTCGGTGCGTCGCTACTGGTCTTCCTCATCGCGCGCAGCGGTGGGCGGGTGACCTCGATCCGGTTGCTGCTCTCCGGCGTCGCCGTCGGCTACGCGCTCTACGCCACCACCAGCTTCCTGATCTTCGCCTCCGGCTCCGCCGAGGGCGCCCGGTCGGTGATGTTCTGGCTGCTCGGTTCCCTCGGGCTGGCCCGGTGGAACGCCCTGCTGCTGGTGGCCGCGGTCGTGCTGTGCGGCATGATCGGCTACCTGACCATCGCCGGTCGACGGCTCGACGTGCTGGCCATCGGCGACGAGACCGCACAGACCCTCGGCGTGTCACCCGACCGGTTCCGGCTCCGCCTGCTCGTGCTGGTGTCCCTCAGCGTCGGTGTGCTGGTCTCCGCCGCCGGCAGCATCGGGTTCGTCGGCCTCGTCGTCCCGCACCTGGCCCGGCGCATCGTCGGGGCACCGCACGTACGCGTGGTGCCGGTCGCCGCCCTGCTCGGCGCCATCCTCCTGGTCTGGGCCGACGTGCTCGCCCGCGTCCTGCTGGCTCCCCAGGAGATCCCGATCGGGATCATCACCGCCCTGCTCGGCGCCCCCTTCCTGCTGATCCTGATCCGGCGTCTGCACGCCACCGACGCCTGAGCACCCGATGAGTCGAGGAGAATCGATGAAGGCAACCCGTCTCGCCGGCACCGCCGCCGCGTCCGCCCTCATGCTGCTGGTCGCCGCCTGCGGCGGGGCCGCCGACGAGCCGACCGCCACCGGCCCGGGCTACCCGGTCACCGTCACCAACTGCGGCGTGGACGTGACCTTCGACGCCGCGCCCCAGCGGATCGTCCTGCTCAAGAGCGCGGCCGTGCCGTACCTGCACTCGCTCGGCGTCATGGACCGGGTCACCGCCCGGGCCGGGCAGTACCCCAGGGAGTACTACGACGCCGCCACCCTCGCCGAGCTGGACCGGATCCCGCTGCTCACCGACAAGACCGACACCAGCGGCCACCTGCAGATCTCCAAGGAGGTCGTGATCAGCCAGGAACCCGATCTGGTGCTCGGCGAGGTCGACAACCTCTCCCGCGACACCCTCTCGGCCGTGGACATCCCACTGCTGGAGGAGCCCGCGATGTGCCCGAACACCACGGCCACGCCCACCTTCGACGACATCTACGCCCAACTGGAGACGTACGGCCGGGTGTTCGGTCGTGAGGCGGCGGCCGCCGATGCCGTCGGCGCGCTCAAGGAGCGGATGGCGACGATCCGGGCCGGGGCGGGTGCCTCGTCCGGCCGCACCGCGGCGGTGCTGTACCCGACGGTCGGCGGCGGCGTCACGTACGCGTACGGCACCGCCAGCATGGCCCACCCGCAGCTGGAGGCCGCCGGCCTGCGCAACGTCTTCGGCGACACCCCGGAACGGGTCTTCGAGGTCACCGTCGAGGAACTGCTCGGCCGCAACCCCGACGTGCTCATCCTGCTCTACGGCGACGGCGACCCGGCGGCGGTCGAGCAGGGCCTGACCGGCCTCCCCGGCGCCGAGCAGCTCACCGCCGTCCGCAACGGCGACGTGCTGACCCAGCTGTTCAACTTCACCGAGCCACCGACCCCCCTGTCGATCGACGGCCTCGACCGGATCGTGCAGCGGTTCGGGACCGGCGCGTGATCCGGGCGACCGGGGTCTCCTGGCACTACGGCGCCAACCCGGTGATCGACGGGGTCAGCGTGACCGCGCGCCCCGGTCGCGTCCTCGGGCTGATCGGCCCGAACGGCAGCGGTAAGACCACGCTGCTGCGGCTGCTCTACGGCGCGCTACGCAGCGGCACCGGGCGGGTCGTCGTGGACGGCGACGACCTGTCCGCCCTGCCGCCGCGCGAGGCCGCGCGCCGGCTGGCCGTGGTCGTGCAGGAGACCGGCGGCGAGACCGCCCTCACCGTGGCGGAGCTGGTGCTGCTGGGCCGGGGCCCGCACCTGTCCACCTTCCAACGGACCGGCCGGACGGATCACGAGATCGCGGCGCGCTGCCTGACCCGGGTCGGCGCCGCCCACCTGGGTTCGCGGGCGTTCGCCCGGCTCTCCGGCGGTGAGCGGCAGCGGGTGCTCATCGCCCGCGCACTGGCCCAGCAGGCCACCCACCTGCTGCTCGACGAGCCCACCAACCACCTCGACATCCGTTACCAGCACGAGATCCTCCGCCTGGTGCGCCACCTCGACACGTGTTCCGTCGTCGTGTTGCACGACCTGAATCTGGCCGCCCGCTACTGCGACGACCTGGTGCTGCTCGGTCAGGGCGGGGTCGTCGCCGCCGGCACCACCGACAAGGTCCTCGACCCGGCCGTGTTGGAGCCCGTCTACGGCATCGGCATCCAGCGGCTCGAACTTGACGGCGCCATCCACCTGCTGTTCCACCCCGTCGACCAGCCCGCTGTGGAGAGGAGTGCCGCATGACGGCGCAGGACCGGATCAACGCGTACTGGACCGGCCGCGCGCCCGGCTACGACGAGTACCAGCGACGGCCCGACCGCCTCGCCGCCGACCAGCGGGCCTGGGCACAGGTCTGGGCCGAAGCCCTGCCACCGGCGCCGCTGGACGTGCTCGACGTCGGCACCGGCACCGGGCAGGCCGCCATGGTGCTGGCCGGACTCGGCCACCGGGTCACCGGCATCGACCTCGCCGAGGGCATGCTGGACCGGGCTCGGGTGCACGCCGCCGCGATGGTCGCCGGCCCGGTCATCCGGCACGGCGACGCCGTACGCCCGGACTTTCCGGCCGCCAGCTTCGACGCCGTCGTCAGCCGCTACGTGATGTGGACGCTGCGCGAGCCGGAGACGGCGGTGGCGAACTGGATCCGCCTGCTGCGCCCCGGCGGCACGGTCGCGGTGGTCGACAGCACCTGGTTCCCGCACGGCCTGGACGACGCCACCGAGAACTTCGCCGACCACTACGACGGCGAGGTCCGGGCGGCGCTGCCGCTGGCCACCGCGACCTCCATCGACCAGACCGTGGCGGTGCTGGAACGGGCGGGCCTGACGAAGGTCGCGGCCACGCCGCTGCGGTCGATCTACGAACTGGACCGGCGGTACGGCGTGGCACCGCACCACGAACATCGGATGCAGTACCTGGTCACCGGGTTCCGCCCGGCCGGTCAGTAGCCGCCTCCCGGAGCGCGGCGAGCGCGGTTCGCACCGCCGGTGTGTGCTCGACCGCATCGTGCACCACCACGTGGATCGACCGCATCGGCGTGGGGCGGACCAGCCGGACACTGGTCACGCCGTCGGGCAGCGTCGCCGCGGCGAGCGCGGGGAGCACCGTGAGACCGATGCCGGCGCCGACGAAGGCGAGCGCCGTCGGGTAGTCGTGCGCCTCGACCCGGAACGTGGGGCTGAAGCCCGCGGCGGTGCAGGCTTCGATGAGGTTGGCGCGGCACCAGCCCCGGGCGAAGTCGTTGTCGATCCAGCGGTCGTCGGCGAGGTCGGCCAGGTCCACCGCCTCCCGGTCGGCGAAGCGGTGCCCGGCGGGCAGCGCGGCGACGTAGGAGTCGTCGAGAAGGTGGTGGGCGGTGAAGCCCGAACCGGGGTCGAAGCCGGCGGGCGCCACCATCACCTGGAGGTCGGCGCGTTCCTCCCGGCTGTTCGGGATGTGCTCGCGCAGTTCCAGGTCGAGCCGGACGCCGGGGAGGTCGGCGGTGATCCGCCGCACCACGAGCGGCATCCACGCCGCGCCGACCGACGCGAAGTAGGCGATGGACAGGACACCGGTGCGACCCGATCGCAGGTCGGCGATGAGCGACTCGGCCTCGCCGAGGCGGGCGAGCACCCGGTCCGTCTCGGCGGCCAGGGCGTGCCCGGCGGCCGTGGGTCGCAGGCCCCGCCCGACCCGGGCGAGCAGGGTGAGGCCCGTCTCGCGCTGGAGCGCGGTGAGGTGCTGGCTGACGGCGGAAGGGGTGTAGCCCAGGTTCGCGGCGGCCGCCTGGACCGACCCGGACGCGACGACGGAACGGAAGACCCGGAGGCGGTGGACGTCGAGCACGCCGCAACTATAAAGCGCTACTGAACTGTCGTGTAGAAATAGTCGCTGGTCCTTAAGAGTCAGCCGGATCAGAATCACCGCATGACCCGCTCCGAGACCACCGCCCGCACCCGGGACGCCGCCGGGGACGCCCCCGCCCGGCCCGCCGATCGGCCCCGGTCCTGGCCGATCGGCGCCGCCGCCGGGACGACGGTGCTGCTCTGGGCGTCGGCGTTCGTCGGCATCAGGTTCGCCGGGCACGACTACTCCCCCGGCGCCATGGCGCTGGGCCGGATGGCGGCGGCGTGCATCGCGCTGAGCGCGTTCGTGGCCCTCACCACCGGCGCCCGACGCCGCAGCGGGCGCCCGGGGCACGGCACGCCGGAACCGGGCGGCCCGGCGTCCCGCCGCTCCGGCCGGCCCGGTGGACGGACCCTGGGGCTCGTCGCGCTCTGGGGCGTGGCCTGGTTCGGCGGGTACAACGTGGCGCTCAACGCCGCCGAGCGGCTGGTCGACGCCGGGACGGCGGCACTGCTGGTGGCGGTCGCGCCCATCCTGGTCGCGGTGGCCGCGATCCTCGTCCTGGGCGAGCGGCTCACCGGCCGGCTCGGCGTGGGGGTGGCGGTCGCCTTCGCGGGCGTGGCTCTGATCGCCGCCGGCGGCTTCACCGGGCACGCCGACAAGGTCGGCGTCGCGCTGGCGGTGTTCTCCGCCATGCTGTACGCCTTCGGCGTGCTGCTCCAGAAACGCCTGCTGGCACGCGTGGACGCCGTGCGGATGACCTGGCTCGGCGCGCTGGCCGGCACGGTGGCCCTGCTGCCGTTCGCCCCCGCGCTGCTCGGGGAACTCGCCACGGCCCCGCCAGCGGCCACCCTCGGCATGCTGTACCTGGGCGTCTTCCCGACCGCGATCGGCTTCCTGACCTGGGGCTACGTCCTGTCCCACTGGACCGCGGGTCGCACCACCGCCACGACCTACCTGGTTCCGCCGGTGACCGTCCTGCTCTCCTGGACGCTGCTGGGCGAGATGCCGGCGGCGCTCTCCCTGCTGGGCGGTGCCCTCTGCCTCACCGGCGTGGTCCTTGCCACGCGCCGCTGACGCCGCCCTGCCGTGTCGGCCCGGGCGGTCCCGTGCGGGAGCACCACCCGGCGCGGCGATGTCAGGTCTGCCGTTGCTCAGGCGTCGAGGCTGCCGGTCTTGATTCCCTGGACAAAGCCGGCCCACTGGTCGGCGGTGAAGGACAGCACTGGGCCCTGCCGGTCCTTGCTGTCGCGGACCATGACGACCTGGGGCGGTGTGGCGACCTCGACGCAGTTGCCGCTGGAGCCGGACCTGGTGCTCTTGCGCCAGGTGACGCGAGGCAGGTCCATGCCGTGGCCTCCTAGGTGATCAGGTCTGCTGCAATCGCACGCAGCGTATCTCGCGTGGGCTTGGGTGCCAGCGCAAGGGCTTGTAGTTGTTCGTGCGCTGCGGCGTAGGCGGCGATCTCCCCTGGACGTTCCAGGTATAGCGCCCCGGTCAGGGTGTCGACGTAGACCATGCGCTCCTCGGCTGCGTCCGGGTAGGGTTCGGGCATCGGCGGAAAGTCGAGGATCACGAAACTGCCATCGAACCCGACGCCAGCCGAGTAAGGCAGCAGCTGAATCTGGACGTTGCTCCGTGTGGACTCCTCCACCAGTCGTGTGAGCTGCTGGTGCAGTACCTCCGGACCGCCAACCATCCGGCGGGCCGCGCCCTCGTCGATGACCACGCGGAGCATCGGCGGGTCGTCGACCGTCAGGATGGCTTGCCGCTCCATCCGCAGCGCGACCTGTCGCTCAACCTCGCCGTCTCGCATCGGGACCGGCGCACCCTCGAAGGCTGCCCGCGCGTATTCCTCGGTCTGCAACAGGCCGGGCACCATCTGGCACTCGTAGGTGCGGATGACGGACGCCTCGGACTCCATCCCGACATACGCGGCGAACCAGTCGGGCAAGACGTCGCTGTACCGCTGCCACCACCCGCGCTGCTTCGCCTGACGAGCTACCGCGATCACTGCTTCGGCCTGGGCACCTTCCACGCCGTACAGCGACAGCAGGGCCCGCACGTCGTTCGGGTGTGGCCGGACCTCGGCCGTCTCGATTCGGCTGAGCCAGCTCGCGTCATGGTCGACGCGCCTCGCCGCTTCCGCTGACGTGATCCCTGCTCTGTCACGGAGTTGCCGGAGGGTCAGCGCCAAGCGTCGGCGCCTGACGGTAGGGCTCTGACGTGGAGGCATGACCGTCATCTTGCCATGCGAAAAACCTGACTTCCCTTCGCAGACACGCAGAAGGAAAGTCGACGATCCGCATATTGCGGATTGCCCTCGTGCATGGGACGGTGTTGCCGGGTGTGGTGGTCGGATGACCGTGCGTGGCCCGGCTGCCGCGCCCCTATCGACAAGGGGGCCAGATGAGCCGGCACATGACCTACGACCAGTTCCTGCTTGGCGCAGCGTTCACGCTTGCGCGCAGGCACCGTCCGACGTGGAATCACATCCCCAGGCGGGCGACCTGCCGATGCGGACGGGATCTCCGCTGCCGAGCCACGTACCGGGTGCCAATCAACCGGGGCTACTGGCCGAGGGAGGCGCCATGACCGCGCACGGGCCGGTGCTGCCCATCTGGACCTGTGCCGGGTGTGGTGCTCCCTGGCCATGCCGCACCCGTCGGGCTGAGCTGCAAGCCGAGTACGACAAGGCTCCGGTGTCCCTGGCGCTCTACCTGGGCTCGTGCATGCTGGCAGCCAGTCAGGACATGGGATGGGCTCCGGCCGGGCAGTTGCACCGAAGGTTCCTCGGATGGCTACCGTGACCACACTCCGCGCTGGCGACCTGCTCCGTGTAGGGCCTGAGGCCAGCGTGCAGTTCTTCCGGCCGATCCTGTTCCGCGTGATCCGGGTGCTGGATCGGACCACCTACGACGGGTGGATCTGGCTCGAAGGCTACGAGTTGAACCCGGCAGGGGAAGCGGTCAACCGGCGGGCCATCTTCGTCCAGCCGGCTGGGCTGCGGATCGCCCCGACACCCGTGATGGTCGGGCAACCGAGGCGGAAGAGGCTCCCAGCCGGCGCGTGACGATCTCAGTCGTATGGGCGGTTGTCCCGCGCCTCCGGATCGGCCGAGAACGTGTGGAGTTCCGTAGCGCCATCGTCGGCAGACAACCACACGGGGTGCCACGCCTTCGCGGCGGCAGCGTTGCGGACAGCGGTACGGCAGTGTGGGCAGCCAACGTGCAGTGGCTGCCCCTGCCGTGGCGCGCCGGGCGGTCCCGTACGGAAGGACCGCCCGGCGCAACGATGTCAGGTTCCGCGTACCTCGGTGGCGGCCGTGACCAGGTGCCGCAGGGACGCCTCGACCTCGGGGTAGCCGCGGGTCTTCAGGCCGCAGTCCGGGTTCACCCACAACCGCCGGGCCGGCACCGCCGCGACGGCCCGGCGCAGCGCCTCGATGACTTCGTCCTGCGGCGGCACCCGGGGTGAGTGGATGTCCCACACCCCGGGGCCGACACCCCGGCCGTAGCCGATCGCGGCGAGGTCGTCGAGCACCTCCATCTTGGAGCGGGACGCCTCGATGCTGGTGACGTCGGCGTCGAGCGCGTCGATGGCGGTGATCACCTCGCCGAACTCGGAGTAGCAGAGGTGGGTGTGGATCTGCGTGTCGTCGGCGACGCCGCTGGTGGCCAGGCGGAACGCGGCGACGGCCCAGTCCAGGTACGCCTGCTGGTCGGCCCGGCGCAGCGGCAGCGTCTCGCGCAGCGCCGGCTCGTCGACCTGGATGACCCGGATGCCGGCGGACTCCAGGTCGTGGCACTCGTCGCGCAGGGCGAGCGCGACCTGGTCGGCGGTGTCTGCCGAGGGCTGGTCGTCCCGGACGAACGACCAGGCCAGGATGGTGACCGGGCCGGTGAGCATGCCCTTGACCGGCTTGCTGGTCAGCGACTGCGCGTAGGTGGACCACGCGACGGTCATCGGCGCCTTCCGCGCCACGTCGCCGTAGATGATCGGCGGGCGTACGCAGCGGGAGCCGTACGACTGCACCCAGCCGTGCTCGGTGGCGGCGAACCCGTCGAGCTGCTCCCCGAAGTACTGCACCATGTCGTTGCGTTCCGGTTCGCCGTGCACGAGCACGTCCAGTCCCAGCCGCTCCTGTAGCCGGATGACGTGCTCGACCTCGGCGCGCATCCGCGCCGTGTACCCCGCGTCGTCGAGGCTGCCCGCGCGGTGCGCGGCCCGGGCCTTGCGCAGCTCGGCGGTCTGCGGGAACGACCCGATCGTGGTGGTCGGCAACTCCGGCAGCCCGAGCCGGTCCTGCTGCCGGGCGGCCCGGCTGGCGTAGTCGCCGCGCTGCCGGTCGGTGGGGCGCAGCGCGGCCAGGCGTCCCCGGACGTCGTCGTGGCGCCAGGCCGCCGGGATGGGCGGCAACGGCGCGGGCAACGCGGTGGTGCCGTCGCGCAGCGCGCGGCCGAGCAGGACGACCTCGTCGACCTTCTGCCGGGCGAACGCGAGCCGCTCGGACAACTGGGGGTCGAGGCGGGTCTCGCCGGACAGGTCGACCGGGACGTGCAGCAGGGAGCAGGACGTGGCCACCGCGACCTGGTCGGCCAGCCCGGCGACCGTCGCTCCGGCCGCGACGGCGGCCCGCAGGTCGGTACGCCAGATGTTGCGGCCGTCGACCAGGCCGGCGACGATGGTCCGGCCACCCAGCGGGCCGGCGGCGGCGAGCCGGTGCAGGTTGCCCGGCCCGGCGACCAGGTCCAGGCCGATGGCCTCGACCGGCGTGTCCAGCAGGGCCGGTAGAGCGTCGCCGAGTTCGCCGAAGTAGGTCGCCACGAAGATCTGCGGCCGCCGCGCCAGCTCACCGAGCCGGGTGTACGCGCGGCGAAGGGCGTCGATCTCCGCCGGGCTACGGTCGGCGACGTAGGCGGGCTCGTCCAGCTGCACCCAGGCAACCCCCGCCTCGGCCAGCGCGGTGAGGATCCGGGCGTACGTCTCGACCAGGTCGTCGAGGCGGGCGAACGGATCGTCGCCCTTGGCCAGCAGCAGGAACGTGGCCGGCCCGACGAGCACCGGTCGGGTGGTGATGCCCAGCTCGCGGGCCTCGGCGTACTCGCCCAGCGCCTTCGCCGGGTTCGCGGTGAAGACGGTGTCGGCGCCGATCTCCGGCACCAGGTAGTGGTAGTTGGTGTCGAACCACTTCGTCAGCTCCAGCGCCGGCTCGGCGTCGACGCCCCGGGCCATGGCGAAGTACGTGTCCAGCGCCGACAGGCCCAGCCGGGCGAACCGGGCCGGGATCGCGCCGACGGCCACGGCGGTGTCGAGCACGTGGTCGTAGTAGGAGAAGGTGTTCGACGGGATCGCGTCGAGGCGGGCATCGCGCAGCGTACGCCAGACCTCGGCCCGGAGCCGGGCGGCGGTGCTCTCCAGATCGCCGGCGTCGACGGTGCCGGCCCAGTACGCCTCCACGGCCTTCTTCAGCTCGCGGTGGGGGCCGATGCGCGGGTAGCCGAGCACGGTGCTGCGACCAAATGCGGTGGTCATCCAGGGGTCCTTCCCTCGAAGTGCCCGGCGGCACGGGAGGGGAGGCAGGTAGGTCGGGTACCGGCTTCCGCCCTGGCCCTCCCGAGAGGCCGCCGACGGCGCACACCGGCGGCGTGCGCAGCGCTGGCAGGTCTTCGGACTCGTGGGCCTGACACCGGGTCACCTCGTGACACCGGGTCGCCTACTGGCCGTCGCTTCCCAGACCTCGCGGTCCAGTGCTCTGTTGACGGCGGTCGTTCCCACTCACCGCTGCGGGGCAGTCCCGGTCTCGCACCGGGTTCCCTCTTACGACGTCCCCACCGCCAGGGCCGGGACGAACCAACACCGTTGACCATCATATGCGCCCCGCGGGCCGCCCGGCGAGATCGAGAAGATCGTCACCGGGCGGCCGTTGGTGCGGCGTCGGTCAGAAGTCGTCGTCGAAGGCGACCGTGCCGGTCACCCCGACCTGGTACGCCGACACCCGCCGCTCGAAGAAGTTGGACAGCTCCTGCACGTCCTGCAACTCCATGAAGGCGAACGGGTTCTTCGACCCGTACAGCGGTGCGATGTCGAGCTGCGCGAGCCGGCGGTCGGCCACGTGCTGGAGGTACTCGCGCATGTCGGTCAGGGAGAGCCCGGACACGCCCTGTTCGAGCAGGTCCTCGGCGAACTGCACCTCGCACTCGACCGCCTCGGCGAGCATCTCGCGTACCTGGCCGGCGAGGTCGTCGTCGAACAGGTCCGGCTCCTCCCGGCGCACGGTGTCGACCACGTCGAAGGCGAAGGCCATGTGCATCGACTCGTCGCGGAACACCCAGTTGGTGCCGGAGGCGAGACCGTGCAGCACCCCCCGGGACCGCAGGAAGTAGACGTAGGCGAACGCGCCGTAGAAGAACAAGCCCTCAATGCAGGCCGCGAAGCAGATCAGGTTCAGCAGGAACGCCCGCCGGTCGTCCCGCGTCCTCAGCTCCCGCAGCTCGAAGATCGAGTCGATCCAGCGGAAGCAGAACTCGGCCTTGCGGCGGATCGACGGGATGTTCTCCACCGCGGCGAACGCCTCGTACCGCTCCTGCTCGTCGGGCACGTAGGTGTCCAGCAGGTTGAGGTAGAACTGGACGTGCACCGCCTCCTCGAACAGCTGGCGGGACAGGTAGAGCCGACCCTCGGGGCTGTTGACGTGCTGGTAGAGGTTGAGCACCAGGTTGTTGGCGACGATGGTGTCGCCGGTGGCGAAGAACGCCACCAGCCGGCTGACCAGGTGCCGCTCCGCCGGGGACAGCTTGGCCAGGTCGGCGAGGTCGGAGTGCAGGTCGACCTCCTCGACGGTCCAGGTGTTCTTGATCGCGTCCCGGAACCGGTCGAAGAAGTGCGGGTAGCGCATCGGCCGCAGGGTCAGGTCCATGCCCGGGTCGAGCAGCAGGTGCCGCGAGCCGGCGCTGCTGGTGCTGGTGCTGGGTTCGGAAACGGTGGTCATTGGCATGCCTCGCAGCTTTCGGGGTTTTCCAGGGAGCAGGCCAGCGCCTCGTCGTCGGTCACCGTGACGAGCGGTGTGACCGCCCGGGTGGCGGTCGGCGTGACGGCGACGGTGGCCTGCTGGATCCGCGTCGCCGGGCGCGAACGCAGGTAGTAGGTGGTCTTCAGCCCGGACTTCCAGGCGTACAGGTACATCGAGGAGAGCTTGCCGATGGTCGGCGCGCTCATGAACAGGTTCAGCGACTGCGACTGGTCGATGTACGGCGCGCGGGCCGCCGCCAGGTCGATCAGGGCCCGCTGCGGCAACTCCCACGCGGTACGGAACAGCTCCCGCACGTCCGTCGGCAGCTCGGCGATGGCCTGTACCGACCCTTCGGCGCGTTTGATCTGCTCGCGGATGGGTGCCGTCCAGAGCCCGCGCGCCTTCAGCTCGCGGACCAGATAGGTGTTGATCTGGAGGAACTCCCCGGACATCGTCTCCCGCTTGAACAGGTTGGACACCTGCGGTTCGATGCACTCGTAGCAGCCGGCGATCGAGGCGATCGTCGCGGTCGGCGCGATCGCCACCAGCAGCGAGTTCCGCAGGCCGTGTGCGGCGATCGTCTCGCGCAGCGCGGCCCACCGCGGCACCTGGGTGACGTCGGCGCCCCAGAGGTCGGGGTGCAACTCGCCCCGGGCCGCCCGGGTCTCGGCGTACGCCGGATGCGGGCCGAACCGCTCGGCGAGCCCGGCCGACGTCTCCAGCGCGGTCAGGAAGACCTCCTCCTGCACCCGGGTCGACAGCTCCCGGGCCTGCGCGGAGTCGAACGGCAGCCGCAGCGTGAAGAACGCGTCCTGCAGACCCATCAGCCCGAGCCCGACGGGGCGCCAGCGGGGGTTCGACGCGGCGGCCTGCTCGGCCGGGTAGTAGTTGATGTCGATCACCCGGTCGAGGAAGACCACCGCCGTGCGGACGGTCGCGCGCAGCCGCTCCCAGTCGACCCCGTCGGCGGTGACGTGCGCGCCCAGGTTGACCGACCCCAGGTTGCAGACCGCGGTCTCGGCGTCGTCGTTGACCTCCAGGATCTCGGTGCACAGATTGGACAGATGGATGGTGTTGCCCGGCCCGCCGGTCTGGTTGGACAGCCGGTTCGAGGCGTCCTTGAACGTCATCCACCCGTTGCCGGTCTGCGCGAGGGTGCGCATCATCCGCCCGTACAGCTCGCGGGCCTTGACGGTCCGGACCGCCTTCTTCTCCGCCGCCCGGTACGCCTCGTCGAACGCCTCGCCGAACAGGTCGGGCAGCTCCGGCGCCTCGGAGGGGTCGATCAGCGACCAGTCGCCGTCCGCCTCGACCCGCCGCATGAACTCGTCCGGGATCCAGTTGGCCAGGTTCAGGTTGTGCGTACGCCGGGACTCCTCGCCGGTGTTGTCCCGCAGCTCCAGGAACTCCTCGATGTCCGGATGCCACGGCTCCAGGTACACGCAGGCCGCGCCCTTGCGACGGCCGCCCTGGTTGACCGCCGCCACCCCGGCGTCGAGCGTCTTGAGAAACGGCACGATGCCGTTCGACCGGCCGTTGGTCCCCCGGATCAACGCGCCACGACCCCGCACCCGCGACCAGGAGATGCCGATGCCGCCGGAGAACTTCGACAGCTTCGCGACCTGGTGATAGCGCTCGTAGATCGAGTCCAGTTCGTCGCGCGGCGAGTCGACCAGGAAACACGACGACATCTGGGTGTGCCGGGTACCGGAGTTGAACAGCGTCGGTGAACTCGGCAGGTAGGCCAGGCTCGACATCAGCCGGTAGAAGTCGATCGCCTCGCCCGGCGACTCGGAGAGCCCGCAGGCGACCCGCAGCAGCCAGTACTGCGGGGTCTCCACCACCAGCCGGGTCTCCGGATGCCGCAGCAGGTACCGGTCCGCGACCGTACGCAGGCCGAAGTACTCGAACCGCAGGTCACCATCCGGGTCGATGGCGTCGTCCAGCTTGCGCGCGTTGCGGGCCACGAACTCCGCGGTGCCGTCGCCGATCAGCCCCAGGCCGTGCGCGTACCGGATCGACTGGCTGAAGCTCGCCACCTGCTGCCCGCGCACCTCCTTGTCCACGTACGCGGCCAGCAGTCGGGCGGCCAGCTTCGAGTACTGCGGCTCCTCGCCGATCAGCTCCGCCGCCGTCTGGATCGACAGCTTGTCCAGCTCGGCGGTGGTGGCGCCGTCGTACAGGCCGCTGATCGTCTTCGTCGCCACCCGCAGCGGATCGATCTCGTCCAGGTCGGCGACCCAGCGCTCCACCGCCTTGACGATCTTGTTGACGTCCACCGGCTCGGTGGCGCCGTTCCGCTTGCGGACCTGCATCACGTGCCGGCGTAGCTCCGGCCCCGCCTGCTCCTGGGTCACCGTCACGGTCCCCCTCCTCACGCCCGTCCCCAAGGTCGAGGGCGCGCAGGGAGGACGCCGCCGGTCACCCGACGGCAGGCTTGCCCGGCTGACCAGCTGGTGGCGTCGGCCGTCCCGCGCGGCCTTCGACCGCCGCACGCGACGCGTGCGGCGCACTGGCAGGTCTTCGGACTCGTGGGCGTCGTGCTCGCGTCTACTGGCCGTCGCTTCCCAGACCCGGCGGGCCCAGTGCTTGTGTGACGGCGGTCGTTCCCACTCACCGCTGCGGGGCAGTCCCGGACTTCCACCGGGTTCCCTGTTGCCTCGACCACCGTGGATTGACGGTCGAACCAGCTGCGGCTAACACCATATATGGGCACAGCAGAAAGTTGGCAACACCAGATGGTGTGTCGGGCGAGTCACAGCGCCGGGTCGCTCACGGCGCGCGTCGTCGCCCTGGACGCCCCGCGTGGTCCAGCCGGCCCGCCGTCGTCCGCAGCGTCCAGCGCCCGGGGTCGCCGCGGAGCACGGTCGCGGTCAGCGGCGCGATGTCGATCCGCCAGAACGATGCCGGCCCGGCGCCGATCGCGTTCACCACCAGGGCACGGATCACCATCGGATGGGTGACCGCGACGAGCGTGCGTACGGTGCCGGGCACGGCACGCAGCCAGTGGCCGGTCCGGTCGAGCAGGTCGTGCAGCGATTCGCCGCCGTGCGGGGCCGCCCGCGCCTCGGTCAGCCACGACTCGACCTCGGCCGGCCGCTCGGCCACCAGGTCGTCGAGCGTACGACCGGCCCAGCGGCCGAGATCGGCGTCGCGCAACCCGTCGTCGACGGTCGGCGCGAGCCCGAGCGCGGCGGCGGTCTGCACGCAGCGCCGCGCCGGCCCGCAGCGGACCTCGTCGGCCCGGGGCAGCAGCTGGGCCAGGGCGGTCGCGTCGGCCAGCCCATGCGCGTCGAGGGGCTCGTCCCGGGGAAAGGCGACCGCCCGGGTGGCCGCCGTGGGCGCGTGGCTGACCAGCACCAGCCGGGTCTTCATGGCTTCTGACCTCCGCCCCTCGGTGCCGGCGGGTGCCTTCCGGCCCACTGCGGTTCGTGTCGGCGCGTTGACACCCCCGCCCGGCCGGCCGTAGCGTCCGGGGGCACAGCGACGTGGGAGGAAGCCGGTGAGACTCCGGCACGGTCGCGCCACTGTAACCGGTCATGGGCTCAGCTGCCCTGGCCGGGAGTCAGACCCTCCCCCGTCGCCGAACCCGCTATGGGACGCGTGATCCCGAGGAGGTCGCTGTCATGGCCGACGTGTCACTACCCACCCCCGCCGCCGTACCCCGACCGGCCGCCATTCCGTTGCGTGAGATCGCGCCGTGGGCCGTCTTCGGCACGGTGCTCGCGGCCGTGCTGCTCTACTTCGTCGGCGTGGAACAGGGCGTGCTCGCCGTGTTCTCCGGCGAAGTGCTGCACGAGTTCGTGCACGATGGCCGCCACCTGCTCGGTTTCCCGTGTCACTGAGCCCGGCGGGAGACTCCATCATGTCCACACGCTCGCTTCTCGTCCGGGGCATGCTCGTCGGCCTCGCCGCCGGTCTCGCCGCCTTCGTCTTCGCCGTCCTCGTCGGTGAGGGCCCGGTCGGGCAGGCCATCGACTTCGAGGCCACGCAGGCCGCCGCGCACGGTCACGGCGGCGACGACGAGCCCGAACTGGTCAGCCGCACGGTGCAGAGCACGGTCGGCCTGGCCACCGCCACGCTGGTGTACGGTGTCGCGCTCGGTGGCCTGTTCGCCCTCGCCTTCGCGGTCGCGTACGGCCGGATCGGCCGCTTCAGCCCCCGGGCGACCGCCGCGCTCGTCGCACTCGGCGGCTTCGTGACCATCGCGTTCGTCCCGTTCCTCACGTACCCGGCCAACCCGCCGGCCACCGGTGATCCGGACACCCTCGGCCAGCGGACCGGCCTGTACTTCCTCATGATCGTCATCGCGGTGGCCGGTGCTCTCCTCGCCCTCCACCTCGGACGGTGGCTGCGCCCTCGCTACGGTGTCTGGAACGCCACCATCGCCGCCGTGGGCGCCTACGTCGTGCTCATCGCCGTCGTCCAGTTCGCCCTACCGACGATCAGCGAGGTCCCCGACGGCTTCCCCGCGCTCGTGCTCTGGGAGTTCCGGCTCGCCTCGCTCGGCACCCAACTCGTCACCTGGACCGTGCTGGGGCTGCTCTTCGGCGCGCTCGTCGGGCCCGCCAGGAGGGCGCCCACCGTCCCGGCCGAGAGGGCGCGTGTCGGCGCCGACCCCGCGTAGCGGTACGGCCGGCCGGCGACGGGTCCTCATCCTCGGTGGCACCGCCGAGGCACGGGCCCTCGCCGCCCGGCTCGCCGACGAGCCGGCGACCACGGTGATCTCCTCGCTGGCCGGCCGGGTCGCCGATCCCCGGCTGCCGGTGGGCGAGGTACGCATCGGCGGGTTCGGCGGTGCGCCGGGACTGGCGCGGTGGCTCAGCGAGAACCGCATCGACGCGGTGGTGGACGCGACCCACCCGTACGCCGCCCGGATGCGGGTCGCCGCGGTCGACGCCGCCGCCACCGTCGGCGTACCGCATCTGCGGCTGGAGCGACCGGGCTGGTCGGCGCGGCACGGCGACCGGTGGCACCGGGTGCCCGACGTGGACGCCGCGGTACGCGCGCTGCCCGCGCTCGGTCGACGGGTGCTGCTGACCACCGGCCGGCAGAGCCTGCCGGCATTCCTGCCACTGACCGGGCTGTGGTTCCTCGCCCGGGTCGTCGACGCGCCCGCCGGGCCGGTGCCCGCCCACGTCCGGCTGCTGCGCAGTCGCGGCCCGTATACCGTCGACGGCGAGCTGGACCTGATCCGCGCCCACCGGATCGACGTGCTGGTGACCAAGGACAGCGGTGGCCCGCTCACCGAGGCGAAACTCGCCGCGGCCCGCCGGCTCGGGCTGCCCGTGCTGATGATCGACCGCCCGGCCGCGATCGCCTCCTCGACGGCGGTGGCCACCGTGGAGCAGGCGCTGGGCTGGCTGTCCGCCCGGCACGCTCAGCCGGGGTAGCTGCGCGGCGTCCACACCGCCACGGATCCGTCGCCCCTGGTGCTGACCTGGGTCGTCGACGAGCCGACGATCAGCAGGCAGCGCATGTCCACCGTGTCGGGGTCGAGGTCGGTCAGGGTGGTGACGGTGATCGTCTCGCCCGGCCGACCGACGTCGCGGGCGACCACCACGGGCGTCTTCGGGTCACGGTGACGCGCCAGCACGTCGCGGGCCGCGCCGACCTGCCAGCGGCGGCTGGCCGAGGCCGGGTTGTAGAGGGCGAGGACCAGGTCGGCCGCAGCGGCGGCCGCGAGGCGGGCCTCGACCACCGGCCAGGGCTTGAGCCGATCGGAGAGGGACAGCACCGCGAAGTCGTGCCCGAGCGGCGCGCCGATCCGGCTCGCCGCGGCCTGCGCCGCGGTGAGGCCGGGCAGCACCCGCACCGGTACGTCCGAGAAGCGGGCCTCGGCGGTGGCCACCTCGTAGACCGCGCTGGCCATCGCGAAGACCCCGGGATCGCCGGAGGAGACGACCGCCACCCGGGCTCCGGTGAGCGCCAACTCCAGGGCATGGGCGGCCCGGTCCGTCTCCACCTGGTTGCCGGAGGTGTGCCGCTGCTGGCCGGGACGCACCGGCACCCGGTCGACGTAGGGCCCGTAGCCGACCAGGTGCTCGGCCTCGCGCAGCGCCCGCGCCGCCTCCGGGGTGAGCCACCGGGGCCCGGCCGGGCCGAGGCCGACGACCGCGACCTCCCCAACCCGCCCGGCAACCGGGGCCGGCGACGCGTCCCGGGCGACCGCGCTGGTCGGGCTGGGCAGCAGGGCCAGGGAGAAGTACGGCACCTCGTCCGCCGACACCTCGGCCATGGGTGCCTGCCGGCCCTTCGCGGAGGTGGCCCGCTCCACGTACCACGTCTCGGGCAGCCGGCCGGCGTCGGCGACGGCGGCCCGGACGTTGTCGAAGGTCCGGCCCAGCTTGAGCACGGCGGCGGCGTCGGTGTCGGCGAGCCGGCGGGCCAGTTCCTCGGCGGGCAGCGTGCCGGGCAGGACGGTCAGCACCTCGTCGCGTTCGACCAGCGGCCGGCCGAGCACGGCGGAGGCGGCGCTGACCGAGGTGACGCCGGGCACGACCTCGGCCGGGAACCGGTGCGCGAGGCGTTCGTGCAGGTACATGTAGGAGCCGTAGAACATCGGGTCGCCGGCGCAGAGCACCACGACGTCCCGCCCGGCGGCGAGGTGGGCGGCCAGCCGCTGCGCGCTGTCGTCGTAGAACTGGCGGATGACCCCCTCGTAGCCGGCCGGATCATCGGTGCCCTCGGTGGTGACCGGGTACACCAACGGCTCGTGGCGGTGGTGTTCGCGCAGCAGCCCGGCGACGATGGACCGGGCGATGCTGCGGCCGTGCCGGGCCGAGTAGTAGGCGATCACGTCGACCTCGGCGATCAGCCGGGCGGCCTTGACCGTGAGCAGTTCCGGGTCGCCGGGGCCGACACCGACGCCGTAGAGGGTGCCCGGTTGCGTCAACGTCACTCCACCTCGCTCGCGATGCCGTTCACCGCCGCCGCGGTGACGGCGCTGCCGCCGCGACGCCCGTGAACGACCAGGTACGGGATGCCGGCCGGGTGCCCGGCGAGGGCCCGCTTGGACTCGGCCGCGCCGATGAACCCGACCGGCACACCGACCACGGCCGCCGGCCGCCCGAGACCGGAATCGATCATCTCCAGCAGTCGGAACAGCGACGTGGGAGCATTGCCGATCGCCACCACCGCCCCGTCGAGCCGCTCCCCCCACAGCTCCATCGCCGCGGCGCTGCGGGTGGTACCCCGCCGCCGGGCCAGCTCCGGCACCGCCGGGTCGCGCAGCGTGCAGAGCACCTCGTTGCCGGCGGGCAGCCGGGCGCGGGTCACCCCGGCGGCGACCATCGCCGCGTCGCACAGCACCGGCGCACCGGCCCTGAGCGCCGCATGACCGGCGGCGACCACCTCGGGGTGCGCCTCCACGTCGTCGACCAGGTCGACCATGCCACAGGCGTGGATCATCCGGACCACCACCCGGGACACGTCAACGGGGAACCGGGACAGGTCGGCCTCGGCGCGGATGGTGGCGAACGAACGGCGGTAGATCTCGGCACCGTCACGGACATAGTCGTAGCTCATGCCGGCACTCCGCTTCGCTCCGCGCCGCCATGAGGCACACCCGCACAGAGCCTGACGATTCGCTCGCTCCGCTCGCTCATGCCGGCACTCCCGCACCGTTCGCTCATGATGGTCTCCGTGCCTGTGCGACCCGCTCGGCCAGCGGGCCGTGGTGGTCCCCCCGTGGGCTCGCGACACGGTAACCGGCGCCGGTGGCCACGGCGAGGACGGCCGGACCGGCAGGTCGCCCGCAGCAGCGGTCGCACCCGGCCCAGTGCAGCGGCAGCGCATCGGCAGCGGGCACCTCGGCGGACGGCCCGACGGCGGGCGGTGCGTCGGCGGCGAGCGCCCCGGCGGCAGGCGCATTCGCGGCGGGCGGTGCGGCGACGGTCAGGGCGGCGGTGGCGTCGGCGCGGACGTCGGCCAGGGCGCTGCCACAGCCGGGCCGGCCCGCGCAGGCGGTCACCCCGACCCACGGCGACGCCGGATCGACGACGAGGCCGGCCTCGGCCAGCCGGAGCGCCGCCGCCTCGGGTGGTCCGCTCACCACGAGCGTGCGCCACGGGGTCACCACCACCACGGACGCGCACGCCAGCGCCGCCACGGCGTCGGCCTGCCCGGCGGTGAGCCGGCCCAACCGCGCCGCCGCGACCACGAAACCATCCGGATACGGGCCGACGGGGGGCGGCGCGGCCTGTGGCGGCACGACGCGGGGCGGCGCGGCGTGCGACGGCGCGGCGGCCGGCGGCCCAGGGTGCGGCGGCGGCGCGGGCTCTGGCGGCGCGACGTGGGAGGCGGTGGCCGGGTGGGTGTGCGGGCCGCGCAGCGCGGCGACGATCGCCGGAGACGCCTGCGGCAGGTCGGCGATGCGCCAGACGTCCCGCCGGTCGGCACGCTGGCGCAGGAACGCCCGGGCCGCAGTGACCACCGCGTCGGCGACCTCGCCAGCATTGGCCCGCAGCCCGAGATCCCGCCCGGCCACCAGCAGCGCGCCGGTGTCGGCCGTCCAGCAGAGATCGGCGCCGAGCCCGGTGACGTCGCCCCGGCCGTCGTCGAGGGCGACCAGGAAACGGCCGCTGAGGTCGGCGAGGTCGGCGGCGGCACACAGCGCCGCGTCGACGGCCGCCACGACGGGACGGACGTCAGCGTGCCCGCGCCGGTCCAGGCCGCTCAGGGGCGAGGCGACGATGTTGCGGACCCGCTCGTGGCTGGCGCTGGGCAGCAGCCCCGATTCCACCAGGACGGTGGCGACCCGGTCGACGGTGCGGAGGTCGGGGATGCCGCGCAGCTGCACGTTCCCCCGTGAGGTCAGCTCCAGGGTGCCGTCCGCGTAGCGCCGGGCGGCCTCGGCCAGGCGGCGCAGCTGCGGCACGCCCAGTTGGCCGCCGGGTATCCGGACCCGCACCAGCAGCCCGTCGGCGGCCTGGTGGGCCCGCAGCAGCCCCGGGCACCGGTCGTCCCCCGGACGACCCGACGGGGAGGAGACAGCGGACACCTCGCCATCGTAGAGTCGGGCTCTCGGCGCGGTTTCGCGCCGAGATCAGCATCACGCGGTCGGCGTGGAGGAACCCGGTGCGAGTCCGGGGCGGTCCCGCCACTGTCACCGATCCGGCGCCCGCGCGCCGGCTCGGGAGCCAGACACTCCGGTCGGCCGCGACCGACGACCACGGGCGCGGACCCGGGGAGGAGTCGACCATGGCCGGTCTGGTGACCGCATGATCCTCTTGCTGTCCACATCGGACACAGACCTGCTCAGCGCCCGCGCCAGCGGTGCCGCGTACCGGCTGGCCAACCCGGCACGCGTCGGCGAGGAACCGGAGGCGCTGGCCGACCTGCTCGCCGGCGTCGATCTCGTGGTGGTCCGCATCCTCGGCGGCTACCGGATGTGGCAGCGCGGCCTGGACACGCTGCTCGCCGGCAACCTGCCGGTGGTCGCCCTCGGCGGCGAGCAACTGCCCGACGCGGACCTGATGGCCCGCTCCACCGTGCCCCGGGGCATCGCCGCGCAGGCACACGCCTACCTGGCCCAGGGCGGGCCGGACAACCTCCGCGAGCTGCACGCCTTCCTCAGCGACACGGTGCTGCTCACCGGCCACGGCTTCGCGGCCCCGGCCGAGCAGCCCAGCTGGGGGGTGATGCCGCGACCGGCGTCGACGGTGACCGGCCCGACGGTGGGGATCCTCTACTACCGGGCGCACCAGCTCAGCGGCAACACCGCCTTCGTGACGGCGCTCTGCGGGGCGGTCGAGGAGGCCGGTGGTGTGCCGCTGCCGGTGTTCTGCGCGAGCCTGCGTACCCCCGATCCGGAGCTGTTGGCGACTCTTGGCCGCGCCGACACGCTGCTGGTCACGGTCCTCGCCGCGGGGGGAACCCGGCCGGCGGAGGCCTCCGCCGGCGAGGCCGACGAGTCGTGGGACGTGGGCGCGCTGGCCGCGCTGGACGTGCCCGTCCTCCAGGCGCTGGCGCTGACCCAGGACCGGGCGAGCTGGGCCGACAGCGACGACGGGCTCAGCCCGCTGGACGCGGCCACCCAGGTGGCGGTGCCGGAGTTCGACGGGCGGCTGATCACCGTGCCGTTCTCGTTCAAGGAAACCGACGCGGACGGCCTGCCGCACTACGTCGCCGACCCGGAACGCGCCCGACGGGTCGCCGGTATCGCGGTGCGGCACGCCCGGCTGCGGCACGTCCCGCCGGCCGAGCGGCGGATCGCGGTGGTGCTGTCGGCGTACCCGACCAAGCACGCCCGGGTCGGCAACGCGGTCGGCCTGGACACCCCGGCCAGCGCGGTACGGCTGCTGCGGGCGCTGCGCGAGCGGGGCTACGACGTGGGGCCGGTCGAGGGGGCCGACGCGCTGCCCGGCCTGGTGCCCGGCGGCGACGGAGAGGACGCCGACGGCGACCGCCTCATCCACGCCCTGATCGCCGCCGGTGGGCAGGACCCGGAGTGGCTCACCGAGGAGAAGCTGGCCGGCAATCCGGTACGCGTGCCGGCGGCCACCTACCGCCGCTGGTTCGACGCGCTCCCGGCGGAGCTGCGCGAGGCGATGACCGGGCACTGGGGACCGCCACCGGGTGAACTCTTCGTCGACCGGTCCACCGACGCCGACGGCGAGATCGTGCTCGCCGGCCTGCACGCCGGGAACGTGCTGCTGATGATCCAGCCGCCCCGGGGGTTCGGGGAGAACCCGGTGGCCATCTACCACGACCCGGACCTGCCGCCGACGCACCACTACCTGGCCGCGTACCGGTGGCTGGACGAGGAGTTCGGCGCGCACGCCGTGGTCCACCTGGGCAAGCACGGGTCGTTGGAGTGGCTGCCCGGCAAGAACCTCGGTCTCTCCGCGAGCTGCGGCCCGGACGCGGTCCTCGGCGAGCTGCCGCTGGTCTACCCCTTCCTGGTCAACGACCCGGGCGAGGGCGCGCAGGCCAAGCGTCGGGCGCACGCCACCATCGTCGACCACCTGGTGCCGCCGATGGCGCGGGCGGAGAGCTACGGCGACATCGCCCGGCTGGAGCAGTTGCTCGACGAGCACGCCACCATCGCCACCATGGACCCGGCCAAGCTGCCCGCCGTACGGGGGCAGATCTGGACGCTCATCCAGGCCGCGCGGCTCGACCACGACCTCGGGCTGGACCAGCGACCGCACGACGCCGAGTTCGACGACTTCCTGCTGCACGTCGACGGGTGGCTCTGCGAGGTCAAGGACGCCCAGATCCGCGACGGGCTGCACGTGCTCGGCCACGCCCCCACCGGCGAGGCCCGGGTCAACCTGATGCTGGCGATCCTGCGCGCCCGTCAGGTCTTCGGCGGGCGGTCCGACGCCGTACCCGGGCTGCGCACCGCGCTCGGCCTCGACGAAAGCGCGGCCGAGCAGACCGCCGAGGTGGACCGGATCGAGGCGGTGGCCCGCCGGCTGGCCGAGGCGATGGAGCACCGCGACTGGGCGGCCGAGGCCGTCGACCCGGTCAGCGCCGAGGTGCTCGGCGCCGACCACCCGCACGCCGCCGCCGTACGCCGGGTGCTCACCTTCGCCGCCACCGAGGTCGCGCCCCGGCTGGCCGGCACCACCGGGGAACTCGACGCGGTACTGCACGCCCTCGACGGCGGCTACGTGCCCGCCGGACCGAGCGGCTCGCCGCTGCGCGGGCTGGTCAACGTGCTGCCGACCGGTCGCAACTTCTACACCGTCGACCCGAAGGCGATCCCGAGCCGGCTGGCCTGGGAGACCGGGCAGGCGATGGCCACCTCGCTGCTGGAGCGCTACCGGCGGGACACCGGCGACTGGCCCCGCTCGGTCGGCCTGTCGGCCTGGGGCACCTCGGCGATGCGTACCGCCGGTGACGACATCGCCGAGGTGCTGGCCCTCATCGGGGCCCAGCCCACCTGGGATCCCGCGTCCCGGCGGGTCACCGGCTTCGAGATCGTCCCGCTGGCCGACCTGGGCCGGCCCCGCATCGACGTCACGCTGCGGATCAGCGGCTTCTTCCGGGACGCCTTCCCGCACGTGGTGCTGCTGCTGGACGACGCGATCCGCGCCGTCGCCGCCCTCGACGAGCCCGACGAGAAGAACTACCTCGCCGCGCACGCCCGCGCCGACACCGCCCGGCACGGCGACGACCGCCGCGCCACCACCCGCATCTTCGGCTCCAAGCCCGGGGCGTACGGTGCCGGGCTGCTGCCGCTGATCGACAGCGGCAACTGGCGCGACGACGCCGACCTGGCGGAGGTCTACACGGTCTGGGGTGGCTTCGCCTACGGCCGTGGCCTGGACGGGCGGCCGGCCCGCGACGACATGGAGTCGGCGTACCGGCGGATCGCGGTGGCGGCGAAGAACACCGACACCCGCGAGCACGACATCGCCGACTCCGACGACTACTTCCAGTACCACGGCGGGATGATCGCCACGGTCCGGGCGCTGACCGGGCAGGCGCCACGCGCGTACATCGGCGACAGCACCACCCCGGACGCGACGCGGACCCGGTCGCTGACCGAGGAGACCGCGCGGGTGTTCCGGGCCCGGGTGGTCAACCCGCGCTGGCTCGCCGCGATGCGGCGACACGGCTACAAGGGCGCGTTCGAGATGACCGCCACCGTGGACTACCTCTTCGGCTACGACGCCACCGCCGGGGTGGTCACCGACTGGATGTACGAGCAGCTCGCCCGAAGCTACGTCCTGGACCCGGAGAACCAGCAGTTCCTGCGCCGGTCCAACCCGTGGGCCATGCGCGGCATCGTCGAGCGGCTCAGCGAGGCCGCCGACCGGGGCCTCTGGGCCAAGCCCGACCCGGCCCTGCTGGACGCGCTGCGGCAGGCGTATCTGGAGGTGGAGGGCGACCTGGAGGACGCCGGCTGACCCCGTGCCGGGGTTTCACGGCATCGGTGTTTGGGTGCGTTTCTTGTTGCCCTGGCAGCAAGAAACGCACCCAAACACCCGGAGGGACTGACCATCCCTCACCGGGTGAGGCCGACCAACGTGGCCAGCGGGCCACGCCGGCCGGTGCGGGCCGCCCCCGGGCGATCTCGGCGAGGAGAGTACGCCCCGACGACCGCATCCGCGAGCTCGCCGCCGCGCTCGATCCGTACCAGGCGGTGCCTCAGGTAGCCGACCTGCTCCGACGTCTCGGGAGCAGGCCCCAGCGCGCATAGCCGGCGAACATGTCGGTACCAGTCGACTAGCGTCACCGGCGTGACCTGGACGGAACCCGCCATCTGGTACGCCAACCTGCCGGCCTTCTACGCCGCCGCAGCCGCCTTCATCACCGACCCGGCTGGGGACGTCCTACTCGTCAAGCCCACATACCGCGATCACTGGGCCTTCCCCGGCGGCTACGTGGAGACGGAGGAATATCCGCACCAGGCCTGCGCCCGTGAGGTACACGAGGAATTGGGCATCTCCATCGCCGTGGGCGATCTACTGGTGCTGGACTGGTCGCCTCCGACCGGGCCACGTCCCCGCGCCCTCGTCCACTTCACCTTCGACTGCGGCACGATCGGCGGGCTCGACAGGATGAGCCTGCCTGGTCAGGAACTGGAGAGGATGGCCTTCGTACCGCCGGAGCGAGCCGAAACCCTCCTTCCCGCCAATGTCGCCCCACGGGTACCCGCCGCGATACGGGCTCGTGCCGGACGCGCTCCGGTGTACCTTCCCGACGGGCCGGCAGGTGGGCTCGTCTATCCAGCGAGGTCATGACATGCGGCAAGTGGGGCCTTCCCGGCGGCGCGATGGCCCGAGTTGCCGCGAACCGTGACCGCTTCCTCGGCCCGGGGGCCGGCAGCTAGGCCGGGAGGTTGCCGGGGGTCGGGGTGGGGTGGCGCGGCGAGACGGCCGGGCGAGGGGTGGGGGGCGCCGATCCGGTGGCGTGCCGGTGCGCGGCGGCGGCGAATCGGGCGGCCAGGTGCGGATGTCCGGCCCAGTGCACGTGCAGGTAGGAGGCGTGCACGGTGCCGTCCGGGCCGGCGACGATGCCGTCCAGGGTCGGCGCGGCGACGCCGTGCGCCGCCGACGGGCGGGGGCGGAAACGCCAGGCCGGTGCCACGCCGGGTCGCCCGCCAGGCGGGAGGTCGGCTGGCGGGAGGTCGGCTGGCGTGGCGTCGGCTGGTCCGCCGAGCGCGGCACCGGGCGGGGGGTCGATCCGGGTGCGGTGGAACTCGTGGCCGGTGACCGGGGCGTCGAGGTCGGCGATGGCGCTGGCGGTGGCGGCGCGGGCCTCGCGGTAGCCGAGCGTCAGCCGGTCGGTCATCCGGGCGCGCACGGGTAGCACGCCGGCCATCGCCGCGCCGTCGAGATCCTGTGCGAGGTAGAGCAGTCCGGCGCACTCGGCCACGACCGGTAGGCCGGCGGTGGCGGCGGCGGCCACCGCCCGGCGCAGCGGCGCGTTCTCCGCCAGCGTGCCGGCGTACATCTCGGGGAAGCCGCCGCCGAGATAGAGCCCGGCGGTGCCGTCGGGCAACCCTGGATGATGCAGCGGGTCGACGGGGGCCAGGTGGAGGCCGGCGGCGGCGAGCAGGTCGTCGGTTTCGGCGTACCGGAAGGTGAACGCCGAGCCCGACGCGACCGCGACGGTCGCGTCGACGGTCAGGCCGTCCAGCGCGGCGGCGGGATCCCACGCGGGGCCGGGCAGCGCGGGCGCCTGGTGGGCGACCGCGACCACCGCGTCGAGGTCGACGCCGGCGGCGATGTGCGCGGCGAGCGCGTCGACCGTACGCCGCGCGGCGGCGACCCGCTCGGCGGCCGGCACCAGGCCGAGGTGGCGGCTCGGGGTGTCCAGCGTCGGATCGCGGCGCAGCGCGCCGAGCACCGGGACGCCGGTGCCGGCGAGCGCCTCCCGGATCTCCGTCTCGTGGGTCGGCGAGCCGACCTTGTTGAGGATCACCCCGGCGACGGAGAGCTGCGGGTCGAAGCTGGCGAAGCCGTGCACCAGCGCGGCGACGCTGCGCGAGGCGCCGGAGACGTCCACCACGAGCAGCACGGGGGTACGGGTCAGCCGGGCCACGTGTGCGGTGGAGGCGAAGCCGGCCCGGCCGATGGCGCCGTCGAGCAGGCCCATCACGCCCTCGATGACGGCGAGGTCGGCGGGTGCGCCGGTGGTGGCGCCGTGCCGCAGCAGTGGCAGGATCCGCTGCTCGCCCTGGAGGAAGGGGTCGAGGTTGCGACCGCGACGGCCGGTGGCCAGCTCGTGATAGCCGGGGTCGATGTAGTCGGGGCCGACCTTGTGGCCGCTGACGGTGAGGCCGCGCCGCCGCAGCGCCGCCATCAGGCCGGTGGCCACCGTCGTCTTGCCCTGCCCGGAGGCGGGCGCGGCGACGATCACCCGGGGCGGGAGGGTCACCATTCGATGCCCCGCTGGCCCTTCTGCCCGGCGTCCATCGGATGCTTGATCTTGGTCATCTCGGTGACCAGGTCCGCGGCGTCGACCAGTCGTGGATCGGCGTCCCGGCCGGTGATGACGACGTGCTGGTGGCCGGGTCGCTGCCGCAGCGTCGCCACCACGTCGTCGACGTCGATCCAGCCCCACTTCATCGGGTAGGTGAACTCGTCGAGCACGTAGAGGTCGTGTTCGCTCGCGGCGAGCCGACGCTTGATCTCGGCCCAGCCCTCGGCGGCCTGCGCGGCGTGGTCGGTCTCGGTGCCCCGGGTGCGGCTCCAGCTCCAGCCGGCGCCCATCTTGTACCAGGCGACCGGGCCGCCCTGCCCGGTCCGCTCGTGGAGCTGGCCGAGGGCGCGCAGCGCGTTCTCCTCGCCGACGCTCCACTTGGCGCTCTTGACGAACTGGAAGACCGCGATCGACCAGCCCTGGTTCCAGCCGCGCAGCGCGAGCCCGAACGCGGCGGTGGACTTGCCCTTCATCTGTCCGGTGTGGACCATCAGCAGCGGTCGGTGGCGGCGCTGGCGGGTGGTGAGCCCGTCGTCGGGGACGGTGACGGGTTGTCCCTGTGGCATCAGGCGGCCCTCCTCGTGGTCCGGCCGGCGGTGTGGGACCGCACCGCGTGGGTCAGCGGGTCGGCGGCGACGCCCTCCAGGGGAAGGTGTTCCGCGCCGAGAAGGGCGGCGAGTTCGGCGGCCAGCCGCATCCGGACCCGGCCCTGCTCGCAGTCGACGACCACGGCCGGGGTGCCATCGGCGGCGAGCAGCCGAGCGGCCCGCCGGGTCCGGCCCACGGCGTCCGGGCCGGCGGTGGCGCGGCCGTCGGTGACCACCACCAGCAACGGGCGCCGACGCGGGTCGCGGATCCGTTCGACGCGCAGCACCTCCCGGGCACGCAGCAGCCCCTCCGCCAACGGGGTACGGCCGCCGGTCGGCAGGGTGGCCAGGCGGGCGGCGGCGACCTCCACGCTGGCGGTCGGAGGCAGGGCCACCTCCGCGTCGGCGGCCCGGAAGGTCACCAGCCCGACCTTGTCGCGGCGCTGGTAGGCGTCGAGCAGCAGGGACAGCACCGCGGCCTTGACCGCGCCGACGCGCTGCCGGGCGCCCATCGAGCCGGAGGCGTCCAGGCAGAACAGGATCAGGTTGCTCTCCCGGCCGTGCCGCACCGGCAGCCGGACGTCCACCGGGCGGACCAGGAGACCCGGCCCTCGCCGGCCACGGGCCCGCTGGTGCGGTGCGGCGGCGCGCAGCGTCGCCACCAGGTCCGGCCGCCCGGCCGCCCCGCCGGTGGGGCGCCGCGCGCCGACCGTACGCCCGCTGGTGGTCAGGGCCGCGGATCGGCGCCCGGCGGCGCCGGCTCCGGTGCCGGTGATGCGCAGCAGCCGCGCCCGGTAGGGGGCGGCCGCCGGTACCGGCGCCGGTGCCGGCCGGTCCCCGTTGGTCTGCCCGTCGGGCCGGGGGTCGGTGTGCCGCTCGTCGGCCCGCCCGTTCTCCGTCCCGCCACCCGGCCCGCCGCCGTCGGGAGGGCCGCCGTCGGGGTCGTCAGGGCCGTCCGGGTCGTCGGGGCCACCCGGATCGTCGGGGGGTGTCGGGTCGTCCGACGGCGGCTCCGGCTCGTCCAGCCCGGCGTCGCTCAGCGCGCGGTCGAGGTCCGCGTCGTCGGCTCGGGGCGGGTCGAAGGGGTTGCGGCGCTGGCGGTGCGGCAGGGCCAGCCGGGCGGCGACCCGCACATCGGCAACGGTCACCTCGGTACGCCCGCACCAGGCGGCGTGTGCCGTGGCGGTGCGGGCGATGACCAGATCCGCGCGCATCCCGTCCACCTCGGCGGCGGCGCAGAGGGTGGCGATGCGCAGCACCGTGGCGTCGTCGAGGCGTACCGCCGGCAGCAGCGTCCTGGCCCGGGCGACCCGGGCGCCCAGCGCCGCGTCCGCGTCGGCGTAGCGGGCGGCGAAGCCGTCCGGGTCCGCCTCGTACGCCAGCCGCCGGCGCATCACCTCGGCCCGCACCTGCGGATCCCGGCTGGCGGCCACCTCGACGGTGAGGCCGAAGCGGTCCAGCAGCTGCGGCCGCAGCTCCCCCTCCTCCGGGTTCATCGTGCCCACCAGCACGAACCGGGCCGCATGGGTCACCGACACGCCCTCGCGTTCCACCGTGGCGCGCCCCATCGCCGCCGCGTCGAGCAGCACGTCGACCAGATGGTCGTGCAGCAGGTTGACCTCGTCGACGTAGAGCAGGCCCCGGTGCGCGGCGGCCAGCAGGCCCGGATCGTACGCGGTCACGCCCTCGCTGAGGGCGCGTTCGAGGTGCAGCGCGCCGAGGACGCGGTCCTCGCCGGCGCCGACCGGCAGCTCCACCAGCCGGGCGGGCCGGGTGCGGGCCGGCGGCGAGGCCGGATGCGGGCCGTCCGGGCAGTACGGGTCGGTCGCCGCCGGGTCGCAGGAGAAGCGGCACTCCGCCACCACCTCGACGGGCGGCAGCAGGGCTGTCAGGGCCCGGACCGTGGTGGACTTCGCGGTGCCCTTCTCACCCCGCACCAGCACGCCACCGATGGCCGGGGAGACCGCGCACAGATTCAACGCCAACGCCATGTCGTCCATGCCGACGACGGCGGAGAACGGGTACGACCGCACGGCCACACCTTTCACCTCGCGCGGGTGTCCTCGCCCACGGCGGTCACTGACCGCGCCGGCGCACAGCGGCGCTGGCGGCGCGGTACGGCGGGACGAGTGTCTGGCTCCCGGACGCGGCAGGCGAGCCGCACCGGTCACAGTGGCGGGACCGCCCCGGAGTCGCCGACCCTGCCGGGCCGACCCACCGGTGTTCCTCACCGCGCCGTCGCCGCCGATGATGTCACACCCGCCCCCGGGGCGGCAGGGCCGCGATCTGCTGGACTACCGTTGCGCCGCGTGAAGTCCTTGACATCCGACGAGCCGGTCACCGTCGTCGGCATCGGCGCGGACGGCTGGGCGGGCCTCGGCGAGAGCGGCCGCAGCGCGCTCGCGCGGGCGCAGGTGATCCTCGGCGGGCAACGGCACCTCGACCTGCTGCCGGCGACCGTGCCGGCGCAGCGGGTGCCCTGGCCGACGCCGCTGCTGCCCGCCCTGCCCGACCTGCTCGCCGCCCACGCCGGACGGCGGATCGGCGTGCTGGCCAGCGGTGATCCGATGTGGTTCGGCATCGGCACGCACCTGGCGCGGCTGGTCGGCGCCGAGCGGATCCGGGTGCTCACCCACCCGTCGGCGATCGCGCTGGCCTGCGGCCGGCTGGGCTGGCCGGTGGAGCGGGTCACCGTCCGCAGCGCGGTGGCCCGTGACCTGGACGGCATCCGCCGCGACCTGGTCCCCGACCGGCTGTTGCTGGTTCTCAGCCGGGACGGCGCCACCCCGGCCGCCGTCGCCCGCCTGCTCACCGACGCCGGGTACGGCCCCAGCGAGATGACGGTGCTCGCCGCGCTGGGCGCCGAGCGGGAACACCGCGTCGACGGCCGGGCGCAGGAGTGGGGCGCCGAGCCGGGCGACCCGCTCAACGTCGTCGCCGTCCGGGTCGTGGCCGCGGCCGGCACCCGCGTGCTGTCCACGGTGCCGGGGTTGCCCGACGACGCCTTCGACCACGACGGCGCCCTCACCAAGCGGGAGGCGCGGGCGCTCGCCCTGTCCCGCCTCTCCCCCACCGCCGGTGAGCTGCTCTGGGACGTCGGGGCCGGCAGCGGCAGCATCGCCGTGGAATGGCTGCGCAGCGACCCGGCCACCGCCGCCGTGGCGGTGGAGAACCGCGACGACCGCGCCGAGCGCATCGCCGCGAACGCCCGCCGGCTCGGCGTGCCGCACCTGCGGGTGGTACGCGGCCAGGCGCCGGACGCGCTCGCCGGGCTGCCCGCCCCCGACGCGGTGTTCATCGGTGGCGGGCTCACCACGCCGGGGGTGTGCGACGCGGCGTGGGACGCGCTGCGCCCCGGCGGGCGGCTCGTCGCCCACGCCGTCACCCTCGAAGGCGAACGCGAACTGGTCGACCGGGCGGCCCGGCACGGGGGCGACCTCACCCGCCTGTCGGTGGAACGCGCCGCGCCGCTGGGCAGCTTCACCGGCTGGGCGCCCGCCCGACCGGTGGTGCAGTGGGCGGTGCGCAGGCCATGACCGCCTACTTCATCGGCGCGGGGCCGGGCGCCGCCGACCTGATCACCGTACGCGGCCAGCGCCTCCTCGCCCGTGCCCCGGTCTGCCTGTACGCCGGCAGCCTCGTCCCCGCCGACCTGCTCGCCACCTGCCCGCCCGGTGCCCGGCTGGTCGACACCGCCGAGCTGACCCTCGACGAGATCGTCGCCGCGATGACCGACGCGCACCGCGACGGGCAGGACGTGGCGCGGCTCTGCTCCGGTGACCCGGCCGTGTTCAGCGCGGTGGCCGAGCAGGCCCGCCGGCTCGACGCCGCCGGTGTGCCGTACGAGATCGTCCCGGGGGTGCCCGCCTACGCGGCGGCGGCCGCCGCGCTGCGCCGGGAACTGACGGTGCCGACGGTGGGCCAGACCGTGATCCTCACCCGTACCCAGGCCCGCTCGACGCCGATGCCGCCCGGCGAGGACCTCGCCGAGTTGGGTCGCAGCCGCGCCACCCTGGTGCTGCATCTGGCCGTCGCCCGCACCCGCCAACTCGCCGACCGGTTGGTCGACCACTACGGCGGCGACTGTCCGGTGGCGGTGGTCGCCAACGCCAGCCGGCCCGACGAGACGATCCTGCGCGGCACCCTGGCCGACATCGCCGACCAGGTCGAGGCCCACGGGATCCGCCGTACCGCCGTGATCATCGTCGGTGCCGTCCTCGCCGCCGACGGCTTCCCGGACAGCTATCTCTACTCCCCCGGCCGGGACCGCCACGCCCCGCGCCCGGCCGACCCGGCGGGGTGAGGCGGATGCGGACGATACTCGTCATCGGCATCGGTGCCGGCGATCCGGGCCAGCTCACCCTGGCCGCCGCCGAGGCGATCCGGCAGGCAGACGTCTTCTTCCTGCTCGACAAGGGCGCCGAGAAACACGACCTGATCGCGCTGCGGCAGGAGCTGATGGTCCGCTTCGCCCGGCCCGGTCACCGGGTGGTCGAGCTTCGGGATCCCGACCGGGACCGCACCGCCGACGGGTACGCCAGGGCGGTGGACGACTGGCGGCGCGAGCGCGCCACCCTGCTGGAGGCGGCCATCGCCGAGCACCTGGCGGCCGACGGCTGCGGCGCCTTCCTGGTCTGGGGCGATCCGGCGCTCTACGACAGCACCCTCGCCGTGGTCGAGGAGATCCTGGCCCGGGGGCGGGTCAGCTTCGCCCACACCGTGATCCCCGGGGTGAGCAGCGTGGCGACGCTCGCCGCCCGGCACCGGATCGGCCTCAACCGGGTCGGCCGCCCGTTCCTGGTCACCACGGGCCGCCGCCTCGCCGCGCGGTTGCCGGCCGACGTCGACGACATCGTGGTGATGCTCGACGCCCACTGTGCCTTCACCCGGTACGTGGACGAGGAGCTGGACATCTACTGGGGTGCCTACCTCGGCACCCCGGACGAGATTCTCGTCGCGGGTCCGCTGCGGGAGGTCGCCGCGCGGATCGTCGCGACGCGCCGGGAGGCCCGCGAACGCAAGGGCTGGATCATGGACACGTACCTGCTACGTCGCCGCGACCCGGCCGGACCGTGACCGGGGCACCACCCGCACGGGCGGCAGGGGCGTACCACCGGTCGGTGGCACGCCCCGGCCACCGGGGGTGGCCCGCTGGGTGGAACGTCAGCAGGTGTTGAGCATGGTGTTCAGCGCCGACTTCTCCGCGCTGTCGACGGAGAGGCCGTAGTACCACTTCACCTGGATCCAGGCACGGGCATAGGTGCAGTGGAACGCGGCGCGCGGCGGCTTCCAGTTGGCCGGATCCCGGTCGCCCTTGGACGAGTTGACGCTGCCGGTGACCGCCCACAGCTCGGGGCCGCCGAGGTCGTTGGCGTAGGTCTGGCGCCGCGCGGTGGTCCAGGAGGAGGCCCCGGACCGCCACGCCTCGGCGAGCGGCACCACGTGGTCGATCGAGATGTCGGCCGGATTCGTACGGGTCACGCCGTCGTAGGGGCTGTACCACGACCCGGAGGTCGGATAGCAGTCGGAGCCGACGACGACGTTGCTGCCGTCGCGCTTGAGGACCTGCTCGCGGGTGTTGCAGGTGCCGGTGATCGTGATCCAGTGCGGGAACAGGTCCCGCCGGTAGCTGGACTGGTTGGCCTCGGCCCGGACGGTGAGCGAGTTGAGCCGGCTCACCGCCGTGCTGTACGCGGGGATGTTGGGCGGTGTGGCGTGGGCCGGCGGCGGGACCAGTAGGACGGAGAGGACGACGGCGACCACCGTGGCGAGGGCGGCCTTGTGGGCGTGGGCCACTGCGCGACTCCTGACTGTCTCCTGCCACGGCGGGTGGGGGTACCCGGCTGGGGGATGGCAGGGACGACAGGATTGTCGCAGGTATTGCGATCAATAGATCCCGCCCCGTGGGAAGGCGCCGTGAACGCCGTGTAAAGACACTCCGGCGTCAGTGCAGCGCGGGCAGGATGACGTGCTCCAGCAGCGTCGCCGAGGTCTGCCACTGGTCGGGGTCGTCGTAGTTGCCGGCCGTGATGGCCACGGTGACGCCCAGCTCCGGCACGACGACGAGGCGCTGGCCACCGTTGCCGTGGCCGCTCGCCAGGCGATGGTCCGCCACGGTCTCCAGATACCACTGGTAGCCGTAGTGCGCGCCCCAGGTGGTCTCCAGCCGGGGCCGGAGCATCGTCCGGATCCACTCGGCGGGGACGATCTGACGACCGTCCCACGCGCCGTCGGCGAGCACCAGCTCGCCGATCCTGGCCAGGTCGCGCGGGGTGAGCCGCAACCCGGACGCGGCCGAGGCCACCCCGTCCACGCCGACTGTCCACTCGACATTGTGGATGCCCAGCGGCGCGAACAGGACCGTTCGCGCGTACTGCGCCAGCGGCTGCCCGGCTCCCTCGGCGATCAGCCGACCGAGCAGGGCGCTGGCACCGCCGCAGTAGTGCCACTGGTCACCGGGTGGTGCCACGATCGGCCGTTCCAGCACGTACCGGTACCGGTCCGGCGCGAGTTCCATCGCGATCTCGGCGTTGGCCGGGCTGTCGTACGGCACGTCCTCGCGCCACTCCAGCCCCAGCGACATCGTCAGGGCATGTTCCACGGTGAGCCTCGATCGCTCGGGATCGGCCGCGAGATCGGGGTATTCCGGAAACTGGCCCAGCAGCGGCTGTTCGGGAGACGGGACGCGGCCCGCGCCGAGCGCGATGCCGTACAGCAGTGCGGTGATGCTCTTGGTGACCGACCGCAGGTCGTGCAGCGTCTCGGGCCCGAACTCGACGACACCCAGCGGGAGGCCCCAGCAGAAGTCCGTGCCCGCGCCGTAGTGCTCCAGGAGCGTCTCGCCGTCGCGGACCACCACGGCGGCGTGCAGACCCGCCAACCGCCCGTCCCGCAGCGCCTCCGCCACCCCGTCGCGCAACTCGGTCCTCATCCCACCCTCCACTCGGGAGACCACTGGGCCGGTGATGGTGACGCGGTCACCCTATCGCCCTGACGCGACCGGTCTCGTACGCCCACATGGCGATCTCGACCCGGTTCCGGGCGCCGAGCTTGCCCATCAGGCTGGCGATGTGGGTCTTGACGGTGCTGAGGCTGATGTACAGCTCGTCGGCGATCTCGGTGTTGGTGCGGCCCCGCGCGACGGCGACGAGCACCTCCTCCTCCCGGTCGGTGAGCGCGTCGATCGGCTGCCTCGGCGGCGCGGCGGGCCCCGCGTCGGCGAAGGCCCGCAACAGCCGGGTGGTGATGCTCGGCGCGATGAGCGCGTCGCCGTCGGCGGCGGCGCGCACGGCCTGGGTGAGCAGGGCCGTGCCGGCGTCCTTGAGCAGGAAGCCGCGCGCACCCGCCCGCAGCGCGGCGTAGACGTGCTCGTCCAGGTCGAAGGTGGTGATGACGACCACGGCGAGCGGGTCGGCGACGGTGGGGCCGGCGAGGCGGCGGGTGGCCTCGATGCCGTCCACGCCGGGCATCCGGATGTCGAACAGGCACACGTCCGGGCGCAGCCGCCGGGCCAGCTCGACGGCCCGGCCACCGTCGCCCGCCTCGCCCACCACCTCGATGCCCGGCTGGGCGTCGAGAATCATCGTCAGCCCGGTACGGACGATCTCCTGGTCGTCGGCGACGACCACGCGGATGCCCATGCCACGATTATGCGGCGGCGGGCGCCCGGGGCAGCGCCACGGCCACGGTCCAGCCCCGGTCGGGGTTGGGGCCGGCCTCGCAGGTGCCGCCGAGCAGGCCGGCCCGCTCCGTCATGCCGACGATGCCGAATCCGCCGGCACCGGGGCGGATCGCGCTGGTGTCGCCGTCGTCGCTGACCCGCAGGCGGACGGACCCGGGCTCGGCGGCGACCCGGACCTCGATGCGGGTCGCATGCCGGGCGTGCCGTCGCGCGTTCGTCACCGACTCCTGGGCGAGCCGGTAGATCGCGGTCCCGACGGTCGCCGGGATGTCGTCGAGATCGCCGTGCAGCTGCACGTCGACCACCGGACCGGGCGGTGACCGGTGCGCCAGCCGCATGATGTCCGGGATGCCCGGGCTGGGCGCCAGGTCGGCCGGTTGGGCCCGGCGCAGGACGCGCACCATCGTGCGCATCTCGGCGAGGGCCCGGGTCGCCTCGGCCTCGATCACGCGGAGCGCGTCGACCGCCGCGTCCGGCCGGGTCTGCGCCACCGCGATCCCGGCCTGGGCGCGGATCGCCATCGCCGAGACGTGATGGGCCACGGTGTCGTGCAGGTCGCGGGCGAGCCGCTCCCGTTCGCGCAGCTTGGCCTGGTCGAGCCCGCGCGCCCACAGCCGGGCCCGGTACCGCAGGGCGGTGGCCAGGGCGACGACCGCGACCATCACCACGAGGCCGGAGAGGGCGTCCGCGAGGCCGAGGTGACCCACGGCCACCGACAGCGAGATCTTGGCGAGGATGAGCGCGGCGCCGGCCACCGCCTCCCGGCCGGACCCCCAGCGGACCAGCGCGTACGGCAGGAGCAGCACGTACACCATGGCGGCCAGTTCCGGTTCGTGGCCGACGAACAGCGCGGCGACGCCGGTGGTGGTGAAGACGATCGCGACCATCAGCAACGGCCTGGTCCGGCGCCACAACAGCGTCGGCACCAGCGCCAGCGCGACGACCGTCGAGAAGACGGGCGTCACCAGGTCGGAACGGAACACTCCTTCGAGGATCGCGAGTGGTACGAGCACGCCCACCAGCGCCCAGTCCCGCCAGGCCCGCGCCGGCGGGCCCGGGGCACGGGGTTCGGCCCACACGGAGCGGAGCAGCTCGCGCACGCCTCCGATGCTACGCAGCATCGCCGGGCACCGGACCGGCCCAAAGTACGGCGGGCGTACCGGCCCATCGACCGAGCCGACTCCGGCCCGCGCTGCGATGAGTTCCACCGCCGCCGTCGCGAGGATCGACGAGAACACGAGTTGACCGCGCACCGCGAAGGGACGCCGCCGTGAAGTCTTCCGCCCGCTCGAACTGGCTCATCCCCGCCGGGCTGCTCGTGCTCGGCATCGTGCCGGTGCTCGCCGGCGGCCTCCGGTTGGCCGAGTTGGCCGGCGGCGCCCCGGTGCTGCCGGACGGCGACCGGATCGCCTCGGTCCCCGTACCCGTGGTGCTGCACATCGTCAGCGTGACCGTGTTCAGCGTCCTCGGCGCCTTCCAGTTCGCGCCCCGCTTCCGGCGGCGCCGCCGGGGCTGGCACCGGGCCGCGGGACGGCTCCTGGTCCCCTGCGGGCTGCTCACCGCGCTGACCGGCCTCTGGCTGACCCTGTTCATACCCCGGGCGGCCCTCGACGGTGACGCGCTCGCGGCCATCCGCGTGCTGGTGAGCGTCGCCATGGCCGCGTCGATGGTGCTCGGCCTCGTGGCGATCCTGCGCCGGGACGTCGCCCGGCACCGCGCCTGGATGATCCGTGGCTACGCGCTCGGGATGGGCGCGGGCACGCAGTTCTTCACCCAGGTGGTCTGGCTGGCCGCGGCCGGCCCGCTGACGATGTCGAGCAAGACCGGCACCATGGCCGCCGCCTGGCTGATCAACGTGGTCGTGGCGGAGTGGATCATCCGTCGCCGCGCGGTCGGCGGCGTCGGGCGCCCGGTGCGGGTGGCGAGCGCCGCGCCGGTCCGGTGACCCTCGACGGCCGCCGCGACGAGCGACGCGGCCGGCACGGTGGGAACCCGTGCCGGCCGCGTCGCCGGTGGTGGTGGTTCAGCTGGCGTACGCCTCCAACTCCCAGATCGAGTGGCCCCACGCCGTGCCCCGCGCGGTGCCGTAGATCCGCAGGTAGCGGCCGTTCGCGCCGAGCGCGGTGTGCTCGTCCACGCCGCCGTCGGCGCCGGTCACCGTCCGCACGTCGACCCAGGTGGTGCCGTTGTTCGAGGTCTGGATGACGTACGCGCTGCTGTACGCCGCCTCCCAGCTCACCTTGACCCGACCGATCGCCGTCGGGCTGCCCAGGTCCACCCGGATCCACTGCGGGTCGGCGAACTCGCTCGACCAGCGGGTGGTGAGGCTGCCGTCCACCGCCTGGGCGCCGGACATGCCGACCCCCTCGTCGCTGGAGGTCAGCGTCGGCCTGTTCAACAGCAGGTTGCCGCCCGATGGGCCGGTCGGGCCGCTGGTGCCGCCGTACACCTCGAACTCGAACAGCGAGTAGCCCCAGGCGGTTCCCCGGGCGGTGCCGGTGAGCCGGACGTAGCGGCCCGTGCCGGTCAGCCCGGTCAGGTCGTCCACACCACCGTCACCGCCGGTCACCGTCCGGATCGTGGTGAAGGTGACCCCGTCCGGCGAGGTCTGGATCTGGTACCCGCTGCCGTACGCCGCCTCCCAGGTCAGCTTGACCCGACTGATGGCGTAGCTGGCGCCCAGGTCCACGTCGATCCACTGCGGATCGCTGAACTCGCTGCTCCAGCGGGTGTCGAGTGCGCCGTCGAACGCGTTGGCGGCGACGAAGGGCCCTTCGGCGCTGGACGCCCGGGCCGGCTTGCCCCGGGCCAGGTTGGCGCCCGGCTCGGGATCGGGATCGGGATCCGGCCCGGGGCCGCCCGGGCTGGTGGAGAGGGTGAACTCGTCGATGTCGAACATCCCTCCCCCGCCCTTGAAGACCAGGAACAGGGTGCGGGTGCCGGTCGGTGCGGTGACCGCGCCGGTGACCGTGGCGAAGGTGGCGTAGCCGCCGGTGGGTACCACGGTGGCCGAGCCGACCAGCGGCCCGGTGGGCGAGTCGACCCGCAGTTCCAGGGTGCCGCCCGCCCCGGCCGGGGCGCCGACCCGCGCGCTGAACGACTGCACGCCGGTCAGGTGGTACGGGTGGAACGAGATCCAGTCGTTGTTGTCGATGTAGCCGACGGCCGCGCCGCCGTGCGCGCTGCCCGGCGTGGTGACCTGGATGCCGGACGAGTCACCGAAGTGCTCGGCCTGGCGGGTCCGGGGTTGCAGCACCGCCTGGGCGTGCGTGGTCAGCGGCGGTTGGCCACCGCCGCCGAGGTCGGTGTAGGAGGCGTCGATGATGCCGAAGATGTTCGCCGCGGTGTCGTGCTCGCCGTCGGCCGAGGTCTGGATGACCCCGGTACAGCCCTGCGTACTGCTGATCTGGTGACCGTGCGAGTCATGGCCGAGGACGTAGCTCACCGTCACCCGGGCGCAGTCGATCGTCGCGTCCTGGGCGTCGGTGACGGTCACGGTGAACGGCACCGCGTCCCCGAAGTTGAACGTCTGCCCGTGCAGCGGGGCGTTCACGGTGACCACCGGGGCGCTGTTGCCGACCGTGATGACGGTGCTCGCGGTGGCGGTCTTGCCGGTGCTGTCCCGGACGGTCAGCGTCGGGTTGCGGACCCCGTTGGTGGTGTACGTGTGGCTGGGGTTCGCCGCCGTGGAGTCGGTGGTGCCGTTGTTGTCGAAGTCCCAGGCATAGGTGATCGGGTCGCCGTCCGGGTCGAGCGTGCCGGCCGAGGAGAACTGCACGGTCAGCGGCGCGACGCCGCTGGTCGGAGTGGCCTGGATCTGCGGCACCGGCGCGCGGCCCTCGCGGGCGTACTCGATGCGGTAGAGCGCCGAGTTGGCGTCGCCGTTGAACCAGCCGGTGCCGTAGTCGAGGACATAGAGGGCGCCGTCCGGACCGAACTCCATGTCCATCACTTGGGTGCCGGTCCACGGGAACGGGTTGATCTTGAAGGGTTCGCCGGCCGCGTCGAGCTTGATGTTCTTGATCCAGCGGCGGCCGAACTCACCGGCGAAGTAGGTCCCGTCGTAGTACTCCGGGAACGCCACGGCGGAGGTGTTGCCCGGGTCGTACCGGTAGACCGGGCCGCCCATCGGGGACAGGCCGCCGCCGGTGAACTCCGGCGGGGAGCCGGATCCGCCGTACGGCAGCCAGGCCGGGATGGCCGGTGGCAGCTGGGTGATGCCGGTGTTGTTGGGCGAGTCGTTCACCGGCCCGCCCGCGCAGTCGAACTTCGGCCCGGACGGCCCGGACGGGAAGGTGTAGTCGTTGTAGGCGTCGTTGCGGGCGGTGCAGTACGGCCAGCCGTAGAAGCCGGGCCGGTCGATCCGGGCGAACTCCACGTTGCCCGCCGGTCCCCGGTTCGGGTCCGCGGTGCCCGCGTCCGGACCGTAGTCACCGAGGTAGACGATCCCGGTGGCCTTGTCCACACTCATCCGGAACGGGTTCCGGAAGCCCATCGCGTAGATCTCCGGGCGGGTCCGCGCGGTACCCGGGGCGAACATGTTGCCGGCCGGGATGGTGTAGCCGCCCGCCGCGCTCGGCCGGATCCGCAGCACCTTGCCGCGCAGGTCGTTGCTGTTGGCCGAGGTGCGCTGCGCGTCGAAGGCCGGGTTGCGGCCCGGCCGCTCGTCGATCGGGGTGAACCCGGCCGAGTCGAACGGGTTGGTGTCGTCGCCGGTGGAGAGGTACAGGTTGCCGGCCGCGTCGAAGTCCAGGTCACCGCCGACGTGGCAGCACATGCCCCGGTCCGTCGGTACGTCCAGGACCAGGGTCTCGCTGGCCAGGTTGATGGTGTGGTCGGCGTTGACGGTGAACCGGGACAGCCGGTTGACGCCCTTCCAGCGGTCGAAGTCCGCCGGGGTGCCGGTGGCCGGGGCACCGCCGCCGGGGGTGTCCAGCGGGGGCGCGTAGAAGACGTACACCCAGCGGTTGGTGGCGAAGTCCGGGTCGACCCTGATGCCCTGGAGGCCCTCCTCGTCGCCGGTGTAGACGGGCAGGGTGCCGGCGACCTTGGTGTTGCCGGCCGCGTCGGTGTAGCGGATGACACCGTTGCGCGCGGTGTGCAGCACGCCCCGGTTCGGCAGCACGGTGAGGCTCATCGGCTCGCCGGTCTCGGCGACGCCCTTGGCCAGCTCCACCTGCTGGAAGTTGGTGTCGACGGTCGCGCCGCACTCGGTGGCGACCGCGCCGGCCGCGCCCAGGATGCCGCCGAGCAGGTGCTGGCGGAAGTTCGGCTCCGCGTACGACGCGTCGGTGTGGCCGAGGCCGGTGTACCAGGCGCGACCACCGGAGTAGTTGTGACACCAGGAGATCGGGTGGTCGTGCCCCATGCTCCCGCCGCTGTAGGTGCTCTCGTCCAGGGTCGCCAGCACGTGCACCTTGCCCCGTGGGTTGGCGCGGTAGTTGTACCACTCGTCCAGCCGGGTCCAGCGCTGCGGCAGCGTCGCGGTGGACGGGTGCACCTGGTCGACGACCTTGATGGTGGCGGTCTGGTCCGCCGGGTGGGAGGCGAAGTACGCCCCGACCAGCCCGCCGTACCAGGGCCACTCGTACTCGGTGTCGGCGGCGGCGTGCACGCCCACGTACCCGCCACCGCTGGCGATGTAGCGCTCGAACGCGGCCTGCTGGGCGGCGTTGAGTACGTCGCCGGTGGTGGACAGCCAGATCACCGCGGCGAACCGGGCCAGGTTGGCGTCGGTGAACTGGGCCGAGTCCTCGGTGTTCTCCACGGTGAACCCGTTGGCGGCGCCGAGTTGCCCGATGGCGGCGATGCCCGCGGTGATGGATCCGTGCCGGAATCCGGCGGTCTTGCTGAACACGAGCACGCTGAACGGTGCGGCGTTGGCGGCGGGCGGCACGGCGGCGACGCCGCCCAGCACGAGGATCGCGCTCAGCCCGACGCCGAGCCACGATCTCAGGGATCTGCGCACGGTGGGTCCTTCCACTGCGGTGTGGGTGCGTGCGCCGATCACGCCTGGTGGTGGTGAGAGGTGGTGGTGCCGTGAGGCATTGAAGTACATGGTTACGGCCGGATCGTGCGCCCGTCAAGCCTTCTCCGGTAATCCGTGAGAGCGTTATCTCCGCAGCTCAGCGCGACCGGACGGGGCGAGATCGAATAACGGTTTCCGGCGCCCGGGTTTCGCCGCGCCGCCCGCCGCCGACAAACCAGCGCGGCATTCCGCGAAACGGTTCAATGGCGGAATGAACGGCAGTGTGATCAACCTTGGGGCGCCCTACGTCGGGGTCCTCGCCCTGCTCGCGCTCGTCGGTGCCGGGATCGTCGCCTGGTTCCGGGTGGGCGCGCCGGCCGCGGTGGTGACCGCCGCCACCCGGGCCACGGTGCAGTTGGCGGCCGTCTCACTGATCATCGTGGCGGTGCTGCGTTCGTGGTGGTTGACCGTCGCCTTCGTCGTCGCGATGTACGCCGTCGCCACGGTCACCTCGGCGCGGCGGGTCAGCACGCTGCGGGCCGGCTGGCCGACGGCCCTGCCGATCGGGCTGGGCGTGCTGCCGGCTGTGGTCCTGCTGCTGGTCACCGGGGTGCTGCCGGTCACCCCGCTGGCGGTGCTGCCCAGCGCCGGCATCCTGATCGGCGGGGCGATGACCGCCACCACGCTCGCCGGCAGGCGAGCCCTGGACGAGCTGCGTAACCGGCACGGCGAGTACGAGGCGGGGCTCGCCATCGGCCTGACCCAACGCGACGCCGCACTGGAGGTGTGCCGGCCGGCGGCCAGCCAGGCGCTCATCCCGGCACTGGACCAGACCCGCACCGTCGGGCTGGTCACGCTGCCCGGGGCCTTCGTCGGCGTCCTGCTCGGCGGTGCCTCGCCGGTCCAGGCCGGCGCCGCCCAACTGCTGATCCTGGTCGCCCTGCTGGCCGTCGAGGCGATCGCGGTCGCCGCCACCGTCGAACTCGTCGCCCGCCGGCGGCTCCGGGCGGCCCGCTAGCCGGCACCGGCCACGGACGCCACAGTGCCCGGTCCGGCGTGACCTGTGGCCCTGTCGCCGCCGGGCCGGCGGGCAAAGGCTGGAAACAGGGCCGGAGGCCCGGCTCGCGAGGAAAGGAGCGCGTGATGAGCGAGCAACGGTACGAAGGACGGGTGGCGCTGGTGACCGGCGCCGGCTCGGGCATCGGGCAGGCGGTGGCCGTGCGGCTGGCCACCGAGGGCGCGTACGTGGTCGGCTGCGACGTGGACGCCGACGGGCTGGCCGAGACGGAGAAGCAGATCGTCGACGCCGGGCGCACGGCGGTGACGGTGATCGGGGACGTGAGCGTGCAGGCCGACGTGGAGCGCATCGTGGCCGCGCTGCCCGACGGCCGGATCGACCTGCTGGCCAACGTCGCCGGCATCATGGACTTCTTCCTGCCGGTGACCGAGGTGGACGACGCCACCTGGGAGCGGGTCATGGCGGTCAACGTCACCGGCCCGATGCGGTTGTCCCGGGCGGTGCTGCCGCTGATGCGCACCGCCGGCGGCGGAGCGATCGTCAACGTGGCCTCGATCGGTGGCCTGACCGGCGCGGTGGCCGGGACCGCGTACGTGACGTCGAAGCACGCCCTGATCGGCATGACCCGGTCGATCGCGGTCCTCTACGCCGCCGACGGCATCCGGGCCACCGCGATCTGCCCCGGTGGCGTGGAGACCAACATCGGGCGCACCGCGGTGCCGAAGGTCCCGTGGGCGTACGAGCGGCTGTCGACGTCGTTCGCCCGCAGCACCCGTACCGCCCAACCGGACGAGATCGCCACGCTGGTCTCCTGGCTCGGTAGTGCCGAGGCGGTCAACGTCAACGGCGCGGTGGTCACCTCCGACGGCGGGTTCACCGCGTGATCCCCGCCGGACACGGCGGTGGGGGTGCCGGCGGTCACCGGCACCCCCACCTGTGTTCCGACGATCAGCCCGTCGCGCACGTCGCGGTGGGTGTGGTGTTGTTGCCGTTCTTGTAGAGCGTGATGCCGAAGTTGTTGCCGTTGCCGTTCGGGCGTGCCGTGAGCGTGCCGCTGGAGCCGCTGATCGAGGCGTTCCAGCTGTTCTGCAGGCTCTGGCTGCCGTTGGTGCGGATGGTGACGACCCAGTTGCTGCTACCGCTGGTCGAGAAGTTCACGTTGAACCGGTCGCTCCACTCGTCCCCGCGGCTCACGCTGACCGAGCAGCCGCCGCCACCGGGCGGCGGGTTGGTGGCGGTGGGGGTGGGGTTCGGGTTGGACCCACCGGTGCCACCCACCGTGATGTTGGAGCTACCGCTGCTCTGGTACCCCTCGGTGGCCATGATCTGGTAGTAGTGGTTGCCCAGGTTCATGCCACGGCTGGCCCACGCGTCGAAGTGGTTGCCGGTGGTGATGGTGCCGCCCACCCGCTTCGACGTCCGGACGCTCCAGTACTGGTAGAACGTCTGGGTACCGTCGATCGACGGCTGCTGGACCCGCTGGGTGCGGTAGATGTCGTACGTACCGCCGTCGCTGTTCACCGTGCCCATGGAGCTCGATCCCGGGGGCCGCCAGCTGCCCCAGCTGTCCACGATGTAGTACTCGACGAGCGGGTTCCTCGTCCAGCCGTAGAGGGTCAGGTACGAGTTGCCGTTCGGGCTGTAGGTGCCCGAGTAGGTCACGGTCCGACGCGTGCCCGGGTTCCAGCCCTTGCCCGCGACGAAGTTGTTGACGTTACTCCACTGGGTGCTGTACTGGCCGCCGTTCCCCATGGTCATGGAGACGTTGCCGCTGTCCTTCCAGAAGGAGTAGAAGTAGCCGTTGTGGTTGCCCTCCGAGTTGGTGGTCACGGTCTGGGCGTGGGCGGGGCTGGCCACCATCGCCGTGGCTCCGGTCGTGACCAGCGCTACGGCGCAGGCGGCGCCGATGAGCGTCCTCAGGCGACTGCGCCTGCGGCGACTCAGGGGGACGGGGCCGTCATTCATGCTTCCTCCTCGTGACGGCTGGCCGGCGGCCAGCAATGCGGTGCGGGCCGGGGGGTGCCGGTGGCCGGACAGCAGCCATCGACGGTCGGCGTCGTACCGCCAGTGGTGGTGGTGGGGTGCCGGTCGCCCCGCAGGATGACCGGCGGAGTAGGTAGCGATGTTCGACGATCATCTAGCGGCGTCGATGGTCAACAGTATTGAGCCGACGCCGTCGACCCGTCAACAACTTCCGGAAATACTCTCGAAACCTTGCTGTGGCACCCGTCCCGCGCGAGAAACCGTTGGCGCTGCTCAGTAGCGACGACCTGCCCGGAACGCCGCCGCCCAGGTCCGCCGCCGAGGTTCAGGGTCGGGCGCCAACATCGGCGGAAGTTCCAGAGACCTTCCGGATGGTGCCGGGCCGCGCCGACCGCGCATCCGGGCACGTCAGGCGGGCGGCGGTGCGGTGCTGGCGCGGACGACGAGGCGCGTCGGCACCAGGTCGGTGCCCGCGTCGGTGCGCCCGTCGCGGATCTGCCGCAGGAGTGCCTGCACGCAGCGGCGGCCCACCTCGGCGAAGTCCTGGTGCACGGTGGTCAGCGGCGGCAGGTAACAGGACGTCTCCGGGATGTCGTCGAAGCCGACCACGCTGATCTGCTCCGGCACCCGTCGCCCCCGCTCGTGCAGGGCCCGCAGCACGCCGAGGGCCATCTGGTCGTTCGCGGCGAAGACGGCGGTGCAGTCGCGCCGCGCCGCCAACCGCAGGCCCGCCCGGTAGCCCGACTCCGCGGACCAGTCACCGCGCTCGACCGGCGGCACCGGACGGCCGTACGCGTCGAGCACGCCCCGCCATGCCCGGGCCCGCCGTTCGCTGGCGAACGACTCGGCCGGACCGGCGATGTGCCACACGGTGTGGTGGCCGAGGTCGAGCAGATGGCGGACGGCCTGCCGGGCGCCGTCGGTCTGGTCGGTGTCGACGACGCGGTGACGGTCGCCGGCGTCGGAGTCGACCACCACGGCGTGCACCCCGGGCGGCAGGGCCACGGTGTTGGTGTCGAGCAGGTGGATCTCGATGATGACGATGACGCCGTCGACGGCGAGTTCGCCCATCCGGGTGAACGCGCCGAGCACATTGTCCTGGGTGGGCGCGCCCAGTGGGATCAGGGTGATCGCGTAGCCCTCCGTCGCGGCGTGCGCCGCGATCGCCTCGACGGTGCGGCTGTTGCCGGTCGAGGTGAGATTGAACAGGATCACCCCGATGGTGTTGAACTGCCCGTAGCGCAGCGCGCGGGCGGCGCTGTTGGGCCGGTAGCCCAGCTGCCGCATCGCCTCCAGCACCTGCTGCCGGGTCCGCTCGACGACCGCGGGATGGCCGTTGGAGACCCGGGACACGGTCTGGGACGACACCCCCGCGGCCCGGGCCACGTCCGCCATGGAGACCCGCTGCTTGCGGCGTCCTCCCGGGATGCCCGAGCCCGCGCGCTGCGCGACGGGCGCGGGCTGGGATCGATGCCCTCGGGCGTCCGCATCCATCGTTGCTCCTGACTGGACGGCCACCGGCCATGCCGGTGCGGCCGAGGGGATCGCCTTGACGGCCATGGTGAGGGGTGTCACCATACCGCAACGCGAGTTTACGTAAACATTCGCCGCCACCTCCGATGTTCGCCGCCACACGGCCGGCGTCCGACGGCGATGTTTACGTAACCATCGCCGTCCCGGCGATCGGACGGGAAGGAGCCCACCGAATGGCGTCGCCCGGCACCGCCCGCCTCCCATCCGGCCGCGTACGTCGCCGCTCACCCCGCCGACCGGCGTCGACCGGCCGGCGGCGGTCGCGGGCCGGTTGGCAGTTCGTCGCTCCCTTTCTGACGGTCTTCACGCTGGTCTTCCTCGCGCCGATCGGGTACTCGCTGTACCTGAGCGTGTTCCGGACCCAACTGGTCGGCGGCACCACGTTCGTCGGGCTGGACAACTACACCAAGGCGCTGACCGACCCGCAGTTCTGGTCGGCGTTCGGGCGGGTCGCGCTCTTCCTGGCCGTGCAGGTCCCGATCATGTTGTTCCTGGCCCTGCTGATCGCCCTGGCCATCGACAGTGGACGGCTGTACGGGGCGTCGTTCTTCCGGATCTCGGTGTTCCTGCCGTACGCGGTGCCCGCGGTCGTCGCCACCCTCATCTGGGGCTTCATGTACGGCACCCGGTTCGGTCTGGTCGGGAACCTCAACGCGGCGCTCGGGGTGTCGCTGCCGGACCCGCTCTCCCCCGACCTGATCCTCGCGTCGATCGGCAACATCGTCACCTGGGAGTTCGTCGGCTACAACATGCTGATCCTCTACTCCGCCCTGCGGGTGGTGAACCCGGCGCTGTACGAGGCGGCGGCGATCGACGGGGCGGGACAGCTACGGATCATCAGGGCGATCAAGCTGCCGGCGCTGCGCGGTCCCCTGCTGATCGCCACCATCTTCTCGATCATCGGCAGCTTCCACCTGTTCAACGAGCCGAGCATCCTCAAGACCCTGGCGCCGAACTCGATCACCACCTACTTCACGCCGAACTACTACGCGTACACGCTGTCCTTCGCCGGGCAGCAGATCAACTACGCGGCGACGGTCGCGATCGTGATGGGCGTGATCACGATGGCCGTCGCCTACCTGGTCCAGCTCCGCGGCGTGCGGAAGGCGGTCTGAGCATGGCCACCACCGCCACCGCCACCGCCGACGCCACCCGCACCGCCGTCCCGCCGGCCGGGCCCCGGCCACCGAGGATCCGGCGACGCGCCACGCGCCGCCGGAGAAGCGTCACCCTGACCGCGCTGACCGGCCTCGTGCTGGTGTACGCGCTGCTGCCGCTGGTCTGGCTGCTGATCAACGCGACCAAGACGCAGCAGGGGCTGTTCGACTCCTTCGGGCTGGCACTGGCCGAGGACTTCGCGCTGCTGGACAACATCGTCGACACCCTCGCCTACGACGACGGGATCTTCCTCCGCTGGCTGCTCAACACCGTGCTCTACGTGTCCGTCGGGGCCGGCGGCGCCACCCTGCTGGCCGCGCTGGCCGGCTACGGGCTGGCGAAGTTCGACTTTCCCGGCCGGAAGGCGATCTTCGCGGTGGTCATCGGGGCGGTGGCGGTACCGGGTACCGCGCTGGCCGTGCCCACCTTCCTGATGTTCTCCCGGCTGGGCCTGACCGACACCCCCTGGGCGATCATCATCCCGTCGCTGGTCTCCCCGTTCGGCCTCTACCTGATGTGGATATTCGCCGACGACGCGGTGCCGGACGAGCTGATCGAGTCCGCGCGGGTCGACGGCACCGGCGAGTTCCGGACCTTCTTCTCGGTCAGCGCGCCGTTGCTGGCCCCGGGGACGGTCACGGTGCTGCTGTTCAACGTGGTGGCCACCTGGAACAACTACTTCCTGCCGTTGATCATGTTGAAGGACCCGGACTGGTATCCGCTCACCATCGGCCTCAAGACCTGGAGCCAGCAGGCCGGCACCGCCGGCGGTGAAGCGATCTTCCACCTCGTGATCACCGGTTCGCTGCTGACCATCGTCCCCCTGATCGCGGCGTTCCTGCTGCTCCAGCGGTACTGGCAGTCGGGCCTGTCCACCGGCGGCGTCAAGGAGTAGCCGCGCGATCGCCCACCACCCCACCCACACCGGACATGTCCATGAAGGGAACGATCATGTTGGTCCTACCCCGCCGAACGCTCCTGGCGAGCGCCGTCCTCGCCGTCTCGCTGCTGGCCGCCGGCTGCGGCTCCGGTGACGCCGGCGACTCCGACGGATCCACGGCCACCGTCTCCGAGGCCGACATCGCCGCCGCCCTGGAGGCCGGCGGCAGCATCACCGTGTGGGCCTGGGAGCCGACCCTCAAGCAGGTGGTCGCCGACTTCCAGGCCCGGTATCCGAAGGTCACGGTCGACCTGGTCAACGCCGGCACCGGCAACGATCAGTACACGGCGCTGCAGAACGCCATCACCGCCGGCTCCGGCGTGCCGGACATCGCCCAGGTCGAGTACTACGCGCTGCCGCAGTTCCTGCTCGCCAAGGCGCTCACCAACCTCGACGGCTACGGCGCCGGCACGCTGGAGGGCACCTTCACCCCGGGGCCGTGGAACGCGGTGCGATCCGGCGACGGCGTCTACGGCCTGCCGATGGACTCCGGCCCGATGGCCCTGTTCTACAACAAGGAGGTCTTCGACCGGCACGGGTTGCAGGTCCCCACCACCTGGGACGAGTACGTCGCCGAGGCCGAGAAGCTGCACCGGGCCGACCCGAACGCGTACATCACCAGCGACACCGGCGACGCCGGCTTCACCACCAGCATGATCTGGCAGGCCGGCGGTAGGCCCTACGCCGTGGACGGCACCACGGTGGGCGTCGACTTCGCCGACCCCGGCACCCAGAAGTTCACCGCCACCTGGCAGAGGCTCATCGACGGCAAGCTGCTCGCACCCGTCAACCCCTGGAGCGACGCCTGGTACAAGGGGCTGGGCGACGGCACCATCGCGACACTGGTCATCGGCGCCTGGATGCCGGCCAACCTGGAATCCGGCGTGGCGGCCGCGCACGGCAAGTGGCGGGTCGCCCCCATGCCGCAGTGGGAGGCGGGCGGCACGGTCACCGCCGAGAACGGCGGCAGCTCCCTGGCCCTGCCCGAGCAGGGCGCCAACAAGGCCCTCGCCTACGCCTTCCTGAAGTACGCCACGGTCGACGAGGGCGCGCAGACCCGGGCCGACGGCGGCGCCTTCCCCGCCACCACCGCCCAGCTGAACGCGCCGCAGTTCCTGGACAAGGAGTTCCCGTACTTCGGCGGCCAGCAGGTCAACCAGGTCCTCGCCGAATCCGCCACCCGGGTCGCCCCGGGCTGGTCCTACCTGCCGTTCCAGGTCTACGCCAACAGTGTCTTCGGCGACACCGTCGGCCGGGCGTACCTCGGCGGCGCGACCCTCCAGGACGGCCTCCGCGCCTGGCAGGACGTCTCGGTCACCTACGGCCGGGAACAGGGCTTCACCATCCGGTAACCCGCCGCGCCGGCCGGCCGCCAGTCGCGGCCGGCCGGCGTGCGTCCGGGTAGGCAACGCCAGTTACGTGGGGAGTTCGTCGTGGGAGAACACCGTGCGCACCGGTGGCTACGCTGGCCGTCGGAACCGGACCGGGCCCGCCTGGGGTTCGGTGCCGACTACAACCCCGAGCAGTGGCCCCGCGAGGTGTGGCGCGAGGACGCGCGGGCGATGCGGGCCGCCGGGGTGAACATCGTCTCGTTGGCGATCTTCTCCTGGGCGCGGCTACAGCCCCGCGCGGAGGAGTGGGACTTCGCCTGGCTCGATGAGGTGATGGACCTGCTGCACGCGTACGACATCGCGGTGGACCTGGCCACCGCCACCGCCTCCCCACCGCCCTGGCTGGCCAGCACGTACCCGCAGATCCTGCCGGTCGACCGCGACGGCCGCGTGCGCTGGCCCGGCGGCCGGCAGCACTGGCGCCCCACCTCGCCGATCTTCCGCCGGCACGCCCTGCGGCTGACCCGCCGGCTCGCCCGGCGCTACGGTGCCCACCCCGCCCTGGCCGCCTGGCACCTCTCCAACGAGCTGGGCTGCCACAACGTCTACGACTACTCCGACGACGCCGCGGCCGCCTTCCGCGCCTGGCTGCGCACCCGCTACGGCACCCTGGCCGCGCTGAACCGGGCCTGGGCCACCTCGTTCTGGTCCCAGCACTACAGCGACTGGGGGCAGATCCTGCCGCCCCGCCTGGCCACGTCGTATCCGAACCCGACCCAGCAGCTCGACTTCAAGCGCTTCTCCTCCGACGCCCTCAAGGAGCACCTGCGCGCCGAACGCGACCTGCTGGCCGAGCTGACCCCCGACATCCCGGTCACCACCAACTTCATGGTCATGGGCGAGACCAACGGGATGAACTACGCCGACTGGGCCACCGAGGTCGACTTCGTCGCCAACGACCACTACCTCACCCCCGGCCCGCAGGCGTACGACGAACTGTCGTTCTCCGCCAACCTCACCGGAAACCTGGCCGGGGGGCGGCCCTGGTTCCTCATGGAGCACTCCACCAGCGCCGTCAACTGGCAGCCGGTCAACCTCGCCAAGCGACCCGGGCAGCTGGCCCGGGACTCGCTCACCCACGTCGCGCACGGCGCGGACGCGGTCTGCTTCTTCCAGTGGCGGCAGTCGGCGGCCGGCGCCGAGAAGTACCACTCCGCGATGATCCCGCACGCCGGCGAGGACAGCGACGTGTTCCGCGCCGTCACCGACCTGGGCGCCACCCTGCGCGCCCTGGCACCCGTGGCCGGCACGCCGCGCAGCCGCGCCCGGGCCGCCATCGTCCTGGACTGGGATTCCTGGTGGGCCGCCGAACTCGACTCCGGTCCCACCGACCGGCTGCGCTACCGGCAGGAGGCGCTGGACTGGTACAGCGCCTTCCTCGACCTCGGCATCCGCGCCGACGTGGTACCGGCGAGCGCCCCGCTGGAACAGTACGACCTGCTCGTCGCCCCCATCCTGCACGTCGTGCCGGGCGCCCTGGCCGACCGGCTGCGCCGCTACGTCACCGGCGGCGGCCACCTGGTCACCACCTACTTCTCCGGCATCGTCGACGAGCACAACCATGTCTGGCTCGGCGGTTATCCCGGTGCCCTGCGCGACCTGCTCGGCATCCGCATCCAGGAATTCGCCCCGCTCGCCGACGGGCAGACCGTCGGGCTCGACAACGGCACCACCGGCACCCTCTGGACCGACCACATCGCGCTCACCGAGCCCGGCACCGAGATCCTGGCCCGCTACCGCAACGGCGACCTGGCCGGCCGGCCGGCCCTCACCCGGCGGGTCGTCGGCGCGGGCTCCGCCGCGTACGTTTCGACCCGGCTCGGCCCGGCGGGCCTGTCGACCGTCCTGGCGGAGTTGGCCGACCGGGCCGGCGTGCACAGCGAACTGCCCGGGGAGCTACGCGGGCGCGTCGAACTGGCGGTACGCGGTCCCTACCGGTTCCTGATCAGCAGAACGGACCAGCCCGTCGACGCCGCCCCGCTCGGGCCCGCCGACACCGTCCTGCTGCGGGCGACCGGCGTGACGGTCGTCCGCACCCCGGCCGGCGGGCGAGCCTCCCACGAGGCTCACCCGCCGCAGAGTGGATCGGGGGTCTAGAGGGTCCAGTGTTGGTTGGTGCCGCCGTAGCAGTCGTACTGCTGGATCCGGGTACCGTTCTCGGTCGAGGCGCTGATCACGTCGAGGCACTTGCCGGAGTGGCGCGCGACGATCTGGGTGTAGCCGCCCGAGCTGCGCAGTTCCCACTGCTGGTTGGTGCCGCTGTGGCAGTCGTACTGGGCGACCCGGGCATTGTTCGCGGTCGAGGCGCTGGCCACGTCGAGGCACCGGCCGGAGTGCTGCGAGACGATCTGGTAGTAGGCACCGCCGACCGGCTGGAGCTGCCACCGCTGATTGGCGCCGCTGTGACAGTCCCACTGGATGATGTCGGCGTTGTTCGCGGTCGAGGCGCTCACCACGTCGAGGCACTTGCCCGAGTTCCGGTTCACGATGCTGGTCACCTGGGGGCCGGCACCGGAACCATCACCCCAGCCGTGGCGAACCCGGTCCGCGCCGCTGGGATTGCGGACGCTCAGGGTGATGTTGGTGCCGCTGCCCTGGCGCGCGAACATGGAGTACCAGTCGTAGGTCTGGCCCGAGGTGACCTTGCCGCCGAGCGCCGGCCAGTAGACCGAGCCCATGGTGCGGGCGCGCATGCTGTCGGTGACGGCCCGGATGTGGCGGACGAAGTTGTCGGTGCTGCTGGCGTTGTGGTAGTTCAGACCGGTGTCCATCGGCCCGCCGAACTCGGTCAGCACCGCCCGCGAGGCGCACGAGCCCAGGCGGGTCTCGAAGCTGTTGCGCCAGCCGGCGTAGTCGTTCTCACCGAACATGAACGCGTAGTGGTGATAGGAGAGCAGGGTGCCGCTGAACCGGCTGTCGTTGCAGACCGGCCGCAGGTCGGTGTTGTAGCCGGTGCCGCTGACGAAGATGCGGCCCCTCGGCACCGACGAGCGGGCGTTGATCCAGTTGGCGGCCACGTTCATCCACTCGGACTCGCTGTAGCCGTGCGGCTCGTTCATCGGCTCGAAGTAGACCCGGCTGTTGGCGCCGTACTGGGAGATGACGGTGTCCCACATGGAGTTGAAGGCGCCCATGTTGGTGATCCGGCCACCGGAGGACGCACCGTCCTCCCAGTAGGTGAGGATGACCTTGAATCCCCGCTCGGTCGCGGCGTCGATGGTGCCCCGGTAGGCGCTCCACCACGACGAGCTGACGGTGTGGGTGTTGACCGGCAGTCGGACGGTGTTGACGCCGAGGTGGTTCTCCATCCCGGTGTAGATCGCGTTGGCCTTGGCCCGGACGGTGGCGTAGCTGTCCGAGGAGCTCAGCCCGTCGAGGACGAGGGTGCCGGTGGTGAAGTTGTCGCCCAACCGGGCCCAGTTCATGCCCCGGAACTGGCTGGTGTTCGCGCTGGCCGGCGTGGCGTGGGACACGGCGACGACCGGTACCAGGATCAGCGTGCTCAGCAGGCTGACCAGCAGGCGCCAGGCGGAACGTCGGCGCGGCGTCGGGAACGGTTCGGGGGTGGTGACATGCATGGCGGTGACCGATCTCGTGAGAACTGCGTCGGTGAGGGATGGATCCGTTGGCGGGCTAGACGGGCAGGGCCGTGCCGTGCCGGCAGCCGGAGCAGCCGACCGCGCTCAGCCCGGTCCAGGTGTTGAGGTCGGTACTCGTCGCGGTCCACACCCCGCCGTTGGTGTACCGGTCGACGTAGATGCGCCACCTGCCGTCGTCCAGCCGGACCAGGGACGGTCCCTCGTAGCCGGAACTCCAGAGGGTTCCCCGGTTGGTCCAGCCCTCGAACAGGTTCGCGGTCGTGGTCCAGTGCTCGATGAACTTGGTCGTCTCGTTCTTCGCGAACGCGTGCCAGGTGTTGCCCGACTTCACCACGACGGTGTCGATGTAGTTGGTGGCCAGGCCCCACATCTGCGCGGGGCCGCTCCAGGAGGTCAGGGCGGTGTTCTGCGCGGTGTAGACGTACGGGCGGAAGCAGTTGGAGCACGTGGTGGCCGCGACGCTTGCGATGATCCGGATGGTGCCGCCCTCGACGTAGAACTCGGGAGCCCAGGTGAATCTGGTGTTGGCGATCCCCGAGTTGACGCTGGCGACGTGCGTCCAGGACGTGAGGTTGGTGCTGGACGCGATGTTGAAGTGGGTCGAGTTGGTGGTCCAGGACTGGACGGTGTACGCGATGTAGTACCGGCCGTTGTGCCGGATGATGCTCGGATCGCGCAGCACGCCGGTGGGGCCTCGGTAGTTGGTGTCCGACAGCACGCTGTAGCTGGTGCCGCCGTTGGTGGACCGGTAGACCCACAGTTCCTGGTCCGCCGCGCCGTCACCCTTGAACGTCGTGTAGATCAGTGTCGTGGCGGCCGAGGCCGGCGGCGGCGCGGCGACGGCACCCGCGACGAGGGCGAGGACGCCGACCAGTGCGGTCAGCCAGCGCAGGCGCCGGCGCGATCGCTGTCCCGACGGTGTCATGTTGCCTCCCTTGGCTCTGCTGGTGCCCGGGACCTGGCTCTGCTGGTGCCCGAGCCCGGCGGTCAGACCGCGGTGCGGGACCACTGCTGGTGGGTGCCGCTGTGGCAGGTGAACTGCTGGATGTCGGCGCCGTCGCCGGTGCCGGCGTTGACCACGTCGAGGCACTTGCCGCTGTGGCGGGCGCGGAGTTGGTAGTAGCTGCCGGTCGCCACCCACTGCCACTGCTGGTTGGTGCCGCTGCCGCAGGTGTACTGGATGATGTTGGCGCCGTCGGCGGTCGAGCCGGAGGAGACGTCGAGGCACCGGCCGCTGTTCTGGTTGACGATGCGGAAGTAGCCGCCACCGGCGTCCTGGAACTCCCAGCGCTGGTTGCCGCCGCCGTTCCAGGCGTACTGCTTGACCTCCGCGTTGTTGGCCGTCGAGCTGCTCACCACGTCCATGACCCGGCCGCTGTTGCGGTTCGTCACCCGGTAGTACGTCGGTGAGTTCGCGGTGATGGTGCCGGTGGCCGTGTCGATGGTGATCGACGGGGCCCAGCTCAGGCTCATGCTGGTGCTCGACGGGAAGGTGATCGGCAGCCAGACGTACTGCGAGTCGTTGACCGGCCCGCCCCAGGCGCCGGCCCAGCGGTCGCCCATGTAGAGGTAGCTCGTCGTGGAGGTGCCCTGGATCGGCAGTACGAACGTCGGCTGGGAGCGGAAGGTGGTGGAGTCGCCCACGTTCGTCCAGCCGGTCCACGGGCCGGAGATGCTCGACGCGGTCGCGTACCTGGCCTGGTTCGGGTTCCAGCCGGTCGCCCCCGAGGTCAGCATGAAGTAGGTGCTGCCCCGCTTGAACAGCGCCGGGGCCTCGCGGTGCGCGTCGTTCCAGAAGTTGCCGACCAGGCTGGCGACGTTGAGGAAGTCCGCGTTGAGCCGGTAGATGTGCAGGTCGTAGTTCTCGTCGGCCGCCGAGATCATGTAGCCGGTGCCGTTGTCGTTGTAGAGGGTGATGTCCCGGGACATGTGCCCGAGCGGGCGGAAGCTGCCGTGGTAGGTGTAGTTGCCGTCCACGGTGGCCGACGACGCCACGGCGGCGCGCGCCTCGCTGTAGTTCGTGCCGTTCTCCTTGTGCATCCACATCACGTAGCGCCCGGTGCTGGCGTTGTAGATGACCTTCGGCCGCTCGATGTTGGCGACCTGCAACTCGCTGGCCGAGGACTGGGTGAGCACGTTGTTGCGGAACTCCCAGTTGCGCAGGTCGGTGGAGCGGTAGACCGACACCGCCCGGAACGTGTTGTTCGGGTTGCGGTTCTCGCCGAACCAGTAGTAGTAGTTGCCCACCTTGAGCACGCCGCCCCCGTGGGCGTGCAGGGGGTTGCCGCTCGTGTCGGTGAACTGGGTGCCGTTGGTGATGGTCACCGGTGCCGCCTGGGCGGGTGTGCTGTTGCCGGTGACCGCCGACGCCACCATTCCGGTCGTCATGGCGAGCGCCGTCGCGAATGCCAGGAGCCGTCTACTCGTTCTCACTGCGTTGCCCCTTCTGTCGGAGGGAGACCGTCGCGGGGACGGCGGAGCCACGCATGGGTGACCATCCGTTGCCCGGTGCCGCGACGATGCCGCCGGTCCGGCGCGGATCGCCCGGACCATCGGCGGTTCACACGTGGGCAACACCTTGGTAACCGACGCGGGATTCGGGGCGCCACAGTTCGTACCAAGTCATTCACGAACGTACATAACCGAACGTCCGGGTCCTCCGATCACGCCCTGGTCGGCGAGGCCGGACGCCACCCCGACGGCGACGGTGACGGCGGCGTCGAGGGGCGGGGCGCGGCGGTGGACTCGCGGATGCGCAGGGCCGGGCTGATGACGACCCGGTGGGTGGGGCGCTCCGGGTCGGCGAGGCGGTCGGCGACGAGACGCACGGCGGCGCGGCCGATCGAGCGGCGCGGCGGCCGCACCGCGGTCAGCGGCGGGCTGAACAGGCCGGCGACCTCGTCGTCGTACGCCACGATGGACAGATCACCGGGCACGGCCAGTTGCCGCTCCTCGCAGCGCTGCACCAGCGCGATCGCCTCCGCGTCGGCGTGCACCAGCAGCGCGGTCGTGCCGGTAGCCGCGCAGCGGTCGAGCACCTCGTCGATCAGGGCATCCCGCTCCGGCGAGCGCGAGTCCGGCACCACGGCCTCGACGGTCGCCGTGGGGTCCAGCCCGCAGTCGTTCGCGGCCTCCAGCCAACCCCGGCGCACGTGCGGACGGGTGGGGCTGTTGGCGTCCAGCACCACGCCGACCCTGCGGTGACCGAGGGAGGTGAGGTGCCGCACCGCCATGGCCGCGCCCAGCGCGTGATCGGTCACCACCGATTCCATCACGGCGTGGTGGGCGCCCACCGTGGCCGTGCGCTCCAGCAGCACCACCGGGACGCCGGCGTGGGCCAGCCAGTCGATGGTCCGCTCCGCGGTCGACGTGTCCATCCGCGGCGCGATGATCAACCCGTCGACGCCCATCCGGTCGACGAGACGTTCCAGCTGGGGCCGGTCGTCCTCGGCGTCGTAGGAGGAGCCCCGCAGCACGACCCGCATGTCCAGCTCGCGGGCGGCCTCCTCGGCGCCCCGGGCCACCTCCGGAAAGTAGTAGTCGAGCGACGGCACGAGCATGCCCAGCGTGCGCCCGCTGAGGGAGGACGGGCCGGCGGCCGGCGCCTCCGGCGCCGGCGATTCGTCGGGGGTGATGAGGGCGACCCCGCCGTGCACCCGCTGGACCAGCCCCTCGGCGGCGAGTTGGGCGATGTCGCGCCGGATGGTGACGGCCGCGGCGCCGAGCGCCTCGGACAGGTCGGAGATGCGCATGGCCCCGTCGCGTTGCAGCGCCTCCAGTAGCAGCTGGCGGCGAGCGACCTGAAGCGGCGCCCGGGTCTCTGCCGCGCCGGTCTCACTGCCTTCCAGGGTCATCGGGTACCTCCGAGAGCGCGTCGTGCGGATGGGTTTCCTCGACCGTGAGGACGAGTGCGCCGGTCGGTCCGAGCGCGGTGACGTCGATCGCGATGCGGGTGAGCCGCTCTCCCCACACGGCGGCGAGCATAGGATCGTCGAGCACGCGAGCCGTCGACGAGCCCGGTGCGGACGCGGGCCGCCAGCTCACCGCGAGGTGGCCGGCGCCGTCCAGGGCGGCGATCGTGGCGCGGCCCGGACCGAGCTGGACGTCGCCGGCGACGAGCAGGTGAAGCCGGGTCGACGCGGGCGCCGCGTCCGGGTCGAGCTGCCAGGCGTCCGTGATCACGATCCGTCCACGGTGGCGCTCGAACCGGGCGGTACGCCGCCAGCTCCGCAGGTCGGTGCGCGGGTACGCGTCGGCGATGTCCAGGCTCAGCTCGGCCACGGCGTCGTCGACGGTCGCCACGACGTGCCGGGCGGCGTACCCCCGGCCGGGCGCCTGCGCGGTGTCGCGGACGTGCGGAACGTTGTGCCAGTCGCTGCGCATGGTCCAGATGGCGTAGCGGTCCCGGCCGAAGGTCCGCGCGGTGTAGGTGGGGCGGCCGGCGTCCACGAGCACCGGCACCCCGTCGAGGGCGACCACGACGGAGCCGACGTCGTTGTGGTTGTGGTGCTCGCCGTTGTGGCCGCCCTTGACCGCGAGGGTCAGCCCGGCCGGGCTGCCGGCCGCACGGCGGGCCAGGAGCACCTGGGTGGAGGGGAACCACACGTCGCGCGGCAGCGGTGGTGCGGCCGGTCCGGCGGCGGTCCACTCCGGCCCGGTGGCGGTCCACTCCGGATCGGTCAGGGCCCGCAGTAACCGGCCGAGGCCCTGCTCCTCGTTGGCGACCGGCGCGTCGGGCCGGCGGTGGGCGGCGGCGTGCGCCTGCGCGTCCCGGTCACCGACCCGCCGGGCGGCCCGGTGCAGGGCGTGCCACGGCTGGGTGTCGGTGGCCGGCCGGGCCGAGCCGTCGGCGTGGTTGAGGTACCAGTCGCCGCCCAGGTGCATCCGGTGCGGAAAGGCCACGGTGTGGCACAGCGCCTCGCCCGGCACGCCGTCGAGCGCGCCGCCGGTGGCCTGGGCGAGCAGGTCGAGCGCCTCGTGCGCCCGGCAGGCGCCGTTCCACCAGTAGCCGTAGCCCTCGTCGATGGCACCGTCGGCGGGCAGCGACGCGACGTACCGGTCGAGCCCCTCGACCACCAGCTCGACCAGCGCCGCGCGGCGGGGGCGATCGTCGAGGTCGTCGAGCAGGCGCAGCCCGGCGACGAGCACGTTGCCGTGGATCCACGCGCTCCAGTTGTGCACGTCGCCGTCGAGGCCGAGCCAGTGCCAGTCCCGGCGGGCGGCGAACGGGCGCAGCACCCGCCCGTCGACCTCGTGGCGGATCCGCGCGCGCAGGCCGGGCGCGTGCGTGTCGAGCGGCCCGCCGAGCAGGTGGTCGATCCAGGCCAGCTGCGCGGCGACCTCGCCCGCGCCGAGATCGAGGTAGGGGTCGGTGACGGTCGGCAGCACCGCGCCGTGCACCGAGCGGGTGTCGTCGTGCGCGGGCCAGCACCAGCTGCTCTGCTCGCACAGCAGCGTCACCCCGTCGACCACCTCGTCCAGCCAGGTTCCGTCGAGGGTGGCCGCCGCCAGGACGGCGGCCCGGGTGAGCCGCGCCTGCCGGGCGAAGACCCGCTGCTCGTACGCGTCGCGGTCGCCGTCGCGGAAGTACCGGGCGTACTGGCTGGCCAGCGGCGTCGGCCAGGCGGTACCGAGATCCCGCTCGGCGCGGGCGCGCAGGTGCCGCAGCGTGGCGGGGTGCGGGTGTGCCCAGACGGCACGCTCCGACGCGGGCGGCACCGGAAGGGACGCCTCCGGCGGCGCCAGGACCCGGGCCAGCGCAGGCCCGCTGGCACCCAGCCACGCCGCGGCGAGCGGGCCTGCGAAGCGGTCTGCGGCGGCCATCATTCCCCGAGTTGCCGAGCGGTTGTGAACGGTCCCGACCGTATCAGAGCGCTTATGGCGCGAAGCTGGAGAGAACTCGTCTCCGTCGCCGTGACGGCGAGTGATATCCGGAGCTTTGAGGGCTTTGGTCCGGAATATGCGAGTTATCGGCCGAGAGCCGTGGTGACCCTGGTCACAGCACTTTACGACCCTGTTCTGTGCTCTTCTGATCGGACATGTTCATCTCAGTTTCGCAACGGCATTGACTTGTTCAGTTGTGAGCGTTTTACTTCGGAAACCCGATCGTTGCCTGCGCGACACATAGCCGGGCAACGCCCCGCACCACTGCCCCGGAGGCGGCTCGATGCGACAGGATCTCGGCTGGGCCCGCAGTGACTGGTTGGCCCTCGCCGACCGGCTGCTCGCCGCCGCCCGGCCGTTCGCGTCCCCCGGGCACGCCCTCGTCACCTTTCCCGGCGCCGCGGGCGGTTACGGCCGGGCCGTCGACGGCCTGGAGGGGTTCGCCCGGACGTTTCTGCTGGCCGGGTTCCGGATCGCCGGTGCCCGGGGCGTCGGCGTCGACGAACTCGCCGACCGGTACGGCGCCGGCATCGCCGCCGGCACCGACCCGACCTCCCCGGAGCGCTGGCTGCGGCTGGACGAGCACCCGCAGGCCAAGGTGGAGGCCGCCGCCATCGCCCTGATCCTGGACCTGACCCGCCCCTGGATCTGGGACCGGCTGCCGTCCACCGTGCAGGAACGGGTGGTCGACTACCTGGCTCCGGCGGTCGGCGACCACACGTACCCGCGCATCAACTGGGTCTGGTTCCGGCTGGTCGTGCAGACGTTCCTGCGCTCGGTGGACGGGCCGCACGCACTCGACGAGATGGCCGAGGACCTGGCCACCCACGACGGCTTCGCCCGCGCCGACGGGTGGCTGTCCGACGGGCCGGAACGCGCCTACGACCACTACGTGGGGTGGGCCCTGCACGCGTACCCGACCCTGTGGGCCCGGATGACCGGCGCCGCCGACCTGGCCGAGGAGCGCCGCGAACGGGACCTGGCCGCCCTCGACCGGTTCCTGCGGGACGCGGTCGCCCTGGTGGGCGCCGACGGGTCGCCGCTGATCCAGGGACGGAGCCTGGTCTACCGGTTCGCCGCCGCGGCGCCGTTCTGGGTCGGTGCGATCGCCGGCGTGCCCTCGGTCGACCTCGGCCAGTTGCGTCGCGCGGCCACGCGCGTCGTGCGCCACTTCGTCGACCGTGGCGCCCCGGACGACCGTGGCCTGCTCACCCTGGGCTGGCACGGGCCGTGGCCCCGGCTGGCCCAGGCGTACTCCGGTCCCGGCTCGCCGTACTGGGCGAGCAAGGGGCTGCTCGGCGTCGCGCTGCCCGCCGACCATCCGGTGTGGACGGAGCCGGAGCGGCCGCTGCCGGTCGAGGAACCCGACACGGTACGGGCCATCCGCGCGCCGGGCTGGCTGGTCTCGGCCACCCGCGCCGACGGGATCGTCCGCGTCGTCAACCACGGCACCGACCACGCGACGGAAGGCGCCACCGTCGGCGACTCCCCGCTCTACGCCCGGCTCGGTTACTCCACCGCCACCACCCCGGTTCTCGACGAGAGCGGCTGGCGCAATCCGCTCGATCAGTCCGTCACCCTCGTTGACCACGCGGGCCGGGCCACCCACCGCGCCGGCATGCGCCTGCTGACCGTCCAGGTCGACGGCGACGGCCTCGGCGTGGCCGGGTCGCGGGCGTTCGCCCACTGGGTCGACCCGGATCCCGGCCAGCGCGACCACGGCAGCGGCCGCACCGGCCCGCACCGGCCGGCCGGGCACCTCACCGTGTACTCGCTGGTCCGCGGCGCCTGGGAGCTGCGCCTGATCCGCCTCGACGACCTTGCCGCCGGCGTCCAGGCGGCGGCGCTGCGGCTGCGGATCGGCGGCTGGGCCCTCGCCGGGGACGCGACGGCCGCCTGTGCCGACGGTGTGACGACCGTGACGGCGAACGGCCTGACCAGCCGGCTCGAATCGGTACACGGAGACGGAACGGCCGGTGCCACCACCGTCCCGCACGGCGGGCCCCTGGCCGGCGGGCTGGTCGTGCCCTGGTTGGACCACGCCGCCGAGCCGGGCAGCTGGATCGCCGCCCTCACGGAGCTGACCTCGGGGTCCACGGCACCGCAGGCGTGTCGGGCCCTACTGGACGACGACGCCGACGGCCTGCACGTGGCGGTCGACTGGCCCGACGGGGCCAGCACCGCGACCCGCCTGGACCTGGAACGGCCAGGCCCGCCGCCCGGCGGCCTGGTAGCAGTGCGGGCCCACCCGGGCCCTTGACCTAAGGAGAAAGGGATGAAGCGCGCGATACCGGCCGTCATCGCCGCCGCGACGGCGCTGACACTCGTCCTCGCCGGTTGCAGCGGTGACGAGGAGCCAGCCGACCCCAACGCCCCGGTGACGCTCACCCTGGCCGGCTGGAGCCTGGCGTCCACGCCGGAGTTCAAGACGCTCGCCGACGGATTCAGGGCGACGCACCCCAACGTGACGGTCGAACTCAAGGAGTACGACGCCACCAACTACGACACCCAGATGACCGCCGACCTCGCCGCCGGCACCGCCCCCGACCTGTACGTGCTGAAGAATCTCAAGAACTTCTACACCTACCAGAACGGCGGTCAGCTCCGCGAGGTGACCGAGTTGGCCGCCGACCTCGACGACGTACCCTCGCTCGCCGCCTACCAGGTCGACGGCAAGACGTACGCGGTGCCGTACCGGGCGGACTCGTGGGTGCTGTACTACAACAAGGAGCTGTTCGAGAAGGCGCAGGTGGCCCTTCCCGACGGCAGCTGGACCTGGGACGACTACGCCGCCAGGGCCAAGGAGCTGACCAGCGGGCTCAAGGCCACCGGGTCCACCGCCACCGGCGCGTACCTGCACGTGTGGCAGTCCACCGTGCAGGGCTTCGCGTTGGCCCAGACGCCGAACGCGGACCTCCTCTCCGGTGACTTCGGCTTCCTCAAGCCCTACTACCAGCGTTCCCTGGACCTGCAGGCCGCCGGTGCGCAGCCGAGCTTCGGCACCGCGAACACCAACAAGCTCACCTACCAGGCGCAGTTCGGCAAGCAGCAGTCGGCGATGATGGTCATGGGCACCTGGTACATCGCCACCCTGCTCGCGCAGCGGGAGAGCGGCGACGCGGACACCTTCGAGTGGGGCATCGCGCCCGTGCCGCAGTTCGACACGTCCACCGCCGGCACCTCGGCCACACCGGTCACCTTCGGCGACCCGACCGGTCTGGGCATCAACCCGAAGATCAGCGGATCGAAGCTGCCCGCCGCACAGGCGTTCCTCAGCTACGTCGCCGGCGAGGAGGCCGGCAAGGCCCTGGCCGGCATCGGCATCACGCCGGCCCGGTTCTCCGAGCCGGTCACCCAGGCGTTGTTCGGGCTCGACGGGGTGCCGCAGGACGACCTGTCGAAGTTCGCCTTCGCCACCCACACCACCAAGCCCGAGAACCCGGTGTCGAAGCACACCGCCGGGCTGCAGAACCTCCTCAACGAGATGCACACCGCGGTGCTCTCGAACAGCAAGGGGGTCGACGCGGCCGTCGACGAGGCGCAGAAGCGCGCGAAGAACGAGGTCCTCAACCAGTGACGTCGCGGCGGGTCCGGCCCGACGGAAGCCGAGCGCCGGACCCGCCCCAGCCCGAACGATCCCGGAGATCTCTATGGCAATCATGCCGCAGGCGCGGCGCAGGCACCGCGAGCTGGTCTGGCGGAACACCGTCGCCGGCTGGTCGTTCATCCTGCCGAACTTCCTCGGCTTCGCCGTGCTCACGCTGGTGCCGGTCGCGGTGTTGTTCTACATGGCGTTCACCAACTGGAACGTGTTCGGCGTGGCCGAGTGGACCGGCAGCGCCAACTTCCGCCGGATGTGGGGCGACACGAGCTTCTGGACCGCGCTGCGGAACACCCTGTACTACACGGTGTTCCACATCCCACTGACCATGGCGGCGGCGCTGGGCCTCGCGCTGCTGCTCAACCGCAAGCTGCGCGGGGTGGCGTTCTTCCGTACCGTCGCGTTCTTCCCGTACATCACCTCCATCGTCGCGATCGCCGTCGTGTGGAACCTGCTGTTCAGCCCGGAGTACGGGCCGGTCAACGCCTTCCTGCGGACGGTGGGAGTCGCCAACCCGCCCGGCTGGACCACCTCGGCGGACTGGTCGATGCCGGCGGTCATCCTCATCGGCACCTGGCGCTACATGGGCTACTACATGCTGCTCTTCCTCGCCGGCCTGCAGACCATCCCCGCCCAGCTGTACGAGGCCGCGATGATCGACGGCGCCACCCCCTGGCAGCGGTTCGTGAACGTGACCCTGCCCGGGCTGCGGCACACCACGTTCTTCGTCACCGTCCTGCTGACCATCGAGAGCTTCAAGGTCTTCGACCTCATCCTCGTGATGACCGACGGCGGCCCCGGGCAGTCCACCCTGGTGCTGTCGCAGTACATCTACCAGAAGGGGTTCGAGGAGAACCAGTTCGGCTACGCCTCGGCGGTCTCGGTCGTGCTGTTCGCCATCTGCTTCGGGGTCACGATCATCCAGTTCATGATCAACAAGCGGAGGAACGGCTGATGACCGCGACCGACCTCGCCCCGCCAGCCACCGTCACCGTGCCCGGCACCACCGGCTCCCCCCGGCGTCCACCCTCCCGCGCCTGGCGGGTCGCCGGCTACGCCGGCATCGCCCTCGTGGCGGCCGCGCTGCTGCTGCCGTTCTACTGGATGGTGATGTCCTCGTTGAAGACTGACAACGAGGTGTTCACCATCCCGCTCAAGTGGGTGCCCGACCAGCTGGTATGGCGCAACTACGTCGACATCTGGCAGCAGTCGGACATGACCACCTGGCTGGGCAACACCCTGCTGCTGTCGGTCATCGTCACCTTCCTGCAGGTGCTCACCGGCAGCTTCGCCGCCTACGGCTTCGCCCGCATCCGCTTTCCCGGCCGCAACCTGCTGTTCCTGGCGTACGTCGGCACCATCGCCGTGCCGTGGCAGTCGTACATGATCCCGCAGTTCATCATGATGTCGAAGCTGCAACTGTCGGACACCCTCTGGGCGATCGTCGCGCTGCAGGCGTTCGGTGCCTTCGGTGTGTTCCTGATGAAGCAGTTCTACGAGACGATTCCCGAGGAGCTGAGCGAGTCGGCCCGGGTCGACGGGCTCTCCGAGTTCGGCATCTACCGGCGGATCATGCTGCCGCTGTCCCGCCCCGCGCTGGCCAGCCTGGCCCTGATCACCTTCGTCACCACCTGGAACGACTACCTCGGCCCGCTGATCTACCTGCGCAGTCCGGACCTGCGCACCGTCCAGCTGGGACTGCAGACCTTCATCACGCAGTACAACGCCGAGTACGCACTGATCATGACCGGGTCCGTGCTGTCCGTGCTGCCGGTGGCGGCCATCTTCCTGCTCGGGCAGCGGTACTTCATCGAGGGCATCGCCACCACCGGACTGAAGGGCTGAGCCATGCGCCTGCGCCACGACACCATCTCCGCCATCTTCGACGGCGTCTGGGTCGCGCTCGTCACCAACCTGCTGCTGGTGGTCGGCTGCCTGCCCCTGGTGGTGCTCCTGTTCACCACCGAGGCGGCGCGGGCCTGGCCGCTGTACGCGCTGGTCGCGCCCGGCTGCGCGCCCGCGCTCTGCGGGGCCTTCGCGGTGATGTCCGCGTACTCCGCCGGTGACACCGACGGCGTGTTCCGCAGGTTCGGCCGCGCCTGGCGGGCCACCCTACGTCCCGCGACGCGCTGGGCCGCCACCGCCGTGGCCGTCCTGGTCGTGCTGGGCGTCGACGGGTACGCGGCGTGGGGCAGCCGGGCGGGGGCGCTCACGCTGCCGATCCTGGCCATGCTCACCGCGCTCACCGCCGCCACCGCGCTGCTCGGGCTGGTGACCATCGCCGAGCGACCCGGCGCCCGGCTGCGCGACGTGGCCCGCGCCTGCGCGTACCTCGCGGTGCGCCGCTGGTACCTCACCGCCACGTCACTGCTGGTCCTCGCGCTGCTGGCGCAGCTCTTCGTCGCCCGTCCGGCGATCGCGCTCGGTGCGGCGGCCGCGCCGCTGCTCTACGTCGTGTGGGCCAACAGCCGGTACAGCCTGCGCGCCGCGCTCGATCCATCGGCGGCCGCGCCCCAGATCAAGGGAGAACTGCATCCATGACGGCGACCGACGTCCGTCCCAGCCCCGACGCCGACGCCATGGCGGCCGCGGTGGCCGCCGCGATTCGCACCGTCGACGCGAACATCGACGCCTTCGGCGACCGGTACCCTGCGGACACCACCGCCGGCAACCGCTACCCGCTGCGACCATCGACCGCCGGCCAGCCGCCGGGCGCCAACGTCGGCTGGACCACCAGCTTCTGGCCCGGGATGCTCTGGCTGGCCCACGACCTGACCGGCGACGAACGCTACCAGCGGGCCGCGCTGTCGCACGTGGACGCCTTCGCCACCCGGGTGCACCACGGCATCGACCTGGACACCCACGACCTCGGATTCCTCTACACCCTCTCCTGCGTCACCCCGGCCCGCCGGACCGGCGACCCGCGTGCCCGGGACGCGGCCCTGGCCGCCGCCGACCACCTGATGACCCGCGTCCTCGAACCGGCCGGCATCATCCAGGCCTGGGGCGACCTGGACGATCCGCGCCAGCGCGGCCGCACCATCATCGACAGCCTGATGAACACCCCGCTGCTCTTCTGGGCCGGCCACACCACCGGCGACGACCGGTACGCCGCCGCGGCCCGCCGGCACACCACCCAGCTGCGCCGGCACATCCTGCGCCCGGACGGCACCACCTTCCACACCTTCTACTGGGATCCGGACACCGGGGCGCCGCTGCGCGGCGAGACCGAGCAGGGCCACGCCGACCACTCCTGCTGGGCCCGCGGCCAGGCGTGGGGGATCTACGGGTTCGCCCTCAACCACCGCTACACCGCCGACCCGGCGCTGCTGGTGGCCGCGCAGACCTGCGCCGACCACTTCCTCGCCCATCTGCCCGCCGACCACGTCGCCTACTGGGACCTGGAGTTCGGCGACGGCAGTGGCCAGGAACGCGACAGCTCGGCCGCCGCCATCGCCGCCTGCGGCCTGGTCGAACTCGCCGACAACCTCACCGACGCGGGCAGCGCCGACCGGTACCGGGCGGCCGCCGACCGGATCCTGCGCTCCCTCGTCGACAACTACTCCACCGGCGGCCATCCGGTCGCCAACGCGCTGATCCTGCACGGGGTCTACGACAAGCCCAAGGGCATCGGCGTCGACGAGGGCAACCTCTGGGGCGACTACTTCTACATGGAGGCCCTCGCCCGCGCGACCGCCCCCGGCTGGACCAGCCCCTGGTGACCGCACCGACTCCCCCGCCCCCGCTCTCCGGAAAGGTGATCATGGACTACCGCTACCACTGCACCATCCCCGCCGCCGACGGCCACAACACGCTGCCGGTCAATCCCTGCCAGCTGCTGGACTTCGCGCTGCTGAAGCTGCCGGCCGGCCGGTCGTGGACCGGCGAGTCCGGTGACCGGGAGATCCTCGCGGTCATCCTCGGTGGCAGCGCGAGCTTCACCGTCGCCGACCACCACTTCGCCGAGGTGGGCCGACGCCCGGACGTCTTCTCCGGCGCACCGCATTCCGTCTACATCCCCGCCGGTGCCACCGTCACCGTCGAGGCCGTCACCGACGTGGAGATCGCCCTGCCCAGCGCGCCCAGCGACCTGGTCACCGAGCCCTACGTCATCGCACCGGAACAGGTCGTCGGTGGCCGCTGGGGCGCCGCCAACTTCGGCCGCACCTACCACCAGATCCTCACCGAGATCTCCCAACCGGACCTGCCGGCCCGCCGGCTCATCGTCGGCGAGACCTACACGCCCTCCGGCAACTGGAGCACCTACCCCCCGCACCGGCACAAGGTCGACGACCTGCCCGCCGAGGCCGCGCACGAGGAGATGTACTACTACCGCGTCGACCCGGCGGGCGGGTTCGGCATCAGCCGGGTCTACACCGACGAGGGGTACGAGGAGAACGTCACCATCCGCGAGCACGTGATGCAGATGATGCCCGAGGGATACCACACCGTGGTCAGCGCGCCCGGCTACACCACGTACTTCCTGTGGTTCCTGGCCGGCACCCAACGCACCCAGGGCGCGCGCGAGGACGCCGACCTGGCCTGGGTCGGCCAGACCGTGCCGACCCTGCGCAGCGTGGGCCTGTGACGATGGTCCTGGACACGTTCCGCCTCGGCGGTCGCGTCGCCCTCGTCACCGGCGGGAACCGGGGCATCGGCCGGGCCATCGCCATCGCGCTGGCCCAGGCCGGCGCCGACATCGCCCTGCTGGGGCGCGGCGACCCCGCCGAGACGGTCACCGCGGTCGAGGAGCTGGGGCGGCGGGCGCTGGTCGTACCCGCCGACCTCGCCACCGCCGGCCCGGACCAGCTCGCCGACGCCGTCGACGCGGCCACCGCCGGGCTCGGCCGCCTGGACATCCTGGTGAACAACGCCGGCATCATCCGCCGCGCCGCCGCCGTCGCACACCCGCCCGAGGACTGGGACGCGGTGCTGCGGGTCGATCTCGACGCGGTCTTCCACCTCTGCCAGGCGGCCGGGCGGATCATGCTCGGCCAGGGCCACGGGAGGATCGTCAACGTCGCGTCGATGCTCTCGTACCAGGGCGGCATCCGGGTGCCGTCGTACACCGCCGCCAAGCACGCGGTCGTGGGCCTCACCCGCGCCCTGGCCAACGAGTGGGCCGCCGACGGGGTCAACGTCAACGCGATCGCCCCCGGCTACATCGCCACCGACAACACCGCTGCGCTACGCGACGATCCGGACCGGGAACGCGCCATCCGCGAGCGAATCCCGGCCGGACGCTGGGGCACGCCCGAGGACCTCACGGGCGCCGTGGTCTTCCTCGCCTCGGACGCCGCGCGGTACGTGCACGGGGCCGTCCTCGCCGTGGACGGGGGCTGGCTCGCCCGCTAGGAGTGTGCGCATCGTGGAGACAGAGCGGCTGTTCGGACCCCAGCGACAGGAGCGACTGCTCGCCGAGCTTCGCGGTCACGGCGCGGTGCGGGTCCGCGACCTCGCCCGCGAGTTCGGCGTCAGCGAGCTGACGGTCCGCCGCGACATCGCCGCCCTCGCCGAGCGTGGCCTCGTGTCCAAGGTGCACGGCGGCGCCACGCTGCCGACGCACAGCAACACCCTCAGCCAACCCCGACGAGCCCCGGTCCGCTTCACCATCGGCATGGTGGTGCCCTCGCTCGACTTCTACTGGCCGCCGATCGTGGCCGGCGCGCGCGCCGCCGCGGCGGCGCTCGGGGTCAGCATCCAGCTGCGCGGCTCCAGTTACGACCCCGACGAGGACCGCCGCCAGATCACCCGTCTCGTCGAGGCCCAGCAGGTCCAGGGCCTGCTGCTGGCGCCGAGCCTGGACGGCGACGACGCGGACGAGATCCTCGAATGGATCGGCGGGCTGCCGGTACCGACCATCCTCGTCGAACGCCAGCCGCGCCGGTGGACGCCGACCACCCGCCACATCGAGTGGGTACGCAGCGACCACTCGCTCGGCCTCGAGATCGCCGTCTACCACCTGCGGCAACAACGGCACCGACGGATCGGGCTCGTCCTCGCGCAGGGCAGCCCGACGTCGGCGCACCTACGGCAGGCCTGGCGGACGGCCGCCACCGATCCCCGAACGTCCGGCACCCTCGTCATGCAGGAAACGGTCACCGCCCCCGGGGAGCGGGACGTCATCGTCCGCCTCCTCCGGCAGTGCAAGCTCTCCCGGATCACGGCGTTGATCGTGCACAGCGACCCGCACGCCATCGCCGTCGCCCAGTTCTGCGCCGAGTTGGGCATCACCATCCCCGGCGAACTGGCGATCGTGTCCTACGACGACGAGGTCGCCCATCTCGCCGATCCCGCGATCACCGCCGTCCGGCCGCCCAAGAGCCACGTCGGTCGCCTCGCCGTCGAACTCATGGTCTCGCGCCTGCTCGACGGCGAACGCCGCCCCGCGCACCGCGTGCTCCTCGCCCCCGAACTGGTCGTCCGCGGCTCGTCCCTGCGGTTCGCCCCGATGCGCTAGGTCCTCGACGCCTCGCCGGTCACGGCGGTGCGCCCGCCCCCTTCAGGGACGGGCGCACCACACGGCCACGTCACGCGGGCCGCGCTACACCGGGGTACGGGACCACTGCTGGTTGTCCTGGTTACCGCAGGCGAACTGCTGGATGTCGACGCCGTCGCCCGTCCCGGCGCTCACCACGTCCAGGCACTTGCCGCTGTGCCGGGCCACGAGCTGGAAGTAGCTACCGACGGCACGCCACTGCCACTGCTGGTGGGTAGCCCCACTGCAGGTGTACTGGACGATGTTCGCCCGATCCGCCGTGGACGCGCTCGCCACGTCCAGGCACTTTCCGCTGTTCTGGTTGACGATCCGGAAGTAACCGCCGCCGGCGTCCTCGAACGTCCACCGCTGGTTCCCTCCGCCGTTCCAGCCCCACTGCTTGATCTCGGCGCCGTTGGCCGTGGACGCCCCGATCACGTCCAGCACCCTGCCGCTGTGCCGCGCCGTCACCCGGTACTGTTCCGCGACCCCGGACGAGACGGCGAGCACCGTGCCGTGACGACAGCCGGAGCAGTTCACGCTGCTGAGGCCGGACCAGTTGTCGAGGTCCGAGCTGGTGGCCGTCCAGATGCCGCCGTTGGTGTAACGGTCGACGTAGATGCGCCAGGTGCCGTTCTCCATCCGGACCAGCGCCGGTCCCTCGTACCCCGAACTCCACAGGGCGCCACGGGAGGTCCAGCCGCTGGTGAGGCTCGACGTGCTCGTCCAGTGCTCGATGTACTTCGACGTCTCGTTCTTGACGAAGGCGTGATAGGTGGCGCCAGAACGCACCACGAAGGTGTCGATGTAGTTCGTACCGAGCCCGCCCATCTGGACCGGCCCGCTCCACGACGTCAGGGCGCTGTTCTGGGCGGTGTAGACGTAGGGCCGGAAGCAGTTGGCACATGTCGTCTGCGCCACGCTCGCGATGACGCGTACGGTGTTCCCCTCCACGAAGAACTCCGGCGCCCAGACGAACCTGGTGTCGGCGATCCCCGAGTTGACGCTGGCCACATGCGTCCAGCTGACCAGGTCGGTGCTGGATGCGATGTTGAAGTACGTGGAGTTCGTCGTCCAGGACTGGGCGGTGTGCGCGATGTAGTACCTGCCATTGTGGTTGATGATGCTGGGGTCGCGCAGTACGCCGCTCGGCCCGCGGTAGTTCGTGTCGGCGAGGACGCTGAAGCTCGTCGCGTCCGTCGACCGGTAGACCCACAGCTCCTGGTCGGCCGCGCCGTCGCCCTTGAAGGTGGTGTAGAGGTAGGTCGTGGCCGCGGATGCCGGGCTCGCGAGGACGAGTCCGGTGCTGGCGACGACGAGCAGGAGGGCGGCCAGCCGGGCCACCGACCGTCTGATCTTGCTGATCTTGCGTACGCCTTGTCTCATGCCGGGTTCCATGGGTTTCTACTCGAGGAAGAAGGTGGCGTCGGCCCGGTCGGCGGCGGTGCTGACCGGTTGGATGTGCAGCAGGTAGTCGTAGTGGCGCACGTACCGGCCGGCGACGTTGGCGGACTCGAACGAGACTCCGGCCGAGTCGGACAGGCCGCTGCGCTGGTAGAAGCTCGCGTCGTTGCGGAACTGCGTGGAGCCGTCGTTCTGCTCGACCCAGACCTCGTTGTTGCGGTGCCGCAGGTAGTAGCCGGGGAAGTTCGTCGACTCCAACGAGACGGTCGCGCTGCCGGCGAGCCCGGTCACGATCCGGAACTGCGAGTCGGCGAGGTTGGTCACGTCCGCGTCGATCCGGGCGCGGTAGTTGTAGTGCCGGATGTAGCGCTGCGGGAAGTTGGCCGAGCGCAGCCGGTACGGTGTCACGCCGTCGGGAACCGGAATGCCGAAGTTCGGCGTGCCGTCGGCGTTCCAGTACAACTTCTGGATCCGGGTCCGGCGGTCCGGGTTGTTGAGCGGTTCACCGGAGATGTTCTGGTAGCTGCGGTCGTGATACACGAGGATGTCGCTCTGCCCGTCCTCCGACACGGTGAACGAGTTGTGGCCGGGGCCGTACTGGCTCGTCCGCGAGTTGCTCGCGAAGACCGGGTTGGGGTTCTTCGTCCACGACGACGGGTCGAGCAGGTTCGCCGAGGCGCTGGCGGTGAGCAGACCGATGCAGTAGTTCGCGTCGGTCGCGCTGGCCGAGTAGGCCATGAAGACCCTGCCGTTGCGGATGATGACGGCCGCTCCCTCGTTGACCCGGTGGCCCCGGGTCTCCCAGCTGTGGGTCGGCACGCTGATGCGTACCTGCGATCCGCTGATCTGCCACGGATTGGCACCCATCCGGGCGAGGTAGAGGTTGGAGCTGGCGTTGATCCCGGGTTCCGACTGTGCCCAGGCCAGATAGCGCTGCCCGTTGTGCACGAAGGTGGTGGCGTCGAGGGCGAACGAGTCCCAGTTCGTCACGATGCGCCCGCGCTCGGTCCAGGTGCCCTGGAGCGGATTGGCGCTGGAGTTCTCCAGCACGTACATCCGGATGCGCCAGATGTCGTCGGCCCGCCCGGCCGCGAAGTAGACGTACCATCTGCCGTTGATGAAGTGGATCTCCGGTGCCCAGATGTGCGCCGACATCTCACCGCTGGTGTGCCGGGTCCAGATGGTGGTCTCGGGGGCGCTGGCGAGCCCCTGCAGCGTGGTCGCCCGGCGCAGCACGATCCGGTCGTACGCCGGCACGGTGGCCGTGAGGTAGTAGTAGCCGTCGGTGTGCTTGACGATGTGCGGGTCGGCCCGCTGCGCCACCAACGAGTTGGTGTACCGGACGGGCGACGCCGCCGAGGCGGGCATGGCTCCGTATCCCGTCGTGAGGACCACCGCCACGGCCGCCAGCGCGCCGACCAGCGCACGCGACCATCGATTCAGGATTCTCATGACACCCTGCCTTCAGACGTGGAAGTTGGCGCCGACCGGGAACGGTCGGCAGGTCATGGTGTTGTCGGGGTGGTGGCGGCTACGGGGTGACGCGGAACGTCGCGTCCTGCCGGTCGCTGGCGCTCGAATTCGCGCTGAGCGGGTCGATGCGCAGCAGGTAGTCGGCGTGCCGGAGGTAGCGGTCCGGGAAGTTGTGCGACCGGAACGACTGCCATCCCGCGTCCGCCAACCCGGCGACCCGGTGGAACGTCGCGTCGGCCCGGAACGTCGCGGTGTTGTCGTCGGCGTCCAGCCGGATCGCGTAGTTGCTGTGCCGCAGGTACCGGGACGGGACGTTGACCGACTGGAAGGAGACGCCGGCCGGGTCGGCCAGGCCCGGCACCATCCGCCACAGCTGGTCCTGGTACGGGTCGAACGGGTACGCGTCGAGCCGGCCGATGTTGCCGGCGTGCCGCACGTACCGGTCCGGGAAGTTCGACGACTTGAGCCGCACCCAGTTCGGCAGGCCCCACCGGGACACCAGGCCGGTGTACTCGGCGCCGCTGATGCCGGCGATCGAGCCGTGCTTGGCGTTCAGCGGCGGCGTGTAGTCACGCTGGTTGAGCGCGGTCCACGAGTTGCCGCCGATGGTCGACGTGGACCACGCGTAGAAGTCGTTGTTGACCGGGCTGAACGAGTCGCCCCACAACCGCCAACCGTTGCCCTCGTTGTTCTTCACCAGCAGCGGCGCCTCGATCGCGCCGCCCTGCCGCAGTCCACTCGTGTACGTGGTGAAGCTGTTCGGCGCCCCGGTCGAGGAACGCGCGCCGTAGAGCAGACCGTTGGCGAGGTTCTTGTAGTACAGGTAGTAGGTCGAGCCGTCGACCACGATGTCGCCGTCCAGCACCGGAAACCCGGGGCTGAAGAAGACCTGGTTGGCCCCGACCGTCCGGAAGTCGGAGGTGTAGTTGACCATCAACACGTCGCTGCCGTTGTTCGCCGAGTAGACGATGCCGTACTGCCCCCGTGCGGCGTCCCAGAACGCGGTCGGGGCCCAGGTGTGGGTGTTCAGGCTGTGCATCCGGATCCGGCGGTAGCCGGTGAACCCGGTCAGGTCGGTCGAGTCCCACACGTGCAGGTACTGGTTGTTCTGGCTGAAGTCGGTGCCGTTCAGGTCGGTGGCCAGGATGACGAACGTGCCGTCGCGCTTGCGCAGGATGAACGGATCCCGCAGGCCGCGCGTGCCGGCCGTCGGCGTGACCACCGGATTGTTCTGGTTCAACGGCGACCAGTTCAGCCCGTCCTGACTGACCGCCAGGTGCAGGCCGTAGTTGGCCCCGTTCCGGTTCGGCGTCTCGGTGAAGTACGCGAACACGTACGCCGTGTTGGCCGCCGATGCCGCCGGTGGCGCGGTGACCACGGCACCCGCCGTGGCCGCCGTGGACAGGGCGGCGAGCAGGGCAAACGATCTTCGGGTCAGTAGCACGATGACGGCCTCTCGCTCGTGGGACGGGTGCGGGCTGGGCGCTGCGACGCGGCGATGGCAGGTGCGCCTCGCCGGAGTTCGCGGGTCAGCTCGACTGTCTGTTAGCGCTAACAGTTGGCGGCCACGCCGCGACAGAATCGAACGGCGATGGACGTGCGACACTTCATCACGGGTGCCGGCCCTGACACGGGCGTCGACCGCAGCCCGTACGCGCCAGACCGATTACGGTAGTGTTACCGATGAATGTTAGCGGTAACACACTATCTGTCAAGCCTCGACCACCCTCGATCGGAGTCACCCGGCCGGGCGCGGCGCTCTTGACCTCCACCGGGCTTCAGGTTCTACGTTCGACGCCCGTCGTCCACCCCGGGGGTGCGCAATGACCATGCCAGACCTACCCGACGCCGAACTCGCCGCTCAGCCGGCCGCCTACTGGACCGGGGTCGCCTACGAGGCGCTGATCGCCTTCACCCGTGCGCGGCACGCCGGGTTCGGCTTCACCCAGCCGCAGATCTGGCTGCTCCGCAACCTGTCGAAGCACGACATCTCGCCCGACGGTCACGGCATGACCATCCCCGAACTGGAGCGGGCGATGAGCACGTACCTCAGGAGCGAGGACGACCTGGCGGCCGAGGCCGAGGTGTTGCTGGATCGCGGCTGGCTCACCCGCGACGGCGAGGGCCGGCTGTGGCTGACCGACGCGGGCGAGCAGGCCCGTATCGAGCTGAAGAAGCACGCCCCGGCGATCCACGATCGGATCCACCAGGGCATCGACGACGCCGACTACGTCACGGCGCTGAAGGTCCTCCGGCAGATGATCCGCAACGTCGGTGGTCCCGCCAGGTAGGCGAGCCCGGCCACCGCCGATCCGGGCGCTACATTTCTGTCGTGTACGCTCCGTTCTTAGGGCAGGCTAACCTTTGTTGCCGCCGCTACGGAGCCCCTCACCCCTTGGCAGAAAGCAGAACCATGTTGCGCCTTCGTTACGCCGGACCGCGCGGCACCGCCGCGTCGGTCCGACGTCTCATCGTCGCCGTGACCGCCGCCGCGACGGCCCTGGCGCTGGCCGCCTGCGCGACGGCCGGCGCCGGCAGCACGTCACAGACCGGAACGGCCCGCACGATCACCCACGAACTCGGCGAGACAGCGATCACCGGCACGCCGGGCCGGGTCGTGGCGCTGGAGTTCTCGTTCGTGCAGGCGCTCGATGCGCTCGGCGTCCAGCCCGTCGGGATCGCCGACGACGATGACGCCGACCGCATCCGGCAACTGCTGGGCGCGCCGATCGAGTACACCTCGGTGGGCACCCGGCTGGAGCCGAACCTCGAACTGGTCAGCAGCCTGAGCCCGGACCTCATCATCGCCGACCTGACCCGGCACACCGCGATCGTGCCGCAGCTGAAGCAGATCGCCCCGACCATCGTGCTCAACAGCTGGGAGGGCAGCTACCAGGACATCAAGGACGCCGTGGTCACCATCGCGGATGCCCTCGACGATCGCACCAAGGGCGAGCAGGTCGTCGCGCAGCACGAGGCGCGCATCAAGGAACTGGCGGCCCGGATACCGGACGGCGAGGATCGCCGCTTCCTGCTCGCCGTGGCGACGCCCGATGCGATGAGCCTGCACACCTCCGCCGCGTTCAGCGGTTCCGTGTTCCAGGCGTTGGGCCTCAGCGCCGCCGTCACGGCCGACGACGCGGTCGAGTCCGGCGTGGGCATCGAACGCCTGCTGGACGTCGACCCCGACGTGCTGTTCGTCGCGACCGACGGACCGGGCACGGTGTTCGAGCAGTGGCAGAAGAACTCCGCGTGGTCGTCGATGTCGGCCGTCGCCAAGGGCTCGGTCTTCAACGTCGACCGCAACCAGTACGCGCGCTTCCGCGGCCTGCAGACCGCCGAGACGATCGCGGCGGACATCGTCCAGAACGTCGTCGGTGAGCGCTGACGCCGACGCGGCACCGAAGGCGCGGGCGGTCGGGTCCGACCGCCCGCGCCGGGCGCCTGCCGCCGTCGCCATCGCCGGCGGGCTGCTGCTGCTCCTCGTGGTCGGCGTGGTCAGTCTCGGCACCGGCCCGACGGGGATCGGCTGGTCCCGGGCGATCGCGGCGCTCCTCGACGACGAGCCGTCGCGGCTGCGCAGCCTGGTCGTCGACGTGCGGCTGCCCCGGGCGCTGCTCGCCGTCCTCGTCGGTGGCAGCCTCGCCGTCGCCGGACTGCTCGCGCAGGCGCTGACCCGCAACCCGCTCGCGTCGCCGCAGACGTTCGGGATCAACGCCGGTGCGGCGGTCGCGATCGTGACCGCCACGATCGCGTTCCCGAATCTCGGCGCCCTCGGCACCGTGGCGGCACTCGTCGGCGCGGCCGTCGTCGGCGCCATCATGTGGGCGCTGTCGACCACCGGCGCGGTGACCATCGTGGGGCTCGCGCTGGCGGGCATGACGATGCAGATCGTGCTCTCCGCGCTCGTCCAGGCAATCCTGATCATGAACAATTCCACCCACGACATCGTGTTCTGGCTGGCCGGCTCGGTCACCGGTGCGCAGTGGGACGACGTCGCCCTGCTCGCCCCCGCCACCGCCATCGGCTGCGCCGCCGCACTCGTCGGCTCGCGTTCGTTCGCGCTGCTCGCCCTCGACACCACCACCGCGGCGAGCCTCGGGCAGCGCCCCGCCCGCGCCGCCGGGGCGGCCGCGACCATCGTCGTCGTGCTCGCGGGCACCGCGGTCGCGGTCGCCGGGCCGATCGGCTTCATCGGCCTGATCGTTCCGCACATCGCCCGGCGCCTGGTCGGCCCGCGCTTCGTCACCCAACTCGTCGCCTGCCTCGTACTCGGCCCGCTGCTGCTGCTCAGTGCCGACGTGCTCGCCCGGCTCGTCGCCTTCCCGGCCGAGACACCGGCAGGGATCGTCACCGCCCTGCTCGGCGCCCCGGTCTTCCTCATCCTGGCCATCCGCGCGAGGCGCGCGTGACCGCCGCGACCCGCGCCCCACGCACACCCGGGCGGGAATCAACCGGAGCGGGCGCGGCAACGACGCGCCGTGCCCTGGCCGTGGCGGCGATCTCGGCCGCGCTACTGCTCCTGGCCGTGCTGAGCACCGGATTCGGCGCCGTCCCGCTCACCCCCGCGGCGGTCGTCGACGGGATGTTCGGCGGTGACCACGCGTTCATCGTGCAGCAGTACCGGCTCCCCCGCATCGGGGTCTGCGTCCTGGCCGGCGCCGCTTTGGCGGTGGCGGGAATGCTGCTGCAGTCCGCGGTGCGCAACGCGCTCGCCTCTCCCGACGTCGTCGGCGTCACCAAGGGCGCCGGGCTCGGCGCCATGATCGCCACCGTGCTCGCCCCGCCCACCGCGCTGCTCGTCGCCGTGCCGGTCGGCGTCGTGGCCGGCGCCCTGCTCGTGACGCTGCTGCTGCTCGGCGTCGCCCGGCTCGTCGGCAGCCGCGGAGCGACCCTCGCCCTGGTCGGCGTCGCCATCGCC